>JAXLSG010000003.1:0-401937 GCA_046330715.1 Candidatus Nanopelagicales bacterium
GGTAGAGGCCGGCGACCTCGTCGGGCAGCGGTCGCGCAAGGTGGGCGGGGAGCAGGCTGACGCCGAGGAACTTCAGCGTCCCGAAGTCGCGGGGTACGCCGTCGTCGCGCACGAGCAGCCGCGGGTTGCGTCCGGTCCAGCCGTCGAGCAGCGCGGCGAGGTCGTCGTCGACGAACGAGTCGGCGTTGTGCACCAGCACGTGGCGGCCGGCGATCCAGTCGCGCAGGTGCCCGAGCGCCCCGGCGGTCCCGAGCCGCTCCTCGGTCTCCATCGACACGAACGCGCGGTCGGCCACGTGGTCGCGCAGCGTCGGCTGCGACGCGTGCACGTTGACCGCGAGCGACCCGGCGTACGGCGCAACCCTCGCGAGCGCGTGGTCGACCAGCGGCACGTTGCCCACCGGGCACATCGCCTTGGGCCGCTCGTCGGTCAGCGGCCGCAGCCGCGTCCCCGCGCCCGCCGCGAGCACCACGCCCGCGACGTCCTCCCGCTCAACCGTCACTCTCCGATCCTCCCAGTCGTCACCGACGGGGCTCCGGCGAGGAGGACGTCGAGGAGGCGGACGGCGCCCGCCTTGTCGAGGGGGTCGTTGCCGTTGCCGCACTTGGGCGACTGGACGCACGACGGGCAGCCGTCTCTGCACTCGCACGCGGCGATGGCGTCGCGCGTCGCGGTGAGCCAGGTGCGGGCGGCGGCGTACCCGCGCTCGGCGAAGCCGGCACCGCCCGGGTGGCCGTCGTAGACGAAGACGGTCATCCGACCGGTGTCCTCGTGCAGCGCGGTGGAGACACCGCCGATGTCCCAGCGGTCGCAGGTCGCGACGAGCGGCAGCAGGCCGATCGACGCGTGCTCGGCCGCGTGCGCGGCGCCGGGGACGTCGGCGTCGTCGATCGCGGCGCCGCGCAGCATCTCGGGCGTCACGGTCCACCACACGGCCTGCGTGCGCAGGTGGCGCGGCGGCAGGTCGAGCGGCTCCTCGCCGAGCACCTGGCCGGTGAGGTAGCGGCGCTTCAGGTAGGCCACGACCTGGTTGGTGACCTCGACGTGGCCGTGCACGAGCTCGGCGTCGCCCCACGCGGTGCGCTCGATCTCGTCGACGACGCGGATGTCGGTGAGGTCGCGCGCCGACGTCGTCCAGTCGACGTCCTCGCGGTGCGCGAGCGCGACCGAGTCCTCGAGGTCGAGGTGGTCGACGAGGTACGTCGCCCCCTGGTGCACGTACACGGCACCGGTATGGATGGTCGTGTGCGCGGCGCCGGGATCGACCGTGCCGAGCAGCCGACCGGTCTCGTCCTCGACGACGCGCACCATGCCGCCGCCGATGCCGCGCAGGTCGGCGAGGTCGCTCGCGCGCTCGGGACGCGTCCAGAACCAGCCGCCGGGCCGCGCGCGCAGCAGCCCGCGCACGACGAGCGCCTCGACCACGTCGCGCGAGCCCTCGCCGAACATCGGCAGGTCGTCCTCGGTGAGCGGCAGCTCGGACGCCGCGGCGCACAGGTGCGGTCCGAGGACGTACGGGTTCGTCGGGTCGCACACGGTCGCCTCGACGCCCGCGCCGAACACCGCCTCGGGGTGGTGCACGAGATAGGTGTCGAGCGGGTCGTCGCGAGCGACGAGGACGGCCAGCGCGTCGCGCCGCGACCGCCCCGCCCGACCGGCCTGCTGCCACAGCGACGCGCGCGTGCCCGGCCAGCCGCACAGCAGCACAGCGTCGAGACCCGTGACGTCGACGCCGAGCTCGAGAGCGTTCGTCGCCGCGACCCCGAGCAGCTCGCCCGAGCGCAGCGCGTCCTCGAGCGCGCGCCGCTCCTCGGGCAGGTAGCCCGCGCGGTACGCCGCCACGCGCCCGACCAGGTCGGGGTCGACCTCGGCGAGCGTGTCGCGCGCCGTCATCGCCACCGCCTCGGCGCCGCGCCGCGACCGCACGAAGGCGAGCGTGCGGGCACCCTCGACGACGAGATCCGTGAGGAGAGAGGCGGTCTCGGCCGTCGCCGTACGCCGCGTCGGCGCGTCGTTCTCGCCGCCGTGGTCGGTCAGGGGCGGCTCCCACAGCGCGAACGACGTCGCGCCGCGCGGCGAGGCGTCGTCGTCGACCGCGACGACCGGCAGCCCGAGCAGCCGCGACGCCGACCCCGCGGGATCGCCGGCCGTGGCCGACGCGAGGACGAACGTGGGCGACGACCCGTACCGCGCGCACACCCGCTGCAGCCGGCGCAGCACGTTGCCCACGTGCGACCCGAAGACGCCTCGGTAGACGTGGCACTCGTCGACGACCACGTACTGCAGCGCGCGCAGGAACGACGCCCACCGCTGGTGGCCCGGCAGCATCGAGCGGTGCACCAGGTCGGGGTTCGACAGCACGTAGCCCGCGTGCTGCCGGATCCACTCGCGCTCCTCGTCGGCGGTGTCGCCGTCGTACGCCGACACGCGCAGCTGCTCGAGGCGCAGGTCGGCGATCGAGCGCCACTGGTCGTGGGCGAGCGCCTTCGTCGGCGCGAGGTAGAGCGCCGTCGCGCCGCGCCCGTTCGGGGCGCGGGTGCCCTCGAGCACCGACGTCAGCGCGGGCATCAGGTAGGCGAGCGACTTGCCCGACGCCGTGCCCGTCGCGACCACGACGTGCTGCCCCTCGTGCGCGTGGTCGGCGGCGGCCCGCTGGTGCGCCCACGGCAGGGCGACACCGGCGCGGGTCCACGCGTCGCGGAGGTCGGGGTCGATCCAGTCCGGCCACCCCACCGCCGTGCCCGTGCGGGCCGGGACCTGCTCGACGTGGAGCAGCCGGTCGTCGCGCCCGGCCGTGAGGCGGGCGAGCAGCAGCTGCGGGTCGACGTCGAGCACGCCCCGATCCTCCCCGACGCGTTCCCGGGTCGCGGGAGGTGTGCCAGAGTGCAGGCGTGGATCTCTCCGTGAGCACCCGTGACGAGGCCGGCCGCACGATCGTGGCCGCGACCGGCGAGGTCGACGTCTACACGGCGCCGGTCCTCGACGACGCGCTCTCCGCGGTCGTCTCCGGCGGTGCCACCCGCGTGGTGGTCGACCTCTCCGGCGTCGACTTCCTCGACTCCACCGGCCTCTCGGTCCTCGTGAAGGCCCTCAAGCGCGTCCGCGACGCCGACGGCGCCCTCGACGTCGTGGTCACGGCCGAGCGTGTGAACAAGGTCTTCCGCATCACCGGCCTCGACCAGGTGATCCCCGTGCACGCGTCCCTGGCCGACGCCCTGGCGTCCTGACGGACCCGCTGTGCCGACCGCGACGCTGAGCCTGCCGCCCACGCCCGAGCACGTGCGCACCGCGCGCCTCGTGACGGTCGCGGCCGCGCGCCGGGCGGGCGTCCCCGAGGACGTCGTCGACGACGTGCGCCTCGCCGTGGGCGAGGCCGTCGCCCGCGCGGTCCTGCGCCACGCGGCCGCCGGCACCGACGCCGACGTCGAGGTCGTGGTCTGCGACGACGACGGCTTCCTCGTCGAGGTCCGCGACCGCACGGCGCCCGAGCTCCCCGACGACGACGAGGGCATGGCCCTCGCGCTCGTGCGGGCCGTCGCCCCCGAGGTCGACGTCGCCCCGCGGACCCCCACGGGCACGGTCCTCCGCCTGCGCTGGCCGGCCGAGGCCGACTGATCCTCCGGCGTACGCCGATCCGCGAAACCACCCGAGCCGCACTGGAAGCGGTTGCATGCCCCGGCCCCGGACCGAGCAGGTTGCGCGGGCTCCGGAGGGTGTGACTCACGCCGCACCGCACGGAGGACCACCCCCCGTGGTCCAGGTCACAACCGTGCGTAGACTCCGGGCACGCTACGGGCGCGTCTCGATGCTGCGCCGAGCCTCACTTCCAGTCAGGAGCACTGCATGTCCGGGTCGTTGAGCGCCGTCACCACCGGCGTGACTCTCGAGGGCATGAACTACACGATCATCGTCGTCATCGCAGTCATCGCACTGGCTGCGCTCGGCGTCGCGTGGGTTCTGGCCCGCGAGGTCCTCGCCGCGAGCGAGGGCACCGACAACATGAAGGAGATCGCGGGAGCTGTGCAGGAGGGGGCCGCGGCCTACCTCGCTCGCCAGTTCAAGACGCTGTCGATCTTCGCCGTGATCGTCTTCGTCGTCCTCTTCGCGCTGCCGGCGGACACGACCTCGGAGAAGATCGGTCGCTCGATCTTCTTCCTCGTCGGCGCCGTCTTCTCGGCGATCACCGGCTACATGGGCATGTGGCTCGCGGTGCGCGGCAACGTGCGCGTGGCCGCAGCGGCGAACGAGCCCGAGGGCGCCGAGCAGAAGGCGATGCGCATCGCCTTCCGCACCGGTGGCGTCGCGGGCATGTTCACGGTGGGCCTCGGCCTGCTCGGTGCCGCGATCGTGGTGATCATCTACAAGGACCAGGCGCCCACGGTGCTCGAGGGCTTCGGCTTCGGTGCTGCGCTGCTCGCGATGTTCATGCGTGTCGGCGGCGGCATCTTCACCAAGGCTGCCGACGTCGGCGCCGACCTCGTCGGCAAGGTCGAGCAGAACATCCCCGAGGACGACCCGCGCAACGCGGCGACCATCGCCGACAACGTGGGCGACAACGTCGGCGACTGCGCCGGCATGGCGGCCGACCTCTTCGAGTCCTACGCCGTCACGCTCGTCGCAGCCCTGATCCTGGGCAAGGCGGCCTTCGGCAACGTCGGCCTGGTCTTCCCGCTCGTGGTGCCCGCGCTCGGCGTCATCACCGCGGTCATCGGCATCTTCGCCGTCACGCCTCGCCCCGGCGACCGCTCGGGCATGACCGCCATCAACCGCGGCTTCTTCATCTCCGCGATCGTGTCGGCGGTGCTCGTCATCGCCGCCGTGTTCTGGCTGCTGCCCGCGAAGGTCGTCGACCTCAAGGGCGTCGTCGTCGGCAACCTCGGCATCGTCACGATCGACTCGTTCAACCCGCGCCTGTTCGCGATCGGTGCGGTGCTCATCGGCATCGTGCTCGCCGCGGCGATCCAGGTGCTCACGGGCTACTTCACCGAGACCAATCGCAAGCCGGTCGACGACGTCGCCAAGAGCTCGCTCACGGGTCCGGCCACGGTCGTCCTCGCGGGCATCTCGATCGGCTTCGAGTCGGCCGTCTACTCGGCGCTGCTCATCGGTGCGGCCGTCTTCGGCGCCTACCTGCTCGGCGGCGGCTCGGTCATCGTCGGCCTGTTCGCCATCGCGCTCGCCGGCTGCGGCCTGCTGACCACCGTCGGCGTCATCGTCTCGATGGACACCTTCGGCCCGGTCTCCGACAACGCCCAGGGCATCGCGGAGATGTCCGGCGACGTGCACGGCGAGGGCGCCCAGGTGCTCACCCGTCTCGACGCCGTCGGCAACACCACGAAGGCGATCACCAAGGGCATCGCGATCGCGACCGCGGTCCTCGCGGCCACGGCGCTGTTCGGCGCCTTCCGCGACACCGTGGTCGAGGCGACGAAGGCGGCCATCGCGGCCGGCGGCGTCGTCGTGCCGGCGCCGAACGACCAGGCGCAGTACGGCGCGGTCCTCGACGTGGCCGACCCGCGCAACCTCGTGGGCCTGCTGCTCGGTGCGGCCGTCGTCTTCATGTTCTCGGGCCTGGCCATCAACGCGGTGTCCCGCGCGGCCGGCGCCGTGATCTTCGAGGTGCGTCGCCAGTTCCGCGACCACCCCGGGATCATGGACGGCACCGAGAAGCCGGAGTACGGCAAGGTCGTCGACATCGTCACGCGCGACTCGCTCCGCGAGCTCGTCACCCCGGGTCTGCTCGCGGTGCTCATGCCGATCGCGGTCGGCTTCGGCCTCGGCATCGGCCCGCTCGGCGCCTACCTCGCGGGCACCATCGCGACCGGTCTGCTCATGGCGATCTTCCTCGCCAACTCCGGTGGCGCCTGGGACAACGCGAAGAAGTTCGTCGAGGACGGCAACTTCGGCGGCAAGGGCTCCGACGCCCACGCGGCCACCGTCATCGGCGACACCGTCGGCGACCCGTTCAAGGACACCGCGGGCCCGGCCATCAACCCGCTCATCAAGGTGATGAACCTCGTGGCGCTGCTCGTCGCCCCGGCGATCGTGGCGTTCTACCTCGCGGGCCACGACTGGTACGCGCGGGGCATCGCCCTCATCGCGTTCATCTTGGTGATCGGCGCGGTGGTCATCGCGAAGATGCGCCCGATCGCGGTCGGCGACGACCCCGAGCTCGAGCACATCCTCGAGGACATCGACGCCTCCCACCACCCCGAGCTGCACCCCGAGCTCGCCGGTCAGGAGACGATCGGCGAGGGCGAGCAGCACTAGCCCACCGCACGCACGCGAGGGCCCCGGGACGAGCTCCCGGGGCCCTCGCGCGTGTCCGGGCCGCGTCCCGCCTCCGTTGCGGCGGACCGCTTCCGCGGCACCTGCGCGTGCCGGGCGGCGAGGGCGGCATGATCGGGCCATGCAGATCGACCGCGCCGCCGCAGCGAGGCTGCGCGAGGTGCTCCTCGAGGCGGGCTTCACCGCCGACGGGCTGCTCGCGCTGCTCGGGGCGTCGGCGTACGCCGCCCTCGGTCGCGGCGAGCCGGTGCCGGCGCGGCGCGCGCTCGAGGGCCGGCACGGCACCGACGCCGAGCTCGTGCGCCTGTTCGTCCTCGGCGACGGCGTACCGCTCGACGACGCGCAGGCTCATCTGCCGCTCGCCGACCTCGACGCGCTCGGCCTGGTGACGGGCGCGAGCGAGGTGCGCGCCGCGGTCGACGTGCGGCCCTACGGCGAGAGCGACACCGACTGGTACGTCGTGTCCGACCACGGTCCCGACTCGGCGGGCCACGACGTGGGGGAGGTGGCGGTCGACCACGTGCTCGGTGTGGGCGGTGCGTCGCTCACCCTCGCCCGGCTCACGCCGCGCGACCCGGTCGGGCGCGCGCTCGACCTGGGCACCGGGTGCGGCGTCCAGGCGCTGCACCTCGGCCGGCACGCGGCATCCGTCGTCGCGACCGACCGCAACCGGCGCGCGCTGCGCCTGGCCGCCGTCACAGCCGCGCTGTCGGGGCAGGAGTGGGACCTGCGCGAGGGCTCGCTGCTCGAGCCGGTCGCGAGCGAGACGTTCGACCTCGTCGTGAGCAACCCGCCGTTCGTCATCTCGCCCGGGCACCGCTACACCTACCGCGACGCGGGGCTCCCCGCCGACGATCTCGGTCGGGTGCTCCTGCAGCAGCTGCCCGCGCGGCTCGCCGACGGCGGCACGGCGGTCGTGCTCGCCAACTGGCTGCATGTGCGCGGCGCCGACTGGCGCGAGCGCGTCGCGGGCTGGGTCGAGGGCAGCGGGTGCGACGTGTGGGTCGCGCAGCGCGAGGTGCAGGACCCGGCGGAGTATGTCGGCCTCTGGCTCCGTGACGCGGGCGGCGACGACAGCAACGCCGAGCACGACCGCCGCTACGCCGAGTGGCTCGACGAGCTGCACGACATGGACGCCGAGGGGATCGGCTTCGGCTGGGTCGTGCTGCACAAGGGCGGCACGTACGGCGCGACCGGCCCGCGCATCGAGGACGTGTCGACCGCGCCGCGCCAGCCGCGCGGCGACGAGGTCGCGGCCCTCGTGCAGGCGCGCGCCGGCTGGGCGGCGTACGACGCTTTCGCCCTCGTCGGCTCGACCCCGCGGAGGGCCACCGGGCTGCGCATCGTGGAGGAGGACCGCGCCGACGAGCTCGGCCGCCTCGACCCGATGCCGCCGCGGATCGGCCTGGTCGACGGCTGGCGCCCCGAGGTCGTGCTCGACGCCGTGGGCGCGCACCTCGTGCGCTGCTTCGACGGCGCGACCACGCTCGCGCAGGCCGTCGAGTCGGCCTCGGCCGTCTACGACCTCGACCCCGACGACGTCCTCCCCGCCGCCCTCGTCGCCGTCCGCGCCCTCGTCGAAGACGCCCTCCTCACCCTCGACTGATCGCGCTGAAGGTGCCCCAGGCTGCCTAAGACGCAGCCCACGCTCCCCAGCGGCTGCCAGGGTGTCCGCTATGGGACGCGACCCGAACGCTCCGCTGACGCCGGAGCAGACCGCGCACGTCGCCTCGCTCCCCGGCAAGCGGGTGGGCTCGGGCGCGCTGATCCGCGACCCCCAGGGTCGGGTGCTGCTCGTGGAGCCGACGTACAAGGCGACCTGGGAGATCCCCGGCGGCAACGTCGAGCGCGACGAGGCCCCGCGCGCGGCCTGCGTTCGGGAGCTGCGCGAGGAGCTCGGCCTCGATCTCCCGGTCGGCCGGCTGCTCGTGGTCGAGTGGCAGGGTCCGGAGCCCGACCGCACCGAGTCGGTGCTCCACGTGTACGACGGCGGCACGCTGCCCTCGCTCGACGCGGTACGACTGCCGCTCGACGAGCTCGCGTCGGCGGCGTTCGTGGCCGAGCCCGACCTCGACGCGGTGCTCGCGACCCGCCTCGCGCGCCGCGTGCGGGCGGCCCTGCAGGCCCTCGCCGAGGGGGTCCTGGTCGAGCTCGAGCACGGCGTCCGGGTCGGTCCGGGGTCCTAGCGATCGGCCCCGAGGGGCGTCCATCACGCGGACAGGCGTCTCGGAGTGTGTCCGTACCGCCTCTGACCTGCGACGATGCGCCGTACGACGTGGCCTCCGACACGCCGTGCGGGCGGCCTCCGTTTGACAGGGCACCCCGGTGGGTGGAGACACTCCGCCCCGTCGGATGATCGACACGGCGGGGGACCAGCCTCCGCGCAGGGACGAGGAGTCAGGTGCCCCCCAAGGCCAAGGCCACCGCTGAGAGCGCCCCGTCGGGGTCGCGCACGCTCGTGATCGTGGAGTCGCCCGCCAAGGCGAAGACGATCCAGGGCTACCTCGGCGACGGCTACGAGGTCGAGGCCTCGGTCGGGCACATCCGCGACCTCCCGAAGCGCGCGGCCGACATCCCGGCGAAGTACAAGGGTGAGGCCTGGTCGCGCCTCGGGGTCGACGTCGACCGCGGCTACCAGGCGCTGTACGTCGTCGACGCGGACAAGAAGAACAAGGTCGCCGAGCTGAAGAAGAAGCTCGCGGAGTCCGACCAGCTGCTCCTCGCGACCGATGAGGACCGCGAGGGCGAGGCCATCGCGTGGCACCTGCTCGAGGTGCTCAACCCCAAGGTGCCGGTCAAGCGGATGGTCTTCCACGAGATCACCCGCGACGCGATCCAGCGCGCGGTCGACGAGACCCGCGAGCTCGACAAGAGCCTGGTCGACGCCCAGGAGACCCGCCGCATCCTCGACCGCCTCTACGGCTACGAGGTCAGCCCGGTCCTCTGGAAGAAGGTCATGACCGGCCTCTCGGCCGGCCGCGTGCAGTCGGTCGCGACCCGTCTCGTCGTCGACCGCGAGCGCGAGCGCATCGCGTTCCGCTCCGCGTCGTACTGGGACATCGAGGGCCTGTTCGACCCGGGCTCGTTCACCGCGAAGCTCGTCGCCGTCGACGGCGCTCGTGTCGCCACGGGCAAGGACTTCAGCGACCTCGGAGTGCTCACCCGCAACGACGCCGCGCACCTCACCGAGGAGACCGCGACGTCGCTCGCCGCGGCGCTCGACGGTGCCGCGTTCACCGTGCGCTCGGTCGAGGACAAGCCCTACAAGCGTTCTCCCGCAGCGCCTTTCATGACCTCGACGCTGCAGCAGGAGGCCAGCCGCAAGCTGCGCTGGGGTGCTCAGCGCACGATGCGCGTGGCCCAGGGCCTGTACGAGCGCGGCTACATCACCTACATGCGTACCGACTCGACCACGCTGTCGGAGTCGGCCATGAACGCGGCGCGCACGCAGGCCGCGCAGCTCTACGGCAGCGACCACGTCAGCGAGGTGCCGCGCCGCTACGACCGCAAGGTCAAGAACGCGCAGGAGGCCCACGAGGCCGTGCGCCCCGCCGGCGACGTCTTCCGCACCCCCGCGCAGGTGGCGGGCGAGCTCAACGGCGACGACTTCCTGCTCTACGACCTCATCTGGAAGCGCACCGTCGCCTCGCAGATGGCCGACGCGCGCGGTCAGACCGCGACGATCCGTCTCGGCGCCACGGCGTCCGACGGTCGCGACGCCGAGTTCTCCGTGAGCGGCACCGTGATCACGTTCCGCGGGTTCCTCGCGGCGTACGAGGAGTCGGTCGACGACGAGCGCGACAAGGACGACGCCGACGACTCCGAGCGCCGTCTTCCGCCGCTCAAGGTCGGCGACTCGGTCACCGCGCTGCGCCTCGAGCCCGAGGGCCACTCGACCAACCCGCCGCCGCGCTACACCGAGGCCTCGCTCGTGAAGGCGCTCGAGGAGCGGGGAATCGGCCGGCCGTCGACGTACGCGTCCATCCTCGGCACGATCGTCGACCGCGGGTACGTCGTGAAGCGCGGGTCTGCCCTCGTGCCGACGTTCCTCGCGTTCGCGGTGGTGCGCCTCATGGAGGAGCACTTCACGCGCCTCGTCGACTACGACTTCACCGCGCAGCTCGAGGAGGTGCTCGACTCCGTCGCGTCGGGCGACCTCGACCGCGTCGCGGCGCTCGACCGCTTCTACCGCGGCGACGCGTCGGAGCAGTTCGCCGGCCTGCACGCGCTGGTGAACGACCTCGGCGAGATCGACGCGCGCGAGATCTCGTCGTTCCCGATCGCCGACAGCGACATCGTGCTGCGCGTCGGGCGCTACGGCCCCTACATCGAGCGCGGCGAGGAGCGGGCCAACGTGCCGCTCGACCTCGCGCCCGACGAGGTCACGAAGGAGAAGGCCGAGGAGCTGCTCGCGCTGCCTTCCGGCGACCACCCGCTCGGCGTGAACCCCGAGACCGGCCTCGAGATCGTCGCGAAGACGGGCCGCTACGGCCCCTACGTGACCGAGCTGCTCCCTGAGGACGCGCCGAAGTCGGCCAAGCCGCGCACGGCGTCGCTGTTCTCCGACATGGCCGTCGACACGGTCGACCTCGAGACCGCGCTCAAGCTGCTGTCGCTCCCGCGCGAGGTCGGCGCCGACCCGGCCGACGGTGTCGTCATCACCGCGCAGAACGGCCGGTACGGCCCGTACATCACCAAGGAGAAGGACTCGCGCTCGCTGCCCAGCGAGGAGTCGATCTTCACGGTGACGCTCGAGGAGGCGCTCGCGCTGCTCGCGCAGCCCAAGACGCGCCGCGGCCAGGCCGCGCCGAAGCCCGGCGTGATCGTGGGCGTCGACCCCTCGACGGGCAAGGAGATCCAGCTCAAGGAGGGTCGCTTCGGTCCGTACGTGACCGACGGCGAGACCAACGCGAGCCTGCGCCGCGCCGACGACCCCTCGACCCTCTCGGTCGAGCGCGCGGCCGACCTCCTCGCCGAGAAGCGCGCCGCCGGCCCCGCCCCGAAGAAGAAGGCCGCCGCGAAGAAGGCCCCGGCGAAGAAGGCGGCCAAGAAGGCCACCAAGAAGGCCGCCGCCAAGGCTTGATCCAGGTCGCCGGTCGGACGCGAGCGGCGATCACGATTCTGCGGCGTCCGGCTGTCAACCGAAGAGTCGGCCCGGTGCCTCTCCTAGGGTGAGGCGGACCGGGGGAGCAGATGAGCGACGCAGCAGCGTTCGACGCGTTCGTGCGGCAGCGCGAGCGCCAGCTCCAGCGCGCCGCATGGCTGCTGACCGGTGACTGGGCCGCCGCCGAGGACCTCGTGCAGACCGCCCTCGTCGAGCTCTGGCGGCACTGGGACGACGTCGAGTCCCCGCTGGCGTACACCCACCGCTCGATCTCGCGCGCGTTCGTGCGCGGTCGTCGTCGACGGTGGACGGGCGAGATCCCGGTCGGCGGGCTCCCCGAGTCGACGGCGTACGCCGCGGAGCCCGAGACGCTCGCGCGCCACGATCTCGTGATCGCGCTCTGGCAGCTCCCGGAGAAGCAGCGCGTCGCCGTTGTGCTGCGCTTCTTCGTCGACCTCGACGAGGCGGGCACTGCGGCGGCGATGGGCGTCAGCCGGGGGTCGGTGAAGACGCACCTGTCCCGTGCGCTCGCGCGGCTGCGCGAGGTGCCGGGATTGCGCTCGGTGCTGATGGAGGAGGGCCGATGACCTACGACGAGGAGCAGCGGCTGCGGTCGATGCTCGACGAGGCGGCGCCGGCCCCTCCGCACGCGATCACCGGCGCGCAGCTCCGTGAGTCGGCGGTGGGACCGGGCCGGTCGCGACGGGTCGACCGCCCGCTGGCGCTGGTGGCCGTCGCGGCCGTGGTCGCCGGAGTGCTCGCGGTGGTCTGGTGGGCCGGGCGCTCGAGCCCGCCGCTGCCCGACAGCGAGCCGCAGCCGTCGGTGTCCCCGCTGGACTGCGCGAAGGCCGACCTCTACCTCCCCCCGACGCCGACGGGCACCGCGCCGAAGACCCTGTCGGCGTCGGCGTTCGGGCCCTACGCCGTTCAGGACATGGCGTACGTGCAGTGGACGGGTGCGAGCGGTCGTGCCGTGTTCCACGTCTACCCCAACGGTCCGGTGCAGTGGACCGTCTTCGACTTCACCCGCTCCTACGCCACGGACCAGGTCGCCGCGCAGGCGGTGGCGGACTTGGCGGCGATGCTCGTGTGCCACGGCGCCGAGCGGCTCCGCCCCGACGGCGGCGACGCCGTCCCCGGAGCCAGCTTCGTTCACGCGAAGTTCGGCCAATGGCAGGTCCTGGTACGGGTGGGGTCGAAGGTCATGGAGCTCACTGTCATGACGGACGGGACCCACCTGGAGTCGCCGGGAGACGCGTTCCTCGTCGGCATCGCCGACGCTGCTCGGCGCTCGATGAAGGGCGAGGACCCCGGCACGGCGCCGCTGCCGACCCCGACGCCGACGGCTGCGCCGGCGCCTTCAGGTTTCCTCGTCCCGTCGACGATCGGCCAGGGCTGGCAGATCGGCACGGAGCCGGGCGACGGGCTGACGTCGGTGACGTCGGCTCACGCCCCGGGTCCGGACTGTAACGGCGTGCCGGTCGATATCGCGGAACCCGGCCAGGCGTTGGTCTACCGCGGCGTGCTCCCGGCTGCCCCGGAGTGGAACCGCGAGTGGCTGCTCACCGAGAACGTGTTCACCCTGACCGCCGCCGGCCGGGAGAAGGCGCTCGCGCAGATGGCGAAGGCCGCGGACGGTTCCCTCTGTCCGCGGACGACGGTGCTGTTCTCGGGCACGGGCATCGTCGGCGACTACGTCCTCGTCGAGGGCGAGAAGACGGGGGGCGCCGCGACGGTGTATGTCGTCGCGGGCGACAAGCTCATCTGGCTGCTCAGCCTCCCGGGCGGAGCGATGGGCAGCGACGTCCCGCTCCCAGGCGGCAACCAGTGGCTCATCGACACGGCGAAGGCGGCCGTGGAGAGCGCGGGGGCCGGCTGACCGGCGCGCCGCCTCGGCGTACCGCGTCCGCAGTACGGCGGGAGTACGACGGCGGGGCGATGTGGCGACCGCGGTCGCCCGGCTACGGTGACGGCGTGAGCAGGTGGCGGCGCTGGCGCGCGTGGACGAAGGCGCACCCGCTGTTCTTCGACTCCTGCCTCGCGCTCGTGCTGCTCGTCGGCGGGCTGCTGTCGCTCGGCCCCGGGAACGACGGCAGTCGCGGTCCTGACGGGCACCCGATCGTGTTCGAGCCGACGGCGGCGTCGTACATCCTCCTGGTGCTCGCCTGCCTCGTGCTCGTCGCGCGACGGCTGCGCCCGGTCGAGGTGCTCGGCGCCGAGCTCGTGCTGTCGCTCGTGGGCATCGCGGTCGACCACAGCAACTCGCAGACCTTCGGCGCGCTGTTCGTCGCCGTCTACACGGTGTCGATGCTGCGTGCGTGGCGAGAGGCCGTCGGGGCATCGGCCGTCGTCGGGCTGCTGATCTGCGGGTCGCTGTGGGTCGTCGCGGCCGACGAGGTCGAGAAGCAGGTCGTGTACGTCTTCGCCGCCCTCATCGCCGCCGCGTGCGCCATCGGCATCGCGCGGCGCGCACGGCGCCAGGTGATCCTCGACGCCGAGGAGCGGGCGCTGCGCGCCGAGCAGTCGCGCGAGGAGGAGGCGCGGCGGCAGGTGACCGAGGAGCGGCTGCGCATCGCGCGCGAGCTGCACGACGTGCTCGCCCACCACATCGCGGTGATCAACGTGCAGTCCGGCGTCGCGCAGCACCTGCTCGCCACCGACCCGGCGAAGGCGGGCGAGGCCATCGGCCACGTGCGGGAGGCGAGCCAGGTGGCGCTCTCGGAGATGACCACGGTGCTCGGCCTGCTGCGCGCGCCCGACGAGTCGAGCGCCACCCAGCCCGCTCCCGGTCTGGCGCAGGCCGACGCGCTCGTCGAGTCGGTACGCCGGGCCGGCGTACCCGTCACGTGGCGCGTCACGGGAGCCGTGCGGCCGCTCGCGCCGGTGACGGACCTCGCGGCCTACCGCGTCGTGCAGGAGGCGCTGACCAACGCGGGCAAGCACGGCCGCGGAGGCGCGGAGGTGCTCGTCGACTACCGTGACGACGTCGTCGTGCTCGACATCAGCAACCGGGTGGCGGGCGAGATCGCAAGAGCAGGAACGGGTCTCGGGCTCGTCGGCATGCAGGAGAGGGTGACGGCGGTGGGCGGGACGCTCGAGACCGGCGAGTCCGACGGGCGCTTCCTCGTGCACGCCGAGCTGCCTGCGCCGCCGGTCCCCGCGATGGTGACGACGTGACGATCCGGGTGCTCCTCGCCGACGACCAGGCGCTCATCCGCGGCGGGTTCGCCGCGCTCGTGGGCAGCGCGGACGACATGACGGTCGTGGGCGAGGCGGCCGACGGCGAGCAGGCGCTCGAGCAGGCGCGGGCGCTGAAGCCCGACGTCGTGCTCATGGACGTGCGCATGCCCGGCACCGACGGCATCTCCGCGACGTCGCTCATCACGAGCGACCCCGAGCTCGTCGACGTGAAGGTGCTCGTGCTCACGACCTTCGAGGCCGACGACCACGTGCTCGCGGCGCTGCGCGCCGGCGCGAGCGGCTTCCTCGGCAAGGGGGTAGAGCCGGTGGAGCTGCTCGACGCGATCCGCGTCGTGGCGCGCGGCGAGGCGCTGCTGTCGCCGAAGGCCACCAAGGGGCTCATCGAGCGGCTGCTCGCGCAGCCGACCGACGGCGACCACGTCGACGCGTCGCTCGACGTGCTCACCGAGCGCGAGCGCGAGGTCGTCGCTCTCGTGGCGCGCGGAATGTCCAACGACGACATCGCCTCCGCGCTCGTCGTCTCGCCGCTCACGGCCAAGACGCACGTGAACCGTGCGATGACCAAGCTCGGTGCGCGCGACCGCGCGCAGCTGGTCGTGATCGCCTACCAGACCGGGCTCGTGCGCGTCGGCGACTGACCCGCTCATCGGCGTACTGCGGACGTCGTACGCGCAGGTGCCTGTGCACGGACGACGACGACTCCCGCTCCGCTCCGCGACTGTGGTGGCAGGCAACCACCCCCACAGGAGCAGTCATGCTGGAAGTGCAGGAGCTCACCAAGAAGTTCGGCGACCACGCGGCCGTCGACGACATCACCTTCACCGTGCGGCCCGGGATCGTCACCGGCTTCCTCGGCCCGAACGGCGCCGGGAAGTCGACCTCGATGCGCGTCATCCTCGGCCTCGACCGGCCGACCGCGGGCCGCGCGCTCGTCAACGGCAAGGACTATGCCGCGACGCCGGCCCCGCTCGCCGAGATCGGCGCGCTGCTCGACGCGAAGGGCGTCGACAAGGGCCGCTCGGCGCGCGCCCACCTGCTCGCCCTCGCGGCCACCGTCGGCCTCGGCGCGCGGCGGGTCGACGAGCTGCTCGAGCTCGTCGGACTTACCGAGGTCGCGGGACAGCGCGCGGGCGGCTTCTCGCTCGGCATGGGACAGCGGCTCGGCATCGCTGCCGCGCTGATCGCCGATCCGGCCGTCGTGATGCTCGACGAGCCGGTCAACGGCCTCGACCCCGACGGCATCATCTGGATCCGTCAGCTGCTGCGTCACCTCGCCGCCGAGGGGCGCACCGTGTTCCTCAGCTCGCACCTCATGAGGGAGCTCGAGCTCACCGCCGACCATCTCGTCGTCATCGGCCGCGGACGCATCCTCGCCGACACGACCATGGCCGAGTTCCTGTCGGGCTCCTCGCGCGACCACGTCCGCGTGATCTCGCCGCACGCCTCGCGGCTGCGCGACGCGCTCGCGGCTCGTGGGGCGGTCGTCACGTCCGTCGAGCAGAGCACGCTCGACGTCTCCGGTCTCGACGCGGCGGCTATCGGCGACATCGCCGCCGCCGAGTCGGTCACCCTGCACCAGCTCGCGCCCGTGCGCGCGTCGCTCGAGGACGCGTACCTCGAGCTCACCCGCGACGAGGTCGAGTTCCGCGGCGGCGGCGAGAGCGCCGGCGCCCTCACGACGAGGAAGGCCGCCTGATGAGCACCCTGACCGCGACGCCCACCGCGACGTCGACCCACGAGCGTCTCGCCGTCCAGCGCACCACGGTGCCTCGCGCGATCCGCTCGGAGTGGATCAAGCAGCGCTCGCTGCGCTCGACCTGGATCACCACCGGCCTGCTCATGGCGGCGATCGTCGGCTTCGGCCTGCTCCCGGCGTACATGACCGGGCACTCGCCCGAGGCCGGGCAGGGTGGCCCGCGCGACGTCGCGGCGCTCGACACCGTCGGCATCACGATGGCGGGCGCGCAGTTCGGCGTCATCATCGTCTCGGTGCTCGGTGTGCTCGTCGGAGCGCGCGAGTTCGCGTCGGGGCTGATCCGCACGACGATCGCCGCCGTGCCGAAGCGGTGGCCGGTGCTCGTGAGCAAGCTCGTCGTGTTCGTCGCGATCGTGCTGCCCGCGATCCTCGTCGCCGTGCTCGTGGCCTTCTTCGGCGGCGCCGCGCTCCTGAGCGGAGCTGGCGTGACGACCGTGGGTCTCGGCGACCAGGGCGTGCTCCGCGCGCTGCTCGGCTGGGCGGCGTACCTCGTGGGCATCGGCGTGATCGGCGTGGCCCTCGGCGTGCTGCTGCGCAGCGTCGGCACCGGCATCGGCGTCCTCGTGGGCGGCATCGTGTTCGTGCCCGCGCTGATGATGGCCCTGCTGCCCGAGAGCTGGGGCGCGGTGCTGAAGTACCTGCCCTCCAACGCCGGTGTCGCGATCACGAGCACGGTCAGCGACCCGTCGCTGCTGTCCTACGGCGTCGGTGCCGCGGTCTTCGCGGGCTGGATCGCCCTCGCGGTCGCCGCCGCGGCCGCCGTCCTCCAGCGACGAGACGCCTGACCCGCGCGGCGTACGCCGCTCCCTGAGCCGGCCCACGGCGCGCACCCTGCGCGCCGTGGGCCGTCCAGGTAGGCGTGATCGTGCTGCCCTGCCAGTTTGCCGGCCCCGGAAACCAGCTCACGGGCAAGATCACGCAGGGGTGGGCAGTCGTGAGGGCGGGGCGCCGGGGGTCGGGGGTTCGGCATAGGGTCGCGGTCGTGGCAGAGGGACTGTTCGTCGCGTTCGAGGGTGGCGACGGCGCGGGGAAGTCGACCCAGGCGCGCGCCCTCGCCGCGGCGCTCGAGGCGCGCGGCCTCGAGGTGGTCCTGACCCGCGAGCCGGGCGGCACGCCTGCCGCCGAGGCGATCCGCGAGGTGGTCCTCACGCCGGAGTACGCCGGCCTCGACCCGCGGGCCGAGGCGCTGCTGTACGCCGCGAGCCGCGCCGAGCACGTCGCGCGGCTGGTGCGCCCAGCGCTCGAGCGCGGCGCCGTGGTCATCACCGACCGCTACATCGACTCCTCGATCGCCTACCAGGGCGTGGGCCGCCAGCTCGGCCCCGACGTCGTCGGAGAGATCAACCTGTGGGCCACCCGCTCGCTGCTGCCCGACCTCACCGTGCTCCTCGACGTCGACGCCGGTGCCGGGCTCGCGCGGCTGTCGACCGAGCCCGACCGGCTCGAGAGCGAGCCGGAGGAGTTCCACGCGACCGTGGTCACGGCCTTCCGCGCGCTGGCCGCCGGCGACCCCGACCGCTACCTCGTGCTCGCGGCCCACGACGACGTCGACGCGATCTCCGCCGTGATCCTCGCCCGGGTCGACGAGCTCCTGGCGGACCGATGACCGACGTCTTCAGCGACCTCATCGGTCAGGACCACGTCGTCGCGCAGCTGCGCGCCGCGGCCGCGGAAGGGCCTGCTGCGCGCGCCGGCATGCCGACCTCGGCGATGACCCACGCCTGGCTGCTCACCGGGCCGCCCGGCTCGGGCCGCTCGACCGCGGCGCTCGCCCTCGCGGCCGCGCTGGTGTGCCCGCAGCAGGGCTGCGGCGTGTGTCCGGAGTGCACGGCGGTGAAGCACTCGGCGCACGTCGACGTCGAGCACGTCGTACCCGAGTCGGTCACCTACTCCGTCGCCGAGACGCGCGAGCTCGTGCACCGCTCGGCGATGGCACCGTCGCGCGCGCCGTGGCACGTGTTCGTGCTCGAGGACGCCGACCGTCTCAACGCCGAGTCGGCCAACACGCTGCTCAAGAGCATCGAGGAGCCCACGCCCGGCACGGTATGGATCCTGTGCGCGCCCTCGACCGAGGACGTGCTGCCCACGATCCGCTCGCGCTGCCGGCACCTGCAGCTCGCGACGCCGTCGACCGCCGAGGTGGCCGAGGCGCTCACCCGCAGCTTCGGCGTCGACCCCGCGATGGCGTCGTTCGCCGCGCGCGCTGCGCAGGGCCACATCGGTCGCGCCCGGGCGCTCGCGACGAGCGAGGAGGCGCGGCTGCGGCGCCAGGACGTCCTGCGCATCCCGACCCAGCTCCACGACCTCGGCTCGTGCCTCGCGCTGGCGGCCGACCTCGTCGCGACCGTCAACGACGACAGCAACGCCATCTGCGACCCGCTCGACGAGCGCGAGATGGCGCAGCTGCGTGCGGCGTACGGCGAAGGCGCGGAGGGGCGCGGCATCGGCACGGTCGAGCGGCGCGCGAAGGGCGCGGTGAAGGCGCTCGAGGACCGGCAGAAGAAGCGCCGGCGTCGCGTCGTACGCGACCAGCTCGACCGCGCGATCGTCGACCTCATCGCGTTCTACCGCGACGTGCTGGTGCTGCAGCTCGGTGCGTCGTCGTCGCTCGTCAACGACGAGATGCGTCCGCAGCTCGAGCGCTGCGCCGCCGAGTCCACGCCCGAGGACACGCTGCGTCGCGTCGACGCCCTCGAGCGCACCCGCCACCTCCTCGAGGCCAACGTCACGCCGCTGCTCGCGATGGAGTCGCTCGCCGTCGCGCTGCGCGACCCGTCGCTCGCATGACCACGCGCCTCTACCTCGGCGGCGGGGGAGACCCGCAGCAGGAGGCCGCTGTGTGGCGGCTGTTCCTGCGGCCGAGCCGGCGGATCATCGTGTGGCCGCAGGCGCTCCCGGCGTCGCAGCACGAGATGGCCGAGCTGTGGGTACGCCGCAACGTCGCGCCGTACGACGTCCCGCGCGTCGAGACCTGGGCCGACCTCGGCGGCCGCAGCGCCGACGACCTCGATCCTGGGACCGACATCGTGTTCGTGCTCGGCGGCAACACCTACGACCTGCTGCGCCACCTGCAGACCCGCGACGCGCTCGGCCTCGCGCCGGCGCACGTGGAGCGCGGCGGCGTCTACTTCGGCAGCAGCGCCGGCGCCGTGCTGGCCGGCGCCGACATCGACGTCGCCTCCTTCGCGGATCCCAACGACGCCGGCGTCACCGACACCACCGGCCTGCGCATGCTCGGCGACGCGATCGTGCGCCCGCACTACACGCCCGACGACCGCGACGACTCCTGGCAGTGGACCGAGCGCGGCTGGACGGTGCTCGGCATCCCCGAGGACGCCGGCCTCGCCGTCATCGACGGCGTAGCGCGCAACGCGGGCCCCGCTCCGGTAGAAGTGCTCAGCGGCAGCTCGTTCACGGTCCTCGACCCCGGCGACCACCTCGAGCTGTAGCGCGTCAGTCGCTGCGGACCACGGGGGAGGGTCGGCGATGGAGAGCAGCTGGGCGCAGCTGTCCACGTTCCCGCCCGACGAGCTCTGCCCCTGCGGCGAGGTGCTCGCGCTCGTCGCGACCTACCACTCGGGCTGGGGCGACTCCCTCGAGCGCTGCTGCCCCTGGTGCTTCGGCGGTCGAGGCGTCCCGCGCGAGCTGAACGGCGTGTGGCTCGACGGAGAGTGCCGGACCGGAGACGACGAGCGCCTCGTCGAGCTGTACGTCGTGGCGTTCCGGCGCAGTGCGGTCAGGCGCGAGCCGTCCCTGGACCTGCGGGGGCACGACGACTCGCTGGCTGTCTGGGACCAGCTGGCCATGCGCCGGGCCTGGGATGCGCGGATGGTCTACGCCTGGGGGCAGATGATGCGGGATCCGCGCCTGAGCCTGGGTGATGCCAGGGCGCTCATCCCGCCGGCACCCTGGTCTCGGCCCGCGCCGGAGCACGTCCGTCCTGCCAGCCGCGGCACGTGGCAGCTCTTGTCCTCCGAGAGGGAACGCCTGTCCTGGCTCCTGCGGGGACAGGAGCAAGGTCCGGGTCGCGGTCTGGACGACGCCGGCATCCGGGACGCCATGTCGGTGCTCGTAGCGGAGGGACGCTCGTACGACGAGGCCCTCATGCTGGCCGTGGATCCCGACGAAGGCCCCAGCCTCGTGGAGGCAGGGACGCGCATGGCCGCGATGTGGGCCGCAGACGCGGTCGGCATCGCGCACCGTCGCGTCGCCTACGCCGACGAGCTCACCACCATCACCCGCCCCGTGGACGAGCTCGACGTGCTGGCTGCGTGCTGCGGACTCAAGCAGTCGTACGGCACTCTGCTCGTCCTCCTCTCGCCGTCGGAGATCAGAGCGCTGCTGGTGGTCTGGTACTCGAGGGCGCTCAGAACCGCGTCGGCAGCCGAGGATCCCCGGGTGAGGTTCGAGCTGCTGCCAGGCCGCGGGGACGTGCTCGCGATGGCCGAGAGCCTGATGGCACCGCCACCCGACTGACCTCCCGCGCAAGGAACGGGCGTCAGGGAGCGGGCGTCAGGGGGTGGGCCAGTGGGCCATGTCGCGCGTGGCGAAGCGGTGGTGCCACCACTCCTCGTTGAGGATCACGTGGAGGCGGCGCAGCACCGACATGGGTCCGGGCGGCGGCCACGGGGCACCCTCGGGGGCCGACCTCTCCATCGCGAGCGTCTCGGGCGTGGCCGTCTCGAGGTAGTCGCGCACCATCGCCTGCTGGTCGGCGCGAGCGGCGAGGACCTCGTCGACGCTCGGCCGCGCCTCGGGGTCGAGACCCGCGAGCGTGTGGTCGAACCACGGGCCGGCGAGGCCGAGGTGGTGGTACGTCGTACGCCCGAGAACGCCTGCGCCGAGCCAGGTCTCGGACGCGAAGACGAGATGGCGCAGCGTCTCGAGGAAGGACCACTCGTCGTCGACGCGCAGGTTCAGCGACGACTCGGGGTGCGTCCGCGCCTCGGCGGTGGTGGTCGCCCACAGGCCCTCGAGCCACGCCCAGGCCTCGCGCAGCTCGTCCGGATCGTCGGAGCGGAGCTTCTCGCGTCCGGGGTTCTGCCGGTCGAGCTCGGCCTCGATGAGCGGCTCGACAGCGACGCCGTTGACGACCAGGCCCTCGATGGAGCCGTCGATCTCCGCGCCGTCGAACACGGTGCCCACGAAGCGCGCGCCCTCGAAGTAGGCCTCGCGGAACGTCGCCCGCTCGAACGTGACGTCGTAGAAGGTCGACTCCGACAGGTTGGTCTCGCGGAAGCGCGCGCCATGGAGCTTCACGCGCGCGAACTCCGCGCCGCGCAGGTCGTCGTCGCTGAAGCTCGTCATGCGTCCTCCCGGACCGTGGGTCTCGAAGGATCGTGCCACCGATCCCCGACACCCGTCAGAGACCGGAGCGCACGGGAGCGCGGCGCGGTCGGACGAGAGCCCAGAGTGGGGAGGCGATCCGCGGCGCGAGGCTCAGGCCGGAGGAGCCGGCACGCTCAACGCGGCGTACGCCGTGATCCCGACAGCGTCAGAGGGACTCGGCGGTGCGCAGACCCTCGGCGTACGCCGTCAGCGCGTCGGCCGCGGGCAGGAGCACCTCGGAGCTCGAGCGGCCGAGGTCGGGGGAGGCGAGCATCGTCGAGGCGGCCGCGAGCAGCCGGTCGTAGACGGCGACGCCCTCGGCGAGCCGGGCGCGCACGTGCTGTGCCGCCGACGTCGCGGCGGTCGCGGCCTCGGAGCCGGGCATGTCCCGGCGGATCTGGTCGAGGACAGCGAGTCGCGTCACCTGCGCGGCGAGCGCGGGCGCGGCCTCGTCGTCGGCCGACTTCAGCTCGCGACCGGCTTCCGGGTGCAGGCCGGTCACGGCCGGGACGATGCTCACGATCTGACGGCGTACGGCGGCGAGGTTCTGCGCCTCGGCCCACCCGATCGCGTCGCGGCGCAGGTCGTTCGCCGACACCGAGGTCGGCAGCGCCGGCGGCGCGGGCGGGGCCTCGTGCTGGGCGTCGTACCGCTTGCGCACCGAGAGCACCGCGCAGACCCCGGCGCCGATGATCCACATCCAGGGGTCTCCGGGCACAGCACCGCCGGGGGCCGCCATCAGGTCGACGAGGCCGATGACGCCGGCGGCGCCGGACGCCGAAGCGAGCACCACGGCGTCGCGACGGCGCTCGGCCTGGCGGCGCTCGTGCTTGCGGACCTTCTGCTCGTGCTTCTCGAGCGCCTTCGCGTGCTCGCGGGCCGCGCGGGTGGTGCCGCCCGTGGTGGCGGCGTACGCCTCAGCCACGTCGAGCCCCTGCTCGACGAGCGCGCCGACCCGCTGCGCGATGCGCGCGATGTCGGCCTTCTGCTCGCTCTTCCCCACGCCCCCACGGTAAGCCCGCCCCGCCGCCGCTCCCAACCCGATCACCGGAGCCGGCCCCGCCCGCGCCCGCGAGCGGAGACAACGGAAACGAGATCTCGTTCGCGTTATGTGCTGGGGCGGGGGGCTCGGGGGCATGACGGGAACGAGATCTCGTTCGCGTCATGTGCCGGGTGGTCTCGGTCGCGTCGCTCGGACGGGCGGTGCTCGCGGCCCGGGGCGCCTAGGCTCGGGGGGTGCCTACCGAGCGCGCGGAGCTTCACGTCGACGACCCCGAGGTCGGCGACCTCGTCCTCGACGCCGAGATCGCCGGTGCCGACGACGGCGACCGCGTCCTGCTGCTGCACGGCTGGCCGCAGACGTCGCTGTCGTGGTCGCGCGTGATCCCGCCGCTCGCGTCGTCGGGCTTCCTCGTCGTCGCGGTCGACCAGCGCGGGTACTCGCCCGGCGCGCGGCCGGACGAGGTGTCGGCCTACGAGACGCGCCACCTCGTCGCCGACGCGCTCGGCGTTCTCGACGCGCTCGGGTGGGAGTCGGCGCACATCGTCGGCCACGACTGGGGCTCGATCGTCGCGTGGGAGCTCGCGGCCCGTCACCCCGCGCACGTCCGCACCCTCACCGCGCTGTCGGTGCCGCACCCGCGCGCGTTCGGCCACGCGCTGCGCACCGACGACGAGCAGCGGGCGAAGTCGACGTACATGCAGTTCTTCCGCGCCGATCCCGCGAAGGCCGCCGAGGTGCTGCTCGCCGACGACGCGGCCGCGCTCCGCAAGGTGTACGGCGACGACGTGCCGCACCACGACGTCGACGAGTACGTCGAGTTCCTCTCGGAGCCGGGCGCGCTCGAGGCGTCGCTGCGCTGGTACGCCGCGATGGGGCCGATGGACACGCCCGAGGTGCACGTGCCGACGACGTTCGTGTGGGGACGCGACGACATCGCGATCGGCGAGGTCGCGGCTCACGGCTGCGCCGAGTTCTGCACCGGGCCCTACGACTTCCGTGCGCTCGAGGGCCGCGGGCACTGGCTGCCCGACCAGGACCCCGACGCGGTGGTCGACGCGATCCTCGCGCGGGCGGGCTGATGCCGCGGCTGATGGCGGTCACCTTCGCGAAGGCCGGCCGCCTGCACTACCTCGACCCCGGCGACCTGTCGCCGCGCGTCGGCGACCACGTGCTGTTCCCGACGTCGACCTCGCCCGAGGTGTGCCAGGTCGTGTGGGGTCCCGAGGAGATCGACGACGCTGTGGGTGCACCGGTCTGCGCCGGCCTCGCGACCGACGCCGACCTCGAGCGCGACGAGCGCAACCGCCTGCGCCGCGCGGAGATCCAGGTGGCGGCGCAGCGGCTCATCCGCCAGCACGGGCTGCCGATGAAGGTGAGCGCCGTCGACTGGGCCGACGTCGGGCACGAGGCAGGCCGCCCGACCGCCACCGTCTACTTCACGGCGCCCGGGCGCGTCGACTTCCGCGAGCTCGTGCGCGACCTCGCGCACACCCTCGACTGCAAGGTCGTCCTCACCCAGCTCGGCGCCCGAGACGACGCCCGCGTGCAGGGCAGCATCGGCTCGTGCGGCCGCGAGACGTGCTGCTCGACCTTCCTCAAGGACTTCGAGCCGGTCACCGTGCGGATGGCCCGCGACCAGGACCTCCCCGCGAACCCGATGAAGATCAGCGGCGCCTGCGGCCGGCTCATGTGCTGCCTGAAGTACGAGCACCCGCTGTACGACGAGTACTACGCCACCGCCCCGGCCCTCGGAGACCGCGTCGAGACGCCCGACGGGACCGCCCGGGTGGTCGGGCACGTGGTGCCCCGCGACGAGGTGGTCCTGCGCCTCGACGCGGGCGGCGGCCGGTCGGTGTGCTCGCGCGCCGACGCGTGCTCCGCGCGGGCGGCGTACCTGACGCGGTCCTGAGGCGTCCGCCACACGGGCACGGGGGTGGCCTGGGGCGGACGGCGGAACTCGTGGATGCGCCGGGGCGTCGATCCTGGTGACCTGGCAGGCTGGTTCCTGCCTCGCCCTGCCCGAGCGTCCGGAGAACCTGTGAGCCTGCCCCTGACCGTCCGGACCGCCGCGCTCGGAGCCGCGGCCGCCCTCGTGCTCGCGGCCTGCTCGCAGTCGACGATCGGCACGATCACCCAGGGCAGCAGCTCCGCGAGCCCGCTCCCGACCGGCAGCTCGACGCCGTCGGCCACCGCCGACCCCGACGTCGACCCGGCGCTGGCGCCGTTCTACACGCAGCGCCTGAACTGGGCCTCCTGCGGCGGCTCCTACCAGTGCGCCCAGCTCACCGTGCCGCTCGACTACAAGGAGCCCACCGGCGAGACCATCAAGCTCTCGGTGATCCGGCTCAAGTCGTCGCGCGGCGGCACGCACCTCGGGTCGCTGTTCATCAACCCCGGCGGCCCCGGCTCGTCGGCCATCGACTTCGCGCGCGGCGCCCGCTCGGTCTTCCCCGAGGAGGTGCTCGCGGCGTACGACGTGGTCGCGTTCGACCCCCGCGGAGTGCAGCGCTCGGAGCCGGTCACCTGCCTGACCGACCCGCAGCTCGACACCTTCCTCTCGATCGACGCGACCCCCGACGACCCCGCCGAGGTCGCGCAGCTCGACACCGCCTTCAAGCAGCTCGCGCAGGGCTGCGAGCAGCGCTCGGGCAAGGTGCTCGCCCACATCAGCACCGAGGAGACGGCGCGCGACATGGACGTGCTGCGCGGCGCGATCGGCGAGAAGAAGCTCGACTACTTCGGCTTCTCCTACGGCACGCTGCTCGGGGCGACCTACGCCGACCTGTTCCCGACCAAGGTCGACCGCATGGTGCTCGACGGCGCCGTCGACCCGGCGCTCGACCAGGTGGCGCTGCAGCACGGCCAGGCCAAGGGCTTCGAGATGGCGCTGCGCCGGTTCGTCGAGAGCTGCGACCAGCAGTCCGACTGCCCGCTGCCCGACGGCACGCAGGCCGGCCTCGACCGCATCGCGCAGTTCTTCGACGACCTCGACAGCAAGCCGCTGCCGACGGGAGACCCCAAGCGGCCGCTCACGCAGGCGCTGGGTCAGGCTGCCGTCCTGACCTACCTGTACTTCCCGGCGTACGGCGACTGGGACGCGCTGCGCACCGGCCTCGCTGCCGCGCTGGACGGCGACGGCTCGGTGCTGCTCGACATGCTCGACCAGCGCAACGAGCGCAGCTCCACCGGCAAGTACGGCAACAACCTGCAGTACGCCTACTACGCCGTGAACGCCCTCGCCCAGCCCGAGCGCCCGACCACGGCGCAGGTGGCCACCCTCGCCGAGCAGTGGAAGAAGGAGGCGCCGATCCTCGGCCCGCTCTTCGCCTGGGTCAACGACGTCTGGCAGCACTGGCCGGTCGCAGCGACCGAGACCCCGCGCGCCCTCGCCGCGAAGGGTGCGCCGCCGATCCTCGTCGTGGGCACGACCTACGACCCGGCGACGCCGTACTCGTGGTCGCAGGCGATGGCCAAGGAGCTCTCCAGCGGCGTGCTCCTCACCCGCGTCGGCGACGGCCACACCGGCTACGGCAAGGGCTCGGCCTGCACCGACAACGCGGTGAACCGCTACCTGCTCGCGGGCGACCCGCCGGCGGCCGGCACCGTCTGCCGCTGACGGCGTCGCCCCAGGTCAGGGGCTCCCCGGTCCGGCGTACGCCGGATTCGGACCACCCGCAGCGGTCCGGTATCCTTCCTGCTCGTGCCCGTCGCCCGCGGCGGTCGCGCCGCCTTAGCTCAGTCGGTCAGAGCGACGCACTCGTAATGCGTAGGTCATCGGTTCGATTCCGATAGGCGGCTCCATGTTCCTGGGCCTCTGACCTGCGGAAGCGCGGCCAGATCGCATCTGCCGTCGTTCGACGGGTCATCCGCTCGTCCCCATCTCGTCCCCGGACTCGGTACTCGCATGCGGCACATGTGAGTCCTGGACAGGCCGATCGAGCACGGAGCGGGTCGGACCGACCGAGCCGCGTGCCGACGCCGACCGAGTGGCCGCGCTTGTTGAGGAGGCGCTAGGGGAGCTGGCGTTGTCGACGGTCTCCGTCGGCGACGGGTCGCCCTCGGGCTCGGCGATCTGGATGCTGATGAGGTTGTCGAGGCGATGCACGGCGCTGGACAGGTGGTCGGCGGACAGCAGGTGGCCGTAGATGTCGTGGGTGGTGCGGCTGGACTGGTGGCCGAGCAGTGCCTGGACGCTCTTGAGGTCCGCGCCGGCCGCGATGAACAGCGATGCCGCCGTGTGGCGCAGGTCGTGCGGCCGGTGGCCGGTGCGGCTGGTCCAGCCGACGGCGCGGCGCCAGTTGGACTCGTGGAGCAGCCCGCCGGTCGGGGACGCGAACAGCGGTTCCCGAGCGCTCCGTCCCTTCCGGCGTGCATCGATCAGCGGGACTGCCGCTGCGGCGACAGGCACGGTCCGGCGACGCCGACCCTTCGGGTAGGGCTTGAGGCTGGCCGTGCCACCGCCGCCGTCGTAGACGACGACCCGGCGGACGTCGAGGGTCATGTCGCGGTTGCCGGCGGGGTCGGTGGTGGTAGAGACGTCGCCGACCTGCAAGCCCGCGAGCTCGCCCCAGCGCAGGCCGGTGAGTCCGAGCACGAGGGTGATGTCGGCTTGCGGGCTGCGTTCGAGCTGCTCGCGGTAGAGACCCAGCAGTTCGTGCAGGGTGAGAGGGCGCGCACGGATCTGGGCGTCGTCGCCCTGGGCTCGAGTGCTGCGGCGGACGACGACCTCTGTGGCGACGTTGGTGGTTACGCGGCCGTCTCGCGTGGCGTAGCCGAGAAGTGCCTTGAGGGTGGCCAGGACGCGCACGGCGGTGGCGGCGGACAGGTGCTTGTCGCTGACAAGACTTCGTGCGAAGTCCTCGATGTCGGTGCGCCGCAGCGTGCCGATAGGTAGCGGACCGAGCGCCGGCAGGATGTGGATGCGCAGCGCGCTCTGGTCGCTCTGGAAGGTGCGTCGCTCGACCTGGGGTTCGCGTAGCGGGAGCCAGGCCGCGGCGACCTCGGCGAGAGTCGAGCGGCCCAACGCCGGATCCACCCAGCCCGAGGTGTCCAGACGCGCAAGCTGCTGGCGCTCCCAGGTCTCCGCTTGGCGACGTTGCGTGAAGGTGCGATCGGCTACGACCCGGCCTCGAGCCTTGACGCGAACGCGGTAGCGGCCAGCGCTCGTCTTGTTGATCACCAGCGGCTCCTCCGTCGACAGGTGCACGTGCTGCTTCGATCTCATGTGCGGCTCACGAACGCGACATAGGGCAGTGGGGGGCTGTGGGCGACACGGACTACCGCGTCGTTGTGGACGGCGCGCTCCTAGGGAGGTGCGCGCCGGAAGCACTCGACACCGATTGATCGGGTCCGGGACAGGGCCACCGGTCCGCGGTCGTCCGTCATCTCGTCCGTCGCGGCCACGGCGGAACCTTGAGGGTGTCCGTCACTGCGTCCGTCGCGGGCGACGACGCGGAAACGGGTGTCCGTCGCGGGCGTTTGAGCGGACACCTCCTCCATGGGCCGCTGCCTGCACCAACGTCCCCGCGACGGACGAGATGACGGACTCTCGACCTTCGTGTCGGACCCAGGTCGACACGTGGATCGAGCCAGGGGCGCGGCGGGCGTGCTTCTCCCACGACGCGGTGGTGTCAACCGGCACTACTCGGATCGGCGCCGAGACAGTGGGTATCGACGACTCGGGAGTGAACCGTTGATGCACATGTCTGCTGACAAGCGTCGGCACTCACAGGGGCGACCGGATGGTCAGCATCGGAGGCGCGTCACTCCTGGTTCGCGTCGAGGGAGCCGTCGAGATCGCAGACGTGGTCTAGGCCGATCGTTTGTTCGTGCTGCACAGATCCACGGAGGGGTCACGTCGACGACGAGCGTTGCCCGGCTCGTTCTCACGAAGAGAGCCAGACGAGTCAAGGATGCGGGGGTCTCTACTGAGGGAAGGGCGGATCGGTACGCGATGGGTGCGTGTGTGGCAGGTGGAGAGTTCCGTCAGGGCTTGGCGTCGTAGCCCTGCTCGGCGAGCCAGGCGCGTGCTCGCCCTGCGCGTCGTTCCGTGGAGAGGACTCGCCAGAGCACGCGGTTGGCCTCGTGGCGGTCCAGAGCGGCCTGGAAGAGTCGGAAGGCGCCGCGCCCGTCCAGGGCCGCGCTGAGGTCGGCGCGTGTGCGCCCCTCGGTCACGCTCGCGGCGAAGTCGACCATGTCCTGATAGGCCTCCCGGCCACCGTCGCCGGCCACAACGAGCCAGCGCCTCGGGTCAGGGTCGTCGGTGTCCCCTTCGATCCCTTCCACCTGTCCGTCGTCGACGATCGACATCGGCCAGACGTCGCCCGACTCGAGGTCGAGGTAGCCACCCTCGGGGCTGCTCAGGACTTCGTCGAGCATGTCCAGGTCGACCGGGAGCCTTCGTCGATCGGTCGTGGCGTTCGAACTGAGCGCGGCGAGGAGTTCGACCAGCTCGGCATCGCCGGCCCACGACCGCACTCTCAGCGCCTCGATAAGCGGAGTCACAGCCGCCGCGCCGGCCGGCCTTGCCAGGGCGACGACGGCCGCGGCGGCCGCCGACTGCAACAGACCCACCTGAATCCCCGGAGCGATGGCCGAGGCCGCCTGCACCGGATCCCCCCGAGCCGCCGACGAGGTCAGCGCTCGCCACGCTGATTCGATCGACTCCCGATCCATCACCCGACCAACTCTCATGGACAGCCCGGCACCCGACAAGACATGTTGGCGCCGCGGCAAATCGCACGAGGTCTAACGGCACATCTCACTTGGTGGAAGGCAAGCCCGCGACCCTGCGCCGCCGCACGACGGCAACCGTCGCTACCACGAGGGCGACGCCCGTAAGGCCGACAAGCAGTGCCCAGCCCATTCGTGAGAAGGCGGCGTCAGTGCACGCGGTGTCTGTAGGGGTGAACCCGTCTGGCCCTGGGTCGCTAGGGAGACCGACGAAGAATGGCGGAACACCATTGCAGTGGACGGGCTTGGCCTCAACGTAGGCGTCGACAGGAAAGACTGCCAGAGCAACCCCCACGACCATGAGCACCCCGCCGACGAGGCGCAGTGCAATGACCCCGCCTCGCTTCACCCGAGCGATAGTGCCGGAACTTCGACTAGGCGGGCGAGCCCTAACGGCACATCGGCGCGGCTAACCGACGCCCGCGATAGCCGCGAGGACCGGGGCCATGATCCGTGCCGCTTCCTCCGGGTGGTCCTCGCTCTCGGAGGCGTAGAAGGCGTACTCCAGATCAGAGGCCGCAGCATGAAGGAGTTGCGGCAGCGGCGCGCTCGCGTTGTCGAGAGCCGTCTCCGCTTGCTCGGCCCGACGTGCCAGGTCGAGCAGCGAGGCGTGCCCGTGCTGGAACTCGTCCCAAGCGGCGAGTAGTGGCGACGTGACGCGGGCAAGGTGCTCCTGACGGGCCTCGTCGGTCTCGCTCACCCGAGCGATACTGCCGGATCTTCGATCAGGTGGGCGAGCCCTAACGGCACCTAGGTTCGGTCGAACCATTGCGGCCAGACGGGCATGACAGGGCCTCCGCCAACACGGGGAGGGAAGGGACCCGCGCCTTCGACGAGCAGGATCATCGGATGGTCTAGAACGAGCGCCATGCGCGCCTCATTGGCCCAGATGTCCATCAGGGCGTGCGCCACGTCCGGCTCCCGCTCCATGAAGTGCTGGAAGCCGAACAGGCCGAGGACCGTGCCCGCCGACGACTCGTCACTCGCTCGATCGAACGCCGCAACGTCTTGTAGGACATCGTCGAGCGCAGCCAGATTGCGCCCGTAGTAGTCAGGGAAGTCGAGCGTCGTGGCGAGCGAGTCGTGCATCCCAACAGCGTCTGACCACGTGCCAGCGTCCGCCGAGAACGCCTTGTAGCCGAGGCTGGTCAACGTGCCGAGTGCGCTCTGCAGCGTCTCTGGGGCGCTGCAGTGATGCACGTTGCCGTTCTGCAAGAGCATCCAGTCAACCCGTTGCCATAACTCCGACGTGGGAGCAGCACCGGCGAACGGGATACGGGGAGTCACCCCGCGCATATTGCCGGATATTGGAGCATCGTGCGCAGGGCCAGAGTGGTGTCGCGGTCAGCCGAGCGCCAGCGATGAAGGCGGCGACGACGTAGTTGGCGTGCCGATCGACTTGCCGAGCGCGCGGTCGTAGCGGGGCGTGGCAGCCGACGTGATGGTCGTCCGCGCCATCCGGCAATCACAGTCCGAGCGTGCGCTTGCGCACCAATATCCGGCATTGGGCGGCGGGCTGGACCGCGATTCGGGACTCCTCATCAGTCCCGCATCGCCCCCATCGGGAGGCGTGGATATGGGAGTCGACTGGACGTGGGCCGGGACGCTGCCATCATCGAGCCATGACGGGTGAGGTCGAGGTGCCGCTCGCTGGCGGTGACGTCACGGCCGGCGTGGTGCGCGTGGGTGAGACAGTGCGTCGCCCCACCGGGCCCCACTCGCCGCTCGTGCACGCCATGCTTGAGCATCTCGAACGCGTGGGCTTCGCCGGAGCTCCGCGATACCTCGGCCAGGACGACCGGGGTCGGGAGATGCTCACCTACATCGAGGGCGAGGTCGCGGGCCGGCCCTGGCCGGACTGGGTGACCGATGAGCGGCGCGTCGCATCCGTCGCCCGGCTCGTGCGAACGCTTGACGACGCCATGGTGCCGATGGGCCTGCCAGGTCACCTGCTGCCCGACGAGGTCGATCCCGAGGGAGCACCGCGGCCGGTCGGCCCCGCGCCGACGTTCGTGGGGCACCGGGATGTGACACCGGAGAACGTCGTCTTCCGTGACGGCGAAGCCGTCGGGCTCATCGACTTCGACCTGGCCCAACCGGTGAGCCGGGTCGACGAGGTGTGCAACGTGCTGTTGTGGTGGGCACCCCTGATGCCGCCGGAGGACCGCCAGGAGTCAGTACGCGAGGTGGACGCGATCGCTCGAGCCGCGCTCATCGTGGATGCCTACGATCTCGACGACGCCGGACGCGCCGCGGTCGTCGCGGTGGCTCAACGGACGGCCGAGCGGTCCTGGTTCCTCATGCGCCGGCGCGCCCTACGAGACGGCGGCGGATGGGCGCGGATGTGGGGCGAGGGTGTGGGCGACCGCATCCTGCGGCGCCAGCAGTGGCTGCGCGACAACGCCGAGTCCTTGGGCGACGCCTTGACGCGGCGGTGACGAAGGACAGGCCGCGGCCTCAGCACGACGGGCGCCACCACGCGATCCACGCCGCAGAAGTGCCGTTCTGACTCGGTTCCTGTCCCAAGATCCTGCATTCGCGCTCGCTTCGTCCGACAGGATGATGACCACGAGGAGCAACCACCGGGGGACCTTTGCCGAGCCTGACGCCAAACGCACCGCTGGCCATCGCGGTGACGTTCGTGATTGCCGTAGCAGTGTGGTTGGTGGGTAAGCGCACGCACCGGGCCTCCGTGGCAGCACTGCTGGTGCTGGCCTGGGGCGTCGTACTGGCGACAACGCTCACGCCGTCGCCGTACGAGATGTTCGACCATCAGGTGACTTGCCAGTTCCGGCTCACGTTGGGCGAAGTTCCTAAGGAACGGCTGGCCAACGTCTTGCTCTTCGTCCCGCTCGGGTTCGCGTCCTGGCTCGCTACGCCTCGCTGGTTCTGGCTTGTCCTTGCGGCGGCGGCGCCATTCGTGATTGAGGGCAGCCAGGCCCTCGTTCTGGCGCTCAATCGGGGTTGTGACGCGATGGATGTCGTCGCCAACCTGGTCGGTCTGGGACTCGGTGCTGTGCTCGCCGCTGTCGTGTGCCTCATCAGGGCGACCGGTGAGCGAAACGCCGCCTAAGTTGTCCTCTCCCCGAGTTGTGCCGACACCTGGTTGTGCCTGGCCGGGAAAGGTAGCGGCGACGCACTCTTCTGCTTGACGCCAATCGAGCAGAGTAGGAGTACGTCGCCGTGACTGATGATGATGCCCTGTTCCGGTTCCGTGTTCGAGTTTTCGCGGTGGCCGAGGAGCTCGGGAACGTGCGGGCCGCGTGCCGGATGTTCGGGATCCATCCCTCGACGTTCTACCGGTGGCGCCGGCAGCTGCTGCGCTTCGGCATGGAGTCGCTGCGCCCGCGGGAGCGGCGGGTGCCGAGGATGCCGAACGCGACGAGCCCGTTCATCGAGCAGCGGGTGGTGGCGTTCTCGCTGGGGCACCCGGGGTTCGGGCCGAACCGGATCGCTGCGGAGCTGGCGCGACCGGTCTGGGGCGGCATCCGGCTCTCGCCGAACGGGGTCTGGTTGATCCTGCGCCGCCACGGGCTCAACACCCGTGCCCGGCGGCTGGGGCTGATCGCCGGGCACTGCGTGCCCCGGGAACCGATCGAGGACCGGGTCCAGCCCGAGCGGCACATTCATGCAGGTCATCCCGGTGAGCTGGTGCAGTTCGACTGCTTCCAGATCGGGCACCTGCACGACTCAGGCGGGGTGATCTGGCAGTACACGGCGATCGACGTCGCATCGGCGTTCACCTGGGCCGAGATCCACGCGACGCCCCGCAACCCAGGCGGCAAGTTCACCTCCATGCTCGCGCGCCGGGTCGCGGCAGACCTCGCCGCCCGCGGTTGGCACTTGGAGACCGCGATGACCGACCACGGCGTCGAGTTCGGCGCCGAGGAGTTCAAGACCACCCTGGCCAAGGTCGGCGCCAACCACCGGCGCACCACCCCAGGACGCCCGCAGACCAACGGCTGCGTCGAGCGGGTCCAGCTGACCATCCTCGACGAGTGCTGGAAGCCGGCCTTCGCCCGCAGCGTCTTCCCCCGCTACAAAGGACTCAAGGCCGAACTCGACCGCTACCTCGACTACTACAACCACCAACGCGCCCACACCGGGCGATGGACCCAGAGAAGAACCCCTATCGAGGTCATCGGCAAGGCCAAGATGTACTCCACCCGATAGCGGAAGAGCGTCGCCACTACTCGGGGAGACGACAGCCTAAGTGCCGATCTGTACCGCCTCGTCGGGTGTCGATCCGGCATTCTGAGCCGCATGGCAGAGTCGACGTCTGATCCGCTGACCTGGGTTTCGTTGGGGAATCGCGACATCGAAGCGGGCGGGCTCTCGCTGGTCGGGGACGCCTGGAGCCGAGTGATTCCTGCTGATGTGGACAACCGCGTAGGCCCAGAGCTCATGGCGCAAATGCCTTCGGACGGTTGGCGAGAGTTGAGCCTGCTCGACAGCCACGGTCCCAACGCCTCACACCTGTTCGCGGCACCGAACGAGGACGGCTGGGCTCTCGTTCATCTCACCGGCAGAGGCGATGGCCTGATTCTCAGCGGAGACCCTGGGCCATACCTCGTGAGACCGGGACGCCCGAGGCGCCGTCAGGGCCTTGCACTCACATGGCCAGAGGGCATCCGCTGCCAGGCTTCGGACCTCGGCAGTCTGTCGGTGACTCTGCAGAACACGTCAGCAACGACGTGGGTATGGGATCCCGAAGACCATGGCTACGTTCACGGTTGGCTTCTCGACGATCGCGGTGATCGGCTGGCTCCGGGCTACTTCGCCTATACCCCTCGGCAGCACCCGCTCCGCGACCTAGCCCCCGGTGAGTCGATGAGCCTCGGTGTCGACTTCGGTCCGGCTGCGGATCGAGTCCGACCAGGACGATACGACGTCGAAGCGGTCTTGACCGCACTCGACCTCTGGAGCACAAAGGCCACGCTGGTCGTCACGTGAGGCGCGCCTACGTGCCGTTATGCATCGTCCGTCGCCGTCGTGCGTTGATCGACAATATGTTCCTCCTGGAGGTGATGTAGATGGCTCGACGCTCACGCTCACCGCGCCTGTCCGGCGATCAGGTCCTGAGCCAGGTGCTCGACTACTTCGCCTCCGGCGGGCTTGCCGCTGAGGGTGACTCGTGGGGGCCCAGCGCCATCGTCGACAGCTGGCTGGAGCCGGGTAGCGAGGTGATCCGGATCGTCTACCGGCGCTGGGAGACTGACGCGCCGGTCATCGGCTATCGCTGTGACGTTGCGTTGCAGCGCGACGGGTATCTCATTCCAAGCAAGGAGATCACGAGCGACGTGATCGACCAGATCTCGGAGCCGTTGGGTAGGCAGGCCGACCTCTTGGTCGAGGAACAAGGGGTCTCGTGGTGGGGCGACGGGTATCCAGGCCTGGACCAGCACCCTGACACTCCCGCCGTGGAGGCGTACATGGAAGCCCTGATCGAGCACCAGTTGCGGGGCGGTCCTAAGCCGGCGTATCCATTCATTGACCGAGTTGAAGCGGAGTATGGCTCGATTTCAGATTTCACGGTCGAAGCCGACGACTCCGCTGAGTCGCTTGACCGGTGAAGGCCGCGAATACGCGCCGTTAGCGTGCCGCTGAGGCTGCACGCGAAGTGCCGTTAGGGCTCACCAGCGTTCGCTGTCGCCTGGGGGAGCGTCGGTCCGGCATAGCGTGATGCGTGGCGCGCCTGGAGCTAGCGGTCGGTCCCGGTGGGGATGACGGCCCGGGCGCGCATGACGGTTTCGTGGCGACGGCGGGTAGGGCTGTTCTGCGGCCTACTCGCAGACGATGCCGTCGTGGTCGGCGTCGCGGTAGTAGTAGTACTCCGGGTCCTTCCCGCGGTAGTAGGGACCCTTGCCGTGGGTCTTGGCGTTCTTGCATGTGCCGTAGTCGGGATCGGCGGCGGGCGCTGGAGTGTTGGTCTTGGTCGGCGCTGCTCTCGGCTTGCTCACCACCGGTGCGGGTACCGCCTTCGTCACGGTCGCCCTGGGGCTGGGCTTGGACGATTGCGCCGCGGAGGCCTTCGACGTGGCGGGGCTCGCCGCGGCAGCTGGCGGTGGGGTTGCGGTCACGGTGCGGGTCATCGAGATCGTCACGTGTGCAGGTTGAGCCGTCGGGCTGGCCGTGCACGCTGCCACGAGACCGCAGCCGGCGACAAGGACCGCGAGCTGCAGCAGTGGGCTTCTGCGGCGTGCGAGAGCGGTCCGACCGGCCGGGCCCCGCGGTGGCGGCATCATCATCGTTGGCGTCGCGCGGCTGATGCTTGGCCTACGCCTCGGTGATGGGGCCGTCGTAGTCGCCGCGCATGAGCTTCTCCAGCGTGGCCTTGGCGTCGGCCCTGTTGTTGTAGCCCTGGCCGCCGTCGGAGGCGACCTGCTCGCCGTTGGCCGCCTTCACCCGGAACCCGTACTTGCCGTCCTGGCGCTTGTAGGTCTCGCCCTTGCCTGCCATGGCTCCGCTCCGTTCGTCTGTCGTTCGCCGCATGTGTGATCGCCCGATGGCGTAGGGGGCCGATCCGTTCATCTGGTGTCGCGGGGAGGGTTGGGATCGTTTCCGGGCGCGATGGTGTCGGAGTCGCGTATCCGGCCGTCGCGGCCGTGGATCCGCACCTCGCCGCCGCCTGCCCGGTGGACGATGCCGCGCGCCCGATCGATGGCCTCGGCCTGCGTTTCGGTGTGGGCCGAGGCGCGGCTGCCCCCGGGTCTCTTGACGTCCCATCCGCCGTTGGGGTTGGGAACGACCTCTCGGTCGTTGTCGCCCATGGTGCCCTCCTCGATCGCTTAGCCGGGAAGGGTCGACCATCCCGGTCCGCACGCAAGACAGAGCGCGCCGCCTGCCCTCCCCCGTGCGGCAGGCGACGGTCTCTCGGTCGGTCATGTCCGCGGTGATGGATTCGTCGCAAACCTCGCCCGCCGGCGCGGCGGCACGCGACGATGACGTGAGCGCGGACATGACGGGGGGTAGGTGTCGGGTGGCCACCGACGACGAGGCTGCTCTCGCGGCTCGTGCGGCCAAGGGGGACGTGGCGGCGTTCGAGGCGCTGTATCGGCTGCACGTGTCCCGTGTGCACCGCCACTGCGCACGACAGCTCGGTGATCTGCAGGACGCCGAGGATCTGACGGCTGTGGTCTTCCTGGAGGCATGGAGGCGCAGGGGCGCCGTGCGGGTGGTGGACGGGTCGGTCCTGCCGTGGCTGCTCGTCACGGCCACGAACGTGGCGCGCAACCACCGGCGCGGCCTGCGCCGTTATCGGACGGCGCTGGCGCGCCTGGCCCCGCCTGAGCCCATGGCCGACCACGCGGACGAGGTCGCGATCCGATCGGAGAGGGCCCAGGCTGCGCAGGCCCTGGCCCAAGCACTGAAGGGGCTGAGCGCGGTGGACAGGCAGGTCGTGTCCCTCTGCCTGCTGGAGGAGCTGTCCTACGCGCAGGCGGCCGAGGCGCTCGGGCTGTCGCACGCCGCGGTCAGGTCGCGGCTGTCGCGATCCCGTCGGATGCTCCGCGAGGAGCTGATGGCGGCCGGCTACGTCCCCGGTCGCGGCGAGGACGGAGGCCCGGGCCTACGGGGGTCCGGCGGGGGGCGGGAGGTGATGGGTGATGAGTGACTCGCAGCAGTGGCCGCCGCCGCTGGACCCGGCCCGCGCCGACTCGATCCGCGACGCCGTCTTCGCTGACATCGCACGCCGCAGCTCCCCGAGGTTCAGGAGGAGGCGGCGTCTGGTCGTGGTACTTGCCGCGCTCATCGCGCTGATCCTCCTCGGCGCGGGCACGGCGACAGCGTTCCTGCGTTTCGCGGCACCGGACAGGGCCAACCTGGGCTACTGCTCGCCGGCGGCGACCGCCGAGCACTCGGTGTGGGAGCCCTACGCCTTCGGAGCCGTCACGGACACCCACGGACGCTTCGCGCCCCTGGCCGCCATCGACACGTGCCGCGCGATGTGGACCGCGGGGATCGTCGCCCACCCGGACGGGACGCACGCGGTCCCGGCGTCCTTCGCGGCCTGCATCGTGGACGGGATGCTGGTCGTCATGCCCGGCGACAACAGGACCTGCCTCCGCCTGGGAATCCCGGACGCCCTCACCACCAACTGAACGCCTCACCCCGCAGCGCCCGCTGGCTCCCGACGGGGATCGCAGAGCGGCGGCAGGGCGTCAGTTCCATTGGATGGAGGAGCCCTGATCGTTCAAGGTCGAGCCGACGTAGGTGCTGTTGACCACGAACCCGTAGTAGGAGCCGCCGAAGCCGACGTCCTGCCAGATCCTCGTCGCGCACTGACCGAAGGACTTGAACGAGGAGACACGGTCGTTCCAGCCGCTGGGCATCGCCGACAGCTCCCAGTCGACGTCGGCGTTGGTGTCGCAGTCGGAGGAGGCTGTGAACGTGAACGACGAGCCGCCGTAGTTCAGGTCCTCGAAGACCTGACCGATGATCACCGTCGACAGGGGCGTGATCCCCTCGCTCGAGACGCCCCCGCCGACTGATCCCGCCCTGGGCAGCGCTGCGTGGCGGGCGATGTCTGTGAGCACCGCTGCGTAGGTGTTGTAGCAGGCGCCCGCGTGGGACTCCACGTCCTGCCAGCAGTGGGTGCCTCTCGGCGCTGCGGATGCTGGGCCCACCGTGGTCAGTGCCACAGCGAGCGCAGCTGCCGTTGCGGTGACGATCCTCGAAACCTTCACTAGGGGTCCTCCACGACTGATGACACACGCCCACTACCGGCGTCATGTCCGCGGATCGATGACCGTCGCAAGAGCAGCCCTGTACCTGGACCCCGGCGCTGCGGACGGGCGAGAAGAGATTCGCCGATGCTTGACGCTGATGAGGTTTCACTGGCCGAGTCCCTCCGCGTCACCTGGGGCGCGACCGCACGGGGCGATTCATCTGTGCCCCGCGACCATGGATACCAGCTCTGCCCGATCGCTCGGGCCATGACACGAGCAGGTCGGGTCGTGGGTGACGCGCACGCCGAGGAACCCCCGACCCGGCGTGTCGCCGATGCCTCGTGCACTCAGATCAGGTCTCGGCAGCACTCCAACCCCGGTAGAGATTGGCGTCAGGGCCGCCGTGCGACGGGCGCGCCCCCTTGCGTTGCGTGCCAGGGCCCGGACAAGGTGGCACTAGTCACCGGGGGAAGGTTGGGCTCGTGTCCTGGACGTTGCGTGTCCGCTCAAGTGTCGTGGTTGCCGGCGCATTGCTGTTGTCGCTGCTGGTGGTTCTGCCGGCGGGTCCGGCGCGCGCGACGACGTTCCCGCCGGGGGTTGCTCGGTTCTCCGGGTCGGTGGATTGGACGTTCGGGACGGGTCTGCATTTCCCGGTGACGTTCGAGGTGGAGCCGCGGGTTGTTCCGGGGTACTTGGCGGATTCGGTGTGGTGGTTCCGCGGCTGGTCTGGGGCGAGTGATGCGCAACGGCCGTCGACGGCGATCGGCCTGGATCTGCAGTGCCCGGACGGGTCGTGGCACGAGGTTGCCACGATGTCCCCGTGGCAGGTGCAGCCGCAGTACTTCGATCCGGCGAGCATGAACGGCTGCGGGTTCGGGGTGGGGCCGGTGGCGTTCGGGATGCGGTTCCGCGCGTTCTACCCGAACCCGGGGACGAACCTGCTCGGTGGGGCGTTCCCGGCGGGGGCGTTCCGGATCGGGGATCCGGTCGCCTACACCGGTGGCGGGAACCCGGCGCAGGGGTGCACGCGCTGCGCGAAGGTGGAGCCGGTGGACATGGCCACCGGCGACCTGTACGAGACGGTGACGGACGTCGCGCTGCCGGGGTCCTCGCCGCTGGCGATGTCGCGGACGTACTCGTCGCTGTCGGCGGCCAAGGACGGCCCGTTGGGGTTCGGCTGGTCCACGCCGTTGTCGGCGAAGGTGGCCCCGCCCGCGACCTCGGGTGAACCGGCCCGTTTGGTGCAGGAGAACGGGTCGACCTCGACGTTCTACACCTCCGACGGTGCCACGTTCGCCGGGAACCCGGAGACGCACGCGACGCTGGTCAAGGACGCGGGCACGGGCGCGTGGACGTCGGTGCGCCGCGGGAACCAGCGGTGGAGCTTCGACTCGGGCGGGAAGCTGCTGTCGGTGACCGACCGGGCCGGGGTGACGACGTCGGTGGCCTACAGCCTGTCGACGCCGTCGCAGGTCGCGTCGGTCGCGACCCCGGACGGCCGTGCCTTGACGGTCATCTACAACGCCGCCGGCCGGATCCAGTCGGTCACCGGGCCGTCGGGGTCGGGGACGCCGGCGCGGCAGGTCGGCTACGGCTACGACACGTCGGGGAACCTGACCACGGTGACCGACAGCCGGGGCAAGGTGTGGCACTACGAGTACAACACCTTCCACCAGATGACCGCGATGGTCACCCCGACCGGCGCGCGCACGGAGACCACGTTCGACCAGGGCGGGCGCGCGCTGTCCCAGAAGTCGCCGCGCGGGAAGACCACGACCCTGGACTACACCGACTCGACCATCCCGACGGGCACCCGGCGGGTGACGACGCTGACCGACCCGACCGGGGTGGTGACCAAGTACCAGTACGACAACCTGTGGCTGACCGCGGTCACGGTCGGGACGGGCGGGTCGGCGTCGACGACGTCGATGGTGAACAACGACCAGGGCCTGCCCCTGACCACGACCGACCCGACCGGTGTGGTCCGCACCCGCACCTACGACACCTCGGGCAACGTGCTCACCGACACGATCCCCGCGGGGCCGGCGGACGCGGCGGGCGCGGTCGCAGGGACGACCACGACGACGTGGACGTACAACGCGTTCAACGAGCCGCTGACCAAGACCGACTCCGCGGGTCATGGCACGGTGTGGACGTATGACACGGCGGGGAACCCGCTGACCCGCACCATCGGGCTGAACTCGACGCAGAACGCGCTCACGACGTGGGTCTACGCCGACTCCGTCCACCCGACCCTGCCGACGAAGATCACCGACCCTATCGGCACGGTCACCGACCTGGTCTACACCGCGGAGGGGTTCACCGCGTCGTCGACGAGCACGGCGGGCAACGTGTCGGGCACGACGGACACGACGGCGAGGACGACGTTCACCTACGACCCCTACGGCGACGTCCTCACCGTCGTCGACCCGCGCGGCAACGTCACCGGCGGGACGCCGGCGACCTATCGCACGACCTACACCTACGACACCGGCGGGCTGCGCCTGACCGCGAGGACCCCGCTTGGGTACACGACGACCTACGGCTACGACGACGACGGCCGCCCGACCACGCGCACCAACCAGGCCGGGAAGACGTGGACCACGGTCTACCTGCCCGGCGGGCTGGTCGACCACGAGGTCAACCCCCTCACGGTCACAACCCGCACGCTCACCTACGACGACGCGGACCGGCCGGTCACCTCGACCGACGGCGCGGGGGACACGACCTCGAGCAGCTACGACGACCACGGCCGCCTCGCGACCACGATGCGCCCGGCCGGCAACGTCACCGGCGCGTCCGCCGCGGTGAAGGCCGCGGCGACCACGACCTACGCCTACGACACCGCCGGCCGGCTCCTCACAGCGTCGACGCCGAACCCCGCCGGCGGCGCACCCATCGTCTCCACGACCGTCTACGACCAGGCCGGGCGGGTGTGGAAGCAGCTCGACCCGCTGTCGCGCACGACCACGACCCGCTACGACGCCCTGAACCGGGTCGATCGGGTCACCGGGCCGCGCGGGTACTGGACAGGGTTCGGCTACGACTGGGCCGGGCGCCGGACCACGGTCACCGACCGGCGGGGGAGCACGACCACGACCAGCTACGACCCCGCCGGGCACCCGGTCCGCCTGGTCGACCCGCTGGTCACGGCGACGTCGCCGTCGGGGCGGACCACGACCTGGACCTACGACGGGGCGGGCAGGTTGTGGAAGACCACCGACCCGCGCGGCAACGCCACCGGCGCGACCGCCGCCAACTTCACGTCGGTGATCACCTACGACATCGCCGGCAACGTGGCGCAGACCGCGGACAACCTGGGCCGGGCGTGGAAGTCGACCTGGGACCCCGACGGGCGCCTCGCGAGCAAGGTGTCGGGCAAGTCGCGCACGACGACCTACACCTACGAGCCGGTCACCGGGACCGGCGCCGGGCCGGGCCGGTTGTGGAAGATCACCGCCCCCGACACCGGTCTCACCGTGCTCGGCTACGACGCCGCGGACCGGCGCACCTCGATCACGTCCCCGAAGGGCGGGGTCTGGGCGACCGGGTACGACAACGCCGACCGGGTCTCCTCGGAGACCGACCCGGCGACCGTGGCCCGGTCCTACACCTACAAGCCCGACGGCCAGGTCGCGACGATCACCACCCCCCGCGGCACCACCACTCTGGGCTACGACGCGCTGGACCGGCTCACCGGCCGCACCTACAGCGACGCCACCCCGGCCGTGACCTACGGCTACGACGCCGCCTCCCAGCGCACCGCGATGACCGACGCCACGGGCGCCACCGTCTACGGTTACGACGACGACGGCGACCTGCTCACCAAGACCCTCACCCCAGCCAGCGGACCGGTGCAGTCCTGGGCCTACACGTACGACGCGAACGGGAACCCGCTGACCCGGACCCGCCCGGACACCTCGGTGGAGACGTGGACGTTCGACGTCGCCGACCAGCCCACCAAGGTCGTCGCCCCGACCGGGACGACCACGTTCACCTTCGACGACGCCGGCAACCAGCTCCTCACGACCTCCCCGAACGGCACCACCGAGACCCGCGTGTGGGACCGCAACGGCTACCTGACCTCCATCACCAGCAAGAAGGGCACCTCGGTCCTCACGTCGCAGACCGTGACCCGCGACAGCGCGAACCAGCCCACCAAGACGGTCCTGGTCCGCTCCGGCACCACGGAGAACCGGTCCTATCTGTACGACACCAACGAGCGCATCACCGCCGTCTGCTACGCCGCGACCTGCACCGCGGCGACCGCGACCCAGCAGTGGACTTACGACAAGGACGGCAACCGGCTCACCGAGATCAACGGCGTCTCCAGCCCGGTCACCACGACATGGACCTATGACACCAGCGACCGCATCCTGACCCAGAAGATCGGCACCGCCGCGGCCACCGTCCCCACCTACGACCCCGACGGCAACCTCACCACCGACAACGCCGGCCGCACCTGGACCTACCGCCTCGACGGACTCCAGACCACCAGCACCGCCGCCGGCGCCACCACCACGTTCGGCTACGACGGGGACGGGCACCGCACCAGCGCCGCCATCACCGCCGGCACCGGCACCGGCGCGACCACCGCCTACACCTGGGACACCAACACCCCGCTGGCCATGCTCGCAGGGATCAGCCGCGACCCCGACGGCACCGGCCCCACCGCCCCCAGCGTCACCGCGATCCGCTACGACACCGCCGGTACCGGCACCGCCCTCACCCAGACCGTCGACGGCACCACCAGCTGGTACGCCCACGACCCCCTCGGCTCGGTCACCGACCTCGTGTCATCCACGGGCGCGATCACCCGCGCCCAGGACTGGACCCCCTACGGCGCCACCCGCACCGCCGCGGGTGCCCCCGGCACACCCACAGGACCCGCCTTCGCCCTCGGCTGGACCGGCGCCCTGCCCGACGCAGACGGCACCTGGCACCTCCGCGCCCGCCAGTACGACCCAACCACCGGCACCTTCACCGCCCGAGACCCCCTCAGCTACACCGGATCCGCCGGCGAGAACAACTGGTACGGCACCACCTATGGCTACACGACCGGACGGGCCGTGTTGCTCGTGGACCCAAGCGGTCGATGCGTTGGACCTCAGTCGCTCTGCGATTTCGCGGCCGGAGCTTTCGACGCGTGGGCCGAGGGCGCGCAGGAACGACTGCAGATCGCCTCCAACCCCGCGGGCGTCATCCCTGGACTCTGGCAGAACATGTCTCGCAAGGCTGAGGCTCAGGGCTGGTGGACCGCTGCCGTCTCGACTGTGGACCCGATGTACCAGGTCGTCGAAGGCGGCTTCGGGATGCATGACGCCTTCGCGAGCGGGTGCCCCTACCAAGCCGGTCGCTACGCCTATGAGACCGGCGACGGGCTCCTCAACACAGCAGCCATGGCCTACGGAGGCGCAGCGGGCGTCTCGGCAAGGCTCGCCACTCGCGCCGCCACCACCAGCATCGATGTTGCCGCAGACTCTGTAGTGCAGGTCAGCAGGACGGCCGAGGGCGCAGCAGATGGCTCAGGCATCTCGCTATCTGCGGCGAGAGCCGCCGCGGAGCGAAACGGCATCGACACGCGCCTCATGGACTTGAGCTACGAGACCGGCTCCCCTGGCCAGTACGGGTACACGAGCTTCAACGGGGCAGGCTCTCTGATCCGCGGAGCATCCGGCCGCTTCCAAGTGACGCTCACCGACCTCGGGCTACGGAGCGAAGCTGACGCTGTAAACACGATCGCGCACGAGCTGAACCACATTCGCGAGGGGATGCGCACGGCCGGCTTGCCACCAAGCGAAGGGCCAGCCATCTGGTCCGGCGACACGGCGGAGTTGTTCTTCCGATGAGCAGCGACGAGTGGGTCGAGATCTTCGCTCCAGGCCCCGTTGACGAGGTGAAGGCAAACCTCGCCAAGTGGCGGAATGCGTCCAGCGCCCGTCGGCAGATCGCCGATACCGACCTTCGACTGGATCTCATCCGCACGACTGAAGGGGACCGGCTCAGAGTGATGCTGCGCCACGGGGCGGAGGATGCTGGTGCGCCCGTCTAACAGCGGGTTCGGCGAGCGTTCCGCGCTCTGCCCCGGCGCTTTGATGGGAGGCTCGGGCGGGCGTGGCATTGTCGTTGCCCTCGTGGGATTCGCCCTGGTTCTGGCAGCGATAGTGCTCGGGGCCAGTCCGGCCGGCGCCAACGAGTCAAGCCCACCACCTACGGCACACGTGTACACCTACCACGGGGCCACTCCAGTTTCGCTCGGCACAGCCGAGCGTCCGTCGCTGGCCACGTTGCTCCCCGGCCCCGCCCGTGGAGAATCTCAGGGGGTAAGGGAGAGCTCCACCCGCATTCGTAGCTTCGGTGTTGCCGCAGAAACCGCACCCGAAGCCGCGCAGGTCTTCCGAGTAGTAGGCCCTGAAGAGGCTGCCGACATCGCCAAGACCGGCGCTTACCGCAGTCCTGCGGGGCTGGAGGGCAAGTACTTCTTCCCGACTCGGGCTCAAGCCGAGAATTTGGGTCAGATGTACACCAAGGCTGGAATCGGCGGTCCATACCGGGTCACGTCTGGAACCGTCGCCCGCGGTGTCCTGGATCAAGCCGACGCGATTCATGCAGCTGGAGAAGGGCCGGGTTTCTTCTTCCAGAACCCACTTCTTCAGCAGATCTTCAACGTCACAGACCACGGGCCGATTCCGTGACACCCGGCGTGCGGGTTGCGGCGCTGATCAGCTTGTCGCCACGGGCTGAGGGTGTTCCCGAGTTGACCCTGGAGTCGGGAACGCGGTCGCTGCTGCTCGAGTTTCCGAGCGGGAGTGACGAACTGCCCGAACCCGTCTCAATCGGTGCAGTGATCACGACCAACGACGGGCTGCCGCTCCAGACGGGCTCAACGGATCGCGAGGTGCGGCTGACGTTCTGGGCCGACGAAGCCCGGGTCTACGCACAACCCGGAACCACCTTCGCGCTCTGGTACGGGCAGCCCGTGGGGCACGGACGCGTCATCAAGACGATCGACGACTTCCAGTAGGCGAGTGCCGAAAGAGCTCACGTCGGCCATTTCGCTGAGGCCGGTGTCCGGCCCCCCCCGATTTTCGGTCCATTTCGCTTGAGAGTCTTGCTCCAAGTGAGAGGGCTGGTGTGAGTTCCTGATGGCTGCGGCTAAGAGGTACACGGCAGAGCAGATCGTGGCGAAGCTGCGTGAGGCGGAGAGGCTCCAGGCTCAGGGGGCGACGATCCCGCAGGTGTGCAAGAAGCTGGGGTGCAGCGAGCAGACGTTCTACCGGTGGCGCACCAAGTACGGAGCGCTGAAGGAGGACGAGGCGCATCGGCTCAAGGCGCTGGAGCAGGAGAACGCCCGGCTCAAGCGGATCGTGGCCGAGCAGGCGCTGGACATCTCGATGCTCAAGGATCTGAGCCGGGGAAACTTCTGAGCCCGGCCGGGCGTCGGGACGCGGTGGCACACCTGGAGCGCAAGTTCCAGGTAAGCGAGCGCCGTGCCTGCCGGCTGGTCGGGCAGCACCGATCGACCAACCGTTATGCCGCGGCGCCGGTCGACTTCGAGCGCAAACTGGTCGCGCGGATGACCAAGCTGGCCGAGCGCCATCCGCGGTGGGGCTACCGGATGGTGCACGCGCTGCTGGTCGAGGAGGGCTGGCCGGTCAACAAGAAGCGCATCGAACGGCTCTGGCGCCAGGAGGGTCTGCAGGTGCCCCCCGCACGGCTGAAGAACAGCGGGCAGAAGGCGATCGGGGAGGACGCCAACAGCGCCTGGATGCTGCCCGCGGTGCGACCCAACCATGTGTGGTCCTACGACTTCGTCTCCGCCCGCACTGTGGATGGTGGGTCGTTGCGGATCCTGAATGTGATCGATGAGAACACCCGGGTCGCGCTGGGCTCCCACGTCGCGCGCAGCATCGGTGCGGTCGAGGTCACCCGGCACCTGGAGCGCCTGTTCGACCAGCACGGAAAGCCGGCGTTCATCCGCGCTGACAATGGCCGGGAGTTCATCGCCGACACCGTGCAGGAATGGCTGGCCGCGCAGCAGGTCCGGCCGGTCTACGTCGCGAAGGCCAGCCCGCAGCAGAACTGCTACATCGAGCGGTTCAACGGCTCGATGCGCCGCGAGCTGCTCAACGGCGAGCAGTTCCACTCCGTGCTCGAGGCCAAGGTCGTCATCGACGACTGGCTCGTCCTCTACAACACGCGGCGAGCCCACCGCGGGCTTGGTGGCAAGACGCCCGCCGCCTACGCCAAGATGGCCCGGTCGCAGCACGCCGATGACCGGATTGGTGGGGGTGGTTGAGAGTGCCTACCACCACCGAAACTGGACCAGTCCAGGCCCGGTCCCGGAGGCGCTGCGACAACCCGAGAATCCGACGCGACTCTCACACGACCTGGACCAGAGCCAGGGGGCTGCACAGACCCAGAAGGTCGGAGTTCCTCTCACGCCTGTCGCCGTGGGTCGGGTCGGTCGCGGTCGACCTGGCGCGTCATTCGCGAGTACCGCTGGGCATCGTGCCCTAACCGGCCGGCGTCGCCGCAGACGGGGAACGGGCTTGGCGTCGCGCTGGGGTCTGGGTGTGTGGTGGCGTGCTGCTAGGCCGGGATGAGGTCGATGACGGCGTCGCCGGTGCGGAGGATGTCGGCGACCGCGTGGGCGACGGTGGTGGGGGAGATGATGTGGGGGTGCAGGGTGCCGTCGGGTGCGCGTCGCAGTTCGTCGGGTTCAGGGTGGGGGGTGTTCTGCCCGAAGTCGGTGTCGACGATGCCGGGCTTGATGATGCTGACGGTGATGTCGTCGTCGGCGAGCTCGGTGCGGGCGGTCAGGGACAGGGTGTCCAGCGCGGACTTGGTCGAGGCGTAGCCGGCGATGTAGGGGATGGCCTTGGTCGAGGCTTGGGAGCTGATGGTGACGATGTGGCCGCCGCCGTGCGCGCGCATCGTGGGGATGACCAGCTGCATGAGGCGCAGCGGGGCGAGCAGGTTGAGCTCGAGCAGGTGGCTGTAGGCGTCGAGGTCGATGTGCTCGACGGGTGCGGCCATCGCGCGGGCGGCGTTGTTGACCAGCACGTCGATGCGACCGTGCCGGTCGAGGGTCTGCTCGACGAGCCGGGCTGCCTGGTCGGGCTGGGTGATGTCGGTGGGGACGGCCATCGACCCGGGGAGCTGTCCTTCGAGGTGGTGGAGCGCGTCGGTGTCGCGGGCGGCGAGCACGAGCCGGGCGCCGAGGTCGGACAGGTGGGTGGCGGTCGCGAGGCCGATGCCGGCGCTGGCGCCGGTGATGATGATGACGCGGTCGGTGATGTCCATGGCGGGGTCCTGTCCGTGGGAGGCGGTTGGTGCGCTCAGCGGGCGGTCAGTCCGCGCAGGAGCAGGGCGATGACGGCTTCGAGCTCCGCGCCCAGGGCGGCCGGGTCGCCCCACTCGCCGGCGAGGGCGGGGTGGTGGAAGCGGGCGGTGGCGTGCAGGACGGCGCGGCCGGCGGTGGCGGCGTCGCCGGGGGCGAAGTCGCCGTCGGCCATCCCGTCGGCCACGATCGCGGCGAGCTGGTCGGCGAGGTGGTCCACGTGCGCGGCGACCACGGCACGGGAGGCCAGGGTCAGCTGGTGGAAGGTCTCGAACAGCTCGGGGTCCTCGCGGGCCATGGTCTGCTTGCTGGCGGCCAGCGCGAGCAGCCAGTCGTGCAGACGGGCCGGGGCGGGGCCGATCCGGCCAGCGATCGCCTCGAGCGGGGCCGAGACCCGGCCCAGCCACCGCTCGGTGACGGCGTCGCGCAGCCCGGCCTTGCTCGGGTAGTGCCGGTAGACGCTGCCGTGGCTGACGCCCAATGCCCGCGCCACGTCGACCACCGACGCCTTGGCCGGGCCATGACGGCGCAGCACCGCCTCGGCGGCGTCCAGGATCGCCTCCGGGCTCAAGGGAACGGCGGGAGCCGGTTCGACGACCATGACCCGAACTCTGCCCTTTGGACTGACAGAAGTCAACTTCTGTCAGTCCAAAGGTGACCCGGTTCCGAGCGCGGCGTCGACGACGGTGCGGGCGGCCGCCTTCGCTGCGACCGGTGCGTCGGGCTGCCCGTCGGTCGAGCCGCTGGCCAGCCCGCCGTCCAGCAGCAGGGTCAGGGCGCGGGCCAGACCGGCGGGATCGGTGGCTCCCGCCTGCTCGGCCAGCGCCGCGATCCAGGCCCGGACCGCGTCCTTGTGCGCCAGGGTGCGGTCGTGGACCGGGGTGCCGGGCGGGTTCTCCGCGGCGGCGTTGATGAACCCGCATCCCCGGTACCCGGGTCGCCGGCACGCGGCCGACAGCGCATCGAACAGGCCGATCAGCTGGTCGCGCGGCGCCGGTCCCGCCGCGGCCGCAGCAGCGCGCAGCTGACCGGTCCAGGTCGCGTCGACCTCATCCAAGTAGGCCAGGACCAGGTCGTCCTTGGCGGGGAAGTGGCGGTAGAACGTCGCCTTGGCCACTCCCGACTCCGCGATGATCCGGTCCACCCCCACCCCGCGGATCCCCTGGGCGTAGAACAACCCGAACGCGGTCCGCAGGATGCGCTCGCGCGCCGCCCCCGCACGGGCACTGCCGACCGCGGGAGCACCGGAGCCCGTCGACGTCACCCGACCAGCATACCCTTGCAGACAGACAGTTCCGTCTGCTACCCTCGCCAGCACGAGACAGATCTGTCTACCAAGAAGAGGGAGCGGGTACCGTGAAGATCGCAGTCCTGGGCACCGGCATGGTCGGGCGTGCACTCGCGTCCCGCCTGGACCAGCTCGGCCACGACGTGACCGTGGGCACCCGCGACCCGCAGGCTACCCTGGCCCGCACCGACGCCGATGCCATGGGCAACCCGCCCTACGCGGTGTGGGCCGACGAGCACCCCGGGGTCCGGCTGACCCCGCTCGCCGAGGCCGCAGCGGGCGCCGAGGTCGTCATCAACGCCTCCCACGGCCACGCCTCGCTGGAGATGCTGGCCCTGGCCGGCGCGGACAACCTCGTCGGCAAGGTCCTCCTCGACATCGCCAACCCCCTGGACTTCTCCGCCGGGATGCCCCCGACCCTGTTCGTCAAGGACACCGACTCCCTCGGAGAGCAGATCCAGCGCGCGTTCCCGGACGCGCTCGTGGTCAAGACCCTGAACACGCTCAACGCCGACCTCATGGCCCACCCCGACCAGCTCCCCGAACCCACCAGCGTGTTCCTCTCCGGCAACGACACCGACGCCAAGACCACCGCCACCACCCTGCTCACCCAGCTCGGGCACACCGACATCATCGACCTCGGCGACATCACCACCGCCCGCGGCACCGAGATGCTGCTGCCCATCTGGCTGCGCCTCATGACCGCCCTCGATACCCCCACGTTCAACTTCAAGATCGTCCGCTGATCGACCCGCCGCAGCGCGGCGTCGACGGATCTGCCGTGAGCCCCGTGTCTCGGCTCGGCGTGATGCGCTGGGTGTCGCTCCCGACGACGTGCGCGGCCCCGGGATGCATCGTGGTCGTGCGTCGCCCTCGGCGTCGCGTCTAGCCTGGTCGCGTGAGCGCTCGCTACCTGGCGTGCCCGATCTGTGGCACGCCGCTGCAGAACCAGACCTGGGCCCGGCGCGCCTGGGTCGACTGCCCATCGATGCATCGCTTGTCGGTGACGCCCGCTGAGTGGGAGAGCCTCACCCGGACGGCGTTGATCAACGAGATCAGGGATTTCCTGGCGGGCTTGCCTGCGATCTCCGACTCGGCCGAATGACCGACGGAGCAGCGCCGTCGACGGCTGTGAGCACCTGCCGCTGACGACCAGCAGGGACCCGGGGACAGGACGCTCTGGGTTCGCCCGCGCGGCGCACGCCGCGCCTGCGCATCTTCCGTCAGCGCCTGCGTGTGCTTGATCCCCTCGGACGCTCCTCCTCGAGTGTCGACGCGGCGGGTCGGCGGAGGATCGGATGCGTGCCCGCCAGAGTGCGCGGGTGCGTCGGTCGCGGACTCCGCACGCGGGCGACGCGTCGCGACCGCTGGTTTCTGTGCCACGGACCGCGTCGGTGTGCGCGGGTAGCCTGGTGGGCGTGGGCGAGCGGACCGTGGATGTGGAGGAGCTCGCCGCGTGGGTGGACCGGTGCTTGTCGGGCAGGGCCGGGTTGGGCGAGCTCGGTGACGACGACCTGAAGGCGCACTACACGGTGGTGCTGGTGGTGCGGATGCTCGTGTTCTCTCATGTGCCACCGGCGGGTGCGCCGCCGGACCCGGTCGTGGCGCGCCTGCTCGAGCAGGTGGAGCCGTGCCTGGACGCGGTCTATCGCGAGGCGGCCCGCCGGGGTTGGCGACCCAGCATCTTGCGGGACGCCGCTCGCCGGGTGCTCAGCCCGCCCGGGGGTTCGGTGATCGACCCGGTTGCGATCTTCCGGGCGGGCTGACCGCTGCCGGAAACTGGGGAAGGCCGCCTCCCTCGTCAGGGGGCGGCCTTCCCGGAGCCGGCAGTCTGACCGGGGCGTTACCCGGCCGCCACGGTCGGCTTCGCGTCGGGGGCGCCGACGAGGGCGTCCTTGCTCACCCGGTGTCCGTGGATGAAGCCGACGACCGCCAGGATGGCCATGATGACGGCGGCGAGCAGCGCCACCCAGCCGCCGATCAGGGCGATGGTGCCGAAGATGGAGAACGCGTAGACGTTGAGCAGCAGCCCGCGCAGCGTCTCGCCCATGAACAGGGTCTGGCGCTGGGCGCCGAGCGCGGGGTCGCGCTTGGTCGGGTCGGTGTTGGAGGCGATCCACTCCTCGCTGACCTGGGAGTAGGTCTTGCCGTCGGCGACCTTGCTGAGGTGGATCGCGATCATGTCGGAGTAGGCCTTGGCCTGCGCGCCGGTGGTGACGTCCTGTCCTGCGTAGCCGTTGATGGTGTCGCCGTACTCGGCGGCGGGCACCTGGTCGGCGGGCGGGAACTGGATGTGCTGGGCACTGAGCTGGTCGCTGATGGTCGTGTTGGTGAAGTTCGCCGCGTACAGCAGCAGGCCACCGCCGACCGCGAGCACGACAGCCATCACCGCCCCGAGCGTGGCCAGCGTGTAGTCCAGAGTCCTGCGCTTCATCGTGAGTCCCTCACCCCTGCCGGGAAATCGTTCTGACGCGAAAGAACGTACCGCCGGCGGCTTCCCGTTGACCGGTTGGACGGCTGTCTGCTGCACCACACCCGCGACGACCGCGATCCCTGCAGGAACCCGACCGCGACGCCGGCGGTAGCGACGGGTCGAGGGCGGCGCCCGGGTTGGCCTGACTCGGCCGCCCGGCACGGATCCCCCCGGACCAGCCAAGGCTGCGCGCCGGCAGACACAGCCCGGGGGCGACCGGTGTGTGCGCGGTGCGCGCCCGGTCCATCGTCGGCCGAGCGGGGTCGCTGGAACCGTGGAGCCCGGGCCTGGCGTGGACCGGTCCGGAACACCTGACCCGTCTCGGGTCGCGGTCTAGAGTGGGATCGCGGACGACGGCTCCTGTTCGATCGACCGTTCTCTCGCGGCGACCACCCAGGGGGCATCCGCCCTGGCCGTGGCGGGACCCGAGGCCCCGGGACAACGTAGAAACCCGGGGCCTCGTCGCGCCGGGGACGGGCGGGCCGCGCATCCCTTCGATCCCGGCGGGGAGTCGGCTCCCGTGCGCGGCCCGCCGACCACGAGCGTGGCTGCCCCACAGGCGCGCTGTCCAGACCGGCCGATCCCGTCCCGTGGCACCCCGAGCATTCACGATCCCCCCGTGTCGTCGAGCACGACGGCCTGCGGGCCGTATCCGCGATCCGCCCTTCGGGCGGGACCGTCGCTCGCGGCGAATACGCGGCAAGCCCGACCGTCCGCCCCTGGCCACGGCGACCGCCGTCTGTGGCGCCGCGGCGGGTCGCCCCGCCACGTGGTCAACTGCAGCCCCAGCCACGGTTAACGAACGAGCCCGGAAACGGGTCGGGGCGGCACCCCGGGGACGCCCCGGCGTGCCGTTGCCACCGCCGCGTCGTGCGACCCGAGCGGCACTCTCTCAGCGGGCGGCCAGCCCGGCCTGCGAGCCGAGGCGACGCGAGCAGGCCACGCACGCGTTGCCAGCTGCCGGCGGCCAACCGTCGATGATGGTCTGCTCGAGGACCTGGGCCCCGCACGCGGTGCCACCGTCCACGAGCACCGCATGGGCCGGGCCGACCAGCAGCTGGGTGACCAGCCCCGTGCCCGAGCCCGGTTGCGCCGCCTCGAACCTCTCCATGGACCAGCCGTGCGCAGAGGACCTCACGCGCGGACCCAGCCGAGCAGCTGCTCCACCACCGCGTACGCCTGCTGGGCATGAGAATCGTGCTCGGTGCCCTCAAGCGTGCTCAGCCACGTCATCGTCGTGTAGGCGTCGTGGATCACCTGATCGCGGGTCATGACTGGGCAACCTAGCGCGCCTCGCAGGTCGGTGCCGGTCCGGAAACCCAGTGTTAACAACCGTCACACCGCTCCGTCGCCGCGGGGAATCGACTGCTCCCCTGCCGCTCCGGGCTCGCCGAGACTCCGGCGCAACGACAAATACTTAGACAAACGTCTAAGACATATGTACAGTTCACGTCATGGGAGATTCGGCGAAGGGAACGGTCCTGGTCACGGGGGCCACCAGCGGCATCGGCCGCCTGACGGCGGACCTGTTCGCGGCGCGCGGATGGCGCGTGGTCGCGGCGGGCCGTTCGGTGGCGGCGCTGGATCGCTGGGGCGAGGAGCACCCGGGGCATCTCGTGGAGCAGCTGGACGTGACCGACCCGTCGTCGGTGGATCGTGCGGTGCGAGGGGTGGTGTCGCGTTGGGGTCGGGTCGACGTGCTGGTGAACAACGCCGGCTTCGGACTGTATGGACCGTTGGAGGGGATGGCCCTGGACGGGTTCGCCGACCAGCTGGCCACGAACACGCTCGGCGTAGTCAGCATGACCCAGGCGGTCGTCCCAGTGATGCGGGAGACCGGGAGCGGAGCGATCGTGAACGTGACCTCGATCGGCGGACGGACCAGTGCTCCGTTCATGAGCGCCTACAGCGCGAGCAAGTTCGCGGTCGAGGGGTTGTCCGAGTCGCTGTTCTACGAGCTCGGTGCCCACGGCATCCGGGTCAAGGTCGTGGAGCCCGGCCACTTCCGGACCAGCTTCCTGGACCACCTCAGCGAACAGGTCCACCCCGCGTACGCGCAGGCCTATGCCAACCACATGTCCTGGGTGCGGCACGGCCAGCTGCGCGCGCCCACCGCGGAGCGGGTCGCAGCCGCGATCTACCGAGCCGCCACCGACCGGTCGCGGCGCCTGCGCTACCCCGTACGTGGCCGCTCCACCCTGCTGGCGTCGCGGCTGCTCCCGTGGGGCGCCTGGTCGCGGCTCGCAGGCGGGAGCATGACCCGTCCCCGTCGGTGAGTGGCCACCCCGACCGGCCGCCGGCCCCGGTCGCCGTCGCCTAGCATGCCGTGTCGTGAGCAACAAGCAGGCGCTGCTGGATGCTGCCCAGCGCTGCCTGCTCGAACGCGGCTACGCGCGCACCACGGCACGCGACATCGCCAGCACCGCCGGGGTCAGCCTGGCCGCCATCGGCTACCACTTCGGGTCAACGCACGAACTGCTCAACCAGGCCCTCATGCTCGCCCTCGAGGGCTTCTCCGGCCGCCTGACCCCACCACGCCAAGGTGGCAAGCCGTCGACCGCGTTCACCCGGACGTGGCAGAGCATCTACGACGAATTCGACGCCGACCCGCGCGTCTGGCAGCTCACCCTCGAGGTCGCCGCCCAGGCCCCCCACGTGCCCGACCTGCGCACCGCCATGGTCGAGGCCCAGACCGCGGCCCGGCACGACCTGGCTGCGCTGTTCACCACCCGCGGCACCCCTGACGACGACGCCGTGGGCGCGGTCTACCAGGCCCTGCTGTTCGGCCTGCTCGCCCAACGCCTACTCGACCCCGACTCCTCGGTCACACCCCGAGACCTCACCGCCGCCCTGACACGAATCGGGCACCACCTCGACCCCGACCAGTGACCCCCGGTCCTTGCGGTCTGGCTGCGACGACCGCGATCGAGAAGCGGGACGAGAGACCCGCGGGTCCGCGCCACCCCTGGCAAACGTGGAGACCCTGGGACAGTCGACTCCGACGGCTCCCTCGGCATCACACCCCGAGCACGAGGAACGCGGACACGCACACCTTCCGTCCCGCCCGTGCGCGCGGCAGGAGTCCGGATCCGCTCGGACCTATCGTCGAGACTTGGCCCACATGATCCCCTGCCCGGTGTGCGGCCGCGAGGTCCGTGTCCGCCGCTGGCCCTTCCCGAGCGGGGAGGGGCTGACGGCGCCGAGGGTCGACTGCGACGTGCGGCGCCGAGGGTCGACTGCGACGTGCGACACCGCGCGCGCCGATCCCCAGGGAAGGCAACGGTTGCGGTTGGACACCGGTCTGAGGGCGGCATAAGCCGCCACACGATCCGGGACCGCATAGTTCTTCGATGTCTGTCGATCGACCAACTTCATGCCAGCCCGTGACGCGCATCACTTACCGCCCAGTCACCTAGCCGGCCCGGCCCCGGCCCTGTCTGATGGATAGAGAGTCGGGGCAGGCCTCCCTCGCCGACTCTTCCGCAATGACGCGGAGGGCGGCAACGTCCTCGAGCTGCGGGACGGGCTGAAGTCGTTGCCGCCAGCCAGCCCGCGGCTGACGGGTGGGAACGGCGTGGCGCGAGTCCGGAGCGTGCTCGGGCCACGCCTCTCAGCCTCTGGGCTCCGTCTTGGCCTGCTTGCAGATGCTCGGGTGGACCGCTGATGGGTGTAGTCGCGATCCGGCACCAGACCGAGGTGGATGACGCGCGGGCAGCGGGGGCGCGGGTGGGCGAAGGTTCGGCAGCCGATTGGACCAACAATTGCTGGCGGTCTTTGCCGCGGTGGCACGTCTCGAGAGCACGCGACGTCGCGATCGCGCGGGGTGCAGAGCGCGTTGGCAACACTGGAACGGTGATGGCCGTTGAACCGCCATTCCTTCATGATCGAACTCGTCCCCGTCTCGTCCCCAAATGCGCAACACGACCCGAGACACCGAAACACGAAAGCCTTGGAAATAAAGAGATTTGGGACGCACCGCGGAAGCTCCTGCACCGTTGGGACGCTCTCGTAATGCGTAGGTCATCGGTTCGATTCCGATAGGCGGCTCCGAGACGAAACGCCCGGTCCCTGCACGAGGGGCCGGGCGTTCGTGCGTGCGGCGTCGCTGGTCGGCCTGCGGCCTCCGCGACGCACGTCGTCATGCGTAGGTCGTCGGTTCGATTGAGATAGGCGGCTCCGAGACGAAGCGCCCGGTCCCTCAAGGGGCCGGGCGTTCGTGCGTGCGGCGTCGCTGGTCGGCCTGCGGCCTCCGCGCCGCACGTCGTCATGCGGAGAGGCATCGGTTCGACTCCGAGAGGCGGGGCCGAATCGGCGCGTACGACGATCTAGCCTCGCGCCCTCGTTGAGCGGGTCCTCGGCCTGGGGGCGGCGACGAGGACCCCCACCGCCCGGCGGAGGTTGGCCGCCACGTCGTCGTCCGAGTCGGACTCAGCTGCACCTGCGAGGGCGAGCAGCTGGGCTCCCGTGATCAGGGTGGCCATGACCGCGGCACTGTCCGCGTCGACCGACGTCGTGCGTACGAGCGTGTCGGCGAGAGCGTGCTGGGTCTCCTCGACGATCGCGACGGCCTCTGCGTGGTTCGGCGCCGTGGTGTCGCCGAAGGCGATCTCGCGGAGGTAGACGCGACCGTTCTCGTACTGGACGCGGTTGCACCGGATGACGGGGGTCAGGAGCGCCATCACCGCGTCGGTGGGGTCCGAGCGGCGCGCTGCCTTGCGCAGGCCCTCCTCGAGGGCGTCGCGGTAGTGCGCGTTCTGCACGAGCAGCAGCAGCTCGGTCTTGGTCCTGGCGTAGAGGAACAGGGTGCCGGTGGCGATGTCGGCGGCCTCGGCGACCTGCTGGGTGGTCACCTCGTCTACCCCGTGCTCGGCGAAGAGCTGCCCGGCAGCGGCGATGATGCGGTCGAGCTTGGCCTGCTTGTTGCGTTCCCGCCGCCCGGCCGGGGGCGCCGGCTGCACCATCTCGCGCTCCTCGCCGTCTCGCGCCTGCGTCGAGGATCCTGTACCCCGATCTGCGGCGACTCTAGTGCCCGTCCGTCTCACCGCTGCCGAGGAACTCGACGAGCACCGGGGCGAACTGCTCGTGGTACTGGAAGACCGCGCCGTGGCCGGAGTCGGGGTACATGATCAGCCGTGAACCGGGGATGCGACGGTGCAGGTCCTCGGACAGCACCGAGGGGACCATGCGGTCGTTGTCGCCGTTGGCGATCAGGGTCTGCGCAGTGATCGTCGAGAGATCGGCGGGTGCGGACCGGCCGTACCGGGCGATCGCGAGCAGCTGACGCTGGAAGCTGAGCAGCGAGATCGTGTCGTCGCGCGCGACGGTGCGCTCCTGCAGCCGTGCGACGAACTCGCGACCGGCCGTCTTGCCTGCGGAGTTGCGGTTGAAGAACAGGAACTCCTTGGCGTCGGCGCGCGCCAGTGCCGCGCGGACGATGTCGAGGTAGGTGGTCATGACGACCTTGTCGATGCCCTTCCCGCCGCGAGGACCGGTGCCCGTGAGCACCAGCGTGCGTACGAGGTCCGGGTGCTTGACGACGAGGTCCTGGGCGATCATCGCGCCCATCGAGAATCCGACGACATCGATCCGTCGGAGACCCAGCGCCGCGATGAACGCGTAGGCGTCGTCCGCGGACTCCTCGAGCGTGCGCGGCACCCGGCCGGTGGATGCGCCGACGCCGGGCTGGTCGAACGCGATGACGTGCCGCCGTGCTGCGATCGCGTCGACGATGCGGGGGTCCCAGTTGTCGAGCGTGCCCGCGAGATGCATGAAGAGGACCACGGGGATGCCGCCCCGCGGGCCGAGCTCGCGGTAGGCGTAGGTGATTCCGCCGGCGGTGATGCTCGCGTTCGGCGCCTCGGCGTACGTGCGGACGACGTTCTCGGTGCTGGTCATCGTGGGTCCTTCCTGAGCTCGTGGGATCGGTCGTCGTCAGGGGGTGACGGTGACGACGGTCTTGCCGCGGGTGCCGTCGGTGCCGACGCCACCGAGCGCGTCGGGGAGGTCGGCGAAGGGGATCGTCCGGCCGACGACAGGTCGGATGGCGCCGGCGTCGACGAGGGCGCCCAGCTCGGCGAGCTGGCGGCCGTCGGCGCGCATGAACAGGAACTCGTAGGACACGCCGCGACGTCGCGCCTGGCGTCGCACGCGCGCGCTGGTCACCGCGAACACGGCGCGGAGCAGGGGGTTCAGCCCCGAACGCACCGCGAAGTCGGGCGTCGGGGGGCCGGAGATCCCGATGACCGTGCCGCCCGGCTTGACCACGCGCAGCGAGCGGAGCACGTTGTCCGGGCCGACGCCGTCGAGCACCAGGTCGTAGCCGCTGAGCACCTCGTCGAACTTCTGGGTGCGGTAGTCGACGACGACGTCGGCTCCCAGGTCGCACACGAAGTCGGCGTTCGACGCGCTGACCGTCGTCGCCACGGTCGCACCGAGGTGCTTGGCCAGCTGGATCGCCACCGTGCCGACGCCACCGCTGCCGGCGTGGACGAGCACCTTCTGGCCGGGCTGGAGGCGGCCCAGCTCCACCAGCGCCTGCCACGCCGTCAGCCCGACGAGGGGGAACGACCCGGCCTCCTCCAGAGAGATGGACGCGGGGACGTGCGCGACGTCGGACTCGTGGATCGCGATCCGCTCCGCGAACGTGCCGATCCGCCCGTCGCGGGGTCGTGACCAGACCCGGTCGCCGACGGCGTACGCCGACACCTCGCGTCCGGTCGCGACGACGACGCCCGCCACGTCGTGCCCCAGCGTGAACGGCGCTCGGTAGGGGAGCAGCGGCTTGAACTCCCCGGCGCGCACCTTCTCGTCGAGCTGGTTGAGGCCGGCTGCGCGCACCTCGACCAGCACGTCGTGCGGACCGAGAACGGGCTCCGCGACGTCGACGAGGCCGATCGGCTGCTTGTAGCGGGTGACTTGCGCGGCGCGCATGGGTCCTCCTAAGTGAGTGACCTCAATAATGAGTCCACTCACAAAATCTGTCAAGCCGTGCACGCCGCAGAGGCCGAGCGCGGACGCGCGAGTGCCACAGATCTGCCCCAGATGTCGGGATGCCACAGGCCTGCCACAGTCCGTGGCGGTCCACCGCGCGCTTCAGGCGCCTGGCGGCGCAGGCCAGGGGCACACGCGCTTGAGCTGGACGTCAGGGCCACGCACTCGTCATGCGTATAGGTCATCGGTCCGAGTCCGACAGGCGGCTTCGAGGCGAAACGCCCGGTCCGTCAAGGGGCCGGGCGTTCGTGCGTGCGGGCGTCGCGGACGACCTAGTGCTCCTCGGTCGAGTGCGAGTCGGTGAGGGTGAGCGACCCCCATCCCGCGATCACGCCGACCGCCAGTGCGAGGACGAGGAAGGCGACCTGCTCGCCGTGGAAGTACGACGAGATGAGCGAGCCGCTCCAGGCGCCATCGGGCAGCACCGTCGTGACGAGGACGGCGATGATCGTGCCGATGAACGCGGTGCCGATGCTGCTGCCCACCTCCTGCGCGGTGTCGTTGAGCGAGGTGCCCAGCGACGTGCGGTTCTCCGGCATCGCGTCGACGAGGGCGACGGCGCACGTCGTCATCACGACGCGCAGTCCGATCGTGAACGTGACCATGAAGAACGCGATCGAGAGGTAGCCGTGGTCGACGGCGAGCGCCATGCCCGCGAGCGACGCGGCAAGCAGGACGCTGCCGATGAGGCAGGCGATCCGGTGACCTACGCGCGTCACGAGCGACTCGGCCAGCGGTGAGGCCGCGAGCATCGTGAGGATCAGCGGGAGATTCGCGAGGCCGGCCTTCACCGGGCTCCAGCCGTAGGCGTACTGGAACTGCAGGATCAGCCCGAACATCACCGCGGCCATCGCGACCGCGGTGGCGAGCTGCGCCATCAGCGCGCCGCGGACGGTGCCTCGGTGGAGGAGCTCGAGGTCGAGCATCGGCTCGGGGGTGCGCCTCTCGCGGACCACGAACGCGACGAGCGCGAGCACCGCCGCCGTCGCGGATACGAGGGTCTGCCACGACGCCCAGCCGAAGAGCACGCCGCTGGTGAAGGTGAAGCAGCCCAAGCCGATCGCGACGGTGCTCAGCAGTGCCGCAGGGAGGTCGAGCCGGTCGTGGGTGAGGTCCTCGGGATGGTCGGCCGGCACCCCGCGGCGTACGCCGAGCCACGCGATCAGCGCGATCGGTGCGTTGACGATCAGCAGCCACTGCCACGGGACGTGCGCCAGCGCGGTGCCGCCCAGCACCGGGCCGAGGATGAAGCCGGTGAGGCCGACGGTGATCATCACCGTGAAGGCCTTGCGGCGCAGGACGTCGTCGGCGAAGAGGCGGAACACCAGCGAGTTGGTGACCGGCGCCATCATCGCCGCGGCGATGCCCAGGACTGCGCGCAGCCCGATGAGCTCGCCCATGGAGCTCACGGCGATCACTCCGAGACTGACGACGCCGAACACCGTGAGACCGACGAGCAGCACGCGACGTCGACCGAGGCGGTCGGCCGCGGATCCTGCGGTGAGGAGCAGCCCGCCGAAGGTGACGGAGTACGCCGCGGCCACCCACTGCAGCGAGAGCGTGCCGCCGCCGAGATCACGGCCGATCGTGGGCAGCGCGATGCTCATCAGGGTGTTGTCGACCATCTCGACGAAGAAGGCCAGGCACAGCGCGCCGAGGGGGATCGCGGCGGCGCGCAGCGACGGGTAGGTGCGCGCGGGCGCCGTCGGGGTGGTGGTCAGCTCGGAGCTCATGGAGCACCTCCTCGTACTCGTCCGCAGACGGTCCATCGAACGTTGTTCGATCCATCATGGAACAATGTTCGATAGAATGCAAACCTGCCCGAGCCGACCTGGGGAGGTCGACCGATGAGCAAGGCCCGAGCCGCCGGCGGGACGCGTCGGCACCGCACGTCGCACTCGTTGGACGCGGTGCTCACCGAGTCCGTCGCGCTCCTCGACGAGGGCGGCGAGGACGCGCTCACCTTCCGGGCCCTGGCCTCCCGGCTCGGGGGCGGCGTAGCGAGCATCTACTGGTACGTGTCGAACCGTGACGAGCTGCTCGACCGTGCCACCGACTTCGCGGTCGAGGGCATCCTGGCCAAGGTCCGCGCGATCCCGACGACCGACGACGCCATCGACGACCTCAGGAGCATCTCGGTCGCGCTGTTCGACGGCGTCGTGGACCGGCCGTGGCTCGCGGCGTACTTCCTGCGCAACACCTCGGTGCAGCCCAGCTCGCTGGCCATCTACGAGCACCTCGGCGAGCAGACGCTCAGGCTCGACCTCACGCCGCGGCAGCGGTTCCACGCCGTCTCGGCGATCACGGGCTACGTCATCGGGACCGCGACCGACCTCGGCCAGGAGCCCCCGGCGGCCGTCGTCGAGGGGAGCGTGACACGCGAGGCCTTCCTCGCCGACGCAGCCGACCAGTGGCGCGCGCTCGATCCCGACGAGTTCCCCTTCGTGCACCACATCGTCGACGAGTTCGCCATCCACGTCGACGCCGACCAGTTCCGCGCCGGGCTCGACCTCCTGCTGGCAGGGCTCCGCCTGCAGGCGACGACGAGCTGACGACGGCCGACCTCGACAGCGCCTGTACCGCGGCTCAGGGTCAGGAGGTCTGCGCGGACTGGTTCTCGAGCACGACGGCGAGGGCCTGGCCGACGCCGATGCAGATCGCGGCGACGCCCCAGCGGTCGCCGGTCTCGCGCAGGCGGTGCGCGAGGGTGCCGAGGATCCGCGCGCCCGAGGCGCCGAGCGGGTGGCCGATCGCCAGCGCGCCGCCCTGCGCGTTCACGATCGCCGGGTCGATGCCCCACGCGTCGATGCACGCGAGCGACTGCACGGCGAAGGCCTCGTTGAGCTCGACGGCGGCGACGTCGTCCCACGTGATGCCGGCTCGGGCGAGCGCGCGGTTCGCCGCCTCGATCGGCGCGACGCCGAAGCGGTTCGGCTCGAGGGCGAACGCGCCGCGGCCGGCGATGCGGGCGAGCGGCTCGAGACCGAGATCGTCCGAGGCGTCCTCGGCTGCGACGAGGAGGGCAGAGGCTCCGTCGCTCAGCGGCGAGGCGTTGCCGGCGGTGATGGTGCCGTCGGGCCGGAACGACGGGCGAAGCCGAGCGAGCGTCTCGGGCGTCGAGCCGTCGCGGATGCTCTCGTCGCGGACGAGCTCCACGCCGGGCACAGGCACGACGAGGTCGTCGTAGAAGCCGCGCGCCCACGCGGCTGCGGCGCGCTGGTGGGACAGCGCGGCGAACTCGTCCTGGCGCTCGCGCGGCATGCCCAGCTCCTCGGCGAGCTGCTCGTTGCACTCGCCGAGCGACGCCGTCCACTCCGCCGGCATCCGCTCGTTGACCAGCCGCCAGCCGAGCGCCGTCGACACCGCGGTCACGTCCCCGGCGGGGAAGCCCGACGCGGGCTTCGGCAGCACCCACGGCGCGCGCGTCATCGACTCGACGCCGCCCGCCACGACGATCCGCGCGTCGCCCGTCTCGACCAGCCGTGACGCCGACATCGCCGCGTCGAGCGACGAGCCGCACAGCCGGTTGACCGTCGAGGCCGGGACCGAGACCGGGAGGCCCGCGAGGAGGACGGCCATCCGGCCGACGTTGCGGTTGTCCTCGCCCGCGCCGTTCGCGTTGCCCCACACGACCTCGTCGACGAGCGCGGGATCGATGGCCGTCGCCTTCGCGAGCACACCCTGCAGCGCGACGACGGAGAGGTCGTCGGGTCGTACGCCGGCGAGCGCACCGCCGTACCGGCCGAACGGCGTGCGGGCGGCGGCGTACAGGAAGGCGGAACCCGGCGCGGTCATGGTCCGAGGCTAGGCCGCAGCGGGGTGCGGACGCCGCAGGCCTGCCTCAGCGGGTGAGGAGGCCGAGGACGAGGAGGTCGGTGATCTCGTCGAGCACGGCGTCGCGGTCGACGTCGAGATCCGGCTCGATCCGCTCGAGCATGAACCACGCCTGAGCGAGCGCCGGGATCGCGGCGATCGTCAGCGCGGTCCACGCGGCGACGGAGACGGGGCGGATCACGCCGCTCCCGGCCAGCGCAGCGAGCGCGCCGAGCGCGGCCGTGCGCGCGGGTGCGAGAGCGGCGACCAGGTGCGCGCGCCTCTCGTCGGAACCGCGCGAGCGGTCCGACATCACCGACAGGACGATCCCGCCGTGGGCGACGAGGCCGTCGACGCGCGCCCGGATCAGCGCGCGCACGGCGTCCTGCACGGTGCTGCCGCCGTCGCCCGCCAGCGACGCGACCACGTCGCCGGTGGCCACCAGCGACGGGACGACGACCTCGTCGATCACGGCGAAGAGGAGGTCCTGCTTGGTGGCGGCGTGGTGCTGGACCGCGGCCTGGCTGACGCCGAGCTCGCGCGCGAGCGCCCGCACGCTCATCGCGGCGTACCCGTGGGAGAACGCGACGGCGGCTGCCTCGAGCAGCTCGTCGCGGCGCAGGACGGGGGCGTCGGCCGGCGGGCGGCCGGGGCCGCGGCGCGACGTGGAGGGTCGGGAGGTCGGCACCCGCGAATAATAGGTCATTAGACAAATTTGAGTCGACCGGCCTACCGTCGTCGGGTACGACGAGGAGGAGCCATGACCAGCCCGAGCCTGCCGACCCGAGCGGCGCGTCGTGTGCGCGGCGCCGTGCGACCGCGCGTCGAGGTGTCGCCGGCGCCCGAGGGTGTCGTCGTCGACTGGGACGTCCCCGTCGTCGTCCGCGACGGCACGACGTTGCGCGTCAACGTGTTCCGCCCGGCCGACGGCGTACCCGCGCCCGCGATCATGTCGGCGCACCCCTACGGCAAGGACGCGATCCCCGCGCGCACGCGCAGCGGGCACGGCGTGAACCCGCAGTACCGGATGTTCCCGCAGCCCGAGCCGGTGCGGATCTCGGAGTGGACGTCGTGGGAGGCGCCCGACCCCGCGTTCTGGGTGCCGAACGGGTACGTCGTCGTCAACGCCGACCTCCGCGGCGGCGGCACCTCCGACGGCACCGACGACCTGCTCTCCGACCTCGAGGCGCAGGACTACTACGACCTGATCGAGTGGGTCGGCACCCAGCCGTGGTGCACCGGCAAGGTCGGGCTCGACGGCGTCTCCTACCTCGCGATCAGCCAGTACAAGGTCGCCGCGCTGCGACCGCCGCACCTCGCGGCGATCTGCCCCTGGGAGGGGTTCACCGACCTCTACCGCGACTTCGCGCGGCCCGGCGGCGTGCGCGAGGACGGCTTCTCGATCATCTGGTCGGCGATGACGCGCAGGGCGGCGCGCGTCGAGGGCAACCTGCGCGAGGAGATCGTCGCCCGTCCCGAGCGCGACGACTGGTACGAGTCGAAGACCCCCGACCTCGAGGGCATCGAGGTCCCGATGCTCGTGTGCGGCAGCTTCTCCGACCACTCGCTGCACACGCGCGGGTCGTTCGAGGCGTTCCGTCGTACGTCGTCGGCGCAGCGGTGGCTCTACACGCACCGCGACGGCAAGTGGAGCCACTACTACTCCGACGAGGCCAGCCGCACCCGTCTGCAGTTCTTCGACCACGTCCTCAAGGGGATCGACAACGGCTGGGCCGAGCGACCGCCCGTACGCATCGCGGTGCACGAGGCCGGACCCGAGCCTGTTGCTGTGACTCTCGAGAACGCCTGGCCCCCAGCGGATCTCACGTGGCAGACGCTGTACCTCGACGCCACCGAGCGGACCCTCGGCGACTCCGTGCCGCAGCCGGACGCCGCCGTCGCGTTCCGCACGCAACGCGGCACCGCCTCGTTCACCTGGACCGTGCCGGAAGACCTGGACGTCATCGGCCACCTCGCCGCTCGGCTGCACGTGGAGCTGCGCGACTGCGACGACGTCCATCTGTTCGTCGGCGTGCGCAAGCTGCGCGGCGACGAGGAGGTGGCGTTCGAGGGGTCGTTCGGCTTCGCCTACGACATGGTGAGCAAGGGCTGGCAGCGGGTGGCGCACCGCGAGCTCGACGAGGCCCTGTCGACGCCGTGGCAGCCCGTGCACACGCACCGCACGGCCGAGCCGCTCCAGCCCGGCGAGATCGTGCCCGTCGACGTCGCGCTGCGCCCGCACGCGACGCGCTTCCGCGCCGGCGACGTGCTGCGCCTCGACGTGCAGGCCCGCTGGTTCTACCCGCGCGACCCGGTCCGCGGCCAGCTGCCCACCGGCTACCAGCGCAGCGAGGACGGCGTCTGCCTGATCCACTGCGGACCGGAGCACCCGTCGTCGCTGCTGCTGGGCACGCGTCCGACATCGGTCACCGACGCGCTCGTGGGCCCTCCCTCCTGAGGCGGGTCTCCGCCGGACCGATCGTTCGATAGCCCCTCGCGGCACGCGACGTGCGATCCTTCGCCCGTCGTCGAGGGCGGGGAGTGCCATGGCACGCGGAGTGCGCACGGTGGCGATCGTGGCTGCGGTCCTGATCCCGTGGTCGTTCGCGTCGTCGGCGGCGTCCGTGCCGGCGGCGACCGGCGGACCCACCGTCACGACCACGAGCGGTCCCGTCGCCGGGGTGAGCGAGCACGGGCTCGCGGTGTTCCGCGGGATCCCGTTCGCGGCGCCGCCGACCGGAGCCAACCGGTTCAAGGCGCCCCAGCCGGTGGCACCGTGGTCGTCGCCCCGCGACTCCTCTCGCTACGGCGCTGCCTGCGCGCAGGTGCCCGACGCCATCGAGCTCGCCCCGAGCGACCCGATCTCGGAGGACTGCCTCACCCTCAACGTCTGGACGCCGTCGACGTCGGGCAGCGCGCCTGTCATGGTCTTCATCCCGGGCGGTGGCTTCGTGTCGGGGACGACGCGCAACCCCTGGTACGACGGCGCCGCCCTGGCCTCCCACGGCGTCACCGTCGTCACGATCCAGTACCGCGTCGGACCCTTCGGGTGGCTCGACCTCAGCAGCCTCGGTGGCGACTACGCGCAGAGCATGAACAACGGGCTGCTCGACCAGATTGCCGCGCTGCGCTGGGTGCGCGAGAACATCGCGCGGTTCGGCGGCGACGCGACGAACGTCACGCTGTTCGGCGAGTCCGCCGGCGCCATCAGCATCTCGGCGCTCCTCGGGGCGCCGAGCGCCGACTCCCTGTACGACAAGGTGATCCTCGAGAGCGGGACGAGCGGCACCGTCGCGACGCGCGACTGGAGCACGCAGGTCGCGTCGAAGTTCGAGGAGCTCGCCGGCGTCAGCAGCGCGCAGCAGGTGCTGTCGCTGAGCACCCAGGAGGTCCTCGACGCCGCGGAGAAGGTCTACAGCTCGCAGTTCTCCGACACCGCGTTCCACCCGGTCATCGACGGCCAGCTCGTCCCCGCAGCACCGATGGCGCGGCTGTCGGAGCCCACGGGGCCGAGCAAGCCGATCCTCATGGGCACCAACCTCGACGAGGCGCGCTACTGGTACTACTACGTGCCCGAGCTCGCCCGGCTGCCGCACTCGTTCTACGTGCCGTGGCTCGAGTCGCTCGTCGGCGACCGTGCGGGCGACGTCTGGCAGACCTACCAGCAGGCCCGCCCGGACCTCACCGACTCCGAGATCGGGCTCGCGATCGCGGGCGACGTCGGGTTCCGGATGCCGGCGATCCGGATGGCCGAGGCGCTCAGCGCTCGCGGCGTACCGGTGCGCATGTACCTCGCCACCGTGAAGTCCATCGACCTCGACGGGACGATGGGGTCGCCGCACGCCATCGAGCTTCCCTACGTCTTCGGCACGCTCAAGGCGGCGAACACCTTCGCCGCCGACGACGCGGCAGGGCAGCAGCTCGCTCGCCAGGTCCAGGACCTCTGGACGAGCTTCGCCGCGACGGGCACGCCGACGTCCGCCGGCGTGAGCTGGCCGGTCTACGACTCGGCGAAGCGCGCGACCCTCATCCTCGACACCGGCCTCACGACCCAGGACGACCCGTACCCGACGACGCGCGAGACGTGGAGCACGGTGACCTTCGACGGCACCGACCCGGGTCTCGACCGGTTGACGCCGTTGCAGTACGCCGGGACGAGCTACTACACGCCGGACGTGATCCTGTCGGTGTACGGCTGGCCCACGGTGCTCGGCGCGCTCGCGGCGATCGTCGGCGTGATCGTGCTGCTGGTCTGGTTCGTGCGCCGGCTGGTCAGGCGACGCCGTGGCCGCCGCACGGAGGCGCTGGCGGCGACCTGATCGAGCTGCTGCCCCGGACGCTCCCTAGTGGAACGGGCGGCGGCGGTCGAGGGCGATCGAGGCGCGGCCGGCGAGGCGCCAGACGCGGGCGACGGCGTCGCGGTCCTCGGGGGTGACGAGGTTGCCCATGACGCGGAAGGCGACGGACATGATCGCGTGGCTGCGCATGCCGATCGGGCCCGACATCGCGAGCAGCCGCTCGTGGGTGATGAGCAGGCCGAGGCGGCGTGCGATCGAGAAGGCGTCGCCGTACTCGGCGTAGAGCTCCTCGGCCCACGACGTCGTGAGGTCGGCCAGCGGGCCGCGCGAGATCAGGTGCTCGGCGGCGAGGCGGCCGGTCTCGAGGGCGTAGTCGATGCCCTCGCCGTTGAGCGGGTTGATGCACGCGGCCGCGTCGCCGATGAGCATCCAGTTGGGGCCGGCGACGCCGCTGACGGCGCCGCCCATCGGCAGCGGTGCCGAGCCGTAGCCGCTGAGCTCGCCGAGCTGCCACTCGTCGCGGCGCTGACGGGCGTACTCCTCGGTGAGCTTCTTGAGGTTGATGTTCGCGGGGCGCTTCTTGGTCGCGAGCGTGCCGGCGCCGACGTTGACCATGCCGTCGCCGAGCGGGAACACCCACCCGTAGCCGCCCATCATGCGGCCGCTCTCGTCGCGCAGCTCGAGGTGCGACGTGATCCACGGGTCGTCGGCGTTGGTGCTCGTGGCGTAGGCGCGCGAGGCGACGCCGTACACCGTCTCCTGGTGCCACTGGCGACCGAGGATGCGGCCGAGGTGCGACTTGCCGCCGTCGGCCACGATCACGTGCTGCGGCTCGACCACGACCGTGCCGGACTTGCTGCGCAGGACGACGCCGGTGAGGCGGCCGCCGGTGAGCTCGACGTCGACCGCGCGGTGACCGTCGAGCCCTGTCGCACCGGCGTCGAGGGCCGCGTCGCGCAGGGCGTTGTCGAGCACCGTGCGGGCGATGGCGGAGCCGTGCTTGGGCAGGTGCGGTCCGTTCCACGGCAGCACGAGGGCCTGGCCGAAGCCGTAGCCGCGCAGGCCGTTGTTGACCGGACCGCCTTCGAGCACGTGGTCGAGCTTGAGCGTGCGCAGCTCGGCGACCGCGCGCGGGGTGAGGCCGTCGCCGCAGGCCTTGTCGCGCGGGAAGACCGCGCCGTCGGCGAGCAGGACGTCGCGGCCCAGGCGCGCGAGGTGCGTCGCCGCGGAGGATCCGCCGGGACCCGCGCCGACGACGAGGACGTCCGTGCGGACGCGGTCGGGTGCGGTGGTCACGGTTCTCTCTTCGGGCTCGGCGGTTCGCGGCTGCTCCGATTGTCCCTGACGGCGGCCCCGACCGCCGCCCGGGTGCCGTGGACGCCGACGAGCGCCCCGCCGTCGGTGGCGGGGTGCTCGTCGAGGGCGGGAGCGGCTACGCGGCGGGCCAGACCAGCGGCGTACCCGTCTCCACCAGCGTCTTCAGCCCGGACAGGATCGTCACCCAGCCGAGCTCGAGGTGGCGCGCGTCCTCGGTGTCGGCGAGGTCCTCGTGCACGCACGAGAGGAACGTCACGCCGGGCATCGGCATGAAGGGCTCGATGATCGCGAAGGTCACGACAGACTCGGGCAGCTCGGCGACGCCCGCGTCCCAGTGGCCGTTGAACGTGGTCTTGAGGACCTTGCCGGGCTCGACCTCGAGGATCCGCCCGGTGATCACGTCGCCGCCGCCGGCCGTGTAGGCGTACGGCGCGCCCACGGACAGGTCGTCGAACCCGGCCCGGAAGCCGATGTAGTACGCCGGCGTCACGGCCGGGTCGACCAGCGCGTTCCACACCTGCTCCGGGGTGGCGCGGATGGCGAGCTGGACGGTCTGGGTCACGGTGGTGGTCGCGGTGCTCATGTCGTCTCCTCGATCGGTGCCGCAGGCCCTTCCTGCCGGCTCGCCCTGCAGACGCCGCCGGGTCGACCGTTTCGACATGCCGGGCCGAAGAATTCCTGGAAGGTTCTCGATGTCGAAACGAGCGGGGGCTCGACGTCTGCGGGGGAGAGGCACCCGGAGCCGGGCGCCCCGACGACACCGGAGGACACCGTGCAGTACCTGATCCTGGCGCTCGAGGACGAGCAGGCCTTCACCGCGCGCGACGACGTCGAGCGCGGACCGGCGTACTGGGAGGCGTGGACGGGCTACATCGCCGCGCTCACCGAGAGCGGCATCCTCGCGAACGCGGGCGCGCTGCAGGCGCCGTGGACCGCGACCACCGTCCGCGTCCGCGACGGCGAGCGCCTCGTGCAGGACGGCCCGTACGCCGAGACCAAGGAGCAGCTCGGCGGCTACTTCGTCGTCGACGTGCCCGACCTCGATACCGCGCTCGAGTGGGCGCGCCGCTGCCCGTCGGCGGAGTACGCCTCGGTCGAGGTCCGCCCGCTGCTGCCCATGCGGGCCTGAGCAGACCCGCATGACCGAGGCAGCCGAGGCCGTCGAGGAGGTGGCCAGGTCGTCGTACGGACGCCTGGTCGCCTACCTCGCGTCGGTCACCGGCGACCTCGCCGCCGCCGAGGACGCCCTCGGCGACGCCCTCGTCGCGGCCCTGGCCACCTGGCCCGAGCGCGGCATCCCCGAGCGCCCGGACTCGTGGCTGCTCACGGCCGCGCGGCGCAACCTCATCGACGCCGCGCGGCGCCGGTCGGTCGCGCAGGCCGCGATGCCGTCGGTCGCTCTCGTGATGGAGGAGCAGTCCGTGCGCCTCGAGACCGGTGCCGTGCCCGACGAGCGGCTGCGGCTGATGTTCGTGTGCGCGCACCCGTCGATCGCGCCGGCGATGCGCAGCCCGCTCATGCTGCAGGCGGTGCTCGGCCTCGATGCCGCGCGCATCTCCGAGGCGTTCCTCGTCGCTCCCTCGACGATGGGGCAGCGGCTCGTGCGCGCGAAGGCGAAGATCAAGGACGCGCGCATCCCGTTCCGCGTGCCCGAGCGCGACGAGCTGCCCGACCGCCTCGATGCCGTGCTCGACGCCGTGTACGCCGCCTACGGCACGGGATGGGACGACGTCGACCAGCTCGACGAGGCGCGCCGCGACCTCGTGCCCGAGTCGATCCGGCTCGCGCGCCTGCTCGTCGAGCTGCTGCCCGAGGAGCCCGAGGCGCACGGCCTCCTCGCGCTCCTGCTGCACTCCCACGCGCGCCACGACGCGCGCCGCGACGCCACCGGCGCCTACGTGCCGCTCGCCGACCAGGACGTTGCGCTCTGGTCGCGCCCGCTCATCGAGGAGGGCGAGGCGCACCTCGGGCTCGCCCTCGCCGGCCGACGCCTCGGGCCCTACCAGCTGCAGGCCGCGATCCAGTCGGTGCACAACCGCCGCGCCGCGACCGGCGCGACCGACTGGGCCGCGATCGCCGCGCTGTACGACGGCCTGCTCACGATCGCACCCACCGTCGGGACGGCGGTCGCGCGGGCTGCGGCGTACCGCGAGCTCGACTGCGACGCGACGGCGCTGACCCAGCTCGACGAGCTCGTCGGGGCGCGCGGGGCGTCAGCCGTCGCGGGCTACCAGCCCTACTGGGTGCTGCGGTCGCTCTGCGAGCGCGGCACGGGCGACGCCGCCGCGGCCGACGCGTCGGCGCAGACCGCGTTGTCGCTCACGACCTCGCCGCAGGTCGTCGCGCACCTGACGACGACGCTCGGCCTCGGCTAGACCACTGCGAACGCGCGCACCGGGAACGTGCCGAACTGCGCGAGCAGCGGCGGCGCGTGCCCCGCGTCAGGCGGGTGCGGTCGTCGGGAGCACGAGCTCGAAGACGCAGCCGGGGCCTTCGTTGCGCACGTCGACCCGACCGTGCAGCGCCTCGGTGAGCCCGGCCACGACGGCGAGGCCGAGCCCGGCGCCCGATGCTCCCTCGGGCGTGCGCGCCGTCGACCCGCGCCACCCCGGCTCGAAGACGCGATCGAGCTCCTCGGTGGGGATGCCGCCGCACGAGTCGCGGACCCGCAGCGTCGTCGTCGTCCCGTCGGTGGCGGCGTCGACACGGACCTCGCCCGGCGAGCGCGAGTAGCGGATCGCGTTGACGATCAGGTTCTCGAGCGCACGCATCACGCCCTCCGCGTCGGCGTACGCCGTCACGCCGTCGTCGCACCGGCCCGACACCGTGACGCCGCGCGCCCGGGCGACAGGCACGGCGTCGGCGATCGCGTCGGACACCAGGTCGTGCAGCGGCAGCAGCTCGAGGCGCATCGCCTGCTCGCCGCTCTGCAGCCGCGACAGCGCGAGGAGGTCGTCGACCATCGTCGAGAGCCGATCGACGTTGTCGAGGATGCGCCGGTGGTACGCCGCAGGATCGGGCGCGACCCCGTCCTCGAGCGCCTCGGCCATCGCGCGCATGCCGGCGAGCGGGGTGCGCAGGTCGTGCGAGACCCAGGCGACCATCTCGCGACGACGGGCCTCGACCATCGCCGCCGCCTCGCGCTCTGCGGCCTCGCGCGCGGCCTCGGTCTGCAGCGCCGACGTGCGCCGCGCGAGGATCACGCCGACGACGAGGGCGATCGGGAGCACGGCCGCGAGCACCGTCCACACCGCGGCGAGCGCCGAGCCGTCGAGGGCCATCGACCGCGACCCGGCGACGACGCCGGCCGCGACCGCGACCACCACCACGACGGGCGTGAGGAAGGCGGCGACCGTCGGCGATCGACGGCCCACGGCGAGGACGACCAGCAGGCACAGCACGCCGACCACGGCCGCGGCGGCAGCCGCCTGCGCGGCCATCCCCCAGTCGACCGTCATGACGGTCCGGCCTGCGCGGCGTCGCCGTAGCGCTTCGCGACCTCGTCGACGGGCGACCCGGGTGCGGCGTCCCACCGGTAGCCGACGCCCCACACCGTCGCGATGCGGGTCGGTGCCGCGGGGTCGCGCTCGATCTTCTCGCGCAGCCGGCGCACGTGGACGGTGACGGTGGACAGGTCGCCGAAGTCCCAGCCCCAGACGTCGCGCAGCAGCTCCTCGCGGCGCAGCGCGCGTCCGGGGTTGGCCAGCAGGTGGGCGAGGAGGTCGAACTCGCGCGTGGTGAGCGCGAGCGGCTCGCCGCCGAGCGTCGCCGTGCGCGCTGCGGTGTCGACGCGCAGGTCGTCGTCCTCGAGGACCTCGGTCCGCGCCGCCGCGTCGGCGCTCTGGCTGCGGCGCAGCACGGAGGCGACCCGCAGCGCGAGCTCGCGCGGGCTGAACGGCTTCACGACGTAGTCGTCGGCGCCGACCTCGAGACCGGCGATGCGGTCCTCCTCCTCGCCGCGCGCGGTCAGCATCACGACCGGGAGGTCGGGGTAGAGGACGCGCAGCCGTCGGCACACCTCGAGGCCGTCGATGCCAGGGAGCATGAGGTCGAGGACGACGAGGTCGGGCGGCGCCTGTCGGGCCGCTTCGAGGGCGACGATGCCGTCGGCCACGTGCGCCGCCTCCATGCCGTCGCGGCGGAGGTAGGCGAGCACGACCTCGGCGACATCGGGGTCGTCGTCGACGACGAGCACGCGCGGCATGGGGCCAGCGTAAGCACGGGGCGACCCTCGCGACGGCCCCGCGGGCCACGACGTCAGAGAGCCGTAAGGGATCGAGGTTGCCGAATCCTTACGTCGCGCCACGTAAGGCCGCCGTAAGGGACGTGGAGGGGGTGGGCCGTCGACGGTGGGTCGCGAGGCCGGGCGATCGAGCACCGGCCACGACGACAGGAGACAGGACATGAAGCGCTGGGCAGCAGCGGCCGCCGGAGCCGTGGCCGCAGGGCTGGTGCTCGCACCGGTGGCGGGCGCCGACGCATCGCCTCGGCACCACCACGGCCTCACCGACGGTGCGGTCTTCGTGCAGCTCAACGACGGAGCCGCGAACAGCATCGAGGCGTTCGCGCGCGACGACGACGGGTCGCTGACGGCGGTGGGCACGTTCGGCACCGGCGGCAAGGGCGGCAAGCAGCTCGGCGCTCCCGTCGACGCGCTGGCGTCGCAGGGCTCGCTCGCCGCGGCCGACGACCACCGCGTGCTCATCGCGGTCAACGCCGGGAGCGGCACGGTGTCGAGCCTGCGCGTGCGCGACGACGGCCTGCGGCTCGCGTCGGTCGTGCCGTCGCGCGGGGACTTCCCCTCCAGCGTGGCGGTGCACGGGTCGCTGGTCTACGTGCTCAACGCGGGCGGCGACGGCAGCGTCTCCGGCTACCGCCTCGACGACGGTCGCCTGCACCCGATCCCCGGTGCCGTGCGCAGCCTGGGCCTCGGCAACGCCGCGGTCCCGGCGTTCCTCACCTCGCCCGCGCAGGTCGGCATCAGCCCCGACGGCCGCACGCTCGTCGTCACGACGAAGGCCAACAACACGATCGTCACGTTCCCGGTCCACCGCGACGGTCGGCTCGGTACGGCGTCGGTCACGCCCTCGGCCGGCCCGGTGCCGTTCTCGTTCGTGTTCGACGCTCGCGGCAACCTCGAGGTGCAGCAGGCGGGCGACGGTCGCAACGCCTCGTACGCCGTCACGACCGGCTCGACCCTCGTGCCGCTCGGCGTCTCGGCGCCGTCGGGCGGCAACGCGCTGTGCTGGAGCGTCCGCGTCGGGCACTACGTGTACGGCGCCAACGCGGCCAGCGGCACGCTCACGTCGTGGCGCATCGCGCGCGACGGCACAAGCACGGTGACCCAGCCGGTCGCCGCGTCGGTCGCGCCCGGGGTCATCGACCTCGCGTCGGGCGACCACGGTCGCTTCGTGTACGCGCTCAGCGCCGTCACCGGGACCCTCGACGTCCTCGCGACCGACCACCACGGCGGTCTCAGCCCGCGCGGCCAGGTGACCGGCCTGCCGGTGATCGACGCCGACGGCGGACCGGAGGGCATCGTCGCCTCCTGACCGTCGACGACGAGCGGGGCCGGGTCGCGAGCAGACCCGGCCCCGCTCGCGTGCGGTCAGCCGCTCGTCACGTCGCGGGGACGGGTACGCGGAGCGAGATCGTGCCGCGCAGGTCGAGGACGGCGCGTGTCGTGGTGCGCAGGAAGCGCAGGACGGCGTCCTGGCATCCCGGGCAGCGCGCGACGTAGCCGTCGCCGACGGCGTACACGTGCAGGTCGGCGACGCGGTCCTCGCGGCCGCAGCCGGAGCACGTCGTGGCGGCCGCCGTGATGTCGACGGCGAACACCTCCGACAGCGGGCCGGCCAGCAGGTTGCCGTCGGCGTGCGTGGGCTCGGTGCTCATGCTCTGCCTCCTCCGTAGCGCTCGGTCCTGATGGCCCGCTCGTCGTGCCCGAGGGTGACGAGCATCGTGGCGACCGACTCGACGAAGCCGGTCGGGCCGCACACGTAGACGGTCGGCTGCGTCGTCGGCGCCGTGCCGAGGTCGGTGAGCCGCAGCCGCCCCGCCGGTCGGTGATGGTCCGGTGGCGCCTCGCGCGTGAAGACGAGGTCGATGTCGGCGTCGGTCGCGAGGTCGTCGAGCTCGGCGGCGTACAGCAGCTCGTCGGGGGAGCGCACGGAGTAGACGAGCTGGAACGGCGCCTGGCTGCCGGCCGAGCGCCGGGTGCGCAGCATCGCCATGAGCGGTACGACGCCGGAGCCGCCTCCGACGAGGAGCACAGGCCCGGGATCCCGTGGGTCCCAGGCGAACCAGCCACCGACGGGTCCGCGCAGCTCGAGCCGGTCGCCGACCTGCACGACGTCGACGAGGTACGGCGATACCTCGCCGTCGACGGCGCGCTGCACCGTGATCTCGATGCGCGGGCCGAGCGGCGCCGACGCGATCGAGTACGAGCGCTGCGCGCGGTAGCCGTCGGCGGCGGTGAGGCGCAGGTCGAGGTGCTGACCGGGCAGGTGCCCCGCCCAGTCCGGCACGTCGAGCACGAGCGTGCGCGCCGACGGCGTCTCCCAGCGCGCGTCGACGACGGTCGCGACCGACCACGACAGACGACGCATCAGTCGCCCGAGTAGCGCTGCTCGCGCCAGGGGTCGCCGTACTCGTGGTAGCCCAGGGTCTCCCAGAACCCGGGCTCGTCCTGCAGCAGCAGCTCGATGCCGCGCAGCCACTTCGCCGACTTCCAGAAGTACAGGTGCGGCACGAGCAGCCGAGCCGGTCCGCCGTGCTCGGGCGCGAGCTCCTCGCCGTCATACCCGAACACGATCCACGACTGGCCGTCGAGCAGGTCGTCGAGCGGCAGGTTGGTCGTGTAGCCGCCGTAGCTGTGCACCAGCGCGTAGTCGGCGGCGGTCTCGACGTCGTCGAGCAGGGTGTCGAGCGAGACGCCCTCCCAGGTGGTGTCGAGCTTGGACCACTTGGTGACGCAGTGAATGTCGACCGTCGGCGTCTCGCGCGGCAGCGCCATCAGCTCGTCCCACGACCACTCGTGGACCGTGCCGCCCTCGGTGGTGACCGTGAAGCGCCACGTCTCGGTGCGCACGTTGGGGGTCGGGCCGGCCGAGAGCACCGGGAAGTCGTCGGTGCGGTACTGCCCCGGCGGGATGCGGTCGGAGTCGTCTCGGCGTCGACCCTGGAAGCCGGGGTTCACGAAGGACATGGCAGCACTCAACGCGGGCCGACCCGGTCCTGTCCAGGTCCGGGGGCTAACGGTTGCGGGCTCGCGGCTTCCCGTCGGTGGAGACCAGCAGGCGTGGCAGCACCTCGCGCAGCAGCGATCCGGCGGGCAGGGCGCGCGGCTCGAGGAGCGACTGCGCGGTCGCTCCGTCGTGCAGCGCCTCGACGGCGCGCACGAGCAGGTCGACGTCCAGCGTGGGCGTGTGCCTGGTACGCCGCGCAGCCTCGAGCACGGCGTCGCGCACGGCGGTGCGGAAGTCGGCGCGCGCCCGCACGAGGGCCGACGCGACCGAGGGTGTGCGCAGCGCGTGCAGGGTCATCTCGGTGCGCACGAGGTACCAGGTGCGCAGGTCGCCCACCTCCATGCTCGCGACGACGCGCGAGAGCACGGTGCCCAGGTCGTCGCTCTCCTCGTCGAGCGCAGCGCGCAGCCGCTCGAGCAGGGCCGCGCGGTCGTCGGCGAACAGGGCGAGCACGAGCTCGTCCTTGTCGGCGAAGTTGGAGTAGAAGGCGCCGCGGGTGAAGCCCGCGCGGTCGCAGATCTCCTCGACGCTCGCGCCGTGCACGCCGCTCTCGGCGATCACCGCCCGGGCGCCGTCGAGCAGCTTCTCGCGGGTGCGCTGGCGGCGCGGGCTCACGGTCTGCGTCGGCGTCATGCGCTCACGATACACCCCTGTATTGCGATACAACTATGTATCCGATACAGTTGTGTATCGAACGAGGAGGACCCGTGATCCACGCCCACGCCGTCGAGGTGCTCACCCGCCGCGGCACCCTGCTCGAGCCCACGACGCTCGAGCTCCGCCCCGGTACGCCGACCCTGCTGCCCGTCGCGCCGCAGCCCGGCCACGCGGCGCTGCCCCTGGTGCTCGCCGGCCGGCTCGCCCCGACCGGCGGCCGCGTCGAGCTCGACGGCCGCGACGACCCGGCGCTGCGGCGTCACGCCGTCGCGCTCGTCGACGTGCCGAGCGTCAACGAGCCCGATGCGGGCCTGCCGGTCGGCACCGTCGTCGGCGAGGAGCTCACGCTCGCCGAGCAGCCCGCGTCGCCGGCGGCCGTGAGCCGCTGGCTCGAGGGCCACGGCGTCGGCTCGCGCCACCTGCTGTTCTCCGAGCTCGACCCCGACCTGCGCACGCGCGTGCTCGCCGAGCTGGCCGTCGCGCGGCCCCACGTCCGCTACGCCGTGCTCGCCGAGCCCGAGCGCCACGGCGGCGACCCCGCCGCGTGGTGGTCGCTCGCGCACGACCTGGCCGACCGCGGGCTCGGCGTCCTCGTCACCGTCACCCGACCCACCGCGCTGGCCTTCGAGTCCGGCGCCTTCGACCGCCTCGCGGTCGTCGACGACCACCAGCTGGAGCTGCTGTGAGCGCCGTCCGTCTCGCCTGGACCGAGCTGCGCCGGCTGACCGCCACGCGCGCCGCGCTCGTGACCCTGGCCGCGCTGCTGCTCGTCCCCACCCTCTACGGCTCGATGTACCTCTACGCCAACCACGACCCGTACGGCTCTCTCGACAAGGTGCCCGCGGCCGTCGTCGTCGAGGACACCGGCGCCGTGCAGTCCGGCCGCGCCGTGCACGCGGGCCAGGACCTCGCCGACCGGCTGCTCGCCGACGGCTCGTTCGACTGGCAGCAGGTCGACGCCGCGACGGCGAAGGCCGGGATCGCCTCGGGCCGTTACGACTTCGCCGTCACCATCCCCGCCGGCTTCTCGACCGCGCTCACGACCGTGGGTACGTCGACGCCGCAGCAGGCGACCCTCCAGCTCATGACCGACGACGCCACCAACTACATCGCGCGCACGATCGCGACGCAGGCGGTCGAGAAGGTGCGCGCGCAGGTCGCTCGTCAGGTCGGCGAGCAGGCGGCGTCGCAGTTCCTCGTCGGTCTCTCCACCATCTCGAGCAACCTCGGCGACGCCGCCGACGGCGCGAGCCGGCTCGCCGACGATGCGACGAGCGCGCAGACCGGTGCCCGCGACCTCGCGTCGGGCGCGTCGTCGCTCGCGCAGGGCACGACCTCGCTCGCGTCCGGCGCCACGCAGGTCTCGTCCGGCGCGGCGAGCGCGGCGAAGGGCGCCGCACAGCTCTCGACCGGCGCCACCGCGCTCTCCGACGGCCTCGCCACCCTCACCGCCCGCACGGCCGACCTGCCCGCGCAGACCTCCTCGCTGGCGTCCGGCGCCGCGTCGGTGAGCGCGGGCGCCGCGAGCCTGCAGTCGGGCACCGCCGACCTCGAGACCGGCAGCGCCCAGGTGACCGCGGGCCTGTCCGCGCTGCAGCAGCAGCTCCAGGCGCAGCTCACCGCGGCCGGCGTCCCGGCCGCTCAGGTGCAGGCGATCGTCGCCCAGGTCGGTGCGCTGCACTCCGGGTCGCAGCAGGTGACCTCCGGCCTCGGTCGCGCGTCGACCGGAGCCACGGCCCTCGCGTCAGGCGCGTCGCAGGTCTCCGACGGAGCCTCCGCCCTCGCCACCGCCGCCGTGCCGCTGCGCGACGGGATCGTCTCCGCGTATGCCGGTGCGCAGCGCGTCGCCGACGGAGCCTCGGCCCTCGCGTCGGGCACGAGCACCCTTGCCGACGGCGCCTCGACCCTCGCCGACGGCGCGCAGAGCGCAGCCACCGGTGCGTCGGCGCTCGCCGACGGCAGCGCGCGGCTGTCGCAGGGCGTCTCCTCCCTCGCCTCGGGCGCGGGCACGCTGAGCACCAGCCTCGCCGACGGCGCTGGGCAGGTGCCGGTCGTCCCGGCCGCCGACCGTGCCGCTGCCGCGTCGGGCATCGCCGACCCGGTCGGTGTGACCACGACGTCGACCGCCAAGGCCGCGACGTACGGCTCCGGTCTCGCCCCCTTCTTCCTCGCGCTGGCGCTGTGGATCGGCGGCTACGTGCTGTTCCTGCTCGTGCGTCCGCTCTCGCGCCGCGCGCTCGCGGCCGACCAGAAGCCGTGGCACGTCTCGCTCGGCGGCTGGCTGACGCCCGCGCTGTTCGGCGTCGTGCAGGCCGCGCTCGTCGCCGCGGTGGTGTCGTGGGGCGTGGGCATCGTGCCTGCGAACGCCGTCGGCACGGTCGCGTTCATGGCGCTGGTGTCGGTCACGTTCATCGCGATCCTGCACGCGCTCAACGCGTGGTTCGGACCGGTCGGCCAGTTCCTCGGCCTGATCCTCATGATCCTGCAGCTGGTGTCGGGCGGCGGCACCTTCCCGTGGCAGACGCTGCCCGAGCCGCTGTGGCCGCTGCACCAGGTGCTGCCGATGTCCTACGCCATCAGCGGTCTGCGCCAGGTGTTCTACGCCGGCGGCGGCAGCGTGCTCAGCCAGTCGCTCGTGCTCGTCGGCTACCTCGTCGCGGCCCTCGCGCTCACGACCCTCGCCGCCCGCCGCCAGCGCACCTGGACGCCGTCGCGCCTGCAGCCCGCCGTGGTGCTCTAGCGGCGGTCAGGCTGTCCGCGTCAAGGTGATCGCAGACTCGGGGCACTCCGACACGCACCTGCCGCAGGCATGGCAGTCGGCGGCGTTGACCGCGTACGCCTGCTGCCCGCCGTGCGCGGCCAGCCTGATCCTGCCCACGAGGGACAGCTGCGCACGGTCGGCCTTCGCGACGGTGGCTATCTCGAAGACGTCGAACGGGCAGACGGCGACGCAGTCGGCCTTGCCCTCGCACCGGTTTCGGTCGATCACTGGCACTGCTCGCCCGCTGTCGGGCCCGCAGGACTCGGGGATCAGGGGGTCGTGAATGGTCGCCTCCGATCGTGGCGCGGTTCAGCGCCAGTTGAACACCTCGGTGCGGACCGCGTGGACAGGTACGCCGATCCGTCGCATGCCCCGACGTACGCCGCTGACCAGCTCCTCGGGTCCGACGACCACGACGGTCACGGCGTCGGGGTGCCGGATGACGTGCGCGATCTCCTCCACTCCGAGCCGGTCGCGGATCTCGGTGTCCACGACGTGGAGCCGGACCTCGGTGTCGTCGCGCACCAGCGTCGCGAGCTCCGTCGCGAAGGGATCGCCGGCCGCGCCGCGCGTCGAGTAGAACAGGTCGACGGCAGGTCGTGGTCCGCGCTGCTGCGCCCGCGAGCGCAGGCGACCGAGCATCGGCGTGACTCCGACGCCGGCGGCTACCCAGACCTGGTGGCGCTCGTCGCCGTCGTCGAAGAGGTGCCCGTAGGGACCCTGCACCGTCACCCGGTCACCCGTGCGCAGCTGCTCGCCGATCGTGGCCGTGTAGTCGCCGAGAGCCTTGATGCTGAAGCGCAGCACGGGCTCTCCGGGAGCGGAGGCGATGGTGAGCGGATGGCGGTGCAGCCGCCCGGGGAAGCGGACGAAGGCGAACTGCCCCGCCTCGAAGCGCAGCGGCTCGCCCTCCGGCGCGAGCACCAGCTCGGCCACGGACCCCGTGGTCGTGAGCGACGTGACCCGATAGGCGTGTCGAGGGTCGAGCCGCTGACCGAGGACGAGGCGGGCGAGGTAGGCGCCGAGGCCGATGGCTCCCGCGACGAGATAGGTCCAGCGCAGCAACGGCCGGTCGCCGAACATCGTGGCGGTGACGAGGCCGTGGGTGAAGCCCAGCGCGACGGCGAGCGCCGCGAACCGGTGGACCGACCGCCAGCCGTCGTAGCCGCCGACGGCGCGCAGCGTCCGTCGCATCCGCTCGCCGAGCACGCGTCCGACGGCTCGGAACGGTGCGGCGACGACGGCTCGTGCCCGCTGCGGGACGTTGCGCCACAGCGGCGGCGCGACCGCCCAGACCATGAGCACCATGAGGAGGAACCGGGCCCCGCTGCCGAGCATGACGCCGACCGTCTCCTCGCCGGCGAGGGCCGGGTCCACGGCCAGCCACCCGTGCGGGAACAGCAGCAGGAACCCGACGAAGGAGAGGCCGCGGTGCCACACGACGGTCTTGTCGAGGCCGCCGAACCAGCGCTCGAGCTGCGGCCCGAGACCTGCGAGCAGCAGCCCGGTCGACATGAGCAGCAGAGCGAGCGCACCGATCGCCTGGCCGAGGTAGGAGCCGGTGGACGCGTCGCCCGGGCCCGACACCGCCCACATCAGCACCCAGGCGACGACGACGCCGAGGATCGCGACAGGTCCGACGTACGGGACCGGTCGCGGCAGGCCGCGCAGGGGCAGATGCGTACCGGCGGTCAGGTCGGCGGTGCTCATGGCGGTGCTCCTCGCGGCGGGGGCTAGAGGCTCAACGGCTGCGGGCGGTGCTCGTACCAGACGGCGGGGTCCTTCCAGTCGGCTCCCGCGACGTCGATGTAGAGCTCCACCTCGTTCCCGTCGGGGTCGAGGACGTAGAGGCTGTGGGTGATGCCGTGGTCGGTCGCACCGACGAGCCGGACGCCGTGCTCGTGCAGGCGGGCGAGCATGTCGCGCAGCTGCTCGTCGGTGTCGCCGACCTTCAGACCGAAGTGGTAGAGCCCGACGCGGCGGCCGCGCGGAATCGGCGCCGCGCCGTGCCCCACCTCGATGAGCAGCAGCTCGTGGTGGGTGCGTCCGCCGCTGAAGGCCATCGCGGGGAAGGGCAGTGGCTCGTCGCTCGGCGCGGCCGACGCCCACCCGAGGACGTCCTGGTAGAAGCGGCGCGAACGCTCGAGGTCGGAGACGTAGAGCACGAGGTGGCCGAGCTCCTGGACAGGCATGGGTGATCTCCTCTCGTGAGGTCCGTGGGGGCCGGCCGTCCTGACCGGCCCCCACGGGGCTGGGGCGATGGTCAGAGCGGGTAGGGGCCGAACCGGCCCCAGGCCACGAACGCCGAGAGCAGCGCGAGCACGATCGTGGTGATGGCCGCGGCCGCCGGGTCACCGCGACGGACGTGCATGATCGTCGCGACGACCATGACGATCGCGAGCCCGGTCGCCGCGACCGGCACGAGGATCGGCGCGATACCGCCGATCGCCGGGAGGACGAGACCGAGCGCGCCGAGGACCTCGATGGCGCCGATGCCCTTGATCTGGCCGGCCGAGAAGTCCTCGGTCCACGGCAGTCGCTCGCCGAGCTTCTCCTTGGGCTGCGCGATCTTCATCGCCCCGGAGGCGAGGAAGACGAGGAGCAGTAGGATCGTGACGACCCACAGTGCGATGTTCATGACGATGTCTCCTGGTGGGTGGGTCAGCCCGCGACGCGGACGACGGTCTTGCCGCGGGCGCTGCCGCCGGGCGCGTAGCCGGCGAGCCCCTCGACGGCGCGGTCGAACGGCAGCACCTCGGTGAGGTCGATGCGCAGCTCGTCGTCGGCCGCACGGGCGAGCAGCGGGGCGACGTTCTCGCTCGTCGCCGCGGCCATCACGGGGAACAGGCGAAGGCCCGCCGCCTCGACGGCCTCGCCGGCCTGCATCACACCGGTCGTTGCCGCGACGACGCCGCCGGCGCGGACCGCCGAGAGCGGAGCCTGCGACGGGTCGTGGTTGGCGAGCTCGATGAGACCGTCGACGCCGTCGGGCACGATCGCGCGGACCTGGCCCGCCACGTCGCCAGCGGTGTAGTCGACGACGTGCGACGCGCCGAGGGCGACGAGCTTCTCGGCGTCGGTCGGCGTGCCGGTCGCGATGACGGTGACGCCCTCCGCGGCCAGCAGCTGCACGGCGTACCCGCCGACGCCGCCGGTCGCGCCGGACACCAGCACGGTCTGGCCGGGCTGCGCCTCGAGACCGGTCACGGCCTGCAGCGCGGTCGCGCCGGCGAGCGGGACGGCCGCGGCCTGCTCCCACGACAGCGCCGACGGCTTGGGCGAGAGCATCGCAGCCGGGACGACGGCCTGCTCCGCGATGGTCCCGGCCGAGACGGCCGGCCACGCGGGCAGATGGCCGACGACCTCGTCGCCGACCGCGATGCCCTCGACGCCGTCGCCGACCGCCAGCACGACGCCGGCGGCGTCGCGACCCAGGCCGACCGGGTACTCGTGCGGGATCATCTCCGCCAGGTAGCCGGCGGCGATGCCGGCATCGATCGCGTTGAGGCCGGCCGCCTTCACGGCGATGAGCACCGTGCCCGGGGCTGCCGTGGGCGCAGGGATGTCGGCGATCGCAGGGGCGCTGCCGGGGGACTCGACGATCAGGGCTCGCATGGTGTGCTCCAACGGATGAGGAATGACTTGCATCGTGAAGTCATGATAGGCACGACTAACTTCACGATGCAAGTAACAGATCTCCGGTCCGGCGCTCGGGACCCCTACGATGTGCGCCATGGCAAGCGACGCGGAGCCCTGGCTCGACGAGACCGAGCAGCAGGCCTGGGTGCGCCTCGTCGTCATGATGATGCGGCTGCCGCTCGAGCTCGACCGTCAGCTGCAGCGCGACAGCGAGCTGACCTTCTTCGAGTACATCGTGCTGTCGGGTCTGTCCGAGCAGCCCGAGCGGAGCCTGCGGATGAGCGTCCTGGCCGCCTTCACCGGATCCCAGCTGCCGCGGCTGTCGCAGGTGGCGTCCCGGATGGAGGCGAAGGGCTGGCTGGTGCGCAGCCCCGACCCCGATGACGGCCGCTACACCGTCGCGACGCTCACCGACGCCGGGTACGACGCCGTCGCCGCAGCTGCCCGCGGCCACGTGCAGACGGTGCGCGAGCTCGTGATGGACCCGCTCAGCCGAGCCCAGGTTCAGCAGCTCGGGACCATCACGGGTCGGATCCTGGGCGCCATCACCGACGACCCGCTGCCGGGCCCCGCTCGCTAGCTCCCGTCGCGGACCAGGCGCTCGACGGAATCGCGGTCGGGCAGCGAGGGCACCGCACCGGAGCGTGTGGTCGCCAGGGCACCTGCCGCGCTGGCCCACCTGACGGCGTCGGCGGTCGTCTCCCCGTGAGCGAGCTGGGCTGCGAGGGTGCCGCAGAAGGCGTCGCCGGCTCCGACCGCGTCGAGCGCGGTCACGGCGTACGCCGGCTGCGTGCCGTCGCCCTCGGTCGCGCTGGACCAGACCGAGCCCTCCGAGCCGCGGGTGACGACGACCGTGCGAGGGCCGAGACCGAGCAGCTGCCGCGCGGCACGCAGCGCGTCGTCGCCTGAGGTGATGCTGACGCCCGCGATCGATGCCGCCTCGTGCTCGTTCGCGACCAGGACGTCGACGGCGTGCAGGAACCCGTCGGGCAGCGGCCCCACCGGTGACGGGTTGAAGATCGTGACGGCGCCGCACGAGCGGCCCCAGATCATCGCGGCGTACGCCGCGGCCAGCGGGATCTCCGCCTGGGTCAGCACCACGGCCGGTGTCCCGAGCCCGGCTGCGGCTGTGGTCACGTCGGCGTCCGTGAGGGCGGCGTTCGCACCCGGGACCACGACGATGCGGTTCTCGCCCGTCGTGTCGACCTCGATCAGCGCGGTGCCGGAGGGACTGCCGTCCGCGAGGCGGAGCCGGTCGCCGACGCCCTCGTCGTGCAGCACCGACGCGAGACGCCGTCCGGCGTCGTCGTCGCCGACCGCGCCGACCAGGCAGACCGTCGACCCGAGCCGCGCTGCGGCCACGGCCTGGTTGAGGCCCTTGCCGCCGGCGTGCCGGTGCAGCTCGCGGCCCAGCACCGTCTCTCCCGGGAGGGGGAGACGGTCGAGCGAGACGACGACGTCGTCGTTGAGGCTGCCGACGACCACGACCAGCGACATGCGGTCAGTCTGGCGCCGAAGCGACCCGTTGCCGTCGCGAACGCGGCGACGGGAGCGAGCGGTGCACCGTGCTCGTCGCAGAGGTGTGTCGTGGGCACCCGCCGCGGCCGCGCGGCGCAGGATGACCCGATCCCCTGGGCGCCTACCACCCGAAGGTCACGATGAGGTTACTGAATATCAAATCACTATTGCATAGCGATCCCCTACCCGGGCATGCTGTGCCGCGGACAGGGGCCATCCGAAGGAGTCACATGCACCCGCAGCGCGCTGTACCGCTGGTAGTCGCGGCGCTCCTGCTCACCGCCTGCTCCGGCATCCCGGGGGTCTACACCGTCGAGCGGTCGGGCGAGCCGGGGGCCGCCTCGACCGCCGGCCCGGGGAGCTTCGACGCTGGCGCCTCCGCCGCGAAGATCTGGAAGGACGACGTCCCCGCGGCCGTCTCCGGCGCCGTCCCCGCGGCGACGCTGTTCCCGCAGCTCGCCACCGATCCCGAGGCAGCGCAGACGAGCCACGGCCACAGCCAGGGCAACGGGAGCCCCTGGTCGTACGTCGTCTCCGGGGAGGCCACGGTCGCCTCGGTCGACACCAGTGGCCCGTCTGCGCTCCTCGTCCTCGACCAGGACTGGGCGCCCGGGACCACGGTCTCGATCCAGGTGGGTCCGGCCATGCTCGGGACCGCGGTCCGCGACTCGCTCGGCACGGTCGACTTCAGCACCTTCGTCAACCAGATCGACTTCGCCGACGTCGCCACCGAGCTCAACAAGCTGGTCAAGAAGGACGTGATCGCGGGCCTCGACCCCGCGACCGCCCAGGGCAAGAAGGTCACGTTCGTCGGGTCCTTCTCCTACAACGATCCGAAGAACGTCGTGATCACGCCCCTGCAGCTGAAGGTCGCCTCGTGACGGCCGCCGACCTCGGCGACATCGTCATCGAGGCGCGCCACGTGTCGAAGAAGTACGGCGGCGTCCACGCGCTCCAGGACGTCACGTTCCGCGCGCGCCGCGGTGCGGTCAACGTGCTCGTGGGGGAGAACGGCGCCGGCAAGTCGACGCTCATGAAGCTGCTGAGCGGCTCCGAGGAGCCGACGCAGGGCGAGATCCTCATCGACGGCGAGGTGACCCGGCTGTCGTCGCCGCGCGCCGCGAAGGCTGCCGGCGTCGGGATCATCCACCAGGAGCTGAGCCTCTTCCCCAACCTGAGCGTCGCGGAGAACATGTTCGCCGGCCGCGAGCTGGCCCACGCCGGCCTGGTCGACCTGCGCGCGGAGCGGCAGCGGGCGCGCGCGGTCCTCGCGAGGCTGCAGCAGTCCGACGTCGACGTCGACACGCTCGTCGGCGAGCTGCCGATCGGCGTGCAGCAGATGGTCGAGATCGGTCGGGCGCTGACCGAGGACGTCCGCATCCTCATCATGGACGAGCCGACGTCGGCGCTGTCCAACGCAGAGGTCGACGTCCTCTTCGACGTCCTCGAGGAGCTGCGACGCGACGACGTCACCGTCATCTACATCTCGCACAAGCTCGAGGAGTTCCAGCGCATCGGCGACCGCGTGTTCGTCCTGCGCGACGGTCGGCTGGTGGCCGAGGCCGACATGAGGGACATCGACACCGGCTGGATCGTGCGCACGATGGTGGGCCGCTCGGAGGACGAGCTGTACGCCCGGACGCCGGTCGCGCCGGGCGACATCGTCCTCGAGGTGTCGGGGCTGACGGTTCCTGGCGACCACAAGGACGCGGTCGTCGACGCCGACCTGCGCCTGCGCCGCGGCGAGATCGTCGGTGTCTACGGGCTCATGGGTGCTGGCCGCACCGAGCTGCTCGAGGCGATCTTCGGCCTGCGCCCCAGCTCGGCAGGCACCGTGAGCCTGGCCGGCCGCGACCTCGCGGGTACGTCGGCGACGGTCCGCATCAAGGCGGGGCTCGCCATGGTGCCGGAGGACCGGCAGCGAGCGGGGCTCGTGCAGACGAGCACCGTCTCGGACAACATCGCGCTGGCGAGCCTGAGGACCTTCGTGCGCGGTCTGCTCGTCAGCCCGAAGCTGGTGATGGCGGCGGCGACGGCGAAGGTCAAGGAGCTCTCGATCAAGGTCCCTGCCCTCAACGCGAACGTCATGTCCCTCAGCGGCGGCAACCAGCAGAAGGTCGTCATCGCGCGAGCCCTGCTCACCCACCCCCAGGTGCTGCTGCTCGACGAGCCGACCCGCGGCGTCGACGTCGGAGCCAAGGCCGAGATCTTCGCGCTCATGGAGAAGCTCGCCGCCGACGGCCTCGGCGTGCTGTTCGCGTCGTCGGAGCTCGCGGAGGTGCGCGGGATGGCCGACCGCGTCCTCGTCATGGCACAGGGCCGCATCACCGCAGAGCTGTCCGGCGCCGAGCTCGTCGACGAGGCGCTCGTCGCCGCGTCCGCGCCGATCGAGACCACCTCAGGAGCGACCACGTGAACGCAGTGCAGGCGGCGGAGAAGAAGACCGCACGGCCGCAGCGGTACAGCTCGCGCCGTTCGGCGGTCCTGATGATGCTGCTCGAGGCGCGGACGGTCATCGTCCTGATCCTGCTGGTGGCGTTCTTCAGCTCGATCTCGTCCTACTACCTCACCACCGGCAACCTGCTCGTGATGGCCAAGCACGTCTCGATCACGGCGATCATGGCGATCGGGATGACCTTCGTGATCCTCACCGCGGGGATCGACCTGTCCGTCGGTGCCGTAGCCGGCCTCGCGGGGATGATCGTCGGCGGGCTGCTGTACGAGGGCTTCGCGTTCGCGGGCGTCACCGTGTGGTTCTCCGTCCCGGCGTGCCTCGTCCTCGGGATCCTCGTCGGTGTCCTCTGCGGCTTCATCAACGGCGCGGTGATCACCAAGCTGAGGGTCGCGCCCTTCATCGCGACCCTCGGCATGCTCTACGTCGCACGAGGCCTCGCGGCCCTGCGGTCCGACGGTGCGACCTTCCCGCAGCTCTCCGGCACCGACGGCCGCGGCAACCAGGGCTTCCTGTTCATCGGGCAGGAGCGGATCCTCGGTGTGCCGGTGTCCGTCTGGATCATGATCGTCGTCGCGGTGGCTGCTCATGTGCTCGCGAAGCACACCGTGTTCGGTCGCCAGGTGTACGCCGTCGGAGGCAACGAGCGGGCCGCCGCACTGTCGGGCGTGCGTACCGATCGCGTGAAGATCTGGGTCTACATCATCTCCGGCGCGTGCGCCGCGCTCGCCGGTCTCATCATCACCTCCGAGCTCGGTGCGGCGTACCCGGACACCGGCAACACGTACGAGCTCAACGCCATCGCCGCCGCGGTCCTCGGCGGTACGTCGCTCATGGGCGGCAAGGGCACCATCGTCGGCACCGTCATCGGTGCCTTCGTCATCGGATTCCTCGCCGACGGCCTCACGTTGGTCGGCGTATCCGCGTTCTGGCAGCTCGTCATCAAGGGGAGCGTCATCGTGCTCGCCGTGGTGCTCGAGCAGACGCAGCAGCAGCTCCAGACGCGGTTGGCGAGGCGGTAGTACGACAGCGGTCCGAAGGGTCGCAGCCACCAGCGTCTCGGGGTCCCGGGGCGCACACCAGGGAAATGGGGAGAAGTCATGGCACTTCGGAAGGTGCTGAAGGGCACGGGGATCGTTCTCGTCGCCGCTTCGGCTCTGGCTCTGAGCGCATGCTCGAGCAGCTCGTCGAGCGGGACCAGTTCGCCCAGCTCCACCGCCTCGGCCTCGTCGTCGAGCTCGGGCAGCAAGCTCATCGCGATCATCACGCCGTCGCCCGACAACGTCTTCTTCAAGGCCGAGGCGGACTCGGCGGCTGCCAAGGCCAAGGAGCTCGGCTACGAGACGCTGGTCATCAGCCACGACGACGACCCGGCCAAGCAGTCGGCCGCGTTCGACACGGCGATCTCGCGCGGTGCCGCTGCGATCATCCTCGACAACGCGGGCGCGGACGTGACGGTGGAGGCCGTGAAGAAGGCCAAGGACGCCGGCATCCCGTCCTTCCTCATCGACCGCGAGATCAACGCGACCGGCGTGGCCGTGTCCCAGATCGTGTCGAACAACTTCCAGGGCGCGACGCTCGGGGCCACCGAGTTCGCCAAGGAGATGGCCAACAAGGGCGAGTACATCGAGCTGCTGGGCAAGGAGACCGACACCAACGCCGGCATCCGCTCGAAGGGCTACCACTCCGTCCTCGACCAGATCCCGGGTCTGAAGATGGTGGCGCAGCAGAGCGCCAACTGGGACCAGGCCGAGGCGCTGGCCAAGACGCAGACGCTCCTGCAGGCCAACCCCAACGTCAAGGGCATCATCGCCGGCAACGACACGATGGCTCTCGGCGCCTACGCGGCAGCGAAGGCCGCGAACCGCGGCGACATCATCGTCGTCGGCTTCGACGGCAGCCCCGACGTCGCGAAGTCGATCCTCGACAAGCAGATCAAGGCGACGGTGCTGCAGCCGGCCGCCCAGATCGCCGAGATGGCCGTCGAGCAGGCCGACACCTACATCAAGACGAAGTCGACGGGCCAGCCCGAGAAGCAGTCGATCGACTGCGTGCTCATCACCATCGACAACGCGGCGAAGCTGAACAACTTCACGCTCTCGTCGTGACAGGCGTGGGGGGGGGGGGGGGGGGGGGGGGGGGCCCCCCCCCCCCCCCCCCCCCCCACCACTACCCAGAAGTTAGCGGCGCGGCGCTGTCTTGATCAGGCGTTGGGCCTCATCGAGGTCGGTCACGAGCACGTTGACCCACCCACCGAGCAGTGCTCCGCGGATGGCGGCGTGCTTGCTCACACCGCCTGCCACACCCACCCGACGCGGGATCCGGAGGAGCGCATCATGAGCGATCCCGATCACCCGGTCGTCGACCGACGACTCGATCGCGCGTCCGTCGCTGTCGAAGAAGCGCAGGCAGACGTCTCCGACCGCACCGTTCTTCTTGAGCAGCTTGCGGTCGTCCTCGCTCACCGCGTTGCCCGACTCCCGCAGCAGGCGCGAGCCCTCCAGCTCTCCGACGCCGACGAGCGCGAGCGTGAGGTCGGACCAGAGGTCCATGACCGACCTGACGGTCGGGTCCGCCGTCAGGGAGTCGCGGGCGTCGCGCGAGCCCAGCATGCCCGGCGCCGGCATGAACACGGGATCCGCTCCGGTGTTGCTCGCGAACAGGCCCAGCAGGCGCGAGGCCTGCATCTGCACGCGCGGGTCGCCGAGCCCGCCCACGATCTGGACGACGCTGTCGGCGGTCTTGGCCCGAGCCGGCCGCATCGCCTCGACCGCTGCCAGCAGGGTGGCGGACCACGACGAGATGCCGACCCGCTCGCCGCCCTTGAGCGTCGACTCGAGGTACTGGGCGGCGGCCGCGCCCAGGCCCCGCGCCGGGTCGGACTCGAGCCCCGCGGACTCCACCACCACGGCGTCGATGAGGCCGTGGTCGGCGTACGCCGCGGTCAACGACTCCTCGATGTCGGTGTGGACCCCCGGCGGGAGGGTCACGATCGTGCGGACGATGCCGAGCTCGGTCGCGCTGCGCAGCAGGCGCGAGACGCGGGCCTGCGAGATGTGGAGCGCGGCGGCGATGTCGGACTGGGTCCGGCCCTGCTCGTGGTACATGCGGGCGACCTTGGCCATCAGGCGCAGGTTGTCGTCGCTGTGCGCGAGACGACGACCGTTCGTCGCGTGATCGACCATCACCCGTCCTCGTCGTCGTGGGCCGTGCGCCCGCTCGATGCTAGCCCCGAGCGCCCGGTCCTTCGCGGGCGCCGTGCCCCGCGGGCCGACCGGGTCGACTTGACGCTCCCGGAGGGCGCGCCTAGTCTTCAGATGGCAAAGCATTCATCAGTGAATGAATATACACAGGAGTCGACGCCGTGACCAGTGCCGCACCGGAGGGTGCTCCGGCGCCCCACCGCGCGGTCCTCGCGGTGGACCAGGGGACGACCAACACCAAGGCGCTGCTCGTCACCGCCGCGGGCAGCGTCCTGTCCTCCGCGTCGCGCGCCGTCGGCGTGCGCTGCCCCCGGCCCGGATGGGTCGAGCAGGACGCGTCGGAGCTCTGGACCGCGACGGCTGACGCGGCCCGTGCAGCGATCTCCGCGATGCCGGAGGTCGAGGTGGTCGGGCTCGCGCTGTCGACCCAGCGCGAGTCCGCCATCGCCTGGCACGCCGGCACCGGAGAACCGCTCGGGCCCGTCCTCGGCTGGCAGGACGCGCGCACGGCGCCCGAGTGCGACCTGCTGCGCGACGCATGGGGGGCCGCCGTCGAGCGCACGACCGGGCTCCCGCTCGACCCCATGTACTCCGCGCCGAAGCTGCGGTGGCTGATCGACGCCGCCGTGCGCGACGGCGTCGACGTCGAGCAGATCCGGGTCGGCACCGTCGACTCGTGGTTGCTGCACCGGCTCACCGGCCGGCACCTCACCGAGGCGGGCAACGCCTCGCGCACCCTCCTCCTCGACCTGCACGGGCTGCGGTGGAGCGAGGAGCTGCTCGAGGCGTTCTCCGTGCCGGCCTCGGCGCTGCCCGAGGTGCTCGCCTCCGACGGCGACTTCGGCGCTGTCGGCAGGATCCCCGGGCTCGAGCGTCTCGAGGGCGTCCCCGTCCTCGCCGTCATGGCCGACTCCCACGCCGCCCTGTACGCCCAGGGCTGCCGTCGTCCGGGTCAGGCCAAGGCCACCTACGGCACCGGGTCGTCGGTGATGACGCCGTGCGAGTCGAGCGCGGTGGCGGCCGGCTCGGGGGTCACGACCACGCTCGCGTGGCTGACGTCCTGCGGTGCTACGTACGCGCTCGAGGGCAACATCATCGCCTCGGGCTCGGCCCTCGAGGCCGTTGCCCGGTGGCTCGGACTCGACGGGGGTGCGGCCGTCTCGGCGGTCGCGGCGTCGGCACCCGACTCCGGTGGCGTGGCGCTGGTGCCGGCCTTCGCGGGTCTCGGTGCTCCCTACTGGGACCGCGAGGCGCAGGGCGTGGTCACCGGCCTGACCACCGGGACGACGCGCGAGCAGCTGGCGCGAGCCGCGCTCGAGGGCGTGGCGCACCAGGTGGCCGACGTCGTCGAGGCCATGGAGCGCGCGACAGGGATCGATCTCGACGTGCTGAACGCCGACGGCGGGGCCACGGCGTCAGGGCTGCTGATGCAGCTGCAGGCCGACCTCGTCGGACGACCCGTGCGCGTCGCCGACGTGGCGGAGGCGTCCGCTCTTGGGGTCGCGCAGCTGGCGTGGACCCGGTCGGGCGCCCCGGCACCAGCGACCGGCGAGGGCCGGATGTACGTACCGCTGCTGGACCGCGCCTCGCGCGACCGCCAGCGAGCGGTCTGGGCCGCGGCGGTGGCCAGGAGCAGGGGCATCGGTGTCGGCGCTCGCGCCGACGCCCACCACGAGAGGAAGAACTGACATGGCCGACTACCCCAGGTTCGGCGCCGGGCTCTGGCACTTCGCGAGCTACGTCGACCGGTACGCCGTCGACGGCTACGCACCCCCGGTGTCGACCCTCGAGATGATCGACCGTGCCGGGCAGGTGGGCGACCTCTCCGCCGTCGACCTCCCGTACCCGTTCACGCCGGGCGTCACGATCGACGAGGTCAAGGAGGCGCTGTCGCGCAACGGCCTGCAGGCCATCGGCATCACCCCCGAGATCTACCTCCGTCGCTTCTCCAAGGGCGCCTTCACCAACCCCGATCCCGCGGTCCGCCGCGATGCCCTGGAGTTCATGAACGAGGCGGCCGGCATCGTGCGCGAGCTCGGAGCCAACTACCTCAAGATCTGGCCGGGGCAGGACGGCTGGGACTACCCGTTCCAGGTCAACCACCACGACCTCTGGAAGCTCGCCGTCGACGGCATGCGCGACCTCGCCGCGGCGAACCCCGACCTCAAGTTCGCGATCGAGTACAAGCCGCGCGAGCCGCGGGTGAAGATGACGTGGGACTCGGCGGCGCGGTCGATCCTCGGCATCCAGCAGATCGGGCTCGACAACGTCGGCGTCCTGCTGGACTTCGGCCACTCCCTGTACGGCGGCGAGTCGCCGGCCGACGCGGCGCAGCTGCTCATCGATCACGGCCTGCTCTACGGCATGGACGTCAACGACAACCTCCGCGGCTGGGACGACGACCTGGTCGTCGGCACCGTGCACATCACGGAGATCTTCGAGTTCTTCTACACCTTGAAGATCAACGGCTGGGAGGGCGTCTGGCAGCTCGACCAGTTCCCGTTCCGCGAGGACACCGTGGAGGCCGCCCGGCTCAGCATCCGGTTCCTCAAGGCGCTCCACCGTGCGCTCGAGGCGCTCGACATCGACGCCGTGCGCGAGGCGCAGGCGCGTCACGACGCGCTGGCGGCGCAGCGCCTCGTGCAGGACGTCCTCCTCAGCTGCATGGGCGGTGCCGAATGACCGACGAGGACCTCGTCCCTCACGTGGACGGGTCGGGCATGCCGCCCGACCTGCTCCCGGTGCTGGGGCGCATCGACTCGGCCGACCGGGCCGAGCTCGCCGCCCACCTCAAGGAGGCGGCGCGCCTGGTGCGACGCCGCGACCTGCTCATGGTGCGCGCCGCCGGGCTCGGGCACGTCGGCGGCGAGTTCTCCGTCATCGACATCCTGGTCACGCTCTACCTGCACTCGATGAACGTGTCGCCCAGCACGATCGACGACCCGGACCGCGACCGGCTGATCCTGTCCAAGGGCCACGCGGCTGCAGCGCTCTACTCGACGCTGGCGATCGGCGGCTACCTGCCGGCCGAGCAGCTGTCGACGTTCATGCAGCCGATGTCGCAGCTCAACGGGCACCCCGCCAACACCAAGATCGCGGCCGTCGAGGCGAGCACCGGTCCGCTGGGCCACGGCCTCCCGATCGCTGTCGGTGCGGCGCTCGCCGCCCGGCTCGACGGTTCCGACCGTCGCGTCTTCGTCATCTGCGGCGACGGCGAGATGCAGGAGGGGTCCAACTGGGAGGCGATCATGACCGCCGCCCACCACGAGCTCTCGAACCTGTGCCTCGTGATCGACCGCAACATGCTGCAGCAGGGCGCGCGCGTCGAGGACACCAACAGCCTCGAGCCGTTGGGCGACAAGCTGCGCGCGTTCGGGTTCGAGGTCGTCGAGGTCTCGGGCCACGACCACCTGGCGCTGGCCGACGCCTTCGCCTCCGTCCCCTCACCGAGCGGTCGGCCGACCGTCGTCGTCGCCCGCACCCTCAAGGGGCATCCCATCTCGTTTATGTCCGACGACGTCGCCTGGCACCACAAGGTGCCGACGGCAGACCAGGTCGAGCTCGCGCTCGCCGAACTGGAGACCTCGTGACCACCCTGTCCGGGCCACTGCCCGACACCGAGCCCCTGTACGACTGCCGCGACGCCTTCGTCGCGACCCTCCTCGAGCTGGGGGAGGCGGACCCGCGGGTCGTCGCCGTCGTCAACGACTCGATCGGGTCGAGCAAGCTCTCGCCCTTCAAGGAGCGGTTCCCGGACCGCGTCATCAACGTCGGGATCGCGGAGCAGGACATGGTCGGCGTCGCCGCGGGCCTGGCGAACGGCGGCAAGATCCCGTTCGTCTCCGCCGCGTCGTGCTTCCTCACGGCTCGCGCCATGGAGCAGATCAAGGTGGATGCGGCCTACTCGCGCAACCACATCGTCCTCTGCGGCATGAGCCCGGGCATGGCGTACGGCGAGCTGGGTCCCACGCACCACTCCATCGAGGACATCGCCTGGCTGCGCACCATCCCCGGCCTCACCGTGATCGTCCCGTCGGACCCGGTCGAGACGGCGCAGGCGGTGCGCTGGGCGGCGACCCACGACGGCCCGGTGTTCATCCGCGTCAGCCGCATGTCGGTGCCCGCCGTGAACGACGACGACTACGCCTTCGAGCCTGGCCGCGCCATCACGCTGCGGGAGGGGCGCGACGTCACCCTGATCGCCACCGGCACCGTGGTGTCGCGGGCGCTGGCCGCCGCGGACCTCCTGGCGGAGCGCGGGCTGTCGGCGCGGGTGCTGTCGATGCCGAGCATCAAGCCGCTCGACTCCGCCGCGGTCGAGCGGGCCGCGCGCGAGACCGACGGCATCGTCACGGTCGAGGAGTCGCTCACGACGGGGCTCGGTGGCGCCGTGGCGGAGGCGGTCGTGAGGTCGCACCCGGTCAACGTCCGGTTCGTCGGAGTGCCCGACACGTTCGCGCCGACCGGATCCGCGCCGTGGCTGCTCGACCACTTCGGGATCAACGCGGCAGGGATCGCCGCTGCAGGGGCCGAGCTCGTCTCCGTCGCGCGCCGGCGGCTGCCCGAGCAGTCGGGTCGGACTCCGGCCTCGTAGCCGTCAGTCCAGACGACGCGTGCCCGAGATCGACAGGCCGAACGGCTCGAGCCGGTAGCCGCGGCTCGGGTGGGCGGTGAGCAGCACCATGCTGCGCACACCGAGGTCGCTGAGGATCTGGGCGCCGGTGCCGTAGTCGAGGTCGTCGACCTTGTCGGTGTCCATGCCGTAGTGGCTGTTCGCCGACGAGCCCTCCTGCGGCCGGACGTACACGATGACGCCGCGGCCCTCCGCCTCCACCAGGCGCATGGACTCTGTGAGGCGTGCGCGGCAGGAGCACGACGTCGCACCGAACACGTCGCCGGCGAGGCACTCGACGTGCACCCGGACGAGCACGTCGTCGCCGTCGCCGATCTCGCCGTACACCAGGGCCACGTGCTCCGACGCGTCGACGAGGTTGCGGTAGCCGATCGTCCGGTAGCGGCCGGTCGCCGTCGGGAGCGACGCGTCGCCCACGCGCTCGACCAGACGCTCGGTGCGCAGCCGGTGGCGGATCAGGTCGGCGATCGAGACGAGCACCAGCCCGTGCTCGTCGCAGAAGGCGCGGCAGTCGGCCGCATCCATCATCGTGCCGTCGTCGTTGACCATCTCGCACAGGGCACCGGCCGGGCGCAGCCCCGCCATGGTCGCGAGGTCGACAGCCGCTTCCGTGTGCCCCGGTCGGCGCAGGACGCCACCGGGCACGGCGCGCAGCGGCATCACGTGGCCGGGCCGGGTCAGGCCGTGGGCCGTCGTACGGGCGTCGGCCAGGACGCGGATGGTCGTGGCGCGGTCCTCCGCCGAGATGCCCGTCGACGCCACGTCGCGCGCGTCGACCGTGATGGCGTACGCCGTGCCCTTGCGGTCCTCGTTCACCGCTGTCATCGGGGGCAGGTTGAGCCGGTCGAGGTCGTCGCCCTCCATGCCCACGCAGATGAAGCCGGACGTGTGCCGGACCATGAACGACGTGAGCTCGGCGGTCGCGAGCTCGGCGGCGAAGATCAGGTCGCCCTCGTTCTCGCGGCCCTCGTCGTCGACCGCGACGATGGCGCGCCCGTCGCGCAGAGCCGCGATCGCGTCGTCCACGGAGTCCAGGCGCACGGCGCCCGAGTCGTCGCCCGTCATGGAAAGCCCCTCGCGCCGCATAGATAGTCAACGCCGATCCTAGAGCCTCCGGGAGCCTCGGCCACCGACGGCCCCCTGTGGTCGACGGTCGGCGTTCCTAGGGGTGCAGCAGGCGCTCGGCGACCTCGCTGCCCTCGTCGGCCATCCGCTGCACGGTCTCGAGATCGCCTCGCGCCGAGGCGATCTCGGCCAGCCGGTCGGCCGCCCCGAGGTGACCGTTGTCGACCAGCCACTGGAGCTGCGCCTCGTCGCCCGAGGCGGTCGCGAGCTCGGCGAGGCGGTCGGCGGCGGTCTCGTTGCCGGCGTCGACGAGGAAGCGCAGCGACTCGAGGTCGCCCTCCTCGGCGGCGAGCTCGGCGAGCCGGTCGCCCGAGGTCTCGCTGCCGTAGTCGACGAGGAAGCGCAGGGTGTCGGCATCGCTGTCGTGCACCGCGAGCTCGATGAGCCGGGCGGCGGCGTCCTCGTCGCCCTGCTCCTCGACGAGCCGGCGCAGCGCCTCGCGGTCCTCGTCCATGACCCGACCGTACGCCCGTGTTCCTGGTGGCGGACCGCGGTTCGTCGCGGGGCCGTGTCGCGCCGTACCCTGGGCGCACAACCGAAGAGCCGATCGACCTGCTGCGGGAGAGACCCGCACGCGCGGGCGCCGTAGGAGCAACCCCTCCCCGGGAATCTCTCAGGCACCGGTACCGCAGCGGGAAGGCACCTCTGGAGAGCGGCCCGACGTGGGGCCCACCGATGGAGCAAAGGCGCGCGAGCGCCGGAATCTCTCAGGTATCCGAAACAGAGCGGGGAGGATCCGTCCTCGCTCGAAGGTGCACCATGACCGACCTGGCTCTCTCCACCCCGCTCTGGCTCGCGGTCGCGACCATCGTCGTCAACGCGCTCGTCGGCGCCCTGCACGGCTACCTCGACGAGCGCCGCCACTGGGACGTCGTCGGCATCGTGACCTTCGCTCTCGTGATGGGCCTCGGCGGCGGCTTCCTGCGCGACATGCTGCTCGGCCTCCCGGCGCAGTCGTTGCGCACGCCGTGGCCCGTGCTCGCCACCCTCGTCGCCGTGCCCCTCGCGTGGCTCGCCGCGCCGCTCGCGCAGCGGCTCCCGCGCCTGCTCGAGGCGCTCGACGCCGTGGCGCTCGCGCTGTTCGCGATCACCGGCACGGCGACGGCGAGCGCGCACGGCGTACCCGCTCTGCCTGCGGTGCTCGTCGGCGTGATCTCGGCGGTGGGCGGCGGCGTGCTGGTGTCGGTGCTGCGCGGCGAGGTGCCGCAGATCCTCCAGCCGAGCCGGCCGCAGGCGCTGCTGGCCGCCGCGGTGGGCGGGACCTACCTCGCGCTCGCCGGCTGGGACGCCAACGCGGCGTACGTCGTCAGCGGTGCGCTCGGCGTCGCGGTGCACCTCGTCGTCGCGCAGCGCGACGTGCGCACGAGGCCGTTCTCCGCGCTGGCCTGACTCGACGTCACTGCCGCAAGGCACGGCTTCTCGGTCAGGACCCGTGCATCCGGGCAGCGACGTGGAGGGGTCAGGGGCTGGCGGCGAGGACGAGGAACGCGGCGAGGATCGCGAGGTGCACGGCGCCCTGCAGCCGCGTCGCGCGCCCGGGTACGACGGTCAGCGCGCCGACCACGACGGTGAGCGCGAACAGCACCAGCTGCGTCGGGCCGAGGCCGAGCAGCAGCCGGCCGTCGATGAAGATCGAGGCGACGGCGATGGCCGGGATGGTGAGGCCGATGCTCGCCATGGCCGAGCCGAACGCGAGGTTGACCGACACCTGCGTGCGGTTGCGACGAGCCGCGCGGTAGGCCGCGAGCGACTCCGGCAGCAGCACGAGCAGCGCGATCACGACGCCGACGACCGCTTGCGGGAGGCCCGCGGAGGCGACGGCGTCCTCGATGAACGGCGACTCGACCTTCGCGAGCCCGACCACGACGACGAGCGAGAGCAGCAGCAGGCCGAGGCTCGACAGCGCCGCGCGCCCGGACGGCGGCTCGGCGTGCTCCTCGACGTCGTCCTCGCCCTCGATCTCGACGGGCAGGAAGAAGTCGCGGTGCCGCACGGTCTGCGTGACGACGAAGACGCCGTAGATCACGGCCGATGCGATGGCCGCGAACGCCAGCTGCACGTTGTTGAACTCGGGTCCCGGGACGCTCGTCGTGAAGCTCGGGAGCACGAGGGTGAGCGTCGTGAGCGTGGCCACCGTCGCGAGCGCCGCGCCGCTGCCCTCGGCGTTGAAGAGCGCGACGCCGTGGCGGCGCGCGGCCGTGAGCAGCGAGAGCCCGAGGATTCCGTTGCACGTGATCATCACCGCGGCGAACACCGTGTCGCGCGCGAGCACGGCCGTCTTCTCGCCGCCCGACGACATGAGGGTGAGGATCAGCCCGACCTCGATGATGGTCACCGCGACGGCGAGGGTGAGGGAGCCGAACGGCTCGCCGACCTTGTGCGCGATGACCTCGGCGTGATGGACCGCGGCGAGGACGGCACCCGCGAGCACGAGCGCCGCGAGGGCGGCGACGACGACGGGGAGGGTGCGTCCCCACACGGCGGCGAGGACGACGACGCCGAGGACCGGCGCGATGACAGGCAGCAGCGAGGTCCTGCCGCTCGTCGAGCCCGCTCCCGCCATGCTCGCGATCCTGCCGGACCGCGGCGTACCTGTCGAAATCTTGCGGCGCCGGAAGCGCCGTTGACCTGCACGGACGGAGCAGGAGCGCGTTCTTCGTGGTCGACCCCGCGCGGATCCTCACGTACGTTGGAGGGGTGAACGCGTCAGCCGGTCGTCGTGCCGCCCTCGTGGCGGCGCTGCTCGGCCTGCTCGCGTTCCTCGGCGGCGCGACCCTCCCGGTCGCCCACGGTCTGCCCGGTACGCCGGTCCAGACCACCGCTGCAGCGCACCTCGGCGACGCCGCCCCGGCGAGCGTCCCGACCCCGACTGTCGGCGGCTCGGTCCGCGCCGCGCACCCCACGGCGGCGCGCACCACGACGCAGGACCGCGGCCCCGCGCCGTATCCCGGCGGCTGGGCGGTCCCCGCGCTGCTGCTCCTGCTCGCCGGCGCCGCCCTGGCCGTCGGCGTCCTCCGCTCCTGTCGTCGTACGACGTCGACGTCCTGGCGCAGCCGCCTCGCGACGCGGGCACCGCCGGCGCTCGCCCTGTAGCGAGCCGCCGCGCCGCTGACGTCCAGCGCGCACCCCGATCCACCCACCGGTCGCCGAGCCTGCTCGGCCGGACCGGCCTTCCCGCGCACGTCGTGCCCCGAGGAGTCCCCATGGCACTGAACCTGACCACCCCGCCCACCGTCGACCTGAGCGCCGCCGACCTCGACCGGCTGCAGATGGCGCTCGCCCAGCTCGGCTGCGAGCTCGACGCCCAGATGCGCTCGGCGAGCGCGACCCTCGCGCAGCTGCGCGAGGACTTCAGCCTCACCGACCCCGACGTCCAGGCGCCGCTCATGACCGCGCTGCACGCGCTCGACGCCGCCGAGCGCACGGCGATCGACGTCGCCGACGCCCTCGCGCGCATCGACGCCGGCACCTACGGCGTCTGCGGCCGGTGCCGTACGCCGATCCCGGTCGAGCGGCTCGAGTTGCGCCCGGCCGGCCGGTTCTGCGTCGCCTGCAGCCGGTGAGCGGCGCGGCCCCCCGCGACCGCAGCAGCACCTCGAGGACCGGTCCGTCAGGACCGGAGGGCCGTGCCGGGCTGGTCCGCGCGCTCGCGGCCGTGGCGATCCTCGTCGCCGCGGCGTACGTCGCGCTCACCGGTCCGGTGCGGCTCGGCCTCGACCTGCGCGGTGGCACGCAGATCGTGCTCGAGACGCGTGACACCGGCACGGTCGTCGCCGACAGCGAGTCGACCGACCGCGTCGTCGAGGTGCTGCGCAAGCGCGTCGACGCGCTCGGCGTCTCCGAACCGACGCTCGCGCGCTCCGGCGACACGCGGATCATCGTCGAGCTGCCCGGCGTCCAGGACCCGCGCGAGGCCGCGGAGACCATCGGTCGTACGGCGCAGCTCACCTTCCACCCGGTCCTCGGCACCGAGGCGCCGGGCACACCGGCGACGACGTCTCCCGACGGCGGACGCGTGCTCGCCGACGAGTCCGGAGCGCTGCTGCGCCTCGGCCCGTCGGCGCTCACGGGCGACCTCGTGTCGTCGGCCGACGTCGGGTCCCCGGAGCAGGGGACGGGCTGGTACGTCTCCCTCGGCTTCACCGGCGACGGCGGCGCGAAGTGGCAGAGGCTCACGTCCGACGCGGCGTGCGTCGACCTGGACGACCCCGCGCGGCGCGTGGCGATCGTGCTCGACGACCGGATCATCTCGTCGCCGCGCGTCGAGACCACGGTCGCGTGCGGCGTCGGCATCGCCGGCGGCTCCACGCAGATCACCGGCTCGTTCACGGTCGACGAGGCCAAGGACCTCGCCGCCCTCGTGCGCGGCGGCTCGCTGCCCCTCGACGTCGAGGTCGTCGAGCAGCGCACCGTCGGCCCGACCCTCGGCGCCGAGGCGATCGACGCGTCGGTGACCGCGGCCCTCATCGGCCTCGCGCTCACCGCGCTGTTCATCTCGATCGTCTACCGGCTCGTCGGCCTCGTCGCGAGCATCGCGCTGGCCTGCTACTCGCTCATCTCCTACGCCGTGCTCGTCGTCGTCGGAGCGACCCTCACGCTGCCCGGTCTCGCCGGCTTCGTCCTCGCCATCGGTCTGGCCATCGACGCGAACGTGCTCGTGTTCGAGCGAGCCCGCGAGGAGTACGGCGCACGGCGCAAGCGCGAGGGCGACGACCCGCGCGCCCTCGACACCGCGCTGCGCGCCGGGTTCGAGAAGGCGTGGACGGCGATCATCGACTCCAACGTCACGACGCTCATCGCGGCGGGCCTGCTGTTCTACCTCGCGTCGGGTCCGGTGCGCGGGTTCGGCGTCACGCTGGGCATCGGCGTGGTGGCCTCGATGGTCTCCGCGCTCGTGATCGCGCGGGTGCTCACGACGCTCGTCGTGCGGTCGAGGTGGGTGCAGCGCCACCCGTCGGCGTCCGGGCTCACCGGCAACGGCCGGCTGCGCCGGGCGCTCGAGGAGCGCGGCCCGGACCTCATGGGCCGGCGCCGGATCTGGCTGGCCGTCTCGGGCGTGCTCGTCGTGCTCTCGCTCGCGGGCATCGGCGTACGCGGTCTCGACCTCGGCGTGGAGTTCACCGGCGGCCGGCTGCTCGAGTACTCCACGAGCTCGCCGGTCGACGTCGACGAGGCCCGCGGAGCCGTTGCGGCCCAGGGCCTCCCGCGCGCCGTGGTGCAGACCTCGACCGAGTCCGACGGCGCCGAGCGCATCACGGTGCGCACCGACCCGATCGGCGACGACGAGGCGTACGCCGTGGAGCAGGCGCTCTCGCGGCTGGGCGACGACGTCACGAAGGTGCGCGACGAGCTCATCGGTCCCACGATCGGCGCCGAGCTGCGCGGCAAGGCGCTCCTCGCGCTGGGCATCGCGCTGCTCGCGCAGATGGCGTACCTGGCGGTCCGCTTCAAGTGGACCTTCGGCGCGGCTGCCGTGCTCGCGATGCTGCACGACGTGCTCATCGTCGTCGGAGTCTTCGCGTGGCTCGGCCGGCCGATCGACGGGGTCTTCCTCGCGGCGGTGCTCACCATCGTCGGCCTCAGCGTCAACGACACGGTGGTGGTGTTCGACCGGGTGCGCGAGCTGCGCAGAGCCGATCCGGTGGCGCCGTTCCCGTCCGTCGCCAACCGCGCGGTGCTCCAGACCGTGCCGCGCACCATCAACACCGGCCTCGGCGCGATGGCGATCCTCGCCGCGCTCGTCGTCCTCGGCGGCGACTCGCTCGGCGACTTCGCGCTCGCCCTGCTGATCGGTCTCGTCGTCGGGACGCTGTCGTCGGTCTTCACGGCGACCCCGCTGCTGCTCGAGCTGAGCAGCCTCGGGCGACGACGGCGTCCGACCGCTCCGACGCCTCGCCCCCGGGAGCGGGCAGCGGCGCCGACCCGCGACCGCTGGGCGTCGTCGGACCCGTACGCCGACGTACCTCCCGGCAGGTGACCTCCCTCGGCCGCCGTCGTGGTTGCATGACCCCACGACGGCGGCCGGGAGGAGGCACGCATGGCCGACGAGATCGCGGCACGGCGCACCGTGAAGCACGGCGTGCGCGCGTGGTTCGGCCGCGGTCCGCGCCGGCACGGCGAGCCGCTGCTCGGCCGCTCCGTCAGCTACATCGAGCTGTTCTACGACCTCGTCTTCGTGGTGCTCGTGAGCCAGTCGGCGCACGCGCTCGCCGCGCACCCCGGATGGGCGGGGGCGGCCGACTTCGCGACGCTGTTCGGCCTGGTGTGGATCGCGTGGATCAACGGCACGCTCTACCACGAGATGCACGGCCGCGAGGACGGCCGGAGCCGGTTCTACATCTTCGCCCAGATGTGCGTCCTCGCCGTCCTGGCGGTCTTCACGGGTGACGCCGCGGGGGAGGAAGGCACCAGGTTCGCGCTCACCTACGTCGTGCTCCTCGTCCTGCTCACCTGGCAGTGGTACGAGGTCCGTCTGCGCGACCTCCCCGAGCACAAGCCCGCGTCGACGCCGTACATCGTCGGCCTGCTCGTCACCATCGCGGTGATGGCGGCCAGCGCGTGGCTCGACCCGGTGCCGCGCCTGGTGGTGTGGGCGGTCGTGGTCCTGGGGTGGGTGGTCCTCGGCACGTACGGCTTCATCGGCCGCGGCCGGACGCTGCAGTTCTTCATGGCGACCGACTCGCTCGTCGAGCGGCTCGCGCTGTTCGTCATCATCGTGCTCGGCGAGACGGTCGTCGGCGTCGTCAACGGCATCACCGAGGCGCCCGACCGCGGGGCGCTGACCATCGCGACCGGCGTCATCGCGCTCTGCATCGGTTTCGGTCTCTGGTGGAACTACTTCGACATCGTCGGCGTGCGCGAGCTGCGTCCTGCGCAGACCGCGCTCGCGACCTGGTTCTTCGGGCACCTGGTGCAGACCGGGGCCATCGCCGCGAGCGGGGCCGCGATGGTGGGCCTGGTCGCCGACGCCCATGAACCGCGCACTCCGACGGCCGTGGCCTGGACGCTGGGCATCTCGGTCGCGATCGCGCTGGTGCTCGTCGCCGTTCAGGCCACCACCGTGGAGCGCGACCCCGACGAGATCCGACCGCGCGTGCTCCTCGTGGTGTTCGGTTCCGGTGCGGTCCTGGTGCTGCTGCTCGCGGCCCTCGCGCCGGCACCGTGGCTGCTCGCGCTGCTCGTCGTCGCCGTGCTCTCGGCGACGTGGCTCATGACCTTCGTGCCTCGCCTCGCCGACTGACGCGGGCTCCCCGGCATGGGTCCGGCCCGGACCGCGACGCTCGGGGGAAGCGTCCGCGGGGTCCGGGCCGGGGTCTTCGGGCCGCGATCAGCCGTTCATCACGTTGTCGCCCTGGGCGAGGTAGCGCAGGAGCGCGTCGCGGGTCTCGGTGTTCATGTGGCCCGTCTGCGGGAGGCCGGCCTGGCGCTGGAGGTTCTTCACGGCGTCGACGGTCTGCTGGGTGTCGTAGCCGTTGATGGGGCCGTCGTAGAAGTTCAGCTCGGCGAGCTCGGACTGGATGGTCTTGATCGCGTTCGACGGCTCGACCGTGTGGTTGTTGCCGCCGGTCGAGGACGACGAGGACGACGAGGACGGGGTGGCCGAGGCGTCGCGCCCCACCATCACGACGACCGTCCCGAGGACGGCGGCGACGGCCAGAGCCGTGGCGGCGCTGATGGCGACGATGCGGCCGGTGCGGGGGGCGGCGGTGGTGGTGCTCATGATCTGTTCTCTCCCTTGGTCTTTCGCTTGTTCTTGCTGACAGGAAGATCGTCCCCCGGCACGGCTCCCCGACCTGTCGACCGGCTGGCGGATCCGGCGGGGGATCCTGCTGTCCCCCGATCGGGGGACACCGCGAGTGCCTAGGCTGGGCGCACCTGAGGAGGGGTGGGCGGCGTGGAGGAGTTCGTCACGGCGGTGGTGGTCGACGACCACCCCTTCTTCCGCGACGGCATCGTCCGCGGCCTGACCATGAGCGGCCGGGTCAAGGTGCTCGGTGACGCCGGCGACGGCCGCGAGGGCCTCGAGCTGATCCGCGCGGCGTCGCCCGACGTCGCCGTCGTCGACTACCAGATGCCCGACCTCGACGGTCTCGACGTCGTGCGCGCCGTCGTGCGCGACGGGCTGCCGACGGCCGTGCTCCTCCTGTCCGCCATCACCGACAGCGCGGTGGTGTTCGCCGCGCTCGAGGCCGGAGCACGCGGCTACCTCGCGAAGGACGCGAGCCGCGCCGACGTCGTCTCGGCGGTCGAGGAGGTCGCGCGCGGGCGCACCGTCGTACCCCCCGACCTCGCCGGCGCGCTCGCCGACCAGATCCGGCTGCGCGCCTCGTCGAGCGGCCCGGCGCTCAGCGAGCGCGAGCGCGAGGTGCTCGAAGGCTTCTCGCGCGGGCTGTCGATCCCGCAGGTCGCGGCCGAGCTCTACCTCGCACCGAGCACCGTGAAGACGCACACGCAGCGGCTCTACGAGAAGCTCGGGGTCTCCGACCGCGCCGCCGCCGTCGCCGAGGCGATGCGCCGAGGTCTGCTCGAATGACCGGGATCCGCAGCCGGCTCGTCGACCTCGCCGCCGAGCCGCAGCTGCGCGGCCTGCTCGTCGACAACGCCTGGCGCGGCGTGCGCGTGCAGCTCGTGCTCCGCGCGGCGCTCGCGGCGTTCGTGGTGCTGGTCGTCGTCCTCGTGCCGCCCGCCCGCAACGCCGGCACGGCGCTGGCGATCGCCCTCGGGTACGCCGTGTGGGCGGGTGCCCTCGCGCTGGTCGCGCGAGCTCGGCGGCTCGCCTTCGTCCGCTGGATCGCGGTGACCCTCGTCGTCGACGTCGTGGTGATCTCGGTGCTGTGCTTCGTCGCGAGCGGGTCCGACGTCACGAGCTGGACGACCGACGTGCTCGTCTTCGGCTTCTTCCTGCTGCCGGTGATGGCGGCCACGCAGCTGCGCCCGTGGGTCTCGGCGGTGGTCGTGGTGCCGACGGTGCTCGCCTTCTTCTGGACGTCGTGGGCCGCACGCGCCGCGAACGGCGACGAGCCGTGGTCGGCGCTCGTGCTCAGCACGGTGGCGCTCGCCGGGGTCGGCGTCGGCTGCATCCTGCTCTCGCGCGTGCAGGCCGGGCGCGTGCTCGACATCGGCGGCCTGGCCTCGGACCGTGCGTCGCTGCTCACCGAGATGGTCGGGGTGGAGGAGCGCGAGCGGCGCGACCTCGCGGAGACGCTGCACGACGGCGCGCTGCAGTACCTCCTCGCCGCGCGGCAGGACCTCGAGGACGTCGGCTCGGACCCCGAGGCGGTCGCGCGCCTCGACCACGCGCTGCGCGAGGCCACCGGACTGCTGCGCGCGACCACGACCGAGCTGCACCCGGCGGTGCTCGAGCAGGCGGGACTCCCGCTCGCGGTGCGCGAGCTCGCGCGCACGGTGTCGTCGCGCGGCTCGGTGCAGGTCGACGTCGACGACACGGGCTGGCCCGAGGGCACGCGGACCGCGGCCGACGCGCTCCTGCTCGCCACCGCGCGCGAGCTGCTCACCAACGTGGTCAAGCACTCCGGTGCCGCGCACGCGCACGTGGTGCTTGCCGTCGACGGCGGTGAGGCCGTGCTCGACGTCAGCGACGACGGCAGAGGAGCCGACCCCGCCCTCGTCGAGGAGCGAGCCGCGCAGGGGCACCTCGGGCTCGTGTCGCGCCGGGTGCGCATCGAGTCGGCCGGCGGCACCCTCGCCGTCGTGCGCCCGCCGGAGGGCGGCACACGCGTCGAGTGCCGCGTGCCGGTCCGCTGACGTTCAGCTGCGCCGGCTGAGGACCCCGAAGGCGACGGCGTACGCAAGACCGCCGACCGCGGCGAACCCGGCGTAGATCACGACGTTGCCGTCGTCGCGCGCCGACGACACGATCGCGCCGACGATCGCGACGAGGATCATGGCGGCGCCCGCGACCGCGGTCGCGTCACGGTCGATCCGGCGCTGCCGCTCGTCACCGCCCGCGCGCAGCGCTGCGCCCGCGTCGGAGTCGCGACCCGCGAGGACGTAGGCGCCGACCGCGCAGACGGCGTACAGCACCAGCAGCCCCACGGCGATCTCGTGCTGCCCGCCGATCCAGGTCGCGGCGGCGAGCGCGCCGCCGGCCACGAGGAGCCAGACCGAGGTCGTGCCCCGCCGTCCGCTGTGCAGGATGGAGCTCATGCCAGGTCCTCCTCGTCCGGGATGAAGATGTCCTCGACCGGCAGGTCGAACGTGCGCGCCAGCCTGAGCGCGAGGGGGAGCGACGGCAGGTAGCGGCCGTTCTCGATCGAGTTCACCGTCTGGCGCGAGACCCCGAGGGCAGCCGCGAGATCGCCCTGGGACCAACCCATCTCGAGCCTCAGCTCACCGACCCGGTTGCGCACGTGTCAAGGATGCTTGACAGGTGCGGAGGTGTCAAGCGTCCTTGACAGGTGAGGTCTCAGACCGGCTCGGACCAGGCGCGGACGACCTCGCCGTCGGGACGTACCACGGCAGCGGCGCCACCGCGTCGTGCGTCTCCGACGGCGGTGACGGAGCCGTCGGCGTCGCGCTGCACGGCGTGCACGCCGCCGAAGTAGATGTTGGTCGTGGGCCACGCGTCGTACGCCGGCCAGCCGCGCTCCTCGACGAGCGCGGCGATCGCCGCGAGCTCGTGCTCCTCGAGGCCGGGCTCGACGTGCACGACGTGGTCGCCGCTCACGTGCACGCGCGGTGCCGCGACGGCCGACGCGACGTCGTCGTCCTCGTCGATCAGCCGCGCGAGCACGCACAGGACGGCGGAACGGATCCGCTCGCTGCCGCCCGTGCCGAGCGCTGAGCGTCGGCCGTCGGGCCACGCGACGAGGGTCGGCGCCATCATCGAGCCCATCCGCGCCCCGGGCGGCAGCGGCTCGCCCGGCTGCAGGTCCTCCTCGCCGAGCATGTTGTTGAGCGGCACGCCCCAGCCCGGGACGACGGCCCCGGACTGCGAACCGTTCGACGTCGTGAGCGCGGCGAACGAGCCGTCGGCGTCGACGACGGTCACGTGCGTCGTGCCGGTGGGCACGGTGCCCGGCCGTCGGTGCGCCTCCACCGCGTCGGCCTGGGCTCCGGCGACCGACGCCCACTCCGTGCGCTGCTGTCCGGTCGCGATGCGCGCGAGGGCGTCGAGCACGATCGGCCCGCCGGCCGACGGTGCGGGGTTGGTCCACACGCTCACGGTGCCGCGCTCGATGGCGGCGGGCTCGCGGAGCTCGGGCGTGTACGCCGCGAGGTCCTCCGTCGTGAGGATGCCCCCGTTCTCGCGCGACGCCTGCACGAGCGGACCGGCGTACGCGGGATCGTCCTGCGTGGTGATCGTGCCGTCGGCGAGGGCGTCGAGCAGGTCGGCGTACGCCGGGTTGCGGTAGGTGCCGTCGATCTCCGTGCGGGAGAACAGGTCCCGGCTCTCGGGTGTGAGCCGCAGCAGCTCGGTCACGAGCAGCAGGAACCGCTGCTGCACCGGCGAGAGCACGACACCGTCGCGGGCCAGGGCGGCGGCCGGCGCCACGACGTCGGCGAGCGGGAGGCGTCCCCAACGTCGGTGCGCGTCGAGGTGGCCGGCGAGCGACCCGGGTACGGCGACCGTGCCCCAGCCGCCGTGGAAGACCTGCTCGCTCGCGGCTGCCGCGGGACCGGCCTTGGCGAAGTCGACGACGACGGTCTCCACGTGCGGCTCGCCGACCGCGCCGCCGAGACCCGGCACGGTGACGAAGAAGTCGAGGAGCTCCGGCTCGCCGTCGACCGGCGCGTGCAGCAGGAAGCCGCCGCCGCCGAGGCTGGAGAGCACCGGCTCGGTCATCACCGACGCGAACGCGGCAGCGAGCACGGCGTCGACCGCCGAGCCCCCGGCGCGCAGCACGGTCACGGCCGCGTCGACGGCACCCGCCGAGCCCGCAGCGACCGCCGCCGAGCCCGGAGGACCGGTCACGACCGCATCGGTGCTCACACGCTCGATCGTAGGGAGCCGCGCCGCACCGCCGACGCCGTACCCGTCACCACGCCCGTGATCCGCCCCACGCCCCCTCGGAATGACGGGAACGTGATCTCGTTTCCGTTATGCCTGTGCGTGACAGGAACGCGATCCCGTTGCCCACTTGCCTGGTGGCGTCAGGTGGAGGGGGAGGAGGTGGGCGGGGCGGGGGAGAGGCGGTGGCCGCAGAAGCGGCAGACCTTGGCGGCGACGGCGATGCTCTCGCCGCACTCGGGGCAGGACCTGCGGTCGGAGCCGGAGCGCCGGCTGAAGAGGCGGTCGAGCAGCGAGGGTGCCTTCACGCCGCCGCCGACCCCTTCGAGCAGCGCGGCGCAGTACGACGCGAGCTTCTCCGCCTCGTCGCGCGTCCCGCCGTCGGTGCGCGCCGCGATCTCGCGCGCGATGCCGAGGACCTCGCGCACCGGTCCCTCGTCCTGCGCGAGCATCGCCGACTGCACCGCCTCCCACGCCGTGCGGTTGGCGGCACCGTACCTGCCGGCGTCGAGCTCCTGCTGCGCGTGCTCGACGAGCTGCTGCGCCCTCATCCGTCGAGCAGCGACGAGGCGTCGTCGGGCGCGTCGGCGGCGCACTCGGTGAGCGCGTCGAGCGGCACGTCGTCGAGCGCCGCGATGTTGGTGGCGCGCAGCACGACCGGCGCCTTCACGCCGGCGGCGTACGACTGGTGCCAGCGCGCCGCGCACACGGCCCAGCGGTCGCCCGGCTTCAGGCCGGGGAAGCCGAACTCGGGCACCGGGGTCGACAGGTCGTTGCCGACCAGGCGCTGGTGGTCGAGGAACTCCGCGGTCACGACGGTGCAGACCGTGTGCGAGCCGCGGTCCTCGGGACCGGTCGTCGTGAAGCCGTCGCGGTAGAAGCCGGTGAGCGGCTCGAGGCTGCACACCTCGAGCGGGTCGCCGTGGACGTTGGCCTGCAGCTCCATGGATCCAGCCTAGGCGGGTCCGGCTGCGGCGCCAGGGGTGCCGGGGTAGCGTGCAGCGCGGAAGGGGGTGGGCACGTGGTCGTACGCCGGATCCCGGAGCGCAACCGGCTCGTCGTCGCGCGCAGCTTCCTCGGCGCCGAGGCGGGGCGGCCGCTGCACTGGCCGCGCGCCGCCGCCGAGGTCGAGTCCTCGGCGCCCCGCGTGCTCGGCTCGGTGGCGGGCATGCTCCTCGAGCGCGCCATCCGCACCCAGGTCGTGCTCTGGACGGCGCAGACCCGCCGCGTGCTCGCGCCGATGCTCGCCGTCCCCGTCGTACGCACCCACTACGCCGAGACGCAGGTGCCCGACGCGCTCGCCGAGACCGGGTTCCCGCAGCTGCTCTCGGGCTGGCGCCGCGGCGTCTTCCCCGAGCTCGACCCGCTGCGCGGCCAGGTCGGCTTCCTGATGCGGATGCTGCACCTCGGCCAGGCGGCGGTGCGCGAGACCGGCTCGTACGACACCGAGGTGCTGCTCGCGCACTGGGACCAGCAGACGCGCGACCACGTCGACGGCCGCGGCCGCTGGTGACCCGACTCAGCCGAGACCGGTCGAGGGCACGAGCACCACGAGCCAGCCGTCCGGGTCGGCGACGGTGACCGCTCCGGCCCTCTCCCAGTAGGGGTTCTCGGCGTCGACCGCCGTGTGCCCGTGCGCTGCAAGGCGTTCCGCGGCCTCGGCCACGGCGCCTGCGTCACCCAGGTAGAGCACGAGCAGGTTCTCGGGGTCCGGGACGACGCCGGGGCTGCCGTCGACGTGGTGGGTGAGCTCGAGGTGGCACGACGTGCCCGGGATGCCGAGGAAGACGCCGTCGTACCCGTCGTGGTCGTCGAACCCGCCGAGCTCGGTGAGGCCGAGGCCGTTGCGGTAGAAGGCGACCACCTCGTCCATCCGGTCGGTGGGTCGCGCGACGCGCACCTGCGCGACGTTCATGCGGTCAGGTCCGCTTCGGTGCCCGGCGGCAGCCCCAGCGCCCAGAGCCACGCCACCACCACGACCTCGAGCACCAGCAGCCCGACCCCGAGGGTCAGCAGCCCGGTGACCGCGAGCGCCGCCGCCGCGGCGACGAACATGAGGAGCTCCACGACCACGCGGACGCCGAGCGGTGCGTCGATCCGACGCTTCGGCGAGAGCAGCAGGCCCCACAGCACCACGACGACCGCCGCCACGACGACGCCGACCACCACGCCGAGCGCCCCGCCGAGCTCGCGCACCGCGACCACGACAGGGGTGACGAAGAGCGCGAGCTCGATGAGGAACCGCAGGGCGAGCAGCACCCACGTGAGACCACCGGTGCGCTCCGCCATGGCTCGACCCTAGGCGTCAGCCGCCGAGCGCGGCGTCGATCCGGTCGGTCGCGTCGCGGTCGGGGAGGCCCGAGGCGCGCAGCAGGTCGATCGCCGACGCGCGCACCTGCCCGACGATCGTCACCTGCGGCAGCGAGATGCTGTCGGGCACGGCGGTCGACGCCGACGACACGGCCGCGAGGGCCGCGGCGCGCGCGTCCTCCACCAGCCGGTCGTCGATGGGCGTGGCCGACATGAGCGCCACCGCTGCCGCGAGCTCGTCGATCGCGTCGACCATGTCCGCCGGCGGCGGTACGCCGATCCGCAGGACGCCGACCGCCGAGCGCGCCAGCACCCGCACGTTGCGCACGAGGTAGTCGCACTGCACCGCGGCGCGCTCGAGCACCTCGAGCCGCTCGTTGCGCTCCGATGACCGGTAGACCAGCCACACCGACTCGTGCGCGCCCTCGGCGGCGGTCCGCAGCCGGTCGACCCGCGCGTCGGCCTCGCGGGCGCGCTCGAGGGCGGCACGACCGGCCTCCTCGTCGCCGGCGCGCAGCGCGGCCGCGACGTCCTTGAGGATCGCGGCGACCTCGTCGTACAGCGCCGTGGCGGCACGGGTCGCCGGCCCCAGCGGGTCGCGCGGGCCGAGCAGCTGCGTGACGACCAGCGCCGTCAGCCCGCCGACGAGGGCGTCGACGAACCGGTCCGGCACGAGCCCGTGGTACGTCGGCGTCACGACCGCGACGTAGATCGACGTCGCGAGGGCCTGCATCATCAGCGCCGTACCGGCGCCGACGAGGATCGCGGCCACCGACGTCGCCGCGATGACGGTCGCCACGGTGATCGTGTTGCCCGGACCGAGCCAGGCCGCGATCAGGTCGGCGACCAGGACACCGCCGGCGACGCCGATGACGACCTCGATCGCGCGCCCGCGCCGCTGGCCGCGCGCGGCACCGAGCACGAGGAGCGCCGACGCCGGCGCGAAGAACGGCTGGTGGTGGTCGAGCAGCTGCTTCGACACGAAGAACGCCACCGACGCCGCGACCGTCGCCTCGACGACGAAGCGCCAGCGCTTCCTCAGCCTCGCGGGGCCGCCGCCGAGCGCCGCACGTGCATCCATCGAGCCTCCCGGGTGAGCTCGTCCCACCGTACGGGGACGCCCCCGTCGGGCACGATGTGCGCCATGGCACGCGACGACAGCGTCACCCTGCGGTTCCTCGCCGCGCCGACCGACCGCGGCTACTCCGGTCGCGTCGACGCCGGACGGGTCCTCGAGTGGATCGACAAGGCGGGCTACGCGCTCGCGGCGCAGTGGTCGGGCCGCTACTGCGTCACGGCGTACGTCGGCAACGTGCAGTTCGAGCGCCGTGTGACCGTCGGCCACCTCATCGACGTGACCGCGCAGCTGATCCACACCGGACGCTCGTCGATGCACATCGAGGTCACGGTGACGTCGGCCGACCCGCGCGGCGGCGAGGTGCACGAGAACACGCGGTGCCTCGTCATCTTCGTCGCGGTCGACGAGGACGGCCGCTCGGTGGAGGTGCCGGTCTGGACGCCGCGCGACGAGGTCGACGCCGCGAAGCAGCGCAGCGCCGTACGCCGCATCGACCTGCGCGCCCGCATCGAGGACGCCATGGCCGCGCAGACCTACACCGACGCCGGCACCGCGCCGCGCGAGGTGCTGCGCTTCCTCGCCGCGCCGACCGACGTGAACTGGGGCGGCAAGGTGCACGGCGGCATCGTCATGCGCTGGATCGACGAGGCGGCGCACGTCGTCGCGACCCGCTGGACGGACAGCGCGCACAACGTCGCGGTCTACTCCGGCGGCATCCGCTTCTACCGCCCGCTGTTCATCGGGGATCTCGTCGAGGTCGAGGCGCGGCTGCTGCACACCAGCCCGTCGAGCATGCACATCGGCGTCCACGTCCGGTCCGGCGACCCGCGCGGCACCGAGCTCGCGCTCACCACGCACTGCCTCACCGTCTTTGTCGCGCTAGACGACGACCACCACGCCCTGCCCGTGCCGCGCTGGCTCCCGGTCAGCGACGAGGACCGCTCGCTCGACGCCCACGCCGTCCAGCTCGTCGAGCTCCGCGAGGCCGTCGACCGCAGCACCCTGTGATCCCGGACTCGACCCTCGACGGCGCGATCTCGGCGGCGTAGCGCTGGGGCGACTCCCTCGGCCTCGCGACGTAGCGTCGAGGCATGACGAACAAGCGCTGGGACGAGCTGTCCGGGCCGCAGAAGGCCCTCATCCTCACCGCCGTGTCGGTCGAGCTGGCGCTCACCGCGACCGCGCTGGTCGACCTGGTACGCCGGCCCCGCGAGCAGGTCCGCGGCCCGAAGCCGCTCTGGGCGCTCGGCCTCGTCGTGCAGCCCGTCGGCCCGATCGCCTACCTCGCCGTGGGCCGCCGCCGCGAGCCCTGACCACGACGCGACCCCTGACCGACACGCGAGCCGTGACCGTCGATGAGTGATGACGGGACGCGAGAAGGTGCGCTCATCACGCATCGACGGCAGACGACCGGGGGTCAGCGGTCGGGGTGGCTCATCGCGTCGACGACGACCGTCACGGCGAGGACGAGCGCCGGGTCGAGGCCCTGCGCGACCTCGACGCCGTAGGTGTCGGCGACGCGGAACCAGCGCTTGGAGACCTCGGCGATCTTCTGGCCGTCGGACTCGATCGTGTACTCGTGGTCGACGATGTTGCCCTGGACCTCGTAGCCCGGGCCGCCCGCGACGTCGACCGACCAGCGCTCGCGCAGCGGCGTGATCATCGCCTTCTTCACGGTCGCGACCGTGCGGCCGCCGGCGTCCTCGATCTCCATCGTGTCGCGGATGCGGACGACGCGAGCCTGGATCTTGAACAGCTCGGTGCCGTTCGCGTCCTCGAGCAGGAGGGTGTCGCGGACGCGGAGCGCCTTGCCGTCGACCTTGTACGCGCGCCGGCCGGCCGAGTCCTCGATCCAGAAGTCGTCGCCGATCGCGACGATCTTCTGGCGCATCTTGTACTGCACCATGTCGTCGCCGCGGCGCTCCTCACGGCGCTCCTCGCGACGCTCCTGCCGACGCTCCCGGAACATGACGACCTCCTCGACGTTGTACCTCTCCCACCGAACCTACGCGCCGCCCGTCACCCGAGGCTCCCCCGGTCGGGATGAGCCGCGCGGATAGGGTCCGACCATGGCCGACGCCGTGACGCTCTGGTTCAACCCGCGGTGCTCGAAGTGCCGCGGCGCCGACGAGCTGCTGCGCGACGCCGGCGTCGACCTCACCACGGTCCACTACCTCGACGCCGCGCCGAGCCGCACCGAGATCGTGCGCGTGCTCGGCCTGCTGGGGCTCGAGGACCCGCGCGGCCTCATCCGCACCGGGGAGCCGCTGTACGCCGAGCTCGGCCTCGCCGACGTGGAGGGCGAGGCGCTGGTCGACGCGATGTCCGATCACCCCGTGCTCATCGAGCGACCCGTGGTGATCCGCGGCGACCGCGCCGTGATCGCACGCCCGCCCGAGCTGCTGCTGCCGCTGCTCGCGGAGGCCTAGTCGCCCTGGAGGGCGTCGAGGCGGCGGCGGTCGTCGATCGAGAGCCAGGTCTCGTCCAGCGGCGTGCCGCCGACCGCGGCGATGACCCCGACGAGCGGCGCGGCCCACAGGTGCTCGAGCAGCGCGACCGCCGCGATACCGCCGACCGGGACGACGTCGGCGAGCGACCAGGTGCCCTCGCCGGCCGGACCGTCGTCGCCCACGTGGTGGAAGAACGCCGACGCGAGCCGGCCGAGGCCTGCAGGCGCACCGGCCGGCAGGTCGACGGTCTCGAACGCGCCGTCGGGCTCGTGCCGCACCACCATGAGGTCGATCAGCCGCACGACCCCGGCGTGGCGCAGCCGCGCGAGCTCCTCGAGGACCGTGCCGTCGTACGCCGGCGACTCGAGCCCGACGACGAGCACCTGCACCGGCGCGCTCACGGCGTCACCCGCGCGGCGAGCGCGTCGTGCTCCTCGCGCGTGATCACGCCGCTGGCGAGCAGCGCGTCGAGCTGCCCGAGCGTCGCCGCCCGGTCCGGACCTGCCGGCGCCGGCCGGGGAGGTGCGGGAGGGACGGGCGCCGGCGGACGGCCCATCTGGTAGGCCGGGCTCCACTGCGCCTGCGGCGGCGCGTCGGGGTGCTCGATCGCGTAGGCGACGGTCGGCGTGATGCGCCCGCCGTAGTACGGGACCTGCCCGGTCATGCCGGTGCGCTGGAGCTGGCGCGGAACGAGCCGCATCGGGCCTCCTCAGGCAGCAGCGGCGGCCTGGTCCTGCGCGTGGTACTCCGCGAGCAGCCGCTTCTCGTCGTCGCCCTTCGGGAACTTCCACGCCACGAGCGCGGCGCCGATGAGCACCGCGATGATGCCCGCGAGGTAGGCCCAGTCCTGGCCCTGCGTGAACGAGTCCTTGGCGCCCTGGATGATCGCGTCGGAGTACTGCGGGTACTGCTTCGCGATCGCGGCGGCGCTGTCGAAGGACTTGGTGAGCGCCGACTGCGTGCTCGAGGTGACCTGGTCGGCGTTGGGGGATCCCGCGATGAGCTTGGTGACCGACGCGGCGTACCCGGCGGTGAGCAGCGCTCCGAGGATCGACTGCATGATCGCGCCACCGAGGTCGCGCTGGAGGTCGGCGGTGCCCGACGCCATGCCGGCGCGCGAGACCGGCACCGAGCCGGTGAGGGAGTGCGAGGCCGGGGTGCCGGCGAGGCCGACGCCGAGGCCGACGAGGGCGTAGCCGAGACCGACCCAGAAGTAGTTCGCGCCCTCCTTCCACGTCAGCAGCATGGTGACGAAGCCGAGCAGCACCGGGACGTAGCCGAGCAGCAGCGTGAACCGGGCGCCGCGCGCCTCGACCAGCTTCGCCGAGCGCGGCGCCGCGATCACCATGCAGACCGCGGCGGGGAGGATCGCGAGACCCGCCTGGACCGTGGAGTACTGGAGCACGTTCTGCAGGAACTGTTGGCCGATGAACATCGCGCCCATGAGCGAGCCGAACACGATGATGCCCGCGACCGCGGCGACCCAGAAGATCGGCCGCGCGGCCACCTTGAGGTCGTACAGCGGGAACTTGGTACGCCGCTGACGGATGACGAAGGCGATGAGCGCGGCGACCGCGATGATGCCGAGCGACAGCACGATCGTGCCGCTGTTGGGGACGGCCGCGAAGTTGATCGCGACGATGGTCGCGCCCACGAGCAGCGCCGACAGGATGCCGCCGAGGTTGTCGACGGGCTCGGTCGCCTCGTTGACGTGCGAGGGCAGCAGCTTCATGGCCAGCGGGATGGCGATCACGATGAGCGGCAGCGTGACGAGGAAGACCGAGCCCCACCAGAAGTGCTCGAGCAGCACGCCGGCGACGAGGGGGCCGATCGCCGAGACGGCGCCGCCGAGGGCGGACCACAGCGCGATCGACTTCGTGCGCCCCGGACCGGACCACAGCGCGGTGATGAGCGACAGGGTCGTCGGGTAGGCCATGCCTGCCGCGAGGCCGCCGACGATGCGGGCCAGGATCAGGATGTTGATGCTCGGCGCCCACGCCGCCGCCAGCATCGCGGGGAGCGAGAGGCAGACGCCGACGAGCAGCATCTGCTTGCGGCCGTATCGGTCGCCGACCGCGCCGAGCCAGAGCACCGAGGCCGCGAGACCGAGCGAGTATCCGACCGCGACCATGTTGAGCTGGGTCTGCGACGCGTCGAACGCGACGCCGATGCTGGGCAGCGCGACGTTGGCGACGGCGAGCGGCAGGTTGGCGACCGCCGCCACGAGGATGAGGGTGAGGAGGACGGCCTGCGCCCGATCAGGCGCGGTGCCGGTCTCCTCGGCGGGGGCGGTGGTGCTCACGGTCTGTCCTCCTCGTGCGGTGCGCCGCGCGGCGCCGGCAGGGGGAAGTCAACACCCCCCGAGTGCGACGGGCGTGCCGGACCGCTCGATCCGGCACGCCCGCGGTGGCGCTAGATGCCCAGCAGCTGGGCCTTCTTCGCCGCGAACTCCTCGTCGGTGAGGATCCCGGCGTCCTTCAGCTTGGCCAGCTCGGTGAGCTGCTCGACCAGCGGGTCGACGGCCGGCGCGGCGGGCGCTGCCGGGGCCGGCGGCGGGGGCGGCGGGGCGACGTACTGCTGCGGCGGCGGCGCGTACTGCGGCTGCTGCTGGTAGGCCTGCTGCTGCTCGTACATCTGCGCCTGGTCCTGCTCCGCCCAGCGGTTGGCCTGGCGGCGCGAGACGCGGTTCGAGACGGCGGTGGCCGTGCCCGCCACGACGGCGGTGCGGGCGACCCCGCGGATGAGTCCGGGCATGGTGCTTCTCCTTGCGTCGCGTCGGGTGGGTCTAGGCCTCGAGCTCGTCGAGGGCGGCGATGATCGCGTTGACCGGGATGCGGCCGCTGGCGACCAGCTGCGCGCCGCCGCGGCGCAGCGCCGTGGCGAAGGGGGCGGCCCAGGTGTTCTCGTAGACGAGGATGCCCGCGGCCGAGCCGGGGGCGACGGCCTCGCCGGCCTCCGCGATGTCGTCGTCGCCGAGCAGGCCCGAGCGGGCGCCGTCGAAGATCTCGAGGTCGAGGTCGAGCGCCCCGTCGATCTCGGTGACCTCGACGACCGCGACGGAGCCGTCGTCCAGCTTCTTGATCCACACCAGGTCGAGGATGCGGATGATCCCGCGGTCGACCAGGTCGACGAGGTACGGGAGGCCCTCGCCGGTCGTGTAGGTGGGCGGGAACTCGACGACCAGGTAGTCGATGGGTCCCAGCTCGATGTCGTCGGACATGTGACTGCCTCTCCTGAAGGGGGGTCTGGCCCAGCCTCGTCGAGGGCCCCCCGCGCAGCATCATCCGGGAGGGATGAACGTCGTCCTCACCCTAGTCACCGACGCTCGGCGACTCGCAGCGAACCCGACTGCTCTCAGCCGCGCAGCCCGGCCTCGACCAGGCCCAGCGACCGGGCCTTCTCGACGGCCGCCGCCCGAGAGCCCACGCCGAGCTTGCGGTAGATCGACAGCGCGTGGGTCTTCACGGTGCTCGCCGACAGGAACAGCCGCTCGCCGATCTGCGGGAAGGTGAGGTGGCTGGGCAGGTAGGCCAGCACCCGGAGCTCGGCCGGCGTGAGCGTGCCGACGCCGACGCCCGAGGTGGACTGCTCGCGGACCATCTCCTCGATCTCCTCGAGCCCCTCCCCGATCGTGGTCGACAGCAGGTCGGCGTCGCTGGCGGCACGCGCCTCGGTCGTGAGCTGGGCGGCCAGCCCGATGTCGCCGAGGAGCAGAGCCGTCCGAGCCTGCACGAGCCGACCGAGGACCTGGAACCACGGCACCAGCCCGGAGAGCTGCTCGGTGAGCCGCCGTGCCTGAGCGAGCGCGCGCGAGGCCTCCGCCCTGCGTCCCTGGAGCGCGAGCGAGACGGCGTACGCCGTGTACGGGTGGGCCGCCGTGGCCAGCCGGTCGCCGTGCATGCCTGCGACGACGCGGGCGCCTTCGTCGATGAGCTCGATGGCGGTGCGGTTGTCGTCGTTCCAGAGGGCGAGCAGGCCGCTGAAGGCCAGCGCGTCGGCCTCGGTGATGGGCACGCCGAGGCTGCGGGCGCAGCGGCGGCTCGCCTCGAGGGCCTCCTCCCCTCCCGGTTCGTCCCGGAGGATGCGGCAGACGCCGAGCAGGAAGTACGCCGGGCAGCGGAACGGGTCGGCCGGGCCGAGTCCCTCGAGGGCGTCCTCGCAGAGCTGCGCCGTGGCGGCCACCCCGTCGCGCCCGACCAGCGCGAGCAGCGCGGCGAGCGACGCGGCGTACGGATCGGTGCGCACGTTCTGGCGCCAGGCCCGCCCGGCGTGCTCCTCCGCCTGCATCGTCCAGCGGTCGCGACCCACGATGTCGCCGCGCTGCAGGCACGACCAGGCTGCGGCCAGCGAGAGCCACGGATCGGCGGCGGTCCGGTCGTCTCCGACGAGGGCGAGCAGTCGGGCGAGCCGGTCGCTGCGCCCCGAGCCGACCGACTCGGGGACGGCCTGCCCCACCGCGGTCGCCACCGTGTCGAGGTCGTCGCCGCGGAGGGCGTGGTCGACGGCGGCCTCGGGGTCGCCGTGGGCGAGGAACCAGCGCCCGGCCCGTCGGTGCAGCTCGGCCGTCTGGCCCGCGGTCAGCGACTCCGCCCGCTCGGCGCGCAACGCCTCGAGGAGGAGATGGTGCGCGCGGAAGACCCCGTCGCGCTCGGCGACCAGCGAGGTCCGGCGCACGACGTCCCGGAGCAGGACCGCCGAGTCGTCGCGGTCGACGATCGCGTCGCAGAGCTCGGCCGGGGGCGCCTCGACGATGCTCGAGCGCACGAGCAGGTCGCGCTGCGCCTCCGGGAGGCGGTCGAGCACCTCGGACCGCAGGAAGTCCGAGATGCCGACATCGCCCGACCCTGCTCCTCCGACGGATCTGTCGGCGCTGCGCGCGAGCGCTGCGAGGTGCAGGGCCACGGCCCAGCCGTCGGTCTCGCGCAGCAGGTCCGCGGCAGCGGCCGGGGGCAGGCCGTACCCCTCGACCAGGGCCAGCGCCTCGTCGTCGCCGAACGCGAGCGCCTCGGGGCCGACGAGGAGGAGCTGGTCGGCCGCTCGCAGCCGAGCCGTCCAGGCGGGCGTCGCCGCTCGTCCGGCGAGGACGAGCACCGACCCGGGAGGAACGCCGTCGGCGAGCGAGCGCAGGAGCGCGTGGCTGCGGCGGTCGGACAGGAGGTGGACGTCGTCCAGCACCAGGACGTACGGCTGCTCGCGGCTGCCGGCGAGCTCGGCCATGCCGGGCACGACCACCGAGGAGAAGGCCGGCTCGTCGTCGGTCACGACCGCGGCCGCGTCAGGCTCGTCCGGCCCGACGGCGGAGAGCGTGGCCACCAGCGACTCGGCGAGCACGCCCGGCGAGTCGTGGCGGGCGGAGAGGGCGACGGTGACCTGGCTCCGCGCGTCGGCGTCGGCCCACTGGCGCAGCAGCGTCGTCTTGCCCGCTCCGGCCGGCCCCTGGACGACGACCACGGTCGCGTCGGAGCGGGAGAGCCGGCGCAGCAGGGCACGGCGCGGGACCTGCGTCGTCCTGACGTCGTCGCGCACGACGACGAGGCGGTCCGCCAGCACCATGGTGTCCCCGTCCCCCGGCGTACCCCGCCGAGGTCGCCATCGTCTCACGGGGCGTGCCCGGAAATCCGAGAGACCTCCTCCCTGAAGGAGGAGGCGGCGGCGCTCCCAGCGGAGCAGGATGCTGGTCAGCCGACCGAGGGGGAGACCCATGACGCCCGCCGACGACGCCGCCGTCGCACCCGAGCTCGCCCGCAAGGACCACCCGGGACGCGAGCGCCGCAAGGAGCTGGGCAAGGCCGCGCGCAAGGCCCTGCCGCTCGAGGCGCACGCCGAGCTCTACCTCCCCGAGAACCGCCCCGACCCCGTCGACCTGCTCGTCGAGCAGGGCGAGACGCGCGTGAAGGAGCTGCTGCCCATCCGGTACGGCCGGATGTCGGCGACGCCGTTCACGTTCTACCGGGGCGCGGCCGCGGTCATGGCGATCGACCTGGGCAACGGACCCGACACCGGCCTGCACACCCAGATCTGCGGTGACGCGCACCTGGCGAACTTCGGCGTCTTCGCCTCGCCCGAGCGCCGCCTGCTCTTCGACATCAACGACTTCGACGAGACCGCGCGCGGTCCGTTCGAGTGGGACGTCAAGCGTCTCGCGGCGAGCCTCGAGATCGCCGGGCGCAGCAACGGCTACGGGCGCAAGGAGCGTCGCAGGATCGTCGTCGACGCGGTGCGTGAGTACCGCGAGACGATGCACGAGTTCGCCGGCATGGGGAACCTCGAGGTCTGGTACGCCCGGATCGACATGGACGAGGCCATGGACCGCATCCGGTCCCAGATCACCAAGCGCGGCGCGAAGATGGCCGAGGAGGCCATGGTCAAGGCGCGCACCCGCACCAGTGCCCAGGCCGTCCTGAAGATGACGACGGTCGTCGACGGGCAGCTGCGCCTGCGTCACCAGCCGCCCCTGATCGAGACGATCGAGGAGCTGCTCCCGGATCGCACGCGGGAGGAGTTCACCGAGCAGATGCGCACGATGGTCCGCGAGTACCGCGCGACCCTCACCTCCGACCGGCGCCACCTGCTCGAGCAGTACGAGGTCATCGACATGGCGCGCAAGGTCGTCGGCGTCGGCAGCGTCGGCACCCGCTGCTGGGTGCTCCTCCTGCGCGGCGTCGACAGCGGCGACCCGCTGCTGCTGCAGGCCAAGGAGGCCGGGCCGTCGGTGATCCACAAGGCCAAGGTCGTGGGCCGGCGCAAGGCCAACAACGGCGAGCGCGTCGTGCACGGCCAGCGCCTCATGCAGGCGGCGTCCGACATCTTCCTCGGGTGGAAGCGCCAGGACGGCGTCGACGGCGTCTCCCGCGACTTCTACCTGCGCCAGCTGCGCGACTGGAAGCTCTCGTTCCCCGCGGAGATGATGCAGCCGCAGGGCATGACCGAGTACGCCAAGCTCTGCGCCTGGACCCTGGCCCGCGCCCACGCCCGTGCGGGCGACCGGGTCGCGATGGCGGCCTACCTCGGCAAGAAGCACCACTTCGAGGAGGCGATCGCCGACTTCTCGGTCGCCTACGCCGACCAGAACGAGGCCGACCACGCCCTGCTCGCCGCGGCGATCTCGTCGGGCCGGCTCGAGGCCGTCACCGGGCTGTAGCGACCGCTGCTCCCTGTGGGTGGCGCGGTTCAGGTCGTGCTGCCCCCGGGGCCGATCACCCTCACGTTGGGGTGGGAGGTTCCATGCGGTCGAGCGACCTGCGCATCGGGCATCTGTACGCCGTGCCCGTCGCACCGGGGCCCTGGTGCCGGCACGCCGTGCCGGCCCGCGTCATGACCCGCGGACCGGGGGCACGCGTCCTCGTCCTGCTGCCCGACGGGCTGCCCGAGTCGCCCGGTCGCGAGCAGCAGCCGTGCGGCTCCCTCGTGTGGGTCGACGCCTCCTCGCTGGTGTGCGACTGGCGCGAGTGGCCGGCCCGGGCCGAGGCCGCGCGCGGCGACATGGTCGCCGCGGTCGCGAGCGTCGTGGCCGCGATCGGCGGCCGGGGCGCTCCGGTGCTCGCGGGCGTCGGCGCGCCGACCGTCGACCGCCCGGTGGCACGCGCCCGCGCCGCCCTGAACCGCTGGGCGCGGCCCGACCCGCGCCACCCGTCGCTCTGACCCGAGCCGGCCTCCATACAGCGGAACCGGGCGCGGGCCGCTCGGGCGCGACCACCTAGCATCGTCGCGTGACGAGCAGCCGCACGATGGGACACCGCCCCCGCGTCGTCGCGTTCTCGCTCGTCTCCGTCCTTCTGGCGTCCTCGGCCCACGTGCTCGGCCACGGGCACCTGCTCGATCCCGCGTCCCTCCTCGTGGCCGTCGCGATCGCCGCCTCGGTGGGGCTCGTCCTCGCGCGCGGCTGGACGCGGGGGCGGGTGCTGGTGTCGCTGGTCGCGGTCCAGGCGGTCGTCCACGTGCTCGGCACCCTGGGCGCCGACCCGCGTCTGACCACGGCGGCGCAGGCCCACGGCCACGGTGCGGCGCAGCCCGTCGTCGCCACGGCCGGTGCAGGTGCAGGTGCGATGCTCCTCTGGCACGTCGTCGCGGTGCCTGTCGCGGCGCTCGTCCTCGTGGCTGTCGAGCGATCGGCATCGGTGGTCGGCGCGCTCGCCCGGAGATGGACCCGCATCCTCCCGGTGCTGGTCCCGGCGCTCCCACCAGCCACCGCGCCAGACCTGCGCCCTCGGGTGCCCGCGGACCGTCCCCACCTGCTCGTGTCGCGGAGCAACGCGCCGCCCTGTCCGGCGTGACCGTGGCGTCCTCGGACGCCCCCTGCTCCTCCGCGCGGCCGTCGCCGCGTCTCCGCCTGGCGTTCGTCGAGGCGTTCTTCGCGCGCGCTGCGCGCTCCACGACAGGAGATACCCATGCACGTCCGTACCCCTCTGCGCGCAGGCATGCGCGCGACCGTCCTCGTCGCGCTCGCCGCGGTGCTCGCCGCCTGCGGGTCGTCGACGGCGACGTCGTCGTCCTCGGCGACCGGCACGATCACCGCCAAGGATCCGTGGGTCAAGACCGCGGCATCAGGCATGACCGCGGCGTTCGTGACCCTGGTGAACGACTCCGGCTCCGAGGACGTGCTCGTGTCGGCGGCAAGCTCCGCTGCGGGCATGGTCCAGCTGCACGAGATGGTCATGCAGGACGGCCAGATGGTCATGCAGGAGAAGAAGGGCGGCATCCCGGTGCCGGCCAAGGGCGAAGCGGTGCTCGAGCCCGGTGGGAACCACATCATGCTGATGGAGCTCAAGGCGCCCATCAAGGTCGGCGAGAAGGTGGCGATCACCCTGACCTTCTCGTCCGGCGCCACCGTGCAGATCGAGGCGGCCGCCCGGGACTACGACGGAGGGAACGAGTCGTACAACCCGTCGCCGTCCGGGTCGACGTCGGGGATGTAGCAGAGTGTCCGGACCCGTCTCCCGACGACAGGTGCTCGCTGTCGGCGCCGCCCTCCTGGGCGGCGCCGCTGCGGGCGCCGTCGCGGCCTCCGCGGCACAACCCGATGCGGAACCGGCTGTGCCGCAACGGTTCGGCTCCGACGTCGTGCCCTTCCACGGCGAGCACCAGGCCGGCGTCGACACCCCCCAGCAGGCCCACACCTGGTTCGTCGGCCTCGACCTGCGCGCCGGCGCGACCGTCGGCGACGTACGCCGGCTGACGGCCCTCTGGACCGACGACGCCGAACGTCTGACGTCCGGAAGGCCAGCCCTGGCCGACCTCGAGGCCGAGCTCGCCACCAGCCCGTCCCGTCTCACCGTGACGCTCGGGCTCGGAGCCGGGTTCTTCGCCGCCCTGGGGCTCGACGACGCGCGACCGCCGTCGCTGCGTCCGCTCCCCGCGTTCTCCATCGACCGCCTCGACGGCCGGTGGCCCGCGACGGACCTGCTGCTCCAGGTGGGCAGCGACGACGTGATGACGGTGTCGCACGCCGTGCGCGTGCTCACGCGGGGCGCGCGATCGTTCGTGACTCCGGCGTGGGTGCAGCGGGGGTTCGTCCGCAGCCGTGGTTCCGCGCCCGACGGCACGACCCCGCGCAACCTCATGGGTCAGGTCGACGGCACGTCGAACCCGGCCCCGGGCACCGCGGACCTGGCCCGCACGGTCTGGTCGACCGAGGGTCCAGCCTGGTGGCACGGCGGCACGATGCTGGTGCTCCGTCGGATCCGGATGGACCTCGACGGGTGGGAGCGGCTCGGTCGGACCGACCGGGAGCTCGTGGTGGGACGCCGGCTCCCCGACGGGTCGGCGCTGTCCGGCGGCGGCGAGCGGGCGCCTATCGACCTCGAGCAGATCGGGCCCGACGGCCTGCTCGTCGTCCCGGAGCTCGCCCACGTGCGGCAGGCCAAGGCGCGCGACGCCGCCGAGCGCATGCTCCGCCGCGGGTACACGTTCGACGACTCGCCGGGCTCGGATTCCGTGAGCGATGTGGGGCTGCTCTTCGCGGCGTACGTGGCTGACGTCGACCGTCAGTTCGTCCCTGTGCAGCGCAGGCTCGCGGAGATGGACCTGCTCAACAAGTGGACGGCGCCTGTCGGGAGCGCGGTCTACGCGCTCCCTCCCGGCGTGCGTCCGGGGGGCACCTGGTGCGACGGACTCCTGGTCTGAGCACTGGCAGGATCGCGGTGTGAGGTGGAGGCGGCGTCGTACCCAGGTCGACGTCATCGTCGTCGGTGCCGGCCACGCCGGGCTCTCGGCCGCACGTGCCCTCGTCGACGCCGGCCTCGAGGTCGTGGTGCTCGAGGCGGCGGACCGTGTCGGCGGCCGGACCTGGACCGTCGACGACCCGTCGGGCACGCGGCTGGAGCTCGGTGGCATGTGGACCGGCCCCGGCCAGCCGCTGCTCACCGGGCTCGTCGAGCGGTACGGGCTCGGCACGTTCCCCCAGCGCGACGAGGGCCGCGCGTTGACCGTGCAGGGCGGCGCGGTGCTCCCCGACGACGAGGCCGGGCGCCGCTGGGAGGCGGTCGACGGGTACGTCGCCGCGCTCGACGCCCTCGCCTGCGACGTGCCGCCCGACGCTCCCTGGGACGCGCCCGACGCGGCGCGCCTCGACGCCCTCACCCTCGACCGGTGGCTCGCCGACGAGGTCGACGACGAAGCGGTGCGCCGGCAGCTCGAGATCCTCCTCACCGAGCTCATGTGCGTGCCCGCGGACGAGCTGTCGGTCCTCACGCTGCTGCACGCCGCCGTCACGTCGGGCACCCTCGCCGCAGCGCTCGGCGTGCAGGACGGCGCCCAGGAATCCCGTGTGGTGCACGGGATCCACGCGGTCGCGCAGGCCGTGGCCGACGAGCTCGGCGACCGGGTCCGGCTGTCGAGCCCGGTCGAGCGGCTGTCGTGGAGCGCCGAGGGTGCGATCGTCGACCTCGCCGAGGGCACGCTCCTCGCGCGCCACGTCGTGGTCGCGATGGCACCGAGCGCGTGCGAGGCCATCGACTTCGAGCCGGTGCTGCCGGTGCGGCGGGTGGAGGCGCAGCGGCGGATGCCGCTCGGGTCCGTCGTGAAGGTCCTCGCGGTCTACGACCGACCGTTCTGGCGCGACGCCGGGCTCTCGGGGTCGGTGCTCGACGTCGACGGGCCGTTCCACCACTGCCTCGACGTGTCGTCGCCCGACAGCGGGCTCGGCGTCCTCGTGTCGTTCCTCGCGGCCGACGAGGCGCGCCGACTGTCCGACGCGTCGCTCGGGCCCGGTGCCTCCGAGGCACGTCGCGAACTCTTCGTCGAGCGCGCGTCGGCCTGGTTCGGCCCGCAGGCGCTGGAGCTCCGCGCCTACCGCGACCTCGACTGGTCGTCGGTGAGCGGCATCGGCGGCGGCTACTCGGGCGTGATGGCTCCGGGCTCGTGGGCCGACGCCGGCCCGGGTCTCACCGCCGCCGTGGGCTGCGTGCACTGGGCGGGCAGCGAGACGTCGTCGTCGTGGACGGGTTACGTCGAGGGCGCGCTGGCCTCAGGCGTCCGGGCTGCCGCCGAGATCGTCGCCGCCCGGTCCTGACCCGACGCCCGGCCGCTCGCGGCGGGCGAGCAGGAGGGCCGCGGCGTCGTCGGGCAGCGGTGCGCCGTGCCGGTGCTCCACGTCGTCGGCGAGGCGGTCGAGGAACTCCGGGTCCTGCACGTCACGGTGCTCGGCCAGCACGTCGAGGAAGCCGTCGAAGCCGAGTCGGTCGGGGGCGTCGGCGCGCACGCGTCCTTCGAAGAGCCCGTCGGTGACGAGCAGCACCGAGTCCCACGGCGCGAGCGGCAGCACGTGGGTGTCGAGGCTCGACCCCGGCGGGAGCACGCCGAGCGGGGGTCCGCCGAGCGGAGCGGGCCGCGGCGGGTGCAGCAGGATCGGCGGCGGGTGGCCGGCGCAGACGTACTCGATCGTCGACATCTCCGGGTCGACCTCGCCGGTGATCATCGTGACGAACAGACCCGTCGACGGCCGGCGCTCGTGCACCACCACGTCGAGGGCGCGCACGCGGTCCTTGAGCGTCGAGCCGCTCACGCAGACGGCTCCGCGCCAGGCGGCGCGCAGCGTCGCGGCCAGCGCGGCCTGCTCCGGGCCGTGCCCCGACACGTCGCCGATGAGGAACGCCGTGCCGCCGCCCTCGGTCGCCACGACGTCGAGGAAGTCGCCGCCGAGCAGCAGCTGGCGCAGGCCGGGGCGGTAGAGCAGCCCCACCCTGGTGTGCGGCACCTCGTCGACCTGGGCCGGCAGGAACCCGGCCTGCAGCCGGTCGGTCAGCGCCCGGTTCTCCTCCTGCGCCATGCGGCGTCGGACGACCGTCTTCGCGAGCGCGAGCTGGTCGCCGAGCCGGTCGAGCGTCTCCATCCACGCGCGGTCGGGGTCGCCGTGGTCGACGGTCCAGCTCATCGCGAGGAAGCCCACGAGGGAGAAGTCGACGCGGATCGGGGTCGAGGTCCCGACGACCGCGCCGACCCGCTCCATGGTCGCGCGCCGCGGGTCGTCGGGTGCGAGGCCCGAGGCGCGGACCCACGTCGTGCGCGCGTGCCCCGACCACTGCGACTCGCCGATCATGAGACGCCTCGGCACGACGGTGAGCGGCGAGGGGTCGCCGCCCTGCGGCACGCGCGCGAGCAGCACCGCCTGGTCGCCGTCGACCTGCCAGTACGACGCCGTCTCCGCGCCGAACACGTCGCGCGCGATGCGGCACGCCCGCGCCGCGACGTCGGGGATGTCGCGCGCGCCCGAGAGCTCGGGCAGCCGCTCGAGCATGTGCACCAGCAGCGCCTCGGCGCGCTCCTGCTCGAGGCTGCGCGCGAGCGCCGCCTCCTGCACCACCACGGTCTCCTCGCGGCGCCGGCGCAGCTCCGCGAGCGCGACCGCGAGCGCCGAGCCGACCAGGAGCGCGGCGTACCGCAGCTGCATGTCGCGGCTCGCGTAGTCGCCGACGAGGTACATGCCCAGACCTGTGAGCAGCGCGACCGCGGCCACCGTCCCGGTGGCCCACGCCCCCGCGACGAGGGCCGTGCCCATCACGGGGATGAGGAGGACGGCGACCGGCAGCGCGACGACGTCGTCGGCCCACGTCAGCACCAGCGCCGACGCGACGACCACCCCCGCGAGCCCCCACAGCAGGGGCCGCAGGTCGTGCCGCAGCTCGGAGCGCCACCTCGACACGTTCTCCGCCCTCCGTCCGCGCGATCGGGGCGCGGAGGACCTCGGGCACAGGTGCACCGAGCGGCCCCCGACCAGCCCGGGCGCACGGTAGGCCGGGTCGGAGCGGCCCTCCAGCGGTCGCCGACGGTGGCCGCGCTCCACAGCGTGTCGCGCCGCCGCTGCGTCCGGTAGCCGGGCGCGAGGGTTGTTTCGCTACGGGACCGCCGGGGCACGGTGGAGGTCCGCGAGGAGGGGATCCCCACGATGGAGAACGACCCGTACGAGCTCGTCGTCGTCGCCAACCGGCTGCCCGTGGCGGCCGAGACCGACGAGAAGGGCGACGTCCGGTGGACGCGCTCCCCGGGCGGCCTGGTCAGCTCGCTGGAGCCCGCCCTGCGCCGCAGCCGCGCCGTCTGGGTCGGCTGGTCCGGCCGCACGGCGTCCGACGACGTCGTCGACGTCCCGGTGCCCTCGTCGCTCGGTCCGTGCGACCTGCGCGAGGTGCCGCTCACCGCGGCCCAGGTCGAGGACTACTACGAGGGCTTCTGCAACTCCACGTTGTGGCCGCTGTACCACGACGCCATCGCGACGCCGGTCTACCACCGCCACATGTGGGACGCGTACGTCGAGGTGAACCGCGCCTTCGCCGCTCGTGCCGCCGAGGTGGCCGCGCACGGCGCGACCGTGTGGGTCCACGACTCGCAGCTGCAGCTCGTACCCGCGCTGCTGCGCGAGAAGCGTCCCGACCTGCGCATCGGGTTCTTCCTGCACATCCCCTTCCCGCCGATCGAGCTGTTCCTGCAGCTGCCCTGGCGCCAGGCGATCATGGAGGGCCTGCTCGGCGCCGACCTCGTCGGCTTCCACACCCCGGGTGCGGCGTCGAACTTCCTGGCGCTGGCCAACCGTCTCTTCGACTACGACGCCGACCCCGACGGCCTCGAGGTGGTCGACCACACGGGCGCCAAGCGCCGCGTCACCGTCGGGGCCTTCCCGATCTCGATCGACACGCGCGAGTACGACGCCATCGCCCGCACGCCGGAGGCGCAGGACGCCGCCGTCGAGTTGCGCCGTCGGCTCGGCAACCCGCGCTGGGTCCTGCTCGGCGTCGACCGCCTCGACTACACCAAGGGCATCGACCTGCGGATCAAGGCGTTCACCGAGCTGCTCGCCGACGGCTCGATCGAGCCGGGGAGCGCCGTCTTCCTCCAGGTCGCGACGCCGACGCGCGAGAACGTCGAGGACTACCAGCGGCTGCGCGACGAGATCGCGCTGCTCGTCGGCCGCGCGGTCGGCGACCATGGTGTGATCGGCGCCGCGCCCGTGCAGTACCTGCACCAGCCGTTCGAGCGCGAGGCGATCGTGTCGTTCTACGCCGCGGCCGACGTCATGCTCGTCACGCCGTACCGCGACGGCATGAACCTGGTGTGCAAGGAGTACGTCGCCTCGCGCATGCGCGACGACGGCGCGCTGGTGCTGTCGGAGTTCGCCGGCGCAGCGGTCGAGCTGCGCGACGCCTACCTGGTGAACCCGTACGACGCCGACGGCATCAAGCGCACGATCCTGCAGGCGATGAACGCGCCGCAGGACGAGAAGCAGCGCCGGATGCGCTCGATGCGCGAGTGGCTCTTCGAGCACGACGTGCACCGCTGGTCGAGCTCGTTCCTCGAGGCGCTCGAGAAGACGGGCTCGTCGGTGTGAGCGTCGTCGACCTCGGGCTGTCGCGCACCCTCGCCGACGTCGCGAGGGCGCCGAAGCTGCTCGTGGGCAGCGACTTCGACGGCACGCTCGCCGCGATCGTCGAGGACCCCGACGACGCGCGCGCGGTCGACGGCGCGCTCGACGCGCTGCGCAGGCTCGTGGCCTGCCCGGGCGTGACGGTCCTCGTGCTCTCGGGGCGCTCGCTGCGCGAGCTGTCGGTGCTGCTGCACGGCGTCGACGGCGTGCGGCTCGTCGGCAGCCACGGCGCCGAGCGCGACGACGCGGGCTCGGCGCTCACCGAGGCGCAGGAGCAGCTGCGGGCGCGCGTCGTGCTCGCGCTGTCCCGCGCCAGCGCCGGCGTACCCGGTGCGCTGCTGGAGCGGAAGCCAGCTGGTGCCGCGGTGCACGTGCGCCGGTCGTCGCGCGAGGACGCCGTGCGGCTGCTCGGCGAGCTGCGCGCCGGCCCGGCCACGTGGCCGGGCGTGCACGCGACCGAGGGCAAGGAGGTCCTCGAGCTGTCGGTCGTCGACGTCGACAAGGGACGTGCGTTCGCGCGGCTGCGCGACGAGCTCGATGTCGATGCCGCCGTGTTCGTCGGCGACGACGTCACGGACGAGAACGTGTTCGGGCGCCTGGGCGGGACCGATCTCGGCGTCAAGGTGGGCCCCGGTCCGACGCGGGCCTCGCACCGGGTGGCACGGCCGGAGGACGTGGTCGTGATGCTCGACGCCCTCGCGGCGGCGCGCGGCGGCTGACGGTTTGCCCGACGGCGTCCCGGGTACCGGCGACGCCCGGCCGAGGAGGTGCCCGTGGACAGGACCGTGCTCGTGATCGGGGCCGGGCTCGCGGGCGCCCGCACGGCGGAGGCCCTGCGCGGCCTGGGGCACGACGGCCGTCTCGTGCTCGTCGGCGACGAGGAGCAGCTGCCCTACGAGCGGCCCCCGCTGTCGAAGGAGTACCTCCACGGACGCACGGGTTTCGACGCCGCGCTCGTGCACCCGCAGCGCTGGTACGACGACCACCGCGTCGAGCTGCGCACCGGGGCGCACGTGCGCTCCCTCGACGCCGCGGCGCACCTGGCCACCCTCGACGACGGCAGCACCGTGCGGTTCGACTCGGCGGTGCTGGCGACCGGCTCGTCGCCGCGACGTCTCGACGTACCCGGCGGCGACGCCGCCCTGACGCTGCGCACGCGGGAGGACTCCGACCGGCTGCGGTCGGTGCTCTCGGACCGGCCTCGCGTCGTCATCGTCGGCTCCGGGTGGATCGGACTCGAGGTCGCGGCCGCAGCGGTCGCGGCCGGCTGCACCGTGACCGTGGTCGAGCGCGGCGCGCTGCCGCTCGAGCACGCCGTCGGGCCCGAGCTGGGCGGGCTGTTCGCCTCGCTGCACCGCGACCACGGCGTCACGTTCCTCGTGCGTCGCGAGGTCACCGAGATCGTGACCGACGGCGTGGAAGGCGTTGCGGCCGTGCGTCTCTCGGACGGTCGCACCCTCGAGGCCGACGTCGTGATCGTGGGCATCGGCGTCGAGCCGCGGCAGTTGCTCGCCGCAGGTGCTGGGCTCACCGTGACCGAGGGAGTCGTGGTCGACGACCATCTGCGCACCTCGCACCCCGACGTGTACGCCGTGGGCGACGTCGCCCTCGCCTACCACCCCTTCGCGGGCAAGCACGTCCGCGTGGAGCACTGGGCCAACGCGAAGCACCAGCCCGATGTGGCGGCCGCGTCGGCTCTCGGCATGGAGCGCCGCTACGACCGGCTGCCCTACTTCTTCTCCGACCAGTACGAGATGTCGATGGAGCTCACCGGGTTCCTGGAGCCGGGCGGCTACGACGACCTCGTGCTGCGCGGCGACGTGCCGTCGCTCACCTTCTGCGCGTTCTGGTTGCAGCACGGTCGCGTGGTGGCCGGCATGTCGTCGAACGTCGCCGGCGCCGTGCCGCAGGTCGACCGGCTGGTGCGGTCGCGAGCGGTCGTCGATCCCGACGAGCTGCGCGACACCGGCACCTCGCTCTCCGACCTTGCAGCGCGTTCGAGCGCCTGACGCGCGGTTGAGGCCCTTCGACCGGGGTAGGGGCGCAGCTCCCTGAGGGACCGAGGGAGAGACCATGCCGGACCGCGATGTCGAGATCGAGCTGCCGTCCACGCTGCGCCGGTCGCCGAAGGAGGCGCAGGACACCTTCCGCGCGACGCTGCGTTCGGCCATCGAGGAGTACGGCGAGGGCGAGCGCGCACGGCGCACGGCGTACGCGTCGCTCAAGCACTCGTTCGAGAAGGTCGGCGATCACTGGGAGCCCAAGGAGCGGCCAGGGCCCTCGGACGACGCGGCCGCCGGCGTACCGGACGGCGCGACCTTCGGAGGAGTCGACGTCCGGGCGACGCGGGCGCACCTGGTCGAGCTCGCTCGCAGGCTCGACGTGCACGTGACGACGCGGATGACCAAGGCGGAGATCGCGCAGGCGCTCGAGAAGGAGAGCGACAGGCGGACGGCCCGCGCACGCGAACGGTGAGGAGGAGCGATGTGGAGGAGAGCGTGCTTGGGGGACCGTGACGCGGTGGTCGCCGTCGGCTACCTCTGGGTGGGCCTCTGCGTCGCCGTGCTGCTCGTGCTGGCCGCCCGCACCGGCTGGCCGGTCGCGATCGGCTGCAGCCTCGCGGCCGCGGTCGTGATGCAGGCGGGCTACTGGTGGCGCCGTCGTCGGTGGAACCGCTGGATCCGGCGGCAGGGGCTCGAGGGGATCGCCGCCGTCGAGGTGCTGCTGCGTCAACGCAGCCAGGGCTGATCCCCTGCGGCTCCTGACGTTTGCGGGACGAGGCGTCGGGTAGTCGACGCCGTCCTCCGACACCGACCTCTCGGGAGCAGGCTGATGGCGACGAGCTCCACCGCGTTGAGGGCAGCGCTGAAGATCCAGACGCGCGCACCCGCGCCGGTGCTCCGTCGCCGAGCCGTCAGCGACGACGACGTCTCGATCGTCGTCCACTCGGCCGACGGCAGCGACGTCGGCGCCACGCTCGAGTCGTTGCGCAGGGCGTGCGGCGGGCACCGCCCCGAGGTCGTCGTCGTCGACGGCGGGTCCTCTCCCGTGCCGCCGCTCGACCACCTCGGCCTCGAGCATCGGATCGTGGTGCCGGACGGCCGAGGTCGGGCCGCAGCCCGCAACACCGGGCTGCGTGCCGCCACGCGCGAGTGGGCGGTGATGCTCGACGCCGACACCGTCGTCGACCCGCACTGGTACGACGACCTGCTCGCAGACCTCGGCCGAGCAGGGCGTCGCGCGGCCGGCGTGGCCGGCGCGAGCGCCGCCGTCGCGCCGTGGGACTCGTGGGGATCGGACCTGGCCTACCGGCGCCTGGTCGCCCTGTGCCTCGGCGGGCTTCCCGAGCGCTTTCAGCGCCACGCCGCCCCCGACGTGGAGCTGGTGGACCGCATGATCGCCCGCGGCTGGGCGCTCGTCCCGGGACGTCGTCGCAGCAGCTCCGTCGACGAACAGCCTCCGGGTGGGAGGGCGAACACCACCCAGTCGCCGGAACCGCTGGGGCAGAAGGGTTTGCAGGCATAGCGCCCGGGTAGTCGCGCGACTTCCGTTCGGCGCACCTGGCGTCGTCGCGCAGAGCCTCTCGGAGGACGGACATGACCACGGCAGCTGTGGACTTCTCAGCAGGATGGCAGGAGGCGTGGGACAGCGTCCTCACGGTCCTGCCCAAGATCGTGCTGTGCCTCGTGATCCTGGTGGTGGGCTACCTCGTCGCCAGGCTGATCGAGAACCTGCTCGACCGGTTCCTCGCCCGGGTGGGCTTCGACCGGCTCGTCGAGCGCGGCGGCATCCGCCGCGCTCTGGAGTCGGCGGGCACCGACGCCACGCACATCCTCGGACGCATCGTCTTCTACGGCCTCATGCTCATCGTGCTGGCGACGGCGTTCGGCGTCTTCGGTCCGAACCCGGTGAGCGACTACCTCGACGCGGCCGTGGCCTACCTGCCCAAGCTGTTCGTCGCGGTGCTCATCGTCGTGATCGCGGCGGCCATCGCCACCGCCGTCCGCACCGTGCTGCGCGGCACGCTCGGCGGCCTGTCGTACGGCGACCTGCTCGCCGGCCTGGCCGCCGGCCTGATCGTCGCGATCGGCGTCGTCGCGGCGCTCAACCAGCTCGAGATCGCGCCGTACGTCGTCAACGGTCTCTACACGGCCGCCCTCGTCGCGATCGTCGGGGTGGTCGTCGTGGCGGTCGGAGGAGGCGGCATCGAGCCGATGCGCGAGCGCTGGCGCGAGGCGCTGCGCACCTACGACGACGGTCGCCGCACCGTCATGGAGGAGCGCCGGGCGATGCGCAACGCCGGCTACAGCGGCGAGCGCTCGACGCCGGACAGTCCGACCGTGGCGGACGTCCGCGGTGCCAGGGCCACGAGCGACCACGGCACGGTCGACGGCGGGTACGGCGACCCGGGTCTCGGGGGGCGGTGACGACGGTGCTGCGCACGCTCATCGACCCGTTCCGGCTCACGGCGTCCCTGACGCTGCGAGCCACGCGCTACGCGGCCCTCGCGATCGCCCGCAGCTCGCGGCGCTGGGAGATGCTCGTCGAGCAGGCGCTCGCGGAGCCCGTCCTGCTCCGCGGCTGGGAAGGCGCGTCGCGTGCCGCGACACCGCCCCCGCGTCCGGCGCGCGACGACGTGGTCGTCGATCTCACCGACGACGACCTCGCCGACTGGGCCCAGATGCCGTACTCGAGCGCGACGGCGCGTGCGTCGGAGCTGCAGGGCGAGGACCTGCGCACGCTGCTCGACTACGAGCGGGCGCACGGTCACCGGCCGCGGTTCGTGCAGCTGCTGCGTCGGCGCCTCGCCGACGAGGAGCGCAGCACCGGCTGATGCCCGCGCCGCACGACAGAGCGGCCGCCACGCATAGCGCGTGGCGGCCGTTCTCGTACGTGCGCTGGGTCAGAACCAGTGGCTGCGACCACCGACCGCCCGACCCGTGCTGCCCATGATGGCGAGGACGAGGCCGATCACCACCAGGATCGCTCCGAGCCAGGTGAGGATCGAGATGTGGGCGATCAGTCCGATGACCAGCAGGATGATCCCGAGGATGATCATGGAGACTCCCGAGCGTCGTAGGGACCCGGCGTCTTCCCGCGGTCGCGGTCCTCAAACCCGGCCGGCACGAGCGTGAGCGCGACCGAGCTCACGCCCTCGTGCGAGACGAGCAGGCGACGCAGCTCGTCCACCTCGCGCACCACGTCCTCGACCGTGAGGTCGGTGCGAGGCACCACCTCGAGCTCGACCGAGACCTGACCGGGTCCGACCACCAGGACGTCGACCGTCGCCACCTCGGCGACCCAGCCGCGCTCGGCGGCGACGCTCGACACGTGCGCCGCCACGCTCGGCGACGCGCTCGACACGAGGATGAGCCTGCGGTTCAAGCGGATGAGGCGTGCGGCAGCCCAGGTCAGCAGCAGGCCGACGAGGATGCTGCCGCCGGCGTCCCACAGCTCCTGGCCCGTGAGCCAGTGCAGCAGCATCGCTGTGATCGCCACGGCGACACCGACGATCGCGGCCGAGTCCTCGAAGTAGACGGTGATGGGTGTGGGGTCCGTGGTGACGTCGATGAGCTCGTCGGCGTCGACCTCGTGCAGCAGCGCGTCGCGGCGGAGCTGGCGCCGGGCGACGAGCCAGGAGCCGCCCTCGAGCGCCGCGCTCAGTGCGAGGACGGCGAATCCCACGCCGACGTTCTCCAGCGGTCGCGGGTCGAGGACCGCTCGGACACCCTCGGCGATGGAGGCGAGACCGCCGGCGACGAGGATGCCGACCGCGGCGAGCAGCGACCAGAAGTAGCGATCGGGGCCGTGGCCGCGGGGGTGCAGGGCGTCCGCAGGCCGTTGCGAGCGGGAGACGCCGAGGAGCAGCAGGAGCTCGTTGAGGACGTCGGCGAGCGAGTGGAAGGTCTCGGCGAGCATCACGGCCGAGCCGGTGAGGACGGCGGCGGCCGCCTTGGCGACGAGCACGCCGACGTTCGCCAGGACCGCGACGACGGCGGTCCGCCTGCTCTCGGTGTCCGACGGCCCCGGGTGCCCCCGGAGCCGTCGGGTGCTCACCGCAGGTCCCGCCAGTCCTTCTCCGACAGCTCGACGTCGAACTTCTTCGCCGCCTTCTCGATGCGCCGCCATGCGGCGTCGCGCTCCTTGTCGGTGACGTCCTCGACCTGCATGAACCGGGCGACCGCGTTGCGCACGTGCTTCGCGTCGCCGATCGGCTCCTTCTCCTGCTCCGGGAACGCGTACTCCATGTCAGCCACCTCCGTCCGCCGCGGGGTCGTCGAGCATCGCGACGAGGTCGTCGGCGTGCTCCTCCTCCACGGCCAGGATGTCCTCGAACAGCCGTCGTGTGGTGGGGTCGCCGGTGCCGAGCCACGCGACGACCTCGGTGTACGACGCGATCGCGATGCGCTCCGCGACGAGGTTCTCCTCGACCATCTGGCGCAGCGACGACGCCGTGCGGTACTCGCTGTGCGAGCGGCCGGTCAGGTGCGACGGGTCCATGTCCGGCACGCCGCCGAGCTGCGCGATGCGCGTGGCGATCCGCTCGGCGTGGTCGAGCTCCTCGATCGAGTGCTGCAGGAACTCGGCAGCGATGGGCTCCGCGTTCATGCCGCGGGCCGTGTGGTGGTGCTGGCGGTAGCGCAGCGTGCACACCAGCTCGGTGGCGAGGGCTTCCTGGAGGACGCCGATCACGCGATCGACGTCGGCGCCGTACGACTCCGTGACGGGGCCGCGGTCGATCTCGCGGCGCGCCTGCTCCCTCAGGCGCGCGACGTCGACCAGGAAGCCGGCCTCGTCAGGCACGCTCGCGCCGCATCAGCCGCAGGACGAGCAGCGCGATGATCGCGCCGATGATGGAGCCGATCAGGCCCGAGGTCTGGAAGGCGCCGGACGACGCGTCCTTGCCGAACAGGACGTAGCCGAGGAAGCCGCCGATGAGCGATCCCACGATGCCCAGGACGATCGTGCCGACGACGCCCATCGGGTCCGGGCCGGGCATGATCGCGCGGGCGATGAAGCCGGCGATCAGGCCGACGATGATGAGCATGATGATGAACATCAGCATGGGTTCGGGTCCTTTCCGGTCGTGGAGCGGTACGCCCGACTACCCGTCGGGGCGCTGGTGAAACGCCGGGCTCAGCCGTCGCGTCGTGGTGCTGCGGCGCCCTGCTCGATCTCCGTGCTGTAGCCCGACTCGTCCTCCGTGCCGGTCGCCAGCGCCTCGTCGCGCTCGGCGCCGCCGTCGCGCCGGGCCTCCTCCTCGTGCCCCTGGCGCTCGGCCACGAACTCGTCGGGCCTGCGGGGCTCCGAGGTCTCCGTGCTCTCGACGTCCCAGTCGTCGGGGTCCTCGGTGCGGTCGGGCATCCGTCGTGCCGGCACCGGCCGCTCGGCGTCCTCGGGCTGCAGCGGGTACGCCGGTCCCGAGAGGCGGGGCGCGACCTCGGGTCCGTCGTCGGGCGGGTTCTCGTGCGTGCGCGGTCCCATGGCCCGCCCCGCTACCCGTGCGGCCGCAGCCCAAACGCCCCGCGGCGCAGGCGTTTAGGGCCGCTGCGACAGGGAAGCGCCGCCGGTCCGACCGGGAGGGGACGAGGCGTGGACGACTGGCAGCAGGCCGAGCCGGTACGGCACCAGGGCGGCCTGACGCTGTTCTCGGGGTCGACGTTCGTGCTGACCGACGGTGCCGGCGAGCTGCACGAGGAGCCGCACGGCTTCTTCGTCGCGGACCGGCGCGTGCTGTCGCGGCTCATGCTGACGGTCGACGGCCACGCGCTGGAGGTGCTGCGGTCGACGCGCACCGACGAGAACGCCGCGCAGGTGCTGCGCCGCTCGACGGGCGCCGGCGAGGAGATGCACGCCCTGCTGTTCTGCACCGAGCTCGAGGTGCGGCCCGGAGAGCTGCTCGTCCGGCTCCTGGTGCGCAACGGCGCCGCGGTCCCTCGCGAGGTCGACTGGTCGATGCGCGCCGCCGCAGACTTCGCCGACATCTTCGCCGTGAAGGAGGCGCGCGCGCCGCACGTGCACCATCGCCCGCCCGAGCTCGTCGGCCACCACCGTCTCGTCATCGAGGGCGACGACGGGCTGCGCACCGAGCTCGGGTTCCGGGAGGGGTCGCTGGTCGCGCGCGAGCACGGCGTGGGCGAGCACCTCGTGATCCCTCGCCACACGACCGTCGAGCGGCTGATCACGGTCGAGGCGTTCTCGGCGCAGGGGCGGCTGGGAGAGCCCGTGACCAGCCACGTGCGCCCGCTGCGTCGTCCGCAGGTGTCGACGCGCTCCACCTCGCTGTCGGACGCGATCACGCGGGGGCTCGAGGACCTCGACGCGCTGCGGGTGCAGGACCGAGCGACCGGATCGGCCACGCTCGCCGCTGGAGCGCCGTGGTTCATGACGCTCTTCGGCCGCGACTCGTTGATCAGCGCGATCATGGCGGCGTCGTACGACCAGCGTCTCGGTCTCGACGTGCTGCGGTCGCTCGCCGGGCGGCAGGGCACCGTGGTCGACGCGGTGAGCGAGGAGGAGCCGGGACGCATCGTGCACGAGACGCGCATGACGACCGGCACGTCGCTCTTCGAGGGGAACCGCACGCGCTACTACGGCAGCACCGACGCGACCCCGCTGTTCGTCATCGCGCTGGCCGAGCTGGTGCGCCACGGGCTCGGCCACGACGACGCCGCGGCGCTGCTGTCCGCGACCGACGGCTGCCTGAGCTGGCTCGCGCACTACGGAGACATCGACGGCGACGGCTTCGTCGAGTCGGTGCGCCGGCACGAGGGCGGCCTGGTCAACCAGGGCTGGAAGGACAGCTGGAACGCCATCGTCGACGAGGACGGCGAGGTGGTCGAGGCGCCGGTGTCGCTCATCGAGGTGCAGGCCTACTGGTACGCCGCCCTGCGCAGCCGCGCCTACCTCGCGCGTTCCCTCGAGGGCACGAGCGGCGCGGCGTGGGACGGGCAGGCCGACGCGCTGCGCGTCGCCATCGACGACACGTTCTGGCTCCCCGACCTGCAGACCTACGCGCTCGCGCTCGGTCCCGACAAGGCGGTGCTGCGCACCTCGGCGTCGAACGCGGGGCACATGCTCTGGACGGGAGCCGCCCTCCCCGAACGGGTCTCGAGCGTCGGCGCCACGCTGATGCAGCGGACCCTGCGCACGCACTGGGGACTGCGCACGCTGTCGGCGCGCAACCCGGCGTACGACCCGCTGGGCTACCACACGGGCAGCGTGTGGCCGCACGACACCGCGCTCGTCGCGTGGGGGCTGGCGAGGTGGGGCCTCGGCCGCGCGGGCCAGGACCTCGCCGAGGCCCTGGTCCGCGCGTCGTCGTACTTCGAGGGAACCCTGCCGGAGCTGGTCGCCGGCTTCGACGTCGGCGACGAGCTCGGCGGCGGGTCGCCCGTGCGCTTCCCGACCGCCTGCTCGCCGCAGGCCTGGGCTGCGGCCTCGCCGTTGCTGCTGCTGCGCAGCGTGCTGGGGCTCGAGGTCGACGTGCCCGGGAGGAGGGTCTGGCTCGACCCGCACGTGCCCGAGGACTGGCTGCCCCTCACCGTGCACGGGATCCGGCTCGGGCCGCTGCGCCTGGTGGTGAAGGTCGCGCACGACCGCTCGCAGGTCGAGGGTCTCCCCGAGGGGTTCGAGCTCGTGCGCGGCTCATTCTTCGACAGCTGAGCCCGACTTCGTCCAGACGGCGCTGTCGGTCACGTCCACGTCGTCGCGACGGAGCTGGTCGGCCGTAGTGCTCATGGTGTCGGCCGCCTGCCGACCCATGGACCCGACCGTCTCGTTGGTCCGCTGCAGACCGGCGTCGCCGAGGTCCTGCGCGGCGCTGGTCATCGTCTGCGCCGTCTGCGGGAGGCCGGTGCTCTCCGCCGCGCGACGCATCGTGCCCATGATCCGGTCGTACGCCGGCCGTCCGGCACGGGCGCCGAGCACGTAGCCCACCGCACCGCCCACGGCCATCAGCATCAGTCTCCTCATGGTGCTCCTCCTGTCGTGGTGATCCGGCTGTCGTCGGCCTCCGGCTCGCGGAGGTCGACGAGGGGGAGGCGCTGCGGGATCCGGCGGGATGCCACCGGGTCGCAGACCTCGGTGAAGACGCTCTCGTAGCGCTTCACGGTCCGTGAGATGTCGAGGTGCTGCTGGGCGAACGCCCGGATCGCCTGGGGCTGGAGCGATTCGACGCGCGACACGTGGGGCACCAGATCGAGGTGGTGGTCGGCGAGGATGCCGGTGACGCCGTCGCGCACGAGCTCGGGGATCGCGCCCCTGCGCAACGACAGCACGGGCGTGCCGCACGCCTGCGCCTCAGCGACCACCAGGCCGTAGGGTTCCGGCCACTGCAGCGGGAAAAGGAGCGCCCGTGACGCGGCGAGCTCCTCGGTCTTCTCCGCGAAGGAGAGCTCGCCGGCGTACTCGATGCTGCCCGACAGGCGAGGGCGCACGAGCTCGCGGAAGTAGGTCTCCTCCTCCTTGCCGTGCATGCGTGCCGCGATGAGCAAGGGCATCCCGGATCGCTCGGCCACGTCGATCGCCTGCACGACGCCCTTGTCGGGGTGCATGCGACCGAGGAAGAGCAGCTGGTCCTTCTTGCGCCTCGCGAACGGGTACGCCGCGACGAGGACGCCGTTGTGCACCACTCCGTGCCACCGGACCTGCGGCGCCGTCGCGCGCTGGGACCGCGAGATCGCGATCATCCGCACGTCGCGGCTGCGTGCCAGCAGCCGTCCGTAGGAGCCGACGACGGGGCCGTGCGCCGTCGCGACCGTCGGCCACGGCCGACGGCCCGCCATCAGCAGTCCGGGCAGCGTGTGGTCGTGCACGACGTCGGGGTCGAAGTCCGCGAGCGCCTCCTCCGCCTCGAACCCGTGCAGCAGCGAGGTCGACTCGTCGCCGAGCCGGTCCTCGGCCGCCTCGGGCAGCGTCCGCCGCACCACGTCCGCGCGAGTGCCCGACGGCCCGGCGCAGACGAGCAGCACCTGGTGGCCGCGGGCGACGAGACCGTCGGCCAGCCCGGCCACGAGCGACTCGATCCCGCCGTAGGCGCGCGGAGGCACGCGGTACCAGGGCGGTGCGACCAGTGCGATCTTCACGGCAGACCTCGTTCGTCAGGGGCGGCGCGGGTACCCGGCGGAGCCGGGGTCAAACGGCCCGGCGTACCGGCCGCATCGGCCGTCGCGTGTCGCGCTCGACCACCGCCTCGACGCTGCGGTCCTCGTCGGGATCGACGCCGCTCGCCGGGTCGTCCGTCCAGGACGTGTCGCCGTCGGACGAGGCCTCGGGATCGGGCTGCTCGGCGTGCGGGTGCTCTGTCGTGGGCGCGCTCTCGCGGGTGTCGCGCGGGTCGTCCTGGCGGTCGGTCATGCCGGCTCCTCGGTCGGGGTCGCGGGGTGTGCCCGCCGACCCGCGGACGAAACGGCGTTTCGCGCGAGCACCCGGGGGTAACGCCCACGCCTCACGTCCGGACCTCCAGTGCAAGGAGCGCCCCGTGCCCGACGTCCCGCCCCAGACCCAGGACTACCCCGGAACGACGAGCGCGATGGATCCCGAGCCCCGCGACCTGATGACCGACTACGTCGGACGCGGCCTGCTCTCAGGACGCCGTGCCCTCGTCACCGGCGGAGACTCCGGGATAGGGCGAGCCGTGAGGGTCGCGTTCGCGAAGGAGGGGGCCGACGTCTGCTTCGGCTACCTGTGCGAGGACGCCGACGCCCGTCGTACCGTCGAGGCCGTCGAGCGCGAGGGCGTGCGCTGCATCAGCCGTGCCGGCGACCTCGCGCAGGCGTCGGAGTGCGACGACCTCGTGGCCACCTGCGTGAGCGAGCTCGGCGGCATCGACGTCCTCGTCAACCACGCGGGGACCCAGTACCAGAACGACGCCCTCGAGGACGTCGACGACGACCAGATGCTGCGCACGTTCGCCGTCAACGTGTTCGCTCCCATCCGCCTGACGCGTGCAGCTCTGCCGCACATGCAGGCCGGCGCGTCGATCGTCAACACGGCCTCCGTGACCGCGCTCCACGGCAACCCGAGCCTCATCGACTACTCGGCGTCGAAGGGCGCGATGGTCTCGTTCACCTACGCGCTCGCGGCGTCGTTGGCGGACCGCGGCATCCGCGTCAACGCGGTCGCGCCCGGACCGGTCTGGACGCCGCTCATCCCGTCGACCTTCGACGAGGAGCACGTCGCAGGCTTTGGGTCGCACACACCGATGGGTCGCCCTGCCGAGCCCGACGAGATCGCGCCCTCGTACGTGTTCCTGGCCAGCAGCACGCTGTCGTCGTACTACTCCGGGCAGGTGCTCGCGCCGGTCGGCGGCGAGGCGGGTGCGACGTGACGCGCCAGCGCCTGCCGCGTCAGGTGCGCGAACCGCGCCCCTCGGTCGGCCCGGTCGCGCGCCGGCTCCGTGCGGCGCGCACGCGCAGCCAGGAGAACGCCACGGCGACAAGGACGATCACGACGAGGAACAGGGTCAGCGAGATGCCGACCGACCAGCCGGTGTCGGAGTTGGGGCCCGGCGTCGGGGTCGACGTCGTCGACGGGGTGGACGAGCTCATGGCGGCTCCTCGGTACGGGGTGCCGTCGACTTCCCGGTGGGGGTCCGGGCAAACGTCAGGACCGCTCGGGTCCGTGGGTCGGGAGGTGGTCTGAGTGCGCATCGTGCTGGTCCAGGTGGAGGACGACGTCGAGCGCCCGTCCGTGCGGACCGTGTTCCGGCGACCGAGCGGCGACCTGGCCGACGAGCTGGCATCGGCCGGCCACGAGGTACGCGAGCTCAGCCTGTTCCTCGGCGACGGCCACGCGCCGCACCGCCACGGCTTCCGGGCTTCGGGCACCGAGGCGGCGTCGATCGGTCTCGCACGGGCGCTCGAGTCCGGTGACCACGACGCGCTCCACGTGATCGGCGAGCGTGCCGGGCAGGTCGTGGAGCACGTGGTCGGCCGCCGTCCGTGGGTGTGGTCGTACGACGAGGGCGACGCGGACTCGCTCGACCGCGGCTCCGTGTGGTTCCCGCGGAGCGCCTCGCTCGTCCTCGTGCCGACCGCCGCCGTCGGAGATGCGTTGGCGCGCAAGGGACTCGCCCGGTCGCGGATCCGCGTCGTGCCGGAGCGGCTCTCGACCGGGGTCGTCCGCGGACCGCTCGACGGCGTACGCGTGCGCGCCTCGTCGCTGCTGACGGTGATGGACTCGCGCGGCGGCACGGCCGACGTCGTGCGCGCGCTGTCGCGGCTGCCCGGCACCAGTCTCGGGATCCTCTCGGCCGGCGACGACGAGGCTGCACGTCGGCGGCTGCGTCTGCTGGCTCGCCAGCTGCACGTCGAGGACCGCGTGCACTGGCACCCCGTCTCGGAGCGATCCCAGGCGATGCGTGCGGTCGAGGCCGCCGACGTCCTCGTCCATGTCCCGCACGAGCGGCTCGACCTCGGTCCGGTCATCGCGGCGATGAGCGTCACCACCGCCGTGGTCGTGACCGACCTGCCCGATGCCGACGGTGTGGTGGTGAACGGCTGCACCGGCCTGCGGGTGCCGGCCGCTGAGCCGCACCAGCTGGCGCTGCGGCTGTCGATCCTCAGCGCCGACGCTCCCATGCGCGACGAGATCTCGCTCGCCGCACGGCGTTTCGTCCGCGACGACCTGTCGGCCGCGTCGACGACGGCGGCGCTCCTCGAGAGCTACGCGGTCGTCCATGGCGTCCGGAGGTCGGCATGACGCCGCGGTTTCCGTACCCGCAGCCCGGGTAGTCGCGGTGCCATGACGGCCGCACACGACCTGGCCTCGGTGGGGTGGTTCTCGTTCGAGGACCGCTGCGTGTCGTCGCGTCCGGGTCGGTGGCGGCGCGAGCTCCGTCCGGTGCTGCGCGGGTTCGCCGGGCGAGACCGCGCGGACGACGTGCTGCTGGCCGCCAGCGAGCTGGTGTCGAACGGCGTGGAGCACGCGGGCGGCGTGACCGCGCTGCGCGTGACGGGAGTGGCCGGGACGGTCACGGTCGAGGTGGAGGACCCGATGCCCTGCATGGTCGAGCGGAGCGAGGAACGGCCTGAGCGCGGCCGCGGCCTCGCCATCACCCGTGCGGTCGCCGACTCGTGGGGCTGGTACTCGACCGACGCCGGCAAGGTCGTCTGGGCGCGGTTCGACGCGCGCGGCGCCGTCACGACGGCGACGTCGCGCGCGCCCGGCAGGAAGGCGGGCTGATGCCGGCACCTCCCGTGCACGTCGCCCTCGCGGCCGGCCGCGCCGGCGACCACGACGACCTGATGGTCCTTCTCCGCCACCAGGAATCGGTGGGCGGCGTCCGACTGGTCGACGAGGGGGCCGAGGTCGTGCACGCCCTCGGCTGGGCGGGTGCGCGGCGCGCGGCGGCGTCCGGTGCGCCGTGGGTGCTGACCCCTCCGCGTCTGTCGACGGACCTGACCGCGGACCAGGCGCGCAGGCTCCTCGCCGCCGATGCCGTGGTCGTGCGCACCAGCCAGCAGCGCGATGCCGCGCACGCCGTCGGGGTGCCGTGGTTCCGCCTGTTCGTGGTGCCGGTCGCGGCCGACGGCGAGACGTTCCGGCGCAGCGGACCCTCCGCGCGCAACACCGAGCGGTTCCGCGTCGTGGCCGAGTCGACCGGCGCCGGCGACGGCGTCTCGACGCTCATCGCCGCGGTGGCGGCGTGGGAGGCGGCCGAGCTGGTCGTCATCGCCGAGCAGCGCGCCGCGACGCTGCGGCGCGAGGCGAAGCGTGCCGGTCTCGCCTCGCGCTTCGTCGCCGTGCACCCGCGCGACGAGGCGGAGCGCGCGTGGTGGATCCGGTCGGCACACGCCGCCGTCGCGGTGCCTGCGGACGGCGTCCCGCCGCGGCTCGCGCTCGACGCCATGGCGTGCGGCGTACCGGTCGTCGCCACTCCCGTCGACCAGCTCGAGGACCTCGTGGTCCATGGCGTCACGGGGCTGCACGTCCCGGTCGGCGACACACGGTCGCTGGCCCGCGCGGTGCGGTCCCTCGTCTCCGACCCGTTCCGGCTCGAGGCGTTCGGCATGGCCGCGGCCGACCGCGCCCTGACGCGCTACTCGCCCGAGCGGGTGGGCCGCGACCTGCTGGCGGTGTACCGCCGGCTGCTCGTCGGGCGACCGGGGCTCGAGGAGCCGGAGGAGCCGACGCAGACCGCCGAGGTCGACGAGACCGACGTCTCCGACGCCGACCCCGTGGCCGGCGCCGCGCGCTGACGGCTCACGACCGAGCATGCCCGTCCCCCCGTCGATCTCCTGGAGGAACCCATGGTGCTGCCGCCCGATCCCGAGCTGCCGCGTCCGCCCGCCGAGCCGGGCCCCGACATCCCGTCGCCGTCGGTGCCCGAGCCGACCAGCCCTCCGCTCGAGCCGCCGCCTCCGGGCCCGGAGCCGTTGCCACGTCCGGAGCAGGTTTCGCCCTGAGCCGCACGGGTAGTCGGTCGGCTCCCCACGAAGCGAGAGGAAGTGGTCGCATGTCCGCCGAGGACAAGGTCCGCAACATGGGCGAGAAGGTCTCCGGAGAGGCCAAGAAGGCCGCCGGGAAGCTGACCGACGACGAGCGCCTCGAAGCAGAGGGCGAGCGGGAGTCGGCCATGGGCGACCTCAAGCAGTCGGGCGAGAAGCTCAAGGACGCCGTCACCGAGTGAGCACGTCGCTCCCACCCGCACCCACGGAAAGGACGGTCCCGTGTCCAGTCACCAGCACTCCGTCGTGGTCGACCGGCCGGTACGCACGGTCTACGACCAGTGGACGCAGTTCGAGAAGTACCCCGACTTCATGGAGAACGTCGAGCTGGTGCGCCAGCTCGGCGACACCATGACGCACTGGAAGGTCCGCGTCGGCGGCGTCGAGCGCGAGTACGACGCCGCGATCACCGAGCAGCGTCCCGACGAGCTCATCGCCTGGCACAGCGTCGCCGGCCCCGAGCAGGGCGGCGTGGTGACGTTCGACCCGCTCGAGCCGGAGCGCACGCGCGTGACGCTGCGGCTGGACTTCGAGCCGGAGGGCCTCACCGAGAACGTCGGTGACGCGGTCGGTGTCGTCTCGTCGAGCGTCGAGCACTCGCTCGAGCGGTTCAAGGAGTTCATGGAGCAGCGCTGGACGCCTACGGGCTCCTGGCGCGGTTCGGTCGAGGGCGGCGTCGTCGACGACGGGTCCACGACCGGCATGACCGGACCGGCCGGCATGACCGGCACGGCCGGGACCGGCTCGGCTCCGTGGTCCGACGGGCCGAGCACGACGGCGGAGCCGCGTGAGCTCGGTGACGTCGACGACTGACCCGACCGGCACCGCGCCGCTGCCCGAGATCCGGGTGGTCCATCCCCGCGGGGAGCTGGACATCGCGACCGTCGACGAGTTCGACCGCGTGCTGCGCGAGGTGCCCATGACCACCCATCTGGTGATCGACCTGGCGGAGGTCACCTTCGTGGACTCCGTGACGCTGAGCCGTCTCGTGCGGGCTGCCCGCCTGCACGAGACGGCCGGCACCGCCGTCGTCCTGGCCGGCGCTGCCGGGATCGTCCAGCGCGTGCTCTCGATCACGCAGCTCGACGTCGTCCTGCGCTGCACGGCGACCGTCCCCGAGGCCGAGGCGCTCCTCGGCGCGAACCCCGACGGCTGAGAGCCGTCGCACGAACGAGAGGAAACCGATGGACGCCATCGTCCTGCTCCGCACCCAGCACCGCGAGGTCGAGAAGCTGTTCAAGGCCGTCGACAAGGGCGACCTGTCCGTCGTCCCCGAGATCTGCGCAGCGCTCGAGGAGCACGCGCTCATCGAGGAGGACGTGTTCTACCCGGCCGTGCGGGCCGAGGTCCCCGACGAGGCGTCGGACATCCTCGAGTCGCTCGAGGAGCACCTGATCGTCAAGCGTCTCGTGGCCGAGCTGCGCGAGATGGATCCCGACGACGAGGCGTACGAGGCGAAGGCGACCGTCCTCGCCGAGAACGTGCGCCACCACGTGCGCGAGGAGGAGGACGAGCTGTTCCCCGCGGTCCGGTCGGCCCTCGGTCGTAAGCGGCTCGTCGAGCTCGCCGACGAGATGCAGCGCGACCGTGAGAGCGCGATCGCTTGATGCTCACGGTGTTTGGAGCGCACGAGCATGGGTAGCGCGACGCAACCCTGCGGTCCGGACCCGGTGCCGGACCCCTGATGAGGGAGCAACCATGGGTATCGGAGCAAGCATCCTGCTGCTGGCTCTCGGCGCGATCCTCGCGTTCGCCGTGCAGGCCAGCACCGTGATGGGTGTGAGCGCGCACGTCGTCGGCTACATCCTCATGGCGGCCGGCGCCATCGGCCTCGTGTGGTCGCTGATCGTGATGTCGATGCGGCGCCGTCCGGCGGTCGTCGACGTCGCCGACGAGGACCCGCCGGTCGTCGTACGCCGCACGAGCACGGTCGACGACGGCTACCGCAGGCCGCTGTGACCATCTGCGAGAGCGAGGTCGTCGTCGGCCAGCCGCCCGAGGTGGTGGCCGAGCGGTGGCGCGCTCTTCCGTCGCTCGCCGGGCGGCTCGGCGGGGTCGTGGTCTCACCGCTCAACCGGCTGACGTCGCACTGGTCCGTACCCGTGACGGCCGGCATGCGCACGGACCTGTTCGTGCGCATCGTCGGCCGTACGGCGCGCGACATCGTGTGGGCCACGACGACCGGCCCCGAGCTGGCCGGCCGCGTGACCTTCCGCCCCGTCGGCGAGGAGTCGACCGCGGTCAAGCTGCGGTTCGAGGTCGAGCCGCACGGCGTCGTCGAGCGCGTGGCCGTCCTCGCCGGGATGCCGCAGCGCCTGGCCCAGGAGTTCCTGGGTGCGTTCAAGAAGGCCGTCGAGGACGAGCGCGGAGTGACCGACCCGGGGGTGGCGTCATGACCGAGCTGCCGCCGGAGGAGGTCGACCTCGGCATCGACCCCGACGAGGAGCCGACGCCGCACGACGCGCCCGAGCACCGCACGGCGAACCACATCGTGTCGCCCGACGACCCCGACGACCCGGCGCGCGCGCCCGAGACGCTCGGGATCGACAACACCGACACGGCCCTCGGCGCCGAGGACGACTCCGCGCCCGTGGAGTAGCGGTGTCGCGCGGAGTGGGCGCGCCGCACGACACCGACCGTGCGCTGCGCGAGCTGCTCGAGGAGACGCGCATCGGGCAGATGGGCGGCCAGATCAGCCTCGGGTTCCTGCTGGCCGTGGCGTACACGCCGGCGATCCGCGACGTGACCGACGCGGATCGCCGGCTCTACGCATGGGCGGTCGTCGTCACCACCGCGGCCGTGGTACTGCTGCTGTCGCCGGTCGCGCTGCACCGGCTGAACTTCGGACGACGTGTCCGGCCGCGGATCCTCGTCGTCGCCCACGTCGTCACGCTGGTCGGGCTCGCCTGCCTCGGGTTCGGCATCGTCCTGAGCGTCGGCCTCGCCGCGCGGATCGCTCTCGCACCGTGGACGGCGTGGCTCGTCGGCGTCGCGCTCGCGCTGGTGGTCCTGACGTGGCTCGTGCTGCCGCTCGCGCTGCGCTGGTCAGGAGGCGAGCACCGTCAGCGCTCGTCCGCCCTCGCTGCTGGGCGGGAGGAGGAGCCCGAGGGGGCGGACTGAGGGAGCGGCTCGATCGTCGTGCTGCTCACCAGCTCCTCGACGACCTCGCTCGCGACGTCGGCGCGCTTCTCCGCCTCGCGCTTCTGCGCAACCTCGACGCGCGCCGCCTGCCACGCCGACCAGTGCCCCGACACCAGGGCCCACAGGCTCAGCGCCGACACGTAGACGACGCTCTGCACCCAGTGCGTGAACAGCGACACCGGGATCATCACCAGCCAGAAGATGGTGAGCCACCCGTTGACCCGGCGCATGAAGACGGGGTCTCCCTGCACGCTCGCCCACAGCGACTTGACGACGGACACCGCGGATCTCCTCTCGTCCCTCCCGCGCGGCCCGTCTTCCCTCTTCTCGCGTTTCCATGCAGCGAAGGGTTCCGGACGTTTGAGGTGCGCGCACCGGGGGAGGCGTGCGGACTGCCGAGACCGGTGGGCGGGTCGGCGGACGCCCCCGACCGCAACGCCCGGCCCGTCCACCCTCGGTCTAGCGCGGTCCTCGCGACAGCGTGAGCGCGACGGGGCCGCGGGTCGTGCACGTGGACACGGCACAGCCGCCGCAGGCGTCGTCGGGGCAGGCCCCGGCGAGCGGCGACGAGTCGACGAGGCGCAGCGCGACGAGCTGGTCGATCGCGACGCGCACGAGATCGGGGTCGAGGCCTGTGCGCGCGGCGATGTCGTCGACCGTGCGCGCGCCGTCGACGAACGCGTCGAGCACCGACCGCAGCGACGTCCTCATGAGATCGCGCTCCCGACCTGGAAGACCGCGACGGCGAGGCACCACGCGACGACGAGCTGCACGGCCACGCCGGTCAGCGTCCAGCGCAGGCCGATCTCGCGCCGCTGCGCCGCGAGGGTGGCGACGCAGGGCGTGTACGCGAGCAGGAACACCATGAAGGCCAGGACCGCCGGGATGGTCTCGCCGCCCGACGACTCGGTGAAGCTGACGCGGAGCGCGTCGCCGAGGGCGCCGGGCTCGTCGGCCGCCTGCGGCTCGGCGGTGGCGAAGGTCTGCGCCCACGAGGAGATGACGGCCTCCTTCGCGACGAAGCCGACCATGAGCGCGCTGGTCGCCTCCCAGCTGCCGAAGCCTGCCGGTTCGAACACCGGCGCGATCGCCGACGCCGTGGTCGCGTAGACGCTGTCCTGGACCGGGACGTCGCCGAAGCTGCCGGCCTTCCCGGGCGCCGGGATCGCGCTGAGCGCCCAGACCACGACGACGGTGGCGACGATGATGCCGCTCGCCGTGCGCAGGAAGCCGCGCAGCCGGCGCCACGTGCTCGTCGCGACGAGGCGCGGCATCGGCAGCTGGTAGGGCGGCAGGTCGAGCACGAGCGGGTCGTTGCCGAGCGAGCGGATCAGGGTGCCGCGCAGGAGCAGCCCCACCAGCACGACGAGCACGATGGACACGACGTACATCGCGAAGACGACCGTGCCCGCGCGGTCGCCGAAGAACGTCGTGGCGACGAGGACGTAGACGGTGAGCCGCGCGCTGCACGACGTGAACGGCACGAGCAGGGCGGTGAGCAGCCGGTGCCGTGCGTCGGGCAGCACGCGGGTGCCGCTGATGGCCGGCACGTTGCAGCCGAAGCCGACGACGAGGGGCAGGAACGCGCGACCGGGCAGGCCGATCGAGCGCATGACGCGGTCGGTGACGACGGCGGCGCGCGCGAGGTAGCCGGAGTCCTCGAGCAGCGAGAGGAACGCGAACATCACGGCCATGAGCGGCACGAACGTGAGCAGCATGCCGACGCCGGCGATGAGGCCGCTGACGACGAAGCCCTCGACCCAGGTGCCCTCGAGGTGCAGCGCGGTGAGGACCGACGTCGCGAACGACGAGACCGGTCCGGTGAAGAACGCGTCGAGCGCCTGCTGCAGCGGCGCGGCGAGCGTGGTGGTCGCCTGGAAGAGCAGCCACATGACGCCGAGGAACAGCAGCGGCCCGAGCACCGGCGCGGTCGTCGCGCGGTCGAGGCGGTCGGACCATGACGCGCGCGCCTCGCTGCGGGTGGTGGCCGCGGCGACGACGTCGGACACCCAGGCGAAGCGGTGCTCGGCGGCCTCGAGGTCGTCGGAGCCGGCGTTCGCGTCGGCGTCGGGGACGGGCAGGGCGAGCGTGGTCGCGACGGCGTCGGTGAGGTCGTCGTGGCCGTGGCGGCGGCGCGGGTCGACGCCCACGACAGGGCTGCCGGTCGCGCGCGCGAGGGCATCGAGGTCGACGTGGATGCCGCGCCGACGGGCGACGTCGAGCATCGAGACCGCGACGAGGGTGCGTACGCCGAGCTCGCGCACCTGGCGCAGCAGGTAGACGCCTCGCGCGAGGTGCACCGCCGACATCACGACCACGACGAGGTCGGGGCGCTCGTCGTCGGGCTGCTCGACGAGCAGCTCGCGGGTGAGCTCCTCGTCGGGCGAGAGCGGGTCGAGGCTCACAGCGCCGGGCAGGTCGACGAGCACGACCTCGCCGAGCGACGGGTGGGTCCAGAGCGTGCGGCCGACGGCGACCGTCGTACCGGGCCAGTTGCCGACGTCGCGGCCGGATCCGGTGAGCCCGTTGAAGAGCGTGGACTTGCCGACGTTGGGGTTCCCGACCAGGGCGACGACCGGTGTGCCGACGGCGGCCTCCACCCCGACGGCGTCGGAGTGGCAGGACGGGACCTCGCGCGGGCTCACGGCGCGACCACCTCGATGCGCCGCAGGACGGCCTTCGCGAGCGCCACCCGGGTGTCGTCGACGGCGACCACGCGGCCGCCGCCCGAGGTGCGGTGCAGCGGCGTCACCGTGCGTCCGTCGCGCACGCCGAGCTCGGCGAGGCGCCTGGCGAGGGCAGGCTCGAGGTCGGCGTGCGTCACGTGGACGGGCACGCCCACGGGGGCCTGGTCGAGCGTCACGCTGCCACGGTAGCCAGCCCAGGTTAGGGGAGGCTAACCAGACGGCGGATCCGCCCTGTCGGGCGCATCACACACCTGCGGGTCAGGCGTCGAGCACGGCCGTGCGGCGGTCGACGTAGTCGCGCAGCTCGGCGTCGACCGCCTCGTCGATGCCCGGGTCCTGGTACGACGCGAGCAGCGCCTTCCACTGCTCGGTGGCGAGCTCGGGCGTCTCGCGGGCGCCCTGCTTCTCCCAGGTCGGGAAGGCCTGCGACCGGAACAGCGGGCTCATGAACGCGTCGGTGCGGAACCGCTCGAGGGTGTGGTCGTGAGCGAGGAAGAGCCCGCCGGGCCCGACCTCCTCGAGCGCCTCGAAGGCGAGGTTCGCGTCGTCGACGTCGATGCCGCGGCGCAGCCGCTCGAACATCCGCAGGATCTCGAGGTCGAGGACGAGCTTCTCGTACGACGCGGTGAGACCTCCCTCGAGCCAGCCCGCCGAGTGCACGACGAGGTCGCACTCCGCGAGGTAGGTGGCCCAGAGCGACATGGTCGTCTCGGTGGCCACCTGCGCGTCGAGGGCGATGCCCGAGCACAGGCCGCCGCCCCCGCGCAGCGGCAGTCGGTAGCGGCGGGCGACCTGCGCACCGGCGAGGGTGCCGAGGACCGACTCGGGGAGCCCGAGCGACGGGCCGCCGCTGCGCATGTCGACGCCGTTGAAGAAGCAGCCGAGGATGCACGGCGTACCCGGGCGCACCAGCTGCGCCATCGCCACGCCGGCGAGGGTCTCGGCGACGAGCAGCGAGAGACCGCCGGCGAGGGTGACGGGGGCGGACGCGCCGGCGAGGAGGAACGGCGTGATGGCGACGGGCTGCCCGAACTCCGCGCACGCGACGAGGGTCTCGACCATGAGGCCGTCCCACACGAGCGGGCTGTTGGGGTTCACGATGCCGATGACCATCGGCGTCTCGAGCAGCGCCTCGCGCCCGCCGCGTGCGATCGACGCGAGCTCGAACGCGTCCGTCGCCTTCTCGCCGCTCGTGCCATAGACGATGAACGGCTTGTCGCTCCAGCGCAGGATCGAGTAGTCCATCTCCATGTGCCGGCTGGTGTGCTCGAGGTCCTGCGCCTCGACGGTGCCGCTCTGCAGCACCGTGAGCAGGTCGGCCGCGTGCGCAAGCTTCACGAGCTCGACGTGATCGGCCATCGTGCCGTCGCGCCGGCCGCGCTCGCGGTCGGACACGAACGGCGACCCGCCGACGGGGGAGTGCGCGAGGCTGCCGCCGCCGAGCGTCACGGCGTTGCTCGGGTTCCGGCCGGTGACCGTGACGGAGTCCGGGGTCAGGTCGAGCTGGGCCATGACGAAGTCGGGGTCCCAGCGGACTCGGGTGCCGTCGATGTGCTGCCCGGCCTCGGCCAGCCGGCGCAGCATCGCGTCGTCGTGCACCTCGGTGCCGATGTCGGAGAGGATCCGCATCGCCTGGGCATGGATCCGGTCGAGCCCGTCCTCGTCGAGCGGTGCGACGCCGAAGCCGTTGCCCATGTCCCCACCTTCCACCCGGAAAACCCGTTCGCCGCGGATGCTGCGCGATCCCGGGAGCGCGTGCCACCATAGCCGCCGAGCCCGGTTCCTGACTCAAGAGTCAGTATGCGCGTCGCAGCCGGACCCGCCCCTGGGGAGGAACCGAGCGTGAGCCAGTCGTACCGCGTCGTCGTCATCGGTGGAGGCATCACCGGGACGAGCCTGCTCTACCACCTGACCCTCAAGGGGTGGACCGACGTCGCCCTCGTCGAGCGCACCGAGCTCACGGCCGGGTCGAGCTGGCACGCGGCCGGCGGCTTCCATGCGATCAACAACGACGCCCACGTCGCGGCGCTGCAGAGCTACACGATCTCGATGTACCCGAAGGTCGCGGCCGAGAGCGGCGTCGAGCTCGGCATGAAGCTCTCCGGCGGCATCGAGCTCGCCTGCTCGACCGAGCGCATGCAGTGGCTCAAGGCCGAGGTCGCCTGGCACGACATGATGGGCCACGAGGGCGTGCGCCTGGTCGACGTCGACGAGATCGTCGACCTCGTCCCGATCGTCAACCCCGACGGCGTCGTCGGCGGTCTCTTCGATCCCGACGAGGGCAACCTCGACCCCAACGGCGCGGTCTACGCGTACGCCGGTGCCGCGAAGAAGCGCGGCGCCACGGTGATCACGCACAACCGCGTCACGGCGATCACGCGGACGCCGGAGGGCTGGCGCCTCGACACCGAGCAGGAGCCGATCTTCTGCGAGCACGTCGTCAACGCGGGCGGCCTGTGGGCGCGCAAGGTCGGTCAGATGGTCGGCCTCGACCACCCCGTGACGCCGATCCTGCACGAGTACCTCGTCACCGACGACATCCCCGAGATCGCCTCGTACGTGGGCGCTATGCCGGCCGTGACCGACCTCGAGGGCTGGACCTACCTGCAGCGCGAGCAGAACGGCGCGCTGCTCGGCGTCTACGAGGCGAACCCGCTGCACTGGAAGCCCGAGGGCGCCGACTGGGACTTCGGCATGTCGCTGCTGCCGCCCGACCTCGACCGCATCTCCGACGAGCTCGAGATCGGCTTCCGTCGCTTCCCGTCGCTGGAGAAGGCGGGCATCAAGCGCTTCGTCCACGGCGCGTTCACGATCACGCCCGACGGCAACCCGCTCGTCGGTCCGGTGCGCGGCCTGCCCGGCTACTGGGCGGCGTGCGGCGTCATGGCGGGCTTCTCGCAGGGCGCGGCCGTCGGTCTCGCGCTGTCGAACTGGATCGTCGACGGCGACCCGGGCGACGACGTCTACGCGATGGACGTCGCGCGGTACGGCGCGTGGGCGAGCAACGACGACTACCTGCTCGCGACGACGCGCCAGTTCTACGCGCGTCGCTTCCTCACGACGTACCCGCACGAGCAGCTGCCCGCCGGCCGACCGCTGGTCGTCACGCCGGCGTACGGCGAGCTCAAGGCCGCGGGCGCGCAGTTCGGCGCGACGTGGGCGCTCGAGGTGCCGCAGTTCTTCACGCCGGGCGAGCCCGACTTCGTGCACGAGCCGTCGCTGCACCGCGACAACGCCTTCCCGTACGTCGCGGCGGAGGTCGAGGCCGTGCGCACGGCCGTCGGCGCGTACGAGACGGGCGTCTACTCGCGCTACGAGGTCAGCGGCCCGGGCGCTCGCGAGTGGCTCGACCACCTGCTGGCGGGCCGCATCCCGAAGGTCGGGCGCATGGGCCTCACGCCGATGCTGCACCCCAAGGGCACGCTCATGGGCGACCTGTCGGTGACCACGCTCGCCGAGGACCGGTTCTGGCTCATCGGGTCCTACTACCTGCAGGAGTGGCACCAGCGGTGGTTCGCGGAGTCGCTGCCCGAGTCGGGCGTGACCATCGAGAACCTGTCCGGGCGCTGGCTCGGCTTCGCGCTGTCGGGCCCGAACAGCCGCGAGCTGGTGTCGCGACTCACGAGCGAGGACGTGTCGGCCGAGGCGTTCACTTTCATGACCGCGCGCATGGTGCCGATGGGCGACTTCGAGGCGCTGCTCGCGCGGGTGTCGCTGGCGGGCGAGCTCGGCTTCGAGATCACCGTGCCCTCGACGCGGCACGAGGCGCTGTGGCGGTCGCTCGCGTCGGCAGGTGCCGACCTCGGGCTGAGGCCGGTCGGCGACCTCGCGATCGACAGCCTGCGCATCGAGAAGGCGTACGGCATCTGGTCGGCCGAGTTCACCCAGGGGTACACGCCGGGCCAGACCGGCCTCGACCGCTTCATCGCCTGGGACAAGGGCGACTTCGTCGGCCGTGAGGCGGCGCTCGCCGAGCGCGAGTCCGGTCCGTCGCGCCGTCTCGTCACCCTCGACCTCGGCGACATCGAGTCCGACGCCCACGGCGACGAGCCGGTGTGGCTCGGCGACACCGTCGTCGGCCTCGTGACGTCGGGCTCGTACGGCCACCACGTCGGGACGAGCCTCGCGCTCGCGCTGGTCGACACCGCAGTCGTGGAGAGCGGCTCCGACGTCGAGGTCTCCGTGATCGGCGAGCGCCGTCCCGCGCGGGTGCTCACGGAGCCGGCGTACGACCCGTCCGGCTCGCGCATGCGGCTCTAGGTCTCGAGGTCCTGGCTCGGGGGAGTCCGGCGGCCGCGCGTGGGACGCGGCCGCCGGACGCTCATCGTGCCCCGACCACCCACGATCGTCAGGCATAACGGAAACGAGATCTCGTCCCCGTTATGCCTGACCGCCCACGATCGTCAGGCATCACGCACACGAGATCTCGTTCCCGTTATGCCGTGAGGTGGGGCTGGTCAGCCGCCGAGTCCCTTGGCGACGAGGACGACGCCGAACACGAGCAGCAGCACGGCCATCACGGCGTCGTTGTGGGTCTTGAGCCAGGCCTGCGCGCTCTGCAGGCTGCTCTCCGCCTTGGCCCCGCCGAGCAGGCGGTAGAGCACGGCGGCGGCGACGGACAGGCTCGCGACCACGACGAACGCCACGATGCCGGCGACCGCTTCGTCGGTGGGGGCGCCGAGCGTCGCGAGCGAGGTCATCGCGCCGAGCCCGAGCACGAGGTTCTTCGGGTTCACCGACGACAGCACCGCCGCGAGCCCGAACGCCTTGAGCGGCGGGATCTCCTCGATGCCCGCCATCCACGCCGGCATCTCCTCGACGTGCTCGGGCTCGCGGATCTTGCGCCACTTGCGGAACGCGAGGACGAGCAGGACGACGCCGAGCGCGACGCGCCACCACTGCACCTCGGTCGCCGACTCCGAGCTCCCGTCGCCCCAGCCGAGCGCCGAGGCGGCGGCGTACCCGATCGTCGCCAGCAGGGAGAGGCCGACGACCCAGCCGAGGAGGAACGCCGGGCCGTTCACCGTCGCGCGCTTCGTGAACAGCATGAGGATCACGGCGACGATCGGGATCGGGCTCACCATGATGCCCACCGCGAACGGCAGGATCGACGCGATCGCCTGTGCCATGGGCAGACTCTCTCACCCGCGACCGACCCGTCGGTCGTCGGTGCTGTTCCCGTGCGGGTCGCGTGCTGCCACACTCGGGCCAGGTCCGCGGCGCCGGGGGAGGCAGCGATGGACGAGCTCGCCGAGAGAGACCGACTGTCGTCGCGCTGGGCCGTGGCGGTCATGGTGGTGGCGCTGGTGCTGTTCGTCGCGGCGCCGGCTCGGGTGTGGTGGCACGTCGTCTTCGTGTCGATCGGCGACGCGTCGGTCGAGCCGGTCCTGATGCTCTTCTGGGTCGTCATGGCCTTCGCGCCGATCACCGTGGGGCTCGTCGTCTGGTGGCGGCTGGCCGGCCGGAACCCGCGTCGGCGGTTCGTGGTCGCGTCGATCTGTGCCTGCGTCGTCGGCGCGATGACGATGGTGATCATCACGCCGTACCTGTTTGCGTTCTGATCTCTCGCCAGCCGCGGGTCGCGTTGATCTGTGGCGCTGGGTGCGCGGGGAAGGGCGCAGCGACGGGGGTCTGTGGCTGTGTTGTGCTGGCCTGTGGAGCTGGGTCGGTGGTGAAGGGCGCGGCGACGGGGGGTGGGTAGCGGAGTCGCGTGGGTCTGTGGCGGTGGGTCGGTGGTGAAGGGCGCAGCAAGGGGAGCGGGTAGCTCGGTCGCGTCGACCTGTGGCGCTGCGTCGTTGTGAACGGTGCGGCGTCGGAGCGGAAAGTTCCGCGCCGACTCGGGTGGCCACATCTCGGAGGGACGGTCTCTGCTGCTGAGTGTGAGTGATCGATCGCTGAAAGTGGTTGTGCTGCAAGCGAAATCGACGGGAGCAGGTCTTGACAGTAATCGTACTGGTGAACTAATCTCTCTCCATGACCTCCCACTCCATGCCTCCTGAGGACCCGTTCGCGGGTGCTGGCGGGATCGGCCTGTGGGACGTCGACCAGGCCTACCTCGAGGAGTGGGCGAACCTCATCCCGGTCGAGGACGGCGAGCCCGTCCTCGACGACTGCGCGTTCACCGACGAGGACGCGCTCGCTGGGGCGGGTGAGGTGTCGGTGTGGGACCTGCCGCTGCTGGACTCGATCGACCCGCGGTCGCTGGACCGTGTCGGGCGGATCGCGTTCCTGCAGCGGTCCGACGCGCTGGATGGTGTGAAGGCGGCGCAGAAGATGCGCGCCATCGTGGCGATCGCGGGGGAGCGGTTCTGCGGCGACTCGATGGCCGACCGCGCCGTGACCATGGAGGTCGCCCTCGCCCTGCGGATCGGGGAAGGTGCTGCCGGGTCGGCGATCGCGGTCGCACGGAGTCTGCACACCGACTACCCCCGGTTCCTCGACGCCCTGTCCCGCGGGCAGATCAGCGAGTGGCACGCCCGCGAGCTCGTCACCGGCACCCGCCACGTCACCGACCCCGACGTCATCGCCAAGCTCCAAGACCGGCTGCTGCCCAAGGCGAAGCGCAAGACGCCGGCGCAGTTCCGCACCGAGGTCCGCAAGGCCGTCTGCGACCTCGACGCCGAGAAGGCCGCCGAACGCCTCGCTTCCGCCAGGGCGGACCGCTACGTCACCTACCGGCCCCTCGGCGACGGCATGGCCTATCTGGGTCTGGTGGCGGACCAGCCGACGGTGTTCGCGATGTTCAAGACGATCGACGCCGACGCGAAGGTCGAGCACAAGGCCAAGGGCGGCGCCGCCGCGGTGCGTGCCGGGGACGACGACGCGGCGATGGATGCGTGCCGCGCCGACGCCCTCACGGCCCGCGTGCTGGGCACGGTCGCCGAGGACGGCACCGTCAGCTGGGACCGCAGCAACATCTCGGTGTCACTGACCCTCGTGATGGACCTGGACACGCTGCGCGGGGAGGCCGACCGCCACGCCCTGCTCGACGGGGAACCCATCCCCGCCGACGCGGGCCGCGAGCACGCCCAAGCAGCGAGGTTGTGGCGGCGTGCGGTCACCGACCCGGTCACCGGGCACCTGCTCGACTTCGGCACCGAGCAGTACCTGCCCGACCCGCTGCGCCGGCTGATGATCGCCCGCGACCTGTGCCGGGCACCGGGCTGCAACCGGCCGGTCTGGGCCGACTTCGACCTCGACCACTCCCTGCCCTTCCCCCAAGGCAAGTCCTCGGCGGCGAACTGCGGCGGACTGTGCCGCCACCACCACCAGCTCAAGACCCAGCGCTACGCCGACCTCCTCGACTCCGCCGCAGACGGCTCCGGCACCTGGATCACCGGCCTCGGCCAGCAGATCCGCATCCCACCGAGACCGTTCCTGCACGACCCCCTCGACCACACCCACAACCCCGAACCACCAGCCGAACCACCGGACCCACCCGAGCCGCCGAAGCCACCGAAGCCGCCGCTCCCCGACACCCCACCCTTCTGACCCCACCGGACGCACCACCGCCCGGTACGTCACCACCCCCCGAGCAGTGACCGGCTCTCGGCATCCCTCTCTCCGGCATGATGCGGGCTTGTGGGCGAGACGATCCGGAGGTCTGACGTCGGTGCGCTGATGGTTGCTGCGTGCCCGTCGTACGAACCGATCTGGGCCGACTCGCATGACCTCAATGTCGATCACGAGACAGGCGAGCGCCTGTGCTACCTCGATGCGGGCGACCTGACTCGTCATCTCGTCGCGTTGCTGGCGGAGGGTCGCACCGAGACGTTTCCCGCCGTGTTCGGAGTCATCGAGCGACTTCACGAAGACGGTGATGACTACGTCCGTGAGCTGGCAACGATCGGCTACCTGGAGGGGCTTCAGTTCGCCGCGAGCCACGAGCCGGCAGTCGACGAGTCGTTCCCCATCGCCTACCTCGGGCCTGAGTCGCTCCGGTGGTGGAGAGGGCTTGTCGCCTACTGGGCGGGCGACGCATCAACCGTGGAACCGCTCGACGCCTGAGCGTCCCGCGCGTCCTGATGGAGGCTCGGTGTTGGTCGACGTCGCGGTCAGCCTCGGCGCTGGGTGTAGGCAGGATGGTGGCGAGGAGGGAGCTGACGTGACCACGGACGAGGGCGAGGGCGCGGTCGATCCTGACGAGGTGGCGGACCCGGCGCTGGGGGACCCGGACGACTGGGACCCGTGGACGCCGGCGGAGCTCGCGGACCGGCTGCGCGGCACCGAGGTGCCGTGGTGCGTCACGGCAGGGTGGGCGATCGACCTCTTCCTCGGACGGCGGACGCGCGACCACGAGGACCTCGAGGTCGCCATCCCCGACTCGGCGTGGCCGGAGATCCACGAGCGGCTGAGCGAGCTCGACTTCGTCGTCGCGGGACCCCGCATCCTGAGGCCGCTCACCGACGAGACGCTCGCGGGGCACTTCCAGACCTGGGGGCGCGACACCACGGGCGCGTTCAAGGTCGACGTGTTCCGCGACGCGCACGAGGGCGGCACCTGGATCTGCAAGCGCGCCACCAGCATCCGGATGCCCTACGCCGAGCTGATCCGTTGTACCGACGACGGGATCCCCTACATGGCGCCGCACGTCGTGCTGCTGTTCAAGGCCAAGCACGCGCGGGAGAAGGACGTCGCCGACCTCGAGAACTGCCTGCCGCTGCTCACCGACGCCGAGGTCGCCTGGCTCGCCGATGGCATCGCCCGCATCCACCCCGGGCATGCGTGGCTCGAGCGGCTCGAGCAGCCGAGGCGCGACTGACTCAGTGCAGGGTCGCGTCGGCGGGGCCGGTCGTCCACGACGTGAAGCGCACGGTGAGGCCGGCGCGCGAGGGGCCGCACACCATCGGGCCGGCCTGCCACGGCAGCGTCGGGTCGATCGGCGCGAGGCGCACGAGCTTCCACGGCTCGTCGTCGACGCGGGCGCGCACGGTCAGCGCGTCGCCGGCGCGGCTCGCGCGCACGGTCACGACCCGACCGACCCAGTCGACCTCGCCGGTCGACCAGTCCGACACGACCGAGGTCACGACCGCACCGAGCTGCATCGCACCGTCGGCGTACTCGACGCCGGCCTTCACCCAGTGCTCCTCGTCGGCGCGCACGAGGATCCCCGCCTGGTCGAACTGCTCCACGAGGTCGGCCACGAACGACACCTCGACGGCGCTGCCGTCGGGGAACGGCGCGACCAGGCCGTGGCCGTCGTCGTGGACGAAGCCGTACGACGTGGTGCGCCAGAAGTCGCTCGCCTCGCGCGCCGTCACGAGCAGGTCCGACCCGTCCTCGCGCACCTCCTCGGGCGGGGTCGTCCAGGTGCCGTCGTCCCAGCGGTGCGCGTTCATGCCCCGACCCTGCCAGAGCCCGACCTGGGAACGCTTGCACCCGAGGACCGGACCCCCTCCCCTCGACCCCCGTCTCGGGGGCACAATGCGCACATGACAGCGGTTACAGCGCGCCCCGGCGCCGACGTCGCCTCGCTGGTGGCCGACGCACTGCGCGCCCAGAGCGCGGGCGCCGTCACCGGTGCCGACGACCTGCTGGCCCGGGCACGGCGCTGGGGCCCCGAGCTCGAGGCCGGCGTGCGCGCCGTGTTCGACGGGCCGCAGGCCGACGCGCTCCTCAAGCGCCTGGCCGCCATCGCGGTCTCGGGCTGGATGGTGCGCCCACAGCCGCTGCGCGAGCGCGACCGCGACCGGCTGCTGCGCCCCGACTGGTTCCAGGCGCCCGACGCCCTCGGCTACGTCGCCTACGCCGACCGCTTCGCGGGCACGCTCGACGGCGTCGCGCAGCACGTCGACTACCTCCGCGACCTCGGCACGACCTACCTGCACCTCATGCCGCTGCTGCAGCCGCGACCGGGAGCCAACGACGGCGGGTACGCCGTGGCCGACTACCGCGAGGTGCGCAGCGACCTCGGCTCGATGGCCGACCTCGAGAAGCTCGCGACGGTGCTGCACGAGAACGGCATCTCGCTCACCATCGACCTGGTCCTCAACCACGTCGCGCGCGAGCACGCGTGGGCGAAGGCCGCGCGCGCCGGGGATCCCAAGCACCGCGCGTACTTCCACGTGTTCGACGACCGTCGCATGCCCGACGCCTACGAGCGCACGCTGCCCGAGGTGTTCCCGGACTTCGCGCCCGGCAACTTCACCTGGGATCCCGAGATGGCGGCCTGGGTCTGGACGACGTTCAACGACTACCAGTGGGACCTCAACTGGGGGAACCCCGACGTCGTCTGCGAGTTCGCCGACCTCATGCTCTTCCTCGCCAACCGCGGCGTCGACTGCCTGCGCCTCGACGCGATCGCCTTCCTCTGGAAGCGGATGGGCACCGATTGCCAGAACCAGCCCGAGGTGCACGGCCTCACGCGCGCGCTGCGCGCCGTCGCCCGGATCGCCGCGCCGTCGCTGGTGTTCAAGGCCGAGGCGATCGTCGCGCCCGGCGACCTCGTGAAGTACCTCGGCGTCGGCGACTACGCCGGCCACGTGTCCGACCTGGCCTACCACAACAGCCTCATGGTGCAGATCTGGTCGGCGCTCGCGACGAAGGACGCGCGCCTGCTGGTCCGTGCGCTGCACCGGTTCCCGCCGAAGCCGACCACGACCGCGTGGGCGACGTACCTGCGCTGCCACGACGACATCGGCTGGGCCATCGACGACACCGACGCCGGGTCGATGGGCTGGGGCGGCCCGAGCCACCGCGCGTTCCTCTCGCGCTGGTACGTCGGGAACGAGCCCGGCAGCTTCGCCAAGGGCGAGGAGTTCCAGGTCAACGAGGCGACGGGCGACAGCCGGATCAGCGGCAGCGCCGCGAGCCTCGTCGGCATCGAGCAGGCTCTCGACGCGCAGGACCCGCGCCTGCTCGACCTCGCCGTACGCCGCCTGCACTGCGCCTACGCGATCGTGTACGGCTTCGGCGGGATCCCCTTGCTGTACATGGGCGACGAGCTCGCGCTGCTCAACGACGCGACCTACCTCGACGAGCCCGAGCACGCCGACGACAACCGCTGGATGCACCGGCCGCGCATGCCGTGGGCGACCGCGGCACGGCGCACCGACCTCACCACCCTCGAAGGCCGCGTCTACGCGCTCGTGAAGCACCTCGGCGACGTACGCCGGTCGCTCCCGACCCTGCACGCCGCGGTCGAGTCGCGCCCGACCGAGACGTCGAACCCCTCGGTGCTCGCGGTGCTGCGCAGCCACGCCGCGGGCGACCTCGTGCAGCTCTACAACGTCTCCGGCGACTGGCAGCGCTGCGACGCCGGCGTCCTCGGTGCGCTCTACGGCTCCGAGCTCGTCGACCACCTCGGCGCCACGGAGTTCTACGTCGAGGACGGCCAGGTCGTGCTCCCGCCGTACGCCGCGGTCTGGCTCGCCAGGGCCGAGCAGGCGAGTCGTCCGTGAGGACGATGACCTCGCTGCGTCGATGACGTACCGTCCCCGCCAAGGGGAGGCGGGGATGAGAGCAGCTCGAGCGGCAGCAGCGCTGGCCGCGTTCGCGACGGCTGGCGCGCTCGTCGCTGCCGTGACGCCGCAGGCCGTCGCGGTCGAGGACACCACCGCGCCGCGCGTCACGGGCATCGCCGTCCTGACGCCGACGGTCGTCGCGGGCGACGCCGTGGCGCTGCGCCTCACCGCCGTGGACGACCTCTCCGGCGTCGCCTCGATGACCGCCCAGCTGAGCGGGCCGAGCGCCGAGAGCATCTCGCTGCTCTCGCCCGGCGGCACCGCCTCGTTCCTCGGAGGAGAGGGGCTGGTGTCGGGCGTCGTACCGATCGGCGCACCCGCGGGCGCGTTCACGCTCGTCTCCGTCGTCGTCGCCGACAACGCCGGCAACAGCACCGTCTACACGCCGGGCTCCGCCGTCTCGGTGCCCGCGGCTGCGACTCCGGTGCTCGACCTCGCGCCCGGCTCGGTCACCGTCACCCAGCCGGTCGGCCACGACACCACCGCGCCGCGGCTCACGGCGTTCTCGATGCTCACCACAGGCGACCGCCACCCCGGCGAGTTCGTCACCTTCTCGTTCGCGACGAGCGACGCGCAGTCGCCCGTCACGGAGCTCTCGGTGCGGATGTGCGACCCGCTCGACGCGCAGGCGATCGGCGTCCGCGGCGGCGGCCGCCTGCAGTCCGGTCGGCTGTCGGTGTGGATCCCGCCCGACAAGGCGCCCGGCCACCGCTGGCACGTGTGCGGCGTGCTCGTCACCGACTCCTCGGGCAACGTGCGGTCCTACAGCACCTTCAGCTCGTTCGGCGTGCAGCTCACCGCGGGCGCCGTCCGCCCCGACCCGCTCGTGACGCAGGACGTACGCCCCGACCCGGTGGTCACCACCGCGATGAGCAGCCCGCTGGTCGTGACCGGCTCGGCGGTCAGCGTCGTCGGCACCGTGCGCTACGCCGGCGTCGCGGTGCCCTTCCCCGTCGTCGCCGTGTACGCCGAGCGCGCGGGCGTGCGCACCTTCGTCGGCATCACCCGCGGCACCGCCGCGGGCGCCTACGCGCGTCGCGTCGTACCGACGGGCACCACGGTCTACCGCACCTACTTCCTCGGCTCCGACCGCGGCGGTGCCGCGTCGCCCGCGGGCCTCGGCAGGGGCGCCAAGGTCTCGACCGGGGTGCGCCAGGCGCTCGCCGTCGCGACCACGAGCGTGCGCGTCCCTGCGCGGTCGACCGGCGTCCTCGCCGTGACGCTGCTGCCGCGCCGGTCGGCGATCGTGAGCCTGCAGCGCTGGACCGGCCGCGCGTGGGCCACGGTGGTGCGGGTGCGCACGCGGTCGACCGGCACGACGGCGGTGCGCGTGGCGCGGCCGGCGGGCGTGGCGGCGTACCGGTGGGCGACCGCGTACGACGGCGTCGGGCTGCCGGCGGTGTCGCGCACGGTCACCGTCCGCGCGGTCTGACCCCCTCCCGACCCGTCCGGAAGACGGACGAGCGCCTCTGGATCTCCGCACGGCCGACCCTCGATCTGCTGTGACGCGTGGTGTCGGTGGGACGTCTGGGGTTACCGTCGAGGGCACCGCCGACCCGCCCCGCCCCGCGCGGGGACTTCCCCCGGGAGCCGCCGTGGCCGCTCGACGCGCTGTCGCGCCCGTGGTCGCGGCTGCCCTCGTCGTGGGCCTCCTCGCGGCGACCGCGCCGGCCTCGGCCACGCCGTCGCACCCCAAGCCCACCGCCGCCGAGGTCGCCTCGGCGCGGCGCGCAGCGGCTGCTGCCGCGGCCGCGCTCGACGACGCGCGCCAGAACCAGGCGGCCGCGCAGAAGCAGCTCGACGCCCTCGACGCGAAGGTCGAGACGCTCGTCGAGCGGTGGAACGCCGCGCGCGCCGACGCCGACGAGGCACGCGCGACCGCGGCCCTCGCGGCTCAGCAGGCCGACGCGGCGCAGCGCGCAGCCGCTCTCGCCCAGGACGATGTCGACCGCCTCGCTGCCCAGAGCTACCAGCTCGGTGCCGACCTCTCCGGCGGGCTCGGCGAGTGGGCCGCCGTGCTCGACAGCGCGATGTCGCCCGGCGGCATCACCGACCTCACCGACCGCGTGTCCTCCCTCGGGCAGGTCGCCGCCGACCGCCGCCACCGCGCCGTCTCGACAGCCGACCTCCGCCTCGCCGCGCTGCAGGCGCAGATGGCGGCCGAGCGCGCGAGCGCCGACGTCGCGCTGCGCGAGAAGGCGGCAGCCGACGCGGCCGCCGCCGTGCAGGCGCTGCAGACCCAGCAGAAGGGCGAGGTCGCGCGCCTGACCGCCGTCCTCACCGCGGCCGCGAAGACGCTGTCGACGGCGCGCACCACCGCGCAGACGCTGGCGCAGCAGCGCGCCGACGCCCTGCGTCGCGAGGCCGCCGCGCGGGCCGCAGCCGCCGCACGCGCCGCCGCCGCCGAGGCGGCACGGCGCCGCAGCGGCGGTCGCCCTCCGGACGGAAGCCCTTCTCGCCCATGGCCTGACGGGACCACGGTCTCGACGGCGTCGCAGCGCGCCGCGGCGCTCGCGTGGGCCAAGACGCAGTTCGGGAAGCCCTACGTCGCAGGCGCGAACGGCCCGGACTCCTACGACTGCAGCGGTCTCACGCAGGCGGCGTACCGCCACGTCGGGATCAACCTCGTGCAGTACTCGCAGACGCAGTTCGCCACCGGGACCAAGATCCCCGTGAGCAGGCTGCAGCCCGGCGACCTCGTCTACTTCGCGACCGATCCGTCGGACTGGCGCACGATCCACCACGTCGGCATCTACTCGGGCGGCGGCCAGATGGTCGAGGCGCCGCACACCGGCGACGTCGTGAAGTACATGACCATCTGGCAGGACGAGCTCGTGCCCTACGGCACGCGGCCCTGAGCGGCCGGCGGACGACGACTCAGTGCGAGGCGTCCTCGATCGTGCCCTCGGCCGCGGCCTCGTGCGCGTGGTGGCGCTCGACCGACGCGTGGATCTCGGCCTCGGCCTCGGTGCGGCCGGTCCACGACGCGCCCTCGACGCTCTTGCCGGGCTCGAGGTCCTTGTAGACCTCGAAGAAGTGCTGGATCTCGAGCCGGTCGAACTCCGGGACGTGGTGGATGTCGCGCAGGTGCTCGAGCCGCGGGTCGTTCGCGGGCACGCACAGCACCTTGTCGTCGCCGCCGGCCTCGTCGGTCATCCGGAACATGCCGATGGCGCGGCACTTGATCAGGCAGCCCGGGAAGGTCGGCTCGTCGAGCAGCACCATCGCGTCGAGCGGGTCGCCGTCCTGGCCGAGAGTGCCCTCGATGTACCCGTAGTCGTGCGGGTAGCGGGTCGAGGTGAACAGCATGCGGTCGAGGCGGATCCGGCCGGTGATGTGGTCGACCTCGTACTTGTTGCGGCTCCCGGCGGGGATCTCGATGAGGACGTCGAACTCCACGGCGTGCTCCTGTCGAGGGGTTGCGGCGGTCGGTGCGGTGGGGTGGTGACGGCGGTCGGGCCGCGTCGGCGCACCGCGCGGCGTCGCCTAGTGTTCCGTAGACACGACCTCGCGGGCGAACCGTCAGGGGTCGCCGTGATCGGGGTCACGACCCCGCGACCTGCGAGGACGGGGTGACCAGGGTGCGAGCGGCACGGCGAACGACGCTCGCGCTCGCCGTCTCGGCGCTCGCGGTAGCGGCGCTCGCACCCGCCGGCGCCGCCGTCCGCGCGGGCTCCTCGACCGTCCCGCCCGCCCCTGCCGACGTGCTCCCCGCGTCGACCGGCGCGACGACGCCCGCGACCGCGGCGTCCGACGCGCGGGTGGCCGCGGGGGTGCGCACCGCCCTGGCGGTGAAGGCGGTGGGTTCCGACACCACGGCGTACGTCCTCGACGTCGGCACCGGCAAGCCCGTGTACGCCGCCGCGCAGACCCGGCCGCAGATCCCGGCCAGCACGCTGAAGGTCCTCACCGCGGCGACCGCGCTCGTGGCCCTCGGCCCGCAGACCCGGCTGCGCACCACCGTCGTCGCCGGGGCGGCGAAGGGCGAGATCGTCCTCGTCGGCGCGGGCGACGCGACCCTCACCCGCAGCGCGACCGCGCGCACCTGGCCTGCTGGCCAGGCAGCGAGGCCCGCGAGCATCGCGGGCCTGGCCGCCGCGACCGCTGCCGCGCTGAAGAAGGCCGGCACCACCACGGTCGTCGTCCACGTCGACGACTCGCTGTTCACCGGACCGACCACAGCGCCGGGCTGGCCGGCGACGTTCACCACGGGCGGCGTCGTCGCACCGGTGACGGCGCTGTCGGTCGACCAGGGCCGCGGTGGCCCGGGCGTCGGCTCCGGCCCGCGCGCGAAGGACCCGTCGATCGAGGCGGGCCGGCTCTTCGCCGAGCGGCTGCGCTCTCTCGGCATCACCGTCACCGGCTCGGTCGTGCGCGTGACCGCGCCGAAGGGGGCCGAGCCGCTCGCGTCGGTCGTCAGCCCCACCGTCGCCGACCTCGTCGAGCGGATGCTCACGCAGTCCGACGACGATCTCGCCGAGGCGCTCGCCCACCTCGCGGGCGGCAAGCTCGGCGGTGGCGCGAGCTTCGCCGGCGGCGCGACCGCGACCCTCAAGGTGGTGGCCGACCTCGGCGTCACGACGGCTGGTGCCGTGGTCGTCGACGGCAGCGGGCTGTCGGGGCAGAACAAGATCAGCGCAGCGACGCTCGTCGGGCTGCTCGCGGCGCTCGCGACGACCGACGACCCGAGCCTGTCCGCGGCGGTCACCGGCCTCGCCGTCGCGGGCGCGACCGGCACGCTGTCGGACCGGTTCACCGGGCCGGGCACCCGCGCCGGCCGCGGCATCGTGCTGGCCAAGACCGGCACGCTCACCGGGGTCAACGCGCTCGCCGGCCTCGTGCTCGACCCCGCCGGCCGGCTGCGCGCGTTCGCCTTCCTCGAGGACGGCTCGCCCGGGCCGCAGGCCGTGGCCCGCACGGCCCTCGACCGCGCGGCTGCGGTCGTCGCCGCGGGCTGACCTCCCGCACGACGTCGTCACCCGCGCGGCGCAACGGTCACGGAGCGTCGTCGTCGCGGCACGACCGGGTGATCCTGCGCGTCGGTGCCGCGGGAGCGGTTCTGAGAGCGGTTACAGTCGCTGGACGGGAGCCCGGGGGAGTCCGCTTCCGGCCCGCCGACGCGTCGACGATGTCCTGGGAGTCCCGCTCGTGCTCCGAACGTTCCGCCGTACCCGCGGCCGCCTCGCCGCGCTCATGGCCGCGGCGCTCGCCGTCACCACCGCAGCCGTCGCAGCCACCGCGCCACCGGCGGCCGCCGCGACGCCGGGCATCACGCTGTCGGTCAGCGCGCCCGGAACCGTGCTCTCGGGCGGCGCCGTCCCGATCACGCTGACTGCGGCCAACCCGTCGTCGAACGCCGGCGCGGTGCCGGAGTACAACCTCAGCTTCACCACCCTGCTGCCCGTCGGCCTCACCTACGTCGCGGGCTCGAGCACGCCGTCGTCGGCCGGCGAGCCGACCGTCTCCACCAACCCGTCGACCGGCCAGCAGACGCTGGTCTGGCGCAACGTGTCCGACCTGCAGGTCGCCGACTCGTTCGCGCTCTCGTTCCGCGCGCAGTCCGACCCGGTCGTGCTGCCGGTGGGCTCGCAGTTCTCGGTGATCGGCGGCGCCTACGCGAGCACCGACCCGCGCAAGATCCCCGCCTTCACCGCGGCGGGCGCTCCTGTCGCCGGGAGCTTCACCGAGTCGGCGACGGCGAACAGCGGGGTCACCAACCTCTCGGCGCTCGAGGTCACCAAGGCCGAGCCCTCGCCCGAGGGCGAGCTGCTGCGCGGAGTGCACGACCACGTCACGACGTACACGCTGACCGTCCGGAACACGTCGGTCGCGTCGTCGACGGGCGTCGTCCTCACCGACTACCTGCCGGCCAACCTCGAGTACCTCGGCTGCGGCGGCGTCGACAACTCCGCCGGGCCCGAGTACCCCGGTGCCCCCTCGCTCTCGGCCACACCGGTGCTCTCGCCGTGCGCCACGCCGGTGTCGGTCTCGACCGTGCTCGACCCGCCCGCGCAGGGCACCACCGTCTACCCGCCCGGCGTCTACACGCGCGTGCAGTGGAACCTCGGCACGCTGGCCGCGGGTGCGACGGCCACGATCAGGTACCAGGCGGGCATCCCGCTGCGCGCCAACACGATGAGCTTCGGCGGTACGACGCCGACGCCGGCGTCGCTCGGCCAGGTCGCCAACCTCGACAACAACACCGGCGCCTCGACCCGCGAGGGTGCGACGGAGGCGAGCGCCACCAACACCGCGCGCGTCACCGGCACCTACACCGGGGCGCTCGCCCCGGGCGGGAGCAGCTCGGCGGCCGCCGACACGACGCACACGGTGAGCGTCGAGGACGTCCGCATGCGCAAGGCGGCGTCGACGTCGCAGTTCGCGACGGCGGGCCGCGTGCAGTACACGCTCACGATCGACACGAGCGAGTACGTGTCGGCGTCGGGGATCGTCGTCACCGACGTCATCCCCGACGGCATGTGCCCGCTGGGTGCGGCCGGCAGCAACTACGTGCCGGGAGCGCCGAGCGAGTGCGCGGGCAGCAACGCCACCGCGCCGTCGACCCCGATCTCGTCGGTCACCGCGAACCCGAACGGCACGTTCACCGTCGTCTTCTCGCCGCTCGCACCGGTCGCGGCCGACGGCACCACCACGCTGACCTACTGGGCCGGTATGCGCACCAACTACGGCGGCGGCGACCCGACGAGCAACGGCGACTCCTTCACCAACACCGCGAGCCTCACCGCGACGACGACGCCGATCCCGGGCACGGGCGAGACGGGATCGCGCACGGTCACCGACACGTCGTCGTCGACGATCGGCACCGGCATGCTCACCCTCGACAAGACCATCGGCCCCCGTTCGATGGCGGGCGACTGCGGCACCGACGGCACCGGCTACGGGGAGCCGTCGTCGTTCGCGCCGGCGCAGACGAAGTTCGGCAAGGGCGACGTCATCTGCTTCAAGCTGCGCGTGGACTTCGACGCGCTCACCAAGACGCGCAACCCCGTCGTCACCGACTTCCTGCCCGTCGGCACCGAGTACGTCGCGGGCAGCGCGGTGGCCACCACCAACGACCGCCGCGCGCCGGCCGTCCTCACCACCACGGCCGACTCGCTCACCTGGACGCTCGGCACGGCTGCGGGCAGCGGCGCGAAGTACGTCGACCTCGGCGCGGTGTTCGAGTGGGTGTTCGCGGTCCGCGTCACCGACGCGGCGCCGACGGGGTCGCCCGACATCCTCGGCAACGCGATGAAGCTGCGCACCGAGGACTCGGCGGGCCGCGGCCGGTCCTACCGCGACGAGATCGACTTCACCATCGTGCCGGCCGCTCCGGTGCGGGTCGTGAAGGGCGTGCAGTCGGTCGACTCGCCGGCCGCCGGCCCGAACGGCCTGAACTCCAACGTCGACGGCCTGCCGGTGCGCGAGGGCTCGCTCGTGCGCTTCCGCATCGACCTCACCAACGACGGGTCGCTCGCGACGTCGACGAACTACGCCGTCGGCGGCATCGACCTGTGGGACGTCCTGCCCGAGCACGTGCGCTGCGTCGACGTCGGCAACATCACCGGCATCGCGTCGATCCCGACCACGCCGGTGATCCGCTGCACCGACCCGGGCGACCCGCTGCAGCCCAGCTTCGCGCTCAACGGCACGCGCAGCGCGATCCGCTGGACCTACACCCTCGACACCTCGGCGCCGCTCGCCGCGCAGGGCCTCGCCCCCGGCGCCTCGTGGACCTACACCTACGACATGACCGTGCCGTCGCCCACCGCGGCCGGGTTCACGTTCACCAACACCGCGGCCGTGCGGTCCTACTCCGCGCTCACCAACCTGCCCGTCACCGGTGCCGGCGCCACCACGACCTACTTCCCGACGAGCAACATCGACACGACCGTGCCGGTCGCCGACCAGGACGCCCCTGCGGCGAGCGACATCTCGTCCGTCGTCACGCCGAAGGTCGCGGTCGGCAAGGTCGGCACCACGTCGATCACCGAGGCCAACAACAACACCGCGAACCAGGCCACCATCGGCGAGCTCGTCACCTACCGGTACGCCGCCACGATCCCCGCCGGCACGTCGGTGTTCGACGGCCTGCTGGCAGACACGCTGCCCGCCGGCTTCGTGCTGACGACCCCGACCCCGACGGCCGAGTTCTGCCCGTCGGCACCGACGCCCTCGGGCGCCGACCCGCTGCCGGTCTGCGCCGCCCCGGCCGCTCTGCCCGCCGGCGTCTCGCTGAACACGACCACCGGGGCGCTCACGATCAGCGGCGTCTACGACAACACCACCGCGGTGCCGCAGCGCTTCCTGGTGACCGTCACGGCGCGGGTCACCGGCGCCGCCCTCACGACCGCGCAGAACAACGTCAACCGCGTGAACACGGCGAGATTCGACAGCGACGACCGGCTCGGCGGCCAGCCGCTCGCGCCAGTGACGGCGACGTACACGGTCAACGTCCGCCAGCCCAACCCCGCGATCGTGAAGACCAACGACAAGCCGGGCACGGTGATCGGCGGCGACACCGTCACCTACACGATCGCCGTCACCAACCAGAACAGCGCGTCGAGCATCACCAACCGCCCGCCGCTGCACGACACGTTCGTCGTCGACTGCCTGCCGTCAGGCCTCACCTTCGCGGCGTACGGTGCGAACCCGGGCCTGGCGCCGGTCGCGGGCGACGGCACGAACGGCTGCGCCGTGGGCACCACGCGCCTGGTGTGGTCGCTCGGCTCCGTGCCGGCGTCGCTGACCGCCACGACGCGCACGTACACGGCCACCGTGAACCTCAGCGCGGTCGGCGGCGACAGCTACACCAACACCGCGACCCTCACCGGCAGCACGCTGAACGACGGGAAGCCGGCGTTCAACAGCCCCGACAACCCCGACGAGCGCGTGTACACGGTGACCGACCCGTCGACGGTCGTCGTCGCGGGCAACGGCCTGCTGAAGTCGGTCGACCAGCCGATCCGCACGATCGGCCAGACGGCGACCTACACGATCACCGCGCTCGTGCCGGCCAACACGACGTTCTTCGACGCCGCGCTGCTCGACACCGTGCCCGCCGGCCTGTCGGCACCGGTGGTCCAGAGCTCCTCGTGCGTCGACGTGGTCACGAGCGTCCCCTGCCCGGGCTTCGCGATCACGACGCTCACCCCCGTCGCTGCGCCTGCCGGCGCGACCAAGTACGGCTGGGGCGTGGGCGACCTGCTCGGCTCGCCGAACCCGCGCCGCCTCACCCTCGTCTACACCTCGGTCGTCCAGGACGTCGCCGGCAACACCGCGGGCAAGGCGCTCGTCAACACGGCGATCGACGCGTGGTTCGCGACCGACGGGCACACCGTCACCAGCGCCGGGACGGTGTTCGACCGCACCGGGTCCAGCGACTCCGAGACGGTCACCGTCGTCGAGCCGTCGCTGTCGATCACCAAGGCCGTGAGCGACACCACGCCCGACCCGGGGCAGCCGTTCGACTACACGCTCACCGTGCGCAACGCGACAGGTGCCACCGTCAGCGACGCGTTCAACACCGTCGTCACCGACGTCGTCCCGCTCGGCGTCGTCGTCGACGTCGTGAACAACGGCGGCACCCTCGCCGGCGCCGACCCGGTGCGCGGCGGCGGCACGATCACCTGGCCGGCGGCGTCGCTGCCCGGCCCGCTCGCACCGGGCGCGACGTACTCGCTCGGCTACACCGCCCACCTCGCGCCGTCGCCGACCCTCACCGCGGCGCCGCTCACGAACACGGCGCGCGTGACGAGCTACGAGGGGCTGCCGTCCGGCGGTCGTGTCTACGCGGGTCCCTCGACCACGGCCGTCGTCACGCCGCAGTTCCCGACCCTGGTGACCACGAAGGCCGCCACCGACGGCGCTCCCGCCTACATCGGTACGCCGTACACCTGGACGGTCACGGTCACGAACACCGGCGGCGGGCCGGGCTTCGCCATCGGCACGACCGACGACCTCCCGGTGAACTGGACCTACGACGCCGGGTCGGCCCTGGTCCGCATCGCCGGCGGCCCGGCGTTCGCCAAGGAGCCGACGGTGCTCACGTCCGGCGCGCAGAAGCGCCTGGTGTGGAACGACCTCGGTGACCTGCAGCCCGGCCAGGCGCTGACCATCACCTACCGCTCGACCCCGCAGCCCGCGGTCGTCGGCAACGCCGGCGTCGGTGCCTCGGTCGCGCAGACCAACACGGCTGTCGCCGACGGCGTCGACGCGACCGACGAGCCGGGCAACGCCACCGGTCCCTACGGCAACCGCCCCGGCAGCGCGAGCACGCACATCGACTCGGCCGACGTCCGGATCGTGAAGTCGCACACGGGATCCCCCGTCGCGGGCGCCACCTTCACCTGGTCGCTGACGGTCAGCAACCTCGGTCCCGACCGCGCCGTCGGGCCGTTCGCTGTCACCGACACCATCGCCTCTCCGCAGACCCTCGTGTCGGCGTCGGGCACCGGCTGGAGCTGCACGGTCGTCGGCCAGGCGCTGAGCTGCCAGCGCACGAACGCCGCCGACACGCTGGCCTCGGGCGCGTCGTTCCCGGTGATCTCGGTCAACGTGACGACGCCGGCCACCACCGCCTCGGGCACGGTGCTCACCAACACCGCCGCCGTCACGGCGCGCACCTACGACCCGCAGACCGGCAACAACTCCAGCACCGACACCGCCACGGTGACCACGGCCGCCGACCTCGCCGTCACGAAGTCGCACTCCGGCCCTGTGATCGCCGGGCAGGACGTCACGTGGACCGTCGACGTCGTGAACAACGGCCCCTCGGTGTCGCGCGGCCCGATCACCGTCGTCGACACGCTGCCCGCGGGCTCCACGCTGGTCAGCGCGTCGGGCACCGGCTGGGTCTGCACGCCGGGCAGCGGCACGGTCAGCTGCGTCCGCGCCGCCGACCTCGCGCCCGGCGCCGCCGCGCCGCAGATCACCGTGGTGACGACCGTCGCTCCCGGGCAGACTGGCAGCATCACCAACTCCGCGACGGTCTCGGGCACGACCACCGACCCGGTGCCGGGCAACAACACGAGCAACGACACCGTCGCGGTGAGCACGCTCGCCGACCTGTCGATCGCGAAGACCAGCGTGGGCGCCGTCGTCGCCGGTGCGCAGGCGACGTACGAGCTCGAGGTGCGCAACCTCGGCCCGTCGGTCTCGCGCGGTCCGATCCGCGTCACCGACACGCTGCCCGCGGGCACGACGCTCTCGAGCGCGTCGGGCACCGGCTGGGTCTGCGTCCCCGGCGCGGGCTCGGTCACCTGCACGCGCAGCGCCGACCTCGGAGCCGGCGCCGTGGCGCCGGTGATCACGGTCGTGGTCGACGTGCCGTCGGGCGCCACCGGCTCGCTGCTCAACACCGCGACGGTCACGGGCACGACGACCGACCCCAACCCGGGCAACAACACCGACACCGACACGAGCACCCTCGACCTCGACGCGGACCTCGCGATCGTGAAGTCCCACACGGGATCCGCGACCGCCGGGGCGCCGTTCACGTGGTCGCTCGACGTGCGCAACCTCGGCCCGTCGGACTCGCCGGGCACCATCACGGTCACCGACGCCCTGCCCGCGGGCACGACGTTCGTGAGCGCGACCGGCAGCGGCTGGTCGTGCAGCGCGGCGGGCGGCATCGTCACCTGCGACCGAGCCGCGACCCTCGTCTCGGGCGCCTCGGCGCCGACGATCTCGGTGGTGGTCGACGTCGACCCGTCGGTCGGCCCCACGGTGCTGGTCAACGACGCCAGCGTCGACGGGCCGCTCAACGACCCCGACCCGAGCAACAACGCCGACCTCGACGCCGTCGCGGTCGTCGACCGGGCCGACGTCGCGATCGTGAAGACCACCACCGGCGCCGACCCGGTCGACGCGGGCGCGGCCACGCAGTTCACCCTGCAGGTCACCAACAACGGCCCGTCGACCGCCGACTCGGTCGTGGTCGACGACGTGCTCCCTGCGGGTCTCACGTTCGTGAGCGCCGCGGGCACGGGCTGGACCTGCGCGGCGGCGGGCCAGGACGTGCAGTGCACCCGCCCGTCGATGCTGCCGGGCAGCAGCACCATCACCCTCGACGTCACCGTCGGCAGCGGCGTCGCCGACGGGACGACGATCACCAACACGGCCACGGTCTCGACCTCGACCCCGGGTGACGTCCCCGGCAACAACACGAGCTCCTCGACCGTGACGGTCACCGGCTCCGCCGACCTCGTGCTCGACAAGTCGCACGCCGCGGCGTACGACACGGTGATCGCAGGCACGCAGGCGGAGTTCCGGATCGACGTGCGCAACGACGGGCCGTCCGACGCGCAGCCCGACCTCGTCGTCACCGACACGCTGCCGGCGGGGCTCACCTACCTGTCGAGCACCGGCCCGTGGACCTGCGTCCCCGGTGCCGTGACGCCGGCCGGGCAGGACGTCACCTGCACGGCGACCAGCGGCACGGCCCTCGTGGCGGGCGCTTCCGAGGGACGCCTCACGCTGCTCGTGGCGGTCGACGCCTCGCTCGACGCGGGCACGTACACCAACTCGGCCACCGTCGTGTCGGGCACCACCGACCCTGACCTGGGCAACAACACCGACACCGACTCCATCGCGGTGACGCAGCTCGCCGACCTGTCGGTCACCAAGTCGCACACCGGCCCGGTGCGGGTCGGCGACGACCTGCCGTTCACGCTGACGGTCGCCAACGCCGGGCCGTCCGAGGCGCGCGACGTCGTCCTCACCGACACGCTCCCGACCGGCCTCACGTTCGTCAGCGCCACCGGCACCGGCTGGACCTGCGCCGCGGTCGGCCAGGTCGTCACGTGCGACCTCGCGGCGCCCCTCGCGCCGGCGACCACGGCGCCGGCCGTGACCGTGGTGGCCACGGTGGAGGCCGCGGCGTACCCGTCGGTCGACAACGTCGCGACGGTCGAGGGCTCCACGCTCGACCCGCACCCGGGCGACAACACCGCGACCGACACGGTCGTCGTGCCGCCGCTCGTGAACCTGGCGATCACCAAGTCGCACACGGGCAACCTGCAGGTCGGCGGCACGGCGACGTTCACGATCGGCGTGGCCAACGAGGGCCCGACCGACGACCCCGGGCCGGTCACCGTGACCGACGCGCTGCCCACGGGCCTGACGTTCGTGAGCGGTACCGGTTCGGGCTGGTCGTGCTCGGCGGCGGGCCAGACCGTGACGTGCACGCTGACCGGCGGCCTCGCCGCGGGCGCATCGACGTCCATCGCGCTCGTGGTCGACGTGCTCCCCGCGGCGTACCCGTCGGTGACCAACAGCGCCACGGTGTCGACGCCGTCGGAGGAGACGACGCTCGACGACAACACCGCGACCGACCCTGCCGTCGTGAACCCGCTCGTCGACCTCGGCATCACCAAGGACCTGCAGTCCTACAGCACGGGCAGCCGGCTCGCGACGTGGCTCATCACCGTGACGAACCACGGCCCGAACGTGTCGACCAAGCCCATCGTGGTGACCGACACGCTGCCGTCGACGCTCGTCTACTCCTCGGCCGGCGGCGCCGGCTGGAGCTGCGCGCTGTCGGGCCAGACGATCACGTGCACCCGTACCGGCGACCTCGCGGTCGGCGCCTCGTCGTCGTTCACCGTGGCGACGTTCGTGAACGCGTCGCCGGGCACCACGATCACCAACACGGCGACCATCGAGGGCGTCGACCCCGACACCGGCAACAACACCGACACCGGGACGCTGGGCCTGCCCGACACCGGCGGGCTCTCGCCGACGGGTGCCGACCTGCAGCTCCTGCTCGTCGCGCTCGGGCTGGTCGGCGTCGGCCTGCTCGCCCTCGGAGCCTCTCGCCGACGGGCACCCGGGCAGGACTGACGTAGGGTCGGCGACGTGGAGGTCGTCGACTGGGGTCTGGCCCGCACCACCGGGCGCCGCTTCGCGCCCGGTGGACCGGGCACGACGGCCGACGAGGCGCGCGCCGCGGTCGCCGAGCTGCGCGCCCTGGCCAGGTACGCCGTCGGCCCGGTGCGCGAGCGCACGGGGCTCGACGCGGGCGAGGCGCCCGACGCCGCCGTCGTCGACCGCGGCGCCTGGGTCGACAGCAACGTCGACGGCTTCCGGATCGTGCTGGCGCCGCTGCTGGAGAAGATGGCGACCGAGCAGCCCTCGGTCGTGACCGCCTTCGGCTCGCGCATCACCGCGCTGCAGATGGGCGGGGTGCTCGCCTACCTCTCGGGCAAGGTCCTCGGCCAGTTCGAGGCGTTCACGACCACGAAGCAGGGCCGCCTGCTGCTCGTGGCGCCCAACATCGTGACGGCCGAGCGCCACCTCGACGTCGAGCCCCGCGACTTCCGGCTCTGGGTCTGCCTGCACGAGGAGACCCACCGCGCGCAGTTCGGCGGCGTCCCGTGGCTGGGCGGTCACCTCATCGCCGAGATCCACGACTACCTCGCGCTCGCCGACTCCAGCGCCGGCGAGGTGCTGCGTCGGTTCCGCCACGGCCTCGGCGCGATCGGTGCCGCGGTCCGCGGCGACCCCGACGCCTCGCTCGTCGACGCCGTACAGAGCCCGGAGCAGCGCGAGGTCTTCGACCGCATCACGGCGCTCATGAGCCTGCTCGAGGGCCATGCCGACCACGTCATGGACGAGGTCGGTCCGGACATCGTCCCGACCGTCGCGATCATCCGCGAGCGGTTCGACCAGCGGCGCAACGAGCCCGGCGCCGTCGACGGCCTGGCCCGCCGGGTCCTCGGCCTCGACGCCAAGATGCGGCAGTACTCCGACGGCCGGGCCTTCGTGACGCACGTGATCGGCCGGGTCGGGCTCGAGGGCTTCAACCGCGTCTGGACCGCCCCGGACAAGCTCCCGAGCAAGGACGAGATCCTCGACGCCGAGTCCTGGTGCCGACGGGTCGCGCCCGACCTGCTGCCCGCCTGAGACGCCGGCCGTGCCCGCCGACGACGCCCGCCACGCGGTGCTCCGGGCCGTGCGCGAGGCGCTGGCCGACCTCGACCCCGACGCCCTCGTGCTCGTGGCCTGCTCCGGCGGCGCCGACTCCCTCGCCCTCGCCGACGCGGCGCGCCGGGCCTGCTCCCGGGTCGGTGCGGTGATCGTCGACCACGGCCTGCAGGACGGCTCGGCCGAGATCGCGACGCGCACCGCGGACTGGCTGCGCAGCCAGGGCCTCGACCCCGTCGTCGTCGTACGCGTGGAGGTCGGTGCCGAGGGCGGTCCCGAAGCCGCGGCCCGAGACGCCCGGTACGCCGCCCTGCTCGCGGAGCAGGAGCGCCACGGTGCGGCCGCGGTGCTGCTCGGGCACACGCTCGACGACCAGGCCGAGACCGTCCTGCTCGGTCTGGCCCGCGGCTCCGGCACGCGCAGCCTCGCCGGCATGCCCGCGGCGCGCGGCCCGTTCCGCCGGCCGCTGCTCCGGCTGCGTCGCGACGTCGTGCGGGCCGCCGTGCCTGAGGGCGCTCCCCTCGTCGACGACCCGCACAACGACGACCGCCGTTACGCCCGCGTGCGCGTGCGCCACGACGTGCTCCCCGTGCTCGAGCGCGAGCTCGGTCCCGGCGTCGCCGAGGCCCTCGCGCGCACCGCCGACCTCGCGCGCGACGACGCCGACCTGCTCGACTCCCAGGCGGCAGAAGCGCTCTCGGGCCTCGAAGGGGTCGACGACGACGGCCTCGACGCAGCCGGTCTTGAGACTCTCGCGCCGGCGCTGCGGTCGCGCGCCGTTCGCCGCTGGCTGGTGGCGGGCGGCGTGCCGGCCGGGTCGCTCGGTGCCGACCACGTCGACCGGGTGGTGCGCCTGGTGACCGGATGGCGGGGCCAGGGGGCGGTCGCGCTGCCGGGCGGTGTCGAGGCGTCGCGGTCGTATGGAAGGCTGCACCTGCGTCCGACCCCGCCTCGCGAGGAGAGCTGATGGAAGCCGCCGATCTCGGTACCGACCTGGAGAAGGTGCTGGTCGACGAGGAGGCCCTGCAGGCCAAGATCCGCGAGCTCGCGGCCGCGATCGACGCCGACTACGCCGGGCAGGACCTGCTGCTCGTCGGCGTCCTCAAGGGCGCCGTCATGGCGATGGCCGACCTGTCCCGCGCCCTGACCCTCCCGGTTGAGATGGACTGGATGGCGGTCTCGTCGTACGGCTCCGGCACCAAGTCCTCGGGCGTCGTGCGGATCCTCAAGGACCTCGACCGCGACATCACCGGCCGCCACGTGCTCGTGGTCGAGGACATCCTCGACTCGGGGCTCACCCTGTCCTGGCTGCTGCGCAACCTGCGCTCGCGGGGCCCTGCCTCGGTGGAGGTGCTCACCGTGCTCCGCAAGCCCGACGCCGTGAAGGTCGCCGTCGACGTGAAGTACACGGGCTTCGACATCCCCAACGAGTTCGTCGTGGGCTACGGCCTCGACTACGCCGAGAAGTACCGCAACCTCAAGGTCGTCGGCACGCTCGCCCCGCACGTCTACTCCTGACCCCGGCCCCTCGCAGCGAGCCCCCGGTTACGCCGGGGGTGAACGCTCCCCCCGAGCGGGAACAGATCCGGCCCCGGTCGCGTCATGATCGTCGAGGAGCGGTCTCGACGTACGCGGCCCGGCGCCCATGCGCCGACCGCTGTACCCTCGTGACACTCGCGGTTTCCGCCTCAGGGCGGGTGGCGGCCACCGGGCCGGCACAGGACGTCAGGAGGTACGGGGCCCCGGCCCCGCATCATGGACATCAGGCGCATCATCCGTGGCCCGGTCGTGTGGATCGTCCTCGCGATCCTCCTCGTCGTGCTCGCCAGCAGCCTGCTCACCAACGTGGGCGGGCCCAAGGACGTCGACACCTCCCAGATCGTCACCGCGATCCAGAACGGGAACGTCTCGAAGGCGACCATCGTCGGCGGCGCCGACCAGCGGATCGAGATCACCCAGACCAACGGCGACAAGCTCCGCGCGCAGTACATCGACGGCCAGGGCCTCGAGCTGCAGAACATGCTCCAGGAGCAGGTCAAGGCCGGGAAGGTCCAGGACGGCTACAACGTCGAGAACCAGCGCGACTCGCTGCTGCTCTCGCTGCTCTACAGCCTGATCCCCGTCGCGCTCGTCATCCTGCTGCTCTTCTTCTTCATGGGGCAGATGCAGGGCGGCGGCAACCGCATCATGAACTTCGGCAAGTCCAAGGCCAAGATGGTCAGCAAGGACATGCCCAAGACGACCTTCGCCGACGTCGCCGGCGCCGACGAGGCGGTCGAGGAGCTCCAGGAGATCAAGGAGTTCCTCCAGGAGCCCGCGAAGTTCCAGGCGGTCGGCGCGAAGATCCCCAAGGGCGTCCTGCTCTACGGCCAGCCCGGCACCGGCAAGACGCTCCTCGCGCGCGCCGTCGCGGGCGAGGCCGGCGTGCCGTTCTTCTCCATCTCGGGCTCGGACTTCGTCGAGATGTTCGTCGGCGTCGGCGCCAGCCGCGTGCGCGACCTCTTCGAGCAGGCCAAGGCCAACGCGCCGGCCATCGTCTTCGTCGACGAGATCGACGCCGTCGGCCGGCACCGCGGCGCGGGCCTCGGCGGCGGCCACGACGAGCGCGAGCAGACCCTCAACCAGCTGCTCGTCGAGATGGACGGCTTCGACGTCACCGGCGGCGTCATCCTCATCGCTGCCACGAACCGCCCCGACATCCTCGACCCGGCGCTGCTGCGCCCGGGCCGCTTCGACCGGCAGATCGCCGTCGGCGCCCCGGACATGCAGGGCCGCACCGACATCCTCAAGGTGCACGCCCGCGGCAAGCCGCTCGAGCCGTCGGTCGACCTCGAGGCCGTGGCCCGTCGCACGCCGGGCTTCACCGGCGCCGACCTCGCCAACGTCCTCAACGAGGCCGCGCTGCTCACCGCGCGCCAGGGCGACAAGCTCATCGGCAACAAGGAGCTCGACGAGGCGATCGACCGCGTCATCGCCGGCCCGCAGAAGCGCACCCGCGTGATGAGCGAGCACGAGAAGAAGATCACCGCCTACCACGAGGGCGGGCACGCCCTGGTCGCCGCGGCGCTGCCGCACACCGACCCGGTGCACAAGATCACGATCCTCCCGCGCGGCCGTGCCCTCGGCTACACGATGGTGCTGCCCGACCAGGACAAGTACTCGACGACCCGCTCGGAGATGCTCGACCAGCTCGCGTACATGCTCGGCGGCCGTGCCGCGGAGGAGCTGGTCTTCCACGACCCGACGACGGGCGCGTCCAACGACATCGAGAAGGCGACCGCGGTCGCCCGCGCGATGGTCACGCAGTACGGCATGACCGAGCGCCTCGGAGCGATCCGCTACGGCCAGGAGCAGGGCGAGGTCTTCCTCGGCCGCGACTACGGCCACACGCGCGACTACTCCGAGGACGTCGCCGCGGCGATCGACCAGGAGGTGCGCTCGTTCATCGACGCGGCGCACCACGAGGCCTTCGAGATCCTCGTCGACAACCGCGACGTCCTCGACGCCCTCGTCGTGGAGCTCCTCGAGAAGGAGACCCTCGACAAGTCCGACGTCGAGCGCATCTTCGAGCCGCTCAACCGCCGTCCGGTCCGTCCCGCGTGGACCGGGTCGTCGCGGCGTACGCCGAGCGACCGGGGTCCGGTGCAGTCGCCCAAGGAGCTCGCCGAGCTCGCCGGCGCGAACGGTTCGAACGGCAACGGTGCCGTCAACGGCTCGGCCAACGGCTCACCCGCCGTCGAGCCGGCCCCGGCGCCGGAGTCGGAGCCCACGGCGTGACCCCCGTCGACCCGGTCCACGTGCCCGAGCACGTGGTCACCGAGCCGTTCGACCACGCGCGCGCCGAGGCGGCCGTCCGCGAGCTGCTCATCGCCGTGGGGGAGGACCCCGACCGCGACGGCCTGCGCGACACCCCGGCGCGCGTGGCGCGGTCCTACGCCGAGCTGTTCGCCGGCCTGCGCCAGACGCCCGAGGAGGTCCTCGCGACCACGTTCGACCTCGGCCACGACGAGATGGTGCTGGTCAAGGACATCGAGCTGTACTCGACCTGCGAGCACCACCTGGTGCCCTTCCACGGCGTCGCCCACGTCGGGTACATCCCGAGCCACGACGGCCGCATCACCGGGCTGTCCAAGCTGGCGCGCCTCGTCGACGTCTACGCCAAGCGCCCGCAGGTGCAGGAGCGGCTCACGACCCAGGTCGCCGACGCCATCGTGCGGATCCTGGAGCCGCGCGGCGTGATCGTCGTCATCGAGTGCGAGCACCTGTGCATGTCGATGCGCGGCATCCGCAAGCCCGGCGCGAAGACCACCACGAGCGCCGTGCGCGGCCAGCTGCGCGACCCCGCGACCCGCGCCGAGGCCATGAGCCTCATCCTCGGCTGACGCCGCCAGCCCCGTCGTCGCCGCCACTAGCCTGACGCCGTGACCGCCCGCCACCCCCTCGGTCTCCCCGAGCACCTCGCCGCGCTGCAGCGCTGCCTGGTGATGGGCGTCCTCAACGTCACCCCCGACTCGTTCTCCGACGGCGGTCTCTGGCTCGACCCGGCCGCGGCCGTGGCGCACGGCGTGGAGATGGCTGCCCAGGGTGCCGACCTCGTCGACGTCGGCGGCGAGTCGACCCGTCCCGGCGCGCAGCGGATCAGCACCGACGAGGAGCTCGCGCGCGTCATCCCCGTCGTCGAGGGCCTCGTGGCCGCGGGCGTCGTCGTGTCGATCGACACGATGCGCGCGGAGGTCGCCACGGCTGCCGTCGGCGCCGGCGCCGCGGTGGTCAACGACGTGAGCGGCGGGCTGTCGGAGCCGGGAATCCTGCCGGTCGTCGCCGCGCTCGGCGTGCCGTACGTCGCCATGCACTGGCGCGGCTACGGCGACCGGATGCACGAGAACGCCGTCTACGACGACGTGGTCGCCGACGTCTGCACAGAGCTCTCGGCGCGCGCCGCCGACGCCGTCGCGGCGGGCGTCGACCCGCGCTGCGTCGTGCTCGACCCGGGCCTCGGCTTCGCCAAGGACGCCCACCACAACTGGGCCCTGCTGCAGCGCCTCGACCGGCTGATGGCGCTGGGGCACCCGGTGCTCGTCGGTGCCTCGCGCAAGCGCTTCCTCGGTTCGTTGCTCGCGGTCGACGGCGAGCCCCGGCCGATGGAGAAGCGCGACAAGGCGACCGACGCCGTGAGCGCGCTGGCCGCGGCCGCAGGCGCGTGGTGCGTGCGGGTGCACGACGTGCGCGGCACGCGCGACGCCGTCGAGGTCGCCGCCGCCTGGACGAGTGGAGACGCACCGTGAGCAGCTGGCCCGACGGCCTCGACCGCGTGGCGGTGCACGGCATCTCCGCCCGCGGCTTCCACGGCGTCTTCGACCACGAGAAGCGCGACGGCCAGACCTTCTCCGTCGACGTCGTGCTCGGTGTCGACACCCGTCCCGCGGCCGCGTCCGACGACCTCGCCGACACGGTCGACTACGGCGCGGTGGCCGCGGCCGTGGTCGCCGAGATCGAGGGGCCGTCGCTCGACCTCGTGGAGACGCTCGCGCAGCGCGTCGCCGACGCGTGCCTCTCGTTCGACGGCGTCCACGCGGTCGAGGTGTCGGTGCACAAGCCCGAAGCACCCGTGGGCGTGCCGTTCACGGATGTCATCGTCACGATCGTGCGGACCCGGTGAGGCGCGTGGCCTTCGGGCTCGGCGCCAACCTCGGCGACCGCGTCGCGGCGCTGCAGGGGGCGGTCGACCTGCTCGCCCCGCACCTGGCCGAGCCGGTGGTGTCGTCGGTGTACGAGTCGTCGCCCGTGGGCGGTGTCGAGCAGCCCGACTACGCGAACGCCGTCCTCGTCGGCGGCTCCGACGCCGAGCCGCTCGCGCTGCTCGAGCTCGCGCACGAGGCCGAGCAGTCCTGGCACCGCACCCGCGAGGTGCGCTGGGGGCCGCGCACCCTCGACGTCGACGTGCTCGCCGTGGGCGACGTCGTGAGCGACGACCCGGTCCTCACGCTGCCGCACCCGCGGCTCCGCGAGCGGGGCTTCGTCCTGATCCCGTGGGCCGAGGCGGATCCCGCCGCGACGCTGCCGGGCGGCGACCGCGTCGCCGACCTCGCGGCTTCGTGGGTCGCGGGCGACGACGTCGTGCAGCGGCGTACCGACGTCGCGCTGGTGGTGGCGTCATGACGATCCGCCCCACGTCGTGGAAGCTCCTCGTCGCGCTCGCGGCCCTGGCGGCCGCGCTCGGCTGGGCCACGGCGCACCTCGTCGACGCGTTCGCCGACCGCAGCATCTCCGTGCCGATCACGATGCCCGTCGTCATGGCGCTGCTGGCGCTCGCCACCGCGCTCTGGGCGCGGGGCACGCGCGCGCGGCTGGCCGGGCGGCCCGGCACGCGGCCGATGGAGCCGCTCGTCGCGGCCCGCAGCGCGGCGCTCGGGCTGGCGGCGTCGCGCGCCGGCGCGCTCGTCGCCGGCTTCTACGCCGGGGTGCTCGTGGAGCTCGTGCCGCGCTTCGACGTACCCGGTGTGCGCGAGCGCGGGATCATCGCTATCGCGACCGTGGTGATGGCCGTGCTGCTCGCCCTCGCGGGGCTCTGGCTCGAGCGGGTCTGCCGGCTGCCGGAGGACCGCACGCCCGACGAGGACGACGACGACCTGAGCGTCTAAGGTTCCGAGCATGGCCGACGACACCGTCCTCGAGGACCTGCCCTACGACGAGCTGCGCGACCGCGCCTTCGCGGTGGCCGAGCAGCGCCACGACTACGGCTTCTTCGTCGACCTGTTCAACCACACGCCCGCGATGCTCGACGCCTCGACCGAGGGCGGCGACCTCGGTGCGATCAGCGGCAGCCTCGTCGAGACCGTGCGCGCCGCGCGCCAGGTGTTCTCCAGCGAGTCCGTCGGCGACCTCGAGCCGCTGTTCCGCGCCCGCTTCGCGACCTACATCCGCGAGCACGGGGGCTGATCCTCAGCTCGCGTGCGCGCCGCGCGTGCGCGGCTCGGTCGGCGTGCCCGGCGGGGTACGCCGGAACCGGGCGCAGGCCCGCACCCCGCCCAGCGGCGACTCCTCGAGGTGCACGCTGCCGCCGCCCGCGTGCGCGAGCGACGCCACCACCGCGAGACCGAGTCCGCTGCCGCCGCCGTCCTGCGACCCGCGCCAGAACCGGTCGAACGCCCTCTCGCGGTCCTCGGCCGGCAGGCCCGGCCCGCTGTCGTCGACCGTGACCAGGACGCTGCCCTGCTCGCCGCGCACCGCCACGACCACCAGCCCGCCGTCGGGCACCGCCTCGAGCGCGTTGTCGAGGTAGTTGTCGATGATCTGCTCCGGCGCGCTGGCCACGGCGTGGGCGAGGGCCACCGGGGGCGCGTCGAGGGTGATGGTGATCGCGCGCTCGTCGGCCAGCGGCTGCCAGGCGTCGACCCGGTCGGCCGCGATCTGCGCGACGTCGACCTGCATGGTCTGCTGCTCGCGGTTCTCGGCGCGCGCGAGCACGAGCAGGCCGTCGACGAGCCGCTGCATGCGGTCGATCTCGTCGCGGGCGGCGTCGACCTGCTCGAGCGCGGGCTCCTCGTCGGGCATGAGGTCGGCGGCGCGGTCCAGGCGCAGCCGCAGCGCCGTCAGCGGTGTGCGCAGCTGGTGGGAGGCGTCGCCCGCGAAGCCGCGCTGCGACTCGACGACCCCCTGCACGCGGTCGGCCATCGTGTTGAAGGCCTCGGCGAGCTCGTGGATCTCGCCGCCGCCGCTGACGTCGGCACGGGCGTCGAGGTCGCCCTCGGCGATCTCCTCGGCGGCGTCGCGCAGCCGTCGGATCCGACGGGTCACCGTCGTGGCCACGATGAGCGCGATCAGGGCCGCCGTGAGCAGAGTGATGAGGGCCGCGATGGTCAGCGCGCGCACGCGCGAGCTCACGCGCGCGTCGATCTCGCTCGACGGGTAGGTGATCCGCACCGAGCCGAGGACGTCGTTGCCGACCCGCACGGGTACGGCGGCGTACACGAGCGGCTCGCCGAGGCTCTCCGACGGGCGCTCGCCCGCCGACGCGTCGCCGGTGAGGGCGTCGCGGATCTCGACCCGGTTGCGGTAGTCCTCGCCGACCCGGCCCTCCGACGAGGCGATGGCGACGCCGTCCTGGTCGGTGACGACGACGCGGCCGCCGGTGTCCTTCGCGTAGGTGTCGACGCGCAGCGAGAGCGCGGGGTCGGGCTTCGGGTCGGGCTTGGACAACGGCTCGATCGCCCACCCGGCGAGGATGAAGGCGTCGCGCTGCAGCAGGGTCTTGATGTTCTCGCGCTCGACGGACCGGACGTAGGACGCGAGCGGGACGTTCTGGATGAGCAGGACGAGCGCGGTGAAGCCGACCAGGACCGCGACCAGCCGCCACCTCATCGTTCGGGCGACCCGAGCCTGAAGCCGACCCCGCGCACGGCCTCGACCCACGCGGGGTCGCCGAGCTTCTTGCGGATCGCCGCGACGTGCGCGTCGACGGTCTTGGTGGCGCCGTACCAGTGGCCGTCCCAGACGTGCTCGAGGATCTCGGTGCGGCGGCGCACGGCGCCCGGGTCCTCGGCGAGGTAGGCGAGGACGTCGAACTCCTTCGCCGTGAGCGCGATCTCCTCGTCGTCGACGTGGACGCGCTGCGAGCGCCGGTCGATCGTGAGGCGCCCGATCTCCTGGACGCCGGCAGCCGCGGCCGGAGCGGCCGGCGTCTGGGCCCGGCGGAGCACGGCGCGGATGCGGGCGGCGAGCTCGCGCATGCCGAACGGCTTCACGAGGTAGTCGTCGGCGCCGAGCTCGAGGGCGATCACGCGGTCGGCCTCGTCGCCCCGGGCGCTGACGACGATGACCGGTACGTCGCTCGTGCTCCGGATCCGGCGGCAGACCTCCTGGCCGTCCATGTCGGGGAGGCCCAGGTCGAGCAGGACGACGTCGGGCGGCTCCACGGAGGCCACGGCGGTGAGGGCGGCGTTCCCGGTGGCGACGTGCTCCACGTCGAAGCCCTGGGCCCGGAGGCCGTCGAGCGACGACGCGGCGACGGCCGAGTCGTCCTCCACCATGAGGATGCGCACGCACCCATTGTGGCGGCCCCGCGGGGCCTCGGGCGCCACCTGACCGTGTCCTGGGACTCCGTCCGGTTGATCTTGGACGTTCCTTGGACGACCGGCAGCACGCTGCGTGACGACGCTGGCCTACCGTAGTCATGTGTCCAGGTCAGCGGCTGTCGCTGCGCTCACCGTCGCGGCCGTGCTGGCCGCCGGCGGTGCTGCTGCTGCGGTCAACTCCCGCGTGCTGGACGTCCCGCCGCCCGGCCCGATCGGCTCGGCCGACACCCTCGTCCCGAGCGCGGCACCGTCGAGCAGCGAGCCGACCCCCGACGACACCGCCTCCGGGCTGGGCTCGCCGACCGGCATCAGCCTGACCCCGGCCCCCGAGGACCCCGAGGACCCGGCCACCACGAGCGCCGCGGCCGCGCCGACCCGCTCCGGCGGCCAGGCCTCCACCGCGCGCACGTCGTCGCGCACCTCGGCGCCGAGCCCGACCCGCACGCGCACGTCCTCGCCGACGAAGTCCCCGACCCGCACGTCCTCGCCGCGCCCGTCGCACAGCGAGAGCGAGAGCGAGGACTCCCACCACAGCGGGAGCCGCAGCCCGTCGCCGTCGCCGAGCGGCACGCACCAAGAGGACGACTGACACTCTCCGTAGCTGTCACGCACGCTGCGTGACAACACGTGAGGCGTGGCTGGTCACGGGTCCGTCGCGGGTTCTCCGCCCGACCTCCCAGCAGGGGTCCGGGGGCCCTACGCTCGGACGCATGGCTCGCCGTCCCTCCTCCCGGCACGCGCTCCCGCGCGGGCGTCGTGGGATGCAGGCGGCCAACACCGCGCTCCAGAAGGACATCGCCGCGCTGCGCTGGTCGCGCTGGAGCGACCAGCTCGAGCTGCTCCGGCTCGAGTCCCTCGCCGACAGCCTCGCCAGCCACGTCGACCGGCTCTCCACCGAGCTGTCCGACGTACGCCGCGACCTGCAGGTCGCCCGGACCACCCCGCCGGCGCGCGACCCCTACATCGAGTCCCTCGCGGCCCAGGCGGCCGAGCTGCGCGCCACCGTGGCCACGCAGGAGGCGATGCTCGCCGACCTGACCGCGCGGTTCCACGCCCTCATCGCCGAGGTGCACGAGGGCCGCGCCCGCGAGGCCGCGCAGGCCGAGCAGGCCCGCATCGACGCCGAGCGCGCCGCCGCTGCCGCGAAGGCCGCCGAGGAGAGCGCAGCCGCCGCGGCCGCCGCTCCGGCCGCGCCGCCCCCGCTGCTGGTCGACCTCGGCTCCGGCCGCCCGCCGGTCACCGAGCCGCAGCCCGTGCCCGAGCTCGAGCCGCTCTTCGCCGCGGTCGGCTCGATCCCGCCGATGTCCGGCGAGGTCGGCGGCGCCGCCCCGGCTCCGTCGCAGACCCGCCCGGTCGCGTCGCTGGCCGACGCCGGCATCGATGACGAGACCGTCCGCCGGCTGCGCCTGATCCGCGAGTCGCACGACGGCTGACCGCCCCCGCCACGACCACGAGGACGCGCATGACGATCACCGGCCTGTTCCGCTCCGCCGACGAGGTCCGCGAGCTCGACGCGGGAGAGGTCGTCTTCCGCGAGGGCGACCAGGGGCACGAGATGTTCGGCGTCGTCTCCGGGTCGATCGAGCTGAGCAAGGGCGGCACCGTCGTCGCGACGATCGGGCCCGACGGCACCTTCGGCGAGCTGTCGATCATCGACTCCGAGCCGCGCAGCCTCACCGCGACCGCCACCGAGCCGACCACGGTCGCCGTCATCACGGAGCGCACGTTCCTCATGCTCGTCACCGAGACGCCGGTGTTCGCGCTGCAGGTGATGCGCTCGCTCGCCGACCGGCTGCGCGCGCTCGACCCGTCCTAGCCGTTCAGCTCTCGCTGCCGCGGGCCGCTCAGGTCTCGCTGGCGTCCGACGCCGAGAGCGCCTCCTGCCACACGCGCGAGGCCTCGTCCTCGCCGAGCTGCTCCACCGCGACCTGCCACAGGTCGGCGCGCTGCGCCTGGCCGGCGTACGCGACCTCGCGCAGGAACCACGCGCGGGAGTGCTCGGGCGGCGGGTGACCGCCCTCGTCCTCCCAGTGCTCGCCCTCGGGCAGGCCCTCGGTCATCGCGCACCCCCTTGGATCCGGTGCGGCCACGGTACGTCGGGTTCCTGCGCCCGACCAGGGCGCAGCGTCAGCGGTCGATGTCGCCGACGACGTAGAACAGCGACGCGAGGATCGTCACGACGCCCTCGAGCCGTGCGCCGCGCAGGATCTCGCCGAGAGCGGCGACGTTGCCGAACGACGCGCTGCGCACCTTGAGGCGGTACGGCGTCTTCTCGCCGCGCGACACGAGCAGGTAGCCGTTGATGCCGCTGGGGTTCTCGGTCCACACGTAGGTGTGGCCCTCCGGCGCCCGCAGCACCTTCGGCAGCCGCACGTGGATCGGTCCCGGCTCCATGGTCTGCAGCGCAGCGGCGCACGCGTCGACGAGGTCGAGCGAGACGCGCACCTGCTCGAGCAGCACCTCGAGCCGCGCGAGCACGTCGCCCTCGGTGCGCGTCGGCACGCGCAGCACGCCTGCGAGGTCGGCGTACGCGAGGTAGGGCTCGTCGCGCCGCAGATCGAGGCCGAGGCCCGACGCGCGTGCGACCGGACCGGAGACGCCGTACGCCTGCACGGTCTCGAGATCGAGCACGCCCACACCGCGGGTGCGCTCGACGACCGCGGGCGCCACGAGCAGGTCGTCGAACGGGCCGAGCCCGTCGCGCACGCGCGCGGTCGCGGCGGTCACGCGGTCGAGCCACCCCTGCGGCAGGTCCTGCTTGAGCCCGCCGACCTGCGTGGCCATGAAGTGCATGCGGCCGCCGGTCATCTCCTCCATGACGCGCAGCACGGCCTCGCGCTCGTCGAAGGCGTAGTACGCCGTCGGCGCACCCGCGACCGGGAACGACCCGAGGAACGCGAGATGCGAGAGGACTCGGTTGAGCTCGGCGAGCAGCGTGCGCGCCCACGTCGCGCGCGGCGGCACGTCGATGCCGAGCATCCGCTCGACGGCGAGGGCGATCCCGAGCTCGCTGCAGAACGCCGACAGCCAGTCGTGCCGGTTCGCGAGCAGCATCGCCTGGCGGTAGTCGCGCACCTCGAAGAGCTTCTCCGCCCCGCGGTGCAGCGCGCCGATCACCGGCACGGCCTCGACGACGCGGTCGCCGTCGAGCTCGAGGCGCAGCCGCAGCAGCCCGTGCGAGCTCGGGTGCTGCGGCCCGAGGTCTCCGACGAGCAGCTCGGTGCCGTCGCTCGCGGTCATGGCGCGCGCGAGCGACCCGATCCCGAGCTCCACCGTCCGCGTCACGCCCGCATCGTCGCAGAACCACCAGCCCCGTCATCGAGGCCCTGGCGTCCCCGGTCGCATTCGGGTGGTGACGGTTCGGGCTGCGGGTCATGCTGGCGGCATGAGCGGGGGAGCGATGACCGGTGCGGACGTCGTCGCGCTCGTGCAGGCGGTGCTCGACCCGGTCCTCGCGGCGTACGGGTTCGCCGCCGGGCAGGGGTCGTGGGGCGAGCCGCCGCGCGTCGCGACCGACCAGGACCCGCGCCCGTACGACGGCATGGTCATCTGGTGCCGGCCGGTCTTCGACGGGTCGCCGGGGTGCAACGACGTCGTCGTGTCCCTGCGCGCGGTGCCGACGTGGCACGTGCAGACCGTCCGCGACGACGACCCGCGCGAGCACTGGACGATCGACTACGACGACGCCGTACCGCTGGCGGACCGGCTGACCGAGGTCCTCTCCGAGGTCCGGGAGCGCGTACGGGCGCTCGGCTGACCGCTGGGCGTGCCGCGCCGCGCAGTCGGGTGGGTCGCCGTGCCGGTCTCGCGGCGGCGGACCGGCTTGGGCGACGGGGCGGGCATAGGCTCGATGCGTGGCTGCTGCTGACATGGACGTGGACGAGGCCTTCGCGCCGCCGGGCGAGCCGTGGAACCGCGTGTCGCCGAAGCTGGCGACGGCGTACCGCATCTCGCTGGTCATCGTGGTGCTGCTGGTCGCCGCCGGGCTGTTCTTCCTGTCGTGGGCCGTCACGCAGGACCCGGGTGCGCCGAGCTGGTTGCCGCGGGTGTTCCAGCTGCTGGTCCTCGTCGACCTCGTCGTACTGGCGTGGATCTGGTGGCTCATCGGCCGTCGCGTGCGGTCGTGGGGGTACGCCGAGCGCGCCGACGACCTGCTCGTCACGAGCGGCATCATGTTCCGCCGCCTCGTGATCGTGCCCTACGGCCGCATGCAGCTCGTCGACCTCAAGGCCGGCCCGATCCACCGGGCGCTGGGGATCATGACCGTGCAGCTGCACACCGCGGCCGCCACCACCGACGCCTCGATCCCGGGCCTCGAGCCCCAGGTCGCGGCCGACCTGCGCGACCGGCTCGCGGCGCGCGGTGAGCAGAGGTCGGCGGGGCTGTGAGCGGTCAGCAGCAGGACCCGCTCTCCTTCGAGGTCTTCAAGGGCGGCTCGGGTCCCGACGAGCTCGGGCGCCGTCGTGTGCACAAGTGGACGCCGTTCGTGCAGGGTCTGCAGTGGTGGCCCGGCGCACTCGTCGGTGGTGTCGCGATCATGGCGCAGAGCGGCGTCTCCTTCACCGAGGGCGTGCTGCTCATCGGCCTGGCCGCGGTGCTCGTGATCACGGCGATCGGGGTCGGCTTCGCCTACCTCGAGTGGCAGCGCCGCTGGTTCTGGTTCGACGACGACGGCGACCTGCGCGTCGACTCCGGCGTCCTGTCGGTGAACCGTCGTCGGCTGCAGCTGTCGCGCCTGCAGTCGGTCGACGTGCTGCAGCCGCTGATCCCGCGTCTGGTCGGGCTCGCCGAGGTGCGCGTCGAGGTCGCGGGTGCGGGCGACTCGAAGGTGAACCTGCAGTACCTCACGCTCGCCGAGGCCAACGCGCTGCGCAACGAGATCATCGCGCGCTCGGCCGGCGTGCGGCACGACGCCGAGGAGGCGCCCGAGACCCTGCTCGCGCAGGTGCCGCCCGGCGACCTGCTCGTGTCGTTGCTGCTGCGCGCGGAGACCTTCGGGCTGCTGGTGATGACGGTGATCCTGTTCGTCGTCACGTTCTGGAACGCCGGGCCTGCGGGCCTGGTCTTCCTCGTCGTCGGCGGCGTACCGATCTTCGGCACCTTCGCGCAGTTCAGCCGCTACTACGAGTTCACGGTGGCCGAGTCGCCCGACGGGCTTCGGCTGCGCCACGGGCTGCTGCAGAAGACGCGGCAGACCGTGCCGCCCGGACGCGTGCAGGCGGTCGGGTTCGTGCAGCCGTTCCTGTGGCGCAAGCGCAACTGGGTGCGCGTGCGCCTCAACGTCGCGGGCGTCTCCTCGCACAGCCAGGGCAGCGGCGACCAGAGCTACTCCGAGAACGTGCTGCTCCCCGTCGCGCCGTGGCCCGTCGCGCTCGCGATCGTCGCTCGCGTGCTGCCCGGCGTCGACCTCACCGACATCCCGTGGCGGCCGGCGCCCGAGCGCTCGCGCAAGCGCGCGTGGATCCAGTGGCGCCAGCTCGCGGTGGCGTGGGACGACCAGGTCTTCATCACGCGCAGCGGCCGCATCGTCGAGCGCTGGGACGTCGTGCCGCACGCGCGCACGCAGTCGGTGCGCGTCACGCAGGGACCGTGGCAGCGCAGCCTCGGGCTCGCCTCGATGCACGTCGACTCGACGCCCGGCGCCGTGCGCATCACCGGCCACCACCGCGACGCCGTCGAGGCGCGGCGTCTCGCGCAGGAGCAGGCCGACCGCGCCGCGGTCGCGCGTGCCGGCGACACCTCGCTGCGCTGGATCGGCCGTCACTTCTCCGGCGACGCGTCAGGATCAGACGTCGTGCCGCAGCCACCAGAAGGCACCGAGCCTGGCGGGGTCGAGCAGCTCTGAGGCCTGCGACGCCCGCGCCAGCGCGTCGGCGTACGCCGCCGGGTCGGTGCGGGCGATCGCGACGTCGGGCAGCGCGCCGCTGACCCCCAGCGCCCGCAGCGCCTCGCGCTGCCGCACGGGCGCGTACGCCGTCCCCGGGAGCCCCTCGGCCGCGGCCGCCGCGGCGTCCACCGCGACGTGCGCCGTGAGGTTCGCGCGCCCGTCGGGGACCGGGAGCGCCGGCCGACCGTCGCGGTAGCCGGCGACCGTGCCGGCGGCGTACCGGCCCGACTCGCGCTCCTCGCGCACGTGGCCGTAGTCGACGGCGAGCGCGGTACCGGCCACGACCGCACGCACGCACGCGCTCCACGCCTCATCGCGCGCGAGCCCGCACTCCGCGCGGTCGCCGGGCCGCAGCCCGCCCCACCACGTCGCGACCCACGACCGCACGCCCTCGTCGGGCTCGCCGCCGAGCGTCTCGGTGCCGTCGTCGTCCACGAGCACGGTGCGGAGCGCCTCCGAGGAGTCGGCGGCCACCACCTCGACCGGGAGCTCGTCGAGCAGCTCGTGCGCGACCAGGAGGCCGCGTACGCCGCTCGGCAGGGCCGCGGGCACCTCGCCCTGGATCCACCGGATGCGGTCGTCGAGACCAGACGGCCTCGCGAGCGGGTCGATGCCCACGGGACGCAGCCGCGCGGCGAGGTCCGGGTCGGCGAGGCGGAGCAGCTCCGCGAGCAGCTCGCCGCCTCCCGCGCCCACGTCGACGACGTCGAGCGACTCGGGCCGCCCGAGCCGGTCGTCGACCTCGCGCAGCAGCACCAGCAGCGCCTCGGCGAGCACCGGACCCACGTGCGCCGAGGTCCGGAAGTGCGCCGCCGGACCGTCGGAACCGGGGCCGGCGGACCAGAACGCGCGGCCCGCGGACCAGGCCTGCGACCACGGCCGCGGTCCGTCCTGCGGAGCGTCCCGACCGTCGGCCACCCCGGCACGCTAGCGGCGTCGTTAGGCTGGCGCGCACGTCCGGTACCGGCGAGGACCGGAACGAGGAGGAAGGCCGCGCGTGACCGAGCAGCCCGTCCACGACGCACCGCCGCGGCTGCGCGTCGGCGTCGTCGGCACCGGTCGTGCCGGTGCGGTCCTCGGCGCGGCCCTCGCGCGGGCCGGTCACCATGTCGTCGCGGCGTACGCCGTCTCTGAGACGTCGCGCCTGCGGGCCGAGGCCCTGCTGCCCGGCGTACCGCTCATGACCGTGCCCGAGGTGCTCGCCGAGGCCGACCTCGTGCTGCTCACCGTCCCCGACGACGTGCTGCCCGGCCTCGTGCAGGGCCTCGCCGACACCGGCGCCGTGCGCCCGGGGCAGTTCCTCGCGCACGCGTCGGGCCGGTTCGGGTACGCCGTGCTCGATCCCGCCACCGCGCGCGGCGCGCTGCCGCTCGCGCTCCACCCGGTGATGACGTTCACCGGCACGAGCGTCGACCTGCCCCGGCTCACCGGCGTGCCGTTCGGTGTCACGGCTCCCGAGCCGCTGCGGCCCGCCGCCGAGGCGCTGGTGGTCGAGATGGGCGGCGACCCGGTGTGGGTCGCGGAGGGCCACCGCGTGCTCTACCACGCGGCCCTCGCGCACGGCTCCAACCACCTCGTCACCCTCGAGGCGCAGGTGCTCGACCTGCTCGCGGCCGCCGGCGTCGAGCAGCCCGCGCGCCTCGTCGCGCCGCTGCTGTCGGCCGCGCTCGACAACGTGCTGCGCTACGGCGACACGGCCCTGACCGGACCCGTCGCGCGCGGCGACGCCGGCACGGTCGCCGCGCACCTCGAGGAGATCGGCGCCGTGGCACCCGAGACGCGCGCGACCTACGTCGCGCTCGCGCGCGCGACCGCCGACCGGGCGCTCGCCAACGGGATGCTGCGCGCCGACGCCGCCGAGCGGCTGCTCGACGTGCTCGCCGGTCGCGAGGAGGACCGATGAGCCTGCACGTGGTCGGCACCCGGCCCGACCTCGCCGCCGCGCTCGCGGCCGTCGACCCGGGCGCGCGGCGCGCGGTCGTAATGACCATGGGCGCGCTGCACGACGGCCATCTGCAGCTCGTGCGCCAGGCGCGCGCGCTCGTCGGTCCAGGCGGGCACGTGACCGTCACGATCTTCGTGAACCCCACGCAGTTCGCGCCGGGCGAGGACCTCGCGGCGTACCCGCGCACGCTCGACGCCGACCTCGACGCGTGCCGCGCCGAGGGGGTCGACCTCGCGTTCGTGCCGGCGCCCGACGTCGTCTACCCCGACGGCGACCCCGTGGTCACCGTCGACCCCGGCGAGCTCGGAACGGTGCTCGAGGGCGCGGTCCGTCCCGGGCACTTCCGCGGCGTGCTCACGGTGGTCGCGAAGCTGCTGTCGCTCACGCGCCCGCACGTCGCGCTGTTCGGCGAGAAGGACTACCAGCAGCTCACGCTCGTCCGTCGGATGGTGCGCGACCTCGACCTCGGGGTCGAGATCGTCGGTGTGCCGACCGTGCGCGCCGACGACGGCCTCGCGCTCTCGAGCCGCAACGCCTACCTCTCCGACGACGAGCGCACCGTCGCCCGTGCCGTGCCGGCGGCCCTCGCCGCGGGACGCGAGGCGGCCGCCGCGGGAGGCGACGCCGGCGACGTCGAGCGCGCGGTGGCCAAGGCGCTGTCGGCGTACGACGTGACCCTCGACTACGCCGCCGTGCGCGACCCCGCGCTCGGCCCGGCACCCTCGACCGGGGAGGCGAGGCTGCTCGTCGCCGTCCGGGTCGGTAGCGTCCGGTTGCTCGACAACTGCCGTCTCGTGCTGGGAGCCCCCGCGTGACGATCCGCCTGCCCCAGCGCCTCACCGCGCCCGCCCCCGGCTGGACGGTGTCGGCCGACGTCGTCGTGATCGGCTCTGGCGTCGCCGGGCTCACCACCGCCCTGCACGCGCGCGCCGCGGGCTACCGGGTCCTGCTCGTCACCAAGGCGCGCGTCGACGCGGGCTCAACGCGGTGGGCGCAGGGCGGCATCGCCGCCGCGCTGGCCGACGACGACTCGCCCGCCGACCACGAGCGCGACACCCTCGTCGCGGGCGCCGGCCTGTGCGACCCCGAGGCCGTGCGCGTTCTCGTGAGCGAGGGACCGGGCGCCGTACGACGGCTCATCGACCTCGGTGCGCGCTTCGACACCGACGAGGCGGGCGACATCGCGCTGACCCGCGAGGGCGGCCACCTGCGCGACCGCATCGCGCACGCCGGCGGCGACGCGACCGGCGCCGAGATCTCGCGCGCGCTCGTGGCCGCGGTCGAGGGCCGCGCGGGCATCGAGCTCGTCGAGAACGCGCTCGCTCTCGACCTGCTCCTCGACGACCGCGGCGCCGTGCAGGGCGTGACCCTCCACGTCATGGGCGAGGGCGCCCGCGACGGCGTCGGCGCGGTGCTCGCTCCTGCGGTCGTGCTCGCGACGGGCGGGCTCGGCCAGGTGTTCTCGTCGACGACGAACCCCTCGGTCGCGACCGGCGACGGCATGGCGCTCGCGCTGCGCGCCGGCGCGAACGTCGCCGACCTCGAGTTCGTGCAGTTCCACCCGACCGTGCTGTGGCTCGGCGAGGGCTCCACCGGCCAGCAGCCGCTCGTGAGCGAGGCGGTGCGCGGCGAGGGCGCGGTGCTCCGCGACGACGCCGGCGTGCGGTTCATGGAGGGCCAGCACCCGCTCGCCGACCTCGCCCCGCGCGACGTCGTCGCCAAGGCGATCATGCGGCGCATGCGCGAGACCGGCGCCAAGCACGTCTGGCTCGACGCCCGCGAGTTCGGCGAGGCCATGTGGGAGAAGCGGTTCCCGACCATCCTCGCGTCGCTGCGCGAGATCGGCGTCGACCCGTCGAAGGACCTCATCCCCGTCGCGCCCGCGCAGCACTACGCCTCGGGCGGCGCACGCACCGACGCCTTCGGGCGTACGACGGTGCCGGGGCTGTTCGCCGTGGGGGAGTGCGCCTGCACCGGCGTCCACGGCGCCAACCGCCTCGCGTCCAACTCGCTGCTCGAGGGGCTCGTCTTCGCCTCGCGCATCGGCGACGTGCTCGCGCAGGGGCTGCCCGAGCGCCGCGACCCGGTGGAGCCGTCGGTGCCGAGCGCCGTGCTCGACCCGGGCGCGCGCAAGGCGCTGCAGGCGGCGATGACCGAGGGCGTGGGCGTGCTGCGCTCGCGCGACTCGATGGCCGCGACCCTCGGCGTCCTGTCGGCGATCGGCCACACGACCACCGACGACCCGCACACCCGCGCGTGGGAGACGACCAACCTGCACGCGATCGGGACCGTCCTCGCGGCGAACGCGAAGATGCGCAAGGAGACGCGCGGGTCGCACTGGCGCGAGGACTTCCCCGACACCGACGACGAGCACTGGCACGTCCGGCTCGTCTCGCACCTCGACGCCGACGGCGTGCTCGTCACCGAGCAGGAGCCCGTCCCGCAGCCGCTGCCCTGGCCCGAGGAGGCCTCATGACCCTGCGTCCTGCTACTGCCGCCGCGCTGGAGAAGGCGGGGCTCGACCCGTCGGCCATCGAGGCGCTCGTCACGGCGACCGTCACCGAGGACCTCGGCGGCGGCGTCGACGTCACGTCGGCCGCGACCGTGCCCGCCGACCAGCGCTCCACCCTCGACCTCGTCGCCCGAGCGACCGGCGTCGTCGCGGGGATCCCCGTGGCCGCAGCGGTGTTCGACGTCGTGTGCGACGGCGACGCCGAGATCACGGTCGTGGCCGACGACGGCGCGCGCGTCTCGCGCGGCGACGTCCTCCTCACGATCACCGGTCGCACCCAGCAGCTGCTCACCGCCGAGCGCAGCGCGCTCAACCTCCTCTGCCACCTCTCCGGCGTCGCGACGGCCACGGCTGCCTGGGCCGACGCGCTCGAGGGCAGCGGCACGCGCGTGCGCGACACCCGCAAGACGACGCCGGGGCTGCGCGTGCTGGAGAAGTACGCCGTGCGCTGCGGCGGCGGCGTGAACCACCGGATGTTCCTGTCTGACGCCGCCCTCGTGAAGGACAACCACGTCGTGGCGGCCGGCGGCGTGGCGGCGGCCTTCGACAAGGTCCGCGAGATGTGGCCGGGCCTTCCGGTCGAGGTCGAGGTCGACTCGCTCGCGCAGCTGACCGAGGTGCTCGACGCCGGCGCCGACCTCGTGCTCCTCGACAACTTCAAGCCCGAGCAGATGCGTCTCGCGGTCGGCATCGCCGAGGAGCACGCCGCGCACAGCGGTCGGCCGCGGTGCCTGCTCGAGGCCTCGGGCGGACTTACGCTCCCCGACGCCCCTGCCGTCGCGACCACGGGCGTCGACTTCGTCGCCGTCGGCGCCCTCACGCACTCAGCCCCCGTCCTCGACATCGGCGCCGACCTGCGCCCGATCGCCTGACCCATCCGCAGTGAAGGTGCCCCGCGGTGCGCTAGGAGCACCGCAGGCGCCCCAAGGAGACCCGAGATGCTGCTCGCGATCGACGTCGGCAACACCAACACCGTCCTCGGCCTGTTCGACGGCGAGGAGCTGGTGCGCTCGTACCGGGTGAAGACCGACGCGCGCTCCACCGCCGACGAGTACCGCCTCACCTTCGACGGCCTGCTGCGCGACGACCCCGACATCACCGGCGTCGCGCTGTGCTCCACGGTGCCCGCGGTGCTGCGCGAGATGCGCGGGATGCTCGAGCGCTACTTCGGGCACGTGCCGCACGTGATCGTCGAGCCGGGTGCGAAGACCGGCGTACCGGTGCTGGTCGACAACCCCAAGGAGGTCGGCGCCGACCGCATCGCCAACACGCTGGCCGCGCACACGCTCTACGGCGGGCCGTGCATCGTCGTCGACTTCGGTACGTCGACGAACTTCGACGTCGTGTCGGCCAAGGGCGAGTTCCTCGGCGGGGCGCTCGCGCCGGGAGTCGAGATCTCGCTCGACGCCCTCGCATCGCGCGCGGCGCAGCTGCGCAAGGTCGAGCTCGTGCCGCCGCGCTCGGTGATCGGCAAGAACACCGTCGAGGCGCTGCAGTCCGGCGCCCTCTACGGCTTCGCCGGCCAGGTCGACGGCATCGTGCGCCGGATCGTCGCCGAGATCGGCGAGGTCGAGCAGGTCATCGCCACCGGCGGCCTCGCGCCCGTCGTGATCCCCGAGTCGGAGACGGTCACCGTGCACCGCCCCGACCTCACGCTGCAGGGCCTGCGCGTCGTCTTCGCCAAGAACACCTGAGGCCGCCCCGCGCGGTGCGGGACGGCCTCAGGGAGGTTCTGGGTCAGTACGACATCGCGCAGGCCTGCACGGTGCTCGCCACCCAGTTCTGCTGGATGAGGAACTGCGTGCCGCCCCACGTCACGTTGTACTTCGCGCCGTTGGTCGCGGTCGACGTGGTGCCGAAGGTCCAGGCGCACTTGTCGGCGTTCTCGGCACCGCTGCCGTCGTACCAGGCGTTGAGGTCGGGGTCGCTCGCCGCCTCCTCGAGCTCGTGGGCGATGACCGAGACCATCGCGTCGGCGCCCGCGTACGTCGCGCCGTTGGGGCCGACGAGCTGCTGGGCGCAGTTGGCGAGCTTCGACGACGGGTCGCCGACGAACGAGTACTTGATGTCCGTGGTGGAGATGGTGGCGTGGGTGTGCCAGCCGCAGTACTTGGTGAGGAAGCCGCTGGTCTCGGTGACGTCCTTCGCGGTGAGGACGAAGTAGACGCCGTTCGCGTCCTTGGGGAGCTTGCCCTTGGTGATGGCGTTGCTGACGAGCGTCTTCACGTTGGCGTCGGTCAGGCGCTTGCCGAGCGAGTAGGTGAAGTCGGTGGTCTGGCCCGCGAGGGTCACCTTGTTCGCGACGCCGACGTTGGTCTTGTCGGTGTAGGTCGAGTTGATGTTGTAGTACGGCGTGCCGCCGATGCCCTGGAGCATCGTGGTCAGCAGCGCCGAGCCCTTCGAGACCGGGGTGGCCGCGCCGTTGTCCCACGCGCCGTACCAGATGACGTAGGCGTTGACGCCGCCGGCGGCGTTCATGACCGGGCCGTTGTGGTAGGTGATGGCGGTCGTGGCGGTGCCCGCCTTGGCGGTCGCGCGGCCCTTGATCGGCATCGACTCGATCTCGTTGCCGCCCTTCTCGCGAGGCGCGGCCGCCTGCGCGGCGGGCGCGGCGACGGCGGCGGTGGCGAGCGCCACGGCAGCGGCGAGGGCGAAGGTCGTACGGCGCATGGAGGTGCTCCCGGGGAGGCGAGGTCGGTCGAAGTCCGCCGATCAGCATGGGACCGGTGCAGCGGACGGTAGCCGGGCGCTGCTCCGAACGGGTGACGACGCGGCCGGAACATGACCGGGTCGTGAGGCTGCGCCCGGTAGGCGGTGCGCGGGGGTCGGCCGTCCGGCGGCCGCGCGCCGTCGGTCAGGGAGCGGGGGAGCGGTAGGTCGCCGTCACGTACGGCATCTCGATCACGTCGCGACCGGCCGTGTCCGGGTGGGTGGCGAGCAGCTCGCGGACCTCGGCGTACAGCTGGTCGGCGCGCGGGGAGAGCCGGACGTAGGAGTAGGTGGAGACCAGGCCGAGCAGCTGCTCCGGCGTCAGGGGGACCGTGTGGGCGAAGCTGGCGCGCTCGACCGCGGGCAGGAACTCGCGGATCTCCTCGGTGCCGGCTCGCTCGGAGAGGTCCTGCGACGACTCGGCGACCATCCGCATCGAGTCCTCGCCGCCGATGATCTGCTGCAGCCCGGCCATCCACGGGACGCGGGTGTCGCGGACGTTCCACAGCAGGCCGATCACACCGCCGGGGCGCAGGACGCGGCCGAACTCGGCCGCCGCCGCGGCGTGCTCGAACCAGTGCCAGGCCTGGGCGACCAGGACGGCGTCGAGGCTGGCGTCGGCCGCGGGCAGCTGCTCGGCGCGGCTCACCACCGCGCGCACCCCGGGCACGCGCGCCTGCAGCTCGTCCAGCATCGCGGCGTCGGGCTCGTACGCCGTCACGCTCTCCGCCATCCCGGCGAGGGTGCGGGTGAGCGCGCCCGCCCCGGCACCGACGTCGGCGACGTCGCGGACCGGCCGCCTCGCGCCCTCGAGCACCCACGCCACGGCCTCGCGCGGGTAGCCGGGGCGGTGGTCGGCGTACGACGAGGCCGCGGCCCCGAACGAGAGCTTGCGGTCGTCGAAGGTCGGGTCGCTCACGGGGCCGACGCTATCCCCGACGAAGCGCGCGCGGGCCCCCGATAACCTTGCGCGCATGACCGAGCAGCCCAGCAACCCCGTCGATCCCGAGGACGTCGTCGACGACGTCCCCGAGCAGATCCGGGTACGCCGGGAGAAGCGCCAGCGCCTGCTCGACAGCGGCCAGCAGGCCTACCCGGTCCGCGTCCCCGTGACGCACACGATCGCCCAGGTGCGCGAGGCCCACCCCGACCTGCCGGCCGACACGGCCACGGGCGAGACCGTCTCGATCGCGGGTCGCGTGATCTTCGTGCGCAACACCGGCAAGCTCTGCTTCGCGACGCTGCGCTCCGGCGACGGCACCGAGATCCAGGCGATGCTCTCCCTCGACAAGGTCGGCGAGGAGCGCCTCGCCGACTGGAAGAGCGACGTCGACCTCGGCGACCACGTCTCGGTCACCGGGGAGGTCATCACGTCGCGCCGCGGCGAGCTCAGCGTGCTCGCCGACTCGTGGGTGCTCGCGGCCAAGACGCTGCGACCGCTGCCCGTCGAGCACAAGCCGCTCGCGGAGGAGACCCGCGTGCGGATGCGCTACGTCGACCTCGTCGTCCGCCCGCAGGCGCGCGAGGTGTCGCGCCTGCGCGTGGCCGTCGTCGGGTCGCTGCGCGCCAGCTTCGCGCGCCGCGGCTACCTCGAGGTCGAGACGCCGATGCTGCAGACGATGCACGGCGGCGCCAACGCGCGGCCGTTCATCACGCACTCGAACGACCTCGACATCCCGCTCTACCTGCGCATCGCGCCCGAGCTGTTCCTCAAGCGCTGCATCGTGGGCGGCCTCGAGCGCGTCTTCGAGATCAACCGCAACTTCCGCAACGAGGGCGCCGACTCCACGCACTCGCCCGAGTTCGCGATGCTCGAGTTCTACGAGGAGTACGCCGACTACCGCGACATGTCGCGCTTCACGCGCGAGCTGATCCAGGAGGCCACGCTCGCGGCGTACGGCTCGCTGCAGTTCACCCGCTACGACGGCGTCGAGTACGACTGGTCGGGCGAGTGGGACGAGGCGTTCGTCTACCCGTCGGTGTCGGAGGCCGTGGGCCAGGAGATCACGCCCGAGACGCCGATCGACGTTCTGCGCAAGCTCTGCGCCGACGTCGGCATCGAGCCGCACCCGACGTGGGTCGCCGGCAAGTACGTCGAGGAGCTGCTCGAGCACCACGTCGTCGCAGGCTTCACGCGGCCGACGTTCGTCTACGACTACCCCGAGGACACCTCGCCGCTCGTGCGTGCGCACCGCAGCATCCCGGGCGTCGTCGAGAAGTGGGACCTCTACATCGACGGCAACGAGCAGGGCACGGGCTACTCCGAGCTCGTCGACCCGGTGATCCAGCGCGACCGCCTCGTCGCGCAGTCGCTGCTCAAGGCCGGCGGCGACGTCGAGGCGATGCAGGTCGACGAGGACTTCCTGCGGGCGCTCGAGTTCGGCATGCCGCCCAGCGGCGGCGTGGGCATGGGCATCGACCGGCTGCTCATGAACCTGACCGGGCTCAACATCCGCGAGACCATCCTGTTCCCGCTGGTGAAGCCCGAATGAGCCCGGCGACCCGCGTCGTCGTCCGTCCCGCCCGCACCGCCGACGTCCGCGCGATCCGTCGTCTCGTCGACACCTACTCGCCCGAGCGGCGCCTGCTCTCCAAGGCGACCGTCGCGCTGTACGAGGACATCACCGAGTTCCTGGTTGCCGACCTCGACGGCGAGGTCGTCGGCTGCGGCGCCGTGCACGTGTTCTGGGAGGACCTCGCCGAGGTGCGCACCGTGGCCGTCGACCCGGCGTACGTCGGCACCGGCATCGGCAGCGTGCTGCTGCAGGGCCTTCTCTCCCGCGCCCGCGACCTCGGCGTGGAGCGGGTGTTCTGCCTGACCTTCGAGACCGAGTTCTTCGGCCGCCACGGCTTCGTGGAGATCGAGGGGACGCCGGTCGAGCACGACGTCTTCGAGCAGCTGCTGCGCTCCTACGACGAGGGTGTGGCGGAGTTCCTCGACCTCGAGCGGGTCAAGCCCAACACCCTGGGCAACCACCGCATGCTCCTCGTCCTCTGACACAACCGGTCTCGCTCGCCGAACCGCTCGAAAACGGGTGAGAAGTTGACGGTTCGGTGAGCGAGACCGCGAATGGTGGGGTGATGGGGCGGCGGGTCGGGGTCGGGGCGTTCGTCGTGCTCGTGCTGGCCGTCCTTGTCGGCGGGTTCGTCCAGGCGCGTGCTGACTCACCGACGTACGACGAGCCGGTGTACGTCTCGGCCGGGCTGCTCGCCCTCACACAGCACGACCTCGCCTACAACGCCGAGCACCCGCCGCTGCCCAAGGCGATCGCCGCGATCCCGGTGCTGCTGACGCCGTACACGCTGCCGCCCGGCCACGTCGACGGCGCGAACGACGAGCGCGTCTACTCGGCGGCCTTCCTGCAGGTGCAGGGCGACGCGCTCGGAGCGGTGACCCTCGCGTCGCGCATCGTGCCGCTGCTCGAGCTCGTCGCGGTCGCGGTGCTGCTCGTGCTGCTCGGCCGCCAGCTCGTCTCGTTCGCCGGAGGCCTGGTCGCCGGCGCGCTGTGGCTGCTCTCGCCGATGACCCTCGGGCTCGGCCACCTCGACGGCGTCGACCTCCCGTTCGCCGTCGCCGTGTGCGTGTACGCCGGTGCGCTCCTGCATGCACGGCACCACGACGACCGGCGCTCGACGGTGCTGCTCGGGGTCGCCCTCGGGCTGTGCTTCGCGACGTCGCCGCTCGCGATCCCGCTCGCGCTCGTCACGCTGCCCCTGCTCGTGCTGCAGCGAAGAGGCCGCGGCGCGCTGCAGTGGCTGCTCGTGTGCGCGGTGGCGTGGGCGGTGCTGTGGGCGAGCTACCTCGTGCTCGACCCGTCGGAGCTGCTGCACGGCACATGGCTGCTGCCCACGCCGTACGTCGACGGCCTGCGGTTCCTCGCCGACAACGACACCGTCCCCGCGCACGGGTACCTGCTCGGCCAGGCGTGGCTCGGCGGTCAGTGGTGGTTCTGGCCCGGCAGCCTGCTGGTGAAGCTCACGACGCCGGTGCTGCTCGTGCTCGTGCTCGCACTGCTGTGCTGGCGGTACGCATCGTCGGAGCGTCGCCGGGATGCCCTGGTGGTGCTGGCGATCCCGGCGCTCACGCTGCTCGCCGCGGTGATGTCGTCGCCGCGCGACCTCGGGGTGCGCTACCTGCTCCCGGTCGTCGCCCTGTGGTGCGCCGGCGCGGCGCCGGTCGTGCTGCTGCTCGAGCGCGTCTGGGCGCGCGCCGCGCTCGTCGTCGCGGCCGTCGCCGCGTCGGTCATGCTCGCGGTGTCGATGCCCCACTCGCTCGCGTACACGTCGCCACCGTTCGTGCCGGCCTACCGCGTCGCCACCGACTCCAACGTCGACTGGGGCCAGGACCTGCGCCTGCTGCAGGAGTGGGCCGCGGGCAAGGAGCCCTACGTCGCCTGGTTCGGACCGCGCGGGACGTCGTACGCCGACGTGCCCGGCGCCCGGTCGCTCGACGCGACCCCGGTGCGCGACGTGCGCGGCTGGGTCGCGGTGTCGGCCACGCGCCTGACGAGCGCGGACCCGGAGAGCCTGTCGTGGCTGCGGGCCTACTGCCCGGTGGGCACGATCGGCGGCTCGGTGCTGCTGTACCGGTTCGACACCGCACCCGATCCCGCGCCCGGCCCGACCGCGCCGGCGGCGTACTGCGACGGCGACGTCAGCACCCGCTCATGACGACGCGAGCGCCCCGGACCACGGTGTCCGGGGCGCTCGCGCGGGCGGTCGTCAGCCCAGCGTCGGGAGGAGCACGTCGCTGATGCCGTGGACCACCGCGTTCGGGGTCTTCACCACGTTGATCTTGCTCTTGACGACGTAGTCGTTGAGCCAGACGCCGTCCTTGTCGCCCAGGATGATGATCGGGAAGGCGGCCGAGCGGGACAGCACCGTCACCGACAGCTTCTGGCCGTTGGCCATCGTGAGCCGCTGGTAGAACGGGCCGCTGAGCACGTCGTTGCCGGTCACGCGGGCGCCGGCGAGCACGTGGTAGAGCAGCACCTGCTTGATCTTCTCGACGCCGAGCGCGTTGATGAGGACCGTGATCACGCGCTTCTCGTCGACGGTGGCGCCGTAACGGTAGTTCTTGCCGAGCAGGCCGAGCTTGTTGGCGAGCACCTCGAAGGCGCGGTCGTTCGGGGCGAACAGCGTGAACTTGTCGAGGCTCGCGAGCGTGCCGAGCGCGCCCGTCGCGATCGCGGCCTTCGTCACGATGTCGAAGTCGTACGGGTTGCTGTCGCTCCCGAGGGTCGGGTCGTTGTACGTCTTCGTCAGCTGAGCGACGAACGAGTCGGTCTCGGTCGACGACAGGGCCGAGGCCGACGGGGCGGTGGCGAGGACGGCGCCGGCGGCGAGGGCGGTGCCGGCCACGACGGCGGCGATACGGCGGGGGAGTCGCATGCGGGGCTCCTGGGTGTCGGATGGTCGTCCGGACGGACGCGTCATCCGGTACTTCCGCCGCAGGGACCGGTCTGGATGCACCCCGGTCGCAGCTATTCCAGCGGGATGTCGATCCCGCGCTCGTCGTCGCCGCGCGGGCCGTGGATCCGGCGGTCGCCCTCGGCGATCGCGACGTCGTTGATGCTCGCCTCGCGGCGCCGCATGTAGCCGAGCTCGTCGAACTCCCAGTTCTCGTTGCCGTAGGAGCGCCACCACTGCCCGTCGGCGTCGTGCCACTCGTACTGGAAGCGCACCGCGATGCGGTTCCCCTCGAACGCCCACAGGCTCTTGCGCAGGGCGTAGTCCTGCTCCTTCTCCCACTTGCGGGTGAGGAACGCCTCGATCTCGTCGCGCCCGGTCACGAACTCGGACCTGTTGCGCCACACGGAGTCCGGCGTGTAGGCGCCCGCCACGCGCTGCGGGTCGCGGGTGTTCCAGGCGTCCTCGGCGGCCTGCACCTTCTGGCGGGCGCCGGCCTCGTCGAAGGGCGGGAGCGGCGGTCGGGGGGCGGGCGTCTCGTCGGTCATGGGCGCCAGCCTCGGGGCCGTCACCCGTACGGCGCAACTCTTCACGGAAAGCGCTCGGAGCCGTAACGCCGCGCTCATGCACGACGTACCCAGTGCGACAACGGTCCCGACCCAGGAGTCCCCGATGCTGCTCTCCACCCTGCTGGCCTCGAAGGCAGCCGTCGCCGTCGGCAGCGCCGTGATCGTGCTCGGGGGCGGGACCGCCGCCGTCGCCGCGGCCCACGTGCTGCCCGCCGCGGTCGACGACGCGTCCGGCACCACCGACGACCCGTCGGGCACCGGCACCTCGTCGTCGGGGTCGTCGCAGTCGTCGGACTCCACCGAGCCCGCCGACGACGAGTCGCCCTCGACGGAGTCGCCCTCGACCGAGAGCGAGCCCGCCGCGCCGGTCGCCTCTCCGTCGTCCAGCGACCGCGGCCCGGACGCGACCGGCCCGGCCGCGTTCGGCCTCTGCAACGCCTACAGCCACGGCGGCCTGCCGCCGCAGTCGGTCGCCTACCAGGCGCTCGCGCGCGCCGCGGCCCCCGGCACCGTCGAGGAGTACTGCGCGACGGTGAAGCACCCGGGCGGGAAGCCCAGCCCGTCGACCACCGCGACGTCGGAGAGCTCGAAGCACGGCAAGAAGAGCGCGGCACCGTCGGCGAAGCCGACGCACGGCAGGTCCGGCTCGCACGGCAAGCCGTCGTCCGCCCCCGGACGTCCGTCCGCAGCGCCCGCACGCTGACGGGCACGCACGCAGGGCCCGACCTCCGGAGGGGAGGGGCGGGCCCTGCTGCGCGTCCGGGTGACAGCACCCCCTGACGGCGCATCGCCTGCCATGCTGGTGGTGAGAGCGAGGTGGGGGCAGTGCTCGAAGGTCTCGACGACACCTGGACCCTGGTGGCCGTCATCGTCATCGTGGCGGGGCTGATCGTGCTCCGCGTGCGCGCCGGTCGGGTGACCGACTTCGACCGAACGCCCGCCGAGCGCTGGACGGTCCGGATCGTCGACGCGCTCGCGATCGCCGTCGTGCTCGCCATCCTGCTGGCGATCGCCGGGTTCGTCGTGATCGCGCTGCTTGCCGTGCCGTGGCCCGAGGTCGGCGAGCGCATCGGCGGGCGCGGCGCGTGGCCCGTCGTGATCCTCGCCGTCGTCGTGTTCGGGCTGGTGCTCTGGCTGACGCCGCAGTGGTTCCGCCCCGCCCACCTGCGGGCGATGCGCGACGACGAGGCGCTGGCCGACGACGCGGGCGGGCGGAAGCCCGCGCGCTCGCTCTTCGACGCGACCGGCCGCACCTACCCCGACGGCACGGCCCTCGACCCGCAGGACCGCTGACCCGCGGTCGCCTTCAGGGCGTGCCGAAGCCCGCTTCGCGGGCGCGCACGATCGCCTCGGAGCGGTCGGCGACGCGGAGCTTGGCGAAGATGTTGGAGACGTGGTTGCGCACCGTCTTCTCCGACACCCCGAGCTCGCGGGCGATGCTCTGGTTGTTCCTGCCGGCGGCTACGAGCTGTAGAACCTCGGTCTCGCGCTCGGTGAGCTCGGGGAACGCGGGCGACGTCCGGGCTCGCGGCGCCGAGAAGAAGGCCAGCACCTGCGCGGCCACGTCGCTGCCGAACACGAGCTCGCCCGCGGCGACCGCGCGTACGGCGTCGACGATGCGCTCCTGCGGAGCACCCTTCACCAGGTAGCCGCGCGCGCCGGCCGCCATCGCCGCGAACACCGACTCGTCGTCCTCGAGCATGGTGAGCACCACGATGCTGCTCGCGCTGCCCTGCAGGACGATCGTGCGCGTGGCCTCGATGCCCGTCATGCCGGGCATGCGCAGGTCCATCAGGACGACGTCCGGCACCAGCTCGCCTACCCGCGCCACGGCGGTCTCGCCGTCCGGCGCCGTACCGACGACCTCGATGTCGTCGCAGGCATCGAACGTCACCGACAGCCCGCTGACGAAGACGGGGTGGTCGTCGGCGATGAGCACCCGGATGGTCATGCCGATCCCCTCGAGGCGGTGAATGTGAGCGGCAGCCGGGCCCGTACCTCCGTGCCCGAGCCCGGGCTGAAGGTGACCGTGCAGCTCCCGCCGAGCTCGTCGGCGCGCTCGCGCATCGACCGCAGCCCCGTCCCCGGCGCCGACGGCGCGGATCCGCAGCCGTCGTCGCGCACGGCGATGACGAGGGCGTCGTCGACCGAGATGTCCACGACGCACACGGAAGCGCCGGCATGCCGCGTCGCGTTGGACACGGCCTCCTGCGAGATGCGGTACGCCGCGACTTCCACGGCTGCGGGCAGCTCGGGGAGGTCGCCGTCGAGAGCGACCTCGACGTCGAGGCTGCCGCCGCTCATCCGACGAACCGTCTGCGCGTGCTGGCGCAGCGCCTCCGCGAGCCCGAGCTCGTCGAGCGCCGCCGGGCGCAGGTCGCGTGAGAGACGGCGTACCTCGTCGAGACCGCTGCGCGCCTGCGCCAGCAGCTCGGAGGCCAGCTGCGCCTGGTCCGTGCCGACGGCTCCTCGCTCCAGCGACTGCAGGCCCAGCGACATGCCGGCGAGGGTGGGACCCAGGCCGTCGTGCAGGTCGCGGCGCAGCGACCTGCGTTCCTCCTCGCGCGCTGCCACCAGCTGCTCGCGCGAGCGGCGCAGCTCGCGCAGTGTCTTGGCGCTGTGGGCGGCCGCTCCCGCCTGGGCGCTCAGCGTCGTGACGAGCCGGGCGTCGCGCGGGCTCAGGCCCGGGTCCCCCGGTCGCGGACCGAGCTCCAGGACTCCGACCTCCTCGCCGCCGTACCGCAGCGGGTAGCTCACGGTGCTCGTCCCGCGGTCGCCCGACTCCACGGCGCGGTCCGGTTCACCGGCGAGCGTGATCGCCGCGTACGGCAGCCCGAGCGACTCCCGGACCGTGGACACCACCTGGGGCAGCACGTCCTCGGCGTCGGTCGCGGCCGCGAGCCGGTCGCCGAGTACGGCGAGCGCCTCGACCGGGTCGCGTCCGCCGTAGACCCACCGGTCGACCCGTCGTCGCAGGCGCGACAGACCGCTCGCGAGCACCACCGCCACGACGGCGGCCACCACAGCGGGGACGACACCGACGTCGGAGTAGGACCCGAGTACCGCCGCAGTCAGGAGCGCCGCCGCGAGCACCGCTCCGACGACGAGCGCGTAGGTGACCGAGCGGCTCAGCACGCGTTGGATGTCGAAGAGGTGGTGGCGGACGACGCCGATGCCGAGGGACAGGGCGGCAGCGACCTGGATGGCGAGGTTGAGCCAGCCCGTCGTGGTCACCGCGACGACCATGAGCACGAAGAACGCGATCAGCCACCCGACGCGCGCGCGGGCGTCGCCGACCAGCGTGCGTGCGCGGAGGGCCTGTGCCACCAGAACCACGACTCCGAGCAGCACGGAGCCCAGGACGCTGACGAGCAGCAAGGCGCCGGCCGGCGCCGACAGCGCCGGGACTCCGAGGGGGTTCACCGCGGACCCGATGCCCGTATCGGTCTCTGTGATGCCGGGGTAGAAGGTCGCGCACACTAGCGTCACCGGGATGCATGCGGCCCCGACGACCGCCGGAACCCGCCAGCGGGGCGACAGCGGACGACCGTCGGGGTACAGGTGCGCGACCAGGAACGCCGCGGGCACGACGACGATCCACAGACCGTTGACGAGCGCGCACCAGGCGTATGCCCTGGAATCGACCGCGAGCATCGGCTGCAGCGCTCCGGCGATGCCGTTGACGCCGAACCAGAGGCCGATGCTGGCGAGCAAGGGGCCCAGCAGGTTGCCCGGCGAGTCGCGCAGGACGAGCACGCCGACACCGCCGAGCACGATCGTCCACATGAACCCGGCGACGCCGTAGCCAGAGACGGCGTCATCGGCGTCGTGCGGCAGCCGCGACCACAGCAGGACGGTCACCAGGCAGAGCACGGCGATGGCCCCGGCGACCAGCGCCGGGGCCATCGACCGTCGGCGATCCCCCATGGTCAGGAAGTGTGCTCCGCCACGGCGGGGCCGGGAGCCCCATCGCGCAGGATGCCTCCGGCCACCGCGAGCGACGCTGCCAGCAGCACGACGAAGAGGGCGACGTGGAGCCACTTGGGGTGGTCCGGCGTGAGCATGTCGGCGAACGGCGTCAGCCACATCACCACGGGCACCCACCGCGGTACCCACCTCGTCGCCCACAGCGCGATGCCGAGGGCGATGAAGCCGATAGGGATGGTGACCATGAACATGAGCATGAGCGCGATCCCGGGCACGGTGCCCGTCAGCTTGTCGTCCATGACCGAGTCGATGGTCGCGCGCGGAACGCCGTCGATGAAGAGGAGCGCCGTCACGAGCTCGATGCCCACCACCGCCGCCAGGCCGCACAGCTGCAGGACGTTCGCCACGAGGAAGGTCCACGAGGAGCGCCGCGCCCAGCGGTGGGCGACCAGGAACATCACCGCGCCCCAGGCGAGCATCGTCGGCGGGGTGAGCAGGTCGAAGAAGGAGCTCAGGCCGGCCAGGCCGGGCTCGGCCTTGGCGGCCTCGAAGTCGTCCAACCCGCCGGTGGAGCGGTCGATGACGGCGGCGAGGCCGAAGGACGCGATCATCATGAGCGGGCCTACGGCGAGCCACGCCGCGGCCCAGCGCCGTCCGCGTGCCGTCTCGAATGCGACCGGTGCGACGGTCGGGGTCTCGACGATGGTCATGCTGCCTCCCGGTGTCCCGGAGGCTCCCCTGCGACCTCCGGCTGGGAGGACGCTCGCGCGCCGGGTGTCCCGGGCGCACGGGTGCTGGGTCCCGGGCGACCGGGATTCCGGTCAGCCGGTGTTGCGCAGGCCGGTGGCGATGCCGTTGACCGTGAGCAGCAGGGCGCGGCGCAGGGTCGGGTCGACCTCGGCGCTCTCGCGCGACTCGCGCACCCGGCGCAGCAGCTGCACCTGCAGGAGCTGGAGCGGCAGCAGGTAGCGGTCTCGGGTGACGAGGGTTTGACGCAGCGACTCGTTCGACCCGAGCAGCTCGTCGTGCCCGGTGAGCGCGAGCACCTCGCGAACCGTGGCCGCGTGCTCCTCGACGATCGCGTCGAAGACGTGGTGCAGGTCGGCGGGCACGAGCTGCTCGACGTACTCGCGGGCGACGGTGAGGTCGGTCTTGGCGAGGGTCATCTCCACGTTGGAGACGAAGTTGCGGAAGAAGTGCCACTCCGCGTGCATGTGCTCGAGGACCTCGGCGTACCCGGCCTCGCGGGCGGCGCGCAGACCGGTGCCGACACCGAACCAGCCCGGCACGATCTGGCGCGACTGGGTCCAGCCGAACACCCAAGGGATCGCGCGCAGCGCCTCGATGCCGGCGTCGGCCGAGGCACGACGCGCGGGGCGCGAGCCGAGGTGCAGGTCGGCGAGCTCCTCGACCGGGGTCGACGTCGCGAAGTAGCGCGGCAGGTCCGGGTCGTCGACGAGACGCCGGTAGGCCTTCTGCGCCTCGATCGACACGAGGTCCATCGTCGGGTCCCACTTCGCGAGGTTCGCGGCGTTGGCGCGCGGCGCCTGGTGCAGCACCGTCGCCTCGACGACGGCGGCGAGCAGCTGCTCGAGGTTCTCGCGGGCGAGCGAGGGCAGCAGGTACTTGTCGGAGATGACCTCGCCCTGCTCGGTCAGCTTGATCTCGCCGTCGAGCACGCCCCACGGCTGCGCCATCACAGCGTCGTACGTCGGACCGCCGCCGCGACCCACCGTGCCGCCGCGACCGTGGAACAGGCGCAGACGCACGCCGTGCGCCCGGGCGACGTCGCGCAGCCGGCGCTGCGCGAGGTGGATCTCCCACTGCGACGTCGTGATGCCGGCGTCCTTGTTGGAGTCGGAGTAGCCGAGCATGACCTCCTGCACGTCGCCGCGGAGCTCGACGATGCGGCGGTACGACGGGTCCTGCAGCAGCCCGTCGAGCAGCTCGCCGGCGCGACGCAGCTCGTCGACGGTCTCGAGCAGCGGCACGAAGCCGATCCGCGCGACGTCGCCCGACAGGTCCACGAGACCCGCCTCGCGCGCGAGCACCACGGCCGCCAGGACGTCGTCGACGCCCTTGGTCATCGAGATGATGTAGGTCTCGCAGACCTCAGGACCGTGCTGCTCGAGCGACTCGCGGATCGCGACGAACGCGTTGTAGGTGCGGAGGTCGTCGCCCTCGAGCGGCGGCGGGGTCGGCGCCAGCGGGCGTCGCGACGCGAGCTCGCGCGAGAGCAGCGCACGCCGGTGGTCGCGCGGCAGGTCCTCGTAGCGCCAGCCCTGCTCGCCGAGCCGGTCGACGAGGACGCCGACCGCGCTGTGGTGCGCCGACGCGTGCTCCCGCACGTCGAGCGTGACGAGCGAGAGGCCGAACGCTGCGACCGTGCGGATCGCGCGCTCGACCATGCCGTGCGCCGCGAGCTCGCCGCGGTGCGAGGCGAGGGAGTCGCGCACGAGGAGCAGGTCGTCGAGCAGCTCGCGCGTCATCGCGTAGTCGCGTCCCGGGCGGTGCGGCGTACCGGCCGCGATCCGGGCGCGCGTGTGGTTGAGCTTCGCGTGCACGCAGGTGAGCTTGAGGCGGTAGGGCTCCTCGGCGTTGAGCCGCTGGAACCGGGGGTCGAGGTCGTCGAGCGCCGCGAGGTCGGCCTCGAGCGACGCGCGCAGCTCGGGGGAGACGTCGTTGTGCCGCTCCGACACCGACAGGTCCTCGAGCAGCTTCTGGATCACCGGCAGCAGGTCGCGCACGGCGTGGTCGCGCACGAGGTCGACGACCTGCCGGGTGACCGCCGGCGTGACGAACGGGTTGCCGTCGCGGTCGCCGCCGATCCACGAGCCGAACGACAGCGGCCGCGCGTCGGCAGGCAGCTCGACGCCGACCGCGGCGAGGGCGGCCGCGAGGTCGTCGAGCACGGCCGTGACCGGACCGCGGGCGAGGTCGTCGAGGTAGTAGAGGGCGTTGCGCGCCTCGTCGAGCACCTCGGGCCGGTCCAGCCGCAGCTCGTCGGTCTGCCACAGGAGGTCGACGAGCTCGGCCGCGCGCCGCGCGACGCGCGGGTCGTCGAGCCCGACGCCGTCGGCCTGGGCGCGGTCGAGCAGGTCGGCGATGCCGCGCAGCTTGAGCAGCACCGAGCGGCGGGCCGCCTCGGTCGGGTGCGCCGTGAAGACGGGTCGGGCGGAGAGCCGGCTCATCGCGCCGGCCACCTGCTCGTGGCGTACCTCGCCGGCGCGCAGCGCCGCGTCGATGCGCCGGGCGGCGGCCGAGAGCGGGTCGCCCTCGGTGCGCCGGGCGTTCTTCTGCTCGCGCGAGCGGTGCACCTGCTCGGTGACGTTGGCGAGGTGGAAGTACGTCGAGAACGCGCGGGCCAGCCGGATCGACGTCGGGAGGTCGACGCCGCTGAGGACCTCGCTCGTGGCACCGAGGTCGTGGCGCGACGCGCCGCGCACGTCCTCGACGAGCGCGAGCAGCTCCGCCGAGTCCTGCCGCACGAGGGTCTCGCCGAGCAGCTCGCCGAGCGCCCGGATGTCGCTGCGCAGCGCGGCGGTGTCGTCGGGGATGTCCGCGGGGGCGGCGGGGAGGCGGGTGTCGCTGGTCACGGCGTCCGTCCGGGGGCTGGTGCGGGACGCGCGGCGACGTCGGCGCGCAGTGAGGCAACCCTACCCGGACGCTCTCGACCCGGCGAATTCCCTGCAACCGGTCTCGGGCGCTCTCGGATCTTGCTTTTCGTTGGGTAAAGAGCTGGTGGTGGCCGCGGCCCCCTAGCCTCCCACGAAAGGGTAGGGCGTTTCTATTTCGTGGGAGGCCAGGGGGCCGCGTCCCCCCGCGTTCAGCGTCCCCTGTCCGCAGCGCCTTGAGCACCGCCAGCGGGCCTTCTCGATGTCGCGACCTTCGGGGAGACCGAATTCGTCGGGCGCATTTGCTATTCCTGTGCAAATTCGGTCAGACTGCATTTCTGCGCGGAATTCGCTGGGAAAAGGGAGACGAGAATGGCTCAGAAGGTGCAGGTCGTGCTCGTCGACGACCTCGACGGCGGATCGGCCGACGAGACGGTGACCTTCGCCCTCGACGGCGTCGCCTACGAGATCGACCTCTCGCGCGAGAACGCCGCCGCGCTGCGCGACACCCTGGCCACCTACGTCGGGCACGCGCGCCGCCTCGGCGGGGCGGGCCGGCGTACGACGGGACGCTCCCGGGCCAAGGCGGCCGGCGGCGACGGCCCGAGCCCTGCGGAGGTCCGCGAGTGGGCCAAGAGCCAGGGCATCGCGGTCAACGAGCGCGGCCGGATCAGCGCCGACCTGCAGGCGAAGTTCCAGGCCGCCCACCCGTGACGGTCGTCGAGCAGAGCGGGGCCGGCCGATGACGGTCCTCGCCCGGCGCGACGACGGTCTCGAGATCGACGACGACCCGGCGCGGGTCGACCCCGACCGCACCTACGAGCTCGTGGTCGGCCAGGGCTACTGGGCGAACGACCGCAGCCGGGAGACCGTCGCCGCCACGATCCCCGCCTCGTGGTGCTTCGGCGTGTACGACGGCGACGCCCAGGTCGGGTTCGCGCGCGTGGTCACGGACCGGCTCACGTTCGCGTGGGTGTGCGATGTGATCGTCGACGAGCCCTACCGCGGTCGCGGCATCGGGCACTGGCTCATGCGCACGGTCACCGACGCCGTCGAAGCTACCGGCGTACGCCGTCAGATCCTGGCGACCGCCGACGCGCACGAGGTCTACCGCGCGATGGGCTACACGGGGCTGGCGCACCCCGAGCGCTGGATGGAGAAGGACGACCGCCCGCCGATGGGGCAGCCACCTGCGCACTGAGGCGGCTAGGCGGCGAGGCGGTCGATCGCGATCGCGACCACGACCACCGCGAGGCTCGCGACGATGCCCCACACCGCCACGACGAGCACCCACGCGCGCGTGGTGCGGTCCCACCAGGCCCAGGCGTGCGGTGCCCGCGAGCGCGGGGTCGACAGCACGAGCTTGCCGAGCAGCCAGAACACGGTGCCCAGCGCCCAGAGCAGCCAGCCCGCGCCGACGCCCATCCACGCCGCGGCAGCGGCGGAGATCGGCGGCACGGCGTGCTGGCCGTTGTAGATGAGGATCATCGGGACGAGGAAGGCCGCGGCGAACGGGACGGCGCAGAGCAGGACGTACCAGGTAGGCGCGAACAGCCCGAGGTCCTCGGCAGGGGCCTCGACAGAGGCGACCTCGTCGGCCAGGGCACCCGGGTCCGGCGGCTCCTGCTCGGCGACGGCCGGCTCCGGCGTGGTGGGCAGGTCGGGCGTGGTTCCGGACATCGTCAGCTCCGCAGGGCGGTCTCCCGGGCGGGATCCCGTCCGGGCGCACCCAGGCTAGGCCGGTGCCGCCACCGGTTGCCCGTCGGCGCGGGCGTCCGCGCCGCGCGGCCCGAGGAGGAACGCCGCGAGGTACAGCAGCGCCGCGACGCCGATGAGCGCGGGGTAGCCGACGATGAGGGCGACGTACTCGAGGCAGCCGCCGACCATGGCGCCGAGCAGGTTCGCGGCGAACGAGCTCGTCGGGTCGGCGGCGTCGTCGAAGCGGGTCGCGAACACGATGTTGGACGCGAACACGGGACCGAACGCGATCGCGACGGCCGACACGATGCGCAGCGGCATCGGCATCGAGAGCAGCCAGCCGACAGGTACGAGCCACGCGACGAGCAGGGTCGCGGCGAGGAGCGCGAAGGCCCACGGCCGGGACGGCCTGCGGGGCAGGTGCCGCGTGACCTCGACCGCGAGCAGGACGACGATCAGGATCCCCGCGAACACGATCGCGTTGACGACCCACGTCGTGCCGAACAGCAGCGCCGACCACGTGACCGCCCGCGTCTCGAGGAGCAGGAACGCGGCGCCCAGGCACGCGAGGTCGACGTACGGCGTCATCCGGCGCATCGGGCCGCCGACCCAGCGCACCGCGAGGAGCGACAGCAGCAGGATCAGCCCGATGGTCAGCAGGAACGTGGCGGGGATGCTCGCCGTGCGCAGGTAGAGGAACGGCCGGTCGTCGTGCACGGGCGCGGGGCCGTCGACGCTCGCGACGGTGGTCGTGCTGCTCCCCGGGGCGGGGCAGGCCTGGTCGGCCTGCGAGAGCCCGACGGTGATGACGGCGCTGCGGTTCTGGTAGGTGTCGACGCACGGCGCGTGGCCGAACGCGGCGGCCGCGGTGTTGGCGAGCCGGCCGACGAGCCAGTCCTCGCGGTAGTAGTTGTACATCGAGAACGTGCCGCCCGGCTTGAGCACGTCGCGCACGTTCTCGAGCGCCTCCTGCGTGAACAGGTAGCTCTCGAGCCGCAGCTGGTTCGAGCCCGCGACGAGGGTGAGCGAGTCGGGCAGCGCGAACACCACGAGGTCGTACTTCATGTCGGTGTTGTGCAGGAACGCGCGGCCGTCGGTGATGTACGACGTCACGCGCGGGTCGTCGTACGGGTGGTCGGGGTGGTACGCCACGCCGAGGTCGTGGATGCGCGGGTCGATCTCGACGGCGTCGACGTGCTTGGCGCCCTTGAACAGCGCGAGGGCGACGTCGGACCCGTTGCCGGCGCCGACCACGAGCACGTCGTCGAGGCTCTGGTTCGCCCTGCGCTCGTAGGGGATCGGGTAGAACGACTGCGCGTTGAGGCGCGACGAGATCGGCACGATCGACTGGTGCGGGATGCCGTTGGCGAGGACGCCGACGCCCTGGTACTGCTTGCCGTCGGTGCCCGTGAGCGAGTGGAACTCCGTGTCGATCTTGTAGTACGGCGACCAGATCGAGCCCTGCAGCTGGCCCCAGAGCATGAGTCCGACGACGAGCGCCATCGACGGCGCCACGACCCACAGCGGGGTGCGCACGAGCGCGAGCGTCGCCGCGGCGAGGAAGAGCGACCACACGAGCGGCGGCGCCGACAGGAACGACATCACGGCGAACAGCACGGTGCCGATCAGGCTGCCGACGAGGTCCCAGCGGTAGGCGTCGAGGCGGGGCAGCTCGAGGAAGCACTGCGCGGTGAGCAGACCGGGGCCGGTCATCACCAGGGCGACGGCCGCGAACACGAGGCCGAGCGTGACGACCGGCGGCAGTCCGCCCTCGGTCTGGATGCCGGTGAAGTAGATGAGGTCGCTGCCCGAGCGGTCGATGCCGTTGGGCACCAGGACGACGAGGAGCATCAGCGCGGCGAGGCTCACCGGGAACCACCACGGCGAGCGCAGACCGGGCTTGGCCATGAGGAAGCCCAGGCCGATGCCGAGGAACGAGCCGAGCAGCACGATGTTGGAGAAGTACGCGAGGTTCAGGACGTTCGCGCCCAGCCACCGGATGAGCATGAGCTCGGTGAAGAGCATGAGGGCGCTGGCGACGACGAGGCGTACGCGGACCGGCATGCGCAGATCCTGGCGGGTGGGACCGGGTCGCGGTGGCGACTCGCCGACGATGGCGGAGGACCGTCAGGGACGGTGCACGAGCTCCGCGGTCGGCTCGGACTGGGTGTGGAACGCCCAGAAGGTCTCGGCCACGGTGTCGGGCTCGAAGCCGGGCTTGCGCAGCAGGCCGTCGATCGTGACCGTGCCGCAGTGCACGCCCGTGCTCTTGTTCTCGCGGAAGATCGCGAGGGCGAACGCCCGCAGCGCCGCCTTGTCGAGGGTGAGGGCGATCGTGCCGGGCCAGGGGTTGAGCGACACGCCCGAGCCGGTGACGACGAAGGTGCCGCTGCCGCGCTCCCGCATCCCCGGGGCCAGCTCCTGGTAGGTCGCGACGGCGCCGAGGGTTCCCACGGCGAGCGCGTCGAGGACCTGCTCCTTCGTGACCTCGCCGGGGCCGACGTCGATGCCGACCGAGGCGTTGTAGACCACCACGTCGGGGTCGCCGACGGCCGCCCGGAGCTCGCGCAGGGCCCCGCGCAGCGACTGCTCGTCGGCGAGGTCGGCGACGAACGCCGTGGCCCGGGTGCCCTGCTCGGCGAGCTCGGCGACGAACTGCTCGCCGGAGGGCTCGTCGAGCACGAGGAGCGCGACGTCGCCGGCCCTCCCGAAGCGGCGGGCGAGCGACATCCCCAGTCCGGGGCCGACACCGATCACGACGCTGAGCACGCGGGCACGCTAGCGCGGACCGGCCCGGAGCGCTCAGGTTCACCCTCGGCGTAACGCCGGGCGGAACGTCTGGGCGCCCGCGCGGGTTCATGCGACATGAGGCCCGGGGGAACCCGGGCTAGGCTTGCGAGACCAGCCGCGGCGCGGCTGCGTCTGTGGAGGAGAGTGCAGATGTTCGAGAGGTTCACCGACCGGGCTCGCCGGGTGGTCGTCCTGGCCCAGGAAGAGGCCCGGATGCTCAACCACAACTACATCGGCACCGAGCACATCCTCCTCGGCCTCATCCACGAGGGTGAGGGCGTCGCCGCCAAGGCGCTGGAGTCGCTCGGGATCTCCCTCGAGGCCGTGCGCCAGCAGGTCGAGGAGATCATCGGCCAGGGCCAGCAGGCGCCGTCCGGGCACATCCCGTTCACGCCGCGCGCCAAGAAGGTGCTCGAGCTGTCGCTGCGCGAGGCGCTGCAGCTCGGCCACAACTACATCGGCACCGAGCACATCCTGCTCGGACTGATCCGCGAGGGCGAGGGCGTCGCCGCCCAGGTCCTCGTGAAGCTCGGCGCCGACCTCAACCGCGTCCGCCAGCAGGTCATCCAGCTGCTCTCGGGCTACCAGGGCAAGGAGCCGGCCGCGGCCGGCACCGGTCCGCAGGAGGGCACGCCCTCGACCTCCCTCGTCCTCGACCAGTTCGGCCGCAACTTCACGCAGGCCGCGCGCGAGGGCAAGCTCGACCCGGTCATCGGGCGCGAGAAGGAGATCGAGCGCATCATGCAGGTGCTCTCGCGGCGTACCAAGAACAACCCGGTGCTCATCGGCGAGCCCGGCGTCGGCAAGACCGCGGTCGTCGAGGGCCTGTCGCAGATGATCGTCAAGGGCGAGGTGCCCGAGACGCTCAAGGACAAGCAGATCTACTCCCTCGACCTCGGCGCTCTCGTCGCCGGCAGCCGCTACCGCGGCGACTTCGAGGAGCGCCTCAAGAAGGTGCTCAAGGAGATCCGCACCCGCGGCGACATCATCCTGTTCATCGACGAGATGCACACGCTCGTCGGTGCCGGTGCGGCCGAGGGCGCGATCGACGCCGCCTCGATCCTCAAGCCGATGCTGGCCCGCGGCGAGCTGCAGACGATCGGCGCGACCACCCTCGACGAGTACCGCAAGTACGTCGAGAAGGACGCCGCGCTCGAGCGCCGCTTCCAGCCGATCCAGGTCGCCGAGCCGACGCTGGCCCACACCATCGAGATCCTCAAGGGCCTGCGCGACCGGTACGAGTCGCACCACCGCGTCTCGATCACCGACGCCGCGCTCGTCGCCGCCGCGACGCTGGCCGACCGCTACATCAGCGACCGGTTCCTGCCCGACAAGGCGATCGACCTCATCGACGAGGCGGGCGCGCGCCTGCGCATCCGCCGGATGACCGCTCCGCCGGACCTGCGCGAGTTCGACGAGCGCATCGCCGACGTCCGCCGCGAGAAGGAGGGCGCGATCGACGCGCAGGACTTCGAGAAGGCGGCCTCGCTGCGCGACAAGGAGAAGAACCTCCTCACCGAGAAGGCGCAGCGCGAGCGCGAGTGGAAGGCCGGCGACCTCGACGTCGTGGCCGAGGTCGACGACGAGCTCGTCGCCGAGGTCCTCGCGACCGCCACGGGCATCCCGGTCTTCAAGCTGACCGAGGAGGAGAGCTCGCGCCTGATCCACATGGAGGACGAGCTGCACAAGCGCGTCATCGGCCAGGAGCAGGCGATCAAGTCGCTCTCCCAGGCGATCCGGCGCACGCGTGCGGGCCTCAAGGACCCCAAGCGCCCCGGTGGCTCGTTCATCTTCGCCGGCCCGTCGGGCGTCGGTAAGACCGAGCTGTCCAAGACGCTCGCGGAGTTCCTGTTCGGCGACGAGGACGCTCTCATCTCGCTCGACATGTCGGAGTTCTCCGAGAAGCACACCGTGTCGCGCCTGTTCGGCTCGCCCCCCGGCTACGTCGGGTACGAGGAGGGCGGCCAGCTCACGGAGAAGGTCCGTCGCAAGCCGTTCTCGGTCGTCCTCTTCGACGAGGTCGAGAAGGCCCACCCGGACATCTTCAACTCGCTGCTGCAGATCCTCGAGGACGGTCGCCTGACCGACTCGCAGGGCCGCGTCGTCGACTTCAAGAACACCGTCATCATCATGACGACCAACCTCGGCACGAGGGACATCGCCAAGGGCGTCAACCTCGGCTTCTCCAACTCCGAGGACACCAAGTCGTCCTACGAGCGGATGAAGGCGAAGGTCAACGACGAGCTCAAGCAGCACTTCCGGCCGGAGTTCCTCAACCGCGTCGACGACATCGTGGTGTTCCACCAGCTCACGCAGGACGAGATCGTCGAGATCGTCGACCTGATGGTGGCCCGCCTCGACCAGCGGCTCAAGGACAAGGACATGGGCATCGAGCTCACGCGGGCGGCGAAGGACATGCTCGCCGAGCGCGGCTACGACCCGGTCCTCGGCGCCCGTCCGCTGCGACGCACGATCCAGCGCGAGATCGAGGACGCGCTCTCGGAGAAGATCCTCTTCGGCGAGCTGCGTCCGGGCTCGATCGTCGTGGTCGACGTCGAGGGCGAGGGCGCCGAGCGCACCTTCTCGTTCCGCGGCGAGACCAAGTCCGAGGTCCCGGCGATCGAGGAGATCGTCGAGGGCGTCGGTGCCGGCGCCGACGAGCCGCCGGTGGCCGAGGGCGGCGCACCCGCCTGACACCCGCACGTCTAACGGGCCGTCCCCTCGCGGGGGCGGCCCGTTCCGCGTCTCAGGCCGGTCGGCAGGGGGCGCGCAGGATCGTGCGGTGCACCTCGACCTCGGGGCCGTCGAGGTAGGTCTCCCAGGGATCGCCCGCACGCTGCAGGCCGTGCTCGGCCATGTGCTCCGCGACGGCGGCGTACGCCGCGCCCATGTCGGTCCACGCGCCCACGTGCACCGCGACGACCGCGGTGCCGCTCTGCAGGACCACCGGCACGACGTCGCCCTCGGCGGCGAGCCGGCCGCTGCACGGGAACCCGGCGGTCACGTGGAAGACCATCGCGCTGCCCGACTCGTCCATGCCGTCGTCGCCGGAGGTGCCGTAGCGGACGAAGGGCGGACCGACCGGGTGCAGTCCCTGCCGCGCCAGCGCCTCGCCGACGGCGGCGTACGCGGTGCCCACGAACGGCCCGATCTCCTCGGCGGCGCAGCGACCCACCATCGCGGCGGCGTCCTGGGGCGCGAGCTCCTCGACCCCGATGCTCTCGATCATGGTCCTCGCCTCCGGCCCCGACGCTACGCCGGTGCCGACACCCACGAGCGGGTGAGGCCCTGCACGGCGGAGCCGTCGAGGTCAGCGAGCTTCACGCCGACGAAGCCGACGGCCGCGGGGGAGGTCTGGACGCGGAACGGCGTCGCGGGGTCGACCACCGCGGACACGACGACCGCGGCGGCGTCGGCGGAGCTCTGCGCGTTGGCGAACGCGCCGGCCGTGCGAGCGAGGTAGCCGGCCGCGGCGGGGCCGTAGGGGCCGACCGCCGCGACCATCGCCTGCGGGTCGACTCCGGCGTTCGCGACGAACGAGCTCGCGACCGCGCCCGGCTCCACGACCACGACGCGCACCCCGACCGTGGCGGCGACGGGGGCCAGGCCCTCCATGAAGCCCTCGACGGCGAACTTCGCGGCGCAGTAGGTCTCGTTGAACGGCTGGCCCACGATGCCGCCGACGCTCGTGATCGACACGACCACGCCGCTGCTCGCGCGCAGGTGCGGCATCGCGGCCTGCGTCATCGCGACGACGCCGAAGAAGTTCACCTCCATCGCCGCGCGGATCGCGTCCATCGTGTCGAGCTCGACCGTCCCGAGGTGCGCGGCGCCCGCGTTGTTGACCAGAGAGTGCAGTCCGCCATACGTCTCGACGACGCCGGCCACGAGCTCGCGCACCGAGGCGTCGTCGGTGACGTCGAGGCGGCGCACATCGAGCTCGAGCCCGGCCGCGGCGGCGTCCAGCGCCTCGGTGCGGCCGAGGTCGCGCACGGTGGCGACGACGCGGTAGCCCTGGCGGGCCAGGCCGACCGCGGTCTCGAGGCCGATGCCGGACGACGCTCCGGTGACGATGACGGGCAGGGCGGGCACGGTGGTCACGGGGTCTCCCGGTCGTGGGCGTCAGGGCTCGCCGAGCGTAGGCGCCGCCGCAGTCGCCGCGCGGGGGATCGGGTCAGCCGGGCAGCGCGAAGCGGCCGTCGTCGAGCGGGTCGACCAGGCCGTCGGCCACCAGGCTGTCGAGGGCGCGGGCGCGCTGCACGGCGTCGTCCCACACCGCGTCGAGCTCGGCCGCGGTCACCGGCCCGGGAGCGTCGCGCAGCACGGCCATGAGCTGGCCGCGCACCTGGCGGTCGGTGCCGGTGAACCGCTGCACCGGGCGTGCGGGTCCGTCGTACGCCGGACGCCCGGCCGCCACCCACGCGCACTCCGCCGCCACCGGGCACGCCTCGCAGCGCGGCGAGGCCGACGTGCACACCAGCGCGCCGAGCTCCATGAGTGCGATCGACCAGGCGGCCGCCGTGGGGTCGTCGTCGGGGAGCACGGAGTCGGCCAGGGTGCGCTCGGCGGCGGTCACCGACGGGCGCGGGTGCTCCGCGCCGTCGAGGAGGCGGGCGAGCACGCGGCGCACGTTCGTGTCGAGCACGACCGCGCGCCGGCCGTACGCGAAGGCGAGCACCGCGGCGGCCGTGTAGTCGCCCACGCCGGGGAGCGACCGCAGGTCGTCGTACGTCGACGGCACCTGGCCCTCGAACCGCTCGACGCACGCCGTGGCCGCCGCGTGCAGGCGCAGCGCGCGCCGCGGGTAGCCAAGCCGGCCCCACATGCGCACGGCCTCGCCGGGAGCTTCGCGGGCCAGGTCGGCCGGGGCGGGCCAGCGCTGCATCCACGCGGTCCAGGCGGGGACCACGCGGTCGACGGGCGTCTGCTGGAGCATCACCTCGCTGACCAGGACGCCCCAGGGGTCGCGGTCGGCCGCCCGCCAGGGCAGGTCGCGCGACGCCGCGGCGTACCAGGACAGCAGCGGAGCGTGCAGGGGCGACTCGGGCATCTCGCGGCGCATCCTCGCACCCGACGGACTCGGCCACCCCTCGGCCGGTAGCGTGCGGCGCGTGAGCACGCTCATGAACCCGCGCGGACCCCTGCCTCCGGGCGTCTACTGGGTCCGCCGGCTGCTGGCGCTGCTCGTCGTCGTGGCGCTCGTGCTGGGCGCCCGCTGGGTCTGGCAGCGCACGTTCGGGTCGTCCTCGTCGTCGGGCGCCACGCCGTCGACGAGCCCCTCCTCGTCGCCGGCCTCGCCGTCGGCGAAGCCGACCTCCCCGTCGCCCTCGGCGTCCGCGTCGACCTCGACGTCGAAGTCCCCGAGCGCCAGCCCGACCACCACCGGCGTGCCCCTGTGCGCCGACGACGACATCGCCGTGACGGCCTCGACCGACGCCGCGTCGTACCCCGTCGGCTCCACGCCGCGCCTGCGGATGCGGATCCAGAACACCTCGAGCAAGCCCTGCCGTCGCGACATCGGCGCCGCGCAGAACGAGCTCGTCATCACCTCGGGCACCGCGCGCGTGTGGTCGTCCGACGACTGCAACCCCGGTGGCTCGCAGCAGGTGCAGACCATCCAGCCGGGGCAGTCGTACTCGGTGACCGTGACCTGGCTCGGCAAGCTCTCGAAGAAGGGCTGCCCCGCCGACATGCCCGAGGCCCAGGCGGGGTCCTACAAGCTCACCGGCCGCAACTCCGCGGTGACCTCGAAGCCCGCCTCGTTCTCCCTCACCTCCGCCAGCCCCTCGGCCTGATCCGCCTCGGCGCCGGGGGCTCAGCCGAGCTCGGTGGCCAGGAGGTCGTGGACGTCGGGGATCGGGGCGTGGGCTGAGCGGTCGGCGGGCCAGAGGTCGGCGCCGTCGTCGGGCCAGCGGGGGACGACGTGGACGTGGAAGTGGTCGACCGACTGGCCCGAGCCGGGTCCGCTGGCGCTGAGCAGGACGACGCCCGTCGCGCCCAGCGCCGTGGTCATCGCGCGGGAGACGCGCTGCACGAGGTGCATCGTGGCGGTCACCGCGGCGTCGTCCGCGTCGAGGATGCCGACGCAGTGCGCGCGGGGGACGACGAGGGTGTGGCCCGGTGCGAGCGCGCCGTCGGGCAGCGGCAGGAAGGCCACCGCGTCGTCGCCGCGGTGGACCCAGCGCGCGTCGCCGGACCCGATCAGCTCGCAGAAGACGCAGTCCGCGTCGGTGGTCATGGGCTCTCCTGCAGTCACGGCGACCGCTACTCGTTGAGGGCGCCGGCGGTGAGACCGCGGGCGAAGTGGCGCTGCATGGCGAAGAACACGGCGAGCGGGATGAGGATCGCGACGAACGTGCCGGCGCTCAGCAGGTTGTCCTGCTGCAGGGCGCCGTTGAGGTAGGACAGGTACGCGGTCACCGGGGCGAAGTCGGAGCCGCCGGGCACGAACGTGCTCGCGATGAGCAGGTCGTTCCAGACCCAGAGGAACTCGAAGATGCCGAGCGCCGCGAGGGTGGGCAGGCACAGCGGCATCACGATGCGCCGCAGGATCAGCGGGTGCCCGGCGCCGTCGACTCGGGCGGCGTCGATGAGCCCGCGCGGTACGCCGACCATCGCGCGGTGCAGCAGGAGCACCGAGAGCGGCAGCAGCAGGACCGTGTGGGTGAACCACAGCGGGACGAAGGTGCCCGCGAACAGCGGCTTCCCCGCGGCGTTCGTGATGAGCGGGATCACGGGGATCGGGCCGATGCTCCAGCCGACGGAGAACAGCTTGAGCAGGGGGAGCAGCGTCATCTGGATCGGGACGGCCTGCAGCCCCACGAGGATGCCGATGAGCACCGCCGACGACGGCACGCGCAGCCACGCGAGCGCGTAGGCGCACATGGCCGCGACCGTGAGGCCCACGGCCATCACGGGCAGCACGATCACGATCGAGTTCAGCAGGTAGGGCCAGATCCCCGTGGGGAGCAGGTCGCCGCCGGTGAGCACCTGCTGGTAGCTGTCGAGGGAGACCTGGTGGTCGACGACCACCTGCCACCAGCCGGCGTACGCCTGGGCCTCGTTGGTGCGCAGCGCCGTCACGAACAGGCCGAGCGTGGGGATCGACCAGAGCGCCGTCGCGAGGACCACCAGCACCGTCGCGACCGTGCGCGACCGCCGGCTCCGCACGCCTACGTGGCCTGGCACGCTCGCAGCGTAGCCACCGGGCCGACGTACGACGCCGACGTCGCCGCCGGACCGGCCCGCTGCTCCGAACCGGTGACCGTCGAAGCCTCAAGTTCCCCCCACGTCTGACGACGTTCCCTGGGAGGGGCAGCCCGCCTGGGGGCCGCCTCCACCGGGGTTGGGGAGGTCGAGGTGAGGTCGTCGTTCGCGGACGAGCGCCTGCCGCTCGACCCTGCGCGCCCCGTCTCGGTCGTGATCGTCGCGGGCACGCAGGTGCGCGTGTCCCGGCTCGACCAGCTGCTCGCCTCCGCCGGGGTGCTCGTCCTGGGCACCGCGCGGACCGTCGACGAGGCCGTGGTCGCCGTGTGCGAGCACGCCCCGGACGTCGTGCTCCTCGACCTGGCGCTCGCCGCGGGCGGTCTCGAGCTCGTCGAGCGGGTCATGGGCCGCTGCCCGGCCCCCATCGTCCTGACCGGAGCCGCGTCGGAGGACGCCGACCTCGCGCTCGCCGCCGGTGCCGTCGACGTCGTCCCCGCCGGCAGCGAGACCGAGGGCAGCGCCAGCTACGCCCGCACCCTCGCCCGGCACATCTCGGTCGCCAGCCGCGTCCGCGTCATCACCCACCCTCGCGGCCGGCTCCGCGAGCGCGGGTACGCCGTCGACACGGGCGCCTCGGCCCCGAGCACCTCGACCGGCGACAGCCGACGCCGTCCACCGCTCGTCGTCATCGGTGCCTCGACCGGCGGCCCGCCCGCGCTCGCCGCGCTGCTCGGCCAGCTGCCCCCCGAGCTCCCCGCGTCCGTGGTCGTGGTCCAGCACATGGCCGAGGGCTTCGTCGAGGGCCTCGCGCAGTGGCTCGGCGACATCTCGCCGCTCCCCGTCTCCGTCGCGCTGCACGGCGACCGGCTCCGCCCGGGCCATGTCGTCCTGGCCCCGAGCGACGGCAACCTCGTGATCGACCCCGGCTGCCGGATCGCCATCGAGGCGCCCCGCGAGGGCCAGTTCCACATCCCCGAGATCGACCGCACCTTCCGCAGCGCGGCCGCGGCGTGCCGCGAGCGCGTGGTGGGCGTGCTGCTCACCGGCATGGGCCGCGACGGGGCCGCCGGGCTACTGTCGCTGCGCCGGGTCGGTGCCTTCACGATGACCCAGGACGAGGTCACCAGCGCGGTCTGGGGCATGCCCGCCGCAGCGGTGGCCCTCGACGCCGTCGACGTCGAGCTGCCCCTGCCGCGCATCGCGCCGGCCATCGTCGAGGCGGTCGCGCGCCTCTCCGTCGCGGAGGCGGTGTGACATGAGCACCGTCACCACGAACCACAACGAGCTGACCGACGCCGAGCACGCGGCGCTGGCCGGCTTCCTCGCGCAGCAGGCCGGTCTCGTCTTCGACCAGAGCCGACGGCTGGCGCTCTCGGCCATCGTGTCCGAGCGGCTCGCGGCCACGGGTGCCGCGGACCTCGGCGCGTATCTCGCGCAGATCAGCAGCCCCGGCGGCGAGGGCGAGCGCCAGGCGCTGCTCGACGCCGTGACGATCCCCGAGACCCACTTCTTCCGGAACCCGCCGCAGATGCACGCGCTCGAGCGCCGGCTCATGCCCGAGCTGCTCCGTCGCGCCGTCGCGCGCGGTCGTCCGCTCACCATCTGGAGCGCGGGCTGCTCGACCGGCGAGGAGCCGTACTCGCTCGCGATGATCGCGGCCGAGGTGGCGGCGACGCTGCCGCAGGCGCCCGAGATCCGCGTCATCGCGACCGACCTGTCGTCGCAGGCCGTCGCGGCCGCGCGCCGCGCCCGCTACTCGGGCCGCTCGCTCACGCTCGTCGACGAGGCGCGCCTGCGCTCGTGGTTCGTGAAGAAGAAGGACGGCAGCTACACCGTCGTCCCCGAGATCCGCGACCTGGTCGACGTACGGCTGCACAACCTCGTCACCGAGGCCCCGCCGTTCGGCCCGGGCGAGGTCGACCTCGTCGTGTGCCGCAACGTCACGATCTACTTCGCCCGCGAGACGATGCGCGACCTGGTCTCGCGCTTCCACGGCGTGCTCTCGGCCGGCGGCTACCTGCTCGTCGGCCACGCCGAGACGCTGTGGCAGGTCACCGACGCCTTCACGCTCGTGACCCTCGGCGACGCGTTCGCCTACCGCAAGGACGTGGCCGTCAGCCACGCGCCGAAGCCGCTCGCGCTGCCGGCGTCGCTGCCCGAGCCGCCGCGCCGCGTCGTACGCCGTGCCCCGGACGTCGGCGGCCAGTACCCCGACGCGCACCCGCGCCTGCGCCCGCCGGCCGACTCCGTGCCCGACCCCGACCACGCCAACGACCTGCTGCGCCTGGCCCGCGAGGCCCTCGAGCAGACGCGGTACGCCGAGGCCGCCCGCCTCGCCTCAGCTGCGGCGCACGCGAGCCCGTTCGAGGTCGACGCCTACCTCGTCGAGGGCCGCGCCCGCGCGACCGTCGGCGACGACGAGGGCTCGCTGGTCGCGCTGCGCAAGGCGGTCTACCTCGCGCCGCAGAACGGCCACGCGCGGTTCCTGCTGGCCGGCGCGCTGGCCCGCTGCGGCGAGCACGCGGCCGCCGCGCGCGAGTACCGCGCCGCCGCCCAGACGCTGCCCGAGTCGTCCGAGCAGGACCTCGTCGACCTGCTCGACGGCTGCGACGTCGCCGAGCTGGTCTCGCTGTGCCAGCGCCTCGCCGCCGAGAACGACCTGCGGGCCCAGGCGTCATGAGCTCGCCGTTCGCCCCGGCCTCGACGGCGGTCGTCCTCGACCCCGCCGCGACGCCGCGGCCGAGCACCTTCGCGCCCGCTGCTGCACCTGCCGCACCGGTCGCTGCCGCGACCGCGGCTCCCGGCGAGCCGCCGGCGTCCGAGGAGGGCGAGCGCCGGGAGCCCGACGGCTACGTCGTGTTCGCCGTGGGCGCCTCGTCGTACGCCGTCCCCGTCGAGGAGGTCGGCTCGGTGCTGCGCCCCGAGAGCCTCGAGCTGCTCGCCTCGCCGCAGCGTCCGCGCTACGGCCGTGGGGTGGCACTCGTCGACGTCCGCGGCCGTGCCATCCCGGTGGTCGACCTGCGGTCGGACCCCGACCGCCCCGGCGAGGTGCTGCTGCCGCTCTACCGCCACCATGTGGGTCTCGTGGTCGACCGCGTGGTCGCCGTGCGCCCGGCTCGCGACCTGGTGCCCGAGCCCGACGGGCTGCCCGACGTGCTCCCCGAGTACGCGCAGGGTGTGCTGCGTCAGGTCGACGGCGGGCCGCACCTGCTGCTCGTCGCGATGCCCGACGCCGCGGCGCTCGAGCCCTAGGACGCCGTCAGCGCGACCGTTCGGCCAGCACGATGCCGACCAGCACGACGACGCCGCCGAGGATCTGCACCGGCGCGAGGATCTCGCCGAGCACCACCCACGCGATGACGCCGGCGATCACCGGCTCGCTCATGCCGACGACCGACGCCTGCGACGCGCTGATGTGGCGCATCGACGCCATCGCGAGCGCGAACGGCACCACCGTGCCGAGGACCACCAGGTAGGCGACGTACAGCCACGACGGGAGCTCGGGGCCGACTCCGGCGAACTGCGCGGTGAAGTCGAGGTACTCCCACGGGTAGGACCACCACGGCGCCACGAAGACCCAGAACAGCGAGGCCGCCATGAAGCCGAACATCACGAGCGACACGGGATCGCGCTTCGCGACGAGGCCCTCGCCCTGCAGGAAGTAGAACGCGAGCGCGACCGCCGCGGCGAGGCCCGCGAGCAGCCCCCACGCGTCGAGGGTGAGGCCCGACCACACCTGCGCGACCATCGCGAGGCCGATCATCGCGAGCGCGAGGGCGGCGAACACCCGGTTGCTCACCGGCTGGCGGCGTACGAACTTCACGTAGAGCGCCACCATGATCGGCGCGGTGAACTCGAGCAGCAGCGCGATGCTGATGGGCATCCGCTGCAGCGCCACGAGGTAGAGCGTCTGCGTGGCGGCGATGCCGAGGATGCCGTACGCCAGCAGCGGCACGATCTCGCTGCGCTGCAGCCGCAGCGCCGGCCGGTTGCGCAGCGCCACCCACACGACCAGCACGAGGCATGCCGCGGTGACGCGCAGCTCCGAGAGCCGGTACCACGGCATCCCGTGCTCGAGGATGATCTTGGCGACCACCCCGTTGAGCGACCAGAGCGTCGCGGCCGTGAGGTAGAAGGCATAGCCGAGCCACGGTCGCCGGTCGACCTGCTGGACGCCGACGGGCCCTTCGAGGGTCGTCACGGGGCGGTGGCGCCCGCCACTGCCCCCGCGGCGCGGTAGACGTCGACCGTCTTGGCCGCGACGACGTCCCACCCGAAGTGCGCGACCGCGCGCTCCCGCCCGGCAACCCCCATCGCCGCCGCGCGCTGCGGCTCGGCGACGAGCTGGTTCACCGCCGCGGCGAACTCGTGCTCGAACTTCTCCGTGTCGTCGGCGTCGTAGTGCACCAGCAGGCCGGTCTCGCCCTCGGCCACGACCTCGGGGATGCCGCCCACGTCGGACGCCACGACCGCGGTGCCGCACGCCATCGCCTCGAGGTTCACGATGCCCAGCGGCTCGTAGACCGACGGGCAGAGGAACGCGAGCGCGTGGCTGTAGAGCTGCATGACCACGGGTCGGGGAGCGTGCTCCTTGATCCAGACGACCGGGCGGATCTGCTCGAGCTCGGCCACCGCCTTGGCGGTCTCCTGGCCGATCGACTCCTCGTCGGGCGACGACGCGCAGAACACGAGCGTCACCGACGGGTCGATGTCGCGGGCGGCGGCCAGCAGGTGGCGGATGCCCTTCTGCCGGGTGATGCGCCCGACGAACACGACGAAGGGCTTCTCGGGGTCAACGCCGTACTCCGCGAGGCGGTCGGCGTTCTCGACCGGGTGCCAGCGGTGCGGGTCGATGCCGTTGCGCACGACGTGGACCCGGTCGGGGTCGACGAACGGGTAGCAGTCGAGCACGTCGCGCCGCATGCCGTCGGACACGGCGATGATCGCCGCCGCCTCCCGGTACGCCGACGACTCGATCCACGACGAGACGCGGTAGCCGCCGCCGAGCTGCTCGGCCTTCCACGGCCGCCGCGGCTCGAGGGAGTGGGCGGTGATCACGTGCGGGATGCCGTAGAGCTCGCCCGCGACGTGGCCCGCGTGGTTGGCGTACCAGGTGTGGGAGTGCACGACGTCGAGGTGGTCGAGCGTGCGGACCATGTCGAGGTCGACCGCGAGGATCTGGAGCACCGACGGCGCCTTGGCGAAGTCCGGGGGCACCTGGTGCCCCTTCGCGCCGTCGCGCGTCGGCCCGAAGGCGTGGACACGGACGTCGGCCAGCGGTCGGAGCTCTCGGACGAGCTCCTCCACGTGGACGCCAGCACCGCCGTAGATGTCCGGCGGCCATTCCCGGGTGAGGATCCCTACGCGCAACACGTACGTCAGCGTAGAGGTCTGGGTAGTGTGAGGGCGTGGCCAACCGCGACGTGCTCGGGATCGTCCTCGCCGGCGGCGAGGGCAAGAGGCTCATGCCCCTGACGGCCGACCGCGCCAAGCCCGCGGTCCCGTTCGGCGGGGCCTACCGCCTGGTCGACTTCGTGCTCTCCAACCTGGTCAACGCCGGCTACCTGCGGATCTGCGTCCTCACCCAGTACAAGAGCCACTCCCTGGACCGCCACATCACCACCACCTGGCGGATGTCGACCCTCCTCGGGAACTACATCACCCCCGTCCCGGCCCAGCAGCGCCTCGGCCCGCGCTGGTACACCGGCAGCGCCGACGCCATCTTCCAGAGCCTCAACCTCGTCTACGACGAGAGCCCGTCCTACGTCGTCGTGTTCGGCGCCGACCACGTCTACCGCATGGACCCCGAGCAGATGGTGCGCCAGCACATCGAGTCGGGCGCGGGCGTCACGGTGGCCGGCATCCGGGTGCCCAAGGAGCAGGCCAACCAGTTCGGCGTCATCGAGACGGCGTCCGACGGCCGCACGATCGAGCGCTTCGTCGAGAAGCCCTCCGACCCGCCGACCATCCCGGGCGACCCCGACCACGTCTACGCGTCGATGGGCAACTACGTCTTCACCACCGACGTGCTCGTCGAGGCGCTGCGCATCGACGCCGGCGACGACGGCTCCGTGCACGACATGGGCGGCAACATCATCCCGATGATGACCGCGCAGGGGATCGCGCAGGTCTACGACTTCGCCGACAACGAGGTGCCCGGCACCACCGACCGCGACCGCGGCTACTGGCGCGACGTCGGGACGCTCGACGCCTACCACGACGCCCACATGGACCTCGTGTCCGTGCACCCGATCTTCAACCTCTACAACCGGCAGTGGCCGATCCTGTCGCACCTGCCGCCGCTGCCCCCCGCGAAGTTCGTCGAGGGCGGCAACTCCCACGAGTCGATGGTGGGCGCGGGCTCGATCATCGCCGGCGCGCACGTGCGCAACTCGGTGCTGAGCTACGACGTCAACATCCGCGAGGGTGCGTACGTCGAGGGCTCGGTGATCATGCCGGGCGTGAAGATCGGCCGCGGTGCCGTCGTACGCCGCGCCATCCTCGACAAGAACGTGCAGGTGCCCGACGGCGCGCAGATCGGCGTCGACCTCGCGGTCGACCGCGAGCGCTACACCGTCAGCGACGGCGGCATCGTCGTGGTCGGGAAGGGTCAGAAGGTCGAGCTCGGCTGAGGTCGCCGACCTCAGCAGGCCGGGTCAGACCGCCTGGTCCGACGTCCCCGCGTGGAGCAGGGCGTGGTCGCGCGCTTCGGCGCGGACCGTGGCCCGGTTGCGGCGACCGGCCGTGCGCCAGCCGCAGGAGCACTCCGCGTGCATGAACCGTCCGTCGACGATGCGCACCTCGTGCGTCAGGTCGTCGGGGTAACGGGGGACGGCCACGACCGGAGCGGCCGCGCGCAGGTCGACGTCGACTGCGGGGTCGACCGGACCGTGCGCCGTGGGGGAAGACACCCCTTCACGGTAGCCGCCAGGCGGCCGGCCCGGGAGGGGAACCCCGCGACGGGAGCGCGTGACCGGGTCGCGCGGGCTCAGCCGCCGAGGCCCTGGAGCAGGTTGCCGAGGTCGAGCGAGACCGAAGGGGCCGTGACGTCGACCTGGGTGCCGAACTCGGCGAGGCCCAGGGAGACCTTCACGCCGGTGTCCCCGCTCCCGACGGTGGCCTCCGCGCGGACCAGGCGGCCCTGGTCGTCGACCCAGAGGTCGACCGGGGCCGAGACCGCCGAGGCGATGCCGCCGAGGTCCGTGCCGCCGATCGCCGGGAGGTCCTTGAGGAAGGACGAGGCGTCGATGGTGGCGTGGTACTTCGTCGTCGCGACGCCGCCGACGTCCTGGCGCGCCACCTTCTCGACGGTGCCGACCTGCTTGAGCGCGGCGAGCAGGTCGTCGACGCCGCCCGAGGTGGCCAGGCGGGCGAGCGGGTTGTCGGCCGAGGCAGTGGCGTCCTTGCCGAGGTCGGCCTTGACCCAGACCGCGGGGAGCAGGTCGATGCCCTGCACCTGCAGGTAGGCGTCGCCGTCGACGACGAGCTCGTGCACCGAGGCCTTCGAGCCGCCGAGGGCACCGGCCGGCAGGGAGGCGGTGAGATCGGCCTTCGAGCCGTCGAGGGCGAGGCGGCCGTCGACGGTGAGCGCGAGCGGGTCGCTGCCCAGGGTGCGGACGTCGAGCGCGAGGTGGGCGGTGCCCGCCTGCTGCGTCGTGGTCGCGGCGGCGAGGACGGCGTCGCGCGCGTCGCCGCGCGTGATCGAGCCGGAGGACACGTTCGCGCAGCCGGTGAGGAGCAGCAGCGCTCCGGCGGTGACGGCGACGGTCGTGCGGTGCATGGGGAACCCCCGTTCCGGTGCCGCCCGGGTGGCGGCCGCCCCATCCTCACACGGCGTCCGTGCGATGGCCGAACGGCCGTGACCGTCCCGTCACCGCGCCGCGACGGCCTCGCGACCCGGCGGCGTCAGGACTCGAAGTCGACGACCGTGCGCGACGTGATCCGGGGCTTGAGCCAGGCGGCGAACTCCACGTGGTCGGGGTGCTGCTGGTAGGCGCGCAGGCCCGCGGCGTCGTCGTGGGTGCTGATCAGGACGAGGTCGGCCGCGCCGTTGTCGCCGAGGAGGTCGAGCCCCACGGTGAGCGTGAGCAGCGCGTCGATGGGCTCGACGAGCGCCTCGAGCCGGTCGCGGCACTCCTCGCGGTCGGCGCGGTCGGCGAAGGTGAAGGACACGACGTGGGTGATCACGGCGGCGAGCCTAGGGCCTCGGCGTACGCCGTGCTCCGGGGCTACGGTGGCGGGGGAGACCGGACGGAGGGGTGCGCGGTGGCGGACGTGGAGATCGTCGAGGTCTCGGCGCGCGACGGACTGCAGAACGACCCCGCCACGCTGACGACGGCGCAGAAGGTCGAGCTCGTCTCGCGGGCGTTCGGCGCGGGGCTGCGCCGCGCCGAGGTCGCGTCGTTCGTGAACCCGGCGCGCGTGCCGCAGATGGCCGACGCCGAGGACGTCGTCGCCGGGGTCGCTGCGCTCCCGCACCGCGACGACCACACGCTCATCGGGCTCGTCCTCAACGCGCGCGGGTTCCAGCGCGCCGAGGCGACGGCGGTCGACGAGGTGAACCTCGTCGTCGCGGCGTCCGACGCCTTCGCCGTGCGCAACCAGGGCATGCCGGTCGCCGATGCCGTCCGGACGGTCGCCGAGGTCGTGCCGCTCGCCCAGGCGGCCGGCATCCTCCCGACCGTGACCGTGTCGACGGCGTTCGGCTGCCCCTTCGAGGGCGAGGTGCCCGTGTCGCGCCTCGTGGAGGTCGTGGCCGAGCTCGCGGAGACAGGCGTGGAGGAGATCGCGATCGCCGACACCATCGGCGTCGCCGTCCCGTCCGACGTCCGCGAGCGCGTGCGCGCGGTGCGCGCCGCGACCGGGTCGATCCGGCTGCGCGCGCACTTCCACAACACCCGCAACACCGGCTACGCCAACGCCCTCGCGGCGTACGAGGAGGGCGTGCGCGTCCTCGACTCGAGCCTCGGCGGCATCGGCGGCTGCCCGTTCGCGCCCAAGGCCACCGGCAACATCGCGACCGAGGACCTCGTCTACCTGCTCGAGCGGTCCGGCGTCGACACCGGCGTCGACCTCGACGCGCTGATCGCCGCGAGCGAGTGGCTCGGCGAGCAGCTCGGCCGCCCCACGCCGTCCCTGGTCAGCAAGGCCGGCGGCTTCCCCACCGGCTCCTCCTGACGCTGCGTCGGTTCGCTCTCCGTCGTCGGTGCCTCGTCGGGGAGTGCGTCGTGTGGGTGGTGAAGGGCGCAGCAACGGCGGGCGGATTGCGGGGCTGCGTTGTGGCGTGACGCGTGGCCGGTGGTGAAGGGCGCTGCGACGGTGAGCGGCCGGCTTCGTTGTCGCGTGGCGCGTGGTCGGTGGTGAAGGGCGCTGCGACGGTGAGCGGCCGGCTTCGTTGTCGCGTGACGCGTGGCCGGTGGTGAAGGGCGCAGCAACGGGGAGTGGGTGGCCGGCTTGGTTGTCGCGTGGCGCGTGGCCGGTGGTGAAGGGCGCAGCAACGGGGAGTGGGTGGCCGGCTTGGTTGTCGCGTGGCGCGTGGCCGGAGGTGAAGGGCGCAGCAACGGGGAGTGGGTGGCCGGCTTGGTTGTCGCGTGGCGCGTGGCCGGAGGTGAAGGGCGCAGCGATGGCGAGCAGGTGGTCGGCTTCGTTGGAGCTTGACGCGTGGCCGGTGGTGAAGGGCGCTGCGACGGTGCGCGGGGCGGGCGCTCCGACGTCGGCATTGCACGGTCGCGGTGGTGCTGCGGGCGGCTCGGTGACACGTCCTAGCGACCCGAGACATAACGCAAACGAGATCTCGTTTCCGTTGTGTCAGGGCGCGAGTGACGCCTGGCTGTCGGCTTCGCTGATCGGAACGCCGCATCGAGTGGGTAGTGTTCGCGAACCGCGAAATCGCAGTGATATCAAAAGATTTCGCGATCACATGTCTTGCCGAATGTCGTTGGACACGTGTACGATCGAGCCATGCCAAGCACCCCTCCGGTCTCCCTCGTGGAGTGCCGGATCGCGCGTCGTTCGCGACGCGCGGGTGGTGGCCACGGGCTGCTGCGGGTCGAGGTCATGCACGCTCGCGAGCTGCACTCGATCGGTCGTCGCGGTGCGCAGTTCGAGGGGCTGCCCCTGCGGCACGAGGCGGCTCCTCGCGACGTCGTCCTCGAGCGGCTGCGCGCCGCGGCTGATGTTCCGCTCACCGCCGACACCGTCGCCGCGCTCGCTGCCGACCTCGCGGTCGTGGACGAGTCGCTGCTCGGCGACGAGGACCGCTTGATCGTGCTGCGCGCGGCCGACCGGCTGAGCGCCTGGTCGCAGGCCCGCGCGGCTCGGGCGCTGGCGACCTACGTCGGCCCGCACGTCGGAGACGCCGAGCACGACCGGCACATGCGCCTGGAGGTCCGGATCGCGCGCAGCGTCTCGGACACCGCAGCCGGCAACGACATCGCGAACGCCCGCGCCCTCGCCGAGCACGCCGCACCCGTCCGCGACCTGTGGTCGCGGGGCGAGATCACCTACCGGCACGTCGCCGGGGTCCTCGACCGCACCGACGACCTCGACCCCGAGCTCGCCACGACGGTGGTCGACGCGATCGTCGACCGGCTGCCCCGCACCCCCGCGCCGCGAGTCCGTCAGCTGGTGACCCGCACTATCGCCCGGCTCGCGCCGCGCGCGTCGGCGGAGAAGGCGCGGGCGGCGCGCAAGCACGATGTCGGCATCTCCTTCCGGTCGCTGCCCGACGGGTTGGGTCAGGTCACCGCGATCCTCCCCGTCGAGGCCGCGCGTGCCGTGGTCGAGCACAACGACACCGCCGCCGATGCGTTCCTGGACCATCAGCGCGGCTGCACCGACTGCGCGGCGGCCATCCCCGCCGAGATCGGACCGGCTCGCGCGCACGCGTTCCTCACCGCACTGGGCCTCGACTCGCGCGGCAACCCCCTGCCCGAGACCACGGACGAGACCGCCGACGTCGATTCCGACACGACCACGGATGCCGAAGATGCCTCCGCTGCCTCGTGCGAGGTCGAGGACGACGACACGCAGGAAGCGCGGACGGTGTCCGTCGCCGGCCGCGGACGTGGGCGTCGCAGCAAGCCTCCGGGTCGCGCGAGCCGGCGTCGTGGCGAGCTGCAGGTGGTGATCGACTTCGCCACCCTGATGGGTCTCGCGGAGAACCCCGGGCTCCTCAACGGCCAACCCGTCCCCGCCGAGATCGCCCGCGAGCTCGTCTCCGAGTGCGGGTCGATGCGCCGGATCATCACCGACCCCCTCACCGCGCACATGCTCGACTACGGCCGGCGCGTTTACCTCCCCGAACCCTTGAAGGTCTTCACCGGGGCACGCGACGGGACGTGTCGAACACCGTGCTGCGGACAACCCGCCACCCGGTCGCAGTACGACCACGTCGTCCCCTTCCCCGTAGGTCCCAGCGACCCCGCCAACGGTCAGACCGCGTGCAAGCGCGACCACGACTCCAAGACCAACGGCGACATCGTCTTCACCTCGCATGCCGCCGACGGTTCCGCCACCTGGCGCACCCGCCACGGACAGACCGGCTCGACCCCGCCACGGCCGTATCTCAACGACCCCGCCGACGACCACGGCTGCCCGTTCTGACCCGCCCCGCGAGCACCCGCGTGCCCTGGCGAGCGTGCGGCAGGATCGGGATGTGCACCTCGACCCCGTGACCTTGCCGGCCGACGACCATGTGCACAGCGAGTGGTCGTGGGACGCGTTCGCCGGGTCGATGGTCGAGACCTGCGCACGCGCGGTGGAGCTGGGGCTTCCCTCGATCGCCTTCACCGAGCACGCGGACTTCTCGCCGTGGGTCGTGCCTCCCGGCGTCGAGCTGCCCGAGCGGTGGCAGCCGCTGGTGCACGACGGTGTCCTCGTCCCGCCCACGCTCGACGTCACCGGCTACCTGCAGACGCTGGAGGAGTGCCGCCATCGGTTCCCCTCGCTGCGCATCGTCTCCGGCGTCGAGCTGAGCGAGCCGCACTGGCACGACGACGCGACCCGCGACCTGCTGCGGCGCGGAGGTTTCGAGCGGGTGCTCGCGTCGGTGCACTCGGGCAGCGACGCGTCAGGTGCTACGACCGAGCTGAGCGTGCAGTTCGAGCACGATCCGCCGGTCGAGGTGATCCGCGGTTACCTGATCGAGACAGCGCGGCTGATCGAGGGGTTCGACGGCTTCGAGGTGCTCGCGCACATCGACTACCCCGTGCGGTACTGGCCCTCGAGCGCCCCGGCGTACGACCCGGTCGAGCTCGAGGAGGAGCACCGCCACGTCCTGCGCCTGCTGGCCTCGAGCGGTCGGGTGCTCGAGGTCAACACTCGGGTACCGCTGCACCCGCAGGTCGTCACGTGGTGGCGGGAGGAGGGCGGTCGTGCCGTCTCCTTCGCCAGCGACGCCCACGAGCCGGCTGCGCTGGCCGCCGGCTTCGCTGCCGCCGCGGCGATGGTGGCGGGCGCCGGCTTCCGTCCTGGCCGTGACCCGCACGACTTCTGGGTCCGGGCGTGACCGGCGACGGGTCGTCGGCCCGGCAGAGCTCGCTGTCCGCTGTACCGACGATGGTGGACGCGGGTCTGGGCCAGGACGCGCGGCTCACGCTGGAGCGCACGACCGAGGCGTGGCTCGCGGTCGGGTCCGACCTGCGCGACCACGTCGCCGCGGTGCTGGCGGGCACGGCTGTCGCCGTCGAGCACGTCGGGTCGTCGTCGGTGCTCGACCTGCTCGCCAAGCCGATCGTCGACCTCGCGGTGGGCGTCGCATCCGACTCGCCGGTCGAGCCGGTGATCGAGGCGCTCACGGCCGACGGCTGGATCTACCGCGGCGACGCGGGCGAGGAGGGCGGCCACGTGCTCGTGCTCGAGAGCGAGCCGGGCGTCCGGGTCGCGCACCTGCACGTCGTCCCGTACGCGGGTGACCAGTGGGTGCGCTACCTCGCGCTGCGGGAGGTGCTGCGCGGCAGCCCGCAGGCGCGGCAGGAGTACGAGGACGTGAAGCTGCGCCTCGTGGCGGAGGTCGGCGGCGACCGGGTGGCGTACACCGAGGGCAAGACCGACGTCGTGCTCGAGCTCCTGGAACGGGCGCCCGAGCGCTGACCGGCGTCGGGCAGACTGCGGGCATGCTTCTTGCCGAGGTGCCGCACCCCGACTCGCCCGAGTGCGCGCTCGCGCTCGAGGTCGTCACGGAGTTCTCGTCGCCGGCGTTGGTGAACCACTGCCGCCGGTCCTACGTGTGGGCGGCGGCGTACGCCGTGGAGCACGAGATCGCCTTCGACGCCGAGCTGCTGTACGTGAGCGCGATGCTGCACGACATCGGGCTGGTCGAGGCGTTCGACAACCACGCCGTGCCGTTCGAGATCGCGGGCGGGCACGTGGGATGGGTCTTCGCGGCGGGAGCCGGGTGGCCGCGCGAGCGACGGGTGCGCGTCGCCGAGATCGTCGACCGCCACATGTGGGACGCCGTCGACGTCGAGCAGGACCCCGAGGGCTACCTGCTCGAGATCGCGACCGGGCTCGACATCTCGGGTCGCAACCCGCAGTGGTGGGACGTGCAGCTGCGCCACGAGGTGGTGGCGGAGATCCCGCGGCTCGGCCTCGCTGAGGAGTTCACCGCGTGCTTCGCCGCCGAGTCGGCGCGCAAGCCGCAGAGCGCCGCCGCCCGTGCGATGGCGAGCGGCATCGCCGACCGCATCGCGGCGAACGTGCTCGACCAGGGGTGACGGCTCGGCTCAGCCGAAGCGGCCGCTGATGTAGTCCTCGGTCGCCTGCTCCGACGGCGTCGAGAAGATCGTCGGCGTCGGTGCGATCTCCACGAGCTTGCCGGGCTTGCCCACACCGGCGAGGTTGAAGAAGGCGGTCGTGTCGGAGACGCGTGCCGCCTGCTGCATGTTGTGGGTCACGATGACGATCGTGTAGCGCTCCTTGAGCTCCTCGATGAGGTCCTCGATCGCGAGCGTGGAGATCGGGTCGAGCGCCGAGCACGGCTCGTCCATCAGCAGCACCTGCGGCTCGACCGCGATCGCGCGCGCGATGCACAGACGCTGCTGCTGACCGCCGGACAGGCCGGCGCCCGGGCGGTCGAGACGGTCCTTGACCTCGTCCCATAGGTTCGCGCCGCGCAGCGACTTCTCGACGATCTCGGCGAGCTCGTTCTTCTTGCGCTTGCGGCCGTCGAGCTTGAGCCCGGCGATCACGTTGTCGTGGATCGACATGGTGGGGAAGGGGTTCGGCCGCTGGAAGACCATGCCGATCGTGCGACGCACGTTGACCGGGTCGACGTCGGCGCCGTAGATGTCCTCGCCGTCGAGCAGGACCTTGCCCTCGACGTACGCGCCGGGGATGACCTCGTGCATGCGGTTGATCGTCCGCAGCATCGTGGACTTGCCGCAGCCCGACGGCCCGATGAAGGCGGTGACCGACCGCGGCTCGACCGAGAGGGTCACCCCCTCGACGGCCTTGAACGAGCCGTAGTAGATGTCGACGTCGGTGGCGTCGATGCGCTTGGCCATGCGGGAAGCCGTCCTCCGGTCTAGCGCTTCACGCCGGTGAAGCGGGCGATGATCTTGGCGCCGAGGTACAGCACCATCACGAGCACGATGAGCACGAGGGCCGCGCCCCACGCGCGGTCCACCGACGCGGGCGTGCCGCTGGTGAACTGGTCCCAGATGTAGGTGGGCAGCGCCGCCTGCGGACCCTTGAACGGGTTGAAGTTGATCGAGGTCGTGAAGAACGTCGTCAGCAGCAGCGGTGCGGTCTCGCCGGCCACGCGGGCGATCGCGAGCATCGCGCCGGTGATGATGCCGGAGAGCGCCGTGGGCAGCACCACCTTGAGGATCGTGCGCCACTTCGGGATGCCCAGCGCGTACGCCGCCTCGCGGAGCTCCCGCGGCACGATGCGCAGCATCTCCTCGGTCGAGCGCACCACCACCGGGAGCATGAGGATCGTCAGCGCGATCGACGCCGCGAAGCCCGAGCGCTCCATCCCGAGGGTGAGCACGAACGCGGTGTAGACGAACAGGCCGACGACGACCGACGGGACGCCGGTCATGACGTCGACGAAGAAGCTCACCGAGTGCGCCAGCCGCTTGCTCCGCGCGTCGGGCGCATACTCCACGAGGTAGATCGCGGTGAGCACACCGAGCGGTACGCCGATGAGCGCGGCGATGCCGACCTGCTCGAGCGTGCCGACGATCGCGTGGTAGACGCCGCCGTTCTCGGAGTTCGGGTCGACGTTGCGCATCGACGTCATGAGGAACTGGATGTCGAGGACCTGCAGGCCCTTGACGACCACGGTGGCGAGCACGGCGACGAGGGGCACCAGCGCGATGGCGAAGGTCGCGTAGATCGCGGTCGTGGCCAGCCGGTCGATCGCGTGGCGACGGCCCTCGACCGCGAAGCTCCACGCCGTCTGGATCACGACGAACAGCAGCACGGCCACCACGAACGTGCCGGCCACGCCGTCGACCGGCGTCGCGACGTTCAGCAGGAGGGCGATCGCCACCGACGCGACGGCCACCGCGGCCACCGACCAGCGCGGCAGCCTGCCGCCGGCGAGCGCCGCGTGCAGAAGGACATCGGACGTCGCGCGGTCCTCGGGCGCGAGCCCGCGCTCGGTGCCGGGGGTCTGGTCGCTCATCAGCTGGCCCCCGAGAACTCGGCACGCCGGGCGATGATCAGGCGGGCCGCCATGTTGACGCCCAGCGTGATGACGAAGAGCACGAGGCCGCTCGCGATGAGGGCGGAGATGCCGATCGTGCCGGCCTCGTTCCACTTCAGCGCGATGTTCGCGGCGAAGGTGATGCCGCCGGGCTCCGTGATGTGCCAGTTGATGACGTACGTCGCGCTGAGCATGAGCGCGACGGCGATGGTCTCACCGAGGGCGCGGCCGAGGCCGAGCATCGACGCGGAGATCATGCCGGGGCGGGCGAAGGGGAAGATCGCCTGGCGCACCATCTCCCAGCGCGTGGCGCCGAGCGCCAGCGACGCCTCGATGTGCGCGCGCGGCACCTGCAGGAAGACCTCGCGGCTGATGGCCGAGATGGTCGGCAGGATCATGATCGCGAGCACGATCCCTGCGTTGAGGATCGACCGCGTGTAGATCCCGAGGTCGTTCTGGAACAGCGGGATGAAGCCCAGGTAGGTGGTCAGCCACTCGTTGAAACCCTGCAGCTGCGGGGTGAGGAACTGGATGCCCCACATGCCGAAGATGATCGAGGGAACTGCCGCGAGCAGGTCGGTGACGAAGCCGAGCGTGCTGGCGAGCGGCCGCGAGGCGTAGTGCGCGATGAACAGCGCGATGCCGATCCCGACGGGGACGGCGAGCAGCATCGCGATCGCCGAGGTCATGATCGTGCCGAACACGAGCGCCGCGATGCCGAAGTACGACGGCTTCGCGTCGGGGAACCACTCCTGCGCCGTGAAGAAGTTCGCGGTGTTGGCCTGCAGGCTGGGGATCGCCTTCCAGATCAGGAAGGCCGCGATCGCCGCCATGGTCAGCAGGATCAGGATGCCGGCGCCGCGCGACAGGCCGCGGAACACGCGATCGCCGAGCCGCACCTTCGTGCCCTGGATTCCAGGAGGGGCGACGGAGGAGGGGCTGGGCTCGAGCGTGACGCTCATGCAGGGACCACCGGGGGTTGAGACGGGTGGAGGGGCGGGCGGCGCGGAGCCGCCCGCCCCTCGGGTGCTAGGAGATCGACGAGACGGCGGTGCGCACCTTGGTGAGCAGGTCGCCGGTGATGGGCACGTAGCCCGAGGTGCTCAGCGCAGCCTGGGCCGCGTCGCTCGCCGTGTAGGTCAGGAACGACTTCGTGAGCGGCACGAGCGAGGAGTCCAGCCCCTTCTCGCAGGTGATCTCGTAGGTCACGAGCACGATCGGGTAGCCCTTGGTGGTGCTGTAGTCGATCTTGAGGGCCAGGTCGTTCCCGGTTCCCGTGACGGTCGCCGACTCGATCGTGACCGCCGCGTTGGCGGAGGTCGGCTCGACCGCGCCGCCGCCGTTGTCGATCCAGGCCGAGGCCAGGCTCTGCGACTGGGCGAAGGAGAGCTCGACGTACCCGATGGAGTTCGGGGTCGACTTCACCGACGCCGCGACGCCGTCGGAGCCCTTGGCGCCCTGGCCGCCGGGAGCCTTCCAGTCCTTCGAGTGGTCGAACGACCAGTCGGAGCCCGCCTGGGCCGCGAGGTACTTGGTGAAGTTGTCGGTCGTGCCCGACGAGTCGCTGCGGTGGAACGCGGCGATCGCGGCGTCAGGCAGCGTGACGCCCGAGTTCACCGCGGCGATGGCCGGGTCGTTCCACTTCGTGACCTTGCCGGAGTAGATCTGGGCGAGCAGCTTCGGCGTGAGCGTGAGCTTCTCGACCCCCGAGAGGTTGTACGCCGCCACGATGGCGCCGCCCACCATGGGGATGTCGATGGCCGGGCCGGCGGCGCAGCGCGCGTCGGCGTCGGTCTTGTCCTGGTCCTTGAGCGCGGAGTCCGAGCCCGCGAACGCGGTCTGCTTGTTGATGAAGTCCTTGATGCCGGCACCCGAGCCGTTGGCCTGGTAGTCGATCTGCGCGCCGGCGCAGGCGGTCTGGTAGGCGTTGACCCAGGAGGTCATGGCGTTCTTCTGCGCCGAGGAGCCCGATGCCTTGATCGAGCCGCTCTCGCACGAGATCGAGCTGCTGCCCGACCCCGACGCCGACGAGGTCCCGCCGCCGTTGTCCGAGCCGCAGGCGGCGAGCGCGAGCGCTGCCGCGAGCGCGACGACGGCGATACGTGCCGTCCCCGTGGTGTTCACCCTGGTCCTCCAGGTGGTCGCTGTGACGTCTGTACGTCGGCGACGCTAGGAAGGGCGTCTGTCCGCCACGGGAGACCACGGTGAACGGCAGGTGAACGACCGGCGTACAGCTCGCGAGCTGCTCAGGCGGGCAGCCGGTCGACGGCCGCCACGGCGCCGTCGAGGGCCCGGTGCACGACGATCCCCGCGCCCGGCTTGAGCCGCGGGTCCAGCGCGTCGCCGCGCCGGTCGAGCCCGAGGGCTGACGCGATCGCCGCCACCACGACGGGCAGCACCGGTCGGTGGGTGCACCAGACGGCGGGGCCGCCAGCCTCGAGCAACCGCTCCACGGTCGCCCGGGTGGCGCGGGGGTCGTCCTCGCAGCCCTCCTCGGAGAGGTTGTGCTCCGTGACGACGTCGGCGCCCAGGCTCGCGGCGTACGGCTCGACCGTGGCACGGCAGCGGCGCGCGTCCGACGACACGACCGACCGCGGCGCGTACGCCGCGAGCACGTCGACCAGCGCGAGCGCCTGACGGATGCCGTGGTCGTCGAGCGGGCGCGCCGAGTCGAGGTCGGCCAGCGGATCGCCGGACTCGCGCCACACGGCCCGCTTCATCGCCTCGGCGTGGCGCAGCACGACCGTGGCCGTGGTGTCGGGGAGCGCGAGCGCACGGTCGACGAGCTCGCGGTCGTCGTCGTAGCTCAGCAGCGCCTTCGCCTCGTCGGCACGCAGCCAGCGGATCTCGTCGATCTCGCGGTCGGCCTCGCGGGGAGCAGCATCGAGCACGGTCGCCCGCCACCACAGCACCCGCTTGGGCAGGCCGCCGACCTCGTAGCTGCGCTCGCCGAGCGACGGGCCCAGGGCGCACCGGACGCCGGTCTCCTCGTGCACCTCGCGCACCGCGGCGACGTCGTGGCGCTCGCCGCTCTCGAGCTTGCCCTTGGGCAGCGACCAGTCCGACCGGTGCGGCCGGTGCACGACGGCGACCTCGGGCCCCTCGGGCGTCGGCCTGACGAGCACGGCCCCCGCCGCCTCGATGCGTGCGTTCACGGCGTCACGCTACGGCGCAGCCGTCGGTGCTCGTCGCGGGCGTCCTTCCAGACGTGACGTGCGAGACGGTGCAGCTCCACCTCGCGGTCGTGCGTCGAGGCGACGAAGACCCCGCACACGAACGCCTCGCCCGCCGACAGGGGCACGGCGGCGTCGTCGACCCGCTCGAGCACGAGGCCGCGCTGGATGACCACGTCCTGCGCGTCGCCGAGCGGCTCGGTGAGCGTCGCCCACAGCCGCGCGAGGTCCTCGCAGTCCTTGCCGATGGCCGGGGACCCGACCTCCGCGGCGTAGCGCGCCCGCTTGGCCGTGATCCGCGCGGCGTGCCACAGGTGGCTGTCGTCGCCGGGACGCAGCCGGTCGAGCTGCCGTGCCGCGCGCTCGTCGGCGCGCAGCACGCGCGGGGCGAGCACCTTCGGCGCCCGCCGGCTCGCGGCGTCGACGAACCGCGGTGCCCGCGAGACCTCGACGAGCGACGCCTTGAGCGCCACCGCCCGCTCGGACTGCGAGGAGGTGCGGGCGTCGGCCATGGCGGCCGCGAGCTGACGCTCGACCCACGGCAGGACTGCGTCGGCGAGGCCCTCAGCGGGCTCCGGTCCGCGCAGCCACTCGGCGAAGACCTCGAGATCCCGTGCGGGAGAGAGGGTTCCGGCGTACCACGAGAGCTCGGGCCGCAGTCGTGCCGACAGGTCGTCGCGCAGCAGGTCGCCGTAGACCCGCAGCCCGCTGCGCAGACGACGAGCGGCGACACGTGCCTGGTGCACCGCGTCGTCGACGCCCTCGGGGATCCCCGAGTCGGCCGCGAGGAGCGCCGCGGTCTGGCGGCGCAGGTGCCCGAGCACGGCGACGCCCGCGGTGGATCCGCGCCCCACCGGCACGGCCGGGGGCAGCACGCGGTCGGGGTCGGTGCTCGTCATGTCGGGCCCGGCCACGAGCAGTCCCTAGCGCCGCGCCCGGCGCGCGATGAGCGTGTCCTGCACGTCGGCCAGCGGCGTGCCGTCGGGACCGCGGTTCACGCGCGTCCACGTGCCGTCCGACGCGAGGTGCCACGAGCTCGTGCCCTCGTCGAACGCGAAGTCGATGAGCGACGACAGGCTCTCGGCGTGCGCGCGCGACCCGAGCCGCACGAGCACCTCGATGCGGCGGTCGAGGTTGCGGTGCATGAGGTCGGCCGACCCGATCCACACCTCGGGGTTGCCCGCGTTGTCGAACTCGTAGATGCGCGAGTGCTCCAGGAACCGGCCGAGCACCGAGCGCACGCGGATCGTCTCCGACAGCCCCGGTACGCCGGGACGCACGGCGCAGATGCCGCGCACCCAGATGTCGACAGGCACGCCCGCCTGCGACGCGCGGTAGAGAGCGTCGAGGGTGACCTCGTCGACGATCGAGTTGCACTTGATGCGGACCCGCGCGGGGAGGCCGTTCTTCTTGTTCTCGATCTCGCGCTCGATGCGCTCGACGAGCCCCGAGCGCAGCGAGTGCGGCGCGACGAGCAGGCGGCGGTAGTCGGTCTCCATCGAGTAGCCCGACAGCACGTTGAACAGGCGGGCGACGTCCTCGCCGACCTCCTCGTCGGTGGTGAGCAGGCCGACGTCCTCGTAGAGCCGCGCGGTCTTCGGGTGGTAGTTGCCCGTGCCGATGTGCAGGTAGCGGCGCAGCCGGTCGCCGTCGTCGCGCACGACCATCGACAGCTTGCAGTGGGTCTTCAGGCCGACCAGGCCGTAGACCACGTGGCAGCCGGCCTGCTCGAGCTTGCGCGCCCAGTCGATGTTGGCCTGCTCGTCGAAGCGTGCCTTGATCTCGACGATCGCGAGCACCTGCTTGCCCGCCTCGGCGGCGGCGACCAGGGCGTCGACGATCGGGGAGTCGCCGCTCGTGCGGTACAGCGTCTGCTTGATCGCGAGGACGTGCGGGTCGGCGGCCGCCTGCTCGAGGAACCGCTGCACGCTCGTGGAGAAAGAGTCGTACGGGTGGTGCAGCAGCACCTCGTGGTCGCGCATCGACTCGAGGACGTCGGGCGCCGACGCCGTCTCGACGTCGGTGAGCTCGCGGCTGGTGCGCGGCAGGAACGCGGGCAGCTTGAGGTCGTCGCGCGGGAGCCGGTCGAGCGCCCACAGCGCCGTGAGGTCGAGCAGCCCGGGGATCCGGATGACCTCCTCGGTGCCGATGCCGAGCTCGCGCACGATGAGGTCGAGGACGTGCGGGTCGATCGACCGCTCGACCTCGAGGCGCACCGGCGGGCCGAAGCGGCGCCGCATGAGCTCGCGCTCGAGCGCGAGCAGCAGGTTCTCGGCGTCGTCCTCCTCGACCTCGAGGTCCTCGTTGCGCGTCACGCGGAACGCGTGGTGCTGCAGGACCTCCATGCCGGGGAACAGCTCGTCGAGGTGCGCCGCGATGACGTCTTCGAGGGCGACGAAGCGCATGCTGCCCACCGACACCAGCCGGTCGAGGATCGGAGGCACCTTCACGCGGGCGAACAGCTCGTTGCCGGTCGACGGGTTGCGCACGACGACGGCGAGGTTCAGCGACAGGCCGCTGATGTAGGGGAACGGGTGCGCCGGGTCGACGGCCAGCGGCGTGAGGACCGGGAAGACCTTGGTGCGGAAGAAGTGGCTGAGCTGGTCGCGCTCGGCCGGCGTGGCCTCGTCCCAGCGCAGGACGTGGATGTCCTGCTCCTCGAGGGCCGGCTGGATGTCGCGGTGGAAGAGCTCGGCCTGGCGCTCCATGAGCTCCGAGCTGCGCGTGTAGATCGCGTCGAGCACCTCGCGCGGCATCAGCCCGCTGGCGGCGCGTACGGCGATGCCGGTGGCGATGCGGCGCTTGAGGCCCGCGACGCGCACCATGAAGAACTCGTCGAGGTTGCTGGCGAAGATGGCGAGGAACTTCGAGCGCTCGAGCAGCGGCAGGGTGTCGTCCTCGGCGAGCTCGAGGACCCGGGCGTTGAACGCCAGCCAGGACAGCTCGCGGTCGAGGAAGCGGTCGTCGGGCAGGGGGGCCGGCTCCGGCTGCTGCTCGGTGGCGAGGGGCTCGGCGGTCATGGGTCAACCTTGCCAGACCGGAGAGGCCGCTGCGCGGTCGGTCGAGCGAACATCAGGCCTCTGACCAGCGTCGACGCCTCGCCGTCCGGGTGGTCAGGTGCTGAACTCGACGTCGGTGTCCCAGACGCCGAACCCGAGGCTCTCGTAGAGCGCGATCGCCGAGGTGTTGCGGGCGTCGACGTACAGCATCGCGTTGGTCAGGCCGCGGGTGCGCAGGTGCTGCAGGCCGACGAGCGTCAGCGCGCGCCCGAGGCCGCGGCCCTGCTGGGAGGGGTCGACGCCGACGACGTAGACCTCGCCCATCGGCTCGTGCGCGTGGTGGCCGACCTCGTGGTGGTCGTGCCCCGGCTCGTGGTCGTCGTGCTCGTGGTCGTGGTGCTCGTCGCCGTGCGGCGTGCTGTGGTCGTGGGCGTGGTGGTGGTCGGCGCCGTGGACCTTGGTCCAGTGGAAGCCCACCATCCGCTCGCCGTCCGGGCCGTCCTCGACCGCGACGAGGAAGCCCTCGGGGTCGAACCACGGCTCGCGCATCCGCACCCGCAGGTCGTCGACCGTCCAGCCGCCCTGGTCGGGGAGGTCGACGAACGCGCGCGCGTTCAGCGCGACCCACTCGTCGTCGTCGAGGCCGGGCAGGAAGGAGCGCAGCCGGACCCCTTCGGGCCAGACCGGCTCGGGGAGCGCGGTCAGCAGCGACCGGCGCATCTGGAACAGCGTGCGGCTGTGGTGGAAGCCGAGCGACGCGGCCAGCGGCGCCGCCCCGCTCTCCTCGCCGTGCGACCAGAGGCGCAGCCGGCCGTCGGGCGACTCCGCCAGCACGCGGCGCACCAGGCCCTGGCCCACGCCGCGCCGCCGGTGGTCGGGGTCGACCGCGATCTCGGCGCTCGAGCCGGCGACCTGGTCGGTGACGTCGAGGTGGGCGTAGCCGACGAGGACGTCGCCCTCGCAGGCGAGGACGTGGCGGACGTCGTCGTCGCCGCCGTGCTTGAGGTGGAGCAGCACGTGCTCGGACAGGGGAGCGATGCCGTCGGCGCGGGTGACGCGCTCGACGAGGGCGGAGACGGCGTCGACCTCGGCGTCGTCGAGGCGCCGCAGCACCCGCCACTCGATCCCGTCCACCCCGCAACCCTAGGGGCGCGGACGCGGGCCGCCCTCGACCGGTGCGGTCGGGCGGGTCGTGCGCGAGGTGCGGCTCAGCCGACCGGGACCGGCGCCAGCTCCTCGGAGCGCGCCGGCGCCGCCACGAACCGGTAGCCGACGTTGCGCACCGTGCCGATGAGGGCCTCGTGCTCGGGGCCGAGCTTGGCGCGCAGCCGGCGGACGTGGACGTCGACCGTGCGCGTGCCGCCGAAGTAGTCGTAGCCCCAGACCTCCTGCAGCAGCTGCGCGCGCGAGAACACGCGGCCGGGGTGCTGGGCCAGGAACTTGAGGAGCTCGAACTCCTTGTAGGTCAGGTCGAGGACGCGGCCGCCGACGCGCGCGGTGTAGGTCGCCTCGTCGATGCTCACGTCGCCGGAGCGGATCTCGTCGGGCGCGTCGTCGTCGGTGCGGCGCTCGAGGCGGCCGATCGCGAGACGCAGCCGGGCGTCGACCTCGGCGGGGCCGGCGGTGTCGAGCACGACGTCGTCGATGCCCCACTCCGCGTTGACGCCGACGAGGCCGCCCTCGGTCATGACGAGCAGGACCGGTACGTCGACACCGGTGGTGCGCAGCAGCCGGGTGAAGCTGCGGACGGCGGGGAGGTCGCGGCGGCCGTCGACGAGGATCGCGTCGCACGCCGGGGCGTCGAGGAGCGCGGTCGCCTCCGCGGGCATGACGCGGATCTGGTGGGAGAGCAGTCCGAGCGCGGGCAGCACCTCGGACGAGGGCAGCAGGTCGTTCGTGAGCAGCAGCAGCGACGGCATGACGTGCCTCCCGTGACGACGCCTGGTGCGAAAGCGCGAAGGGACCCGGGGGCGTCGTCGCCCGGATCCCTCAGGAGGCAGACTAGCGGACGTGGATCTGCGTCCGTCGTCATGGGGGCCCTCGGGGCCCGCGCCGAGCCGTACCGGCACGGTGCTCACGGTCGACGGCGAGCGCATCTCCGTCGCGTACGACGCACCCGCCGCCGGCGCCTCCGACGGCCTGGTGCTCGTCGTGTCCCACGGCTTCACCGGCGGCTGGCGCCGCCCCGACAACCGCGCGATCGCCCTGGCCCTCAAGGACTTCGGCGGGGTCGTCTCCTACGACAGCCGCGGCCACGGCGCGTCGTCGGGCCGCACGACGCTCGGCGACCAGGAGGTCCTCGACCTCGATGCCGCCGTCGGCTACGCGCGCTGGCTCGGTGCCCGACGAGTCGCCACGGTCGGCTTCTCGATGGGCGGCAGCATCGTGCTGCGGCACGCGGCGCTGGCCGCGACCGACGCCCGCCCGCAGGCCGTCGTGTCGGTGAGCGCCGCGGGGTTCTGGTTCTACAAGGGCACGCCGCCGATGCGCCTGCTGCACCGCGCGGTCGGCACCCGCCTGGGCCGCGGGGTCCTGCGCACCGGCTTCGGCACGCGCGTGACGGACCAGGAGTGGACCGAGCCGCTGCCGCTCTCGCCGGCCGAGTCGGCGGCGATGATCCCGCCCGTGCCGCTGCTCGTCGTGCACGGCGACCGCGACACCTACTTCCCGGTCGAGCACGCCCGCACCCTCGAGTCGGCAGCCGCCGAGGGCGCGGCGTCGCGCGGCGTCGAGGACCGCACCACGGCGTGGGTGCTCGAGGGCTTCGCGCACGCCGAGTCCGCCACCGACGCCGACCTCGTCGCGCGGATCGGGGCGTGGGTCCTCGACGCCGTCGCCGAGCCCGTCCCCGCAGAACCGTTGGAGCACAAGGCATGAGCGACGTCGTCCTGGTCCGCTACTGGGCGGCGGCGAAGGCTGCCGCGGGTCGCCCGGAGGAGGAGCTCCCCGCGGTCGCGACGCTGGCCGAGCTGCTCGACGCGCTGCGCGAGCGGTACGGCGCGGGGTCGCAGCTCGACGTCGTCCTCGGCCGCTGCTCCTACCTCGTCGACGAGGTGAGCCCGGGCACGCGGAACCCCGCGGAGGTCCCGCTCGCGCCCGGTGCCGTCGTCGACGTCCTGCCGCCGTTCGCCGGCGGCGCGGGAACACCCGCGGACGGTCCGCGGTTGGTGCACCCGTGACCGGAGTCGTCGTCCTCGTCGTCATCCTGATCGCCGCGAGCGCGTTCGGGCTGTGGCGGCGTGCCACCGACGGCCGCATGCGTACGACGAAGGCCGGTGCGCCGGTCGAGCTCGCGGCCGACACCGAGGGCAGCCAGCACGTCCCGGGCACCGGTCACGGCGGCGGCCACGCGCACGCGGGCGACCGCCTCGACGCCGCCGACCTCGGGGTCGAGCTCGGCGACCGGGCGACCCTCGTGCAGTTCTCGTCGGCCTTCTGCGCGCCCTGCCGCACGACGCGCGTGGTGCTCGAGGAGGTCGTCGGCATGGTCGACGGCGTCGCCCACGTGGAGGTCGACGCCGAGTCGCACCTCGACCTCGTCCGGCGCCTCGACGTGCGCCGTACGCCGACCGTCCTCGTGCTCGACAGCGAGGGTCTCGTGCGGGTCCGAGCGGCCGGAGCGCCGCGCAAGGCCGACGTGATCGCCGCGCTCGGCCAGGTCGTCTGAACCGCCGAGCCGCGTCCGCGCAGGTCAGAGGCTCGCGGTGTACCTGCGAACGACTTGCAGCAACGAGCCCACGATCCGGACGCCGGTGGTCGGCCCGGTGAGGCGCACCTACCCTCGTCGCATGCAGTCGGTGGATCTCACCAAGAGGCGCGCGGTCGACTTCGGCCGCCTCGCCTCCTGCACGTGTCGCATGCCCTGACCCGGACTCCGCTCCCGCGCGACGTCCGGATCGCCGGACCCCAGCCCGCGCCACCTCAGGAGCATCCGATGTCCCAGCTCGACGAGAACCCCACGACGACCAGCGCCCTCGAGGCGTCCGAGGTCGTCTGCGACTCCGGCCGCACGGTGGTCGACGTCCGCGGGCCGCGCTTCGGCGCCGCGGTCACGACCGTCGTGCTCGGCCTGATCCTGCTGACGATCCCGTCGCCCGTCTCCGTCGCGCTGCTCGTGTGGCAGACCGTGGTGTTCGGCCTCGGCGCGATCGTGGGCCTGCAGGCGCAGCCCTACGGCGTCTTCTTCCGCCGCGTGGTGCGCCCGCGCATCGGCGAGGCGACCGAGTTCGAGGACGCCGCCCCGCCGCGCTTCGCGCAGACGGTCGGCCTTCTCTTCGCGCTCGTGGGTCTCGCGGGTCTGCTGACCGGCGTCACCGTCGTCGCGTACGTCGCCGTCGCGTTCGCCTTCGCTGCTGCGTTCCTCAACGCGGCGTTCGCGTTCTGCCTCGGGTGCGAGGTCTACCTGCTCGGCAAGCGCGTCCTCTCGCGCGGCTGAGCCCTCGCGGCGGCCGTGGCCGCCACCCCCGACACGTCCTTCCGCCCGCCCGGCCCCGCGGCCGTGGCGCGGCCTGCGCTACCCGGAGACCCTCATGACCCGAGCCACCCTGCTCGCGGGCGCCGCCAGCCCGGCGGGCTTCTCGCTCGACGGCATCGACCTCGCCCAGGAGTCCGTCGTCCAGGGCACCGTCGTCCGCGACGGCAGCCCGGTCGGCGGCGCCTACGTGCGCCTGCTCGACACCCGCGGCGAGTTCACCGCCGAGGTGCCGACGACGCCCGCCGGCCAGTTCCGCTTCTTCGCCCGACCTGGCACCTGGACCGTGCGCACGCACGCGCCCGGTGCCACCGTCGACCGCCCGGTGGTCGCCGAGCGCGGCGAGGTCGTCGAGCTCCTCGTCGCCGTCTGACGTCCCGCGCTCAGGCCGGCTGGGGAGCCGGGAACGTCCAGCTGCCGTCGACGACCTCGCGGTGCGGGCGGTAGAGGCGCACGGTCGCGTTCCAGCCGTCGGGGAGCGGGATCTGGTTGGGCAGCGCGGGATCTCCGCCGAGGTTGATGGTGACGCCGCCGTCGGCGTCGCGCTGCGCCGTCACCGAGTTGACGCTGTAGCGGCCGAGGTCGTTGGGCGCGAAGAAGCCGTTCGCGTCGTACACCGACAACGACCAGAAGCCGTCGACGGGGACGTCGTCGACGTGGATCGTGTAGTGGCCGTCGGGGAGCCCCATCGCGGCCAGGTCGTAGACGGCCTCGGTCTCGGGCAGGCCGCCCCATCCGACAGCCGTGCCGATGAGGTGCTGCAGCGGGTCGACGTGGTGCCGGCTCCCGAACGCGCGCCGGCTGTCGAAGCCGTACGGCGCGAGCGCGGCCAGCGCGGTGCGCAGTCCGTCGAGGCTGTCGGTGTCGACGTCGGGCATGACGAACGGCTCGCCCTCCTCGTGCAGGAGGGCGAGCCCGTCCTGCACCTCGTGCGCCTTCTCGAGGTCGGCCGCGTCGTCGGGGTCGGCGAGCACACGGGCCGCGAGCAGGACGTAGCGCGAGCCGAGCACCGCAGGGTCGAGCACGTGCACGCCGGCGTCGTGGAAGACCTTGTTGATGTGGTGCTCCTCGGTGACCGCCATGACCGAGATGTAGCGCCCGCCCGACTGCGGCACGACGAGCTCGGCCCGGTGGCCGAGGTCGACGACCGCGAGGCTGTAGAGGGTGTCGCGGTTCATCCGGACGACGGTCTGCTGGTCCAACGACGTGGGCACCCGGTTGTGGTGCCAGCGGTCGGGTCCTCCGGCCACGGCCTGCAGGTCGCGGAACATCCGCGCGGTCTCGGCGCGGGCGAACGTTCCCAGCGTGACGGTCTCGGCCACAGCGGCCCCCTCTCCCTCGACCGCCCATCCTGACCGCGCGGCAGCGGCGTGTCCGGCGTTCGGGTGCGACGATGGCCGGGTGCCGGAGGTCGTGCTCGAGAGCGTCGGCCGCGAGCACCTCGACGTGCTGGCGCGCCTGAGCCAGCTCGAGCGCCACGACCTGTCGGAGTTCCGCGGCTCCGTGCCCGGCGCCGACGGCCTGTTCCGCGACACGCGTCTGGCGTCGTACGTCGACGACCCGGAGCGCGAGGCGCTGCTGATCCGCTCCGAGGGGCGGCTCGTCGGCTTCGTCCTCGTGCGGCCGCACGAGCTCGGCGGCCGGTCGATCGGAGAGTTCTTCGTCGTCCGCGCGGTGCGGCACCAGGGCGTCGGTCGCGCGGCGGCGCTCGCGCTGCTCCGCGGACGTCCGGGTCGCTGGGGCATCGCGTTCCAGGAGGAGAACGCCCGGGCGGCCCGCTTCTGGCGGCTGCTCGCGGCCGAGGCCGCTGTCGGCGACGTGGTCGAGGAGGTGCGGCTCGCGCCCGACGGCGTGCACGCCGACACCTGGCTGTGGCTGGACGTGGCCGACCCCGAGGTGCAGCGCGAGTGGGACGACGCCGCGGGCTCGTTCGACGACGAGCCCGACCACGGGCTGCGCGACCCCCGGGCGCGGGAGGCGTGGCGGCGGCTGCTCACGTCGTTGCTGCCCGCAGCGCCGTCGAACGTGGCCGACATCGGTTGCGGCACAGGCACTCTCAGCGTCCTGCTCGCCGAGGCGGGGCATCGTGTGCGAGCACTGGACCTCTCGTCGCGGATGGTGGAGAAGGCCCGCGCGAAGGCGCACGACGCCGGCGTCGAGGTCGACGTGGTGACGGGCGACGCGTCGTACCCGCCGTGGCCCGCAGGCTCGGTCGACGTGGTGCTGGCCCGCCACGTCGTGTGGGCGCTGCCCGACCCCGCCGGCTCGCTCGGCCGGTGGCTGGGCCTGCTGCGCCCCGGAGGGCGGCTCGTCCTGGTCGAGGGCTTCTGGCACACCGGGGCGGGGCTGCACGCCGACGAGCTCGTCGCCCTCCTCGACGCGCACGGCTGCGACTCCGAGGTGGTCGTGCTCGACGACCCCCAGCTCTGGGGCGGCCCGCTGCGCGACGAGCGGTACGCCGTCGTGGCGCAGCCGCGCCCTGCCGCCAGCTAGTAGACGAGCGCCTGGGCGCCGTCGGCGAGGGCCTCCTCGACGAAGGTCGCGGCCCCGGCGATCCGGACGCCGTCGGCGACGTCGTCGGGACCGAGCCCGCGACGGGTCGCGCACTGCGAGCAGGCGGTGACCGTGGCGCCGGCGAGGACGGCGTCGACCAGGTCGGAGAGCGGCACGGCGTGCTCGAGGCCGAGGTCGGGCACGCGACCGGGCACGGCCAGCCAGACCGAGTCGCCGGTGAGCCACAGCGAGACGTCGACGCCGGACGCGACCGCGGTGGCGGCGACGGTGAGCGCCTGCGAGAGCCGCTCGGGCGCCTCGGCGCCGCAGGTGACCTTGAGGACGAGGGATCGCGACATAGCGGAACCCTAGGCGCGCCGGACGCCGCCCAGCGCAGGTCGGCACCAGGGGAGCGCCTAGGATCGCCGCGTGGTCGAGACCGTCACCACCGTGCTGCTGCTGCTCGTGATCCTCGTGGTCGTGGGCGTCGGGGGCGCCGCGGTCGTGCGCCTCTACCGCGACCAGGACTGACCGCGCCGCGCCCGGCGGCGCCCACGACGGGGACGCGCGTCCTCGGGAGGCCGACGTGACCGACCAGCCCGCCCTGCCCGACGAGCTGCTCCCGCTCTCGTGGCTCATCGGCACGTGGGTCGGCGTCGGCGTCGGCGGCTACCCGACGATCGAGGAGTTCCAGTTCGGCCAGGAGGTCACGTTCGCGACCGACGGCCGGCCGTTCCTCTCGTACTGGAGCCGCAGCTGGAAGCTCGACGCCGAGGGCAACCGCGTGAAGCCGCTCGGCACCGAGGCCGGCTTCTGGCGCCCGCGCCCGGACAACAAGGTGGAGCTCCTGCTCGCGCACCCGACCGGCTTCGCCGAGGTGTGGATCGGCGACGTCACCGTCACCGGCATCGTCGACGCCACGATCACCGGTGCGCGCGCCGAGCTGCAGACCGACGTCGTGGCCCGCACCGACTCCGCCAAGGAGGTCAGCGGCGGCACCCGCCTCTACGGCCTCGTCGACGGCGAGCTGCTGTGGCGCTACGACATGGCGGCGGTCGGCCAGCCGCTCACGCCGCACCTCTCCGCGCGTCTGCAGCGGGCGTGACCACCGTGGCCGGCGACGACTGGGAGCAGAAGCTGCGGCGCGGCGGCTACCGCATCACGCCGCAGCGCCAGCTCGTGCTCGAGGCGATCGGGCGGCTGCAGCACGGCACCCCCGAGGAGATCCTCGCCGAGGTCCAGCGCACCGCCACCGGCGTCAACCTGTCGACGGTCTACCGCAACCTCGAGGTGCTCGAGGAGGTCGGCCTGGTCACGCACGCCCACATCGGGCACGGCGCCCCGACCTACCACGCGGTCGACGACCACGTGCACATCCACCTCGTGTGCGACACCTGCGGCTCGGTGCAGTCGATCGACGCCTCGATCGCGGAGCCGTTCCTCGACGAGCTGCGCCGGCGCACCGGCTTCGTCACCGACGTCAGCCACGTCGCGCTCCACGGCCAGTGCTCGAGCTGCACGTCGGCCTCCACGGCCTGAGCCGGGAAGCATCCGGACGCGCCCGGGGTTGAGCCGAGCATGACCACCAGCCCGCTGCTGTCGCTGCCCGGCGCCTGCCCGCCGCCCGAGGGCTCGGTAGACGAGGGCGTCGCCTGGCACTACGGCGACCCGCTCGGCGAGCAGCGCGTGCTGCTCCGCGGCGAGGGCTGGGTCGACCTCTCGCACCGCGGCGTCGTCACCGTGACCGGTCCCGACCGCCTCACCTGGCTGCACGACCTGACCACCCAGCACGTGCGCGAGCTGCCCGCGGGCGGCAGCGCCCTCGCGCTGATCCTGTCGCCGCACGGACACGTCGAGCACGAGCTGCACCTCGCCGACGACGGCACCACCACGTGGATCTCCGTCGAGCCCGGCACGGCCGAGTCACTCACCGCCTACCTCGACCGGATGCGGTTCCTGCTGCGCGTCGAGGTGGCCGACGTGTCGTCGGCGTACGCCGTGGTCGCGGAGCCCGTCGCGGCGCCGCACCCCGAGCTGCCGACGTACGTGATCCCGCAGGTGTTCGGCGAGCGCGAGGCCCACGACCCGGCCTCGCTGCGCTACGTGCCCGAGCGTCCCGACGTGTGGGTCGGCCGCGAGGTCGTCGTGCCGCGGGAGCAGCTCGCGGCGTACGTCGAGGGCCGTCCCGGCGCCGGGACCTGGGCCTGGGAGGCCCTGCGCGTGGCCGCCGCCGTGCCGCGCCTGGGCTTCGAGACCGACCACCGCACCATCCCGCAGGAGGTCGGCTGGGTGCCGGCCGCCGTGCACCTCGACAAGGGCTGCTACCGCGGCCAGGAGACCGTCGCGCGCGTGCACAACCTCGGCCGCCCGCCGCGCCGGCTCGTGCAGCTGCACCTCGACGGCTCCGCCGCGCGGACGCCCGAGCGCGGCGACCCGGTCCGGCACGCGGGACGCGAGGTCGGAGCGCTCACGTCGGTGGCGATCCATGCCGATCTCGGACCTGTCGGCCTCGCGGTCGTCAAGCGCTCGGTGCCTCTCGACGACGACCTCGTGGTGGGGTCCGACGAGGTGGGGCCGGTCGCGGCCGCGCAGGAGGTCGTCGTCACAGCGTGATGCCAGCCGTCTGCCGGGTAGGGACGGCAGCGTGTGTGGTGTCATGGCGGCACGAGGGACGAGAGATCGGTGGCGGACGTGGACGAGATCGTGACCAAGGCGGTGATCCCCGCAGCCGGGCTCGGCACGCGGTTCCTCCCCGCCACGAAGGCGACGCCCAAGGAGATGCTCCCGGTCGTCGACACCCCCGCGATCCAGCTCGTGGTCGAGGAGGCGGCAGCCGCCGGTCTCGACGACGTGCTCATGGTCACCGGCCGCAACAAGCGCCCGCTCGAGGACCACTTCGACCGCGCCGCCGAGCTCGAGACCACGCTCGAGGCCAAGGGCGACACCGAGAAGCTCGAGCTCGTGCAGCGCAGCTCCGACCTCGCGTCGGTGCACTACGTGCGCCAGGGCGAGCCCAAGGGTCTCGGTCACGCGGTGCTCTGCGCCGCCCGCCACGTCGGGCACGAGCCGTTCGCCGTCCTGCTCGGCGACGACCTGATCGACCCGCGCGACCCGCTGCTCACCCGGATGATCGACGTACGCCGCCGCCTCCGCGGCAGCGTCGTGGCGCTCATGGAGGTGCCACGCGAGCAGATCCACCTCTACGGCTGCGCGGCGGTCGAGGCGCTGCCGGGCGAGGACGACGACGTCGTCCGCGTGACCGACCTCGTGGAGAAGCCGTCGACCGACGAGGCGCCGAGCTCGTACGCCGTGATCGGGCGCTACGTGCTCGACCCGGGCGTGTTCACGATCCTCGAGAAGACCGAGCCGGGGCGCGGCGGCGAGATCCAGCTGACCGACGCGCTGCGCACCCTCGCGCACGACGTCGAGCCCAGCGCCGGCGGCGGGGTGACGGGCGTGGTGTTCCGCGGCCGCCGCTACGACACGGGGGACCGGCTGTCGTACCTGCAGGCGGTCGTGCGGCTCGCGTGCGAGCGCGAGGACCTCGGGCCCGAGCTGCGGGCGTGGCTCAAGGAGTTCGTCGCGACGCTCTGAGCGTCGCGGTCGGTCGCCGTGGGCGGCGTACCGGGTCAGTCGTCGCTGTTCCCGTTGCCGTAGCCGTACCCGTTGCCGTTCCCGTTGTTGTCCTTGCCGTTCCCGTTGCCGTTCCCGTTGCTGTTGCCGTTCCCGTTGTTGCCCGAGCCGTTCGAGCCGGAGCTTCTGGTGCTCGAGGCGCTGGGGGCGGGCGCGGGGGCGGCGGCGGTGGCACTGGCCGACGGGGCCGGGGTGGTCGCGTTGGGAGCCGCGGCGGCGGTGCAGGACACGCCCTTGGCCTGGATGCAGGTCGAGGTGGCGTCGATGGCCGAGCGGATCCGGCCGCCGAGGCCGAACACGACGCCGATGATGACGGCGCCGATCGCGGCGATGAGCAGCGCGTACTCCACGGCGGAGGCGCCGCTGTCGCGCCGGTCGCGCAGGCGGAGCGTGGTCATGGGGTGCACCTCGGGGGTCGCAGGGCTGGTGACCCTCCCAGGAAAGCGTCCCGTCGCGCGCAGCGGCGCATCCGCCGGAGAACCCTGAACTGGTCGTCAGCAGCGCTTGAGGAACCGTGACGGACCGCAGCCGGTACGGCGGTGCTCGGTCATCGGGCGGCCGGACGGGTGAGGGGGAGACCGAGCGTCAGCCGACCTCGAGCACGAGGGTCATCGGACCGTCGTTGACGAGGTCGACACGCATGTCGGCGCCGAAGACCCCCGTCCCCACGGTGGCGCCGCGCGCCCGCAGCTCGGCCGCGACGGCGTCGACGAGCGGCTCGGCGACCGGACCCGGCGCTGCCGCGGTCCAGGTGGGCCGGCGACCCTTGCGCGCGTCGCCGTACAGCGTGAACTGGCTGACGACGATGAGCGGCAGGCCGAGCTCGGAGGCCGACAGCTCGCGACGGTCGTCGGTGATCGGCTCGCGGGCGTGGTGCGGCTCGAAGATGCGCAGGTCGTGGAGCTTGGCGGCGAGCCGCTTCGCGACGTCGACCGTGTCGTCGTGGGTCACGCCGACGAGCACGACGAGCCCGGGGCCCGCGAACTCCGCGACCGTCTCTCCACCGACCTCGACGCGACCGCCGTCGGCCCGCTGCACCACTGCTCGCACGGAGCGATCGTGGCAGGGCTCCCGGCGTGAGACGTCGCCGGGTACGGCGTACCGCAGGTCAGCGGCCGAAGAGCTTGCGCTTCTTGGGCTTGTGCTCCGACGTGTCGGCCTGCAGCGGCCGGGTCACGACCTTGGCGCCCGTGGGGGAGCTGTCGGTGTCGTTGTCGAACGCGCCGCCGAGGCTCGACAGCTCGAAGAGCAGCGCGGCCATGTCGGCGCCCTCGGCGCGCGCGCCGGCCATCGCAGGCTCGAGGTCGGGCTGGGTCGTCGTCCCGAAGAAGTCGCCGTGGTCGACGCCGCCGCTGCGGGCCAGCACGTGCTCGCGCTCGGGGTCGTCGAGGCCGGCCACCGGCTCGGCGTCGGGCTCGGGCAGCGACGCGAGGTCGGAGTCGTCGGAGTCGAGCACGAACTCGGTGAGCAGCGAGGCGTGGGCGCGGTCGCCGTGGTCGTCGTCCTCGTCGTCGTCGGCGTCCGCGCGGACGACCTCGAGGACGGCGAGCCGCTCGGCCTCGAGCCGCGCAGCCTCCTCCGCCGCGAGCCGCTCGGCCTCGAGCCGCGCTGCCTCCTCGACGGCGATCCGCTCGGCCTCGGCGGCCTCGGCGCGCGCGGCCTCCTCGGCCTCGAGACGTGCGGCCTCTTCGGCGGCGAGGCGCTCGGCCTCGATGCGTGCGGCTTCCTCGGCGGCGAGGCGCTCGGCCTCGATGCGTGCGGCTTCCTCGGCGGCGAGGCGCTCGGCCTCGATGCGTGCGGCTTCCTCGGCGGCGAGGCGCTCGGCCTCGATGCGTGCGGCCTCCTCGGCAGCCAGACGCTCGGCCTCGAGACGCTCTGCCTCCAGGCGTGCGGCCTCCTCGGCGGCGAGGCGCTCGGCCTCCAGGCGCTCGGCCTCCAGGCGCTCTGCCTCCAGGCGGGCGGCCTCCTCCGCAGCGAGGCGCTCGGCCTCGGCGCGCGCGGCCTCCTCCGCAGCCAGTCGGGCAGCCTCCTCGGCCGCGAGGCGCTCGGCCTCGAGACGGGCGGCCTCCTCGGCGGCCAGGCGGGCGGCCTCCTCGGCCGCGAGGCGCTCGGCCTCGAGACGGGCGGCCTCCTCCGCGGCCAGACGCTCGGCCTCGAGACGGGCAGCCTCCTCGGCCTCCAGGCGGGCGGCCTCCTCGGCAGCGAGGCGGGCGGCCTCCTCGGCGGCCAGGCGGGCAGCCTCCTCGGCGGCGAGGCGCTCGGCCTCGGCACGTGCGGCCTCCTCGGCGGCGAGGCGCTCGGCCTCCAGGCGGGCGGCCTCCTCGGCGGCCAGGCGGGCGGCCTCCTCCGCGGCGAGACGCTCGGCCTCGATGCGCTCGGCCTCGAGACGGGCGGCCTCCTCCGCGGCGATCCGGGCGGCCTCCTGACGGGCGGCCTCCTCAGCAGCGAGACGCTCCGCCTCCTGACGGGCGGCCTCCTCGGCGGCGATGCGCTCGGCCTCGAGACGCGCGGTCTCCTGGCGGGCGGCCTCCAGACGGGCCGCCTGCTCGGCGGCCATCCGCTCGACCTCGAGGCGCTCGGCCTCGAGCTGGGCGGCGTGCTGGCGGGCGGCCTCGAGCAGCTCGGTCTGCTCCGCGGTGAGGCGCTCGGCCTCGAGGCGCGCAGCCTCACGGGCGGCGGTCTGCTCGGCGGCGACACGCTCGAGCTCGATCCGCTCGGCCTCCAGGCGCGCGGTCTCCTCGCCGGCGAGGCGGGCGGCCTCCTCGGCGGCGGCGCGCTCGGCCTCGATCCGCTCGGCCTCCAGGCGCGCGGCCTCCACGGCGGCCAGGCGCTCGGCCTCCAGGCGGGCTGCTTCCTCGGCGGCGGCGCGGGCGGCCTCCTCGGCGGCGAGGCGCTCGGCCTCGATGCGCTCGGCCTCCAGGCGCGCGGCCTCCAGGGCCGCGAGGCGCTCGGCCTCGATGCGTGCGGCGTCCTCGGCGGCCAGGCGGGCTGCCTCCTCGGCCGCGAGGCGCTCGGCCTCGAGCCGCTCGGCCTCGGCGCGCGCGGCCTCCAGCTTCTCGGCCTCCTGGCGCGCGACCTCCTCGGCCGCGATCCGCTCGGCCTCGCGACGGGCGGCCTCCTCGGCAGCGAGGCGCTCGGCCTCGGCGCGCTCCGCGGCGACCCGCTCGGCCTCGATGCGCTCGGCCTCGGCGCGCGCAGCCTCCTCGGCGGCGATCCGGGCGGCCTCCTCGGCCGCGACCCGCTCGGCCTCCAGCCGCTCAGCCTCGAGACGCTCAGCCTCCAGGCGCTCGGCCTCCTCGGCGGCGAGGCGCTCGGCCTCGGCACGCTCGGCCTCCTCGGCAGCCAGACGCTCGGCCTCGATGCGCTCAGCCTCGAGGCGCTCGGCCTCGGCGCGCTCGGCCTCCTCGGCAGCGAGGCGCTCTGCCTCCAGGCGCTCGGCCTCCTCGGCGGCGAGGCGCTCGGCCTCGGCGCGCTCGGCCTCGGCACGCTCGGCCTCGATGCGCTCGGCCTCGAGACGCTCGGCCTCCGCGCGCTCGGCCTCCTCGGCGGCGAGGCGCTCGGCCTCGAGCCGCTCGGCCTCGTCGGCGGCGCGGGCCTCGCGCTCCTTCTCCAGCGAGACGACGTCGGCCAGGGCCGCGTCCTCGACGGCGGGCGAGGGCGAGAACGGGGAGCGGTAGGGCTCGTCGGACGCGAGGTCCCACGGGCGTCGTCCGCCGGCGTGGCTGGCCAGACCCATGTCGGCCATCGCCTCGGCGACGCGCGCGACCGAGGTTGCGAGCTCGTCGTCGCTGGGCTCGAGCCGCCACTCCTCGACCGGCGGGCCGTCCGGGCCGGCGCCGTACGCCTCGATGTCGACCAGGCCGGCGTCGAGCAGCCCGACGACGACCATGCCCGCCTCGTAGACGGTGAAGCCGCAGTCGTCGGCGAGGTCGGCGATGGTGCGCTGGCCGTCGACCTTGCACAGCAGCGCCCAGTCGTAGGGGCCGAGCACGACGTCGCTGGCGCCCGAGGGCGACGAGGAGAGGACGGGGACGGCGTCGGGGCCGCCGATGAAGGGGACGATCTCGTTCCAGCGGGCGTCGCGCTCGGCGGCCAGCGCGATCAGGTCGGTCACCTCGACGGGCGGGGCGACGTCCTGGCGGGTGCGCTTGCCGTTGCGGAACTTGTGCTCGGCGACGCGCCAGTGCAGCAGGTCGGCCACCTGGTCGCGCAGCTGCTCGGTGACGAAGGCCTCGACCACGCTGCGGTCGACGAAGCCGAGGTGCACGAGCAGCTCGCCGAGGCGCCAGCCCTGGAGCTCGGTGCGCTGGACCTCGAGGGCCTCGGCGAGGGCCTCGGGAGTGAGGGCGCCGGAGGACATCAGGCGTACGCCGAGCAGCGGGCGACGGCCCGGCACGGACACGGCGTACACCTGCCCGTCGCGGAACCACACCGACGACTGCTCGCCGTCGACGTCGGTCACCGAGAGGGTGCCGGTGGCGCCCTGGGAGGCCAGCTCGAGGAGGAGCCCGTCGACCGGGGTCGGGAAGCCGCTCTCAGGCACGCCGGACCTCCCTCCCGCACTGCTCGCGTGGACGCCCGCACCGGACGCTGATTCACCCATCGGACGGATCAGCGCCCGGATTGAGTCCCGGGGCGCGTCTACCTCGTCGCGATCCCCGCGGCGTCCCGCCGAGCGGGAGCCGCGCCCGGGCGGCCCGACGTGCCACGATGGGCCGCGTGGCAGCACCGACGCTCATCACCGTGGCCCCGACGGGCGCCGAGACGGCCAAGGCCGACGCCCCCGCCCTCCCCGTGACGCTCGACGAGCTGGTCTCCACGGCGAAGGCCTGCGAGGCCGCCGGGGCGGGCCTGATCCACGTCCACATCCGCGACGGCGAGGCCGCCCCCACGCTCGACGTGGCCCGGCTCACCGACACCGTGGCGGCGCTGCGCGAGGGCACCGACCTCGTCGTCCAGCTCTCGACCGGCGGGGCGGTCACCGACCCCTACGAGTCGCGCCTGGCCGTGCTCGACGCCGGGCCCGACTCGTGCTCGCTCACCTGCGGCACGGTCAACTTCGGGTCCGACGTCTTCATGAACCCGTGGGACTTCATGGTCGAGCTCTACCGCAAGACCCAGGCGCTCGAGATCGTCCCCGAGTTCGAGCTCTTCGACGTCGGCCACGTGGCGGCCCTCAACCGCCTGCTCGACAAGGAGGGCCTGCCCTACGGCGGCCACGTCCACTGCGACCTCGTCCTCGGCGTCCCCGGCGGCGCCCCGGGCGACACCGCGACGGTCGTGACGATGGCCCGGATGCTCCCCGAGGGCGCGTCCTGGTCGGCCACCGGCGTCGGTCGCTCGACCCTCCCCGTCGCCCTCGCCGCGCTGTCGGCCGGCGGCCACCTGCGGGTCGGCATGGAGGACACGCTCACGTACTCCCCGGGCCGACCGGTGCGGGACAACGCGGAGCTGGTGGAGCGTGCCGCTAGTCTCGCCACGATGGCCCTGCGCCCGCCGATGTCCACGGACGAGGCGCGGACCATGCTCAACGTGAAGGACCGGCGGAACGGAGCAGGTGGATGACCAGGCCGATGCCCGGGGGTCGGCGTCGCGTCGACAAGGTGCTCGCACCCGAGTTCGCCGCCGACCTCGGCTCGCTGTCCCTCGCCGAGCTGCGCGGCCGGCGTCATGAGGCCGAGCAGGAGGAGGCCGACCTCTCGTTCCTGCGCCGGATGCTCCACGGCCGGATCGCCATCGTCGAGGCGGAGCTCCGTCGCCGTGAGGGTGCTGACAGCACCTCCGTCGTCGACGAGCTCAGCGAGATCCTCTCCGACGACACCCGCTCCACCCGCGGCTCGGGCCGTCACCTCTCGGTCGAGCCGTCGCGTGTCGACGAGCACCGCCGCGACGTCGAGGCGGTCGTCGCCGACGCCACGATCTCCGACGTCGAGGCGCGCACCGACGACGAGCTGCGCGAGGCCCTCGCCCGCCTGAAGGCGCACGAGTCCGAGGTCTCCGAGGTCCGTCGCGACGTGCAGCAGGTGATGGACGCCCTCACGATGGAGATCGGCGCGCGCTACCGCGACGGCTCCGCGTCGGTCGACGACCTGCTCGCCCCGGGCGCCGGTGGCTGAGACCTCCGTCGTCCTCGCCGAGGTCGTCCGCTCCGGGTTCGTCGAGGGGCGCCACCGCGGTTCCCTCGTGGTCGTCGACGCCGACGGCTCCGTGCTCGTCGCGCGCGGCGACGTCGTGTCTCCGGTCTTCCCGCGCTCGTCGAACAAGCTCATGCAGGCCGCGGGCCTCGTCGAGCTCGGCTACGCCGGCCGCGACGAGCTGCTCGCCCTCGCGGCCGCGTCGCACGACGGCGAGCCGTTCCACGTCGACGGCGTACGCCGGATCCTGGCCTCCGCGGGGCTCGACGACTCGGCGCTGCGCACGCCGCCGGACTGGCCGCTCGGCACCGCCGCGCGCGACGACCTCGTCCGCGCCGGCGAGCACCAGGCGCCGATCTTCATGAACTGCTCGGGAAAGCACGCCGCGATCCTCGCGACCTGCGTGATGCGCGACCTGCCGCTCGACGACTACCGCGCGCCCTCGCATCCGGTTCAGGTGCACCTGCGCGGCGCGGTCGAGCGGCTCTCGGGCGAGCCCGTCGCAGCCACCGGTGTCGACGGCTGCGGCGCGCCGGTCCTCGCGATATCGCTCACCGCCCTGGCCCGGGCGTACTCGCGGGCCGTGACGGCCGACGTCGGCGCGCCGGAGCGGCTCGTCGCCGATGCGATGCGCGCCCATCCCGAGCAGGTCGGCGGCACCGACAGCTCGGTCACGGCGTTGATGCGCGGCGTCCCCGGCCTGCTGCTCAAGGACGGCGCCGAGGGTGTGTACGCCGGCTCGCTCGCCGACGGTCGCGCGTTCGCCCTCAAGGTCGACGACGGCGCCGACCGTCCCCGCCCGCTCCTCGCGGCCGCGGTCCTGCGCTCGCTCGGCGTCGACGCCGAGATCCTCGACCGCTACGACACGACCCCGCTCCTCGGCGGCGGCACCCCCGTCGGCGAGATCCGAGTCCCCGCCGACCTCCTCGCCTGACCGTCGACGCGTGATGACGGGACGCTAGAAGGTCCCCTCATCACGCATCGACGGCTGGGTCAGGTCAGGGGCAGTCGCGGGACTCGGCGGCGCGGCGCTCGCAGCGGGCGCGCTCGGCGAGGCGGCGGTCGCAGGTCTCGCGGCGGAGGTCGCGGGCGTGCTCCTGCGCGGTGGCCATGCTCAGGGTCCAGGGGTTCATGGTGGGTCCTCTCCGGGTCCTTCAACGCCCGACGCGCGCGCGGTATGCCGGACCGCCGGCCGCTCGGCGCCGCTGGGGGAGCGCCCCGGCCGCGAGCCCCCGCGACGGGTGGTCGAGGAGCAGGCGGACCTGCTGAGCCAGGTAGGCTACTCACCGGTAACACGCTGTCAGCAAGCACGTACGGGCTGCGCTGTGAGGCGGAACACCCTCGAAGTGCTAACTCTCCGCTTGCCAGAGCAAGCACCCCGGTGGCATCCTCGAGTCATGGCCACGATCGACATGCGCAGCCTCGGGGAGTACATCCGCGAGCAGCGCGAGGCGGCCGAGGTGTCGTTGCGGCAGCTCGCCAAGAGCTCCGGCGTCTCCAACCCCTACCTCAGCCAGGTCGAGCGCGGACTGAAGAAGCCGAGCGCGGAGATCCTCGGGCAGATCGCCGGAGCGCTGCGCATCTCGGCCGAGACCCTGTACGTCCGAGCGGGGCTGCTCGAGCCCCGCGCCGGCAGCGCCGCCGTCACCGACGCGATCGCCGCCGACGAGACCATCACCGAGCGCCAGCGCCAGGTGCTCCTCGAGATCTACGCCGCGTTCCAGACCGAGAACCTGGCAACGACAGCCACCCAGACCAGCACCACGGACCACGGCGACGACGCCGGGTCCCCGAAGCCCACCCGCACCGGCACGACGACCGCCGGCGCCCGTCGCACCACGAAGGATCAGTCATGACCGAGAACACCACCCCTGAGGTCCCCGAGACCGCCGAGACCGTCGAGGTCGTCGAGAGCGCTGCGAAGAAGACGACCGCCACGGCGAAGAAGACGGCCAAGAAGGCCGCCAAGAAGACCACCACCACGGCGAAGAAGACCGCCAAGAAGACCGCGTCGACGACCTCGACCACCGCCAAGAAGGCCGCCAAGAAGACGACCGCCGCCGCGAAGAAGACCACGGCGAAGGTCGCCCCGGCCGAGGGCGCCAAGCTCCTCGAGGTCCCCGTCGTCCGCGTCCGCGTGACCATCCCCGCGCTCCCCGAGCCGGCCGAGGTCCGCAGCCGCGTCGAGGGCCAGATCCTCGTCGCGAGCAAGGCCGTCGAGGACGTCGTGACCCCGCTGATCACCAAGGCGCAGGAGAAGGCGGCGCCGGCCCGCAAGGCCGTCGACCCCTACCTCGCCTCGCTGATCGAGAAGTCGCTCGAGGGCCGCAAGGCCGTCGAGGACGCCGTGAAGCCCGTCGTCGCCGGGATGACCGAGCGTCGCCAGGAGGGCGTCAAGGCCGCCGAGGACGCCGTGAAGCCGGTCGTCGAGTCGGTGCGCCCGTACGCCGCGACGCTGCAGGCCCAGGTGTCCGAGGCCGTCAAGGCCGCCGAGACCGTCGTCGTCGACCTGCGCGCCCGCGCCGACGCCCGCGCCGCGTTCGCGACCGACTCGGTCGAGCCGGTCGTCGCCGAGGCCCGCGCCCGCGCCGAGAAGGCCGTGGCCGACATCCGCAAGGCCGTCGGTCTCTGACCCGCACGCACGACGAAGGCCCCCGCCCAGCAGGGCGGGGGCCTTCGTGCGTCGAGTGCGGCTAGTAGCCGTGCGCCTGGGCCGCGGCCTGGCAGCTGTGGTGCTCGATGCACTGCTCGAGCGGCACCTGGCCGCCGCCGGCGATCTTGTTGTACGCGACGAAGGCCGCGCCCACGAGCACGAACGCGACGACGAGCTTCACGGCCAGCTCGAGCAAGGACTGTCCCTCGTCGCTGGCGGTCAGGCCTCGGACGGCGGTGCGGAGGCGATCCATGGGCAGGCTCCTCGGGTCGGGTGCGGTCGCGGAGGCGACCGGTGACCAGAGTGGATGGCCAGGCTCAGGGACGGCTCACGGTGACGCACGGCGCTGCTCAAACCACGCCGCGTGACATTCCGTGCGCAGACGGCGTAACGGCCGTTCGGAGTGCGGGATCCGGCGTCAGACCAGCTCGAGGCTGCGGCGGGACAGGCCCCACATCGCGCCCTCGATCACCGTGCGCGCGCTGCCGAGATCGGTCGCGGCGCCGAGGGTGACGAACAGCGGCGTGAAGTGCTCGACCGACGGGTGCGAGTAGGGCATGCCGGGGGCGAGCTGGCGGAACGACGCGAGGGTGTCGACGTCGCCGGCCTGGATGGCCTCCCAGGCCCACGCGTCGAAGTCGCGCGACCAGCCCGGCACCTTGCCCTCGACCATGGCCTGGGTGATGAAGGGCAGCCCGTGGGTCATGAAGCCGGAGCCGATGACGAGCACGCCCTCCTCGCGCAGCGAGCGCAGCCGCTCGCCCATCGCGACCAGGACGTCGGCACGGTCGGTCGGGAGGCTCACCTGCACGACGGGTACGTCGCCGGCCGGGTACATGACCTTGAGCGGGACCCAGGCGCCGTGGTCCAGACCGCGCGGGCGGTCGACGACGCTGCCGATCGAGGAGAGCTCGCCGGCCACCCGGGCGCCGAGGGCCGTGGCGTCGGGCGTGGCGTACTGCATCGTGTAGTAGCGCGGGTCGAAGCCGCCGAAGTCGTAGACGACACCGGTCGTGGGCGTCGGCGCGGTGATGGAGATCGGGGCGGTCTCCCAGTGGGCGCTCACGATGACGACGCCGGTGGGCTTGGGCATCGAGGTCGACCAGGCGAGCAGCTCGTCCATCCACTGCGCGTCGTCGAAGAGCGGCGGGGCCCCGTGGCTGAGGTAGATCGAGGGCAGCGGGTCGTCGCCGGGCGTCCAGACGCGCTGGGCGCGGCTGGCGTCGAGCGCGCCGGGCTCGAAGGCGTCGAAGGCGGCAGCGGCACGGGCCATGAGGGGGACCTCCATCCAGGTACGTCTCCACGGTACGGCGCATAAGTTGAAACGTCAACTATTGCGTCCGCGGAGGCGCGGCGGGCCGGGGTGTCCGTATGCTCGAGAGGTGATCGAAGTACCCACGGTCGTCTACCTCGCCGTCTACTGGGCCTGCATCGTCCTCGGCGTGGTGGCGCTGGTCGACGCCGCGGTCCGTCGCGCCGACGCCTACCCGGCCGCCGGCAAGCAGACCAAGCCGATCTGGCTGGGGATCCTCGGCGCCGGGCTGCTCTGCCAGATCGTCTTCCCGGTGCTCGGCGGCGGGATGCTCTCGATCCTGGGCATGGCCGGCATCGTCGCGGCGATCGTCTACCTGGTCGACGTGCGCCGTCGGCTCATCGAGGTCACCCGCGGCGGCTCGCGCTGGTGAACCCGGCGCCGCGGCCCGCTCCGGCCCGGCCGCAGGGCACCGTCACCCGCGGCACCACCCATCCCAACCGGCTGCGCCGCGTCGACCGCTGGATCGCGCACGCCGCCGCCCGTGCGCTGCGCGACGCGGCCGACCCCGTCGTGGTCGACCTCGGGTACGGCGCCGCCGCCTGGACCCCGCGCGACCTGCGCGACCGGCTGCGCGTCGTACGCCCCGACGTCGAGGTCGTGGGCATCGAGATCGATCCCGCGCGCGTCGCTGCGGCTTCGGCGTACGCCGACGGCTCGTTGTCCTTCCGCCGCGGGGGTTTCGAGGTGCCGCTCGACGGTCGCGACGCCGCCGTGATCCGTGCGTTCAACGTCCTGCGGCAGTACGACGAGACCGAGGTGCGCGGCGCCTGGGCGACGATGACCTCGCGCCTCGTGCCCGGCGGGATGCTCGTCGAGGGCACGTGCGACGAGCTCGGCCGGCACGCCTGGTGGGTCTCGATCGAGGCCGGCCACGACGTCCCGACCTCGCTCACGCTCTCGACGCGGCTCGCGGGCCTCGGTGCCCCGAGCGACCTCGCGGAGCGCCTGCCCAAGGCCCTCATCCACCGCAACGTCGCGGGCGAGCGCGTGCACGACTACCTGCGGGCGCTCGACCGTGCCTGGGCCGCGGCCGCGCCGCACGCGTCGTTCGGCGCGCGCCAGCGCTGGATCGCCGCCGTGCGGTCGGTGCGCGACTCCGGCGTACCCGTGCTCGACGGCCCGGCCCGCTGGCGGCTCGGGGAGGTGACGGTCGCCTGGTCGGCCGTCACCCCGTCAGGCCACTCAGCGACCCCGACGTCGGGTCGATGATGACGCCGTGACCACCGTCATCGACGCCGTGCTGGGGGACCTCACCGCCGAGGAGGTCGACGCGATCGTCAACGCGGCCAACGGGTCGCTGCTCGGCGGGGGCGGCGTCGACGGCGCGATCCACCGCGCCGGCGGCCCCGAGATCCTCGACGCGTGCCTGGCGCTGCGGCGTACGACGCTGCCCGACGGCCTCCCCACGGGCGATGCCGTCGTCACCACGGCAGGTCTCATGCCGGCGCAGTGGGTCGTGCACACGGTCGGCCCGGTCTACGGCCGCAACAACGGGCTCGACGCCGAGCTGCTCGCGGCGTGCCACCGCAACTCCCTGCAGGCGGCGCGCGAGGTCGGCGCCCGCAGCGTGTCGTTCCCGGCCATCTCGTGCGGCGTGTTCGGGTACCCGGTCGAGGAGGCCGCGCCTGTCGCGGTCGGAGCGGTGCGCGACTTCGTGGCCGCCGACCCGGACGCCTTCGACGTCGTGCGCTTCGTGCTCGTCGACCCGAAGGTGCAGGGCCGGTTCCTTCTCGCGCTCGCGTCGCGGGTCTAGCGTCTGGGCATGGCCGTCCCGGAGCTGCGCACCGAGCGGCTCCTGCTGCGGCCCTGGACCGGCTCCGACAGCGACGCCGAGGCCTGCTACGCCGTGCTCTCGCACGACGAGGTCTGGCCGTGGCTCGGATCCGACCCGAAGCCGTGCCCCGACGTCGAGGCCGCACGTCGCACGTGCCTGCGGTGGGCGGAGGTCGAGGGCGGCGCCCACGGCCTCTGGGCGATCGAGACGCCGGGCATCGAGGGCATCGCGCCGCAGCCGTGCGGCACCGCTCTCGTCGTACCCTTGCCGCGCAGCGACGGCGAGCCGAGCAGCACGCTCGAGATCGGTTGGCACCTGCACCCCGACGCGTGGGGGCACGGCATCGCCACCGAGGCGGCGCAGCGCCTGGTGGAGCACGCCCGCGAGAACGGCGTGACGCAGCTGCACGCCGTGGTCTACGACGGCAACGACCGGTCCCTCGCGGTGTGCGACCGGCTCGGCATGACGCGGCTCGGTCCGACGACGCAGTGGTACGGCACGACGTTCGTCGACCACGTGCTCGACCTCTGATCGTCCGACCGGGCGATGGTGCTCCAGAACCGTTGCGGCCCTTACCGATCAGCGGATCGAGCCTCGGGCCCGCACCTCGCCCGGCACGGCCCGCGCGTCGCCGCTTCATGGACCGGGACGCCGACACGTGCCGGGCGTCTGCGTGCGTACGGGTCGGCGGTCAGGGCTCGAGCGCGACGCGGATCCGCCGGAAGCCCTTGCCCTTGTTCTCGATCTTCACCACGCGCATCCGCCCGACCTGACGGGTCGACGCGACGTGCGTGCCGCCGTCGGCCTGCACGTCGAGGCCGTCGATGTCCACGATGCGCACGACCTCGATCGTGGGCGGCAGGAGGTTGGTCGCCGTGCGGATGATGTCGGGGATCGCGAAGGCCTCGTCGCGCGGCAGCTCGTACGCCGAGATCGCGCGGTCGGTGTCGACCTCCACGTTGCACGCCGCCTCGACGGCGTCCTTGAAGCCCTCGGGCACCGAGTCGAGGTTGAAGTCGAGACGGCCCTCGAGCGGCTCCATGTTGCTGCCGGTCACGAGTGCGCCGAAGTCGCGGAACACCACGCCCGACAGCAGGTGCAGCCCCGAGTGGGTGCGCATGAGCGCCGTACGCCGGCCGTCCTCGATCGCGCCGCGCACGGCGGTGCCCACGGGCGGCAGCGGGTCGTCGTCGTGCGCGACGAGGCGCACGTCGTCGCCCTTGAGCGCGCCGACGATGCGCGTCTGCACGCCGCCCCACAGCAGCACGCCGTGGTCGGGCGGCTGACCGCCGCCGCCGGGGTAGAAGGCGCTGCGGTCCAGCACGATCCCGGTGTCGCGCTCGCTCTCGAGGACGATCGCGTCCCACTCGCGCAGCGTCGCGTCGCGCAGCTCGAGCCGGTCGGTCATGCGGCTACTTCTTGCCCTGGGCCGCGACGGCCGCCGCGGCCGCGACCGCGGCCTCGGGGTCGAGGTACTCGCCGCCGCGCACGGTCGGCCGCAGGTTCTCGTCGAGGCGGTAGACGAGCGGGATGCCGGTCGGGATGTTGAGCGCGGCGATGTCGTCGTCGCTGATGCCGTCGAGGTGCTTCACCAGCGCGCGCAGCGAGTTGCCGTGCGCCGCGACCAGCACGACCTTGCCCGCGCGCAGGTCGGGGACGATGACGTCCTCCCAGTAGGGCAGCAGCCGGTGGACGACGTCCTTGAGGCACTCGGTGAGCGGGTTGGCCTCGGGCGGCAGCCACGCGTAGCGCGGGTCGTGCGACTGCGAGAACTCGTCGTCGGGGTCGATGGCCGGCGGCGGGGTGTCGTAGCTGCGGCGCCAGAGCATGAACTGCTCCTCGCCGTACGCCTCGAGCGTCTGCGCCTTGTTCTTGCCCTGCAGCGCGCCGTAGTGGCGCTCGTTGAGGCGCCAGTTGCGGATCACGGGGATCCAGTGGCGGTCGCACGCGTCGAGCGCGATCTGCGAGGTCTTGATGGCGCGGCGCAGCAGCGACGTGTGCACGACGTCGGGGAGCACGCCGGCCTCGGCCAGCAGCTCGCCCCCGCGCACGGCCTCCGCCAGGCCCTTCTCCGACAGGTCGACGTCGACCCAGCCGGTGAACTGGTTCAGGGCGTTCCACGTGCTCTCGCCGTGGCGGAGCAGGACCAGGGTGTACGGCGCATCGCTCATGCCCCCATCCAACCGTTTCGGCGGAGCTCATGACCAGCCGGGGACCGCCGACGCGACTCGGCAGGGGTGTCCTCGTACCTTCTCTGGCAACCGAGTCGGGAGGCCTCGATGTGGGACGCGATCGTCGATGAGATGCGTCGGGCCACTGTCGCGCGGGACGTCGCTGCCCGCCGTCGTACCGACGTGGTGACGATCGCGATGTTCGGCAACCCGGCCGAGCCGATCGCGTCGCTCGGCGACGTGTGGGACCTCGTCCACGGGCTCCGCTCCACGTGGGTCAGGAGCGCGCCGCAGGTCGTGGCGTTCCGCGACTCCTCGATCTGGTACGTGCTGGAGCCCGAGGGAGACGGCGGCGGGTTGACCATCTGCGCCGCGACTGGGGACGAGATCGACCGCAGGGTGCGCCGCGAGCTCCAGAGGCAGCTGGACGAAGCCTTCCCTGGCCGTGAGCCGTGCATCCCCGATCCTCCCCGTCGGCTACCCACGGTGACGGAGATCGTGGCTGCGCTCAGCCCCGGTCGAACGCCGCAGGAGATCGACGGATGGCTGTCGGCCCAGAAGCACAACCGCGTCTCAGCCCCGGGTGGCTCTCTCTGGTGGCTCGCCATCCCCGAGGCGGCAGAGAGATGCCTCGACCCGCGCGACGCGGCGGTGCGGGCCGGCCTGGTGGTTCGAGACGCGCACCTTCCGCCGATCGGCTGGTACGGCCTGGGTACGTCGACGATCGAGCTACGTCGGGAGGTGTTCGACGACCTCGTCGCGCTGTTCGACGACGACGCCGCCCGGCAGCGGCTCAGCGCCGAGTCGTACGTGAACTCGTGCTGGCAGAGCGTGGAAGCGCACACCAGGCTCACGACCGGGTGGATGCGGCTGGAGGCGGCTCGGCGAGACGTCGCCGCCCCGATCCTGGCGGAGGTGCTCGAACGCGCCGTCAACGAGGGACTGGCCGATGCTCGGGATCGCGCGCGACCGCGGAGCTCGCGTGTCGACGACTGGCGCGCTGCCGCCGACCGGCTCGATGAGGCTCTGGTCGCGCAGGTCGAGCTGCTCGAGCTCGCGGAGGCCTCCGGCGAGGAACCCTCGGGCGAGCCGCTGCGACGGCTGGAAGCCGGTCTCGTGGACCTCATCCGAGAGATGTGTGCGATGAGCGACCTGGTCGGACTGCTGCTGCTGCGCGAGTGAGCGGGCAGGGAAGCTCACCTGTCTGGGCACCGCGCCCTGTACGTCGGAACGTCAGGCGTCCGGTGGGGCGAGGTGGCGGAAGGCCTCGAGGTTGGTGGTGGGCTCGCCCCGGGACAGGCGCCACTCCCACTCCTTGCGGATGGAGGAGCTGAAGCCGAGCTCGAGGATGGTGTTGAACGAGGAGTCGGCGTACTCGAGGACCGAGCCGAGCAGGCGGTCGACCTCGTCGGGGGTGACCGACGAGAGCGGCAGCCGCCCGGAGAGGTAGATGTCGCCGAGGTGGTCGACGGCGAAGGCGACGCCGTACATCCGCAGGTTGCGCTCGAGCAGCCAGCGGTAGACGACCTCGGCGTTCTCGTCGACGTGGCGCGCGACGAACGCCTGCACCGTCAGGGCGTGGTCGCCGACGACCATCGAGACGGTCGTGCGCTGCTTGCGCTCGCCGGGCAGCACCACGACGAAGTGGCCGGGCGCGGTCTCCTCGACCTCGAGCTCGTGCGCCGCGAGGGCCTCGCGGAGGACGTCGGCCGGCTCGGTCACGCGCGGACCGCGGCGAGCGGCCGGCCGCCGGCCCGTTCGAGCAGGGCCGCGCGGTAGACGTCGAGGGTGGCCTCGGCGGTGGCGTCCCAGCCGAAGTGGGCCGCGTGCTCGACGGCGCCGAGCGACCAGCGGTCGAGGGTGTCGCGGTCGGTGAGCGCCTCGGCCAGGGCGCACGCCCACACGGCTGCGTCGTGACCGTCGACGAGGCGGCCGCTGCGGCCGTCGGCCACCGCGGTCGACAGTCCGCCGACGCGCGCCGCCACGACCGGCGTGCCGCAGGCCTGCGCCTCGACGGCGACGAGCCCGAACGACTCGGAGTACGACGGCACCACGCACAGGTCGGCCGCGCGGTACCAGTCGGCGAGGCGGACCCGGTCGACCGGCGGGACGAACCGCACGAGGTCGCGCACGCCGAGCTCGACGGCGAGGTCCTCGAGCGCGTGCGGGTGCGCGAGGCCGGTGCCCGACGGGCCGCCGCACACGACGACCTGCAGGGTGTCGCGCAGCGACGGGGTCGCCGCGACCATCGCGGCGACGGCACGGACGAGGACGTCGGGAGCCTTCAGCGGCTGGATGCGCCCGACGAAGAGCAGCACCTGCTTGTCGGACGCGACGCCGACCCGGGCGCGCGCGGCGGCGCGGTCGCCGGGGGTGAAGGCGTCGAGGTCGACGCCCGGGTGCACCACAGCGACCTTGCGCGGGTCGGCGGCGTACAGGTCGACGAGCTGCTCCGCCTCGATGTCGGTGTTGGCGACGAGGCGGTCGGCGGCGTCGACCACCTGCTGCTCGCCGATGACGCGACCGTCGGGCTCGGGGACGTCGCCCGCGGCCAGCGTGAGGTTCTTGACCTTGGCCATGGTGTGCATGGCGTGCACGAGCGGCACGTTCCAGCGCTCGGCGGCCAGCCAGCCGACCTGGCCCGACAGCCAGTAGTGCGAGTGGACCAGGTCGTACCAGCCCTCGGGCCGGGTGGCCTCGACGCGCAGGACGCCGGAGGTGACCGCGCAGAGCTGGCCGGGCAGGTCCTCCTTGGACAGGCCCTGGAACGGCCCGGCCGTCACGTGGCGCACGAGCACGCCGTCGTCCATCGCGACGACGGGGTCGAGGTCGCCGGAGGTCGCGCGCGTGAAGATGTCGACCTCGACGCCCCGGGCGGCGAGGCGGCGGGCGACCTCGGTGACGTAGACGTTCATGCCGCCGGCGTCGCCGGTGCCGGGCTGGTCGAGCGGCGAGGTGTGCACGGAGAGCACGGCCACGCGGCGGGGGGTCGAGCGCGCGCGCAGGTCCGGCTCGGGCTCGAGAGGCAGCACGGCCACGGGCAGCACCTCCGCTCGACATCGGGCCCACGTCGGGCCGACCCAGGACAACGACCCCCGAGTCTGGCGCATTCCGCAGGGTCCGGCGACGCGAAGCCGGGAGAGCGGTTGCAGGCGGTGGGAGAGCGGCTACACCGCGTGTCCCGGCCCGCGGGACGTCGGCCTCAGATCCCCTCGGCGATGGCCTCCGGGTCGACCGAGGCGTAGGGCTCGCCGGTGGCGACGTAGACGACCCGCTTCGCGATGGTCACGGCGTGGTCGGCGAAGCGCTCGTAGAAGCGCGACAGCAGCGTGACGTCGACGGCCGCCTCGACGCCGTGCTCCCAGGACGGCGCCAGCACTGTCTGGAACAGCTCCCGGTGCAGGCGGTCCATCTCCTCGTCGGTGCGCGCGACGTCGGCCGCCATCGAGACGTCCTTCGTGGCGACGACCGAGCCGGTCTTCGCGACGACGTTCTGCGCCACGGCGCCCATCGCCTGGAACGTCGGGCGCAGCTGCACCGGCACGGCCGAGGCCGGGTAGCGCAGGCGCGCGGACTTGGCGATGTGCGCGGCGAGGTCGCCCATGCGCTCGAGCGACGCCGAGATGCGCAGCGCGGCGACGATCACGCGCAGGTCGGTCGCCACGGGCTGCTGCAGCGCCGACACCTGGAAGCAGTCGGCCTCGACCTTCGAGGCGACGGCGTCGATCGCGTCGTCGCCGGCGATGACCGACTCGGCCAGCTGCAGGTCGGCGTCGAGGAGCGCCTGCGTCGCCTTGTTCATCGCCGAGCCGACCAGCCGGGTCATCTCGACGAGGTCGTCGCTCACCCGGTCGAGCTGCTCGTGATAGGCCTCGCGCATCGCGTACGTCCTCCAGGTCGTCCTCGCGGCCGGTGCCGCGAACCCCCTCACCTTCGGTGCGTCAGGCCGACGCCGGACCGCCTGCAGGTGAACGGCGGGCCAGGGGAAGGTGAACATTCGGTGACGAAGATGAACAGTCGCCGAAGTGCGTGCTGCAGAGGGGATTGCGGGTGCGTGACCACCCCTCGACGGCACGTAGGCTGCGGGCGTGGACCTGTCCGCGGCCGAGGTGGCCATCGTGCTCTGCGCTCTCGTGGGCGGAGCGGTCGGCTGGTTCCTCGGGCACCGCGGCGCGGCGACCACCCCGCGGCAGGAGCCCGGCGGCGTCCCCTCGCCCGACGTCCCGGAAGGCCTGGACCGGCTCCTCGCCGTCCTGCCGGGCGCCGCGTTCGTCGTGGGAGTGGGCGACGACGTCCTGCGCGCGTCGGCGAAGGCCGTCGCGCTCGGGGTCGCGCCCGGCAGCCGCCTCCCCTTCCCCGAGGTGCGCGCCCTGGTCGCTGCGGTACGCCGCGACGGCGAGATCCGCGACGCCGACCTCGTGCTGCGGCGTCCGCCCATCGAGTCGGCCGAGATGCAGGTGCGCGTCCGGGTCGCCCTGCTCTCGGCGACCGCCGTGCTCGTCCTGGTCGAGGACCTGAGCGAGGCGCGCCGGCTCGACGCCGTACGACGCGACTTCGTGGCCAACGTGTCGCACGAGCTCAAGACGCCGGTGGGTGCGCTGTCGCTGCTCGCGGAGGCGGTCGACAGCGCCAGCGACGACCCGGCGACGGTGCGCCGGTTCGCGGGACGGATGCAGGGCGAGACCGCGCGACTGACCAACCTCGTGAACGACCTCGTCGACCTGTCGAAGCTGCAGGACGGCGACCCGCTGGAGTACACCGAGCGCGTCGACGTCGACCACGTCGTGCGTGAGGCGGTCGACGCGACCAAGAACCTCGCCACCGCGGGCGAGATCGACCTGGTGGTCGGGGAGCAGTCGGGCGCGTGCGTGGTCGGCGACGAGCAGCAGCTCGTGATGGCGCTGCGCAACCTCGTGACCAACGCCATCACCTACTCGCCGCCGCGCACCCGGGTCGGGATCGCGACGCGCGTCCGCGACGGCGTCGTCGAGATCACCGTGTCCGACCAGGGCATGGGCATCCCGCTCGAGGAGCAGGACCGCATCTTCGAGCGCTTCTACCGCGTCGACCAGGCCCGCTCGCGCGTCACCGGCGGCACCGGTCTCGGCCTCGCCCTCGTCAAGCACGTGTGCGCCAACCACGCCGGCGAGTGCACCGTCTGGTCGGTGCCCGGCGAGGGCTCGACGTTCACCCTCCGGCTGCCGCAGGCGCCGCAGCCGTCCCCCCTGCCCGAAGGAGCAAGCAACCCGTGACCCGTGTGCTCATCGTCGAGGACGAGGAGTCGTTCTCCGAGGCCCTGGCCTTCATGCTGCGCAAGGAGGGCTTCGAGGTCGGCGTCGCCGGGGACGGGCCGGACGCCGTGACCCTGTTCGACCAGTCCGGGGCCGACGTCGTCCTGCTCGACCTCATGCTCCCCGGCATGTCCGGCACCGAGGTCTGCCGCGCGCTGCGCCAGCGCTCGCACGTCCCGATCATGGTCACGGCGAAGGACAGCGAGATCGACAAGATCGTCGGCCTCGAGCTCGGCGCCGACGACTACGTCACCAAGCCGTTCTCCTCGCGCGAGCTCGTCGCCCGCATCCGTGCGGTGCTGCGCCGCAGCGGCGAGCCCGAGGACCTGCTGCCCGGGACGCTCGAGGTCGGTCCGGTGCGCATGGACGTCGAGCGCCACGAGGTCAGCGTGCGCGGCGAGAAGGTGGGCTTCCCGCTCAAGGAGTTCGACCTGCTCGAGATGCTCATGCGCAACGCCGGGCGCGTCCTCACCCGCGGCCAGCTCATCGACCGCGTGTGGGGCTCGGACTACGTCGGCGACGGCAAGACCCTCGACGTCCACGTGAAGCGGCTGCGCGCCAAGATCGAGGAGAACCCCGCCGAGCCGGTGCACCTGGTGACCGTGCGGGGCCTGGGCTACAAGCTCGAGGCCTGAACGACGACGGAGCCCCCGACCGCGTGGCCGGGGGCTCCGTCGTGCGTCAGGTGGTGTCAGCTCGTGATCGGGCCGATGCCGGCGTAGATGCCGACCGGCTGCACGGCCATCACCGGGATCGTGACGTCGCCCGCCTTGGCGAAGGTGAACGTCACGGTGGCGTAGGCGGTGGGCTCGATCGTGAAGCCCTTGATGTCGATGTGCGTCGTGCCCTGGTAGCCGATCTGCGTCGAGGAGAAGGCCGGCAGCACGAGCGTGGACGCCACGGCGTTGGTGCCGGTGACGTCGGTGGTGGCGCCCTTGGGGTCGTTGATCGTCACCGAGCGCAGGACGTCGGGCTCGCCGCTGGTGTTGACGAACGTGCCGACGAACGTCCCGATCGGGAGGCCGGCGCCGCCCTTGACGATGGTGATCGCGCGCAGCTGGATCGGCCCGGCGTTGGCGCTCGTGCCGTTGCCCGAGGGGCCCTGCGCCGTGGTCGGGGCGTTGGGGCCGACCGAGCAGGCCGCGATGGCCGGGACCAGCGCGAGGGCGAGGGTGACAGCGGCGAGGCGGCGCATGCTCACGGGCTCCAACCAGGAGGACGGACGGGCGTGCCACAGCGTAGGGGATCCGGTACGCCGCGGTGCGCCGACCTGGCGCTGTTCCGACGGGCGGTCCGGCCGGAGGGGCGAGCGGGGTCCGCGACGGCTCCTCGGCCGTGTCGGGGCCGCCTCGGCGGGGCCTGTGCGCTCCCGGCGTACCCGTGGGTAGCCCTGAGGCCCGGGCGGCCATGGCCGGGGCAGGTCTGCGGCCCGGGCGGGGAGGGAGGGCGGGGGTGCTACGACCGCTCGGGGCCCCCGGACGCCGCAGCCGGTCACTCTGCGTGAGGATGCGTCGTCGGAGTGCACCCTGGTGGAGCAGCACATCGGTCTGGTCTCGTCAAGGGGTTCGCTAGGCCTCTGACCTGCGAGAACGCCTGACGGGCCAGTCAGGGGCCGTGCTAGACTAGGGGGACTTGAAAGGGGTACCCCGCACATGACGTTCACGGTCGGCGACACGGTTGTCTACCCGCACCACGGTGCAGCAACGATTGAGGCCATCGAGAAGCGGACCGTCAAGGGGGTCGAGAAGGACTACCTCGTCCTGCGCGTCGCCCAGGGCGACCTGACCGTCCGGGTCCCCGCGGAGAACGTCGACCTGGTCGGCGTCCGCGACGTCGTGAACCAGGAGGGCCTCGACCGCGTCTTCGACGTGCTGCGCCAGCCCTACACCGAGGAGCCGACCAACTGGTCGCGCCGCTACAAGGCCAACCTCGAGAAGCTGGCCAGCGGCGACGTCATCAAGGTGGCCGAGGTCGTGCGCGACCTCTGGCGCCGCGAGCGTGAGCGCGGCCTGTCCGCCGGCGAGAAGCGGATGCTGGCAAAGGCGCGTCAGATCCTTGTGTCGGAGCTCGCTCTTGCCGAGAACACCAACGAGGACAAGGCAGAGGCGATCCTCGACGAGGTGCTCGCCTCCTGACCTGCCGCCCCCGGCAGGTCTGCAGCTGACGCTGGCTGACCGTCCTCGGAGTGGAGGAACGGGCATGGCCCCCCTGAGGTTGTCGCGCGTCCCGAGCGTGGCCGTCGAGATCCTGCGTCTGCTCGTCGTGCTGTTCGGCGCGGGCATCGGCTACCAGGTCGCCAAGGCGCTCGGCGCCGACGAGCACGAGCAGGTCCTCGGCACGTTCAGCGGGCTGTGGCTCGGCGCCATCGTGGGCGCCCTGGCCGGCTACGTCCTGGGCGGCGTCCTCGCCCGCCTCACCCTGCGCACCATCGACCGCGGCGAGCGGGCCCTCGAGGGCATCTCCGCCGAGCAGGCCATCGCCGGCAGCTTCGGCGCCGTGATCGCCTCCCTGTTCGCGGCCGCGGTGTCCTGGCCGCTGTTCCTGGTCGGGCCGCCGCTGGTGATGATCCCGATCTTCCTGTTCCTGGTCGGTGCCGCCGCCATGTTCGGCTTCCGGATGGGTCGCGCCCGTCGCGACGCCGTCCTGGGCACCGTCGGCGCCCGCGCCGGGCTCGCCCCGCGTACGCCGTCCCTCGTCTCGCTGCCGCGCCTGGTCGACACCTCCGTGGCCATCGACGGCCGCGTGCTCGACGTCGTCCGCTCGGGGTTCCTGCACGGTCGGTTCCTCGTGCCGCAGCCGGTGATCGACGAGCTGCAGTCGATGGCCGACTCGAGCGACGACCTGCGCCGCGCCAAGGGTCGCCGCGGTCTCGACGTGCTGGAGTCGCTGCGCCGCGAGCACGGCGTCGAGCTCCTGACCGTGCCCGACGAGGCGATGGCGGTGGCCGACGTCGACGCCAAGCTCGTGCGCATGTCGATCGACCGCAACTGCGCCCTGCTCACGTTCGACACCAACCTGGCCAAGGCCGCGTCGATCGCGGGCGTGAAGGTGCTCAACCTGCACGCGCTGGCCCTCGCGCTGCGCCCGCTCGTGGTCGTGGGCGACGAGGTCGACCTGCACCTGCTCAAGGCGGGCAAGGAGGCCGGCCAGGCGGTCGGCTACCTCGACGACGGCACGATGGTCGTCACCGAGCACGCGCGCGACAAGGTCGGCACCGAGTGCCGCGTCGTCGTCACCAGCGTGCTGACCACGGCCAACGGCCGCCTCGTGTTCGCCAAGCCGACGGCCCTCTCGGGGGCTGGTCGGTGAGTCGTACGGCGGCGGTGGTCCCGGCGGCGGGGCGGGGGGAGCGGCTCGGACCGGGTGCTCCGAAGGCCCTGCGCCTGCTGGGCGGCGTACCGCTGCTGGTCCACGCCGTCCGGGCGCTGGCCACCGCACGCTCGATCGACCTCGTCGTGGTCGCCGGTCCTCCCGACGGCCTGGACGAGGTGCGCTCGCTGCTCGCCGAGCACGGCCTGGTCGACGCCGCCCCCGGGCGCGCGGGCACCCAGGTGGTCGCCGGCGGCGACACCCGTCAGGACTCCGTGGCACGCGCGCTCATCGCGCTGCCCGACGACGTCGACGTCGTCCTCGTGCACGACGCCGCCCGCCCGCTGGCGCCGGTGTCGCTGATCGACGCGGTCGCCGCCGCCGTCCGCGGGGGCGCGGACGCCGTGGTGCCGGGCCTGCCGGTCGCGGACACGATCAAGGCCGTCGACGAGCACGGTGTCGTCGTGGCCACGGTCGACCGCGAGCAGCTGCGTGCCGTGCAGACGCCGCAGGGCTTCCGCCGCCGGCTGCTCGCCGAGGCCCACGCCGCCGGCGACCCCGACGCGCCGGCCACCGACGACGCCGGCATGGTCGAGGCGATCGGTGGCACAGTGCTCGTCGTGCCCGGCGACGAGGAGGCGTTCAAGGTGACCCGTCCGCTGGACCTGGTGCTGGCCGAGGCCGTGCTGGCGCGTCGACGGGCCGCCGGTGTCGTCGGCTGAGGCTCCGCGCGTCGGCATCGGCGTCGACGTCCACCCCTTCGAGGACGGTCGCGAGCTGTGGCTCGCGTGCCTTCCCTGGCCGGGGGAGACCGGCGTCTCGGGCCACAGCGACGGCGACGTCGCGGCGCACGCCGTCTGCGACGCGCTGCTGTCGGCGGCCGGAATCGGCGACCTGGGCGGCGTCTTCGGGGTCGACCGTCCCGAGTGGCACGGCGCCTCGGGCGCGGCCCTGCTCGGCGAGGTCGTGCGCCTGGTCGCCGAGGCCGGGTACGCCGTGGGCAACGTGTCGGTGCAGGTGATCGGCAACCGGCCCAAGGTCGGACCGCGCCGGCTCGAGGCGCAGGAGGCGATGTCGGCCGTCGTGGGCGCCCCCGTCTCGGTGTCCGCGACCACCACGGACGGCCTGGGCCTGACCGGTCGGGGCGAGGGGATCGCCGCGATCGCCACCGCCCTCGTCCTGCCCCGCTAGCGCGCCAGCGTCGCACGCGAGACTGCGCTCGGTGTTCCCAGCCGGATTTTGCGGGTCGGTCACGCGATGCAGATGACGTGTACGACGACCGTCCGAGTCCCTACGGCGCTGTTGAAGAACGTGAAGCTCCACGACGAAGGGCTATTGACCTGAGGGTACGACGCTCTGACGGCCATGGTGGTGTCCTCCCATCCGGCACCCACGGCCACCGAACCAGCGTCGCATGCGACGGTGGTGGTCAGGCTTGCCGACGCAGCGACATCCACGGACGCGGTCTTCATCGTTCTCGTTGAGGCCACAGACGGACCCGTGTCACCCTTGTCGCCCTTCGCTCCAGGAGCGCCGTCCTGTCCATCGGTTCCGTCCTGCCCGTCAGCTCCCGTGGCGCCGGGGAGCCCGTCAGCACCGTCCTGGCCGTCCTGACCGTCGGCTCCGGCCTCCCCGGGAATCCCTTGGGGCCCTTGGATTCCGGGTGCGCCCTCGGGGCCCTGATCGCCTCGCGCGCCTACAGTTCCAGCAGTGCCGCGCGGTCCCGCAGCACCGGTCTGGCTCCACCGGACCCGGACATCACCGGTACGGCACGCCTTGTCCGCGTTCGGTCCGATCGTCAGGTTGTAGAACCCTCCCGTCTCATGGCTGACGCACGCGGTCAGCGTGCCCTTCGCCGGGGTGGTGCTTGCGGCGTCGGCCGCGCCGGCTCCGCCCAGCGCGAGCACGCAAACGGCGGCAACGGTCAGGGGCGTGGAGCGACGGGGCATGGTCCGGACCTTCCTGCTGTCGGCGACGCTGCGCCCGGCGAAGCCCTGGGCGCCTTGCCGCGGCGACGCTCCGACGTACTGCATGACCTCGCGTCGCACGCGGTGTGAGAGATCGGTTCCACCGGCAGCCGATCCTGAGCAGGCGAGCAGATCCTGCCCGGAGCGTGAGCAGAACGAGCGGCGGGATTTTGCGAGCGCCAGCCGATCGAGTGATAGGTGAGGCTGCGCAGAGCGCGTCGGACGGTGGACGGCTCGTCGTACGGAGAGCCGATCCTGAGCGACGGCGCTCAAGATCAACTGCGCGCCGGTCCGATGACCTGGTCGTCCGACGACGCGCGGGGGCGCACATGAGCTTCGACCGCACGATCCGCACGGCGCTCGTGGCGACCGTCCTGGCCCTGGCGGGCGGCGTACTGGTCGCGCCAGCGACCGCAGCCGAACGGACCGTCGCAGCGGGATCCTCGACGGCGGCCGAGACACCGCGCGTCCTCACCGACGACTGCGCCGACGGGCGCGTCGGTCGTCGCGTGCTGGTGGTCGGCGACTCGATCACGGTGCTCTCGCAGGCGACGCTCGAGCGCGCCCTCGGTCGCGCCGGCTGGTCGGTCTGCGTCGACGCCCGCCGCGGCGAGACGACGCGCGGCGCGCTGGACAACTACGCCGAGGCTGCAGCGTTCCCGGCGTACGTCGACGTCGTCGTCATGGCGACGGGCACCAACGACTGGGCCGACCCGTCCGGCTTCGTGGCCCAGGTCGCGCGCGCCCGCGCCTACGCCACCGGTCGTCCGCTGCTCTGGGTCACGACGTGGCTGCACCCGACCCGGTTCACCGGCCGTGCGGCCGACCGGGCGCTCGCAGCCGCGCGCCGGGTGAACGCGGTGATCTGGAAGCACGTCGAGCGCGCCCGCCGCGGCACGGTCGTCGACTGGTACGCCGAGCTGTCGGCAGGTCGCGGGCGGCCGCGGGCGCTGCTCTACGACGGGGTGCACCCGACCGAGCTCGGCGGTCGGCAGCGCAGCGCGCTGGTCGCGGCGGCGCTCGGGCGTCTGGTCCGGTGACGCCGCGGATCGTGGCGCGGTCGTGACCGACTGCGCCGGAACGGCGGGGGCCTGCCGCGCCGATAGGCTGGGGCCATGACGCTGCGCCTGCACGACACCGCCACGAGGTCGGTCCGCGACTTCGTCCCGCTCGAGCCGGGTCGGGCGTCGCTGTACCTGTGCGGCGCGACGGTGCAGGCCGCGCCGCACGTCGGCCACATCCGCTCCGGCGTGAACTTCGACGTGCTCGCGCGCTGGCTGCGCGCGAAGGGCTTCGAGGTCGTCTTCTGCCGCAACGTCACCGACATCGACGACAAGATCATCGCCAAGGGCGAGTCCGAGGATCGGCCGTGGTGGTCGGTGGCCGCGGAGTTCGAGCGCGAGTTCGCCTGGGCCTACGACGTCCTGGGCTGCACGCGGCCCACCGTCGAGCCGCGCGCCACGGGGCACGTCACGGAGATGGTCGAGCTCATGGAGGAGCTCATCGCCGCCGGACACGCCTACGCCGTCGGCGGCGACGTCTACTTCGACGTGCGCTCGTTCCCCGAGTACGGCGCGCTCTCGGGTCAGCGTCCCGACGAGATGCAGGCCGCGGGCGACTCGGTCGGCGACGAGCGCAAGCGCGACCCGCGCGACTTCGCGCTGTGGAAGTCGGCCAAGGAGGGCGAGCCCTCGTGGCCGACCCCGTGGGGCCGCGGCCGCCCGGGCTGGCACCTCGAGTGCTCCGCGATGGCCGGCAAGTACCTCGGCCCGGCGTTCGACATCCACGGCGGCGGCCTCGACCTGATCTTCCCGCACCACGAGAACGAGATCGCGCAGAGCAAGGCGGCCGGTCGTGCGTTCGCGTCGTACTGGCTGCACAACGCCTGGGTCACCACGAGCGGCGAGAAGATGAGCAAGTCGCTCGGGAACTCGCTCCTGGTGAAGGAGGTCGTGCACCGGGTGCGGCCGATCGAGCTGCGCTACTACCTCGTGTCGGCGCACTACCGCTCGATGATCGAGTTCTCGTTCGAGGCGCTCGAGGAGAATGCCGTCTCGTTCCGTCGCGTGCAGGCGTTCCTCGAGCGCGCGGCCTCGGCGGTCGGTGCGGCCTCGTTCGACGTCGACGGCGCCGCGCGTCCGGAGGCGTTCGACGCCGCGATGGACGACGACCTCGGTGTGCCGCAGGCGCTCGCAGTCGTCCACGACACGGTGCGCGCCGGCAACTCGGCGCTCGACGCCGGCGACGTCGAGGGCGTGCGCACCGCGGCGGTCGCGGTCGTCGCGATGCTCGACGTGCTCGGCGTCAACCCGTACGCCGAGCCCTGGGTGGGCGGCGGCTCCGACGACGAGCGGCTGCGCACCGCGGTCGACCATCTCGTCGCCGGGCTGCTCGAGTCGCGCGCTGCGGCTCGCGCCGCCAAGGACTGGGCCACGGCCGACACGATCCGCGACCAGCTGAAGAACGCAGGAATCGTGGTCGACGACACGGCGGGCGGCTCGCGCTGGTCGCTCGGAGGGAACGACTGATGGCGGGCAACTCCCAGCGCAAGGGCGCGATGCGCAAGGCGGGCACGAAGAAGGGGCAGACCGTCGGGTCCGGCGGCCAGCGCCGTCGCGGCCTCGAGCCCAAAGGCCCGACCCCCAAGGCGACCGAGCGCACCAAGCACCCGGCCGCGCGCAAGGCCCGCGCCGCCGCCAAGAAGGCGGACGTCGACGCGAAGAAGGCGCCGGCTCCTCGTTCCGGCGCGCGCGGCGGCACGTCGGTGCGCACGAAGAAGGACGGCACCGAGCTCGTCTTCGGGCGCAACTCCGTCGTCGAGGCGCTGCGTGCCGGCGTACCCGGGACCGCCCTGCACGTGCAGACCTTCCTCGACACCGACGACCGCGTGAAGGAGGCGCTCGTCCTCGCGACCGAGGCGCGCATCCCGCTCAAGGAGTCGTCGCGCACCGACCTCGACCGCATCACCCAGGGCGCGGTGCACCAGGGCCTCGCGCTCGCCGTGCCTCCGTACGAGTACGCCGACGCCGAGGACCTGCTCGACCGTGCCGACGAGGTCGGCGAGGCGGCGCTCATCGTGGCGCTCGACGGCATCACCGACCCGCGAAACCTCGGGGCCATCGTGCGTTCGGCCGCGGCGTTCGGCGCGCACGGCGTGGTCGTGCCCGAGCGACGCTCCGCCGGCATGACCGCCGCGGCGTGGAAGACGTCGGCCGGCGCTGCTGCGCGCGTGCCGGTCGCGCGCGTGACCAACTTGACCCGCGCGCTCAAGGCGTACGCCGACGCCGGCTGCATGGTGATCGGCCTGGCGGCCGGCGGCACCACCCTCGACGACCTCGATCCCGAGATCGCGTCCGGACCGCTGGTGGTCGTGGTCGGCTCCGAGGGAGACGGCCTGTCGCGCCTGGTGTCGGAGTCGTGCGACCTCATGGTCGGCATCCCGATGTCCGACGACACCGAGTCGCTCAACGCCGGTGTCGCCGCGGGCGTCACCCTCTACGCCGTCAGCCACGCCCGCCGCTACTGACGCCCAGCTCCACGGGCCGAGCGTCGGGGGCGCGGCACGGTCGCCTCGCAAGCGTCCCGAGACATGATCATGTTGGGGGACACTCATGTCGTGCTGACCTGCGGCGGTCAGCCGTGGGTGTCGAAGGCGGGGGGCTCCTCGAACCAGTCGGTGGCGCGGGCCTCGGCGGCCTCCTCGCGCACCTCGGGCTCGGCGAGCTCGCGGCGGTTGAGCCGGTCGCCCAGCAGCGGGAAGACGAGCACCGAGAGCGCACCGGCGCCGACGAGGGCCGCGGCGTTCTCCGGCAGCATCACGCCGTTCTCCACCTCGAGGCTGGTGATGGCCACGAGGATCGGCAGTGCCGTGGCGACGTAGAGCGTGAACTGCCAGCGTTCTCGGGTGTCGGGGAGTGCGTAGCGGTAGAGCACGTACTGCGGCAGCCCGCGGATGACGAGCAGCAGCACGAAGAACACCAGCAGCCGGTTGGGATTCTTGATGATCGAGTCGATGTCGAGCTTCGCGCCGCTCATGATGAAGAACAGGGGGATGAAGAAGCCGAAGCCGAGCGCCTCGATCTTGGGCGCCAGCTTGTTGTCGGGCCCGGGCGGCGCGTAGCGGCGCAGCAGAACGCCGGCCACGAACGCGCCGAGCACGGCGTCGAGGTCGAAGATCGACGCCAGGCCGAGCAGGAACAGCATGAGCACGACGGTCCAGCGCACCGCCGTCTGCGACGACGTGTAGTGCCCGCGCGCCATGATCTCGTTGACGCGCGCGGTCAGGAACCGCCCCGGCGAGCGGTAGATCAGCGCGGCGACGGCGCCGAAGATCGCGAGGGTGATCAGCGTGATCACGAGCGACCGCGACCCGAGCAGCAGCGCGATCGCGAGGATCGGCCCGAACTCGCCGAGGGCTCCGGCGCCCTGGAAGTAGGTGCCGAACGGCGTGTGCAGCAGCCCGCGGTCGCGGATGACGGGGAGCAGCGTGCCGAGCGCGGTGCTCGTGAGGGCGATGGCGATGCCGGCGAGGTCGCTGACGAAACCCTGCTTCCAGAGCAGGTAGGTGACGCCGAAGGCGAGTGCGAGCGAGATGAACCAGCCGCTGATCGACAGCTTCCCGGAACGCCCGCGCACGGCCTCGGCCTCGAGCTCGTAGCCCGCGAGGAAGAACAGCAGACCGAGGCCGAGCTCGTTGAACGTCTCGGTCGTGTTGTTGACCTCGATCATGCCGAGGCCCTGCGGGCCGAACACGATGCCGCAGCCGAGCAGCAGCACGACCTCGGCGATCTTGAGCCGCAGCAGTCCGACGACGAGGGGTACGACGGCGGCGATCAGCGCGATGACGAACAGCGAGGAGATGTTGTCCGACATGGTGTCGGTGGTGCTGTCCTCGGCCAGCAGCGCCAGGCCGCCACCAGCGAGTGCGGTCAGGTCCATGTCGTCCTTCCGGGCGCGTGGGGGACGCGCTCAGCCCTGCTCGTCGTCGACGTCGTAGTCCGAGAGCTCGCTCAGGTCGAGCTCTGCGGTCTCGTCGAACCGTAGTCCGTCGGTGTTGCTCGGCGTGCCCAGACGCAGTCCGAGCACCGCCTTCTCGTCGGGCTTCTCCGCCAGGACGGTGCTCACGTAGTCCTGCGCGGCCTCGTCGAGCGTGACGTCGCGGCCGAGACGCTCGCCCATGAACCAGCGGTGCTCGAGGACCTCGTGGAACATCTGCGCCGGCTCGAGCTTGCCGCGCAGGTCCGCCGGCACCTGGCCCGTCACGGGCTCGAACACCTCGGCGACCCAGCGGTGCGCCGCGACCTCCTCGTCGTCGGACGGGATGCCCTGGCTCACGCGGTAGGTGTCGAGGTCGTTGAGCATGCGCCGCGCCTGGTTCTCCTCGACGTCGAGCCCGGTGAGCCGGATGAGGCGGCGCGTGTGGTGGCCGACGTCGACGACCTTGGGCGTGACGCGGATCGAGGACCCGCCCTCCTCGCCGACCACCGAGAGCTCGGCGACGTCGAAGCCGAGGTCGTTGAGGCGGCGCACCCGCGCCTCGAGCGCGTGCCGGTCGCCGTAGGACATCGACTGCGGCGCGGTGATCTCGTCCCAGAGCCGCTCGTAGCGCTTGCGTACCTGCAGCGAGGTCTCGATGGGGTCGATCGACGGGTGCAGCCTCCCGGACGCCTCGACGTCGAGCAGCTCGCCGCCGACGTTGAGCTCCGCGGTCTGCAGGTCGTACTCGCGCCGCCCCCGCGAGAGCGGCTCGTGGATCTCGCCGGTCTCCGCGTCGACGAGGTACGCCGCGAACGCACCCGCATCGCGACGGAACAGCGTGTTCGACAACGAGCAGTCGCCCCAGGCGAAACCGACGAGGTGCAGGCGCACCATGAGCACCGCGAGCGCGTCGAGCAGACGGTTGGCGGTGTCGGGCCGCAGCGTCGTGGAGAACAGCGCACGGTAGGGGAGCGAGAACTGCAGGTGCCGCGTGATGATCGCGGCCGGCAGGTCGTCGCCGGCCTCGTCGGTGCGTCCGGCGACGATGCCGACCGGGTCGACGCACGGGATGCCGCGGCGGCCGAGCTCGAACAGCAGGTCGTACTCGTGCTGCGCGATCGGCTCGACGGTCTCCTTGACGGCGTACACGTCCGAGCCGAGGCGCACGAAGCGCACGATGTGGCGCGAGATGCCTCGCGGCAGGGCCACGAGGGTCGACTCCGGCCACTCCTCGAGCGGGAGGTGCCAGGGCAGGAAGAGCAGGTCGTGCTCTCCGGCGGCGGCGGTGACGCGCAGTCCCACGGTGGTCTCCTGGGAGGGCCGGGCGGTCAGGTGCTCAGTCCCGGCGGGACTGACGTCGGCCCGCCTGAGACGACGAGGGACGGCCGGGTCACGGCCGTCCCTCGTCGTTCGATCAGTCCTCGGTCAGCTGTTGCCGAGGGCAGCACCCGTGGTGGGGTGGAACACGTGCGTGTGGTCGGCGTTGATGCCGACGTTGACGTGCTCGCCCTTCATCGGGGGCTTGCGACCGTCGGCGCGGATGACGACGTCCTTGCTCGTGCCGTCCTGCGCGTCGACGTGGCCGTAGACGTAGGCGTCGGCACCGAGCGACTCGACGACGTCGACCTCGAGCGGCCAGCCGCCGCCCTCACCGGCGAGGTGCAGGTCCTCGGGACGGAAGCCGACGGTGACGGTGCCGTTGCCGCCCTCGCGCGCCGCCGCGACGACCTCACGAGTCAGCGGGATCGTCACCGCGTTGCCGACCTTGCCGCCGATGATCGCGCCGTCGTCGGTGAGCGGGAGGTTGAGCAGGTTCATCGCGGGCGAGCCGATGAAGCCGGCCACGAACACGTTGTTGGGGTTGTCGTAGAGCTCGCGCGGCGTGCCGACCTGCTGGAGCAGGCCGTCCTTGAGGACGCAGACGCGGTCGCCCATCGTCATGGCCTCGGTCTGGTCGTGGGTGACGTAGACCGTGGTGACGCCGAGGCGGCGCTGCAGCGACGCGATCTGCGTACGCGTCTGCACGCGCAGCTTGGCGTCGAGGTTCGACAGCGGCTCGTCCATGAGGAACACCTGCGGCGAGCGGACGATCGCGCGGCCCATGGCGACGCGCTGGCGCTGGCCGCCGGAGAGCGCCTTCGGCTTGCGGTCGAGGTACTGCTCGAGGTCGAGGATCTTCGCCGCCTCCTTGACGCGGGTGGCGATCTCCTCCTTCGGCGTACCGGCGATCTTCAGGGCGAAGCCCATGTTCTCGGCGACCGACATGTGCGGGTAGAGCGCGTAGTTCTGGAAGACCATCGCGATGTCGCGGTCCTTGGGCGGGAGCATCGTGACGTCGCGGTCGCCGATGCGGATCGCGCCGTCGTTGACGTCCTCGAGGCCGGCGAGCATGCGCAGGCTCGTGGACTTGCCGCAGCCCGAGGGGCCGACCAGGACGAGGAACTCGCCGTCCGCGATCTCGAGGTCGAGCTTGTCGACGGCGGGGACGGTGGAACCCGGGTAGAGCCGGGTGGCCTTGTCGAACGTGACCGAAGCCATGGTGGAACCAACCCTTCACCGGCAGGAACGTGCCGGACGATCCGTAGTGGAAGGACGCCGGACCGTTGTCCGGCACGCGCGAGCGTAACCGCTTTCACGCCCGAGGGGGAGGGCATCGGCGAACTTCCCTTCCGGTGCCAGACTGGCGGACGTGCCCGACACCCGTGAGGCCCGCCCCGAGGCCCCCACCAGCACCGCCGGCCCCGCCCGCACCGTGACCACGGCCGTGCCGGACCTGCCGCGCCGGCCCGAGCCGCACGGCCCCGCGCGGGCCGACAACGACGAGTACGTCGCCTGGCTCGAGGCCTCGTCGATGCTCGCGCAGGCGCGCGCCCGCGCCCGCCAGGTGTCCGGTCACGGCTCGCTGTGGCGCAACCCGTTCGCCCTCCCCGACGCCCGTCGCGCGGTCGAGCAGGCTCCGGTGTGGTTCACGGCGTACCCGGCCGCGCTGCTCACAGCACCGGGCAGCACGTTCCTGCAGACGGTGGCCGACCCAGCGCTGTGGGACGCGCTCGCGCGGGTGGGAGTGCGCGCGATGCACACCGGGCCGGTGAAGCTCGCCGGCGGCCTCGACGGGTGGGAGCGCACGCCGACCGTCGACGGGCACTTCGACCGGATCAGCACCGCCATCGACCCGTCGCTCGGCACGGCCGACGACTACCGCGCGCTCACGGCGTCGGCGGCCGCCGTCGGCGGCACGGTGATCGACGACATCATCCCGGGGCACACCGGCAAGGGAGCCGACTTCCGGCTCGCCGAGATGCGCTACGGCGACTACCCCGGCGTCTACCACATGGTCGAGATCGCGCCCGAGCACTGGGACCTGCTCCCCGAGCCGCGCGAGGGCGCCGACTCGGCGAACCTCACGACGGCCGTGGAGAAGGAGCTCGCCGACCTCGGCTACATCGTCGGTGCGATGCAGCGCGTCATCTTCGCGGCGCCCGGCGTGAAGGAGACCAACTGGAGCGCGACGCGCGCGGTCGTCGGTGTCGACGGGGTCGAGCGGCGCTGGGCCTACCTGCACTACTTCAAGGAGGGGCAGCCGCAGGTGAACTGGCTCGACCCGTCCTTCGCCGGGCCGCGCCTCATCATGGGCGACGCCCTGCACTCGCTGACCTACCTCGGCACCGGCGGTCTCCGCCTCGACGCCAACGGCTTCCTCGGTGTCGAGCGCAGCGGCGGCGAGGCGCCGGCGTGGTCGGAGGGGCACCCGCTCGCCGCGGCCGGCAACCACCTCATCGCCTCGATGGTGCGCAAGCTCGGCGGGTTCACCTTCCAGGAGCTCAACCTGTCGATGGACGCGATCTACGAGACGGGTCAGCAGGGGCCCGACCTCTCGTACGACTTCGTCACGCGCCCCGGCTACCACCACGCCCTCGCGACGGGCGACACCGAGTTCCTGCGCCTCACCATCAACGAGGCGCGCCGCATCGGCATCGACCCGGCGTCGCTCGTGCACGCGCTGCAGAACCACGACGAGCTCACCTACGAGCTCGTGCACTTCGAGGACGTGCACCGCGACGACGAGTACGCCTTCCGCGGCACGACGATGAACGGCGCCGAGGTCGCCCGCACGGTGCGTGCCGACCTGCTCTCGGCGCTGACGGGCGAGGACGCGCCGTACAACCTGCCGTTCACCACGAACGGGATCGCGTGCACCACGGCGTCGGTGGCCGCGGCGGCGATCGGCGTCACCGACCTGGCGTCGATCACCGACGAGCAGGTCGACCTGGTACGCCGTGCCCACCTGCTGCTCGCGGCGTACAACGCCTGGCAGCCGGGCGTCTTCGCGCTCTCGGGCTGGGACGTGCGCGGAGTGCTGACCGTGCCGGCGCACGACGTCGAGCACCTCATGGGCGACGCCGACACCCGGTGGATCAACCGCGGCGCGCACGACCTCATGGGCGTCGCGCCGGACGCGGTCGTCTCGAGCGCGGGGCTGCCGCGCGCGCGGGCGCTCTACGCCAGCATCCCCGAGCAGCTCGCCGACCCGTCGTCGTTCCTCTCGCACCTCGCGACGATCCTGCGCGTGCGCGACGCGCTCGGCATCGCGACCGGCCAGCAGGCCGACCTTGCGACGAGCGGCGCCTCGTCGGTGATCGGTCTCGTGCACGTGCTGCCGAGCGGCGCGCTCGAGCTCACCGCGTTGAACTTCGGGCAGTCGGCCGTCACGGCGTCGTTCGCGTCGCCGCAGTTCGAGCCGGGCGCCCGTCTCATCGACGCCGCGACCGGTGCCGACGTCGCGGTGGTCGACGAGCTCGGCGTCACGACCGTGCCCCTCGAGCCCCTCGGCGCCCTCGCCCTCGTCCTGCGCTGACCCGTCGACGCGTGATCAGCGCACCTTCGTGCGTCCCCTGATCACGAGTCGACGGTGAGGGTCAGATCTCCTGGCCGGTGAGGACGGTCACGAGCAGGAGCAGCGCGACCCAGGTGATCGAGAGCACCTGCTCCCACGGGCGGCCGGCGATCAGCAGCACGGCGTCGACGACGCCGACGATCGCTGCTCCGAGCGCGATGCCCAGCATCTCGGCGGGGTAGGCCCAGACGCCGATCGTGACGAGCACCGCGGCCGCAGGGACGGCGAGCCACAGCGCGGTGCCGAGCGAGACCGGCTTCGCGCGCACGACCCACCACGTGACGCCGCCGATCACGAGCAGTGCGCCGAGGGTCTCGACGGAGTGCAGCCAGGGCGCGACGTCGCCGTGGAAGAACAGCGCGCGGAAGGCGTTCTGGTACGCCGCGTAGGAGAAGAACGCGGCGCCGAGGACCACGAGGTCGCCGAGGACCACGACCGCGGCGTGCCAGGCGACGTGCCACGCGGGGTGGGCGTGCGGGGTGGTGGGGGAGACGGTGCTCATGGCGCACCTCCCGTGGGGCGCCGGGCGGCGGGTCCGTCCGGACCGCCTCACCTCCAGGCTAGGCGCCTGCGGGACCGGATTCCCCTCGGGCGACGAGGAGGTCGCGCAGCGCTGCGAGACCGTCGTGCACCTCGGTGAAGGTCGTGTAGAGCGGGGCGAGGCCCACGCGGATGCCGTCGGGGTTGCGGAAGTCGGGCACGACGCCGCGGGCCACGAGGGCGTCGGTGAGAGCGCGCGCGTCGGGGTGGCGCAGGGTGATGTGCGAGCCGCGCTGCTCGGGGTCGTGCGGCGACGCGAGCTCGACGCCCAGGGGCGCGAGCCACGCGTCGTGCAGCTCGACGGCGTAGGCCGTGAGCAGCAGCGACTTCGCGCGCACGGCGTCCATCCCGGCCTCGGCGAGCAGCGCGACGCCCTCGTCGACCGCGGCGAGGGCGACCGCCGACGGCGTACCGGTCATGAACCGGCGTACGCCGGCCGCGGGCGCGTACGCCGGCCCCATCGCGAACGGGTCGGCGTGGCCCATCCATCCCGGCACAGGGTTCACGAGATCGTCGTGGTGGCGCTCGTGCGCCCACACGAACGCAGGCGCGCCCGGACCGCCGTTGACGTACTTGTACGTGCACCCGATGGCGAGGTCGGCGTCGAGGTCGTGCAGCCGCAGGCGCACCGACCCGACGGCGTGCGAGCAGTCCCAGACGACGACGGCGCCCGCCTCGTGCACCACGCGCGTGATGCCCTCGACGTCGGCGAGCGCGGCGCTGCGGTAGTCGACGACCGACAGCAGCACGACCGCGACGTCGTCGTCGAGCCCGTCCGCGACCAGCTGCGCGGACGCCGGTGCGGGGTCGACCTCGTCGGCCTCGCCGATCCACCACACGCGCCCGCCGCGCGCGTTCGCGACCGCGCGCGCGACGTAGCGGTCGGTCGGGAACTCGCCGCGGTGCGCCACGATCGTCCCGCGCTCGGGGCGCAGCGCCATCGCGGCGTGCAGCGCCTTGTAGGTGTTGACGGTCACCGTGTCGCACACGACGGTCTCGCCCGGTCGCGCTCCGAGCAGTGCCGTGCCGAGCCGGTCGCCGACCTGCAGCGGCAGGTCCATCCAGCCCTCGGACCACGAGCGGATCAGCCGCTCGCCCCACTGCTCGCGCACCACCTGGTCGAGGCGCTGCGGGGTCGCGGCGGGCAGCCGGCCCAGCGAGTTGCCGTCGAGGTAGACCACGCCGTCGTCGGCGATGGCGAAACGCGAGCGGAAGGGGGCGAGGGGGTCCTGCGCGTCGAGGGCGGCGGCGCGGTCGCGGTCGGTCATGCGAGGAGGCTGCCAGATGCGGGCGCCTCAGGTGCCGAGCAGCGAGCTCACGACCGCTGTCCCGCGGTGCGTCGCCGCCGACGCGGCGGCCCGGGCCGCGGCCGGAGGCGCCGTCGCGCGCAGCCGTTCGCCGGGGAGCACCACGACGCGGCGGGCCACGAGGAACGGGTGCCCGGTCGTCGGGAAGCCCCAGAACGCCGTCACCTTCGCGACGTCGCCGCACGCGTTGGTGTGCAGCATCCAGCGGGTCCTCCCGCCGTCGGGCGACCCGAGGTACATCACCACGTGCTTGTAGGGGCAGCCGCCCTGCGGGCAGGTGTCGTAGAGGACGAGGTCGCCGGGACGCAGCGCGGCGGGTGCGACGTACGCGTAGTGCGGATCGAGGCGTACGCCGTCCCACGGCACCATGTCGCGCGTCGACGGCGCCCAGGTGCCGCCGGCGGTCCCGACCCCGGCGCCCTCGTAGTAGGCGCGCGACACGAACGACGAGCAGTCGGCGCGCCACGGCTCCATGCGCCCCACGCCCTTGCAGGCGTAGACCGCACCGAGGTGCTGGAACGCCCACGTGAGCGCGAGCGCCGCCTGCGGCGTGGCCGCCTGACGGATCGCCGATCGGCACAGCCGTGCGACGCCGATGCGCTCGGCCCCGTCGCGCAGCGTCGCGGGGACGTCGACCGTGGGGCAGCCGTCGACGCCGACGGCGACCTGCGGAGCCGCGGCACCCAGCGCCGTGAGGGTCGCCTCCTGCGTGGCGAGAGCGACGCGGGCCGCATCGAGGTCGCGCTGCGCCGCGACGACCGAGGCGCGCGCTGCCGCCAGCTGCGTGTCGCTGGTCCGCTGCTGCGTCCGCGCTGACGCCAGACGGGCGCGCGCCGCGGTGGCCCGGTCGACGACGCCGTACGCCGTCGACGTCGCCATCCGCGCGTTGTCGACGCTGTCGAGGAAGCCCTGCGGTCCGGCGGCCAGGATGGTCGCGAACGCGCCGAGGCCGGCGTCGCCCTGCTGGTAGAGGTCGCGCACCACGTCGTCGGTCGAGCGCTGCGCGTCGTCGAGAGCGATCCGCGCCTGCACCACCTCGAGCACGATGCTGGTGCGTGCGACCTCGAGACCCGTCACGAGGGACTGCGCGCGCACGAGCGCCGCGGCGGCCGTGGCGACCCGCCGCGCCGCGGCCTCCCGGGCGGCCGCCGCGACGAGGTAGTCGTCGGTCTGGCCGGCCGCGAGGCCGACACCGTCGTTGGGCCCTGGCGCCTCGACCACGATCGGCGCGGTCGGCGCGACGGTGGCGACGGGTGCCGGATCGTCGGCCGAGGGCGGCTCGGAGGTCGAGGGCGCCGACGGGGTCGCACCGTCGGACGGTGACGTCGGAACGGCGGGCGCGGCCGAGCTGTCCGACGGGGAGGACGACGGGCTCGCCGTCGACGAGCCGGTGCTGGTCGGGCTCGGAGCGGTCTGCGCCCAGGCGCTTCCGCCGAGGAGCAACAGCGCGACGGCGGTGGCGGCCACCACCACCGCTGCTCGCCCCCCGGCTGCCCTCACAGCCGCCATCCTGTCGCGCTCGGGAGACGCGAGGGCGGGCGGGTCGCGCACGTCACACGACGACGCGGCAGGGAGCCGGTGCCTGGCGCCGCTGCTCCGCACGGGTGAGGGCAGGGAGACGCCAGCGCCAGTGCTCCTCAAGACCTCCTCAACCGCCTGCTCAGGGCGCCGGGAGGGCCCGGATCGCTCTCTACCGTGATGATGTGGCCCGATCTCTCGCCCCTCGCGCCCTGCTGCTGATCGCCCTCGGCGTCGTCCTGGCAGGGTGCTCCACCGCGTCCGCCGGCACGTCGCAGGGATCGCCCTCGCCGACCGCCTCGCCGTCGACGTCGCCCTACGGCACGCTCACCATCGACCCCGCGGGACCGGACGACCCGGTGCTCGTGGTCGACGGCGGCTCGTCGGGGCACCAGGCGTTCACGATGGTGCAGCTCGAGGCGCTCGGCACGACGACGATCACGGTCGACGAGCCGTTCGTGAAGAAGCGCCAGTCGTTCACCGGCGTACCGCTATCGAAGATCCTCGCCAAGGCGGGCATCGCGGGCGGGGTGCGGGTGAACACCCACGCGCTCAACGACTACGACTACGCCAACGTCGCGTCGGCGTTCACCGGCTCCGACGCCCTCGTGGCGACCCAGCGCGACGCCGCGCGGATCCCGCTCGACCAGGGCGGCCCGATCCGTCTCGTCTACCCCGACGGCACCGCGCTGTCGAGCGTGCTCGACGCCTGGAACTGGAGCCTCGCCTCCCTCGAGGTCGCACCCGGAGACGGGACCTGACCGTGCCCGCCACCGGCGTCCCCGACCGAGCGTCGCGACCGCTGCTCTCCCCGGCCCAGTGGGTGACCGCGATCGTCGTGCTCGTCATGGTCGTCGGCCTGCTCGCCGCGAGCGTGTGGACCCAGCGCATCCAGGCGGAGCGCGAGGCGACCCTCGCGCGCACGGAGGCCGTGACCACGAACTCGCTCTACATCCTGCGCGAGACGATGAACTTCACCTCGACGCTGCAGGCGTACGTCGAGGGCCAGTCGACGCGTCGTGAGGTGCAGATCGCGCGGGCGCTGCTCGAGCGGCGGCTCTCCGTCGTCGACCAGTCGGGCGAGGCCGGCGGCGCGCGCACCAGCGACCAGTTCCGCGACGACCTCGCGACGCTCGACGCCGCGGTCGCCGAGGCGCCCGCGGGCACCCTGCCGCTCGACGACCGCACGCGGCTCGCGGCGTCGGTGCAGCCCGCGATCGACGCGTTCCAGTCCGCGGCGCGCCGCGATGTCGACGTCGTCGCCGGCGGCGTCCGCGACCAGGCGCGCGCGTTCGACGAGAACCAGCGCACGGCCGGCAACGTCGAGCTCGCGCTGCTCGTGGGTTCGCTCGTGCTCGGTCTCGGCCTCATGGTGTGGATCGCGCACGGCGTGCGCGACCGCTACCGCGCTGCGCGCTCGTCATTGCTCGAGGAGGAGCACAAGCTCGACGCCGCTCGTGCCGAGCTCGAGCGGCTCGGGGCGCTCGACCGCGGGCAGGCGCTCGTGCTCGAGCTCGTCGCGACGGGCGCCCCGCTGACGCGGGTGTTCGAGTCCATCGCGGCGTACGTGAGCGAGTCGTCGCACGGCGCGACCGTCCGCGTCTCGTGGGGCAACCGGACCCTCAGCCACCCGCGCGGTGCGGCGGCCGGCATCACCGAGGCGGTCGCGTGGAGCCGCCAGTTCGCGGTCAACGGCGCGAGCGACGGGCGCCTCGACATCCTCGGCCCGAGCACCGACGCGGTCGACGCCTACAGCCGCATCGCGGCCCTGCGCGGCTGCGACCTGGCCCGACTCGCGGTCGAGCGCGACAGCTCCGCGCAGCGCCTGGAGTTCCAGGCCTCCCACGACCCGCTGACCGGGCTGGTGAACCGGCACGCGCTGGTCGGCGAGCTCGACGAGCACCTGCGCACGGCAACGGCGTACGGCCGCCACCTCGCGGTGATGTTCTGCGACCTCGACCGGTTCAAGCAGGTCAACGACACCTTGGGCCACGCCGCCGGAGACCGGCTGCTCGTCGAGGTGGCCGGGCGTCTCCGCGCGAGCGTGCGCGACGGCGACATCGTCGCGCGCCACGGCGGCGACGAGTTCGTGCTGCTCTGCCCCGCGCTCGACACGCAGGAGGCCGCGGTGCGCATGGCCGAGCGCGTGCGCCAGTCGCTGTCGGCTCCGTACGACCTCGACGGCCACGACGTGGTGATCGGCGTCAGCGTCGGCGTCGCGTTCGCCGACCAGTTCCGCCGGTCCGCTGTCGAGCTGCTGCGCGCCTCCGACCTCGCGATGTACCGCGCCAAGCAGCGTGGCGGCTCGCACGTCACCGTCTTCGACCGCACCTTCGAGGCCGACGTCGCGGCCACGCTCGACCTCGACTCCGCCCTCGCGCGGGCGCTGGTGCGCCGCGAGATGTCGGTGCTCTTCCAGCCGCTCGTGCGCATGGACGACGGCCGCATCGAGGGCTTCGAGGCGCTGCTGCGATGGACGCACGACGGTACGGCGTACCCGCCCGACGTCTTCATCCCGCTCGCCGAGCGCAACGGCGCCATCGTCGAGATCGGCCGATGGGTGCTGGGCGAGGCGCTCTCCGCGGTGCGCGGCTGGCACGGCGTACCGGGTGCGGAGGACGTGCGCGTCTCGGTGAACGTGTCGGCGCGCGAGCTGCTCGAGGAGGACTTCGCCGACTCGGTGCTCGCCGCGGTGGCGGCGTCGGGCGTGCCCGCCCACCTCGTGGTGCTCGAGCTGACCGAGCACGCGCTCGTCGACGTGCGTGCCGCGCACCCGATGCTCAGCCGGCTGCGCAGCGCCGGGATCACCGTGTCGCTCGACGACTTCGGCACGGGGTACTCGTCGCTCACGCAGCTGCGCATCCTGCCGGTCGACCAGCTCAAGCTCGACCGCTCCTTCACGCAGGCGCTCGACCGCGCCGACGACCGGCAGCGCGCGCTCGTCGAGTCGGTCGTGCAGCTCTCGCAGGGGCTCGCGCTCGACCTCGTCGTCGAAGGCGTCGAGACCGAGGCCGAGCGCGACGCGCTCATCGACCTCGGCGTGGAGCGGGGACAGGGCTACCTGTTCAGCCGCCCCGTGGAGCGCGACGTCGCGGCGATGCTGCTGGTGGCACCGGGTCTCGCGACCGCAGGCGACCGCTCCGCGTGAGCGCTTAACAAGTCCTGACCAACTTCGCTGTTTCTTGGACTGGCTCCGGTTGCTCGGGGTAGACACGGCTGCGAACGTGGTGACGTCGACCCGGCATCCCCCCGCCGCTTCCCCGACCGGACGGACCCAGCCCCGTGAACGCAGATCGATCCGCGCTGCACAGCGTGCGCTCCGACCGTGTGCCGGTGGGCTACGTGTCGGGCGTCTTCGACATGTTCCACATCGGGCACCTCAACCTGATCCAGCGCGCCCGTGAGCGCTGCGAGACGCTCGTCGTGGGCGTGCTCAGCGACTCGGAGTCCACGGTCTCCAAGGGGCGGGCGCCGATCATCCCCGAGGACGAGCGGCTCGCGATCGTGCGTGCGCTCGCGGCGGTCGACGAGGTGATCCTCGACCTGTCACTCGACAAGCGCATCGCCTGGCGCATCCGGCCCTTCGACGTCCTGTTCAAGGGCGACGACTGGCGCGGCACCGAGCGGGGCCGGCGCATGGAGGAGCAGCTCGCGCTCGTGGGCGCGCGCATCGAGTACTTCCCCTACACCGCGCACACCTCGAGCACGGTGCTGCGCCGGCACCTCGAGGGCGCCTGACGCGACGGAGCCCCGCCTCGGGATCGAACCGAGGACCTTCCGCTTACAAGGCGGGAGCTCTACCACTGAGCTAGCGGGGCGCGAGAGCGCCGTCAGGCTATCGCGACGGCACGCCCGTGCCCGTACGTGCTACCGCCGCACCGGCTCCCAGCCGCGACGGGGGTCGCGGTTGCCCGTCTGCTGCGGGTCGCGGCTGCGGTAGACGAGGTACGGCCGCGACAGGTAGCCCAGCGGCACGCTGAAGATGTGCACGAGCCGGGTGAACGGCACGAGCGCGAACAGCAGCATCGCCGCGACGGCGTGGAGCTGGAAGGACAGCGGTGCGCTCGTCATGCCCTCGGTGTCGGGGCTGAGGACGAACAGGCTGCGGAACCACACCGCGACGGACTCGCGGTAGTTGTAGCCGCCGGGGTTGCCGCCGCCGATGTTCAGCAGGTTCACGCCGATCGTGTTGTAGACGCCGAGCAGGACGACGGCTCCGAGCACGACGTACATGAGCTTGTCCATCGGCGTCGTGACGCCCATGATCCGGGCGCTCGACCGCCGCCGGTAGACGAGGATCGAGAGGCCGGTCACGACCATCACGCCGGCGAGGACGCCGAACGCGACGGCGGCCACGTGGTACGTCGACTCGCTGATGCCGACCGCGTCGGTCCAGCCCTCGGGCACGAGCAGCCCGAGCACGTGGCCCGCCAGCGCGAACAGGATGCCGAAGTGGAACAGCGGGCTGCCGATGCGCAGCAGCCGCGACTCGTACATCTGCGACGAGCGCGTGGTCCAGCCGTAGGCGTCGTAGCGGTAGCGCCAGAACATGCCGACGGCGAAGACGGCCACGCTCACGTAGGGGAGGACGACCCAGAGCAGGGTCGAGGAGGCGCTCATGCGCGGGTACCTGCCTTCAGCGACTCGAGCGGGACGAACGGGGCGAGCCCGACCTCCTCGGCGGGAGGCCCGCTGAACGCGAGCTCCTCGGCGGTCGGTCCGGCAGGTGCGGGCGGCACCACGGTGAGCAGCGCCCTCACGACGTCGGCGTACGGCGAGGAGAACTGCGCGAGCGCCTTCTCGAGCACCTCGAGGCCCGCGCGGTGACGGGCGAGCTGCTCGAGCGCGACCGCGACGTCGCCGACCGAGCCGAACTCCAGCACCACGGGGAGGAAGTCGGGCAGCTCGCCGGCGGCCACGTCGAACCCGGCGGCCTGGTAGGCCTCCTTGAACTCGACGAGGGCCATGCCGCGACGGCGCGTGTCGCCGTTGAGGAAATAGGTGAGGTACAGGCAGGCCTTGCGACGCCGGTCGAAGATCTCGACGTAGTGCGACTGGGCGTCGATCAACGGCGTCGACGACAGCCAGGCCGTGAAGCGGCGCACCGGGTCGCGGGCCTCGACCGGCAGCGCCGGCACCGAGCCCTCCAGGAGCGGGAGGCGCTCGACCGTCGAGGCCTCCGGGTAGCAGAGGAGGAGGGAGGCCGCCGCGAGCAGGCGGCGTACCTCGCCCTCGTCGTGGTGGGTCACTGCAGGCCTCCGACCGGGGGCAGGTCCTCGTGCTTGTCGGCCTCGAAGCGCGTGCGCGTCGCGTGGAAGCTCTCGATCGACACGGGCACGGGCCGCACCTCGCCGACCGGCGTGGTCTGCCCCATGCCCGGCCCGCCCTCGAAGTCCAGCGAGCAGCCGGGCGCCTCCTCGAGCGCGGCGGCCGCCTCCTGGTGCGCGGCCGGGATGACGTAGCGCGACTCGTACTTCGCGATGGCGAGCAGCCGGTACATCTCGTAGAGGTCCTCGCCCGTCAGGCCGACCGCCTCGGCGATCGACTCGTCGGTGTCGCGGCCGAGGTTGATGTCGCGCATGTACGACCGCATGGCGGCGAGCCGCTTGAGGACGCCGTCGACCACGGACACGTCGCCCGCGGACAGCAGGTTCGCGAGGTAGCCCACCGGGATCCGCAGCGCGTCGATGGCGCCGAACAGGTTGCCGGCGTCCTCCGCGTCGTGGCCGCTGTTCTTGAGGGCGTCGACCACGGGCGAGAGCGGCGGGACGTACCAGACCATCGGCATCGTGCGGTACTCCGGGTGCAGCGGCAGCGCGAGGCGGTACTTCTTCGCGAGCGCGTAGACCGGCGACCTCTGCGCGGCCTCGATCCAGTCCTCGGCGATGCCGTCACGACGGGCCTGCGCGACGACCTCCGGGTCGTCGGGGTCGAGGAGCACGTCGAGCTGCGCCTCGTAGAGCGCCTGGTCGTCCTCGACCGTCGCGGCGGCGAGGACCTTGTCGGCGTCGTACAGGAACAGGCCGATGTAGCGCAGCCGGCCGACGCAGGTCTCGGCGCACACCGTCGGCTGCCCGACCTCGAGGCGCGGGTAGCACAGCGTGCACTTCTCGGCCTTGCCGGTGCGGTGGTTGAAGTAGACCTTCTTGTACGGGCAGTTCGACACGCACATGCGCCAGCCGCGGCAGCGGTCCTGGTCGACGAGCACGATGCCGTCCTCCGACCGCTTGTACATGGCGCCCGAGGGGCAGGCGGCCACGCACGACGGGTTGAGGCAGTGCTCGCAGATGCGCGGCAAGTAGAACATGAAGGCCTTCTCGAGCTCGAAGACCACGCTGTCCTCGATGCCCTTGAGCATCGGGTCGGTGTGCCCGCGCTCGTAGGTGCCGCCGAGGTCGTCGTCCCAGTTCGCGCCCCAGCGGATCTCCATGTCCTTGCCGGTGATCATCGACTTCGGCCGCGCAACGGGCGTGGTGTCCATCGTCGGCGAGCTGATGAGGGTGTCGTAGTCGTACGTCCACGGCTCGTAGTAGTCGTCGAGCCCGGGGAGCTTGGGGTTGCTGAAGATCTGGCTCAGCCGGTGCAGACGGCTGCCGGACTTGAGACGCAGCTTTCCCCGCTTCGTGCGGACCCAGCCGCCCTTCCACTGCTCCTGGTCCTCGTAGCGGCGCGGGTAGCCGAGGCCGGGCCGCGTCTCGACGTTGTTGAACCAGACGTACTCGACGCCGCTGCGGTTGGTCCACGTCTGCTTGCACGTCACCGAGCACGTGTGGCACCCGATGCACTTGTCGAGGTTCATCACCATGCCCACCTGGGCCATGACGCGCGTCATCAGTACTGAACCTCCTGCGAGCGACGGCGGATGGTCGTGACCTCGTCGCGCTGGTTGCCGGTGGGGCCGTAGTAGTTGAAGCCGTAGGACAGCTGGGCGTAGCCGCCGATCAGGTGCGTGGGCTTCAGGAGCAGCCGGGTGAGCGAGTTGTGGATGCCGCCGCGCTTGCCGGTCTTCTCGACCCGCGGGACCCCGACCGTGCGGTCCTTCGCGTGGTACATGTACACGGTGCCCTCGGGCATGCGGTGGCTGACCACCGCGCGCGCGACGACGACGCCGTTGCGGTTGTGCGCCTCGATCCAGTCGTTGTCGCGCACGCCGATCTTCTCGGCGTCCTCGCGGCTCATCCAGATGTCGGGCCCGCCGCGCGAGAGCGCGAGCATGAACAGGTTGTCCTGGTACTCCGAGTGGATCGACCACTTCGAGTGCGGGGTCAGGTAGCGGACGACGACCTGCTGCTCGTCGTGGTCGCCGATCGTCGGGTAGCCGGCGAGGGCTGCGAGGTTGAGCGGCGGCCGGTACGTCGGGAGGTGCTCGCCGACCTCGGCCATCCAGTCGTGGTCGAGGAAGAAGTGCTGCCGCCCGGTGAGCGTGTGCCACGGCTTGAGCCGCTCGACGTTGATGGTGAACGGCGAGTAGCGGCGCCCGCCGTGCTCGCTGCCCGACCACTCCCACGAGGTGATCACCGGCTGCGGCCGGCTCTGCGTGTCGGCGAAGGTGATCTGCTTGCCCTCGTGGTCGCGCGCGAGGTCGGTGAGAACCTGCCCGGTGCGCCGCTCGAGGAACTCGAACCCGGCGACGGCGACGGAGCCGTTGGAGACCCCGGACAGCGACAGGATCGTCTCGCAGACCTGCTCGGCCGTCTCCAGGCGCGGGCGGCCGTCGGCGACGCCGCCGCGCACCGTGCCGTTGACGCGCGCGAGGTGCTCGACCGTCTTCGGCTGCTTGAGCGTGATGCCCTTGACCACCGTGCCGAGGTTCTCGACGTGGGGTCCGAGCGAGCCCATCTTGGCCGCGATGGCGGAGTAGTCGCGCTCGACGACGACCAGGTTCGGCATCGTGAGGCCGGGCACCGGGTCGCACTCGCCGGCGCGCCAGTCGAGCACGCGACCGCCCGGCTGGGCGATCTCGGTCGGGGTGTCGTGCTGCTGCGGCAGCGCGACGACGTCGCGCACCACACCCAGCCGCGGTCCGGCGAGCTCGGTGAACACGGCGGCCATCCGCTGGAACACGTCGTGGTCGCTGCGGCACTGCCACGGCGGCGAGATCGCGGCGTTGAACGCGTGGATGAACGGGTGCATGTCGGTCGAGGAGATGTCGTACTTCTCGTACCAGGTCGCCGCCGGCAGCAAGACGTCGCTGAACAGGCCCGTGCTCGTCATGCGGAAGTCGAGCGACACGAGCAGGTCGAGCTTGCCGACCGGTGCCTCGTCGCGCCACGTGACGTCCTTCGGGCGCTTGCCCTCGGGCGTCTCGCCGCCCTCGATCGCGCCGTCGGCGCCCAGCAGGTGCCGCAGGAAGTACTCGTTGCCCTTGCCCGACGAGCCGAGCAGGTTCGCGCGCCACACGGTGAGCACGCGCGGGAAGTTCTCGGGAGCGTCGGGGTCCTCGACGGAGAACCTCAGCCGGTCCTCCTTGAGCTCGCGCACGACGTACTCGGCGGGCGTGAGCCCCTCGGCCTCGGCGTGGGGCGCGAGCGAGAGCGGGTTGCGGTCGAAGGTCGGGTACGACGGCGTCCAGCCCATGCGCACGGCCTGCGCGAGCGTGTCGGCCATCGCCTGGCCCCGGAACCGCCCGGTGCCCAGGGGTGACGCGACCTCGTCGGCGCCGAACGCGTCGTAGCGCCACTGGTCGGTGTGCAGGTACCAGAAGCTCGTCCCCGCCATCTGCCGCGGTGGCCGCGACCAGTCGGCACCGAAGGCGAGCTGCGCCCAGCCGGTGAACGGCCGCGCCTTCTCCTGCCCGACGTAGTGCGCCCAGCCGCCGCCGTTCTTGCCCTGGCAGCCGGTGAGCAGGACCAGGCTGACGATCGCGCGGTAGATCGTGTCGGAGTGGTACCAGTGGTTGGTGCCGGCGCCGAGCGTGATCATCGAGCGCCCGCCGGAGTCCTCGGCGTTCTGCGCGAACTCGCGCGCGACCCGCTCGACCGTGGCAGCGGGGACCGACGTGATCTCCTCCTGCCACGCGGGCGTGTACGGCGCCGACGCGTCGTCGTAGCCCGTGCCCCACGTTCCGGGAAGCCCCTCGCGCGCGACGCCGTACTGCGCCAGGAGCAGGTCGTAGACGGTCGTCACCAGGCGGTCGCCGAGGCGGCGGACCGGTACGCCGCGACGGATCACGTCCCCGCGCTCGGTGCCCTGGTCGCCGACGTCGAAGCGCGGCAGGTCGACGGTGACCGACTCGGTGCCGGGCGCCATCATCGACAGCTGCGGGTCGACGCCCTCGAGGTCGAGGTTCCACCGTCCCATCCCGGACTCGTTGTGGCGGAAGCCGATCGAGCCGTTGGGCACCACGGGCTCGCCGGTGCGCTCGTCGACCAGGGCCGGCTTCCACTCGGCGGCCTCGACGTCGTGGCCGAGGTCGGCCGCGTTGACGAAGCGGTCGGGCACCCACGAGTCGCCGTGCTGCCGCAGGGACACCAGGAACGGCAGGTCGGTGAAGCGCTTCGCGTAGTCGGTGAACATCGGCACCGAGCGCTCGACGTAGAACTCGCGCAGGATCACGTGGCCCATCGCCATCGCGAGCGCGCCGTCGGTGCCGGGCGCCGCGGGCAGCCACTCGTCGGCGAACTTGGTGTTGTCGGCGTAGTCGGGGCTGACCGTGACGACCTTCTGGCCCTTGTAGCGGGCCTCGGCCATGAAGTGGGCGTCGGGCGTGCGCGTCGTGGGGATGTTGGAGCCCCACATGATCAGGTAGCTCGCGTTCCACCAGTCCGCCGACTCGGGCACGTCGGTCTGGTCGCCCCAGATCTGCGGCGAGGCGATCGGCAGGTCGCAGTACCAGTCGTAGAACGACAGCATCGTGCCGCCGATGAGCGAGGTGTAGCGCGCACCTGCGGCGTGCGAGGCCATCGACATCGCAGGGATCGGGGAGAACCCGGCGACGCGGTCGGGCCCCCAGCGGCCGATGGTGTGCACCTGCGCGGCGGCGACCATCTCGAGCGCCTCGTCCCACGACGCGCGCACGAGCCCGCCCTTGCCGCGCACCGACATGTAGGCGCGGCGCTTCTCGGGGTCGTCGACGATCGAGGCCCACGCCTCGACCGGGTCGCCGCCGTGCTCGGCCTTCGCGGCGCGGTACATGTCCAGCAGGACGCCGCGCACGTACGGGTAGCGCACGCGCGTGGGCGAGTAGGTGTACCAGCTGAAGGCCGCGCCGCGCGGGCAGCCGCGGGGCTCGTACTCGGGGGAGTCGGCACCCACCGAGGGGTAGTCGGTCTGCTGCGTCTCCCACGTGATGATGCCGTCCTTGACGTACACCTTCCACGAGCAGGAGCCCGTGCAGTTCACGCCGTGCGTCGAGCGCACGATGCGGTCGTGCGACCAGCGGTCGCGGTAGAAGACGTCTCCCTCGCGGCCGCCGGTGTAGTGGACGGCACGGTGGTCGGGCGAGACGTCGGAGCGCGTGAGCAGCGACCGGGTCGAGATGAGCGCGTCGACGAGCGGGTCGTCGATGCGGGGGGTGTCGGTCACGTCAGCTCTCCTGGTCGTGCGCGGGGAGCGCCGGCGCGGGAGCCGGGCGCAGGTCGGGCCGGTCGAGGTGGGCGACGCAGAGGTCGCCCTTCACGAAGATGTCGAGGCGGCGCACGGCGACGCCCGCGTCGAGCTCGCCGAAGAAGCCGCCGAGCATCTCGTGGTGGAGGCGGCAGATCGCGCGGTCCTCCTTCGCCATCTCGAGGAACGGGCAGACCGACAGGTAGAGCCGGTCGCCGAGAGGGTCGGTGCTCGTCTCGAAGCCGAGGACGTCGAGACCGTCGGCGGCCATGGCGACGGCCTGGTCCGGGGTCAGGTCGCCCGACGCCGACACCTTCTCCCGCTGCGCGCGGGCCAGTCGACGGCCCGCGGCCAGGCCCGGCGTGTCGCCCGGCCGGCCGCCCTCGACGCCGGCGGCGAGCTCGGCGGCCAGCGCGCGGTAGGGGTCCTGCGCGGTGGTGGCGACGGCGCGGTAGAGCAGGCGCGGGCGACCGGGCCCGGCGCGGTGCTCGGGCACCGACTCGACCCGGCCCATGTCCACGAGCAGGGCGAGGTGGGCGCGCACCGTGTTCGCGTGCAGCCCGGTGGCCTCGACGATCTGGGTGACGGTGAGCGGCGTCGCCGACCCGCGGAGCAGGTCGTGCACGCGCCGGCGCGAGGTGTCCGATTCGGTCGTGGACGCCTTCTCAGCCCTGGCCATCGGGTCTCCCGTTATTTATTGACATGCTGTGATCAACCGACAGGACCGACCGTACACCTGCGCGAGCCGTGCGTGTCCAGCCACCGTATGTGGTCGAGGTCACGTGAAAAATCGTGCTCACGGACTGGACTCGCTCGGCCGGGGGGAGCGTACGGTGCCTCACGTTGGTAAATAACAACGGGAGGGGCCATGGTCACCACCGCACCGGTCGCCGCGGACGCCGGCACGCATGCCGGCACTGCCGCCGGCGCAGCGCAGCAGCCCGCACCGGGCGAGACCCCGGAGGTCCCCGCGCGGGGCCGCTACCGGGTGCTCGTCACCTCGACGCTGGCGTTCACGCTCATGTTCGCCGTGTGGCTGCAGTTCGGGATCCTCGGCCTGCCGATCAAGCAGGAGTTCGGCCTCTCCGACACCGCGTTCTACTGGCTGACGGCGCTGCCCGTCCTCAACGGGGCGATCTGGCGGATGGGCACCGGCGTGCTGGCCGACCGCTGGGGCGGACGGATCGTCATGACGGCGATGCTGCTGCTCGCCGCGATCCCGACCTTCCTGCTCTCCGGGGTCCACAGCGCGGGCGCGCTCTTCGTGCTCGCCTTCCTCATCGGCTTCGCCGGCAACTCGTTCTCGTCGGGCATCGCGTGGAACAGCGCCTGGTTCCCGCGCTCGCAGCAGGGCTTCGCCCTCGGCGTCTTCGGCGCCGGCAACGTCGGGGCGTCGGTCACCAAGCTGATCGGGCCGGCGATCATCGCGGCGACCGCGGGGGCGACGTACTTCGGGTTCGTCGCCGGCGGCTGGCGTGTCATGCCGGTGATCTACGCCGTCGCCCTCGTCGTGATGGCCGTGGTGCTCTGGTTCGTCGCCCCCAAGCACGACCGCCGCCCGGGTGCGACCACCCCGATGCGCGAGCACCTCCAGGTCCTCGGCCGGATCCGCGTCTGGCGGTTCTCGCTCTACTACGTCGCCGTGTTCGGCGCCTACGTCGCGCTGTCGTCGGCGCTGCCCTTCTACTACGAGAAGAACTACGACGTCCCGCTGTGGCAGGCCGGCCTGCTCACCGCGCTGTTCATCTTCCCGGCGTCGCTGCTGCGCCCCGTCGGCGGCTGGCTCTCGGACAAGGTCGGCGCCCGCCGGATCATGTACTGGACGTTCGGACTCATGCTGCTCGCGAGCGGCGTGCTCATGATGCCGAGCGGCTTCATCACCATCGACGTCGCGACCAGCAAGGCCGCCGACGGGACCGCCGAGATCCTGCCGTGGCACCTGGGTCTGGGGTGGTTCACCTTCTTCGTCGTCCTGCTGGGCTGCGCGATGGGCATCGGCAAGGCCGCCGTCTACAAGCACATCCCCGAGTACTTCCCGCACGAGGTCGGCGCGGTCGGCGGCGTCGTCGGGATGCTCGGTGCCCTCGGCGGCTTCTTCCTGCTGCCCGTCTTCGGTTACGCCGTCGCGCTCACGGGCATCCCGAGCGCCGTGTTCGGCGTGCTGTTCCTGCTCACGTTCGCCTGCCTCGCGTGGATGCACCTGACGGTCCTCGCGATGCTCCACCGCCGCTCGCCCGAGCTCTCGGACGCCTTCGAGCTCCCCCACGTCGACGAGCCCGTCGCCGTCGGCCGCTGAACCGCACCGCCTTCTGGAGAGGTACGAGATGACCATGACCGACGCCGCGGCCCGCTCGGGCGGCGAGTGGCTCACCGACTGGGACCCCGAGGACGAGTCGTCCTGGAACAACAGCCTGGCGTGGAAGACGATGTGGATCACGACCGGCGCGCTGACGCTGGCGTTCTGCACCTGGTTCCTCGCCAGCGCGATCGCGCCGAGCCTGACCAACCTCGGGTTCAAGCTCGACAAGAACCAGCTCTACTGGCTCGCCGCCATGCCCGGCCTCGCCGGCGGCACGCTGCGTCTGGTGTGGATGTGGCTGCCGCCGATCATGGGCACCCGCAAGCTCGTCACCCTCACCACCCTGCTGCTGCTCATCCCGCTGATCGGGTGGGGCATCGCGGTGCAGAACCCCTCGACCAGCTTTGTGACGTTCATGATCCTGGCGGCGCTGTCCGGCATCGGCGGCGGCGCGTTCTCGGGCTTCATGCCGAGCACGTCGTACTTCTTCCCGCGCTCCAAGCAGGGCACGGCGCTGGGTCTGCAGGCCGGCCTCGGCAACTTCGGCGTCTCGATCGTGCAGTTCGTGACGCCGTGGATCATCGGCTTCGCGCTGCTGGGGATCCTGGGAGCCTCGCAGACCTTCCACGACCCGTCGAAGAACACCAACCGCGAGGTGTGGGAGCAGAACGCCGCCTTCATCTACGTGCCGTTCGTGATCGTCGCCGCGATCCTCGCGTGGACGATGCTCAAGAGCGTCCCGGTGCGTGCGAACTTCCGTCAGCAGATGGACATCTTCGGCAACATCGACACCTGGTTCATGACCGCGCTCTACGTCATGACCTTCGGCACCTTCGCCGGCCTGTCGGCCCAGTTCGGCCTGCTCATCAAGAACCTCTACGGCGCGGGCAACAGCGCGATCGTCGAGACGGCGGCGAACGGGTCGACCACGGTGCTCGTCCCGGGGTACGCCGTACCGCTCGCCGCGTCGTTCGCGTTCCTCGGCCCGCTCGTCGGCGCCGGAGCCCGCGTCGCGTTCGCGCCGCTCACCGACCGCTTCGGCGGCGCGAGGTGGACCCTCGTGTCGGGCATCGGGATCCTGCTCTCGCTGCTGTTCACGATGCTGCACGTGCACCCCGACCCGTCGGCCGGAGCCGAGGCGCTGCACTCGGACTTCCTCGGCTTCCTCTGGGGCATGATCGCGATCTTCTTCTTCACCGGCATCGGCAACGCCTCGACGTTCAAGCAGATGCCGATGATCTTCGAGCGCCGCCAGGCCGGCGGCGTCATCGGCTGGACCTCGGCGATCGCCGCATACGGCCCGTTCTTCTTCGGCGTCGGGCTCGCCGTCGCGAACATCACCGCCTTCTTCACCCTCGGCGTCGTGTTCGCGCTCGGCTGCATCGTCCTCACCTGGGTCCGCTACGCCCGCCCGGGTGCCCCCAAGCCGTCCTGACCGCACGACCGCAAGGAACCGCACGACCGCACGACCGCACGACCACCTGAGACCCATCGCACCCGGAGGCCCCCCATGGACGTCGAGCTCACGACCACCCCCCAGAGTCAGGAGCCGGCGATCGCCTCCGGGTGCGGTGGGGGGTGCGGGTGCGGCGGTGCCGTCGAGACGGTCGACGTCCTCGACGTACGCCTCATCCCGCACTCGGTCCGCCGGGCGTCGGTGCTCGCGGCCGTCGGCGCCGTGGCGCCGCGCGCGTCGCTGGTGCTGCTCGCGCCGCACGACCCCGTGCCGATCCTCGAGCACGTGAGCGCGGCGTACCCCGACGAGTTCTCGTGGGTGTACGACGCGGCCGGGCCCGAGACCTGGGCCGTGCGCATCACGCGTCGCTAACGGCGGCGCGCCCCTCGGTTCCACCGTCGCTGCCCTCGTGGCAGGGTGGGGGCCCGGGTGGGAAGGAGCGCACAGGGTGGAGTCGTTGCGGCTTGCCCTGCGCGGGCTGCGCTGGCGCACCGGCCCGTCGATCGCCGTCCTGGTCGTCGCCATCGTCGCGATGGCCGGCGCCGCGCTCGGTCCGCTGTACGCCGCGAGCGCCGCCGACTCCCTCGTGCGCGACAGCCTCGCGACGGCTCAGCCGGTCTCGACCGGCGTGCAGACCCGCGGCAACATCGCGGGCCAGACGCAGTTCACGCCCGCGCAGCTGCGCGACGCGGTGGCGGCGCGAGCGGCCGACCCCGCGCTCGACCCCTGGTACCGGCCGGGGACGATGTCGCTGATCCTCCACGACGGGACGCCGACCGACGGCGGGCGTCGGCTCGGCGACGCCCAGGTCGCGTGGCACCGCGGTCAGTGCGGCGGCGTCACGATGGTGGAGGGCCGCTGTCCCGACGGGCCGCACGAGCTCATGGTGTCGGAGCGCACGGCGAAGGACTCGGGCCTGCCGATCGGCTCGGTGGTGCGGCTGGGCATCTCGTCGGAGCCGGTCGCCGACACCGTGACCGTCGTGGGCTTGTACGACGTGGCCACCGCCGACCCCGCGGTCTGGGGCCTCGACGACCCGGCCCAGTTCGCGCCCGCGCGCGTGGAGGGTCCGCCCGGGCGCCTCGACGAGTTCGTCGTCGACGAGCAGACGATGCTCGACGCGACGACCGACGTCGCCGCTGTCAGCCTGCGCCGTCTCGACGCGGCCACCGTGCACCTCGCCGAGCTGCCCGCCCTGCGGTCGGCGGTCGAGAAGGCCACGGCGTTCGACCCGTCGTCGGTGACGGCGCCCGGCCCGCGCACCCTGTCGATCAGCGGGATGCTCGACGAGCTCGACAGCCTGCAGCCCTCGCTCGACGCGGTGTCGGCCGCGGCCTTCGCCGTCACGGCGCAGCTGGTGCTGCTCGCGTGGTTCGTGCTCTTCCTCGTGGTCGCTGCGACGAGCGACGAGCGCGCGGGCGAGATCGCGCTGGCCAAGCTGCGCGGCATGAGCCGGCGCAGCACCCTCGGGTTCGGGCTGGCCGAGCCGGTGCTGCTCGTGGTCGTCGCGCTGCCCGTGGGTCTGCTCCTCGCGTGGATCACCGACACCGTGCTGACCCGCGGCTACCTCGTCCCGGGATCGTCGGTCGCCGTCACTCCGACGGTGCTGCTCGCGCTGCTCGTGTGCTTCCTCGGAGCGGTGTCGGCGGCGGCGCTCGCCGCGCGCGGCATCCTCAGTGCGCCGGTGCTCGAGCAGCTGCGTCGCACGGGTGGCCGTCGCGCACGGCTCGTGCGGTCGTCGGCGATCGACGCCGCCGCGCTCGCTCTCGCCGCAGCCGGCATCTACGAGCTCAAGCAGGGCGGCTCCGACGCGCTCGCGCTGATCGCGCCCGGGCTCATCGCGCTCGCCGTCGGCCTGCTCGCCGTCCGGCTCCTGCCGGCGCTCGCGCGGATCGAGGTCGCGCGCACGCGCGCCAAGCCGTCGGTCGCCTCGTTCCTCGCGTCGCGCAACGTCGCACGTCGTCCGGGCGGGCTGCGCGTCGTCGTGCTGCTGACGCTCGCGGTCGCGCTCGCCGTGTTCGCGGTCGACGGCTGGACGGTCGCTGCGGCCAACCGCGGCGACGTCGCACGTGCCGAGGTCGGAGCGTCGGAGGTGCTCCACGTGCGCGGCTCGTCGCCCGGCGAGCTGCTCGCCGCCGTCGACGCCGCCGACCCGTCGGGCACGCAGGCGCTCGCGGCGGTCTCGAGCGACAACGGGTCGGGCGGCCTGCTCGCCGTCGACGCGACGCGTCTCGCCGCCGTCGCCGCGTGGGACCCGGCGTGGGCCGGCTCGAGCCGCGCATCGGTCGGCGACCAGCTGCACCCCGCCCAGCCCGCGCAGCCGATCGAGGTGCGCGGCTCGCTGCGGCTCACCGCCGACTACCTCCGCGAGGCCGGCGACAACCCGATCCTGTTCACCGTCGCCGTGCGGGCCGCGAGCGGGCTGAGCTACGAGGCCAGGTTCGGCACGCTGGTGCCGGGCTCGTCGTCGTACGCCGTCGACCTGCCGCCCTGCCGGACGGCGCCATGCACCCTCTCGGCGTTCGCGTTCGTGCACCCGATCGACCTGCCGCGCACCGGCATCGAGGGCTCGGTCGTGATGACCGACGTGCGCGACGACCGCGGCACCGTCGACCTCGGTGCGAGCGGTCCCTCCACGTGGCGCTCGGGCGCGAGCTCGGTCGTGTTCCCCATCGACGGCGGCGCCCAGGTGGAGAAGGCCGGCAAGGGCGAGCTCACCGTCGCGGTGAAGATGGAGGGCATCGACGACGCCGCCGTCGAGGTCGCCGACCACCCGCTCGCGCTGCCCCTGCTCGTCGGCCAGGACCAGCCGGCGCAGGACACCTCGGGTCCGTTCGCCGTCGTCACCGGGCTCGACGGCCGCTTCGTCCCGGCGACCACCACGGGCCGGGGGGTCCTGCCGCGCCTGCTCACGCACGGCAGCCTCGCCGACCTGACCTACGCCGTCGACGCCACCGGCATCGGCTTCGACCCGCTCGACTACCAGGTGTGGCTCTCGCCGACGGCGACGCCGCAGACGCGCGCCGCTGTCGAGAAGCTCGGTGTGGTCTCGCGGGAGTCGGTGGCCACGACCGAGGCCGCGCTCTCGCGCAGCGGCCCTGCCCTCGCGCTGCGCCTGTTCCTGCTCGCCGCGCTCGTCGCCCTCGTGCTCGCCGCGGGCACGCTGCTGGCCAACGCGTACGTCGTGATCCGCCGCCGCGCCTACGAGCTCGCGGCGCTGCGCGCGCTCGGCGCGGACCGGCGCGTGCTCGTGCGGTCCGCACGTCGTGAGCAGGTCGTGCTCGCGACCACGGGTACGGCGCTGGGCCTCGTCGCCGGGCTCGTCGCGGCGGCCTTCGCGCTGCCGGCCCTGCTCGGCAACGGCGAGAGCGGCCTCCCCGTGTGGCTGGGCCCGGCCTGGCTCCCGGTGCTCGCGCTCGTCGTGGTCGTGCTGCTCGCGCTCGTCGTCGTGGCCGACGTCGGTGCCCGCCGCACGGTGCGCGACGCCGTGCCCGACCTGCTGAGGCAGGTGCAGGAATGACGACCACGACCGCGGGCCTCGGCGTCCGCTGCGAGGAGCTCGTGCACATCTACCGCACGGGCGAGAGCGACGTCGTCGCGGTGCGCGGCGTCGACCTCGCCGTCGCGCCGGGGGAGCGCGTGGCGCTGCTCGGACCGTCGGGCTCGGGGAAGTCGACGCTGCTCGCGATGCTCGGCGGTCTCGTCCCGCCGTCGGCCGGTCGCGTGTGGATCGGCGACGAGGAGATCGGCGGCATGTCGGAGCGCGACCGGCTGCGGCTGCGCGCCAACCGGGTCGGCCTCGTCCTGCAGGGTGCGGCGCGCAACCTGCTGCAGTACGCGACGCCCGCGCAGAACGTCGTCTTCGCGCAGCGGTCGGCGCCGCGCGAGCACCGCGCGCAGCTGATGGCCCCGCGCGAGCTGCTCGAGGCGCTCGGTCTCACCGCGATCGCCGACACCCCGGTGCCGTCGCTGTCGGGCGGCGAGCAGCAGCGCGTCGCGCTCGCGGTCGCCGTCGCGAACGCCCCCGGACTGCTGCTCGCCGACGAGCCGACATCGCAGCTCGACCACCCCGCGCGCGACTCGGTGCTCGACCTGCTCGACGCCGTCAACGAGCGCTTCGGCACGACCGTCGTCGTCGTCACGCACGACCCGGAGGTCGGCCACCGCCTCGGTCGCACGGTGACGATGCGGTACGGCCGCGTGGGCCAGGAGGGCCTGCAGGGGGAGCAGTTCGCCGTGGTCGGCAAGGACGGCAGCGTGCACCTGCCCGACGAGGTCGTGGCCGACTGGCCGCCCGGCACGCAGATCGTCGTCGAGCGCGACGGCGACGAGGTCCGGCTGCGCAGGAGGGACTCGTGACCGCGGTGGAGCAGCGCGACGGGCTGGCCGTGCAAGCCCGCGGCGTCGTCGTCGTGCGCGGCGGCCGTCGCGTCGTCGACGGCGTCGACATCGACGTCGAGCCCGGCCGCATCCTCGGCGTCACCGGGCCGTCGGGGTCGGGGAAGTCGACGCTGCTCGCCGTGCTCGCCGGTCTCATCGCGCCCGACGCCGGCACGGTCGACCCGTCCGAGCGCGCGGCGGGCACCGGCATCGTGCTGCAGGGCTACGGCCTGCTGCCCGTGCTCACGGCGTTCGAGAACGTCGAGCTGCCGCTGCAGCTGCGCGGCGACGACCCCGCCGTGGTGCGGGAACGTGCTCAGGTCGCGCTGTCGCGCGCCGGCCTCGATGACGCCGGCGACCGGCTCGCCGAGGAGCTCTCGGGCGGGCAGCGCCAGCGCGTGGCGGTGGCACGAGCCCTCGTCACCGCTCCGCGGCTGCTCGTGGCCGACGAGCCCACGGCCGAGCTCGACGCCGACACCGCAGCCCTCGTGCTCGCGGCGCTGCGCGCGGAGGCGGATGCTGGTGCCTCGGTGGTGCTCGCGACCCACGACCCCGACGTCGCGGCCCTGTGCGACTCCACCGTGCACCTCGTGGACGGGCGGCGGGAGGACCGATGAGCGACGACGTGCGGGCCGTGCTGCTCGACAAGCGCGCCGACCTCGTGGCGCGCATGGCCGGCATCAGTGCCGCCCCGTCGGACTCCGGCGGCATCTCGTTCGGCAAGCGCGTGGGCGACGGCACGAGCATCGCGGTCGAGCGGCTGACGCAGGTCGCGGCGCACGACCAGATGCAGAGCCAGCTCGCCGAGGTGGAGCGCGCCCTCGCCAAGCTCGACGAGGGCACGTACGGCACCTGCGACGTCTGCGGCGGCGAGATCCCGCCCGGGCGGCTCGAGGTCCACCCGTGGGCCGTGCGCTGCGTCGCCTGCGCGGCCGCCTGACCCGGTCCGTACGGACGACCTCCTCACGGGCCGCTCCCGCTACCGTGGTCGGGCGCGGGCCCGTCCTGGAGCCGCGCGGAGGAGGGCTCGCGTGTACCGAGGACTGACGGTCGCCGCCGTGGTCCCGGCGTACCGCGAGGAGAAGCATGTCGGCCGCGTCGTCGAGACGATGCCCGATCTCGTCGACCACATCGTGGTCGTCGACGACTGCAGCCCCGATGCCACGTCCGAGAGCGCGCTCGCCGTGGGCGACCCGCGCCTGGTCCTCGTGCGGCACGAGGTGAACAAGGGCGTCGGCGGCTCGATCATCACCGGGCACCGCGAGGCGATGGCGCGCGGCGCCGACGTCATGGTCGTGATGGCCGGCGACGCGCAGATGGACCCCGACTACCTTCCGGCCCTGCTCGACCCCATCGTCGACGACGGCTACGGCTTCACGAAGGCCAACCGCTTCTACTCCGCGACGAGCTTCGAGGGCATGCCGAAGGTGCGCATCTTCGGCAACATCGTGCTGACGTTCATGACGAAGGCGGCGTCGGGCTACTGGAACCTCGTCGACCCGCAGAACGGCTACACCGCCGCGACCCGCGACTCGCTGTCGCGCATCCCGCTCGAGCGCGTCGCCGAGCGCTACGACTTCGAGAACGACCTGCTCGTGTGGCTCAACATCGCCGACGTGCGCGCGAAGGACGTGCCCATCCCCGCCTTGTACGGCGACGAGACGTCGACGATGAACCTGGGCAGCGTGATCCCGCGGCTCTCGGTCACCCTCTTCAAGGGCTTCTGGCGACGGATGTGGCGCAAGTACGTGCTCTGGTCGTTCTCGCCCGTGGCGCTGCTGCTGTTCTCCGGCCTGATCCTGCTCGCGCTGTCGGCGATCCCCGGCGCCTACGCCGTCTGGTCGGCGCTGCACGGCACCAGCCCGACGAGCGGCACCGTGCTGCTGGCCGTGACGCCGTTCCTCTGCGGCTTCTGGATGATGGTCCAGGCGCTCGTGCTCGACATCAACGCGACGCCGAAGTAGCGCCGCGCCGTCACACGGCCGACGTGATGCCGAGCGGCGTACCGGTGTAGCCGGGGAAGACGGTCTTCACCTCGTCGCTGCTGGCCCCGGTGCGGTTCACCAGGATGTCGGCCAGCACCGCGCGGAAGTCGGTGGTCGCCGTGAGGTCGCCCTGCGTGAGGTTGGCGTCGTCGAGCAGGTTGCCCGACGCCGGCATCGCGACGTGGACCCCCTTCACGACGTGGCCGCCGAGGACGAACATCACGTTGCCCCAGCCGTGGTCGACACCGCCGGACTGGTTCTCCTCGACGCGACGGCCGAACTCGCTGATCGTCACGAGGGTCGTGGTGTCGAGGTAGGAGCCCAGGTCGGTGGCGAACGCGGCGAGCGAGTTGCCGAGGTCGGTGAGCTTGTCGCGCATCCAGCCGTTGTCGACGCGGCCGAGGTCGGCGTGCATGTCCCAGTCGCCGAGGTCGATCGTGAGCACGCGCAGTCCGACGTTGGCCTTGATCAGCTGCGCCGTGTTCTTGAGCGACCGGCCCAGGCCGGTGTTCGGGTAGACCGCGCCGTTGGCCGGCGTGTACGCCGCCGCCGCGAGGGTCGCCGCCGTGGTGAGGGCGCCGAGCGTGGTCGACGTCGCGTCCTGCAGCCCGGGCGGGGCCGCGGAGTGCAGGGCGTTGAGCGCGTTCGTCCAGTTGGTTCGCTGCGTCTGGTTGCTCGTGCCCGACAGCTTGAAGCCGGAGATCGACTCCATGCCGAGGACGGGGATCGGGCCGGCGAAGGCCTCCGGGATCGACGTCGACCCCATCTGCACGGCGCTGAACGGACCGCCGAGCGCGTGCAGACCGAGCGTGCGGTCGAGCCAGCCGGTGCGTGCGCTCGTGCCCGGGGCCGCCTTCTCCATCTCGTCCATCGCGTCGAAGTGCGAGCGGTTGGGCTGCCACATGCCCGTGGCGTGCGCGAAGGCGAGCTTGCCGTTGTTCCAGAACGGCTGCAGCGCCGAGAGCGCGGGGTGCATGCCGAACAGCGCGTCGAGCTGGAACGCCGCCGCGGCAGGCACCGCGATCGACGGCCGCCAGGTGTTGAGGTTGGGGTCGCCGATCGGGGCGACGGCCGACAGCCCGTCGAAGCCGCCGCGCAGCGACAGCACGACGAGCGTGTCGCCCGACCAGCCGGGGTCGGCCGCGAACGCCGCCTGCATGCCGATGCCGGGGCCCGCCGCGAGGGCGACCGTGCCGACGCCCAGCGCCTTGAGGAGCGTGCGGCGGCTCATGGCCGACGCGCGGCGCGCGTCGTCGCAGCAGTCGCGGGGCGCGACCCGCTCGGTGGTCTCGGTCATCTCCGTCATCACGTCACCTCAGGGTCATGTACGGGGAGTCGAGCAGGACCGACACGAACGAGTTGAGCCCGTACGACACGGCTGCCGAGTTCGACGACACGGCCTTGTCGGCCGTCACGTTGAGGAAGGTCAGGACCGCGGCCTTGTGCTCGGCGGTGAGCGTGCGGCCGAACAGGTTCGTCGCGACCTTGTCCACGAGCTCGCCGTGCGTGGCCGGCAGGGTCGCACCGACCGCTGCGGTGAGCAGCGGCGGGCGCACGACGTCGTTGGGGTACCAGTTCGACACCACCGAGATGGTGTTGTTCCAGCGCACCAGCGTCGTCGCCGTCGACTCCCACGCGTCGGCCGTGTCGGCCTGCCCGGTCGGGAACGGCTGCCCGAACGGGTTGTGGCCCGCGTCGTCGGCCATGTACACGAGCTGCAGCGGGGCGTCGAGGTTGTCGACGGCCGGCTGGATGCCCATGAGCCGCGCGGTGGCGATGACGTTCTCGTACGGGCGCACGACCTTCTTGCCGATCGACGCCGCGAACTCCGCGGACGAGAACAGCGCCCGCAGCACCATCGTGATGTTGGTGTCGTTCTTGAGGTAGACGTTCGCGAGCATGGTCACGAGCGCGTCGGAGGGCGTGTCGGAGACGAAGCGCGTCGCGAGCTTGCGGCAGATCCGCTTCGCGGTCGCCGGGTGGTGCGCGAGGTACTTCACGAGCGCGTCGACCACGGCCTCGCCGCCGGTGTCGCTCGCGTTCGCGTGCGTGAACCCGAGCACCTTGACCGCGCCGGTCCAGTGGTTCCACGGCTGGTACGCGTACTGGCCCGAGTCGCTGTCGACGCCGATGCCGGTGAGGATCCGTGCCGCGTTGAGCACGCCGGACTCGCCGTACCCCGCGTCGACGCCGACCGAGTGCAGCTCGAGCAGCTCGCGGCCCTGGTTCTCGTTGGGGTGCTCGGCGGTCGACTCGCGGTTGTTCAGGTAGGTCAGCATCGCCGGGTGCTTGGTGATCGCGAGCAGCAGGTCGCTGAACTTCCCGAGTGCGCGGGTCCGGATCGTCCACGCGTAGTGGGCGCGGGACTCGGCGGTGCCGTCGTGGTAGATCGTGACGTTGAAGTGGTTGCCCCAGAAGTCCTCGAGGACGGTGAGCAGCTGCCGCTTGCTCCACATCGCGCGGACCGCGTGGTCCTTGAGGACCGAGTTGAACTGCTCCCAGCCGTTGATGTCGCCGTTCTCGATGCCGTGCTTCACGCGCCAGATCGCGGTCGACTGGTCGGGGAGGCGGGAGAGGATCGCGGCGCACGCGGCGTCGTTGATGGTGCTGGGGTTGAGCTGCTGCTCGAGCCACCCGGCGTACCCGAGCGCCTTGACGCTCGCGAGGTCGGCCGCGGTGGCGCCGTACGCCGCGCGGCTGAGCAGGTGCCGTGCCCAGTCGTTGGAGCGGTAGGTCGCCGCGGCCGACGTGAACGTCTTGGGCGGGATGACCTTCACGCCGGACGTCGGGTCGGCGGCCAGCTTCGCCGCAGCGGCGGCGGCCGCGATCTGCAGCGCGAGGTAGCGGGAGTACCAGAGGCCCTTCTTGGCGGAGCTCCAGACGTAGGGGATCTGGGTCCACGCGCCGGCCGAGTTCTTCAGGTAGACCTTCGAGCCGTAGAACCGGGCGGTGACCGTCACCTTCGTGTAGGCGAGCACGGTCGTCACGCGCGTCGTGGCGTTGTAGCGGTAGCGCGTGACCTTGTACATCACCACCTTCTTGATGACGGCGGTGGTGGCCGCCTCGGCCGGTGATGCGACGCCGACGCTGACGCCGACCGCGGCGGCCCCCGCGACCGCGGCTGTACCGGCCAGCACCGCCCGTCGTCCGACGACGGTCTGCTGCGCCCCCATGACACCCCCCAGGACCTGGTGTGCCGACGTCGCGGGCCGACGTCGATGGGGGTGCTTCGTCGACGGGGAGGGGGGTCTTGCTGCGCCGAACGCGTGGGCACGCAGCGTCACGCACCCATGTGGGCTACCGCTCTAGGCGCCCACGGGCAGGTCCGTGTGCGTGGTCCGACGGCCGTCGGCGAGGAGCACGACGACGGTCACGGGGCCGCTGCCGGCGTACGCGCAGTCGAGGGTGCCGACCACGCCGGGGGTGAGGGCCAGCGAGCAGCTCGGGGCGCCGACGACGGTCGCGTGCCCGGCGGGCTGGGCGGCGCCGACGAGGACCGCGGTGCGCAGGTGGCCGTCGGCGAGGTGGATCTGCTGCTCGAAGGCGACGCCGGTCGACGGGGCGGGCGCGGGCGCGGAGGTGGGGGGCGGGTCGAGCGGCACGGCGTCGACCGGGTGGGTCACGAGCACGACGAGACCCAGCGCGAGCACCGGCGGTACGACCGTCCTCAGCGTGTTCCTGTCGATCCTCATGGCCCCTCCTCGGACGTGCTGACACAGAGGTCTTCGGCCCGCCGACGACCCGGTCCTGAAGGCGGGACGGGTGCTCTGAGCGAGGCGTGAGGGAGACGAGAGGTACGGCGCCGTGATCCGTTGCGGCTCAACGGCTTGCGAGACCTCTGGGAGGCTTCCCAGGGGGTGCGGGGACCGGATGCGGCCTTGGCGCGGGACCGGGTGCCCGAGGTGGGGCACGGTCGACCGCGCTGGCCTGACACAGGTGTGATCGGGCTCTCGCGGACGCCGTCTTCAGCGGGGTCACCCGCTCGGCGCACCGCTGGTCCGTACGTGTCCGAACGGACCGGGACGCCTGCGTCGCAGGAGCCCTGGAGGGGACCCGGATAGCCTCGAGCCATGTTCACCGAGGTGTCCCGCGTGGTCCGTGCGTCCTCCCTCGACGACGCCGAGCTCGAGGCGGCTCCGCTCGCTGCGGAGCAGGTGGTCAGCGGTGATCCCGAGGTCCGGGTGCTGCCGCTGCACGAGGCCGCCGACCTCGAGGTGGGGGTGTGGCAGCACGGCGCCGGGGTGAGCCGCGACGTCGAGGCCGACGAGGTCTTCGTCGTGCTCTCCGGCCGCGCGACGGTGGAGGTCGAGGGCGGCCCGGTGCTCGAGGTCGGCCCCGGCGACGTCGGCCTGCTCGCGGCCGGGTCGCGCACCACCTGGACCGTGCACGAGCCGCTCCGCAAGGTCTACGTCATCCGGCCATGACCGCCGGGAGCCGGTCGGCAGGGGTGCGCGGGTCCGCGTGTCCGTGTCCCGAGCGGCTCCGAGAGGTCCCCATACCCCCTCTGACCTGCGACGGGACCGTCGCCGGCGGGGTCGGGCGACGGCGCCGGATGTCGAGGCCCGGGGTGAATGACAGCGATGGGATTCGACCCGTAGAGTGGCCCCACGCACCCGTCGAGGGTGCGGTCGAACGTCGCGCGTCCTGCGCGCCGTGGCCGAGAGAGGACCGCCTTGATGGACGCCGTGCGCGCAGTCGATCCGATGCCGTCCGGTGACCGTCTGTCCCAGCGCGACCGCGAGATCCTCGAGTTCGAGCGGCAGTGGTGGAAGTACGCCGGTGCCAAGGAGCAGGCGATCCGCGAGCTCTTCGACATGAGCGCGACCCGCTACTACCAGGTGCTCAACGCCCTCATCGACAACCCCGCGGCCCTCGAGGCCGACCCCATGCTCGTCAAGCGGCTGCGCCGCATGCGCGCCGCGCGCCAGCGGGCCCGCTCGGCCCGCCGCCTCGGCATCGACCTCTGACGGTGCTCGCGGGCCGGTCCCGCGGGCGGGGGGAAGCATGACGACCTACTCCGGCGAGGACGGCATGACGGGCACCGACCAGCCCGGCGGGCCCGGTCTGCCGGACGAGCCCTCGCCGTACGGCGTCGACGCGGGCGGCCCGGTCTCCGAGCCGCCGCCGGCGTACGAGTACCCGTACCCCGACGACACGCACTCCTACAACGCCACCGACGTCCTGCCCGCCCCGCTGCCCTCGGGCGGGCGCAAGGCGCGGCGCCAGGCGGAGGAGGAGGCGCGCGCCGCCGAGCCGCCCACCGGCCCCAAGGCGATCATGACCGGCACGCCGTCGGGCCCCGGTCGCGTCATCGTCCCTGCGGCCGTGGCGCTCGTCTCCGCGGTCGCGCTCGCCGCGGCGTGGATGCACCTCGAGTCCGACCGCTCCGCCGAGGTCGCCCAGCCCGCGCCGGTCACGTCGCAGTCGCCCGCGCCGAGCGGATCGCCGAGCACGGCGCCGTCCGCGTCGGCCTCGACCAGGCCCAGCCCGTCGTCGTCGGCCTCGGCGTCGCCGAAGCCCACCGCGTCGGCGTCCCCCGCAGCGTCGTCCACGGCCACGGCGAAGCCGGTCGGCACGGTCGACCGCAGCGTGCCCGTGGTGGTGCTCAACGCGACAGGTCGACCGGGGCTCGCGGCGAAGGTCGCGGCGAAGCTGCGCGCCGAGGGCTGGAAGGTGACCTCGGTCGGCAACTGGACCAAGGGCGGCATCGACGCCACGACGATCTACCTCAACGGCCACGTGGCCGCGCGCGACACGATGATCAAGGACCTCCCGGCCGCCGACGGCCGGGTCGAGCTGCCGCTCGCCGGCATGCCGAAGATGCGCCTGGTCGTCGTTGTCGGCAAGGACTACCCGGCCTGACGCCTTCTGCGCGTGGGGTTCTCGACGTAGCCGCCGAGCGCGAGACCGGCCCGTTGCTCGAAGACGTTTCGGCTCCAGTGGTCGCCCGTGCGCAACCACGACCAGCCCATGGCTCCGGCGTACAGCGGCAGGAACAGCACCACGCAGCACGCCCACTGGGTCGCGTGCGCGGCCTCGTGCGCGAGCAGGTCGTCGGTGAGCGTCACGCCCTCGCGCACGACGACGACGTTGCCGACGGTGTACGCCGCGGCCACGGGGAAGCTCCCGCGCGAGTCTCGCGCGAGGACGAGCCCGTCGGGTCCGCGCTCGAGCCGGCCGTGCTGCGCCTTGGCCATCGCGAGCCCGAGCGGGGTCGCGAGGTTGACGGCGTTGACGACCTGGCGGACGCGGTGGGCGGGTCGCACGGTGCGGGTCAGCGCGCGCGGTCGGCGGTCATGCTCGCCATCGGCGGCCGCTCGAGCGCGGCGACGTCGTGCGTGCGCGTCGTGAAGCCGTGGGAGTCGCGGTCGAACTGGGTGAGCGTGGAGCCGAGGTCTCCCACGCCGGCGAGGTCGCCGCGACGCGCGAGCCGGTCCAGCGCCGTGCGCATGATCTCCGCCGACATGCGGCCGAGCCGACGCTCGTCGTGGTGGCGGTGCACGCGGACGCCGAGGTCGACCTGGGCGATCGCGTCGAGGCCGTGCGCCTCGTAGGTGTCGACGAGGAGCGCGAGCTCGACGCCGTAGCCGCACGGGAACGGCAGCGACTCGAGCAGCCCGCGGCGCGCGGCGTACTCGCCGGCGAGGGGCTGCACGAGCCCGGCGAGGTCGGGCCAGAGCAGGTTGAGCAGCGGCCGCGCGACGAGCTCGGTGACGCGCCCGCCGCCGGCGCTCACCACGGTCGAGCCCTCGACGAGCGGCCGCTCGTAGACGGCCTTCACGAGCTGCACCTCGGGAACGGTGAGGAGCGGGCCGAGCAGGCCGGTGACGTAGGACGGCGTGAAGGACTGCAGGTCGGCGTCGACGAAGACGATCACGTCACCCTCGGTCGCGGCGAGCGAGCGCCACATCGCCTCGCCCTTCCCCGGTACGACGGGGAGCTCGGGCAGGACGTCCTCGCGCGCCACGACGCGCGCGCCGGCCGCGCGAGCGACCTCGGCGGTGCGGTCGGTGGAGCCGGAGTCGATCACGACGAGCTCGTCGACGAGGCGGCGGTGCTCGGGCACGCCCTCGCCCAGCGACGCGCGCACCGAGGCGACGATGCGGCCGACCGTGGGCTCCTCGTCGAGCGCGGGCAGCACGACGCTCACGCGGGTCGCGCCCTTGTGCTCGAGCAGCCGGTCGCGCGACCAGTCGGTGACCGAGCTGGTCCGCGCGGCGAACCAGGACTCCGCCTCGGGCTGCACCCGCTCTCCCGTCGTCGGCCGGATGTCTCAGCATCCGGACCCCCGGCGTCCCAGGCCTCGGGACTCACGTACAGTCTCACCCACTCAGGACGGTCGCGCGCGGCCGACCCGGGGGTCGGGACCGAGAGGTCCGGCACAACTGCACATCTCATCCAGAGGGGCAGAGGGACACGGCCCGGTGAAGCCCCGGCAACCATCGACGCACGCTCGTACGACCTGACAGGTCGAGCGAGGCCGGCGTCGAGAAGGTGCCAACTCCGTCCGAGGTGCCAGCCGGCGTCTCGGGAAGATGAGGAGAAAGGCCTCGCCAGCATGTCCACCTCGTTCGAGACCCCCGCTTCGTCGCTCGAGACCAAGCCCGGGACCCCCGACTTCGGCCCCGCCACCGACCTCGTCTGTCGTGAGTGCGGCGCCTCCTACGCCCTCGGCGCGGCCTACGCGTGCATCGAGTGCTTCGGCCCGCTCGAGGTCGGCTACGACCTCTCGGCCGTGACCCGCGAGCTCATCGAGTCCGGCCCGCAGAACATGTGGCGCTACTCGTGCCTGCTGCCGGTCGCCCCGTACGCCGGCGACGAGCGCAACCTCAACCCCGGTCTCACCCGCCTCGTGCGCGCCGACAACCTCGCGGCCGCGCTCGGCATGACCGGCACGCTGTGGGTCAAGGACGACAGCGGCAACCCCACGCACTCGTTCAAGGACCGCGTCGTCGCCGTGGCGCAGAGCGCGGCCCGTCGCCTCGGGCTCGGCACCATCGCGTGCGCCTCGACCGGCAACCTCGCGAACGCCGTCGCCGCGGCCGCCGCGCGCGCGGGCCAGGACTCGGTCGTCGTGATCCCGAGCAACCTCGAGGATGGCAAGGTCCTCACCACCGCGGCGTACGGCGGCATCCTGCTCGCGGTCGACGGCAACTACGACGACGTGAACCGCCTCTGCTCCGAGCTCATCGGCGACCCGCTCACCGCCGACTGGGGCTTCGTGAACGTCAACCTCCGGCCGTACTACGCCGAGGGCTCGAAGACCGTCGGCTACGAGATCGCCGAGCAGCTCGGCTGGCGCCTGCCCGAGCAGGTCGTGGCGCCCATCGCGTCGGGCTCGCTGCTCACCAAGGTCGACAAGGCGTGGCGCGAGCTCGCGAAGCTCGGCCTCGTCGACGACACCCCGTGGAAGGTCTACGGCGCGCAGGCCACCGGCTGCTCGCCCGTCGCGCAGGCGTTCCGCGACGGCCGCGACGTGGTGAAGCCGGTCCGCCCCGACACCATCGCCAAGTCGCTCGCGATCGGGAACCCGGCCGACGGCCCGTACGCGCTCGACGTCGTACGCCGGACCGGCGGCGCGATCGAGGACGTGAGCGACGCCGAGGTCGTGGAGGGCATCCGTCTGCTCGCCGAGACCGAGGGCATCTTCGCCGAGACCGCGGGCGGCGTCGTCGTCGCGAACCTGCGCAAGCTCCTCGCGACCGGTCAGCTCGACGGCTCGAAGGAGACCGTCATCCTCAACACCGGCGACGGCCTCAAGACCCTCGACGCGATCGCCGACGCCGTCGGCCCCACGGCGACCATCGCCCACGACGTCGACGAGGTCACCCGCGTCATCGCCGAGCACCACGCACGCCAGTCCTGAGACCGCTGGATCGAGAGAGCACGCACATGGCTGTGAAGGTCCGGATCCCGACGATCCTGCGCACGTACACCGACGGCGCGTCCGAGCTCGCCGTCGAGCCCGCCGAGCCGACCCTGGCGTCGCTGCTCGACGCGCTCGAGGACGCGGCGCCCGGCATCCGCGCGCGCGTGCTCGACGACGCCGGTGCGCTGCGCCGCTTCGTCAACGTCTACGTCGACGACGAGGACGTGCGCTTCACCGACGGCCTGGCGACGCCGGTGAAGGACGGCGCCCAGGTCTCGATCATCCCCGCCGTCGCCGGCGGCTGATCTGCCCGAAACCGCGCGTTCATCTGCGCGCGGCAGGCTGGGCGCATGAGCTCGCACCAGGTGCCGCGGCCGCGGCGCATCGCCCTCGTCGCGCACGACAACCGCAAGAAGGACCTGCTCGAGTGGGCGGCGTTCAACGTCGAGACCCTCATGCGCCACCGCCTCGTGGCCACGGGTACGACGGGGAGCCTGCTGCACGACCGGCTCGAGCTCGCGGTCGAGCGCGTGGCGAGCGGACCGCTCGGCGGCGACCTGCAGATCGGTGCGCAGATCGTCGAGGGCGACATCGACATGCTGGTGTTCTTCTGGGACCCGCTCGAGCCGCAGCCGCACGACCCCGACGTCAAGGCGCTGCTGCGGGTGGCCGTGCTCAGCGACGTACCGACCGCCTGCAACCGCTCGACGGCGGACTTCCTCATCTCCTCGCCGCTGTTCGCGGTGCTGCCGGCGGCATGACGGAGGGGCGGACCGGACCCCCGTCCGTGACCGCCCCTCGCGCGCCGACCGGTCAGCCGGCCGGCAGGTAGAACTCCAACGGGATGCCGTCGGGGTCGCGGAAGTTCAGGTGCCACCCGAACGGCGACTCCTCGATCGGCGAGCGGTCGACGTCGTGCGCGGCGAGCTTCGCGGCCCACGCGTCGAGCTCCTCGCGGTCGCGGCACACGAAGGCCACGTGGTCGAGGCCCACGTGCTTCTGGCTGAAGGGCTCCCGGTCGACGTCGGGGTCCTGGCGCAGGTCGATGGCCTGCCGGTCCGGCGTCATGAAGACCTTCATCGGAGCGGGCTCGTCGAACTCGGCGACGAGCGTGAGGTCGAAGAGCCCTGCGTACCAGTCGGCGCTCGCGTCGATGTCGCGCACGCTCAGCGCCACGTGCTGGAGAACCGGTGCCGTCATGGTGACCATCCCCTCCCGTAGATGCGGCACGTCCAGCCAACTCCTGCGCGCGGCGCGAGGCGCGTCGAGCAGCGGTGGGAGCGCGTACGTCTCCGGAACGGGGACGCCGGGCGGCCCGAGGGCCGTCCGGCGTCGTGGTACCCCTGGCGGGTCGCCCGTGGGCTACTCCGGGATGGGGTCGTTCTCGGGGTCGACGTAGTGCAGGGCCGACTCCTCGGCGGAGAGGTCGTCGTCCTCGCCGGAGTCGTGCGCGGTCACGTCGTCGTGGTCGGAGTCCAGCGCGTCGTCGTCGACCAGGCGCCCGACGATGCCCTCGCGGAAGCCCTCGCGGTGCGGGGCGAACTTCGAGGCGGGGTCGTCGGAGGCGAACTCCTCCTCGAGCTCGGCGGTCAGCGCGTCGGCGACCTCGTCGCCGGCCTGCCCGCGGCCCGGGTACGCCGCCTTGCCGTACGGCTCGGTGAGGGTGTCGGTGGGGTCGACGTCGTCGCGCTCGTTCCTGGTCATGGCCTCATTGTGGACCGGTCGGGGGCCGGATGCGCCACGACGTCGCAGCCCGTCGCCCGCTCGCCGGGCGCGCCGTCCGGGGCCTCGACCGGCTTGCACTCTCGGCCCCCGAGTGCCAACAATGGGCGTTAGCACTCGACCAGGGAGAGTGACAGCCGAGACCGGCCGTCGCCGACCCCGGGAGGGTGGCACGCGCGATCTCGACCGGTGAGGTCGGTACGCCGGGGCGATGTGAGCCCCCGCGGCCCGGCCGTCCGTCGCGGGCACCGGCGAGGTCATTCCCTCACGTGGAAAGGGATCGGCAGCCACATGGCGAAGATCATTGCGTTCGACGAGAACGCCCGTCGCGCGCTCGAGCGGGGCATGAACACCCTCGCCGACGCGGTCAAGGTGACCCTCGGCCCCAAGGGCCGCAACGTCGTCCTGGAGAAGAAGTGGGGCGCCCCCACGATCACCAACGACGGCGTCTCGATCGCCAAGGAGATCGAGCTCGAGGACCCCTACGAGAAGATCGGCGCCGAGCTGGTCAAGGAGGTCGCGAAGAAGACCGACGACGTCGCCGGTGACGGCACGACGACGGCGACCGTCCTGGCCCAGGCGCTCGTCCGCGAGGGCCTGCGCAACGTCGCGGCCGGCGCGAACCCGATGGCGCTCAAGCGCGGCATCGAGAAGGCCGTCGCCCAGGTGAGCGACACCCTCCTCGGGATGGCCAAGGAGGTCGAGACCAAGGAGCAGATCGCTGCGACCGCCTCGATCTCGGCCGCCGACACCCAGATCGGCGAGATCATCGCCGAGGCGATGGACAAGGTCGGCAAGGAAGGCGTCATCACCGTCGAGGAGAGCAACACCTTCGGCCTCGAGCTCGAGCTCACCGAGGGCATGCGCTTCGACAAGGGCTACATCTCCGGCTACTTCGTGACCGACGCGGAGCGCATGGAGGCGGTGCACGAGGACGCCTACGTCCTCATCGCCAACCAGAAGATCTCGGGCGTCAAGGACCTGCTGCCGATCCTCGAGAAGGTCATGCAGTCGGGCAAGCCGCTCGTCATCATCGCCGAGGACGTCGAGGGCGAGGCCCTGTCGACGCTCGTCGTCAACAAGATCCGCGGCACCTTCCGCTCCGTCGCCGTCAAGGCGCCGGGCTTCGGCGACCGCCGCAAGGCCATGCTGCAGGACATCGCGATCCTGACCGGTGGCCAGGTCATCTCCGAGGAGGTCGGCCTCAAGCTCGACACCGTCGGTCTCGAGCTCCTCGGCCGCGCCCGCAAGGTCGTCGTCACCAAGGACGAGACCACGATCGTCGAGGGCGCGGGCGACCCGGAGCAGATCGCGGGCCGCGTGAACCAGATCCGTGCCGAGATCGAGAAGTCGGACTCCGACTACGACCGCGAGAAGCTCCAGGAGCGCCTGGCCAAGCTCGCCGGCGGCGTCGCCGTCATCAAGGCGGGCGCGGCCACCGAGGTCGAGCTCAAGGAGCGCAAGCACCGCATCGAGGACGCCGTCCGCAACGCGAAGGCGGCCGTCGAGGAGGGCATCGTCGCCGGCGGCGGCGTCGCCCTCATCCAGGCGAGCGAGGCGGTCTTCGCCAAGCTCGAGCTCGAGGGCGACGAGGCGACCGGCGCGAACATCGTGCGCGTCGCGCTCGAGGCGCCGCTCAAGCAGATCGCGGTCAACGCCGGCCTCGAGGGCGGCGTCGTGGCGGAGAAGGTCCGCAACCTCGAGACCGGCTGGGGCCTCAACGCCGCCACCGGCGAGTACGTCGACCTCATCGGCGCCGGCATCATCGACCCCGCGAAGGTGACGCGCTCCGCGCTGCAGAACGCGGCGTCGATCGCGGCGCTGTTCCTCACCACCGAGGCCGTCGTGGCCGACAAGCCGGAGAAGGCGGCGGCGCCGGCGGCTCCGGATATGGGGGGTATGGACTTCTGACGAGGGAGTGAGCGAAGCCGCCGGTGAGCGAAGCGAACCGTCGGCGCAGCGAACGACCGAGGAAGAAGTCCCAGAAGAACAGCCTTCGGCCAGAGCGCCGAAGAGCACCCGCACCACCGCAGAACAACGGCGAGGGCCGGGATCCCAAGAGGATCCCGGCCCTCGCCGCATCTGCTGGTGGTAGCGCCTCCAGATCCGCAAGACCATCGGCCCTGACGGCGCCGACGGCGGGGGCCGGTCGACCTAGACGATGAAGACGTAGTAGACGAGCAGGCTGACGGCGACGATCGCGACGTTGGTCACGAGGCGGGCCCAGAACCGGTCGCGCAGGAAGGCGACGTCGACGCCCACGATGAGGCCGATCATGACGACGCCGTGCAGGATGGTCGCCGTCCGGGTGCTCATCGTCCGCCTCGCCTGGTCCGGGTGCCGGCACGCCGAACCGTCGAGGTCGAGGATAGGCGCGTGATCCTGCCCGAGGTGCCCGACCCGCGCCTGGTCGCCGTCCGACGCGGCGGCACGCTGGTCGACGAGCACCACCGCCTGCTCGCGCTCTGGGCCGCCGACTGCGCCGAGCACGTGCTGCCGCTGTTCGAGGCGGCGGCTCCGGGCGACGGGCGGCCGCGCGAGGCGGTCGAGGCGGCGCGGGCGTGGGCGCGCGGCGAGCTCGCGATGATGCGCTGCCGCTCGGTCGGCGGGCACGCGATGGCAGCGGCGCGGCCGCTGACCGGCGCACCGCGGCATGCGGCGTACGCCGCGGGGCAGGCGGCCGTCGTCGCGCACGTGGCGGCGCACGACCTCGGTGCTGCGGCGTACGCGATCAAGGCCGCGGTCGCGGCGGCGCCGCCCGCGGAGGCCGAGCGTGCGCGCCGCGCGGAGTGCGCGTGGCAGCGCGAAAGGCTGCCGGTCGAGGTGCGGGCGCTCGTGCTCGACGACCAGGCTCGCCGCAACCACCTGTGCTGGAACGTCTTCGGCTGAACGGTCTCGACGGGTGCAGCGCCGTGGGGTGCTGGGGGTACCCCGCGGCGCTGCACCCGGGTCTGCGGTCAGCCGGTGAGGGAGTCGCCTCCGCCGAGGGCGGGGAGGCCGCCGAGGAGCTTGTCGAGCAGCGCGTCGCTGACCTCGGTGACCTTCTCGGTCGGCTGCTGCACGCCGCTCGTGCCGAACGTGACGACGACCGCGCCCGTCGCGCCGTCGCCGAACTGGTCGGCGGGGATGGAGATGCGCGCGATGCGGCCGTCGGAGACCCAGACGTCGGCGTGCACGGTCCTGCCCTCGATCTCGGCGAGGTCGGAGCTCGACGGTCCCGACTTCTCGAGCGCGGGCACGGCCTTCTTCAGCTGGTCGAGCGCCTGGCTCACGACCGGCTTCAGCGGCACCGACACGGTGCTGCGGTCGCCGTACTGGTCGCTGCCGTCGGCGGTGACGGTGACGTTGTCGCGGATGCTCGTGACGATGGCGTCCATCGCGGCCGAGATCTGCTGCGAGACGACGGCGGAGTCGGGCGACTGCGACGCGGTCGCGCCTGCCTCGTCGAGCAGCTTCTGGAACCGGGAGCCGGGGCCGATGGCCATGCCGACGGGCTTGCCGTCGGCGAGCGCGGTGAGCGCCGCGCCGTCGGGGCCGAGGGTGTCGGCGATGGTGCGCAGCTGCTGCAGGGCCGACTCGCCCTGCGGCACGGTCGACCCGTCGACGCGCAGGATCACGTGGGTGCCGGAGCTGATGAGGTCGAGGGCCGGGTCGGTGCTGCCGGCCATCGTGAGCTGCACCTGCACGGTGCCGTCGGCGGTCCAGGCGTAGCGCACCTTCGGCGAGCCGTCGGTGCCGACGCCGTCGACCGTGAGCGTCATGTCGCCCGGGCTCGACTTCGTGGCGTCGAAGGCGCGCGCCAGCTTCACGTCGGCGCGGTTGAGGAACGACCATCCGTACGCCGCCCCGCCTGCGATCAGGACCAGGAGCACGCCGAGACCGGCGGCGATGACCGTGCGCCCGCGCACGCGGCGTCGGGGCTCCTCGACGGACGGCAGGACCGTGCCGCCGGCGAGCAGCTCGGAGGCCCCGAAGGGCGGCACGTCGGTCGAGGCGGGGATCGTCGGGGGACCCACGGGCGGCGGGTACGCGGCACCTCCGGCGGGGCCGTCGAGCGGCGGGCCGGCGGGCGGGGGGAGCTGGTCGGACACGGTCGGGCCTTCCCTCACGGATGACGGTCTCCTGATCGTCATCGGCACGGACCCGGCCCGGCTGGACGCCGCACCGGGGCAGAACCGGCCACCCTGCCCAGGGCGCGCCGCGGCGAAACGTGGTCGAACAGGGGGTCACCCGGCTGGCAGGCTCGACCCCATGCAGCTGGTGACGCCGTCCCGCGAGCACCTCGACTCGTTCGTCGCGGCGCTGCATCAGGGCTGGTCGCCGAGCACCGAGCACGACGTGTCGGGCGAGGTCCTCGCCGAGATCGCGAAGGACCCCGACGGCTTCCTCGCGCAGGCCGACGACCGCGACCCGCAGGGCCGCACGATCACGCTGCCCGACGGCACGGTCGTCCCGCGGATCCCCGGCTTCACCCGATGGCTGTGGGACGGCGAGTTCTGCGGCGCCATCAACGCGCGGTGGCAGCACGGCACGATCGAGCTCCCGCCCACCTGCCTCGGGCACGTCGGCTACAGCGTCGTGCCGTGGAAGCGGCGGCGCGGCTACGCGACCAAGGCGCTCGCTCTCATGCTCGACGAGCTGCGCCTCGACACCGACCTGCCCTTCGTCGAGATCACGACCGACCCCGACAACCTCGGCTCGCAGCGCGTCATCGAGGCCAACGGCGGCGTGCTCGTGGAACGGTTCGACAAGGGGTCGGCCTACGGCCACGGCGAGGGGCTCCGCTACACCATCGCGCTCGACCAGACGTGACACCTGACGACAGGAGACACCACCGGATGCCCGTGATCGAGGTCGATGGACTGCGCCGCACCTACACCGCACGCACCGGCATCCGTCGGTCGGCGCGCCAGCCGGTCGAGGCGGTGAAGGGCATCTCGTTCGAGGTCGAGCGCGGCGAGCTGTTCGGCCTCCTCGGCCCGAACGGCGCGGGCAAGACCACGACGATCAAGATGCTCATCACGCTGCTGCTCCCGACGGCCGGCAGCGCGCGGGTCCTCGGGTACGACGTCGTCGCCGACGCCCGCGAGGTGCGTCGCCGGATCGGCTACGTGTTCGGCGGCGACCGCGGGCTCTACGAGCGGCTGTCGGGGCTGGACAACCTGCGCTACTTCGCCGAGCTGTACGGCGTACCGCCGCGCGAGCAGAAGCAGCGGATCGGCGAGCTGCTCGAGCTGGTCGGCCTCGCCGGGCGCGAGGGGGAGCGCGTGGAGGGCTACTCGCGCGGCATGCGCCAGCGGCTGCACATCGCGCGCGGCCTGCTGCACCGGCCCGAGGCGGTGTTCCTCGACGAGCCGAGCATCGGCATCGACCCGGTCGGCGCCCGCGAGCTGCGGGAGACGGTCGCCAACCTGACCACGCAGGGCGTCACGGTCCTGCTGACGACGCACTACATGTTCGAGGCCGACGAGCTCTGCGACCGCATCGCCGTCATCGCCGGCGGGCGCATCGTCGCGGAGGGCACGCCGGCAGCCCTCAAGGAGCGCGTCGCCGACGGGCACGTCGTCGAGGTCGAGGTCTACGACGCGTTCGACGACCGGCTCGACGCGGTCCGCGCGCTCGACGGCGTCAGCTCGGTGGCGGTCGAGGACGGCGCGCACGCGCAGCTGCTCGTCGTCCGGACCGAGGCGGCTGCCACGGCGACGCCCGGCGTGCTCGCGGCGCTGGGCGGGCTGTCGCTCGGGCGCGTGTCGACCCGAGAACCGACGCTCGAGGACGCCTACGTCGAGCTGGTGCGTGACGCGTGAGGACGCTGCGCATGGTCCTCGTGACGTGGTGGCTGCAGCTGAAGATGCGCAGCCGCTCGTCGTTCGACGGCTTCCTCGCGATCGTGTACCCGCTGTTCTTCGCCACGACGGTGTTCTTCATGTACCAGCAGAACGGCGACCCGCAGGCCCTCGTGGTCGCGGCGGTCGGCGCGGCGTGCATGGGCGTGTGGTCGTCGGTCAGCACCACCGCGGCGATGACGCTGCAGGGGGAGCGGCGCCAGGGCACCCTCGAGCTGCTCGTCGCCTCGCCCACCACGTTCTCGCTGACCATCGTGCCCGCCACGATCTCGATGGCCACGATCGGTCTCTGGAGCCTCGTGGCGACGCTGGTGTGGGGGCGGGTCGCCTTCGGCATCCCGGTGTCGTTCGACCAGCCGCTCGTGTTCGTGCTCGCGGCGATCGTGCTCGCGTTCTCGCTCGGGCTCGTGGGCTTCCTGCAGGCGGTCACGGGAATCCGCTACCGCTCGGCGTGGGCGCTGGGCTCCGTGTTCGAGTTCCCCGTCTGGCTGATCTGCGGGTTCCTCGTGCCGCTGTCGCTGCTGCCGTCGTGGGTGACGCCGATCGCCTACCTGCTGCCGCCCACGTGGGGCGTCGCGGCGGTGCGCGACGCGGCCCTCGGCGGGAACGCGTGGCCCGACATGGCGCTGTGCCTGCTGACGGGGGCGGCGTACGCCGTCATCGGCATCGTCCTCGCGCGCAAGCTCGTCGACTCCGCCCGCGAGCGCGCGACGCTGGCGCTGACATGAGGAGCCTGCGATGACTGCCGCGCTGCGCATCTTCTTCCTGGGCGGGCTCACCAGCTACCGGGCGCTGTTCAACTGGATCACGCCCTGGGTGCTGATCCCGACGTTCATCGTCGCGCCGCTGTTCGAGCTGCTCTTCTTCGCCTTCGTCGGCAAGGACGCCGGCGTCGGTGACAGCACCTTCTACCTCATGGGGGCGAGCGTGCTCGCCGCCGCGATCCCGGCGCTGTTCGCGATGGGCAACACGATCGCCGACGAGCGACGCACCCAGACGCTCGGGCTGCTGCTGGTGAGCCCGGCGCGCCGTCTCCCGCTGTTCCTCGGGCGCGCTCTCCCCGTGATCCTCAACGGATTCCTCGTGTCGCTGGTGTCGCTGGTGCTCGGCGCTCTCGTGCTGCGCGTCACGCTGCCGCCGTCGACGTGGGCGCCGCTGGTGATCGTCATCGTCATCACGGCGTTCTCGTGCACCGGGCTCGGCCTGACGGGCGCCGCTATCGGCCTGCGCGTGCGCGAGACGGCGACGCTGTCGAACGTGATCCTCGGCGTGCTCATCGTCTTCGGCGGCGCCTACGCCGCGGTGTCGACGCTGCCCTCGTGGATGCAGCAGGTGTCGCAGTTCCTGCCGCTCTCGCACGGCATCGTGGCGGCGCGCGGGATCGCGTCGGGCGTGCCCTTCACCGACGTGCTGTGGCTGCTGCGCGACGAGATCGTCATCGGCCTGTGCTGGGCCGTGATCGGGATGCTCCTGCTGCTGTTCTTCGAGCGCGAGAGCCGCCGCCACGCCACCCTCGAGCTGGCCTGAACGACGGCGACGGCCCGGTCCACGTGGGACCGGGCCGTCGTCGTGCGGTCAGACGCGGGGGATGGCCACCCGGATCCGGCAGGGGTTGTGACCGGTCGCGAGGAAGAACGCGTCCTTCGCGGACTTCATCGCGGCCTTGTACGCCGTGCGGGCGTCGACCAGCGCGGCCTTCTTGACCGCCTGGGCGGCGACGACGGCCGGGTCGGCGAGGTACGCCGCACGCGCAGCCTCGACGGCGTCCTTGAAGGTCTGCACGTCGGTCTCGGTCTTGCCGCTGGCCTCGAACGCGATCTGCGCGGCGTTGACGGCCGCACGCAGCGTGGCCTTGGCCGACGCCGTCGACGTGCGGAACGCGGTGTGCGCCGACTTGATCGCGGCGCGGTAGTCCACGACCGCGGCGCGCACGGCCGCGCGGTACGTCGCCCGCGCGGCGGCCTCGTCGGCCGACAGGGTGGCCGTGTCGTACGCGACCCACGCCGCCTCGACGGAGGTCTCGTAGTTCGCGACGGCGGTCGCGATCGCGGCGTCACGGGTGGCCGCGGGGCCGGCGACGGCGAGCTCGTAGGCCTGGTAGGCGGCGAGGATCGCGACGGGGTCGGTCGACGCCTCGACGATCGACTGGCGGGCGGCGCGGGCGTCGACGACGACCGGGTCGTTGAAGAACGTCTGGCGCGCGGTGTGCACCGCGGTGCGCAGGGTGGCGCGGGCGGTCATGATCGCCTGACGCAGCGCCTTGCGCGCCTGCCAGGTGGCCGGGTTCTCGGTCGAGTGCCAGCCGTGCCGGCCGGTCTCCGGGCCGCCGCGGTGGCTGCTGTGACCGTTGTGGGCCTGCGCGGCAGGGGCGAGCGGGGTGGCCAGGGCCAGGGCGAGGCCGACGGCGGTGCCGACGAGGAGCCGACGGGTCTGGGTGCGCATGGTTACTCCGCGTGATCGTGACCCGGTCCTCCCGACCGGGTCGCACCGGGACACCATGGGCGCTCGGCGAGGCCTCTTCAAGCCCGGTTGACCCGTTCGGACCGCTCGCGTCGAGGTTCTTGGACAGATCTTGGACGACGCTCGGGCGGATGCCGAAAACCTGTGCGTCTCCTGGCAATCCGCCCGACCTGTGGTCACGCTCCGAGCGTGCCGTCCCAAGGCCGCGGCTCGACCGGTGCGGTCGGGGCTGCGCGGAGCGGGAGGTGGTACCAGGCGACGTCGCGCCAGCCGCCGAGCTTGAAGCCGACGTCACGGAACGTGCCCACCGGGACGAACCCGTGACGGGAGTGCAGAGCGACGCTGGCGTCGTTGGGCAGCGCGATCGCGGCGTAGGCGCTGACGTGCCCGAGGTCGCGCACGAGCGGCAGGAGCACGTCGTACAGCGCCGACCCGGTGCCGCGCCCGGTCGCCCCGGCGGCCAGGTAGACCGACGTGTCGACCGACCACCGGTAGGCGTGGCGCACGCGGTGGTGCGACGCGTACGCGAACCCGACGACCTCGCCGTCGTCCTCGGCGACCAGCCAGGGCAGGAGCGGTGCCGCGGCCATCCGCTGCGCGATCTCGTCGGCGTCCGGGGCGGTCTCCTCGAACGAGGCGTAGGAGGTCTCGACGCACGGCGCGTAGACGCGCGCGATCGCGGCGCTGTCGTGGGGACCGGCCGCGCGGATCACGTCGCGAGCATAGGCAGCGCGTCGGTTACGGTCGTCAGGTGGAGCAGGTCCGGACCGACGACGTGCCGACCGGGCCGGTCCCGGCCGTGCGTCCGGGGCGCCACCGTCGTCGTCACCGGCTGCTGCGCACGGTGGTCGCCCTCGTCGCCGTGGTCGGCGTCGCCGCCGTCGGCGTCGCCCTCGCGGTCCGCGCGGGCACCGACGCCGGCGGCATCAGCATCCCGCTGCCCACGAGGTCGCAGGCCCAGCCGCTCCTCCCCGGCGCACCCGCCGTCACCCCGCCGCCGCCGGCCCCGAAGGCCACCGTGACCGGTCTCGGGTACGACGTCTCCTACCCGCAGTGCCGCAGCGACCTGCCCACCAAGGCGGCGTTCGGCATCGTCGGCGTGAACGGCGGCGCGCCGCTCACGTCCAACAAGTGCTTCAGCGAGCAGATCGCGTGGGCGCAGCGCACCGGCGCGTACGCCGTCTACATCAACACCTCCAACTCGGGCGCCAAGGACCCGGTCGCCTACGGCCGCAGGCTCGCGGAGGACGCGATCCGGCGCGAGCGCGCCGCGGGCGTGTCCGGCATCGGCGTGTGGTGGCTCGACGTCGAGCTCACCAACACCTGGCGCGGCACGCAGCAGGAGAACGCCACGGTGCTCGCTGCGATGGCCGCGCGCCTGCAGGAGGCCGGCGTACGCGTGGGCATCTACTCCTCGCCGCAGCAGTGGCAGGAGATCGCGGGCGACTGGGAGCCGGGCCTCCCGGTGTGGAACGCGACCGGCCCCGGCACCGAGAAGGCGGCCCTGCAGGCGTGCGACGAGGAGTTCGCCGGCTCGACCACCGCGATCGTGCAGTGGGTCGCGCGCGAGGGCGGGCGCCAGCTCGACCACAACCGCGTCTGCCCCGCCTGGCGCGACCGCGCGGGCGAGATCCTCGACGTCGGTCGCTGAGTTCGACAGCCCGGTCCGGCGGCAATACGTTCGGTGCTGATCGCACCCCGCCACCTCAGGAGCCTCCATGCCCGCCACGCGAGACCTCGCCGGCACCGTCGTCGTCATCACCGGAGCCACCGCCGGAATCGGCCGGGAGACCGCGCGCCAGCTGGTCGCGGCCGGCGCCAAGGTCGCGCTCGGCGGTCGCCGCCAGGAGCGGCTCGACGAGCTGGTCGCCGAGCTCGGTCCCGACAACGCGGTCGGCGTCGTCATGGACGTGCGCCGCCCCGAGGACAACGCGCGCCTGATCGCCGCGGCCGTGGAGAAGTGGGGTCGCCTCGACTCCGTCGTGCCCAACGCCGGCATCGGCATGTACGGCGGCGTCATGGACCACACCGACGAGCAGCTCGCCGAGATGATGGACACGAACTACGCCGGCACGGTGTGGACCGTGCGCGCGGCCGTGCCCGAGCTGCTGCGCACCGGCGACGGCGGCGACGTCGTCATCGTGTCGAGCGTCGCGGGCTTCCGCGGCGGCGAGGACGAGGCCGTCTACACCGGCACCAAGCACGCGCAGGTCGGCTTCGCCGGATCGCTCGACCGCGAGCTGCGCGAGAAGGGCGTGCGCGTCACGCTCATCTGCCCCGCGGGCACCGCGACGGAGTTCGCCGTCGGCGCCGGTCGGGTCGACGACGACCCGCGGTTCGCGAACTGGCTCACCGCCGAGGACGTCGCCGCCGCCGTCGTGCACACGCTGCAGCAGCCGCGGTCGCTGCGCACCGCGATCTGGACGCTGTGGAGCATGGGCCAGGGCAGCTGACGGGTCGCGGGGCCGGGCGGGTGCCCGTACCGTCCCCGCATGGCTTCCGACGCCGAGGACGCGGTCGAGACCGAGCGCGAGGTCACGCCGCTCGAGCTCTTCTTCGACCTGGTCTTCGTGTTCGCCCTGACCCAGGTCACGGGGATGATGGCCGCCGATCCCACCTGGGTCGGTCTGCTGCGCGGCATGGCCGTGCTCACCGTGCTGTGGTGGGCGTGGGTCGGCTACGTCTGGATCGGCACCACGACCGACGCCGAGGAGACCGCGCCGCGACTGACGATGCTCGTGGCGATGGGGACGATGTTCCTCACCGCGCTCGCGGTGCCCGGTGCCTTCGGTCAGCTCAACAACGTGGCGGGCGGCGAGCGCGACCAGGCGCTGCTGTTCGGCCTCACCTACCTCGCCGTACGTGTCATGCACGTGGTGCTGTTCCTCGTGATCGGCCGCGACCTGCCCGGTGTCGGTGCCGCCGCGCGGCGGCTGGCACCGGGTCTGCTGATCGGCGCGTCGCTCATCCTGGTCGCCGCGTTCCTGCCCGCCGGCTGGCCGCGCGGGCTGCTCTGGCTGGTCGCGATCGTGATCGACGTGGGGGCACCGCTGGTGAGCGGGACGCAGGGCTGGCAGGTGAGCCCCGGGCACTTCGCCGAGCGGCACGGGCTGATCATCATCATCGCGCTCGGCGAGTCGGTCGTGGCCCTCGGCGTCGGCGTCGCCGACGAGCTCTACAGCGTGCGCACGATCGTCGCCGTGCTCGTCGGCTTCGCTGCGCTCGCCTGCCTCTGGTGGCTGTACTTCGACGTCGTCGCGATCGCGGCCGAGTCACGGCTCGCGACGGCACCGCCCGAGGAGCGCAACGCGCTCGCGCGCGACTCCTACAACTACGTGCACCTGCTCATGGTCGCGGGCATCGTGCTGCTCGCCCTCGGGCTGAAGAAGGCGTTCGACGACATCGACGCGCCGCTCAAGACCACGGTGTCGTTCGCGCTCTTCGGAGGGGTCGCGCTCTACCTGCTGGGCCACCTGCTGTTCCGGCTGCGCAACATGCGGACCTGGAACGTGCAGCGCGGCGTGTGCGCGGTGCTGCTCGTGCTGCTCATCCCCGTGGGCGTGACCGCGCCGTCCTGGGTGAGCCTGGTCCTCGTCACGTCGGTGCTCATCGGCCTGGTGAGCTACGAGACGCTGCACTTCCGCGAGGCACGCCACCACCTGCGGACCCACGTGCGCTGACGTCTGCTCAGAGGTAGTCCTCGAGGAGCGCGACGCGGAGGTGCTGCGCGCGGATCGCCGCGAGCAGCCGTGCGATCTGGCCGTCGAGCCCGGGCAGGAAGTGCAGCAGCACGATGTCGCCGGGGCTCAGGCGCCCGTGGCCGTTCCAGGTCTGCAGCCCGCCGTGCTCGGGCATCACGGCGTCCCAGCCGACGACCGCGTGCAGCCCGCAGGCCTTCGCGGTCGCGAGCACGGACGCGTTCCACGCGCCGTACGGCGGGCGCAGCAGCTCGGCGCGACGGTCGAAGCTCCGGAGGTCCTTGTCGGCGGCCCCGCAGACCTCGTCGCGGCGTACGGCGGACAGGCCGTGGTCAGGTACGGGTGGTGCAGCGTGTGGTCCTCGATGACCGCCCCGGCCGACTGCAGCGCTCGGAAGTAGTCGAGGCCGTTCCCCGATGCGGCGGCGTTGGTGAGGAACACCGACACCGGCAGGTGCGTGCGGCGCAGGCGCGCGAGGAGGGCCGGGTCCTTGTAGGTGCCGTCGTCGATGGTGATGAAGACGACGCGGTCCGACGTCTCGATCCGCTGCACGTAGTGGTCGACGAAGGGCCGGGGAGCCGGGGGCGGCGTCGTCGGCGCCGGACGGACCGGGTGCGCCGGCGACCTAGGCGCCGGAGGTGCGGTGCCGGCAGCGGCAGGGGTCGTCGGTGCGGCCGGCAGTGCGAGGGCAGCAGCGGCGAGCAGTGCGACGGGCACGTACCGGATGCGCATGGGTCCCTCCCCGGGGGACGCAGCCGCTTCGCGCGTGGCGCCGCGCGCAGCGCGAGGTGGTGGACGTCACCGACCGACGTGCTGGGCGAGGGTGCTGGCGGCGGGGACGGCGACGGAGACGCCGACCACCGCGAGGGCGACCAGGCGGGCGAGGAACAGGGACGCGGAGGAGGTGGCGGCGAGTGCGGTCATGACCAGGACTTCGGCGTACGCCGCCGTCCGTCCGCAGCACTGCGCGCCGACGTGAGCGGACCGAGAACAGGGTGAGACCGGGAGGTTCGTCGGCCCGCTCCCACCTGTGGCGCGCTCACCTCTCGGGTGCCTCGCCCTCCTGCTCCGTCAGGGTGACGGCCTCGTCGTCCGCGGCCGCCTCGGCGGTCTCGGGCGGTGCGGCGTCGACGTCGGGAGGGTCCGCGACCGGCTCGGGCGGCGCGCTGTCGACAGCCTCGACGGGAGGCTCCGCATCGGTGACAGGTGCGGGCTCGGCCGTCGGGGCGGCTGATGCCTGCGCGGACACCGACGCGAGGATCGCCGCCTGCTCGAGGTGGTGGTGCTTCGGCATGCCGATGAGGTCGTGGCCTTTCGGCCACCACCAGCGCACGCCCACCCAGTACCAGAGCGCGCACACGACGAACTCGGTCCCGACCAGCAGCAGCTCTGTCGGTCCGGTGAGAGCCGTGCGGTTCCAGTCGGTGAAGGTCGCGTCGTCGAAGCTGCGCAACCCGTTCGCGGTGATGACCCACAGCGTGACGATCGTGAGCGGGACCGTCTTCGCGAGCTCGTGGGCGTGCTCGTGCAGGACGTGGGCCAGGATCCGCACCGCGATCACGATGGCCACGGCGATGGCCGAGACGTCGGGGCCGCTGAGCCCGTTGTTGGTGAAGACCAGCACGAGCTCGAGCCCGGCCATCCAGAGCAGCAGCAGCCACGGGATCGAGATCACGTACTGGACCACGTCGCGGCGCTTCGCCCGCCAGAGGCCGGGCTCGACCTCGGAGACGACCAGGCGCGGCCGCTGCATCGCGTGGTAGGCCGCCACGCTCGCGAGCATGGCGACGACGAGGATCGCCACCCTGACCAGCACGTCGCCGGCGTGGACGAAGTGCTCGGGTTCGGGGAGGGTCTCGGCCAGCACGGCCCCAGGCTAGAAGGTGCCGATCGGTCCATGGACACGATCACCGTGCGCGAGCATCGTGAGCCCCGGAGACCGGAGGTGGTCCGTGGTCGAGCAGGACGTGGTCGCGTGGGGGACCCTCGCCGAGCGCACCGAGGCAGCGACCGTCGCCAGCCTCGTCACCCTGATGCCGCCAGGCCTCGCGGCCGCGCTCGGCGCGAGCGCCGCCGACGTGGTCGGCGGGACCGGGGTGCGGGTCGACGCCGCGCCGGACTTCGCCTTCCTCAACCGGGTCCTCGCGGTCGGCCTCGATGCCCCGCTGTCCGGGGCGCAGCTCGACGAGGTCGCCGACTACCAGCGCGGCGAGGGCAGGCCGCTTGCGGTGCTGCAGCTCGCGCCGTTCGTCGAGACGCCGGAGACGGTGGCGCTGCTCGAGGAGCGCGGCTGGCGGCGCGGGGGGACCTGGGCGAAGACCATGCGCGCGGTGGGCGAACCGCCGGCCGCGGAGACCGACCTGCGCATCGAGCCGGTCGCCGCCGAGCGCGCCGACGACTTCGGGCGCGTGCAGTGCATCGGCATGGAGATGCCGCTGGACCTCGCGCCCTGGTGCGCGGCGCAGGTCGGAGCGCCCGACTGGCACACCTTCGCGGCGTACGACGGCGACGAGCTCGTCGCGATGGGCGCACTGTTCGTGCACGGGCCGTGCGGCCAGCTGTCGGGGGCGGCGACCCTGCCCGAGGCTCGGGGACGAGGAGGGCAGAGCGCCCTGATGGCCGCGCGCATCGCGCTCGCCCGCGATCTCGGCCTGTCGTACGTGACGGCGGAGACGGGGTCGGAGACGCCGGAGAACCCGAACCCGTCGCTGCACAACATGCACCGGGCCGGTCTCGCGACCCTCTACGAGCGCCGCAACTGGCTCCTCGACCTCTGACCGGCCGATCGTCCGTCGTCGCGGCCCGGTCGCGGACGCGGCCTAGGGTTGCGGCATGACGCCGAGGAACCTGCACGAGGTGCTGAGCCGGTTCGACGAGCCGTGGTCGCCGCGCACGGTCGCGACCGTCAACGACTACGACGTGCGGGTCTTCAAGGCGCACGGCGAGTTCACGCCGCACTGCCACGACGACACCGACGAGCTGTTCTACGTGATCGAGGGCCGGCTCACGATCCGGATGGAGTCGGGCGACGTCGAGCTCGGTCCGGGCGACCTGTTCGTGGTGCCGCGCGGCGTCGAGCACCAGCCGTGGTCCGAGCACGGCGCGAGCGCGCTGCTGCTCGAGCCGAGCGCCACGGTGAACACGGGCGACAACCCGGGTGAGCTCACCGCGCCGCGCGTGACCCTCGACGACTGAGCACCCAGACCGACGTCAGTCGGTGGGGTCGATGCTGCCGTGCAGGACGTCGTCGGCGTCGACGATGCGGTAGGCGTAGCCCTGCTCGGCGAGGAACCGCTGACGGTGCGCGGCGAAGTCGGCGTCGACGGTGTCGCGCGCGACGACGGCGTAGAACCGAGCCGTGCGCCCGTCGCCCTTGGGTCGCAGCACGCGGCCGAGGCGCTGGGCCTCCTCCTGCCGCGACCCGAACGAGCCCGACACCTGGATCGCGACGCCGGCCTCGGGCAGGTCGATCGAGAAGTTCGCGACCTTCGAGACGACCAGGACGCGCACGGTGCCGTCGCGGAACTCCTGGAACAGCCGCTCGCGCTCCTTCACCGGCGTCTCGCCGGTGATGACGGGAGCGTCGAGCCGCTCGCCGAGCTCGTGCAGCTGGTCGAGGTACTGCCCGATCACCAGCACGTGCTCGTCGACGTGCCGCGCGATGAGCGCCTCGACGACGCGGTACTTGCGGTCCGACGACGCCGCGAGGCGGTAGCGCTCCTCGGGCTCGGCCGTCGCATAGACGAGCCGCTCACGCTCGTCGAGCGTGACGCGCACCTCGACGCAGTCGGCGGGCGCGATGTAGCCCTGCGCCTCGATGTCCTTCCAGGGCGCGTCGTACCGCTTGGGGCCGATGAGCGAGAAGACGTCGCCCTCGCGGCCGTCCTCGCGCACGAGGGTCGCGGTGAGGCCGAGGCGGCGGCGCGACTGGATGTCGGCCGTGAAGCGGAAGATCGGCGCGGGCAGCAGGTGGACCTCGTCGTAGAGGATGAGGCCCCAGTCGCGGCTGTCGAACAGCTCGAGGTGGGAGTAGACGCCCTTCCGCTTGGTCGTCATCACCTGGTAGGTCGCGATGGTGACCGGGCGGATGTCTTTGACCGTGCCGGAGTACTCGCCGATCTCCGACTCCGTGAGGGTCGTGCGCTTGAGCAGCTCGGCGCGCCACTGGCGTGCCGACACCGTGTTCGTGACGAGGATCAGCGTGGTCGCCTGCGCCATCGCCATGGCGGCCGCGCCCACGATCGTCTTGCCGGCGCCGCAGGGGAGCACCACCACGCCGCTGCCACCGTGCCAGAAGCCCTCGGCCGCCTCGCGCTGGTAGCCGCGCAACGTCCAGCCCTCCTCGCGCAGCGCGATCGGGTGCGCCTCGCCGTCGACGTAGCCGGCGAGGTCCTCCGCGGGCCAGCCGAGCTTGAGCAGCACCTGCTTGAGGTGGCCGCGCTCCGACGGGTGCACGACCACGGTGTCGGGGTCGATGCGGGCGCCGACCAGCGGCTCGATCTTCTTGCTGCGCAGCACCTCCTCGAGGACCGCGCGGTCGAAGGCGTGCAGCACCAGGCCGTGCGCGGGGTGCATCTGCAGCTGGAGCCGGCCGTAGCGGCCCATCGTGTCGGTGACGTCGACGAGGAGCGCGTGCGGGACGGCGTAGCGCGAGTAGCGCAGGAGGACGTCGACGACGCCCTCGGCGTCGTGGCCGGCGGCGCGGGCGTTCCAGAGGCCGAGCGGCGTCAGCCGGTAGGTGTGGATGTGCTCGGGTGCGCGCTCGAGCTCCGCGAACGGGGCGATCGCGTGACGGCACTCGGCGGCGAGCGGGTGGTCGACCTCGAGGAGCAGGGTCTTGTCGCTCTGCACGATCAGGGGGCCGTCGGTCATCCGGCAATCCTCCCATCCGCGGCGGCGGGGGACGAATCCGCTGGTGGAGCGGGTCAGACGACGGTGACGGTCCGTGTCGCGGTCACGCCGGCGAGGTGCAGGGCGTCGCCGGCCACGACGGCGCGGTAGGTCTGCGTGCCGCGCCACGACTGCTTCACGACCAGGGACCAGGTGCTCGCCGACGACGAGTACGCGCGCGTGTACGTCGTCGCCACGGCCACCCACGTCGTGCCGACGCGTCGCTGCAGGGTCACTCGGTGGGCAGGTCCTGCGGGGGAGATCCGACCGGCGAACGTGACGTTCGAGCCGAGGCGCACGCGCGCGACCGACAGCGAGAGCGTGGCGGCACGCGCGACGTCGACGCGGCGCACGGCGCTCATCGGTGCGGGGAGCCGCTGCGAGGTCGCCGCCGAGCGGTCGAGCACGACGTACTCGGTGCTCCCGGAAGGAGCAGTTCGCGCGACCGCGGTGCCGTCGGCGCCGGTGGTCGTCGTGGTGAGCAGCTTCCACGTGGTCGTGCCCTTGAGGCGCGCGTAGAACGCGACGGGAGCGCCGGGCACGGGTGCGGCCGAGCTGGTGAGCGTGGCCGTCAGCGTCGTGCGTGCCGGGTACGTCGTGGTCGTGGGCGAGGCCGTGAACGCCAGCGACGACGACGCCGCGGTGCTGAGCGGCATGACCAGCGTGGTGATCGACTGCGCCGGGAACGTCATCGTGCTGCTCGGCGACATCGCCACCGACGACGTCGTGATGCGCGTCAGGTCGGCCGCGGAGTACCGGTACGCCTGCGCAGTCGGGGCGAGCGAGGCGCCCGACACGGTGACCGCGCTCGACAGGTCAGATGCCGTCTTGTTCACGACGACCGCCGTGACCGTGCCGTCGTCGCGCGTGGCGGCGTACACCGACAGCCGGCCCTGGTCGGCGCTCGTCGCCTTGACCGAGTGCGAGCCGAACGACGTGCCCGCGCCGTCGAGGTCGCGGTACATCCGGAACGCGAACGTGCCGGGCGCCGTCGCCGAGTCGGGCGCGCCCCACAGCGCCGCCCAGGTGACGCCCTCGCGGCCCAGGATCCCGAGCACGTCGGCCTGCGCCAGGGCTCCGTTCATCGACTCGAGGCCGCCGAAGTTGTACTCGCCGATCGCGATGCCGGTGCCCGGGTAGTACTGCTGGATCCACGCCTTCATCCGCGGGATCAGCATCACCTGCTCGTTGACGCCGACCGTCGCGATCCACGACTCGTCGGTGTACGTCGGGTCCCAGAGCGCCCGGGTCGAGCGCAGCCGGGCGGCCTGGTGCGCCGCGTCGCCGGCGGTCGTGAGCGCGATGCCGTCGCCCTGCGGGTAGAAGTGCTCGTCGAGCACGGCGAGGGTCCGGTGACCGACGAGCACGTCGTGGTCGTGGAACGCCTTGAGGTACGCCGCCCCCAGGTCGATCGACCCGGTCGCGGTGCGGTCGGCGCCGTCGCCGCAGCCGTCCTTCGGGAAGTAGAAGTACGCGCACCAGCCCCAGTCGCCCGGGCCGCTCACCTGGGCGCTCGGGTCGCCCGCCACGATCGCGTCGGCGGCCGCGGTGCTCTTGGCGAAGAACGACGCGCCGGTCCAGGGCGTCGGCGACACGTCGCGGTGCGTGCTGCTCCAGAGCGAGGGCTCGTTGTCGAGCTGGTAGACGATCGGCTCCGTGCCCGCGGGTGCGTTCGCGTGCAGGTGCGCGGCCATCGCGGTCATGTCCGACGTCGTGAACGCGGTGCTCGTCTGCGTGGCCGCGAGCGGCGTCAGGTCCTTGCCGTTGGCACGGCCGTTGCCGCACGTCGGCCACCAGTAGTCGGTCGACTCCTGCGTCCCGAAGACCGAGGTGGGGAAGCCGCACGACACCCGGTTGTCCTTGGCCACCCAGCCGTTGACCGGCACCGTGACGGCCGCGCGTGCGGAGGACGACGTCGCCGTGCTGACGAACGCGTCGAGCGCGCTCGGGCCGCCCGTGGACGCGCTCCCGCCCTCCCAGCGCAGGTTCTCGAAGTACCAGTCGCTGCCGGTGTTGTAGTCGTCGGTGCGGTAGTCGTAGCGCGAGGTCGAGTTCCCGCCCCAGCGGTGCAGCGGCAGTCGGGCGGCCGCGGCGAACGCCGCGGTCGGGAAGGACGCGCCGTACACGTCGTCGCTGATCGTGGGTCCGGCGGTCGCGACGTCGATGGCGAGTGCCGGGCCGGCGACTGCGGCCGCGGTGGCGGTCGTCGAGGGGAGCACGACGGCACCCGCGGCCACGAGGGCGGCCGCGGCCGTGAGCGCCGCGGTGCGGCGGTGCGGTGCGCGCATGTCCTTCCGGTGGTCGGCGGCCGGGCAGGGGTCCTTGACGCGGCTCGCCCGATCACCGCGGCCGGATCACCCGCTCGCCGCAGCGCGGCCTGCCCTAGGGTCGGGGCCGTGACCCGTGAGCCCGTCGACCCCGAGCTGCTCGCCCGCGCGTGGGGGCACTCCGACCGCGCGTCGGCCCGGGCCGGCGTCGTGGTCCGCGCCCTCGAGTCCGAGGAGGAGCTCGAGGCCGCACGGTACGTCTGGGACACCACGTGGCCCGGCCAGCCCGGCGGCACCGAGATCACGCTGCACCTGCTGCGCACGCTGCTGCACACCGGCGCCTACGTGAGCGGCGCCTACGTCGGCGACGAGATCATCGGTGCCTGCCTCGGCCTCGTCGCGCGCTCCGAGGACGACGACGGCAGCTGGCACACGCACCTGCACTCGCACGTCGCCGCCGCGCTGCCGGGGCGTGGCGACCGCGGGCTCGGCACCGCGCTGAAGGTGCACCAGCGCGCGTGGGCGCTCGAGCGCGGCTACGACCGCATCGAGTGGACGTTCGACCCGCTGGTACGGCGCAACGCGCGGCTCAACCTCGTGAAGCTCGGCGGTCTCGCCGTGCGCTACTACGAGAACTTCTACGGCGACATGCTCGACGGCATCAACGTCGGCGACGCGAGCGACCGCTTCATCCTGCGCTGGGACCTCGCCTCCGAGCGGGTCGAGACGGCGATGGACGGCGGGTCGTCGGCGCCCTCGCGCGAGGAGCTCGTCGCGGTGGGCGCCGAGGTCGCGGTGTCGGTCGACGCCGACGGCGGTCCGGTGCTGCACGACGTCGACGCGCCCGTGCGTCTCGTCGCGCTGCCCGAGGACATCGTGGCGGTGCGGGGCAGCGACCTCGCGACCGCGAAGAGCTGGCGGCAGGCCGTGCGCGCAGCGGTCGGTCCGGTGGTGAACGCGGGCGGCCGGGTCGTGAGCCTGACCGCCGAGGGCGACTACGTGGTGGAGGCAGGGTCGTGAGGATCGAGAGCGTCGTCGCGCACGAGGTGGCCATGCCTCTCGTGCGGCCGTTCCGCACGTCGTTCGGCGTCGAGCGCGAGCGGCACGTGCTGCTGCTCGAGGTGACGACCGACGTCGGCGTCGGCTGGGGCGAGTGCGTCGCGTCGGAGAACCCGCTCTACAGCCACGAGTTCAACGAGGCGGCGCTGCTCGTGCTGCGCGACCACCTCGTGCCGCGCGTGCTGGGCCGCGACCTCACCGCCGAGGAGGTGCCGGGCCTGATCAAGCCGGTGCGCGGCCACCCGATGGCCCGCGGGGCGCTCGAGATGGGCGCGCTCGACGCGCAGCTCAAGCACGACGGCGTCTCGTGGGGCACCTACTTCGGGTCCGACCGCCCCTGGGTCGACTGCGGCGTGAGCGTCGGCATCCCGGTCGACGACAGCATCGACACGCTCGTGAACGAGGTGCAGGGCTACCTCGACTCCGGCTACCGACGGATCAAGCTGAAGATCCAGCCGGGCTGGGACGTCGAGCCCACGCGCGTGATCCGCGAGCTGATCGGTCCCGACATGCGGCTGCAGGTCGACGCCAACCAGGCCTACTCCCGCGACGCCATCGAGCACCTCTGCGAGCTCGACGCGTTCGACCTCCTGCTGATCGAGCAGCCCATCCACGAGGAGGACTACCTCGGCCACAAGCTGCTCGCCGAGCGGATGGAGACGCCGGTCTGCCTCGACGAGTCGGTGCTGTCGGCCGACAACGCCGAGAGCCTCATCGACTACGGCGCCTGCGAGATCGTGAACATCAAGGCCGGCCGCGTCGGCGGCTACATGGAGGCCAAGAAGATCCACGACATGGCGCTCTCGCGCGGCATCCCGGTGTGGTGCGGCGGCATGGAGGAGACGGGGCTCGGTCGCGCGGCCAACGTCGCGATCGCGTCGCTGCCCGGCTTCACGCTGCCGGGCGACACGAGCGCGTCGTCGCGCTTCTACCTGCAGGACGTCACCGAGCCGTTCGTCATGGTCGACGGCCGGCTCGAGGTGCCCACCGATCCCGGCCTCGGTCGTACGCCGATCCCCGACGTCCTCGCGCAGCTCACGGTCGCGACCACACCGCTGTCCTGACGCGCTCCACGGGTGTGGCGCGCGCCACGCGCGAGCGTGTCGTGTGCGCCACATCGCAGCGCTGAGGGTCGAGACGCGCGAGGTGTCTCCCTAGCCTGGCAGGAAGCCAGGAACGGGAGATCCCATGCGCAGCGTCGTCGTCTACGAGTCCATGTTCGGCAACACCCACGCCGTCGCAGAGGCTGTCGCCACGGGCCTGCGGCGTACCGGCGAGGTCGTCATCGTCCCCGTCGAGCAGGCGACGAAGGACGTGCTCGAGGGCGCGGACCTGCTCGTCGTCGGCGGACCGACGCACGCGCACGGCATGTCGTCGGCGCAGTCGCGCAAGGGAGCGCCGGACTACGTCGCGAAGTCGCACGGCGACCTGACCCTCGAGGACGGCTGGGACGGCATGGGGCTGCGCGACTGGTTCCAGGAGCTGCCCGACCACCCGTGCGCCGGGGCTGCGTTCGACACCCGCGCCGACATCGCCGCGCTGCTGTCCGGTCGCGCGTCGAAGGGGATCGCCGCTCGTCTCGAGAAGCACGGCTGCCGGCTCGTCGCCGAGCCCGAGAGCTTCCTGGTGAGCAAGGACAGTCACCTGCTCCCGCACGAGCTCGACCGCGCCGCCGAGTGGGGCGCCTCCCTCGCGGCGGCGTTCGTCACCCACTGACGCCCGTCGGTGCCGTCGGGCAGGGTGGCGGCATGGTCCCTGGCTGCTACTCCTGCGAGACCGAGGCCGCGATCGGCGATGCTCCGGCGCGCGAGGCCGTCCACGTCGAGGAGCGCTGGCGGCTCGCGCACGCGTTCGACTCGTCGCTGCCCGGCTGGCTCGTGCTGCTGCCGCGTCGCCACGTCACCGCGCTCGATGACCTCGACGCCCAGGAGTCGGCCGACCTCGGGCGGCTGCTGAGCGCGACGTCGCGGTCGCTGCGCGAGGTCACCGGTGCCACCAAGGCGTACGCGATGTTCTTCGCCGAGGCCGAGGGGTTCGCGCACCTGCACGTGCACCTCGTCCCGCGGATGCCGTGGTTCACCCACGACCAGCTCGGCCCGCGCGTGTTCACGTTCCTGGGCGCGTCCGACGCCGACCGCGTCCCGTACGCCGAGCAGGACGCCCTCGCCCTGCGCCTGCGCGACGCCCTCGCAGCGACGGGCGCCGCATGAGCGAGGTGCCCGAGCTGCTCGTCGCCGACGTCGACGACTGGCGCTCCTGGCTCGCCGGCGCACGAGCCGGGTCCGAGGGCGTCCGCCTGGTGCTGGCGCGCAAGGGCGTCACCGACCCGACGAGCCTGACCTACGACGAGGCGCTCGCCGAGGCGCTCTGCCAGGGCTGGATCGACGGCCGGCGCACCTCGCGCGACGACGCGACGTACCGCGTGCACTTCACGCCGCGACGCGCGCGCAGCGTCTGGTCGAAGCGCAACGTCGACCTCGCCGAGACGCTCGTCGCCGAGGGCCGGATGCAGTCGGCGGGGCTCGCGGAGATCGAGCGGGCGAAGGGCGACGGCCGCTGGGACCGCGCCTACGGCGGCTCCGCCACGATCGAGGTGCCCGACGACCTGTCGGCGGCGCTGGCCGCATCGCCTCGCGCGCAGGCGATGTGGGACGTGCTCACCCGCACGAACCGCTTCGCGATCCTCTACCGCGTGCACGACGCCAAGCGCCCGGAGACCCGGGCCAAGCGCATCACCCAGTACGTCGACATGCTCGCGAACGGCGAGACCCCCTACCCCCAGAAGCGCACGCCCGGCTGACCGCGTCAGGGTTGCTGCTGCTCGCGGCGGTAGTCGTTCAGCCAGGCGACGTCCCGCTCGACCTCGTCGGCGTCTAGCCGGGATCCCGCCATCGCGGTGACCCCGGTGCCGTCGTGCCGGACGACCCGCACTGCCGCGCCGCTGCCCGTCGCGCTCGCCGAGGGCGCGGACTCGAACCGGTCGACCTCGCCCCACTCGAACGTCCAGCGGCGCACGCTGTTCTGGACGACCACGCCGCTGGGACCCGCGGCGAGGACGATCGCGCCGTAGCGCCAGGCTCCGAGGCCGAACAGGACCGCGAACGCCCCGGCGCCCACGTGCCACCACACGTCGTTGCCGCCTACGGCGAGCACCGCGCACACGATCGCCGCCACCACGAGCGCGGTCGTGCCGCTGCCGTTGCTGCGCCGGAAGGGCCAGAGTGCGGCGTCGCCGTCCCGGCTCACCTCGTGCCTTCCGCCGGGTCGGGCGAGGCGGTCGTGGCGACCGGGCGCGTGCTCGTGCGCACCACGAGAGCCGCGAGAGCGAGCCCCGCAGCCAGGACGAGGAGCGGCAGCCCCAGGACCACGGCGCTCCCGACGACCATGCCGGCGGCGTCCGTCCCGTCATCGGGTGCCGTCGCGGCCCACACGGTCACGGCGACGAGCACCAGGACCACGACACCGGTGATCGCAGCGAGCGACCACAGCACGCGCTCGGTCCCGCTGGTCCGACGGCCGGTCGTCATGCGGTGATGGTGCCGCACCGCAGCAGGTCCGCGCCTGAGCGGGACGCGGCGGGTCCTCGTGGACTGGGGCAGCGCGGCCGCAGGCGTCGCCGGGAACGCACGTCGCCCCGGTCCGCGGGTGCGGGCCGGGGCGACGGTGGTGCGTCGGTTGCGGGAGCCGGGTCAGCAGCCCTGCGCGACGTTCGCGAAGTTGTTCAGGTAGGTGTAGTAGCCGCCGGCAGCGATCGAGGGCGACTGGCGGGCGAACCAGCTGTAGTGCACCTCGTCCTCGGGGTGGTACGTGCGGCCGTTGAGGGTGATCTTGAAGCCGTAGCCGACGACCGGGTCACCGGTCTCGAGGTCGCTCGTGCAGCCGTACTGCGGAGCGGTCGGCGTGAGCCACGGGTTCACGGCGTTGTTGACGAAGGGGTCGTCGTACCACTCCTGCACCTCGTGCGAGAGGCCGTGGATGTCCGCGATGTAGGACTCGTTGTCACCGGGGTTGGCGCCGAAGATCCCCTGCGTCGAGTACGACGCGAACATGTAGGTGTTGACCTGCTGCTTGCCGTTGCCGTTGAGCGACGACTTCGCGCCGTGGTAGCCCAGGATGCAGCAGTCGCCGGGGGTCTTGATGTAGAGGAACGTGTTGTCGACCAGGAAGATCGGCAGGACCTTGGGGCTGATCTTCAGCGAGGACAGGGCGTTCCCGAGCTTCGCGGAGAACCACGACGCCGACATGAGGCCGATGTGCGCGCCGGAGCGGCTGCCCACGACGATCTGGCCCTGCTGCTTCGGCACCGCGATGTCGAGCGTCTTGAGGACCGTCGGCTGGCCGAGGAGCACGTGGTAGCCCGTGCCGCTCTTGCCCCACTGGGCGCGGTAGATCGCGTCGCCGAGCTGGGTCACGTCGGCCGGCTCGTTCACGACGCGCGGGTTGGGCGCGACGCCCGGGGGCACCGACGGGTCGGCGTTGGGGCTGGCGCTCGCCGTCTGGTTCGCCGCCGTGCCGACGTCGCTGTTCTGGAAGACCGGGCTCGCCACGGTGGCAGCGACGCGGTCGGTGCCGTCGAGCACGTGGAACGCCGGGTCGGAGCTCGCGTCGAACGTGAACCGCATCGGGATGATGACGGTGGGGATCGTCGTCGTGGCGTTGCCCTTGGCGGGGTTCGTCCCGACCATCGAGTACTGGTAGGTCTTGCCGTTCGTCGGGTCGGTGAACTGGCCGCCGAACCACGGGATGGTGTCGGCCGTGGGCGACATGTTGCCGCCGCCCTCGGTCATGAACTTCGCGGTGCCGATGCCGTCGCCCTTGAGGGCGTCGGACGTCGCGGCACCGCTGGGGCCACCAGGGGCGGCCACGAGCGCTGCCCCCAGGGCGGCGGCGCTCGCGGAGATGACGATCGTGCGGCGCGAGGTGCGCATACGGTCCTTCTTTCCTGATCGAGGTGCGAAGGTCGTGCCGGTCGTGCGGCCCGCCGGTCATGGCGCGCCACGACGGTGCAAACGGCGCCCGGCGTCACCGTGTTACGCAGATCACGAGGAAATCCTGAGCGTGAGCGCGACCGTCGCGCAGCGTGCCCGGAGGCGTGCAGCGAGCGACCGTCGGAGCGGTCTCAGCGGGCCGGGTCGGCGACCGCGGCGACGCCCGTGATCCGGGCGACCGTGAACGTGCGCACCTCGGCGGTGCGCAGGTCGTACGCCGTGAGGAACCCGCCCTCGAGGCGCAGCGGCTCGACCACGCGCTCGGTGGTCGTACCCGTGGAGTCGGCGTACCCGATCCACACAGCGCGCGAGGCCTCGAGCGCCGCGCGCAGCTCGGCCATGGTCTCCGCGGTGCCCGAGCGCGGCAGCCGGCCGCTGCCGCCGGACTCGGGGAGCGGTCGGTGCGACGCCGCCGTCTCGCCGGCGCGGAGCGCTCGCACGGCTGCCGACAGCAGCGCCTCGGTGGGAGCGGGCGGCTCGGTCGACATCCGGGGCGGGCGAGGACGCGGAGGCGTGCGCCGCTCGTCGGGACGGCGTACGACGACGGCGCCCTCGGCGTTCTCGGCGCTGGGGGAGAAGCCGGCGTCGCGCAGCCGCTCGAGCGCGACGTCGACGGGCGACGGCGTCACGACGACGGTCTCGGCGATCCGCGCGAGCCGCAGCGTGGTGAGCCGTTTGTCGACGAGCATCGCCGCGAGCGTGGTCGGGTCGTCGCAGCGGATGTACGCCGAGGCCACGCCGACGCGCACGGCCCCGTGCCGTCGCGCGGCGTCGTGGACGAGGTACTCGAGCGGCTGCGGCACCGGCGTGCGCGAGCGCTCCGACAGCAGCGCGAGTATGTCGCTCGCGGAGCGACCCGCGTCGAGCGCACGGCGTACCGACGACTCGCTGAAGCGGTAGACCGTGGCGCCTCCCGTCGACTCGACGTCGGCGAGCAGCGAGAGCTCACGGGCGAGGTCGCTCTCGAGCGGGCCTGGGGCGATCGCGGTGAGGTCGGCCTGCAGCAGCACGTGGTCGAGCGGCTTCGGGAGCACGCGGTCGAGCGCCTCGACCACCTCCGTCGCGACCGGTGCGCGACCGGGTGTGCGCGCCGACGCGCGAGCCTGCTCCGAGGTCTCGTCGGGCAGCGTCGAGGCGAGCAGCGCGCGCCCGTGCGACGACAGCGCCCCGAGGCCGGTCACACCGAGGCGCTCGGCCTCCTCGGGGGTCGCCTCGACGAGCAGCTGCCACAGCGGCGACGTGCGCCGCGGACGCCGCCACCGGAGCCGTTCGAGCAGCGACCGGTGCGACGGCGACTGCCCCGGCTCGAGGGCGGCGAGCTCGTCGAGCAGTGCGCGTCGCGCGTCGGGCGCCAGCGGCCGGTCGGTGTCGCGGGCGAGCGCGTTCACGCGCGACCCGTCACCCGTGCCCCCCGACACCAGCGCGGGCACGCGCGTCATCGACAGCCACGTCGACGCGAGCAGCGTCCAGCGCTCGGCGGTCGGCCGCTGCCGCCATACGTCGTACGCCGGCGTGGGGCACCACACCTCCTCGACCTCGCCGTCGGCTGCGAGAAGCCCTGCGGCGTAAGCGATCTCGACGACGAGTGCGGCACCCTCCTCGTCGAGGTCGAGCAGCAGCGCGGTGCGCGCGAGGTCGCGGACGGCGAGGCCGCCGCTGCGCAGCACCGACGGGGGAGCGGTCGACCAGGCCTCGAGCAGGTCCTCGACGAGCCGCACGACCTGGAACGCCTGCTGGCCCGCGGTGCGGTCGACGAGGTCGGGCCCGCGGTCGGTGTGGTCGAGCTCGGGCGGCTGCGGGGCGAGGTCGCGCACGAGCGCGCCGTCGCGCAGGGGCAGCGCGACCTCGCGCGGCAGGACCACGGTGTCGGAGCCGGTGGGCTCGAGCAGGTGCCGAGCCAGCAGCCACTCCACCGGCGTGCGTGCGGTCTCGGGCTCGACCGGTCGGTCGGCGCCCTCGACGCGCCCGGTCGGCGGCCCCCACACGAGGCGCTCGATGGCCTCGCGTGCGGGGTCAGGCGCGTCGGCGAGCGTGCGCGCGACGAGCGCCGGGTCGTCGGCGTACGGCTTCACGCCGCGGCGCGACTCGGCCATGGCAGGACCGAGGCCGGCGGGATAGGGGCCGAGCGCCTCGCGCACCGGGACCACGAGGTGCAGCTCGTCGTCGGGACCCCAGGCCAGCGCGCGCTGCCGCAGCAGCTCGACCACCGGCCGCACGGTCGCGTCGTCGACGCCTGGGAGACCCGCGAGCAGGTCGGCGTACGTCGTCGGGTCGGGCAGGGCGGCGAGCGCGGTGACCACCTGCAGCGCGAAGGTGTCGAGCCGGTCGAGCGCGCGGCCGGTCGAGGCCGACGTCGTGGCGCGCGTCGCGAGCGCGGCCAGGTCGGCCGGCACCGGGTGCACGAGGTCGGGCCGTGCTGCCAGCAGCACCGCGAGGTCGTCGTCGGTCCGCGAGCGCAGGTCGTCGGCGAGGGAGCGCGGGCGCGCGGCGGCGGGCGTGCGTCGCGAGGACGCCGCCGCAGCACCGCGCTTCGTGGCCATCCGCTCGACATTACGGCAGGGGGTGCCCGGCCCGCGAACCCGCGCGGCCGGGAGCCGGGCGCCCGCCGACCGCCTAGGGTCGGGGTCGTGCGCGTCATCGGCTTCGACCTCGACATGACCCTGGTCGACTCGGCCGACGCGATCGTCGACTCGGTCGCGCACACCTGCCGGCACTTCGGCGGCACGGTCGACGAGGACGTCGTGCGCGCCGGGGTCGGCCTCCCGCTCGACGTCGTGTTCCCCGACTTCCTGCCCGACGTCCCGTACGCCGACGCCCTCGAGGTCTACCGCGCCCGCTACCTCTCCCACGGCCTGGCGATGCAGTCGCTGCTGCCGGGCGCCCGCGAGGCGCTCGAGGCCGTCACCGGCGACGGCTACCGGATCCTCGTCGTGAGCGCCAAGAAGGACACCCACGTGCGCGCCGTGCTCGAGGAGGTGGGGCTGTCGTCGTACGTCGCCGACGTCGTCGGGGAGCGGTTCGCGGAGACCAAGGCCGAGGCGCTGCGCGACCACGCGGCCCTCGCGTACGTCGGCGACCACACGGGCGACGTGCGCGGCGCTCTCGGCGCGGGCGCCGTCGCGGTCGCCGTGGCCACCGGTCCCACGAGCGCCGACGACCTGCGCGCGGCGGGTGCCGACGTCGTGCTCGCCGACCTCACCGAGTTCCCGGTCTGGTGGACCGGCTTCACGTCCCTGGCGTCCTGACCCGAAGGAGAGAGCCGTGCGAGTCCTGGTCCTGGGTGGCACCCGCTTCGTCGGCCGCTTCATCGTCGACGCCGCGCTCGGCCGCGGCCACGAGGTGACGCTGCTGCACCGCGGCGGCAACGACGAGCCCTTCCCCGACGCCGAGCACGTGCACGCCGACCGCGACACCGGTCTCGACGTGCTCGCCGGTCGGACGTTCGACGCGACGATCGATGTGTCGGCGTACTTCCCGCGGCAGGTCGACCAGGTGGCTGACGTCCTCGGCGAGGGCGCCGGTCGGTACGTCGTCGTCTCGTCGACCTCGGTCTACTCGCTGCCCGACGGTCCGGGCTTCGACGAGAGCTCGCACCTGGTCGAGGCCGCGTCGTACGACGTCGACGAGATCACCGACGTCACCTACGGCCAGCTCAAGGTCGCGATCGAGGAGGCCGCGCGCCGTCGCTTCGGCGACCGCGCGACCGTGGTGCGCCCGACGTACGTCATCGGCCCGTACGACTACACCGACCGCTTCACCTACTGGGTGCGGCGGATCTCCGAGGGCGGCGAGGTGCTCGCGCCCGGCGACGCCGCCGACCCGATCCAGGTGATCGACGCGCGCGACATGGCGTCGTGGATCGTGGGCCTGGCCGAGGGCGACGTCGCGGGCAGCTTCCACGCGGTGAGCCCCGAGCCGCCGTTCTCGTTCGGCGACATGCTCGGCGCGATCGCCGCGGAGGTGGCTCCCGAGGGCACGACGCTCACCTGGGTCGACCGCCGCTGGCTGCTCGACCAGGGCGAGGACGGCAGCAGCATCCCGCTGTGGGGCGAGGACGACCCGTGGATCGCGGCCAACGCCGCGAGCCCTGCTGCGGCGCGCGCGACCGGCCTCGCGCCGCGGTCGCTCGCACGCAGCGTGCGCGACGTCCTCGAGCACGCCGCGAGCGTCCCGGTGCCCGACAGCCCGGCCATCTCGAGGGAGCGCGAGCAGGAGCTGCTGGCCGCGTGGCGCGCCCGCTGAGCCGGATCGAGGTTGGGCGCGGCCGTCCGGGCCGATAGCCTGGACGGGCACGGGGGCGAGTCCTCGGGCGACGACGACGAAGGACGCGTGAGTACGGTGCCCACCGGCAAGGTCAAGTGGTTCGACACTGAGAAGGGCTTCGGCTTCCTCGCCACCGACGAGGGTGACGAGGTGTTCGTGCACGCCTCGGCGCTGCCCGCCGGTGTCGAGACGCTCAAGGCCGGGTCGCGCGTCGAGTTCGGCGTCGCCGACGGCAAGCGCGGTCCGCAGGCGCTGTCCCTCCGGCTGCTCGACGCCCCCGCGAGCGTCGTGAAGGCCGCGCGCAAGCCGGCCGACGACATGGCCGTCATCGTCGAGGACCTCATCAAGCTGCTCGACGGCGTCTCCAACTCGCTGCGCCGCGGCCGCTACCCCGACGACAAGCACGCCCGCCAGATCGCCGCCGTGCTGCGCAAGGTCGCCGACGACCTCGACGCCTGACCCGCTCGCGTCTCCCAGGCGTCCTGCGGTCCGCGCGTCGCGTCCTCGTGGCGTCCGGGTGCTCCCGGACGGGGGCGCGTGGCGCCGCGACCCGCCCGTGGGCGAGGATGTGCCCGTGACCAGCACACCCGACGCCGTGCTCGCGACGGCCGTCGACCTCGCCCGCGCCGCGGTGCTCGAGGTCGCTCCCGAGCCGCACGTGGGCGACCACGTCGAGACCGTGGCCGAGGACGAGCACGCCGTCACCCACTACTTCGTCTGCCTCGACCGCGGCTACCGCGGCTGGCGCTGGGCCGCCACGCTGACCCGTACGCCGGAGTCGTCCGACGTCACGGTCGCCGAGGTCGTGCTGCTCCCCGGTTCCGACGCGCTGCTCGCGCCGGCCTGGGTGCCGTGGGAGCAGCGGATCCGTCCCGGCGACCTCGGCCCGGGCGACCTGCACCCCACGCCGCTCGACGACCCGCGCCTCGAGCCCGGGTTCTCCGGCGCCGACGCGCTCGAGGCCGTCGACGAGACCGGCATGCCGCTCGGCACGCTGCGCCCCGAGCAGTGGGAGCTCGGCCTCGGCCGCGAGACCGTGCTCTCGCCGTACGGCCGTGGCGTCGCCGCCGACCGCTGGTACGACGGCGAGTTCGGCCCCGACGCGCCGATGGCCAAGGCGGCGCCCGGTCACTGCGCCTCGTGCGGCTTCCTGCTGCCGATCGGCGGCCAGCTCGGCCAGGTCTTCGGCGCGTGCGCCAACCCGCTCGGCGCCGACGGCCGCATCGTGGCCCTGGGCTACGGCTGCGGCGCGCACTCCAGCGTCCGCCCCCTCGAGGGCACCGGCGTCCCCGTCACGGGCATCGCGGTCGACGACGGCCAGGTCGAGGTCGTCGACCTCGCCACCGTGCCGCTGCCGCCGGCCCGCCCGGTCGTCGACGACGAGGCCGACGAGCTCGACGTCCTCGACGCGGCCCCGGCTGCGGACGTCGTCGAGGTCGAGGCCGTCGTCGATGTCGAAGCTGCCGACGCCGACGCGGCGGAGGCCGACGTGCTCGACGCGGGCGACGACCCCGCCTTCCTCGACGCGGGCGACGACGACGCGCAGCTCGCGGTCGTGGAGGTCGTCGAGGTGCTCGAGCTCGACCTCGAGGACGTCGCGGACCACGACGACACCGACGACGACGGGGACGACGCGCTGGTCGACGTCGTCGAGGTGCTGGTGCTCGACGACGACCTCGAGGACGACGACGACCTCGACGAGGACGACGACGCGGACGAGGACGACGAGGACGACGACGAGGACGAGCTCGACGACGTCGTCGACATCGAGCCCGACGAGGTCCTCTGACCCTCGCTCCCTAGCGGGACAGCGAGGTCAGGCGCCGGAGGTGGCGCGGCGCGCGGCGATCCGGTCGCGGCGCCAGCGCACGAACACCAGGCCCACGGCCCCGAGCACCGCACCGGCGAGGCAGACGCCGGTCCACCAGCCGCGTCCCGCGGACGCGAGCTGGTCGCGCAGCAGCAGGCACACGACGAGCAGCACGGTCCACACGACCGTGCCGGTCGCGACCGCGCGCACGCCGTCGACGTCGACGGGAGCGATGTGCGAGGCGTCGAGCGGTGCGGGGTCGGTGTCGGGCACGGCCCGAGGGTACTCCGGCCCCGGTGCGGCCCCGACGTACGCTGGACCGGTGAACCCCCGCAGCCGTCGCTACATCACGGTCGGCGTGCTCGCGGTGAGCCTCGTCCTCGTCGTCGCGGCGTGGTGGCGCGGCGGGGCCTGATCAGGCCAGCGCGAGGAGAAGCACCTTCTGCCCCGGCTTCCAGGGGTCGGCGCCGGAGAAGTGCACCGGCACGCTGCCGCCCGCGGGTACGTCGGTGACGGTCGCGGTCGTCGTGGCGATGAGCGTGCCGTCGACGTACACGTAGAGCACGAGATTGGCGCTCGCCGTGGCGGTGCCGGTGTTGCGCGCGGTGGTGTCGACGCCGAGCGTGCCGCCGGTGTTGGTGATGCGCCACGAGCCCAGCCGCCACCCCGGGACCACGGTCGTCGTCGTCGCGGGCGCGGGCGGCGCGGAGCCGGTGGGGGTCGGGCCGGGAGGAGTGGTCGGCGACGCCGACGAGGTCGTGGGCGACGAGGTCGGCGAGCTGGTGGGCGTCGACGTCGGCGTCTGCGACGTCGGCTCCGGGCTCGGCGAGGCGCTGGTGGGCTCGGGGGTCGGCGTGGGCGCGGCGGAGTGCGAGCCGATCTGGCCCCACACAGCACCCGCGATGAGCCCGACGACGACGGCCACCACCACCGCGGCCACGACGAGGCCGGCGGAGGACATGGCGCCCGAGTCGCCGCGCGTTCTCACGAGCGCAGCCTAGGCGAGGGGGGTCTGCGAGGGCGCCTAGCATGGCCGCATGAGCCAGCCCAGCCACGGCCAGCCCAGCATCGACGGCACGCGCCTGGCGCCTGCTGACTACCTCGCCGCGTTCGACGCCGAGCTCGACGCGCTCCTCGCCGCCGCCACCGACCTGGGCGCCGACGTCCCGGGCTGCCCCGGCTGGACCGTGCGCGACCTGCTCTCGCACGTGCTCGGCGTCTACCGGCACAAGAACGCGGCGTTCGACGCAGGCTCCTCGCCCGACGGCCCGGAGGACGGCTGGGGCGCGCTCGCCGAGGGCGACGACCCGGTGGCGCTGGTCCGCGCCGAGGCGGGCGTGCTCCGCGCCCACCTCGACCGCGACCCGTCGACGCCCGCGTGGTCGTGGTGGCCGCCGGAGCAGACCGTGGGGTTCTGGCAGCGACGGATGGCGCAGGAGACCGCGGTGCACCGGTGGGACGCCGAGTCGGCGGCGTACGGCCCCGACGGCGCGAGCGACATCGCCGACGCGCTGGCCGACGACGGCATCGACGAGCTGCTCGGCTGGCTGACGTGGGACTGGAGCGAGGTGCCGCAGCCCGGCGCCGACGGTCGCAGCGTGCTGGTGTCGACCGGGCTGCACACCTGGACGGTGACGCTGCACGAGACGCGCGTCGAGGTCGTCGGCGGCGGCGAGGACGCGGGTGCACTGGTCGCCGGCGAGCCCTCGGGTCTGCTGCTGCACCTGTGGGGGCGTCCGGGCGAGCACGGCATCGCGACCGGCGGCGACGCCGTCGCGGTGGCGCAGCTCGTCGAGCGCCTGGCGATGGCGACGAGCTGACGTGCGCTGGGACGACGCGAGCGCCGACGTCCGCGCGCTGCTGCTCGACACCTCCACGCTCGTGCGCGCGGTCGCCGCAGGGCGACGCCGTGGCGTGCCGCTCGAGTGGCGCCGTGCCGAGCTGCGTCCGGTGTCCTTGAAGGGCGGCGTACGTCTTCAGGTGACGACGTACGACGAGAGGCAGGCGCACACCGCGAACCACGACGCCGAGTCGGCGGCGGCCGCCGTCGACGCGCTGCTGGCACAGGGCTTCGGCAACTGGCACGTCGAGTCCGCCGACGAGGTCGTGCAGGTGCGCATCACGAAGAAGGGTGACGCCCTCGTGCACCGCGCCCCGCGCTCCGGTCCTGCGCCCGAGCCGGCCGCCCACGATCGGGTGAAGAAGCGGCTGTTCGACGTCGCGCACCCCGACGTCCGCGCGTTCCTGGTCGCCGTCGGCGTGGCCGACCGCGAGGGCCGGGTGAAGCCGAGCAAGCAGGACAAGTACCGCCAGGTCGAGGAGTTCGTGCGCCTGCTCGAGTCGTCGCTCGACGATGCACGCACCGCCGGTGCGTTGCGCGAGCCGACGCCCGAGAACCCGTGGCACGTGGTGGATCTCGGCTGCGGCCACGCCTACCTCACGGTCGGCGTCCACGTGTGGCTGGCGCGCGTGAAGGGGCTGCCGGTGCGCGTGCACGGCGTCGACGTGCGCGAGCAGTTCCGCGACCGCAACGCTGCGCTCGCGGAGTCGCTCGGCTGGTCCGACGAGCTCACCTTCGAGGCGGCCACCATCGCCGACGCCGTGGAGGAGCCCGCGCCCGACGTCGTCATCGCGCTGCACGCGTGCGACACCGCGACCGACGACGCGCTGGGCCGCGCGGTGCGCTGGGGCTCGGCGGTCGTGCTGGCGGCACCGTGCTGCCACCACGACCTGCAGGCCCAGGTGTCGCGGTCGACCGCGCCGGCGCCGTACACGCTCGTCGCTCGCTACGGCCTGCTGCGCGAGCGGTTCCTCGACGTGCTCACCGACACGTTCCGCGCGTCGCTGCTCCGGCTGGTGGGCTACCGCGTCGACGCCGTGGAGTTCGTGAGCGACGAGCACACCAACCGCAACCTCATGCTGCGCGCGGTACGCACCGGTGCGAAGCCGTCGCGCGACGACCTCGCCGACTACGACCGCCTCGCCGCCGAGTGGGGCGTCGAGCCGGCTCTCGCAAGCCGGATCGCGCCCGAGCTCGAGCGCGCCCGCGCGTGAGACCGCCTGCGCGCCTTGCGATCGCGGCCCTCCTGGTGGCGCTGGTCGCGGCACCGGGTACGGCGTCGGCAGCCACGGCCGACGAGGCGCACGTCGTGTGCCGGTTCAACGACGAGCGGCTCGTCGAGATCAGCGGCATCACCTGGTCGCGACGGCATCCCGGCGTCTACTGGCTGCACAACGACTCGGGCCGCGGTCCCTACCTGTACGCCGTCGACGGCACGACATGCCGCACGCTTGCCCGGATCCGCGTGGGCAACATCGGAGCCCGCGACCTCGAGGCCGTCGCGACCGGCACCGACCCCCAGGGCCGTCCGGTGCTGTGGCTCGGCGACATCGGCGACAACCGAGACTCGTGGCCGTCGGTGCGTCTGCACGCCGTCGTCGAGCCGGCTCGCCTCGTCGACCAGGAGGTGCGGGCCACGACGTACCGCTTCACCTACGCCGACATCCCGCACAACGCCGAGGGAGTGCTCGCCGCACCCGACCGCGCCGACGTGTGGGTCGTGACCAAGCAGCTCGCCGCCGGCTCGGTGTGGAAGGTGCCGCTGTCCACGTCGAAGGTCACCACGGCGAAGGTCGTCGGCGACGTCGAGGGCATCGCGACAGATGCCGCGATGTCGAGGTCGGGCACGCGCTTCGTGATCCGTGACTACCTCAAGGCCTACCTGTACGACGGCCCCGTCACGGCGGCGACGCTCGAGTCGCCCACGCCGCTCGTGCTGCCCTTCGAGCTGCAGGGCGAGGCGATCACCTGGGCGCCCGACGACGCGGCGCTGCTCGTGGCCGGCGAGCGCGAGGACGCCCTGTGGTGGGTGCCCCTGTCGGCGGCCAGCCCCACGGCGACCCCGTCGCCGTCGTCACCGAGCCCGACCACCGCGTCGCCCTCGACCTCGCCCACGTCGGCCAGCCCCTCGCCGGCCCCGAACCCGACGGGGTCGTCGTGGCCGGTGGCCGCCGTCGTCGGCGTCGCGGTCCTCGCCGGCGCGGTGGGCGTGGTCGTGGCGCTGCGACGTGGCGAGTGACCGGCAACCATCGGCGGGGTCCAGGCACTAGAGGGGGATGAGAGACGTGCGACGGACGGGGGAGACCATGGCGACGGTGCTGCGGACGGTGGGTGCGGCTGCGCTCGCGGGGACGCTGCTGGCGGCCTGCGGGTCCTCGAGCGGCACCGCTGCCGGCCAGGACACGCCCGGCTCGAGCTGGCTCATCCAGACCAGCGCCGACACCGTCGCCGGGGCAACGTCGCCCGGGACGTCGTGGACTCGGATGCAGCCTCCGCAGCTCACCTCGCTGGTCGGCCGCGACGTGACCTCCGAGCAGGTCGGGACGGCGGGTGCGCCGGTCGTGGCCATCCGCAACAACGAGGGCAGCGTCGTCCTTCTCCTGTCGGGCTGGACCGCGACCGGCAGGACCACCGCCGACGAGCAGGCGCTGTGCGCGCAGGCCGGCAGCTGGCTGGCCAAGGCGCAGGACACCTACGGGCTCGTCCCAGCCGGCGAGTTCGACCCGACCGACTCGTGCCGGCAGGTGACGCCGGAGCCGGACCCGGCCGCGCCCGCGGTCACGCTGACGACGAACTGCGCCCCGGCGGTGTCCAACACGCCGTCGACCTGTGCCGGCATCTCCGCGCAGCGGCTTCCCTCCGGCGAGCTGCAGGTGTCGGCGACGCTCATGGCGCAGTGATCCCGGCGGGGCGCAGCAACCATCTGGCGCGGCCAGCCACTACAACGGGGTGAGGGGCCGTCGCGGTCCCACCGAGGGGGATCCGATGTCCGAGCGGCCGGAGTTCGCGGAGTTCGTGGCCGCGCGCTCGCCCGCGCTGCTGCGCACCGCGCGACTGCTCACCGGCGACTGGGCCGCGGCGGAGGACCTGCTGCAGGACACCCTCGCTGCGTGCTGGCGGCGGTGGTCGCGCATCGAGGGCAACCCGGAGCCCTACGTCCACCGCGTGCTCGTCACGACCTACCTGGCGAGGCGGCGACGGTTCTGGAACCGCGAGCGTCCGACCGGCGAGCTCCCCGAGCTGCCCGTCGACGACCTCGCCGACCAGGTCGCGCTTCAGGGGCAGGTCGAGGCGGCGCTGCGGACCCTGACACCGAGGCAGCGCGCCGTGATCGTGCTGCGCTACTACGAGGACCTGACCGAGGCCGAGACCGCGCGCGTGCTGGGCATCTCGGTGGGCACCGTGAAGTCGCAGACGAGCAAGGCGCTCGCGCGCCTGCGCGTCGACGCGTCGCTGACGGCGGAGGTGAGCTGACATGCCGATGACCGAGGACGACCTGCGTACTGCGCTCCGGAGCATCCCGGCGTCGCTGCCGCCCGCGCCCGACCGCCTGGGCGGCATCGAGCACCGCGTGCGCCGGCACCGCCGACGTGTCGTGGCGTCGGTGGCCGCTGGGGTGGCCGCCGTGCTCCTCGCCGTACCGGTGGTGCGGCTGGTGTCCGACAGCCGTCAGCGCGACGCCCTGCCCGTCGGCACGACCGAGCAGCAGGTGCGCGACGCCGAGATGAAGTACGCGACCTTCGTCGCGTTCTGGGACGGCATGGCCTTCACGCGCAAGCTGGGCACCGACGCCGGTGTCGAGGGCGTGGAGGTCACGAGCACCCTGCCGCCGTACTACTGCACGATCGCCCGCCCGGCCACGGGGGAGCCGGGCGGGACGCAGGCGGCGTGGGTGCTGGGCGCCGGCTCGGTCATCCCGCAGCCGGGGGAGAACTCGGTGCTCGGTTCGGTGGGCATGACCCAGGCGCTGTGGACCCCCGGCGCCACGACGTGCGATCCGCGCCCGGCCGACGCGCAGCTCTACGCCGCGGCGCCCGACTCCGCGGGCAACCCGTTGGGTGCCGAGGTGACGCTCGTGCAGTCGCTTGCCGACCCGTCCAAGCCGGCGCTCGACGTCGCCGCGGTCTACCGCCGCATCCCCGCCGATCGCGTCACCGACCACGGTCGCGAGGTGTTCGCGGACTACCAGAAGTGGTTGGCGGGCATCGACTTCGGGACGCCGGAGGAGCAGAACAAGCGGGCGCTGCACGCTCTGCTCGACTGGCTCAGCATCGCGATGGTGAGCACCACGCTCACGCCGTCGTCACCGGTGGAGGGTCCGGAGCTCCTGCGCTCGACCGACTACGTCGGCACCGCGCAGCTGCCCGAGGGCTTCACGGCGCGGTGGGACGGGAAGACGCTCTGCGTCGACGGCAGCGTGAACGGGTCGCCGGTGCAGCACGCGACCAACGGCAGCTACGACGAGCCCGGCGGCATCTTCAGCCTGTACGACGGGCCCTGCCGGTCCTAGGCGGTCTCGTGCTCGAAGTCGACGCGGACGAGACGCACGAGCACGGCGCCCACGACGCCGAGCACCGGGACGATGAGGAACGCGGTGTGGACGCCCACTGCGTCGGCGAGCGCACCGAGCGCGAACGGCGCGACGCCGCTCGCGGCTCCCGCAGCCACCGACGTGAGGCCGGCTGCGCGGTCGACCTGAGCGCCGGCGGCGCGTACGGCGCGACCGATCCCGAGCGGTGACTGCAGACCCATACCGAGGCCGGTGACGAGCAGACCCGTCAGCATCACCGCGGGGTTGGTGCTGATCCAGGCGATCGCGAAGCCGACGACGGAGAGCGCGAACGAGTTGCTGAGGACGGTCTCCGGGTCGAAGCGCGCGACGACCTGCGAGCCGACCACGCGCCCGATCGCGAGACCGCCGACGATCGTCGCGATCGCAGCAGCCGCAGCGGCTTCGCCGAGGCCGGCGCGCTCGCGGACGAGGTCGCTGCCCCAGAACGTGAGCGAGAACTCGAGGCCTGCGGAGCAGGTGAAGACGACCAGCGCGATCCAGAACGTGCGGCTCAGGCGCTCGATCGGCGGGTGCTCGTCGCCCTCGTCGCCGTACCGGCCGTCGAAGTCGTGCACCCGTCGACCGCGCACCACCTCGAGCACCAGGAACGCGACGCCGCCCGCGATGACGGCCGGGCGCCAGCCCCAGGTGAGACCGACGGCGAGCCCGACCGCGAGCGGGCCGAGCAGGCCCATCACCGCGCCGAAGGCGTGCATCTCGCTCATCGCCTGCGGCGTGGCCGGCCCGCCCTGGTGGTCGGGCATGAACGCGTTGGCGCCGACGAGGCACGCCGTGCCGCCCGCGGCCGCGACGAGGATGCCGAGCAGCGTGAGACCGAGCGCGCCGCCGGTGACGTAGATCGCGAGGCCGATCGCCACGAGGACCGATCCGGCGCGCATCATGTGCCCGCGTCCGATCGCCTTCACGACGAACGGCGCCGCGAGCCCGACGACGACGGACCCGACCGCCATCGCCGTCCCGTGCAGGGCCGCGACGGCGCGGGTGGTGCCTGTCTCGTCGCGCAGCAGCGCGATGGTCGGGCCGAACGAGTAGAGGAAGTAGCCGAACAGCCCGACCTGGACGTACGTGATCCAGGTGGAGCGGTCCCGCAGGACGGCGTGGCGCTCGGGCGCTGCCGCCCGCCCGCCGTCCGTCGTCACGCGAGCGAGGCTACGACGTGGTCGATGCTGGCGGTGAGGCGGCGCACGTCGTCGGGGTTGACCGACGGGAACATCGCGATGCGCAGCTGGTTGCGGCCGAGCTTGCGGTAGGGCTCGGTGTCGACGATCCCGTTGGCGCGCAGGATCTTCGCGATGGCGGTCGCGTCGATCGCGTCGTCGAAGTCGATGGTGCCGATCACCTGCGAGCGCAGCGACGCGTCGGCGACGTACGGGTTCGCGTACGGCGACGCCTCGGCCCACTCGTAGAGCGCGCTCGAGCTCTGGTGAGTGCGCTCGATGCACCAGGCCAGACCGCCGTTGGCGTTGAACCAGTCGACCTGCTCGGCCATGAGCAGGATCGTCGCGAGGGCCGGCGTGTTGTAGGTCTGCTCGAGGCGGCTGTTGTCGATCGCCGTCTGCAGGTCGAGGAAGGCCGGGATGTAGCGGCCGCTCTCCTTGATCTGCGCAGCGCGCTCGATCGCCTTCGGCGACATGAGCGCGATCCAGAGGCCGCCGTCGGAGGCGAAGCACTTCTGCGGCGCGAAGTAGTAGACGTCGCTCTGGGTCTGGTCGACCGGCAGGCCGCCCGCGCCGCTGGTGGCGTCGAAGAGCATGAGCGCGTCGGCGTCCGCGCCGATGACGCGCGTCGGCGTGATCGCGACGCCGGTGCTCGTCTCGTTGTGCGGCGTGGCGTAGACGTCGACGCCTTCCTCGGCGACGAACTCCGGGGCGCTGCCCGGGTCGGACTTCCGCACGGTGGGCTCGCCGAGGAACGGCGCGTCCTTCACGGCCTTCGCGAACTTCGAGCCGAACTCGCCGAAGGTGAGGAACTGCGCGCGGTCGCGCACGAGGCCGAAGGTCGCGACCTCCCAGAACGCGGTCGAGCCGCCGTTGCCGAGGACGACCTCGTAGCCCTCAGGGAGGTCGAAGAGGTCGGCGAGGCCCTGGCGCAGCCGGGCGACCTGAGCCTTGACGGTCTTCTGCCGGTGCGACGTTCCGAGGTAGGTCGGGGCGATCTCGGCGAGGGCGGCGACCTGCTCGGCGCGCACCTTGCTCGGGCCGGCGCCGAAGCGGCCGTCGGCCGGGCGCAGGTCGGCGGGGATCGTGATCTGCGGGAGCTGCGTCTCGGTCACGGCAGTGCCTCTCGTCGTACGGCGCTCACGTCCAGCGGTACGCGGCGATACCCACCACCCTAGGAACCCCCGGCGGGGGGACGCCCACGGGTCCGTCTGCTGAGACGCCCGTCTCACCCCGGCTTCCCCTTCGCGCGTGATCTTGGTCAGTTGCGACCTACCCGGCCCGAGAAGGTGGCAACTGACCAAGATCACGAGCGTGGGGAGTTCAGAAGTCGCGACATCCGGTGGACGACGGACGCCCGGCCGACGCTGGTGGACCAGCGGGCGAAGCGCCACCCGTCGAGCTCGAGCTCGGCCTGCCTGTGCCGCTCGGCATCGAGCGCCTTCTTGATCGATTCGGGGGTCCGGCCGTACTTGGACCAGCCGTCGGCCTCACCGATGACGCGCCGCTCGATGTCGCAGAAGTCCGCCCAGTACGTCGATCCTCCGCAGGGGATCGGGGTGCCGGGATTCAGCGGCCCCAGCCCCGCCTCCACGAACCATCCTCGGCTGCGCGATTCGTGCGCTGACTCGCTCGCGGGATGCATGTGGGCCAGCGCATCTCGAACCCGGACGGTGCCCTTCCATCCTCTGATGCTGAGGAGTGCTTCGTGCAGTCGCGTCCGCGCGAGCTCGTGCAGGTCATCGATGAGAACGCACTCGCGCAGGCGGTTCCCGGTCGCGCCGGTCTCACGGGCCACGATGATGCGAGCGGCGGAATCCAGCGAGATGAGCGCCGCCGGCAGATGTCGACCGCGGGCAACGTCTACTGCCGTGCGCTCGACAGACGTGACCGGGATCCCGTCGACGATCACCCGCTGAGAATCGGGCACCGGGGATCCGCGCCGCCGGGTGCTGCTCCCGCCGTAACCGGAGCCGTCCGGGCGGATGAGCAGTACCTCGGGCGGCGCGACAGGACTGGGCCGGGCGATGCCCTGGACGATCGCCGCGGAGTCGCCGGCGACCAACACCTCGTCACGGACGGACACCAACGTCGCCCTGATCTGGGCGAGGTGCTCTGCATCAGGGTCCGGGCCGGGCTCGCGGAGACGACTCGAGGCGTCAGGTCCGTCGGCCGCCTGGAGCAGGCCGTACTTGGGTGAGACGAGGAGGCCGCGGCGTACGGCCGCATCGAGCTGACCGCGGGTGAATCCATGGCGAGCGGCGTCGGCCCGGGACACCGGGCGCTGCTCGAAGCACTGGAGGAAGCGGGTGAGCGTCTCAGCAGGGCGGTGTACGGCAGGCATCCGCCGACCGTGGACCCTCCCGACCGAGGCGCACCGCCGGCGTCCACAACCCCGCGTGATCTTGGTCAGTTGCTAGTTACTCGGGGCGAGAAACTCTCAACTGACCAAGATCACGCGGGATCCGGCGGGCGGGAGAGGTCAGGCGGTGGGGGAGTAGCCGGTGGGGGCGACCATCTCGGCGTCCCAGCCGGGGACCTGCTCGGGCTTGCGCGGCGCGGGGCCGACGTAGCGGGCGCTCGGGCGGATGAGGCGACCGGTCTTCTTCTGCTCGAGGATGTGGGCGCTCCAGCCGGCGAGGCGGGCGCAGGTGAACATCGACGTGAACATGTGCGACGGCACCTGGGCGAAGTCGAGCACGATCGCGGCCCAGAACTCCACGTTGGTCTCGAGCACGCGGTCGGGACGCCGCTCGCGCAGCTCGGTGAGCGCAGCCTGCTCGAGAGCGACCGCGACCTCGTACCGCTCGGCACCGAGCTCGCGCGCGGTACGACGCAGCACGCGGGCGCGCGGGTCCTCGGCGCGGTAGACGCGGTGGCCGAAGCCCATGAGGCGCTCGCCGCGGTCGAGCACGCCCTTGACGTAGTGGCGCGCGTCGCCGTCCTTCTCGACGCCCTCGATCATCGAGAGCACGCGAGCCGGGGCACCGCCGTGCAGCGGGCCCGACATCGCACCGACCGCGCCGGAGAGCGCGGCAGCGACGTCGGCACCGGTGGAGGCGATGACGCGGGCGGTGAACGTCGAGGCGTTCATGCCGTGCTCGGCAGCGGACACGAAGTACGCGTCGACGGCCTGCACGTGACGGGGGTCGGGCTCGCCGCGCCAGCGGATCATCATGCGCTCGACGACGGTGTGCGCCTCGTCGATGCGGCTCTGCGGCACCATCGGCTTGCCGATGCCGCGCGCGCTCTGCGCGACGAACGACATCGCCATGACCGACGCCCGTGCGAGCTCCTCGCGCGCGGTGTCGTCGTCGATGTCGAGCAGCGGCTCGAGGCCCCACGCCGGGGCGAGCATGGCGAGCGCGGACTGGACGTCGACGCGTACGTCGCCGGAGTGCACCGGGATCGGGAACGGCTCGGCCGGCGGAAGACCGGGGTTGAACTCGTTGTCGACGAGCAGGCCCCACACGTTGCCGAACGACACGCGCCCGACGAGGTCCTCGATGTCGACGCCGCGGTAGCGCAGGGCGCTGCCTTCCTTGTCCGGCTCGGCGATCTCGGTCTCGAACGCGATGACGCCCTCGAGGCCGGGCACGAAGTCCGACATGTCGCTCCCTGGATCATGGGCGCGCCGGTGACGCGCCGTCCGCTGCTCGGCCGCGCCGGTGGGCGCGGACCGCCTCGACAGGCCCGGAGGCCGTCGCGCGCCGGGCGGCCCGGTAGGGCCCTCCGACGACCCGTCCATCCTGGCAAACCTTCGGCGGGCACGCTCAGGGGCCTCTCCACTGGGCGGAAACACGCAGGTCAACGCCGTACGACGGCCGCGAGGCTGCGCGAGCACCGGCCCTCCTCGTCGGCAGGAGGAGGGGAGCACGCGCAGCAGCCGCGGGGCCTGCGTCCCGGGGGTACGCCCCGCCTCGCGCTCGTCACGCGGGCGAGCCCGTCCCGATGCGCCGCACCCGTCCGCGCTCGTGGGGGGCAGGTACCGGCCACGGGTACGCCGCCGCACGGTCGACCTCTCCGCGCGTCCCGCGAGGGGGAGTCAGCGCCGACGTCGGGCGCCGCGCGCCCAGGTCGTCCGGCTCCGGCGCCCGATGATCAGGCCCGGGCGCGGCGGGACGGGAGGCGACGGGTGGCGCGAGCGGACAGGATGGGTGACGTGAACGAGCCCCTCGCCGACGTCCGCACCAGCTACGAGGCCGGCAGCCTGCGCGAGCAGGACCTCGCCGCCACGCCGCTCGAGCAGTTCGGCCGCTGGTTCGACGACGCGCGCAGCGCCGGCTTCGCGGGTACGGCGGAGCCGAGCGCGATGGTGCTCTCGACGGCCGGCGCCGACGGCGTACCGACCTCGCGCACGGTCCTGCTCAAGAGCGTCGACGCGACCGGCTTCGTCTTCTACACCAACCTCGCGTCGACCAAGGGCCGCGCGCTGCGCGAGAACCCCGTCGCCTCGCTGCTCTTCCCGTGGCACCCGATGCAGCGGCAGGTGATCGTGGTCGGCGACGTCGAGGAGGTGTCGCGCGACGACGCCGCGGCGTACTTCTCCTCGCGCCCGTACGGCTCCCGGCTCGGCGCGTGGGCGAGCGCGCAGTCGAGCGTGATCGCGAGCCGCGACGTCCTCAAGGCGCGGTACGCCGAGCTCGCGGCGGCCTTCCCCGACACGGGCAGCCCCGACGACGTCCCGCTGCCCGACGCCTGGGGCGGCTTCCTCGTCCGGCCGCGCTCGCTCGAGCTCTGGCAGGGACGGCCCTCGCGCCTGCACGACCGGCTGCGCTACGTCCGCACCACGGAGCCGGCGCTCCTGGACGACGCCGGAGCCTGGAGGGTCGAGCGGCTCTCCCCCTGACGGGAGTCCACGGCTCGGACGGATCTGTGCGGTCCGGGCACCGGACATAGGGTCGCGCTCGTGGCCCGGCTCCTCGCTGATCTGACACCGCTCAAGGTGTCGGCGGACTACCGCCGGATCCTGGTGGCCCACGGCATCAGCAACGTCGGCCAGCAGATGACCGCGGTCGCGGTCGGCATCCAGGTCTACGCGATCACGCAGTCGTCGTTCGCGGTCGGTCTCGTCGGCCTGTTCCAGCTCGTCCCGCTCATCGGCTTCGGCCTGTACGGCGGGATGCTCTCCGACGTCCACGACCGCCGGAAGCTCGGACTGCTCGCCGCCCTCGGCCTGATGTCGTGCTCGATCGTGCTCGTCACGCAGGCCGCCCTCGGGCTCGGCAGCGTCGCGCTGCTCTACCTCGTCGTCGCGGTGCAGTCGGCGTTCTTCGCGATCGGCAACCCCGCCCGCTCCTCGATCATCCCGAGGCTCGTGAGCACCGACCTGCTGCCCGCGGCGAACGCGCTCGGCATGCTCGCGTGGTCGATCGGCTTCACGCTCGGACCGCTGCTCGGCGGTCTGGTGATCGCCGCGACCGGCGGCGTGACCGCGGCGTACGCCGTCGACGTCATCGCCTTCACCAGCACGGTCTACGCGATGTGGCGCCTGCGCCCGATCAAGCCCGAGGGCACGTCGGTGACCAAGGCCGGCTGGGCCGCGGTCAAGGACGGCATCACGTTCCTCAAGGGCAAGAAGAACCTGCAGATGTCGTTCTACGTCGACATCGCGGCGATGGTCTTCGGGATGCCGCGTGCACTGTTCCCCGCGATCGCCGTCGGGCTCTTCCCCGGCGACCCGCGCATGGCCGCGACCGCCGTGGGGCTGCTCTCCGCCGCTCCCGCGGTCGGCGCCGCGCTGTCGGGCATCTTCTCCGGACCGCTCGGCCACGTCCGCCGGCAGGGCCTCGCGATCATCCTGGCGATCATGGCGTGGGGCGCGACCATCGCCGTGTTCGGGCTCGTGAAGTCCTTGCCGATCGCGTGCTTGATGCTCGCGCTCGCCGGCGCCGCCGACAACGTGAGCGCCGTCTTCCGCTCGACGATCCTGCAGGCCGCGACCCCCGACGAGTACCGCGGCCGGCTGCAAGGGATCTTCACCGTCGTCGTCGCGGGCGGACCCCGTCTCGGCGACGTCGAGTCGGGCACCGTCGCCGCGCTCTTCGGCGAGACCGTCTCGGTCGTGTCCGGCGGCGTGCTCTGCATCGTCACGACGCTCGCCCTCGTCGCCGCCGTCCCGACCTTCCTCAAGTACGACGCCAAGCACCCCGTCCCCTAAGGCACTCCGGCGTGTCCAGGGGATGCAGCTGCATCTGAGGACATCCCGCCGTTGCCACTAGTGTGGATTGCGGAGTACCGTGGGTTGCGTAGGAGGTGCAGTGGACACGAGCCAGGTGCTCAAGGGCGTGCTCGACGTCGCGGTGCTCGCGGTCGTCGCGCAGGAGGACGCCTACGGCTACGACGTCGTACGCCGCCTGCGCGAGGCGGGGCTCACCGACGTCGGCGACGCGTCCGTCTACGGCACGCTGCGCCGGCTGTTCGCCGCCGGCGCGCTGACCTCCTACGTGGTCCCGAGCGACGAGGGGCCGCACCGCAAGTACTACGGCGTCACGAAGGCCGGCACCGCGATGCTGCGGACGTCGGCGACCGAGTGGGGTCGGATCGCGAGCACGGTCGACACGCTGCTGGCCGACGCCGGCGTCGCAGGAGGGGGACGGCGATGAGCGAGCGCACCACGGGGGGACTGGTGGACAGGGAGCTCGAGGGCTACGTCGAGGCCGTCACGGCTCGGCTCGGGGCGATCCCCGACCGCGACGAGACGGTCGAGGAGCTGCGCGCCCATCTCGAGGAGGTGCGCGCGGAGCACACGGGGGTTGCCCTGCGCGACGTCCTGGGCGAGCCCGCGGCGTACGCCGACGAGCTGCGCGCCGCGCGGGCCTCCCGCCGTACTCGCCGCAGCGCCAGGGCTTCTCGGCCTGGGTCGCGGTGCGCGCGGCCTCGGCCAAGCGGCACCTCCCGCGCTTCGTGATGGACCTGCGCGCCTTCTGGTGGGGCGTCCGCGGGCTCGCGCTCGGCCTGCTGGTCTTCGCCCTGATCCCCGCCCTGCGGCTCGGTCTGGCGCAGAACGACTACACCGCGATCGTCAGCTACTACCTCTCGCCCGACTACGTTTTCCGCCTGGTGGCCTGGACCTGGAGCTACGCGTGGGGGATGACCACCCTGGTCGTCTTCCTCGTCGTCGGCGTGATCGTGTCGGTGTGGGTCGGCGGCGTGCTCGCACGCGGCGCCGGACCGCGCTGGGTCGCGACGCTCGTCGGCGGGCTGGGAGTGCTGCTCGGGGTCTGGTTCGCCTTCGTGCTCTGGGCGCTGCTCACCGCCGGCGTGTTCGCACAGGTCGACGAGATGCTGAGCTCGGGGTCTGTACCGCCGCTCGCGCCCTGGTAGCAGCGGTCAGCGCGGGGGCTGGGTGACGTAGGCGTGCAGGGCGTCGATGACGACGGTCTGCAGGTCGAGCCCCTCGGCCTTGGCCTTCTTGGCGGCTGCCTTGCGCAGCGCCTTGGGCACCTCGACGTCGAGGTCGGTCGGCTTGCCCTGCATGAGGTCGTCGCGCGTCGACTCGGCGGCCTTCTTCTTCGACGACTTCTTCTTCGAGGGAGCGTCGTCGGCGTCGACGCGCAGGTGGTCCGACGTCGCACCGCCGAACTTGCGCTTCTTCTTCGACGTCGGCTGCTCGGCCTCGACGACCGGGGCGACGGGCACGACCGGAGCGACCGGCTCGACCACCGGTGCGGTCTTCGCCGGCGCGGCCTTCGCGGGGCTCGGCTTCGGCGAGCGAGCGGGGCGCGGCGCGGCCGGGTGGATGGTGGCGTCCTCGGCCTTGCGCAGCGCAGGCCGAGGGGTGGGGTTGGTCATGAGGCGTCGGCTCCTGTCGAGAACGAAGAGTGCCCGGCCGCCAGCCCGGTGACCGACTCCGCCGCCCGCGCGAGGAGCTGGTCGAGGATCGCGTCGTACGCGTCGGACGCCTCGTGCGCGCCCGCCGAGCGCCACGCCTGCACCGGCACGCAGGCGCCCTGCGCCTGCTGGATGGCGGTGCGGTCGGGCACCGACACGGGCAGGACGAGGTCGGGGTACGCCGCGTGCAGCTCGGCGAGACGGAACGCGTGCTCGGTGGTCTGCGGCCGCGCGCGGTTCACGACGACGCCGGCCGCGCGCAGCACCAGGTTGCTCGAGCCGCGCACGACCTCGACCGCCTCGAGCGCGGCGGCCGCGCCGGGCAGCGCGAAGAACGACGGCTCGGTGACCACGAGCGCGAGACGTACCGCCGCGAGCGCGTTGCGGGTGAGCTCGCCGAGCGACGGCGGGCAGTCGACGAGCACGAGGTCGTAGCGGTCGACGACGCCCTCCAGCGCGATGCGCAGCCGCAGCGCCGAGTCGCGGCCGTCGGGCACCGCGCGGTGCTCGAGCGCGCGCTCGGCCGGCAGGACGTCGACGCCGAGCCCCCAGCCCGAGCGGACGATCGCGTCGGCCGCGACGCCCGGGCGCGCGTCGGCGAGGACGTCGTTGGTGGAGTACGCCGTGCTCTCGGGGTCGAGCGCCGCCGTCGCGTTGGCCTGCGGGTCGAGGTCGACGACGAGCACCTTCAGCCCGCGCTCCCAGGCCGCGCCCGCGATGCCGAGGAGCGTCGTGGTCTTGCCGACGCCGCCCTTCTGGGCGATCACCGCGCACGTCACAGGCGCGTGCGGCGTGCTGCGCTCACCCATGACGGGGTCCTCCGGCTGGTCTCGACCGCCCATCGTGCCACGTCAGCGCCCGAATGCGTCGGCCCGGACGGGTCGGATCGGCCAGGTCAGCGCGGCGGCAGGGCGGAGTACCGGCGCAGGGCCTCGTCGCGCTCGGCGGCGTGCTCGACGATCGGAGCCGGGTAGTCGACGGCGAGCAGCGGGTGGTCCCACGGTTCGTGGGCAGCGGCGCCGGGGAGGTCGCGGAGCTCGGGGACGTAGCGCCGTACGTAGTCGCCCGACGGGTCGAAGCGCAGGCCCTGCGTCACGGGGTTGAACACGCGGAAGTACGGCGCGGCGTCGGTGCCGCAGCCGGCGGTCCACTGCCAGCCGTGCTGGTTGCTCGCGAGGTCGGCGTCGCGCAGCATCCGCATGAACCAGCGCGCGCCGCGCTGCCACGGCAGGTGCAGGTCCTTCACGAGGAACGACGCCACGACCATGCGGACGCGGTTGTGCATCCAGCCCTCCGCGAGCAGCTGGCGCATCCCGGCGTCGACGAACGGGTAGCCGGTGCGGCCCTCGCGCCAGGCCTCGAAGCGCGCGTCGGCCTCGGGCCCGTCGTCGTACTCCATCTCCGCGAAGCGCGGGTCGAGCCACAGGCGCGCCGAGTCCGGCTCGTGGTGCAGCACGTCGGCGTAGAACTCGCGCCACGCGATCTCCTTGCGGAACACCGTGTGCGCGGCCGAGTCGTCGAGGTCGGCGAGCAGCGTGCGCGGGTGGATCTCGCCCCACCGCAGGTGCGCCGACAGCATCGAGGTGCCGTCGACGTCGGGCCGGTTGCGCATGTCGTCGTACGCCGCGAGACCCGTCTCCCGGAAGGCGTCCCAGCGCGCGAGCGCCGCCTCCTCGCCGACCTCGGGCAGCGCGGTCGAGAGGGGCGGCTCGTCGGGGAGGTCGTCGCTGCGGACGCCGTCGAGCCACGCGACGTCGACGTCAGGCGCCGGGCCGCGCCAGCCGTGCGCCGACCACGCCTTGAAGAACGGCGTGTAGACCTTGTAGCGCGTGCCGTCGTCCTTGCGGACGCGTCCCGGCGCCACGGCGTACGGCGACCCGGTGCGCACCAGCGCGCGTCCGTCGGCGGCGAGCCGCTGCTCGACCTCGACGTCGCGCGCTGCGCCGTACGGCGCGAAGTCCGCCGCCACGTGCACCGAGGTCGCACCCACCTGGGTTGCGACCTCGGGCACGACGGTGCGGGGGTCGCCGCGGCGTACGACGAGGGCGCCGTCGAGCGAGCGGTCGAGGGCGTGCAGCGAGCGCAGCAGCCAGGCACGGCGGACGTCGCCCGAGGCGTCCCAGAGCAGCGGGTCGAGCACGAAGAGAGGGAGGACCGGGCCGCCGGCCGCCGCCTCGTTCAGGGCGGGGTTGTCGCGGCGGCGCAGGTCGCGGCGCACCCAGAGCAGGCTCGGCACCCGTTCACGCTAGGGCGGCGTGACACGGTCGGCACCCCGAGACCGCGCCTCCTCGCGCGACGGGCTGCTGGTTAGGGAAGGATGTGCTCGTCCGCCCGACCCGCTCCACCAGACAGGACGCCGCAGCCGTGAGCGATCTCATCGACACCACGGAGATGTACCTCCGCACCATCTTCGAGCTCGAGGAGGAGGGCATCACGCCGCTGCGCGCCCGCATCGCCGAGCGCCTCGGGCAGTCGGGCCCCACGGTCTCGCAGACCGTCGCCCGCATGGAGCGCGACGGCCTGGTCTCGGTCGAGGGCGACCGCCACCTCGAGCTGTCCGACGACGGCCGCGCGATGGCCACCCGCGTGATGCGCAAGCACCGCCTCGCCGAGTGCCTGCTCGTCGACGTCATCGGCATCCCGTGGGAGGACGTCCACGCCGAGGCCTGCCGCTGGGAGCACGTGATGAGCGAGGGCGTCGAGCGCCGGCTGCTCGAGATCCTCGGGCACCCCACGACCTCGCCGTACGGCAACCCGATTCCGGGTCTCGACGAGCTCGACCAGGAGCCCGAGGAGAACAACCTCGCCGGCCTCACCACCCTCGACAAGGTCGTCCGAGCCGACTCGACGCGCGTGACCGTCGTCCGCATCGGCGAGCCGATCCAGACCGACGGCGCGCTCATGGCGGCGCTGCGTCGCGCGGGTGCGACGCCCGGCTCGACCGTGAAGGTCGTCGGGTCGCCGGGCGGCGTCCTGGTCGGCAGCGCCGGCGAGTACGCCGAGCTCGACTCCGCGACCGCCGCCCACGTCTTCGTCGCCAAGGGCTGACCGGTTCCGTCGTCGTGACGCGTCCCACGCGTCTCGGATCCTGCTCGGCTGGATAAACCGACCGGTGGTCGGTTTATCCTCGAGAGGTGAGCAGGACGCTCGACCCCGCAGCGCACGCCGCCCGGCGCGCGACGTACGTCGAGGCGGCGGACGCACTGCTTCGGTCCGGCGGGTACGCGCGGCTCAGCATCGACGAGGTCATCGCCGCGGCCGGCGGTTCCAAGGGCGGCTTCTACCACTACTTCTCCAGCAAGCAGGAGCTGCTCGCGGCGGTCGTCGAGCGGATGACCGGGAGCACCGCGGTCGAGGTGCGCGCGATCGTCGACGGCCCCGGCGACGCGCTGGAGAAGTTCGGCCTGGTTGTCGCGGCCATGCCGGCGGGTCGGCGCGACGCCGCCAACCTGATGCTCGGTCTGCTCGAGGTCTGGTACGCCGACGACAACGCAGCCCTGCGCGAGGCCGCGCGCCAGTCGTCCCACGAGGCGCTGCGCGCACCGCTGACCACGCTGCTCGACCAGGGTGCGCGCGAGCACCTCATGGCGCCCGTCTCGGTCGTAGGCGGAGCCGACGTGCTCGCGTCGCTCATGGTGGCGATGGCCGACGCCGCGAGCCGCACCTGGTGGCTGCACCGCCGCGGCGAGATCTCGACCGAGGACGCGGTCGCCGTGCTCGACGGCTACGCGGACGCGATCGACCGCGTGCTCGGCGTGCCGCCGGGCACGGCCTTCCGGCAGGACCACGCGCTCCTCCGCTCGTGGTTCGCCTGAGACGGGATGCGAGGTACGACGATGCGCGTGGTCATCGTGGCGGTCGGGAGCATGGGGGACGTCGCGCCGTACACCGGACTGGCGCAGGCGCTCGTCGCTGCGGGGCACGAGGCCGTGATCGCCACGCATGAGCCCTACCGGGCGACGGTCGAGTCGGTCGGGCTGTCCTTCCGCCCGCTGCCGATGGACCCGCAGCAGGTGCTCGCCGGCGAGCGGGGTCGGCGTGCCACCGGGCGGTCTCCCGCGGCGCTGCGCCACAGCATCGCGATGATCGCCGAGCACCAGCGCGACCTCGGTGCCGGCATGCTGGCGGCGTCGCGGGACGCCGACGCCCTGCTGCTCTCGCCGATGGCGTGGCTCGGGTGGCACGTGGCGCAAGGGCTGGGGATCCGCAGCGCCGGCGTCTACCTGCAGCCGTGGACGCCGACCGCGGAGTTCGCTCCGCCGGCGATGACCACGCGCTCCCTCGGCGGCTGGGGCAACAAGGCCGCGGCGAGGTTCCTGCGGACGGCCGGTCAGCGCCCCGCCCGCGCCGCGATCGACGAGCTCCGCGGGCAGTTCGGGCTGGAGCCGATGACGCCGGCCCGGTCGTTCTCGGAGATGGAGTCGCAGCGCTGGCCGATCTTCTACGGCTTCAGCCCCGAGGTCGTGCCGCCGCCGCGCGACTGGCCGTCGTGGCACCGGGTCGTGGGCTACTGGTGGCCGGCCGTCGACCCGTCGTGGAGGCCGCCCTCCGAGCTCGTCGACTTCCTCGACGCCGGTCCGGCGCCGGTCTTCCTCGGCTTCGGGTCGATGCCCACCGACGACCCGCAGCGGTTGAGTCGCATCGTCGCGGAGACGGTGCGGGCTGCGGGCGTCCGCGCGGTCGTGCAGGCCGGAGGTGCCGACCTCCGCGTCGACGCCGACGACGTGATGACCGTCGGAGCCGTGCCGCACTCGTGGCTGTTCCCGCGTACTGCCGCGGTCGTGCATCACTGCGGTGCGGGCACGGCCGCCGCCGGGGTGCGTGCCGGCGTACCGACCGTGCCGGTCCCGGTGATGGTCGACCAGCCGTTCTGGGCGCAGCGGCTGCAGGCCATCGGCGTCGCGACCCCGCCGTTGGCACTGGACCGGCTCACCGGCCCGGCGCTGGCGGACCGCATCAGGCGCGCGCTGACCGACTCCTCGCTGCGCGAGCGGGCGGTCGAGCTGTCCACCGTCCTGCGCGCCGAGGACGGGTACGCCGAGGTGGTGGCGACCGTCGGCCGTTGGTGAGACGTCGCCGGCGTCAGGGTGCAAGACTCCGGGGATACGTCGTGAGCCCTTCGGCAGATGGATCGCCGGACCTGAGGATCGCGTGAGGCGGCCCGCTCGTCGCGCCTCAAGATCAACGGGCGGAATCGCCTGTGCCGCAAGGGATCTCAGCCACCGTCACGGTGCGTGAAGTCGTCGCTGAGCGTCATCCCCCGTTCGGCGTAATCCCTTCGGCCCATCAGCCGGTGGCGGGCTCCCACCGCTCCCGACAGAGTCGGCGCCCTGGGGGCTCGACGAAACGGGGATACGCGGATGTATCACGAGCATGAGGCACGGGCGTGGGCGCCGTCCGTGGTCTGGCGGGACAAGGTCGCCCACGTCGACGTCGAGCTGGTGCTCGGCGCCGTGGTGCTGGTGGGCATCGCGCTCTGGTCGGCCGACGCGTCGGCGCGACCGATCGTGCCGGTGCCGTTCGGCATCGACCTCGGACCGGTCCTGGTCCTGCTGGCCGCGGCTGCGACCCTGCCGCGGGCACGTCTCGGGATCGGCCGCGGTCTGCGCACCGTGTCCTTCGACGCCACCGGTGCGGTGCTCCTCCTCGCGGCCGTCCTCCTGCGGCCCGAGTGGTTCCCCGTGGTGGCGCTCGCGGCGTCGCTGCGCACCGAGCGCTGGCGCACGGTGCTCAACACCTGCGTCCGCACGATCGCCGTCGCCAGCGCGGCGATCGTCTTCCACTCCTACGTCGCCCTCTTCGCGACCGTCCCGGCGGTAGGGCTCGACGTGCAGCGCGTGGTCGAGCTCGTGCTGGCCGGCGTCACGCTGGCCGTCGTGGAGGCGGTGCTCTACCGCCGTCACCTCCGGGCGGTCGACGACCTGGCGGCCGACGTACCGGGGCTCGTCCGGATCGCCGTGCTGCGCGACGCCCCCGCGATCGCGCTCGGCTGCGTGACGGCCGTGCTCCTCACCGTCGAGCCGGCGACAGTGCTGCTCGTCGTACCGCTCGCCGGTCTGGTCGCGACCTCCCTGCGCGACCACGAGCGGCTGCTCGAGTCGACCCGCGACGCCAAGACCGGGCTGCTCTCGATGGCCGGCTTCCGGCCCCAGGCGGCGGCGGAGATCGCTCGGGCACGGCGCCACGACCGGCCGCTCGTGCTGCTGGTGATGGACCTCGACGGGCTCAAGAGCGTCAACACCGCACTCGGCTTCCTGGCCGGCGAGTCGGTGATCCGCTCGCTCGGGCACGTGCTGCGCGAGGCGATGCGCCTCGAGGACCTGGTGGCCCGCATCGGCGGGGACGAGTTCGCGCTGCTGCTGCCCGACACCGACCTCGACGGCGGGCTCGCGTTCGCGGAGCGGCTGCGCGAGTCGATCGCGACGACGCCGCTCAACGAGGGCGGCCGCCCGGCGCTGCACCGCACCGCCTCGGTCGGCCTCGCGACCCTCGGCTCGCAGGACACGCTCGACGACCTGCTCGACCGCGCCGACCGCGGCCTGCGGCTGGCCAAGGAGCGTGGCAAGGACCAGGTCGTCGTCATGGGCCCGCACCCTGCCCGCGGCACCTCCGGCGACGCCACCGCCTGCGGCTGACCTCCCTCCACACCCCGTTCCGCGCTGAAGGTGCCCCACACCCACCTTCAGCGCGGAGTCACGGGACGGGGTCGGGTGGTCACGTGGGGCTATGCGCGGGGGCATCCGGGTGATAGGTGTTGGGGCATCTGGGTGAGTTCGTCCCCGTTTGGAACAACCTCGTCGTGACGTATCCGTGACATCGCGGTAGCGGGTGCCCTACGGTCGACCGCGACCCGCCAGCCGGCGGGGACCGCCGGAGGACGCCGAGTCCTGCCACCCCCGGCGGCCGACCCACCCGTGGCAGGAGCGGGGGACCCACTTCCGGGCCCGCCGTACTCAGGCGAGTCCTCGGGGTGAAGCCGGTCCCAGACCGGCCGGGCCAACTCCCGGTCCGAACCCGACAGCTCACCTCGTAGGCGTCGCGGAGGATCCATGGCGTCTGCACGCGCGCGCTTCGGCGCGTCCCTCGGCCTCGCCGTGGCAGCGACCTTGCTGCCCGTCGCCGCCGCCTCGGCCGCACCTGCGCCCGACGGCACGACCGCACCCGTGACGGTGACCGCGCCGGTCGCCGGCGCGCGGCCCCCGGCCACGACCACCGTCGCCACGCCCGTCGCGGCGCTGTCGCTGCCGAAGGTCGGCGCCACCGGTCGCGTCTACCTCTCCGCCGCGGTGCGCGCCAACGCCGTCCTGCGCGGCAAGGTCGCGATCCTCATCGCCAAGCGCTACAAGGGCATCCCGTACGTCGCCGGCGGCACCACACCCCGCACCGGCTTCGACTGCTCGGGCTACACGAAGTACGTGTACTCGCAGATGGGGATCTCGATCCCGCGGGTCTCGCGCGACCAGTACGCGTGGAGCCGTCACATCTCCAAGAGCCAGGCGGTCCCGGGCGACCTGATCTTCTTCCACTCGAGCAGCGGCCGGGTCTACCACGCCGCGATCTACGCCGGGAACGGCTACGTGTGGCACTCGCCGCACACCGGCTCGCACGTCAAGCTCGAGCGCATCTGGACCTCGGCGTACTACGTCGGCCGCGTCCGCGCCTGATCACCTCTCCACCTGCATGACGGCGTCGTCCTGCGACGGCGTCCGCGCGCACGGCATGCTGCGCTCGTGGACGACTGGCGCGCGCGGCTCGAGGGTCAGGCCGCGCTCGACGTAGCCCGTCTCGACGACGTCCTCGGCGTCGCGCTGCCCGACCGCGCGTACGTCGACGCCCTGCTCGACCCGCGCGGCCACCTGTTCCAACGCCTCGAGTACGTCGGCGACGCGCTGCTCGACGTCGTGCTGCTGAGCCGGCTCGTGCGCGCCCAGCCGTGGGACGAGCCCTCGCTGGCCTTCCTCAACGGCGAGCAGCAGGCGCTCGTGTCCGACCACGCCCTCGGCCGCGTCGCGGCTCGCCGCGGCCTCCCCGACGTCCGCACGTTCGAGGTCTCGCGGCACCGCCTCGCCGACCGGATCGAGGCCGCCATCGGCGCCGCGTGGGCCGACCTCGGCGTCGCCGCGGCCGAGTCGGTGGCGCTGCGCCTCGTCGTCGAGCCGGGCACCTCGCGCCTCCCCGACCACGACGGCATCCCGGTCGAGGGTGGCGACCCGCGCTACGAGGCTGCCGCGCGCCTGTGCGGCCACGACCCCGTGACGCTCGGCTGGTACGCCGGCGCCGCGGCCGGCGGCCCGGTGCGGCGACGCCTCGCACTGGTGGGCAACGCCGTCCTCGAGGCCGCCTGCGCCACGGCGCAGTACGTCGACGACCCGCTTGCGACCGAGGCGCAGATGAGCGAGGAGCGACGGGTCGCGACGTCGAACGCCGTGCTCGCCGAGCGCGCGCACGAGCTCGGTCTCGTGGCGCACGGCGACGCCGACGACCGGCGCTCGGTCGCCGACGAGGTGCAGGCGCTCGTGGGCGCGGTGGCCCTCGACGGCGGCGCCCGCGCCGGTCTCGACGTCGCCGCGTCCGTCCTCGGCCGCACCTTCGCCCCCGGCCCCGTCGACCTCCTCCGCTGACCATCTCTGTCGGCGTGATCTTGGTCAGTTGCGAGCTACTGAGCCCGGGTAGGTCGCAACTGACCAAGATCACGCGAGGGGGTGCAGGGGGATCGCTAGATTGCCGGGCATGAGCGTGCCTACCCGACCTGACGTCCTCGCCGTGCTCGCGCCCGGCTCGCTGACCGGCCGCACCGCCCTCGTCACGGGCGGCGGCTCCGGCATCGGCCGCGCGACCGCGCTGCTGCTCGCGTCGATGGGTGCGCGCGTCGCGGTCGTCGGCCGCACCGAGGAGTCGCTCGAGGGCACGGTCGAGCTCGCGGCCATCTCGGGCGGCGTGCACTCGGTGTCGAAGTACGTGTGCGACGTGCGCGAGCCCGAGCAGGTCGATGCGATGCTCGACGCCGTACTCGCCGACTTCGAGCGGATCGACATCCTGGTGAACAACGCTGGCGGGCAGTTCGTCTCACCCGCGGAGTCGTTGAACCACAAGGGGTTCCGGGCGGTCACCCGCCTCAACCTCGACGCGACCTGGTACGTGACGGCGCGCGTCGCCGAGCGCTCGATGCTGCCGAACGGCTACGGCAAGGTCGTGAGCATCACGATGTCGCCGCACCGCGGCACACCGGGCATGGCGCACTCGAGCGCGGCCCGCGCGGCAGTCGAGTCGCTCACCCGCACGCTCGCCGCGGAGTGGGGGCCTCGCGGCGTACGTCTGGTCGCCGTCGCCCCCGGCTTCGTGCACACCGAGGCGATCGCGAAGTACGGCATCGACACCGACGTCCTCGCGAAGATCGTGCCGGTACGCCGCATGCAGGCCGCCGACGAGGTCGCGGCGCTCGTGGCGTTCCTCGCCAGCCCCGCCGGCGACTACATCAGCGGCACCACCATCACCGCCGACGGCGGCCTCGACGTAGCAGGCCCCGGCATCCTCACCTGACAGAGCCAAGTGATCTTGGTCAGTTGCCAGCTTCCCAGGCCGAGTAGCTCGCAACTGACCAAGATCACGCGCTTCTCGGTCATGGGACGGCGTCAGGCGGTGTCGAAGCCGAGGCGGAGGGGGATGTCGGCCTGGCCGTGCTCGTCGGGGTTGGCGAGCAGCACCTGGTGCAGCTGGATCATGTTGCGCTCGAAGCCCAGGCGCGAGGCGGCGAGGTAGAGCTTCCAGACGCGGGCCTTGCCGATGCCGACCTCGGCGACGGCCTCGTCCCAATGGTCCTCGAGGTTGCGCGACCAGTGCATCAGGGTCAGCGCGTAGTGCTCGCGCAGGTTCTCCTCGTGGCGCACCTCCCAGCCGGCATCCTCCATCGGCGCGATGAGCTTGCCCACCGGCACGAGCTCGCCGTCGGGGAAGATGTAGCGGTTGATGAAGCCGCTCTTGTACGCCGTGCGCTGGTGGGTGTCGGTGCGGGTGATGCAGTGGTTGAGCAGCCGGCCCTGGGGGTTGAGGCGCGACTTCAGGAACGCGAAGTACGCCGGGTAGTTCGCGGCGCCGATGTGCTCGGTGAGGCCGATCGAGGAGATCCGGTCGAAGCCGGTCTCGGGCACGTCGCGGTAGTCCTGGTAGCGGATCTGCACGAGGTCCGACAGCCCCTCGCGGACCACCGTCTCCTGGCCCCAGGTCGCCTGCTGCTCCGAGAGCGTCACGGCGATCACCTTGACGCCGTAGTGCTTCGCGGCGTGCACGGCGAGACCGCCCCAGCCGCAGCCGACGTCGAGCAGGCGCATGCCGCGCTCGAGGCCGAGCTTGCGGCAGACGAGGTCGAACTTCTCCTCCTGCGCCTCCTCGAGCGTGGCGTCGGCCTTCGGGAAGACGGCGCAGGTGTAGGCCATCGAGGGCCCGAGCACCCAGCGGTAGAAGGTGTTGCTCACGTCGTAGTGGTGCGAGATCGCGTCGCTGTCGCGGCGCTTGGTGTGCACGCGGCCGCCGAGGCGGACCTCCTCCGGCGGCACCGGCGGACGGTGCAGCGCGAACGGCGCGAGCGCCTTGTAGAGGCGCGCCTGGTCGCGCACCGACGGGCGGTGGATCCCGAGGCGCGCGAGCCGGTCGAGGCCGGTGAACAGGTCGCCGTACACCTCGAGCTCGCCGGTCACGTACGCCCGGGCGAGACCGAGCTGGCCGGGCGAGGACATCAGGTAGGACACCGCGCGCGGCGATCGCACGTCGATGCGGATGTCGGAGCCCTGCCGTCCGAAGCGGCTGCCGTCGTACGCCGTGAACTCGACGTCGGCGGCGTCCGGGCCGACGAACATCGAGACGACCTCGGCGAGCTTCATGACCATGACGTCCCTCCCCAGCTTCCCGCTCAGCCCCGTGCCACGGTCTTGGTCCACATGTCCGGAAGGCGTCCCTCCGGGTCGTAGCTGGACCTCAGTGCCGCGTACGTCGCCCCGCCGTAGAGGCGGCCGAACTCGTCCTGATCGTAGAACGCGGTCGAGTACAGCGACTTGCGGCCTCCCAGATCGCTGACGACCGCCTCGATGCGCCGGTTCACGCGGCCCTCGGCGGGTTCGACCCCCGGCGGCACGGGCACGGTCGACCAGAAGCCGACGTTGACGTACGTCGTCTCCGGGTCGAGCTCGTACAGCGGCCACGTCACCTCGGGGTCGCGCGAGCGCAGCGGGCAGACCCACACCGGCGAGATGCCGACCTCGCGGTGGAAGAAGTCGAGGAACTCCGCGAGCCTCGCGACCGGGACCTCGATGTCCTGCACGACCGGCTCGCGCTGCGGCCGCCGGCGCACGGTGTTCAGCCGCGACGACAGCGCGGTGCGCCGGTCGAGGGCGACGAGCTTCCAGTAGACGTCGGAGCGCAGCCTGTCCTTCGGCCAGAACCGGCGCACGACCGGGTTCTGCGCGCCGAACGCGCGCGAGCACCAGAACCAGTCGGTGTCCCAGCGCCACAGGTAGTCGTGCACGGTGAGCACGTCGGTGCGCTTGTCCTGGATCGAGCGGTAGTAGATCTGCTCGCCGGTGTAGTCGCTCGGCTCCTGGCCGGCCGTCTCGGCGTACGTCGCCAGCGTGAGGTAGGACTCGCCGCTGGAGAAGACCGTGCCGTCGACGTAGTCGAAGCGCTCCCCGTCGTAGGAGCCGTGGCGGACGACGGCGTCGATCGTCTCGGCGAGAGCGGTCGCGTCGCCGCACGGGACGTGGCGCAGCGACATGTACGGCGTCACCGGCTCGAGCTCGATGCGCAGGCGCAGCGCGTAGCCGAGCGAGCCGTAGGAGTTGGGGAAGCCGTAGAACAGGTCGCGGTGCTCGTTGGTCGGCGACGCCGTCACCACGCGCCCGTCGCCGGTGAGGATGTCCATGTCGAGCACCGACTCGTGGGGCACGCCGTTGCGCCAGCTCCCGCTCTCGATGCCCAAGCCCGTCACGGCGCCGCCGAGGGTGATCGTGCGCAGCTGCGGGACGCACAGCGGCACGAGGCCGTGGGGGAGCGTCGCTGCGACGAGGTCCTCGTACGTCGTCATGCCGAGCACGTCCGCCGTACGCCGCTCCTCGTCGACCTCGAGGACGCCCGAGAACGCCGACACGTCGAGACCCGGAGTCGTGGTCGGGTTGCGCGGGCGGAACAGGTTCGAGGTGCGCTTGGCCAGCCGCACGGGTGCGCCGGCGGGGATCGCGTCGTACTCCGCGCGCAGGTCGTCGACGGCGGAGGCGTACTCGAGGTAGTCGGGCGAGCGCAGGGACCGGGTCGTCACGCTCAGACGCTACCCGCGGACCTGCGACCCCGGCAGGTGACCGGTCAGGTCCAGGGCTGCACGCGCAGCGCGGTGGCCCACGCGGCCACGACGAGGAGCGTGGACACGACCGCCACGGCGATCCGGATGCGCACGTCGACGTCGCCGCGGTGGCGCAGCTGCAGCCAGCCCAGCGGCGGGACGAGGAGCAGCAGGGTGACGACGACCGCCCAGCTCGTGGTCGCGTCGGTCGACGCGGGGTCGCGCGGCGGCAGCGGGACGTCGTACACCGTCGCGACGCGCCAGGCGGACGCGTGCGTGGCGATCTCGTCGCTCACCGGAACCCCCTCCCTCGGTGGTACCCGAGGGTAGGTGGGAGCGGTGCGGGCGTCCTCGTCCGTACGGCTGAGGTCACCCGGTCGGCGGTGCCTCGTTCGCCTTGGCCGGCACCGGCGTGATGGCCGTGACCGGGCGGCCGCTGGGGTCGGCGCGGAACGCCGTGATCGCGTCCTCGAGGGTGTCGAAGATGTACTCGCGCCCGATGTTGGGGAGCACCTCGACCTCCTCGAGAGTGCTGAGCACCGAGCTGTCCGGACGGGCGAGGGCGAGGTGGGCGCCCTGCGCGTGGACGTAGTTCACGAGGTTGTCCAGCGCCAGGCCGGCCGAGTAGTCGACGTCGGTGAGGGTGTCGCAGTCGAGCACGACCCAGGTGACCGGGTCGGGTGCGGACTGGATGAGCGCCTCGACGTCGTCGGTGAACCGGTTGGCGTTGGCGTAGAAGAGCGGGGCGTCGTACCGGAACACGATCAGACCGGGCAGGCTCTGCGCGCCCGGCTCGGCGGCCAGGTACGACGGGTCGCCCTCGGGGTCGACGCCGACCACGAAGCGGTGCGCGCGGTAGGACCGCTCGATGATGAGGAGCACCGACACGACGAGGGCCAGGATGATGCCCTGCTCGACGCCGACGCAGCACACGACGGCAGCGGTGATGACGGCGATCCAGAACTCGGTCGGGGCCAGCTTCTTGACGTGCTTGAGGCCCGTGATGTCGATCAGGCCGTATCCGATGAGGAAGACGATGCCGCCGAGGACGGCCTTGGGCATCGGGGTGAGGAACTGGGTCAGGAACAGCGTGACGATGAGGACCACCACGGCCATCGTCATGTTCGCGACCTGGCTCTTGCCGCCCTGCTCCTCGAGGATCTCGGTCTTGGTCGGGCTGCCGTTGACCACGAACGTGCCCGACAGGCCGGCCGCGGCCTCCGCGGCGGTGAGGCCGACGAGGTCGCGGTTGATGTCCACGCGGTCGCCGTGCTTCATCGCGAAGGAGCGGGCGGTGGCGGCGCTCTGGGCGATGATCAGGACGAGGCAGGAGAGCGCGATCGGGATGACCTGGACGGCGTCGGAGAACGAGACGCCCTGCGGCAGGCCGATCGGCGGGAAGCCGCCCTGCACCGCACCCACCTCGGCGACGCCGTGGCTCGCGGCGTCGGTCGCGGCCGACACGGCGATGAGCAGGATGACCGCGACGAGGGCGCCCGGCACCTTCGGGGCGAAGCGCTTGAAGCCCAGGATGATGATGAGGGTGGCCGCGGCGAAGGCCATCGTCCACGGGTTCGCGCTGCCGAGGTTGGAGATCCAGCCCCACTGCTGCTGGAACCAGTTACCGGTGCCCTTGGAGACGCCGATCATGTCGGGGATCTGACCGATGAGGACCTGGAAGCCGACGCCGGTGAGGAAGCCGATGAGCACCGACGACGACAGGAAGTCGCCGATGAACCCGAGCTTGAGGATGCGGGCGAGCAGCAGCATCACGCCGACGACGAGGGCGGTCAGCGAGCAGTAGGCGACCCAGAGGTCGGAGTACGGCGTGAGCCCCGAGACGCCGAGCGCTGTGAGGCCGGCTGCGAGGATCGCGGCGGTCGCGGAGTCGGCGCCGACGACGAGCGTGCGGCTCGAGCCGATCAGCGCGAACGCCAGCGTCGGGAAGATGATCGTGTAGAGGCCGGTCACGATCGGGGTCTGCGAGATGGACGTGTAGCCCATGACCTCGGGGATCGCGACAGCCGCGAGCGTCACGCCCGCGATCAGGTCGGTGCTCAGCCACGACCGGTCGTACCTCTTGAGAACCACGGGTACGCCCCGCACGGTCCACCCCCACCCATTCAGCGCCAGCCGGGGGACAGGGTGGCACAGGGTGGGAGCGTGCCGGGGCGGAAACCCGGAGACGTGATCCAGGCTCTACCGAGAGGTCAGACGCGGCGGAGCAGCGTGAGCCCGGTGCCCGAGCCGACGCAGGTCTGCAGGACCAGGTCCGCCGAGAGCTTGGGCAGCGACCCGGACTGGCGGGTCAGCTTGAGGTGGCCGGTGACGACGTAGGTGCCGGCGGCGATGCCCGAGGTGACCTTCACCGTCGTGCCGGTCTTCACGAACGCCATCCACTGGTAGCCGCACCAGTTGTGGCCGGCGAGCCACAGCGGCGAGTGGGTCCAGAGCACGAGGCGGCACTTGTCGATCTGCGCCTGCGAGCCGGGGGCGTCGACGTAGCGGGAGATCGTGATGGTCTTGCTCGCGGCGGGCTTGGTCGCCGCCTTCTTCGCCGGGGCCGCCTTCGCCGTCGTCTTCTTCTTCACCACGACGGTCGTCGCCTTCGCCGCGGTCGCCGAGGCCTTGGCCGGGACGACGGCGGCGGGGCGAGCGGCGGGAGCGACGGTGGCGCGGGTCGCGGGTGCGTCACCGGTGCTCGCCTGCTGCGCGGCGGAGACCGACGCCTGGGGGGTCGCGTCGAGCTGCTCCACCGAGCCGTTCCAGGCCAGCGCGGAACCCGTGGCGGTGGCCGCGAAGACGACGGCGCTGGCCGCCGCGACGATCGCGGTCCGGTGGAGGTGTCGCTGGCGTGTCACGTACAGGGCTTCGGCGTCTGGGACGCCGGGTTTAAGCGACCTGCGTCACTTGCTCCGAACGGGTGACCGTGGAGCGTGGCCACCGTGTCCGCATGCCGAGACCGAGGCGGGGACGTGAGCCCGTCGAGAGATAGGCCCCGTCCCCGGTCCGGGGGTCAGACGCCCCAGGGCAGGCCCACGGCGTACCAGAGCAGGAAGAAGGCGGTCCACACGCCGGTGAGCACCAGGAAGTACGGCATCATCAGCGCGATCACCGTGCCGATGCCCGAGCGCTTGTCGTACCTCGCCGCGAACACCACGATCAGCGGGAAGTAGGCCATGATCGGGTTGACGATGTTGAGCGGGGAGTCGCCCACGCGGTACGCCGCGAGCACCGCCGCCGGATCGACCCCGAGGCGCACGAACACCGGGATGAAGATGGGCGCCAGCAGGGCCCACTTCGCGATGGCCTGCGGCATGATGATGCCGACCACCCAGACGATCACGATCGCCACCAGCAGCAGCACGACGGTCGGCACGTTGACGTTCTCGATGAGGTCCCCGAGCTTCACCGCCGCGACCTGCGGCATCTTCGTGTAGTTGAAGTACGCGATGAACTGCGCGATGAGCAGGAACAGCAGCAGGAGCCCGGCGAGACCGGCCCACGACTTGGTGACCGCGTCGATGGCCTCGGTGGCGGTCTTGATGGTCCCGGCGCCGCGCCCGTAGCCCATGCCGGCCGCGAGGAACAGCAGCGAGATGATCACGATGAGGCTGTCCATGAACGGCGAGGTGCCGATGATCCCGCCGGTCTCGGGGTCGCGCAGCGGTGCGCCGGGCGGGATCGTGCAGAGCAGCACCACCGCGAGCGCGCCGAGGAACCACCAGCCGGCCATGCGGAGCCCGCGCTTCTCGGCGTCGTCGTCGACGTCGGGCGCGTCGTCGGCCTTCTGGATCTGGGTCCCGTCGGCGTCCGGCGCGACCGACGGGTCGTAGGCGCCGAGCCGCCGCTCCACGCGCGACGTCATCCAGCCGAGCACCACCGTCAGGAGGATCGTCGAGGCGATCCCGAACCAGAGGTTGGCGGTGATGCCGATCGACTTCGCCGGGTCGACGAGGTGGATCGACTCGTTGGTGATCTCGGTCAGCACGGCGTCGGTCGGCGTGATGAGGATGTTGACGCCGAACCCGCCCGCGACGCCGGCGAAGGCAGCCGCCATGCCGGCGAGCGGATGCCGCCCGATCGAGAGGAACGCGGCGGCACCGAGCGGGATGAGGACGAGGTAGCCGGCGTCCGAGGCGATCGAGGAGATGATGCCGAGGAAGACGATGATGTAGGTGAGCGCCGCGGGCGACGACACCGCGACGAGCTTGCGGATCAGGGCCGCGATGAGACCGGACCGTTCGGCGACGCCGACGCCGATCATGACGATGAGGATGATGCCCATCGCGGTGAAGCCCATGAAGTTCGAGACGAACGACGTGAACAGGTAGCGGATCCCGTCGACCGTGAGCAGGCCCTGGATCTTCACCGTCTCGGTGACGACGTGGTAGGTGCTCGCGTCGGGCTGGCCGACCGGCATGACCTCGGCCGGCAGCGACGATCCGGCGACGTCGACGGCGCTCACCGACTGCGGGTCGGGCTTCACCACCTCGTAGGTGGCGCCCACGCCGGCCCAGGCCAGCAGCTGGGAGAGGACGATGACGCCGACGCAGAGCCAGAGGAACAGGATCGCCGGGTGCGGCACCTTGTTGCCGGCGCGCTCGATCCCGTCGAGCACGCGCTGCATCGCGCCCGCCTTGGGCGCCTCCGCGGGCGCGGCTGCGGCGCTCATGCGCCGGCCCGCTCGCCGAGGCGGCCGAAGAGCTCGGCGAGCGCGACCGTGGTCCGCTCGAGCTCGTCGACGAGCACGCGCTCGTTGGGGCCGTGGATGTTGGAGTACCCGTCGGTGACGCCGACGAGCAGGATGTCGGCGTCGGGCGCCGCCTCGTGCAGCGAGCGCACGAGCGGGATCGAGCCGCCGGCGCCGGCGAGGACGATCGGGGCGTCCCACGCCTGCGACCACACCGACTTCGCGACCTCGTAGACGTCGCCGTCGACGTCGGCGGCGTACCCGAAGCCCGTCTCGAGCGGCGTGACCGTGAGCTCGATGCCGTAGGGGAGCGCGGCGCGCAGGTGCTCGACCACCGCGGCCTGCGCCTCGGCCGGGTCCTGCTCCGGGTGCACGCGCACGTTGAGCTTCGCGCGGGCGAAGGGCTGCACCGCGTTGAGCGCCTTGTCGACCGACGGAGCGTCGACGCCGATCACCGTGATGGCCGGGCCCGACCACACGCGCGAGCCGAGCGTGCCGGTGCCGACGAGCGGCTGGTCGCCGACGATCTCGGCGAGGTCGCGGAACTCGGCCTCGTCGGGCCCGCCGCCGGTCCACTCCTCGCGGCGCAGGCCCGCGACCGCGACGTCGCCGTTCTCGTCGTGCAGCGTCGACAGCGCACGGACGAGGGCGAGCAGGGCGTCGGGTGCGGCCCCGCCGTACTGGCCGCTGTGCTTGGCCGACCCGAGGGTGCGCGCCTCGACCATGACGTTGGCCATGCCGCGCAGCCCGACGGTGAGGGTGGGTACGCCGGCCCGCACGTTGCCCATGTCGGCGATCACCATCACGTCGCAGGCGAAGCGCTCGGGGTCGGTCTGCGGGTAGGTCGTGAACGCACCGCCGCCGACCTCCTCGAGGCCCTCGACGACGACCTTCACGCCGACCGGCGGGGTGCCGCCCCAGGCGCGCAGCGCACCGGCGAGGGCGACGATGTTGCCCTTCGTGTCGGCCGTGCCGCGGCCGAAGATCGCGCCGTCCTTGCGCGTCGGCACGAACGGCTCGGTCTCCCACAGGCTCTCGTCGCCCGCGGGGACGACGTCGTAGTGGCCGTAGAGCAGCACCGTCGGGGCGCCCTCGGGCGCGGGGATCTCGCCGAACACGATCGGTGCCGTCTGCGGCAGGTCGATCGTGTCGAAGCGGGTCACGCCCGACTCGGCGAACAGCCTCGTGACCGCGGCCTGCGCCTCGGCGAGACCGGCGTGGGTCTCCTCGGGGTAGCCGGCCTTGGACACCGAGGGGATCCGCACGAGGGTCTCGAGCTCGTCGAGCAGCCCGGGCAGCAGGGCGTGGACGCGGTCGCGGATCGGCTGGTCGCTCATGAAGGTCGGCTCCGTGCCTCGGGCGGGGAAAGGGCACCCCCGCGGTGGATCGACCCTAGCGGCGCCGCACGCGACCGGCCTCCGGGCAGCACCCCCTCGCAGCGAGCCAGAACCGCGTGATCTTGGTCAGTTGCTAGCTACTGGGGCCGGGAAGCTCGCAACTGACCAAGATCACGCCGGAGGGTCGCGGGCGGAGGGGTCAGGCGAGGGGGGCGGGGCGGCCGAAGAGCCAGCCCTGGCCGTGGACCCAGCCGTAGCGCGACAGCTCGGCGGCCTCCTCGGCGGTCTCGACGCCCTCGGCGACGGTGTCGAGGCCGAGGCCGTGCGCGAGACCGGCGAGGGCCTGCGCGAGCCGGGCCGACGTCTCGTCGCCCGAGCCCATCGCCGCGGTGAACGACCGGTCGAGCTTCATGCCCGAGATGGGCAGGTCGCGCAGGTGCGAGATCGACGAGTAGCCCGTGCCGAAGTCGTCCATGAACCACAGCGCGCCCGTCGCCGCGATGCGCCGCATGGCGTCGCGCACCTGGTCGTTGATGCGCAGCACCGCGGTCTCGGTGACCTCGAGGTGCAGCCGCTGCGTCGGTACGCCGGACCGCTCGATGAGGGCCACCGCGCGCTCGACGTACGACGGCGACGACAGGCTCTGCGCCGCGACGTTGACCGCCACGGTGAGCTCTCCGGGCAGGTCGCGCAGCGTCTCGAGCGAGCGCTCGAGGACCGCGAGGTCGAGCTCGGTGATGAGCGAGCTGCGCTCGGCCACGGGCAGGAACGCGGCCGGCTCGACGGCCGAGCCGTCGGGGCGCACCCAGCGCACGAGCGCCTCGTAGCCGGCGAGCTCGCCGCCCGGTAGCAGCACGATCGGCTGGAACCACGGTACGAACTCGCGGTCGCGCAGACCCGCGCGGATCGCGCTGTCGACGTCGAGCCGGCGCTGCGCCTCTTTCGCCACCACGACGTCGGCGAACGCGTGCCGGTTGCGGCCCTGCGCCTTGGCCTGGGCCAGGGCGATGCCGGCGTCGCGCAGCAGGTCGTCGGGGTTCGCCCGCGCGCCGCCGGTCGCGATCCCGATGCTCACGGTCGGCAGGACGAGGTGCGGCCCGACCGCGACCTCGCCCTGCGCGGCGAGCAGCAGCCGGTCGGCGACCACCGACGCGTCGGCGGCGTCGGCGAGACCGGGCACGATCACGAGGAACTCGTCACCGCCGCCGCGGCCCACGAGGTCCTGGTCGCCGACGCTCTCCGCGAGCCGGGTGGCGACGCGGGTGATGACGACGTCGCCCGCGGCGTGGCCGAGCGCGTCGTTGACGTCGCGCAGGCCGTCGATGCCGAGGCAGAGCACGCCGGTCGAGATCCGCTCCGGCGACTCCTCGAGCAGGCGGGTGAGGCGCGCGAGGATCGTGCGTCGGGTCGCGAGACCGGTGAGCGGGTCGTGCCCGATCGCGTGCTCGAGCTCGAGGCGGGCCTGCACGAAGTCGGAGACGTCGCGCATGGTCAGGACGCGGTTCACGCCCGAGCCGGTGACGACGCGGTGGGCACCGACGGCCATCCACCGCGTCGAGCCGTCAGGACGTCGGACGAGGATCTGGCCGGGCGCCTTGTCGGTGGTGAGCGACTCGGCGAGCTGCTGCACGGCGTACTCGTGCGACTCCGGCGCGACCAGCTCCGACGCCACCACGCCGAGCACGTCGGCGGGCGTCCAGCCGAGCACCGGCTCGAGCGACTCCGACGCCCAGACGATGCGCCCGCTCTCGTCGAGCTGCAGCACGACGTCGCTCGCGTTCTCCGACAGCAGGCGGTAGCGCGACTCGCGCTCCGCGAGCGCCTGCTCGGCGAGCGTCTGCTCGTGCACGTCGCGCAGACCGAGCACCAGGCCCCCGACCTGGCCGCCGCTCGACGTCGCCCACCGGCCGGCGGCCGACATCCAGCGGTCCGTGCCGTCGGCGCAGCGCACCCGGAAGGTGAGCGAGAGGGGCTGGTCCTGGCGCAGCAGGGCGACCTGCAGGATCCCGGCGTCCTCGGGGTGCGCGAGCTCGTGCAGGGGTCGGCCCGCGAGCTGGGACGGCGCCCACGCGGTCGCGCGCTCGACCGACGGCGACACCCACGTGACGTGGCCGCGGCGGTCGCAGAGCAGCACGACGTCGGAGGAGTTCTCGGCGAGCATCCGGAACCGGCGCTCGGCCTCCTTGAGCTGCTGCTGCGAGCGCCAGCGCTCGGTGGTGTCGCGCCAGGTGAGCGCGATGCCGTCACCGCAGCGCACCGCCCGCGTGTCGGTGCGCGTCTCCACGCCGAGCCGCTCGTTGAAGTACGGCAGGTCGTCGAGCACGGCGGGCTCGCCTGTCTCGATGACCCGGTAGTAGAGCGCCAGCGGCCCCGAGTCGTTGTGACCGGGGAACAGCTCGAGCACCCGGTGACCGATGAGCCCGTCGCGCGTCGTGCGGTTGTAGCTCGCGGCGGCCGCGTTGGCCTCGACGTACTCGAGGTCGACGAGCCGGCCCTGCTCGTCGCGCACCGCCTGCAGCACGACGAGCGGGTCGACCATGCTGTCGAGCGTCGCCTGCAGGCGCGCGGTGGAGTCGGCGAACGCGCGGCTGGTCTCGCGCAGCGCCCGCACGTCCTGGAGTCGGCGCAGGCCGTAGCCGATGTCGGCGGCGAGGTCGGCGAGCAGCCCGATCTCCGTGGGGTCGAAGGCGGTCGGCTCCGCGGCGTACACCATGAGACCGCCGTGCACGACGCCGTCGACGAGCACGGGCAGGCAGATGGAGGAGACGTAGCCGCGCTCGAGGGCGGCTTGCCGCCAGGGCTCGAAGGCGGTGTCGACGGCGACGAGGTGCGAGATGCGGACCTGGCCGGTGCGCAGCGACTGCCCCGTCGGCCCGCGGCCGGTGGGGACGTCGGGGTCCCAGTGGAAGCGCTGGCTGGAGAGGTAGCCCGCCTCGTAGCCCGCCCACGCCACCGGCTTGACGTTCTTGTCCGCGTCGTCGACGCGCAGGCCGTACCAGGCGAAGTGGTAGCCGCCGTCGTGCACGACCGTGGCGCACACCCGGTCGAGCAGGTCGTGCTCGTCGAGCGCGGTGTTGAGGACGTGCGTGCCGTGCGACAGCGTGCTGAGCGCTCGCTGGATGTTGACCATCGACTGGTGCGCCGAGCGGTCCGAGAGGTCCTCGATCGTGCCGGTGATGACGTAGCCGCCGGAGGCGTTCTCGTTGACGACGGTCTGCAGACGCACCTTCAGGCCCGTGCCCGGCACGAGCAGGTCGGAGTCGAAGGGCTCACCGATCACGGCCGCCTGCACCTGGGCGTCGTACCGCGCGGCGTCGTCGGGGTCGAAGACGGCGAGCACGGTCGCCTCGGGATAGGCGCCGGCGGCCGGCAGTCCGAGCAGCCGCGCGGCCTCCTCGGTGAGGTACGTCGAGAGCGACTCGCCGTCCCACGAGTAGCGGCCCGGTTCGCTCGCCGGACGGGCGGACGACACGGCAGCACCGGCGACGACGTCGGTGATGTCGACGATGCCGCCGACCAGCGGCGCGGCGGGGTCGTCGACCGGCTGGCGCTGCCCGTGCCACCAGAACAGCCGGGGGGTGCCGGTGGCCGAGCGGACCCAGACCTGCGCATCGAGCGGCTGGCCGGTCGCCTGCGCCGCGCGCGCCCGCAGGCGCAGCGACTCGGCGTCCTCGGGAGCCAGCAGGTCGAGGTGCGACTCGTCGGCAGGCCCCGGCGGCTCGTGCGGCAGCGGCGGCATCGGCCGGACGCGGAGGGCGGCCGACGGCACGTCCCAGCGGAACGACAGGAACGGCTCGGGCCCCCCGGCGGCGTGTCCCGGGTGGGCGCCCGTGTCCCTGCGGCGGTCCCAGGACTGGCTCACCTCACCACCGTAGGAGCGCTCAGCGCCACGAGGCGCGGCGAACTCGCCGGTAGGGGTGGCGGTCGGCTGCCTAGGCTGCGCGCGTGACCACCGCGCCGTACGCCTCCGTCGACCGCACCATGGCCGAGTTCTTCGCCGTCGGGGGGGCGCCCGGGCTCGCGTACGGAGTCGTCGCCGACGGCCGTCTCGTGCACGCCGGCGCCCACGGGGTCGCCCGGATCAGGGGCGAGGTGCCCGACGCCTCGACGGTGTTCCGCATCGCGTCGATGACCAAGAGCTTCGTCGGCGCGACAGTGCTGTCGCTGCGCGACGAGGGCCGGCTCTCGCTCGAGGCTCCCGTGGCGACGTACGTGCCGGAGCTCGAGGGTGTGCGCGGCCCGACGCGCGACTCGCCGCCGCCCACCGTGCGCGACCTGCTCACCATGAGCGCGGGCCTGGTCACCGACGACCCGTGGGCCGACCGCAACGAGGCGATGACGCCGGCCGAGCTCGACGCGCTGCTGCGCCGCGGGCTGACGTTCGACTCCGCGCCCGGCACGCGGTTCGAGTACTCGAACCTCGGCTGGACCCTGCTCGGTCGCGTCGTCACGAACGTGGCGGGCGCGCAGTTCCAGGACGTCGTCACCGAGCGCGTGCTGCGGCCGCTCGGCCTCACGAGCACGGGCTTCACGCTCGACGACGTACCCGCGGAACGCCTGGCCGACGGGCACTTCCGGCTCGACGACACCTGGCACGTGGAGCCGACGTCGAGCACCGGCGAGTTCGCGGCGCTCGGCGGCCTGTTCAGCACGGTCGAGGACCTCGCGGTCTGGGTCGCGACGCTGTGCCGCGCCTTCCCGCCGCGCGACGACGACGACCCGTGCGTCCCCGCGTCGCGCGCGTCGCTGCGCGAGATGCAGCAGGCACACCGCTTCGTCGGCGTCGTGCGCGGTGCACCCGGCGACGACCGGCTGCCGGGCGAGGCGAACGCGTACGGCTACGGCCTCATGATCACCGAGCACCCGCGGTTCGGGACCTTCGTGAACCACGGCGGCGGCTACCCCGGCTACGGTTCGCACATGGTGTGGCACCCGGCGACCGGCCTCGGCATCGTCGGTCTCGCCAACGGTCGGTACGCCGGCCCCTACCGCGCGACGCGTGTGGCGCTGTTCGCGCTGCTCGCCGAGCTCGAGGCGGCGGCGCGCGTGGTGCGACCCACCGCGGCGGCGACGTCGGCGCGCTCGCGCGTCGACGCGCTCGTCGAGGTCTGGGACGACGCGGTCGCGTCGGAGCTGTTCGCGCCCAACGTCGACGGCGACCTGCCGCGCGAGCGCCGCGTCGCCGACGTGCGGGCGGCGGTCGACCTCGTCGGTGGCCTGGTGGGCCCGGCGTACGACGTCACCGCGCACGCGCCGTCGCGGCTGGTGTGGTGGCGGCCCGGCGCGCACGGACGGCTCCGCGTCGAGATGTGGCTGACGCCGGAGAGCCCTCAGCGCGTGCAGGTGCTCGACGTGCGCGGGGTGCCGGACCCCGATCCCGCTCTGGTCGCTGTGGCTGAGCGGATCGCCGCCGCACTGCTGGTCGCGGACCCGTCGTGGCCGGGCGACGTGGAGGTCGCGCCCGCGGTCGACGTCGAGGCCGTGCTCGTCGAGGCGCGACGGGCGTGGGCCGCTGGGGCGGTCGGGGCGCTCGAGCCGCTGCCGGTGGCGGCGACGTCGGCGTACGACGCGACGTTCGAGGCGCGCGGCGCGGAGGCGCGGTCGGCGCTCACGGTCGCGCTCGACGGCGGCGTCGTGACGTCGTGCCGGCTCGTGGTCAGCGGCGACGAGTGGCCGACCGAGTCGCGGACCGAGCTGACCGAGCGGATCGAGGAGACGCTCTGACAGCCGACGCCGACTAGCGCTCGGCGCCGTCGCCGAGCAGCACCGACACGAGCTCGCCGACGGTGTGCGACGCCTCGGCCGGGTGCCGGAACGGGCGGTCGAGGTGGACGTCGTAGGTGTTGCGGCGGCCGACCTTCGTGCGGGTGAGGTAGCCGGCGGCCTCGAGGTCGCTCACGATCGAGCCGGCCGCACGCTCGGTGATGCCGGCCGCGGTCGCGAGGTCGCGCAGCTTCACGTCGGGGTCGTGGGCGATGAGCAGCAGCAGGCGACCGTGGTTGGTCAGCAGGGTCCAGGAGCGGGCCGGCTGGTCGTTGCTCATTCACGCATCCTGCCGCATGAGGCGGCTCGCGGCATGCGGGTGGTGGTCGTTTCGTCGCGAGGCGGTCGGGTAGTGCGCCCGTCCCACCATCGACCCGGCACGACCGAGGAGGACCCATGTCCAAGTCCGAGCTCGCCTGGCGCACGCTGCACGACGTCGGGCTGGCCAGCTGGTTCGGCGGCAGCGTGTTCGGCTCGGTCGCGCTCCCGCGCGAGCCCTCGCAGCTGCCCACCGACCTGCACCTGGCACCGGCGGAGAAGAAGAAGGACCCCGACCCGGCGGAGGGTGTGCTCGCGGCGGTCGAGGCGGCGGCGTGGCAGCGCTGGAACCCGGTGCTGGCGGGTTCCATGGCCGCGCACCTCGTGGGCGGCGCGGGTCTGCTCGCCTGGAACTGGCAGCGGCACAAGTACCAGAAGGGTGTCGCGCCGACGACCGTCGTGAAGACCGCGCTCACCGCTGCGGCCATCGGGCTCACGATCGGTGCCGCGGTCGACGGCGTGAAGGCCAAGAAGCTGCGCGAGCAGGCTGAGAACGGCGGCGACGGCCCCGACGTACGCCGTGCCCGGGAGCGGATCGACCGGCGCATGCGCGTCGTCGGCCCGCTGATCCCGGCTACCACGGGCGCGCTGCTCGTGCTGGGCGCTGTCGAGACCGAGGAGCAGAAGCCGCGCGCGATGGCCGAGGGCGTGGTGCAGCACCTGCTCGACACCGCGCGCGAGGTGCTCCCCGGCGCCGCCTGATCCACCCGTGCGACGGCCGTCCCGGTCCTACCGTGTCCCTGTGGGATCGGACTGGGACGGCCGTCGCTACGACGAGGTCAACGCGCTGCAGCGGTGGGTCGCCGACCAGTCGCTCGCGGCGCTCTCGCTGCGCGGCGACGAGCACGTGCTCGACGTCGGGTGCGGCGACGGCCGGGTCACCACCGAGCTCGCGGCGAGGGTGTCGCGCGGGTCGGTGCTCGGGATCGACCCGAGCCCACGGATGCTCGAGGTGGCACGCGCGCGGGTGCGTCCCGACGTGGCGAACCTCGCGTTCGAGCCGGGCAGTGCCGAGGCGTTGGAGTACGACGGTGCCTTCGACGTGGTCGTGTCGTTCAACGCCCTGCACTGGGTCGACGACCTCGCGCTCGCGATGCGGCGGATCCGCGCGGCGCTCGTCGAGGGCGGATCGGCGTACCTGCAGCTGGTGTGCGAGGGGGAGCGGCCGAGCGTCGAGGACGTGACCTACGCCGTGACGCAGCGCGAGCCGTACGCCGCGTGGCTCGGCGACGTGCCGCCGGCGTACCACCACCGCGAGCCGTCGGTCGTGGCAGCGCTCGCGCGCGACGCCGGGCTCGAGCTCGTCGAGGAACGGGTCGACGACCTCGCGTGGGACTTCGGGTCGCCCGACGACCTGCGGGCCTGGCTGTCGGTGGGCTTCGCCGACTGGCTCCGGCCGCTGCCCGAGGACCTGCGCCCTGCGCTGGTCGCCGAGGCGGCCGACGACTATGCGGCCGTGGCCGGCTCGGCGTCCGTGGTGCGTTTCCTGCAGCTGCGCGACCGGTTCGCCGCGCGCTGATCGCGGCTACTCCGCCGTGCCGCGCGGGAGGTTGTCGTAGGAGCGCTGCCGCTCGGTGCGCTTGGGCTCGGCCGGCTCGGGCCTCTCGACACCCTGCTCCCGATCCATCGCGACGAGCGGGTCGACCTCGTCGCGGAGGTCGGCCGGACCCCAGAAGAACGTGGCCGTGCGCTTGAGCGCGTAGCCGATCGACGCGAGCGGTCCGCGGCGCTGGTCGGACATGGCACCTCCTGGAGGAGTAGCGGAGCGGTGGGCTACCCGGCGCTGCCGCGCTCAACCGCCCGCAAGCCCGTGGACAGCGGACCGCCGCGGCTGGTCGACTGGCCGACGTGGGAAGCACGCTGCGCGACGACCTGGCGCGCTACTACGACCAGGACGCCGCAGGTCGCGCCGAGCGCCCCCTGCTCGACGAGCGCGTCCGGCGCCGCGACGCGTTCGTCGCGCGGCTGGTCGCCGAGGACCGCACCGGCGTCGTCGAGATCGGCACGGGTCCGGGCGCCGACGCCGCAGCCCGTCGCGACGCGGGACTCGTGGTGCGCGGTGTCGACCTGTCGGCGGAGCACGTGCGGCTGGCTCGGGAGCGCGGGATCGACGCCGTCGTCGCCCCGGCGCACGAGCTGCCCTACGCCGACGCGTCGTTCGACGCGCTGTGGTCGATGAGCGTGCTGATGCACCTGCCCGACGACGACCTGCACGACGCACTGCGCGAGTTCGCGCGCGTCCTGCGCCCGGGAGCCGTTGCCGCGCTGGGGATGTGGGGCGGCGACGGCACGAGCGGGACGATCCCGACGGACACGATCGAGCCGGCGCGAACGTTCTGGTGGCGCACCGACGACGAGGTGCGCTCGATCGTCTCGGCGTACGCGGAGGTCGAGCAGTTCGACACGTGGAGCCCGGAGACGGTGCACCACTACCAGTGGGTGGTCGCCCGCTTCGAGGGCGCGTCGCATGGCTGACCCGTCGTCGGTGGTGATCCGGCCGGCGACCGAGGCCGACTGGCCGGCGGTGTGGGAGATCGTGCGCGCCGTCGTCGCGGAGGGGACGTCGTACGCCTATCCCGACGACCTCACGAGCGAGCAGGGGCACGACCTCTGGATGGAGCGCCCTCCGGGCGAGACGGTGGTCGCGCTGCTCGGCGACCGCGTCGTCGGCACGGCGAAGTGGGGACCGAACCGCCCGGGCCGCGGGGCGCACGTCGCGACCGCGTCGTTCATGGTCGGCGACGGTGCCCGCGGCCACGGGGTGGGTCGAGCGCTCGGTCGCTACGTCGTCGACCGTGCGCGGCAGGAGGGCTACCGCAGCATGCAGTTCAACGCCGTGGTCGAGACGAACGCCGCGGCCGTCGCGCTGTGGCAGGAGCTCGGGTTCACGATCGTCGGCACGGTGCCGGAGGCGTTCGACCACTCGGAGCACGGGTACGTCGGTCTCCACGTGATGCACCTCGAGCTCGCATGAGCGATGCCGTGGTCGTGGTGATGACCGGGCTTCCCGGCAGCGGCAAGACCACGCTCGGCCGTGCTCTGGCCGCGGAGCTCGGTCTGCCGTTCCTCGACAAGGACGACATCCTCGAGACGCTGTTCGCGCAGTTCCCGGTCGAAGGCCCGGAGGACCGGCAGCGCCTGAGCCGGGCGAGCGACGCGGTCCTGGAGTCCGTGGCGACAGGGATCGGCAGTGCGGTGCTCACGTCGTTCTGGCGGCGCGAGGAGCTGTCGCGCACGTCGGGCACGCCGACGGCGTGGCTGCGCGACCTGCCCGGGCCGCTCGTCGAGGTGCACTGCCTCTGCTCGCCCGACGTCGCGGCCCGTCGCTTCGTCGAGCGCGAGCGGCACCCGGGCCACCTCGACGCCGACCGGTCCGTCGACGACCTCACCGCGCAGCTGGCGCAGCTCGACGAGCTCGGCCCCTGGGGGCTCGGCGCGCTGCTGACGGTCGACACCGGTGCGGCGTACGACGTCGTGGACGTCGCCGGACGAGTGCGTTCGCTCCTGGCGACCGGCGATCGACCGATAGCCTCCGGCGCATGATCCGATACTTCGACGCCCTGACCGCCGCGACCGAGCCCGACGAGAGCTCGCCGCTCACCGCGCTCGCCTCGCTCGACGAGGTCGGCACGCTGGCCACCGGCGTCTGGACGCACGACGTCGGGACCTCCGACGGCGGCGACTTCGGTGCCGAGGTCTTCGTCGTGCTCTCGGGCCGCGGCACGGTCACCGACCAGCACGGTGGCCGCATCGACCTCGCGCCCGGCGTGATCGGCGTGCTCGACGCCGGCGACATCACGCACTGGGAGATCACCGAGCCGCTGCGCAAGGTCTGGATCGTCGCGGGCTCCTGAGCCAGGGCAGCGCGTCGTCGGCAGGACGGCTGCGCGGATCGGTTACGGCGAGGTAGACCAGAGCTTGACGAGTGCGGGGTCGACGAACGTGACGCACCGCTCGACGAGCCCGTCGCGGACGTCGAAGAGCTGGATCGAGTGCGGGCGCACGTCACCGCCTCCGGAACTGGGGGCGAACGCAGCCAGAGCGGTGGTCCCGTTGGCCTGGACGGGCAGCATCCTCCAGCCTGAGCCGCGCATGCCGAAGACGCGACGCAGGAATTCCGCGTAGTCCCGAGCGCCCTGCAGCCACAGGTTGACCGGAGGCATCTCGAGGGCGACCTGGTCGGCGAGCAGGTGGGCGAGACGGGGGACGTCGGCGGCCTCGAACGCCTCGAGGTACTGCTCGACGACCTCGCGATGGGTCGGATCGGTGGGCTCGCGCAGCTGCTCCAGCACAGGACCAGCAGTACGCAGCGTGGCGCGCGCCCGCTGCACGCTGCTGTTGACCGAGGCCACGCTGCTGCCGAGAGCGTCGGCCACCTCGGCGGCGGAGAACTGGAGCACCTCCATGAGGACGAGGGCTGCTCTCTGGCGTGCCGGCAGGAGCTGCAACGCAGCCACGAAGGCGAGCCGGAGCCCGGCCCGCTGTAGCGCTGCGTCCTCAGGACTCCCCAGCCGATCGTCGGGGAAGGGCTGGAGCCAGGGGATGTCCAGATCCGGGACGAGAGGGGCCTGCGGATCGGACCCGGGAGCCCCGAGCCCGCTGGGCAGGGGACGCTTCCTGCGCGACTCGAGCGCGGTGAGACAGACGTTGGTCGCGATCCGGTGCAGCCACGTACGGATCGAGCCGAGTCCCGGGTCGTAGCGGTCCGACGCGCGCCACGCCCGGATGAAGGTCTCCTGGACCATGTCCTCGGCTTCGTCGAACGAGCCGAGCATCCGGTAGCAGTGCGCCAGCAGCGCGCCTCGTTGAGCATCGAACTGCTCGCTCAGGTCTCCGGCGTCGCCCGAGGGGCGGAAAGGTCCCATCGGCCAACACTAGGTTCCGCGGCGTCTGCGCAACCTGGGCCGACACCGATGAGTTCGGTCTCCGAGCCGAGTAGTGACTGTCGAGATGCCACCCCGGCATCGCTTGCGGAGGTGGAATCATGGGCGAGGTCATCGCTACCCAGTTCGTCACGCTTGACGGCGTGGTGTCGGACCCGGATGGGCGGTGGGGCAGCGATCACGGCGGCTGGGCCTTCCGATACGGGGCCGGTCCTGTAGCGGACGACAAGTTCCGTCTGGGGGATCGTCTCACCGACGGATGCCAGCTCTACGGCCGGCGCACGTGGGAGCACTTCTCGCGTCTGTGGCCGAGCCGCACCGGCCCGTTCGCCGAGCGGATGAACGACATCCCGAAGTTCGTGGTCACCAGCTCCGGGATCGACGCGGACGCATGGTCGCGGTCGACAGCAATCCTCACGGACCCTCTCGGCTGGGTGTCGGAGGAGCGGAGGCGGCGCGACGTCATGGTCATCGGCAGCACCCAGCTGCTGCACGCTCTCGCTGATGCCGACCTGGTCGACGAGTACCGTCTCGTGACATTCCCGATCGTGCTGGGGGCCGGTGAGCATCTCTTTCGTGCGGGCTCGCGCGCTGACCTCCGCTTCGTCAGCGTCGAGCCGAACGACGCCGAGGGGATCACGACGCTGACCATCCTCCGACGCGATGCTCAGCTGTAGGGGCCGGCGCGGCGTGAGCGGTCAGAGTCTGGCGCGCCGGCGAGCCCCCGGGCCGGGTCGGCTGACGACCTCGCGCGGTGCGAGCACGACGTCGTGGTCGACGCAGGCCATCTGCACGACCACCTCGCCGCCGCAGTCGCGGTGCACGAACTCGACGGGGGAGTCGTCGGGGGAGTCGAGCAGGTGGCGCCGTCCCCAGTCGGCGAGCGCCAGGATCGCGGGGTAGAGCTCGAGCCCCGCGTCGGTGAGCCGGTACTCGTACCGCTCGCGCTGGCCCTCCTCGCGGTAGGGGACCTTGCGCACGAGGCCGTGTTCGACGAGCAGCGCCAGCCGGTCCGACAGCACCTGCTTGGGCAGCCCGGCGTGGTCCTGGATGTCGGAGAAGCGGCGTACGCCGAGGAGCAGCTCGCGCAGCACGATCAGCGTCGAGCGGTCGCCGATCAGCCGGGCCGCCTCGACGACCGGGCAGTTGTCGGTGCTCCAGGCCAGCGCTTCCGGGGTCGTCGTGGTCACGGGCTCAGTCTACTTGACAGACCCAGCATTCGCGGCAACGCTGGGTCCATGTTCGAGACCGAGGACCTGGACCGCGCCGCCGCCTCCGCCCGCATCAGGGTCGTCACCTGGGCCGACCCGGCAGGGATGGCCGGAGCCGTGGGCATGACCGGTCTCGAGGTCGTCTCGGCGATCGCCGAGGGCCGGCTGCCCTCGCCGCCGATCGCGTCGCTCGTTGGCTTTGACCGGCTCGACGTGCGCGAGGGCGAGGTGACGCTCACGCTCTCGCCGGCCGAGCTGCACTACAACCCGCTCGGCACGGTGCACGGCGGCGTCATCTCGACGCTGCTCGACACCGTGGCCGGGTGCGCCGTGCACACGACCCTGCCTGCGGGCGCGGCGTACACCAGCCTCGACCTCGCGGTGAAGTTCCTCCGCCCCGTGACGGTCCGGACGGGCGACGTGACCGCGACCGGCACGGTCGTCCACCGCGGCAAGCGGACGGCGCTCGCGCAGGCGGTGCTCGCCGATGGCGACGGCACCTTGCTCGCGACGGCGACCTCGACCTGCATGATCACGAGCGTCTGATCTCTACACGAGGCCTGGCCCCGGCAGGATCCGTCATAGGCCGACGCCGCAGAGGTGCGGCGCTGCGCGCCGGTCGGCTGCGGCGTGTTCGGATTCCTCCCGAATCCTGCCGGGCGGTGCGACCGCGCTGCGCGCGGTGAGTGCCCCT
>JAXLSG010000004.1:0-374477 GCA_046330715.1 Candidatus Nanopelagicales bacterium
CGTGCGCACCGCGCCCGGCGGCCAGGAGGCGCTGACCCTCGTGCGCGACTGGCGCCCCGACGTCCTCGTGCTCGACGTGATGATGCCCGGCGTCGACGGCTTCGAGGTGACCCGCCGGCTGCGCGCCGAGGGCCGCCACGTGCCGGTGCTGTTCCTGACCGCCAAGGACTCGGTCGAGGACAAGGTCACCGGTCTCACGATCGGCGGCGACGACTACGTCACCAAGCCGTTCAGCCTCGAGGAGGTCGTGGCGCGCGTGCGCGCGCTGCTGCGCCGCGCCGGCCAGCAGGAGCTCGTCGACGACGGTCGCCTCCGGTACGCCGACGTCGTGCTCGACGACGACGCGCACGAGGTCACCCGCGCCGGCCAGCTCATCGAGCTCACGCCGACCGAGTTCTCGCTGCTGCGCTTCCTCATGCTCAACGCCGGCCGCGTCGTCTCGAAGGCGCAGATCCTCGACCACGTGTGGGCCTACGACTTCGGCGGCGACGGTGCCGTGGTCGAGTCCTACATCTCCTACCTGCGCAAGAAGATCGACGCCCCCTTCGACGTCCCGCTCATCCGCACCGTCCGCGGCGTCGGCTACTCGATCAGGGTCCCCCAGGGCGACGCGTGATGAGGTCCCGCGCGTCGCTGCACACCCGCCTGACCGTCGGCGTCCTGGTGCTGACGGCCCTCGGGCTGCTGCTCGCCGCGATCGCGACCAACCTGCTGCTGCGCACCTACCTCGTCTCGGCGCTCGACCAGCAGCTGATGAGCGCGCCGCGCTTCGACGGCGGGCTGCCCGACCAGGGCAGCGGTACGTCGACGCGCCCGCAGCTCCCGAGCCCGTTCGTCATCACCCGCATCGACAGCTCGGGCGCGGTCACCGAGCAGATCCGCGGCACGCAGGTCGGCGACGCACCGTCGCCCGACGTCTCCGGCGTCACGACGTCGCTCGTGCAGTCGCAGCACGGCGAGCCGTTCGACCTCACGTCGGCCGACGGTTCGACGGGCTACCGCGCGGTCGCGTTCCCGCAGCGCGACGGCTCGGGCAGCATCGTCGTCGCCATCCCGACCACGAGCGCCGACGACACCGCTCACAAGGTGGCGCTCGCCTCGCTGGCCGTCGGGCTGTTCACCCTCGGCCTGGTCGGTCTGCTGTCGCGTTACGTGATCCGGGTCGGTCTGCGGCCGCTCGACGAGATCGAGCAGACGGCCGAGCGGATCGCGGCGGGCGACCTCTCCGAGCGCGTGCCCGAGATGCCCGAGGGCACCGAGATCGGCCGGCTCTCCGACTCGCTCAACACCATGCTGGGGCAGATCGAGGAGGCGTTCGACGAGCGCGCCGAGAGCGAGGAGCGGCTGCGCCGCTTCGTCTCCGACGCCAGCCACGAGCTGCGCACGCCGCTCACCGCGATCCGCGGGTACGCCGAGCTGAGCCGCACGGGCGTCTACTCCGACGACGAGTCGCGCACGCGCGCCGCCGCTCGGATCGAGGAGGAGGCCGCGCGCATGGGCGTCCTCGTCGACGACATGCTCCTGCTCGCGCGCCTCGACCAGCAGCGCCCGCTCGAGCGCGCCCCGCTCGACGTCGTCGACGTCGTCGAGGCGGCGGCCGAGGGTCTGCGCGCCGCCGCGCCCGACCGCGAGGTCGTGGTGCGCGCCTGCGGATCGGCGCAGATCGTCGGCGACGCGATGCGCCTGCGGCAGGTCGTCGACAACCTCGCGACCAACGCGCGCGTGCACACCACGCCCGGGTCTCCGATCACCTTCACCGTCGACGCGGCCGACGGCTGGGCCGTCGTCTCGGTGAGCGACGAGGGGCCGGGCATGGACCCGGTCGAGGTGCAGCGCGCGTTCGAGCGCTTCTACCGCGGCGACCCGTCGCGCACCCGCGCCCGCGGCGCGGGCACCGGGCTCGGGCTCTCGATCGCGCAGGCGGTCGTCGCGGCGCACGGCGGCGAGGTGTCGCTCGAGTCGTCGCCCGACAGCGGTACGACGGTCACGCTCCGGCTGCCGCTCATGGTCGACGCGGCCGCACCCGCCGAGCCCGTGAACGCCTGAGCCGCAACGGCTCTCGGCGTACCACGGGTCAGAGGCGCTCGGCGACGAAGCGCAGCCGCACGTAGTCGGCCCACCAGCCCGGCTCGCCGTCGGGACGGCGGTCGAGGCCGAGCGACGACGCGTGGGTGTCGACCGCGTGGTCGAACGCGGCGCGCGACGCCCGCGGCACGTCGTCGACGAGCACCGCGCCGAACATGCGCGCCCAGTCCGCGACGGTGTCGCCGGCGGACAGCGGCGTGGGCCGGTCGTAGAGGCTGACCAGCCGCACGCGGAAGCCCGAGCGCTCCAGCCGCGACGCCTGCTCTCCCGGCGTCGGGAAGATCCACGACGACGCGACGTCGGGGTCGAGACCGACCTCGCGGCGCGCGGCGCGGATCGCCTCGATGGTGCGCGCGACGTTGCCGGCACCGCCCATCTCCACGACGAGCCGACCGCCCGGGCGCAGTACGTCGGCGAGCGCAGCGACCACGTCGTCCTGCCGCGGCATCCAGTGCAGCGCGGCGTTCGACAGCACCGCGTCGAAGCCGTCGCCGTCGACCACGGCACGCACCGCGTCGCGGTCCTGCGCGTCGACCCGGTGGAACGCGACCTCGGGGTGCTCCGCACGGGCGACGTCGAGCATGGCCGCGTCGGCGTCGATGCCCACGACGATCGCGCCGCGGGCCGCGAGCTCCGCGGCCTGGTGACCGGTGCCGCAGCCGACGTCGAGCACGCGCTCGCCCGGCTGCGCGTCGAGCAGGTCGAGCAGCGCCGCGCCGTACGACGTGACGAACGAGAACGACCGGTCGTACCCCTGCGCGTCCCAGGTGCTCATGGTCGTGACTCTGCCGCACCATCCAGGGATTGAGACAGATCGTTCCGAATGGCGAGACGCTAGTTCAGGCGGGCGCGGGCCTGGCGGGCGATGCGTCGCGCGTGCTCGGCCTCGAGCGGCATAGGCCCGGCCACGGTGTCGGCGTACTCCTCGAGCACCTGCGACGCCTCGGGGTAGCGGCCGACGGCGATGAGCGCCTCGCCGTACTCGCGGCGCAGGCCGAGGTCGTGGCGGGGGAGCAGCAGGGCGAGCTCGGCGGCCCAGAGCCGGTGCCGCGCGCGCTCGGGGGTCGACGCCCAGGTGCGCACGTTGGCGAGCACCCGGTCGATCGTGTCGATCGGGTCGTGCGGGCGCAGGTGCTCGGGCTTGAGCGAGCGGCCCGTGCTGGCGACCAGCTCGCGGGCGCGGTCGTAGGGGAGCAGTCGCCCGCCGGCCCACGGGTCGACGAGCACCCTCGTGCCGTCGGGGTCCCCGACGCCGACGACGAAGTGGCCCGGGAGGCCGACGCCGTACGCCGGTACGCCGGCGCGGCGCGCGACCTCGGTCCACACCGTCGACAGCAGGATCGGCAGGCCGCGCCGGTCGCGCAGCACCTCGGGCAGCAGGCTCGCCTCGAGCCGGGCGTAGTCGTCGGTCTCGCCGGCGAAGCGGCCGAGCACCGTGCGCAGGCGCAGGTCGTCGCGGCCCTCCTCGGGCACGGCGGCGGCGAGGGCGTCGAGCTCGGTGAGGCCCTGGCGCACGAGCAGGTCGAGGCCGTCGCCCGCGACCACCTCGTCGGGAAGCGCCTCGGCCGAGAGCAGCAGGAGCGCGAGGTCGAGCCGCACGTCGGCGGGGTCGCCCGCGGCGCCCCCGGCCCGCACGACCTCGGCGAACCGCTCCCGCGACGCCTGGCTCACGGATCCGATCCTGCGACACGGACCGTCCCCGCGCGAGTCACGCCGCTCCGGCGTGTCCTGCGGCGTCAGCGGGAGGAGATCGGCACGGGGGAGCGGTAGCAGTAGGTGTGGTGCAGCACGAACCCCAGCTGCGCGTAGAGCGCGATGGCGGCGGCGTTCTTCGTCATGACCTGCAGGTACGTCGAGGGAGCACCCGCCTCGGCGGCCCAGCGACCCAGCTCGCCCATCACGGCCCGGCCCAGCCCGCGGCGACGGGCGTGCTCGGCCACCGCGAGGCTCGTGATCCCCGACCAGCGGCCCACCGCGGACGGCGACGTGCTCGCGCGACCGGCCGCCAGCAGCGCGCCGTCGGCGTCGCGCAGCGAGACGAACACCCGCTCGTCGGGACCGGTGAGGATCCGGGCGAGGCCGACCGGCTCGAGCGAGGGCTCCACGAGCGCGAGCAGCTCGGGCTCCGGGACGGCGCTGCGGCCCACCACGACGTCGGCCGGCAGGTCTCCCGCGGCCGCGACGAGGTCGGCGGTGGCGACCGTGCGCACCGTCGTACGCCGGGCCGGCACCCAGCCGAGCCGTTCGAAGTCGGCGTCCCACGGGCTCGGCTCGGGGAGCTGCAGGATCGGCGGCAGCGAGCGCTCGGCGTACCAGTCCTCGATCCGCGCGAGCGCCTGCTCGAGGGGCATCCCGGGGTCGCCCGCGACCCGCACGGAGTTCGCCCGCCCGGTGAGACCTCCTGAGGCGCGCAGCGTCCACTCCCCGAGCGGGGCCGTCTCGAAGGGCGGCCAGCCCGCCTCGGCCACCCGTTGCATCGCCTCGGCCGAGAGCTCGGGCGGCACCACCTTCGCCGCGACGACGTCGGCCCCCTGCACGTCGACGACCTCGCCGGAGCGTCGCTCGACACGCAGGACGCCGCCCTCCCACGAGCGCAGCACGCCGACGACGTCGCTCAGGCGTCCGTCGTCGATGCGGTGCCGCACGCTCACCCGGCGCCCGACGTCGGCGGGCGTGGTCCGGACCGCGAGCAGTGCTGCGGGGCGGGCCGCCGGGGACGGCCCGGGCGCCGCGGAGGGGTCGGGCGGGTACGGCGACGACACGTGCGCACCCCGATCCCGTCCCGTTCGGTCCTGCGGCGATACTAGGCGCGGTCGCGGCTGCTAGCGTCGCGCCAGCGACCCCGTCCGCGGGGCCGCCCCGTTCGCGGGACCGCTGGATCGCTGTATCGCTGGATCGAAAGGATCCGTCCGTGACCTACGTCATCGCGCAGCCGTGCGTCGACCTCAAGGACAAGGCCTGCGTCGAGGAGTGCCCCGTCGACTGCATCTACGAGGGCGAGCGGATGCTCTACATCCACCCCGACGAGTGCGTCGACTGCGGTGCGTGCGAGCCCGTCTGCCCCGTCGAGGCGATCTTCTACGAGGACGACGTCCCGGAGCAGTGGAAGGACTACACCGCGGCCAACGCGGAGTTCTTCGACGAGCTCGGCTCGCCGGGCGGCGCCGCCAAGCACGGCCTCATCGCCAAGGACGCGGCGATCGTCTCGGCGCTCGAGCCGCAGGAGCACGAGGGTCACTGACCCCGGTACGTCGATCGCGCGCCGTCGCCCTCCGGGGTGGCGGCGCGTCGTCGTGAGAGGACCCGCATGACCCGCCTGGCAGACCGGCTCCCCGACTTCCCGTGGGACCGTCTCGCGCCGTACGCCGCCACCGCACGGGCGCACGAGGACGGCATCGTCGACCTGTCCGTGGGCACGCCCGTCGACCCCGTCCCCGCCGTGGTCCGCGACGCGCTCGCCGCCGCGTCGGACGCGCCCGGCTACCCGCTCACGGCGGGCACGCCGGCGCTGCGCGAGGCCGTGAGCGCCTGGGCCGCCACGACGCTGCACGCCGAGGTCGCGCCGTCGGCCGTGCTCCCGGTCGTCGGCACCAAGGAGCTCGTCGCGCTGCTGCCGCTGCTGCTCGGCCTCGGGCCGTCGGACCGCGTCGTGATCCCGGAGCTCGCGTACCCGACGTACGACGTCGGGGCGCAGGTCGTCGGCTGCGAGGTCGTGGCCGCCGACTCGACCGTGCAGCTCGGCCCCGAGCGCGTCTCGATGGTGTGGGTGAACTCGCCGTCGAACCCCACCGGCAAGGTCCTCGGCGTCGAGCACCTCGCGAAGGTCGTCGAGTGGGCGCGCGACCGCGGCGCGATCGTGGTGAGCGACGAGTGCTACCTCGAGCTGGGCTGGGAGGCCGAGCCCGTGTCGGTGCTCGACCCGCGCGTCTGCGGCGGCTCGCACGACGGCGTGCTCGCGGTGCACTCGCTGTCGAAGCGGTCGAACCTCGCGGGCTACCGCGCGGGGTTCGTGCTGGGTGACCAGTCGCTCGTCGGGTCGCTGCTCGAGGCCCGGAAGAACCTGGGGCTCATGGTGCCTCGGCCGGTGCAGGACGCCGCGATCGCGGCGCTCGGCGACACCGCGCACGTCGCGGTGCAGAAGGAGCGGTACGCGCGCCGGCGCGACCACCTGCTCTCGGCCTTCCTCGACGCCGGCTTCTCGGTCGAGCACTCCGAGGCGGGCCTCTACCTGTGGCTCACCCGCGGGGAGGGCTGCTGGGAGACCGTGGCGTGGCTGGCCGAGCGCGGCATCCTCGTGGCGCCGGGCGACTTCTACGGCGCGCGCGGCGCCCAGCACGTGCGCGTGGCGCTCACCGCCACCGACGAGCGGGTTGCCTCCGCCGTACGCCGCCTCTCGCGCGCCTGACCGAGCGGGAGGTCACTCGGTGCGCTCGGCCTCCGAGAGCGTCCCGAGCACCATCGAGGCGGTGGCCGCGCTCGCGAACAGGGCCGTGGCGATGACGCCGATCGCGCCGGCGAGCACGGTGCCCGCGCCGATCCGCTCGCCGGGGTCGGTCGAGCCGTAGGACAGCACGCACCACAACCACGCCGGGACGCCGACGAAGGCGCAGATCCACGCGAACGTGGCCGCCTCCTTGCCGCGGTCGGACAGCAGCGCGGCCCTGCTGGGCCGGACGGAGCTCTGGCTCATGGCACCCCCCTGGTGGTGCTGCCACGGTAGCGGCGGGAGCAGGTGTGGTGTGGCTCACCTGATGGAACGTCGGGGGACACGGGGGGCGGGCGTAGGTAGCGTTCCGCTATCGGGACGCGGTACCACCGCCCCGACCTCGATGCGCCCAGGAGGCCACCGTGTCCGACGTGACCCTCACCTACCCCGGGGGCGAGCTCCCTCTCGCGCGCATCCCCGCGACCGACGGCAACGACGGCTACGACATCTCGTCGCTGCTCAAGACCACGAACGCCGTCACGCTCGACAGCGGGTTCACCAACACCGCGTCGTGCACCTCGGCGATCACGTTCATCGACGGCGACGCCGGAATCCTGCGCTACCGCGGCTACCCGATCGAGCAGCTCGCCGAGCGCTCGACCTTCCTCGAGACGTCGTACCTGCTCATCTACGGCGAGCTCCCGACGGCCGCGCAGCTCGCGGCCTTCGAGGCCAACGTGAAGCACCACACGATGCTGCACGAGGACCTCCGCCGGTTCTTCGACGGCTTCCCGCGCGACGCGCACCCGATGCCGGTGCTGTCGAGCGCGGTGTCGGCGCTGTCGACCTTCTACCAGGACTCGCTCGACCCGTTCGACGACGAGCAGGTCCACATCTCCACGATCCGCCTGCTCGCGAAGGTGCCGACCATCGCGGCGTACGCCTACAAGAAGTCGGTCGGGCAGCCGTTCCTCTACCCCGACAACTCCTTGTCGCTCAACGACAACTTCCTGCGGATGACCTTCGGCGTACCCGCCGAGGACTACCAGGTCGACCCGGTCATCTCGCGCGCGCTCGACCTGCTGCTGATCCTGCACGCCGACCACGAGCAGAACTGCTCGACGTCGACCGTGCGCCTCGTCGGCTCGTCGCACGCCAACCTCTTCGCGTCGGTCTCCGCCGGCATCAACGCGCTGTTCGGCCCGCTGCACGGCGGCGCCAACCAGGCCGTGCTCGAGATGCTCGAGAAGATCCACCGCAGCGGCGGCGGCGTGAACACCTTCATCCGCCAGGTGAAGAACCGCGAGGACGGCGTGAAGCTCATGGGCTTCGGCCACCGCGTCTACAAGAACTACGACCCGCGCGCCGCCATCGTGAAGAAGACGGCGTACGAGGTGTTCGACGCGCTCGGCGTGAGCGACCCGCTGCTCGACATCGCGCTGCGCCTCGAGGAGGTCGCGCTCTCCGACGACTTCTTCATCTCGCGCAAGCTCTACCCGAACGTCGACTTCTACACGGGCCTGATCTACAAGGCGATGGGCTTCCCGACGCGCATGTTCACGGTGATGTTCGCGCTCGGCCGGCTCCCCGGCTGGATCTCGCAGTGGCGCGAGATGATCGAGGACCCGCAGACCAAGATCGGGCGCCCGCGCCAGGTCTACGTCGGCGCCACCGAGCGCCCCTACCTCGCCCTCGAGGACCGGTAGGAAACCTGCTCAGACCTCGAACGAGCCGCCGGTGCGCCAGTAGAAGCCGTTCTCGCGGCCGAGGTAGTCGGCGTCGACGAGGTAGCGGCGCAGGGCGGCGTAGTCGTCGTACCAGCGCAGCAGCACCTCGTTGACCTCGGTCTCGGCGTAGGCGCGTCCCGGGTCGAACGACTGCGCCACCACGTCGAGCAGCACGAGCTTGCGCGACCACTTCGCCGGCATCGACGTGATGCGGCCGTCGCTGGTGAAGGCGCGCAGCACCTTCGCGCGCTCCTCGTCGGAGAACTGCTGCGGCACAGGCGGTCCGGGTATCAGTCGTTGTGGTGGAGGTGGGCGTTGAGGCCGCCCCACGAGCCCGAGCGCGGACGCGCCTCGAGCGCGCCGCTGACCGAGTTGCGCCAGAACTGCAGGCCGTCCATGCCCGACAGGTCGCGGCCGCGCACGATCTCGCCGTCGGGCAGCGTGATCTTCGAGCCGGCGGTGACGTAGCAGCCGGCCTCGACGACGCACTCGTCGCCGAGCGAGATGCCGACGCCCGCGTTGGCGCCGATGAGGCACTTCTCGCCGATCGTGACGACCTGCGTGCCGCCGCCCGACAGCGTGCCCATGATCGACGCACCGCCGCCGACGTCGGACCCGTCGCCGACCACGACGCCCGCGGAGATGCGGCCCTCGACCATCGACGTGCCGAGCGTGCCGGCGTTGAAGTTCACGAAGCCCTCGTGCATCACGGTGGTGCCGCTGGCGAGGTGGGCGCCGAGGCGCACGCGGTCGGCGTCGGCGATGCGCACGCCGGTGGGCACGACGTAGTCGACCATCCGCGGGAACTTGTCGACGCCGTGCACGGTGACGTGGCGACCCTCGAGCCGCGCTGCGAGCAGCACGTCGGTCACGCGCTCGACGGGCACCGGCCCGATGGAGGTCCACGCGACGTTGGTGAGCAGCCCGAACACGCCGTCGAGGTTCATGGTGCGCGGCGCGACGAGCCGGTGCGAGAGCAGGTGCAGCCGCAGCCACGCGTCGGCGGTGTCCGCCGGCGGCTGGGACAGGTCGGCGATCGTCGTCGTCACGGTCACGGTGCGCGTGCCGCGCAGGTCGTCGGTGCGCTCCACCTCGCCGAGCCCGTCGACGGCCGTGGGCGACGCGGAGAGCGCGGGAGCGGGGTACCAGGCGTCGAGCAGGGTGTCGCCGTAGTACGTCGCGAGGCCGACGGCGGAGGCGGGGGAGGAGAGCAGCGTCATGATGCCCAACCTACCGAGGCGCCCGCGGTCGTTAGGCTTCCGGGCGTGACCGCGATCCCGGAGCTCGACCTCGCCGCCGACCCCGCCGACCTGCTGCAGGCGCTGATCGACGTGCCGAGCGAGTCGCTGCAGGAGCAGGTCCTCGCCGACGCCGTGGAGCGCGCGGTGTCGGCGTACCCGCACCTCGACGTCGTGCGCGACGGCCACACGATCGTGGCCCGCACGCACCTCGACCGCGCCGAGCGCGTCGTGATCGGCGGACACCTCGACACCGTGCCCGAGAACGCCAACATGCCCTCGCGCCGCGTCACCGTCGACGGCGAGGACCGCATATACGGCCTCGGCGCCTGCGACATGAAGGGCGGCGTGGCGGTCGCGCTGCGGCTGGCCGCCGCGCTCGCCGAGCCCACGCGCGACGTCACGTGGATCTGGTACGAGGCCGAGGAGATCGACTCGCAGTACAACGGCCTCCGACGCCTCGCCGACGAGCGGCCCGAGCTGCTCGCCGCCGACTTCGCGGTGCTCATGGAGCCGAGCAACGCGGCGGTCGAGGCAGGCTGCCAGGGCACGATGCGCGTCGACGTGCGCACCACCGGCGTGCGGTCGCACAGCGCCCGCGCGTGGATGGGCGACAACGCGATCCACAAGGCCGGCGAGGTGCTGCGTCGGCTCGAGGCCTACGACCCGCGCCAGGTCGAGATCGACGGGCTGGTCTACCGCGAGGGCCTCAACGCTGTCGGCATCCGCGGCGGCGTCGCGGGCAACGTCATCCCCGACGAGTGCGTGGTGTCGGTGAACTACCGCTTCGCCCCGAGCCGCTCGAAGGAGGAGGGCGAGGCGTTCCTGCGCGAGTTCTTCGAGGGCTTCGAGGTCACGGTGATCGACGCGGTCGACGGTGCACTGCCCGGGCTCTCGCACCCGGCGGCCCAGGACTTCATCGCAGCGGTGGGCGGCGAGCCCTCGCCCAAGTTCGGCTGGACCGACGTCGCCCGCTTCACCTCGCTCGGCGTCCCGGCGGTCAACTACGGCACCGGCAACCCGTCGCTCGCGCACCACCGCGACGAGTACGTGCCCGTCTCCGACCTCGTCGCGGTCGAGGCCGGCCTGCGCTCCTGGCTGGCCTGACGATGCTGTCGCAGCGCGGCTACACGCTCATGGTCTGGGCGTCGGTGATCACCGGCGTCCTCGCGTTCGTCGACGCCGTGTGGCTCTCGCAGCTGCTCATCCCCGCCGACGCCGCGAGCAGCGTGGAGCTCACTCCCACGATCGTCACCCTCACGGTCGTCTTCCCGCTGCTCGTCGGCGCCTGCATCGTCCTCGGGTACGTCGCGGCCCGTCGTCGCCCGCCGCGCGACGAGCAGTAGCGGGCTCGACGTCACCCGTCCTGCCCAGCGCAGGACGGTCGTGCTCCAGTCCGGCCCCGCAGAAGTCGATCTTGGTCCCAGCCGTCAGGTCAGGGGGACCCATGTCGTCGATCGTCGAGCCGCGCGCACCGAAGCCGCTGCCGTCCGTCACCGTCCAGATCGCCCGCGGCGCCCTCGCCGCCGGCGTGGTGGTCCTCGTGGCGATCCTCGTCACCGCCGCGACCACCGGCCGCCAGCCCTGGGCGGGCGAGCGCTGGGCGCAGCTGTTCGGCGACCCTCAGATCGCGCTCGCCCCGGGCGTCGTCCCCTCGGAGGCCGCAGCCACGTCGAGCGTCATCACCGTGGACCCGTCGGTGGTCCGCCTCGACGAGCGCACCCTCGAGAAGGCGTTCGGGGCACCGGTACGACGGATCACGACGGCGGCGGAGCTGCGCCGTGCCGGGGTCGAGCCGGTCGACGCCGACACCCTCGCGCACCAGCGCTGGTGGTCCACTCCGATAGGGGTCGCCAGCGTGCTCGACACGGGACCGGGCGAGGTCCCCATGCTGGTGCTGCGCAGCGGTGTCAGCGGTCCTGTGCTGCGCAGCGCGGAGGACCGGGCGGCCCTGGCGCGGCGGTTCTCGGACGCTCTCGGCTTCACGGCTGCGCCGGTCGTGCCGGAGCGCATCGGCGTCACGATCGACGAGGAGCAGATCGGCGGGAGCATCGAGGTCTCATCCGCTCTGACCTCCGGATCCGACCGGGCGGTGGTCGGCCTCCTCGGTCCGAACAGGCTCGACATCGCTCCGGACGGTCGCCTGCGGACAGCGCTGATCTGGGTGGCCCCCGCGGTGTCGACGACCCCCGTGACCGTTTCGTCCGCGGCAACGGCGTACGACGACCTGCGCCACCATCGTGCGGACTTCGGCGGGTCGTGGGGACCGGTGACGATCGACCGGTTCGAGCTCTCCGCGGGTATCCGGTCGGCGGGTGGCGAGGTCGTCTTTCCCGCCGGATGGACCGTGTCGAGCGGCGAGGAGAGCTGGCCGATCAACGAGCTCGGCGGCTGACGGCTCAGGGCTGGAGGACCGCGCTGGCGCTGGGGTCGGCGAGGGGGTTGGTGCCGAGCGACTGGTCGACGGCGACGAAGGTCCAGCCCGGTCCGGTCTGCCCGGCGCGCTGGGCGGGGATGTAGGCCGCGAGCACCTGGTCGGCCGGGAAGCCGCGCACCTCGCGCAGGTCGGCCGTGGTGCCCTGGTAGGGCACGCCGGTGGCGACCGGGGCGCCGAGGGACGCCGCTGCGACGCGCTCGCCCGAGACCCAGTACGTGCGCCCCTCGTAGGTCACGACGTTGCCGGTGGTCGAGCCGGTGCCCGACGAGAACGGGTTGGGGTGGTCCTGGAACCACCAGACGCCCAGGGCCAGCAGCGCGACGACCACGACGACCACCGCGACCACGGCCGGGCCGCGCCTCGAGTTCTCGCTCATGGCGACCTCCTCGCCGCTCCGACGCTGGCCGCATCCTCCCGGTTCCCTGGCCGTCCGGTGAACTCGCGCCGAGGTCGCCTCACGCCCCGGGGCGCCTGGGTTAGCGTCAGGTCCGTGAGCACCACCGACGCCGACGGCGCCTCCGCCGCCGATCGCGCTCCCGTCCCCGTCCCCGACGGCCCCACCCGCACCAAGGGCCCGGTCACGCTGCGCCGCGGCCTCGTGCCGCCGTCGACGACCGACCAGCGGCTGCTCGACACCCGCGGCCCGAGCGACTGGGTGCACACCGACCCGTGGCGCGTCCTGCGCATCCAGGCGGAGTTCGTCGAGGGCTTCGGCGCGCTGGCCAGCCTCGGCCCCTCGGTGAGCATCTTCGGCTCGGCCCGCACGCCGCAGGACTCGCCGGAGTACGCGACCGCGCGGCGGCTCGCGAGCGCCCTGGCCCGGCACGGGTACGGCGTCATCACCGGCGGCGGTCCGGGGATCATGGAGGCCGCGAACCGCGGCGCCTTCGAGGCGGGCGGAGTCTCGGTCGGGCTCGGCATCGAGCTCCCCTTCGAGCAGGGCATGAACGACTGGGTCGACCTCGGTGTGAACTTCCGCTACTTCTTCGCGCGCAAGACGATGTTCGTGAAGTACGCGCAGGCCTTCGTCGTGTTCCCCGGCGGCTTCGGCACGTTCGACGAGCTCTTCGAGTCGCTGACCCTCGTGCAGACCGGCAAGGTCACGTCGTTCCCCGTGGTGCTCATGGGTACGGCGTACTGGGGCGGCTTGCTCGACTGGCTGCGCTCGACGGTGCTCGAGGGCGGCAAGATCTCGGCGAAGGACCTCGACCTCGTGACGCTCACCGACGACGTCGACGAGGCGGTCAGCATCATCGACGCCGCACGCCGCCAGCACAGCGACGTGCCGCCGCCGCCCGAGTGGTTCCCGCCGGTGGAGGTCTGAGGTGCCGTCCGTCGCCGTCTTCTGCGCGTCGAGCGAGGACATCGCCGAGCGCTACGCCGTCCTCGCCGGCGAGGTGGGCTTCGCCATCGCGCGCCGCGGCTGGACCCTCGTGAGCGGCGGCGGCTCGGTGAGCTGCATGGGCGCCGTCGCGCGCGCCGCCCGCGCCGGGGGTGCGCACACGGTCGGCGTGATCCCGCGGGCGCTCGTCGAGCTCGAGGTGGCCGACCACGGCGCCGACGAGCTCGTCGTCACCGAGGACATGCGCGAGCGCAAGGGCGAGATGGACCGCCGCAGCGACGCGTTCATCACCCTGCCCGGCGGCATCGGCACGCTCGAGGAGCTGCTCGAGATCTGGGTCGCGCGCTCGCTGCGCATGCACGACAAGCCGGTCGTGGTGCTCGACCCATGGGGCGACCTGCAGCCGCTGGCCGAGCTCGTCGCCGGCCTGGTGAAGGCCGGCTTCGTGCGCGACTCGGCTGCGGCGCAGCTGATCTGGACGACGTCGGTCGACGACGCGATCGCGGCCGTCGAGCGCGGCTGGGCGGAGGCGGGGTCGGTCGGCGTGGCCGAGCCGACGCCCGCGGAGTTCCTCGAGGCCGAGCCGTAGGCCGAGGGCTCCTCAGGGTGCGGGGTCAGTGCACCCAGGGGACGAACGCCCACGGCACCTGTGCGCGGTAGGCGCCGTACGCCTCGTACGTGCGCTCGAGGAAGTCCTCCTCGACGCGACGCTTGAGGTCGAGCTCGACCGCGAGCAGCACGAGCACGAGCAGCACCCACGGGCTCGACATGAGCGACCAGCCGAGCACGATCAGCAGCAGCGCCGAGTAGATCGGGTGGCGCACGACGGCGTAGACGCCGGTGGTGCGCAGCCTCCCCGACGACACCGGCGCGGGCAGCGCCGTGAGCGAGGAGCCGAGCCCGAGCACGGCGTACACGGCGAGCACCACGCCGGCGCTGACGACGAGCACGCCGACGTAGCGCAGGCCGCCCTGCAGCGCAGCCGGCCAGCCCGAGAGGTCGAGCAGGCCCACGAGCAGCGCGAGACCGAGCAGCACGAACTGCAGGACGACCCAGCCCTGCCCGCGCGACCCGAGCGACGGCGGTACGCCGGTCATGCCAGCCCTCGCCGTGCGACGGCGGGCGGCTGCGTGCCGGCGATCGCGGCGACCATGTCGAGCGTCTGCCGCGTCGCCGCGACGTCGTGCGCGCGGTAGACGCGGGCGCCGAGCCAGGCCGACACGGCGGTCGTCGCGAGGGTGCCGGTGAGCCGCTCGCCGGGGGCCGCGATGTCGAGGCTCTCGCCCACGAAGTCCTTGCGCGACAAGGAGACCAGCACGGGCCATCCCGTCGCGACCAGCTCCGGGAGACGTCGGGTGACCTCGAGCGAGTGCCGCGTGCTCTTCCCGAAGTCGTGGCCCGGGTCGATGATCACCGACTCGCGCGAGACACCGAGCGACACGGCGCGCTCGGCCTCGGCGGTGCAGAACGCCACGACGTCGTCGACGACGTCGGCGTACTGCACCCGGTGCGGACGCGTGCGCGGGGTGGCGCCGCCGGTGTGGGTGCACACGAGCCCCGCACCCAGCTCGCCCGCGACGGCCGCGAGCTCCGGGTCGTGCCCGCCCCACGCGTCGTTGAGCAGGTCGGCCCCCTCGCCGCACACGACGCGGCCGACCTCGGCGCGCCAGGTGTCGACGGAGATGACGACGTGGGGGTGCTTCGAGCGCACGGCTGCGACGAACGACGCCGTACGCCGGATCTCCTCGGCGGCGTCGACCTCGGCGCCCGGGCCTGCCTTCACGCCGCCGATGTCGACGATGCCCGCGCCCTCGTCGACCGCACGGTCCACCGCGGCCATCGCCGCGGGGTCGGAGAAGGTCGCGCCCTGGTCGAAGAACGAGTCGGGCGTGCGGTTCACGATGGCCATGACGACGGTCTCGTCGTCGCCGAACGTGCGCCCACCGAGCCGCAGCGGCACCCCTGGCTCCTTCCGCGCGTCGCCGGAGCCGCGCGGCACCGGGAGCCACCAGCGTGGCATGCTCGGGGCGTCCGGCAACCGCCGGACCGCGCCACGGGACCCACGAGGACGGCGATGACCTTCCTGTTCATGCTCGCCGGCATCGTGCTCATCACCGTCGTCGCGCTGCTCGCGGTCGGCCGCCTCGGCGAGCTGCCCGAGACCACGCCCGACCGCGCCCCCCTCGCCCTCCCCGAGGACCGCCCGATGGCCAAGGCCGACGTCGACGACGTCCGCTTCGCCGTCGGCCTGCGCGGCTACCGGATGGACGAGGTCGACGAGGTGCTCGACCGCCTCGCCGAGGAGGTCTCGACCCGCGACGCCCGGATCGCCGAGCTCGAGGCGCGCGTGGCCGGGATGGGTGTGCCCCGCCCGGCGCCGCAGACCGACGAGCGGCCCTGACCCCGGTGATCCGGTGACCCACGTCGTCGTCGGCGACGACGGGCTCGCCCGCTGCCCCTGGGGCGCCACGACGCCCGACTACATCGCCTACCACGACACCGAGTGGGGCCGGCCGGTCCACGGCGACGTCGCGATCTTCGAGCGGCTCACCCTCGAGGCGTTCCAGTCCGGCCTCGCCTGGATCACGATCCTGCGCAAGCGCGAGGGCTTCCGGGCGGCCTTCGCGGGCTTCGACCCGGTCACCGTCGCGGCGTACGGCGAGGCCGACCGCGCCCGGCTGCTCGCCGACGCCGGCATCGTGCGCAACCGCGCCAAGGTCGACGCCACCATCGCCAACGCCCGGGCCCTCGTGGACCTGCTCGACGCCGAGGGGGAGGGGGCGCTGGACCGGCTGGTGTGGTCGTTCGCCCCGCCGCGGCGCCGCTCCCGCCCGCGCACGCCCGCCGACGTCCCGGCCACCACCCCGGAGTCGGCGGCGCTCGCGAAGGAGCTCAAGCGCCGCGGCTTCGTCTTCGTGGGGCCGACGACGGCGTACGCCGGCATGCAGGCCATGGGCCTCGTCGACGACCACCTCGCCGGCTGCCACGTCCCGCGCGCCTGAACCACCCGCCCCGGGGCCACGTCCGATCGCTGGGGGCGTGGTCGCGGGCACCCGGGCCCATCAGGGATACTGGTCCCCGCACATCTCGCGCCGGCTCGGACGGGCGCGACGACGAAAAGGGGTAAGCACATGGCCGCCATGAAGCCGCGGACGGGCGACGGCCCGCTCGAGGTCACCAAGGAGGGGCGCGGGATCGTCATGCGCGTTCCGCTCGAGGGCGGCGGCAGGCTCGTCGTCGAGCTCACCCCCGACGAGGCTCGCGACCTCGGTGCCCAGCTCTCCACCGTCGCCGGCTGACCAGCCCGCAGACACACGCGAAGGCCCCCGTCCTCACGGACGGGGGCCTTCGTCGTGCTCGGGGCTCGGAGCCGGAGCCTCAGCGGCGGACGGCGGTGAGCAGGCCGTCGCCGACCGGGAGGAGGGTGACCAGGAAGCGCTCGTCCTCCTGCAGGGCGGTGACGGCGCCGCGGATCGCGACGGTGTCGGGGTCGCGCTGGGCCGGGTCGGCCGTGCGGTCGTGCCAGAGGGCGTTGTCGAGGGCCAGGACGCCGCCGGGGCGCAGCAACCGGGCGGCCTGCTCGACGTAGTCGGGGTACTCGTCCTTGGCGCCGTCGGCGAGGACCAGGTCGTACGACGCGTCGGCCAGGCGGGGGAGCACCTCGAGGGCGCGGCCGGTGATGAGGCGGGTGCGGGAGGGGGCGACCCCCTCGGCCGCGAAGGCCTCGCGGGCGTGGCGCTGGTGCTCGGCCTCGACGTCGACCGAGGTCAGGACGCCCTCGGGGTTCATCCCGCGGAGCAGCCAGACGCCCGAGACGCCGGTGCCGGTGCCGATCTCGACCACGTGCCGGGCGTCGAGCAGGGCGGCGAGCAGCCGCAGCGCGGCGCCTCCGCCGGGCAGGATCGGGGCGCAGCCGACCTCCTCGGCGCGGGCCCGCGCCTCGGTGAGCACGGCGTCCTCGGCGACGTACGCCTCCGAGAACTCCCAGGACGTGCGGAACGCGGCCAGCGCGCGGGAATCGAGGTCCACGGCGCGAGGCTAGTCCCCGCAGGGCCGCCGAGGGGTGCCGACCCCGCACGGGACGCCCTCCCCGGGCCGGCGCGGGAACCCTGGTCAGGGCCGGTTCGTCGTCAGGGAGGACGGCTCCGCCGTTCTTCTCAGCGTTCGCTCAGCGAGTCGCCGTTTACCGGCGAGTAGGCCCGGAGAGGAAGATGGAGACCACGACCGGAGGGACCAGCACCGCGCTGGCCCTGCTCGACCGGGACGTGGCCGACTCCGAGGAGCTGGGCAGCATGGGCAGCGTGGACCCGACGTACGGCACGGAAGGCGCACCGCCTGCGCCCTACGCCGCACCGTCCTGGGACGACGTCGTCCGGGATCACGGGGCGCGCGTCTACCGCCTGGCCTACCGGCTGACCGGCAACCAGCACGACGCCGAGGACCTCACGCAGGAGGTCTTCGTCCGCGTCTTCCGCTCGCTGTCGCAGTACACGCCCGGCACCTTCGAGGGCTGGCTGCACCGGATCACCACGAACCTCTTCCTCGACCAGGTGCGCCGCAAGGCCCGCATCCGCTTCGAGGGCCTTCCCGAGGACGCCGCCGACCGCCTCGCCTCGCGCGAGGTCGGGCCCGCGCAGCTCATCGACGACCGCACGTACGACGCCGACATCCAGGCCGCGCTCGACGCGCTGCCCCCGGACTTCCGGGTCGCCGTCGTGCTGTGCGACATCGAGGGGCTCACCTACGAGGAGATCTCCGAGCTCCTCGGCATCAAGCTGGGCACCGTGCGCTCCCGGATCCACCGCGGCCGCGCCGCGCTGCGCGACTCCCTCGCGCACCGCACGCCGCGCACCGCCTCGCGCCTCCCGAGTCCCGACGTCGAGCAGGGGGCCGGACTGTCGTGACCGGACGCTGCCTCGGCGACCGCGTCGCCGACCTCGCCGACGGCCGGATGTCTCCGGCCGAGGCCGAGCGCGCCTTCGCCCACGTGGCGTCGTGCTCGGCCTGCCGCGCTGCGCTCGACGCGCAGCGCGCGGCGACGGCGGCGCTCGAGGCGGCCCCCGAGCCGGCACCGTCCCTCGACTTCCTGTCCCGCCTCTCGGCGATCGCCGAGAGCCCCGCCGGCGCCCCCGAGCCGGCGACCTCCGAGCCCGCCGCGGTGATCCCGCCGCAGTCCGGGCCTGCATGCGTCCGTCCCACCGGCCCCGCGGGCACGCGTCCGCGTACCTCGCGCCGCCCGCGCCGTCGCGTGGTGGTCGCCACCGCCGCGGGTGCGGCCGTGCTGGCCGTGGCCGCCGCCGTGGGCGCCTCCAGCGCCGGCGTCGGTGCCGTCACCCCGCCCCGCCCGAGCTTCGGGCCGGTCGTCGACACGTTCTCGGTCGAGCACTCGGTGTCGGTCGACACGATGCCGCTGTCCGGGCCGCGCTACGAGACCGCCGGGTTCGGCACGTCGCCGACCGAGGCGCCCTCGCCCAGCACCGCGCCGTGATCCGTCCGGCCGTCGTCGGGATCGCGTGCGCGGGGGCCGCGACCCTGGCCCTCGGCACGCTCGCCCTCCTCGGCTCGCAGCCGACCTCCGGTGCGGGCGCCTGGACCGGCTGGACCGGCCGCGTCGACCCGCAGGCCACCGCCGACCGAGCCGCGATGACCACCGACGACGCCGTCGCCCTCGCGCTGCTGGCCCGCACGGCGAAGGCGTCGTCGAGCCTGGCGTGGTCGGGGCGTGCCGAGACCACGCAGGGCGAGCAGCGCTCGGTCGCCGACCTCGTGCACCTGCCGCGTCGCGGCACCATCGTCACCGCCGTGAGCCCGGCGCCGAAGCCGGCGACCCTCGCGCCCGACGGCCGGTCGGGCACCCTCGCCGACGAGAGCCGCGTGCTCGACCTGCTGATCGTCAACTACCGCGTGCTGCGCGAGGCCGACCTCGACACCCGCGTCGGCGGACGTCCGGCCGACGCCGTGGTCGCCGTGACCGCCGACGGCGTCACCGCCGCCCGGTTCTGGCTCGACCACGCCACCGGCCTGCTGCTGCGCAAGGACCTGCTCGACCCCTCGGGCGCCGTCGTCCGCACCGTCTCGATGACGTCCGTGCGCCTCGGCGTACCGAAGGAGACGACCGTGCCGCCGACCGGCGCCGACAAGTTCGGCACCGTGCTCGACGAGCCGGCTCTCGCCGCTGCCCGCACCCGCGGCTGCCCCTGCCCGGAGGCGCTGCCCGGCGGGCTGAGCCTCGTCGAGTCGCGCCAGTCGCAGGCGGGCACGCTGCTCGCCGTCCCGGTCGTGCACCAGGTGTTCTCCGACGGGCTCATGACCGTGTCGCTGTTCTCCGCGGCCGGCCTGCTCACCGACGCCGACACCGCGGAGCTGCGCTCGAAGGGCTTCGCGCCGCAGGGCGAGGGCGCCGGCACCGCCTGGGTCCGATCGGGTACGGGCTCGGCGTGGACCGCCGTCTGGGTCGCCGAGGGCCAGGTGCTCACGCTCGCCGTGTCCGACGCCGAGGACCCCGCGGCGACGGCGTCGGCGGTGATGCAGGCGCTGCCCTCGGCGGTGGCGCAGGACGACTCGTTGTGGAGCCGCATCCAGCGCGGCTGGGAGCGGATCTTCGGGAGCGGATCGTGAAGAAGGTGCTCGTGATCGTCGCCGCGGTGGTCGGCGTGCTGCTCGTGCTCGGCGTCGTGGGCGACCGGGTCGCCGACTCGGTCGCCGAGCGCACGATCAGCGAGCGGGTCGCCGCCGAGCTGTCGGGCGCCAGCGGCGTCACGACCCAGATCCACGGCGTACCCGTGCTGACGCAGGTGGCGAAGGGCTCGCTCGACCACGTCACCGTGACGGCCGACTCCGTGCCCGCCTCCGGGGTAGCGCTCGACGACGTGGTCGTGGAGCTGTACGGCGTCTCCACCAGCAGCCCGCGCACGGCCGACACGGTCGAGGCGACCGCGAGCGTGACGACCCAGCAGCTGCAGAGCAAGCTCGGCGACGGCTGGACGGTGAAGGTCGACGGCGACGCGCTGGTGGCCTCGACCCAGGCGCTCGGACTGCTGTCGGTCGAGGCGCGCGTGATCCCGGCGGTGCGCGACGGCAAGCTCGCGCTCGACCTCGACAAGGTGAGCGTGCTGGGTGTCGACGTGTCGGGCGACTCCATCCCGTCGGCGGTCCACGAGCGCATCGACGCGCTCGTGTCGTCGATGGGCGGGCTGCCGCTCGGGCTCTCGCTGACCGGCGTCGACGTCACCCCCACCGGTGTGACGTTGCAGGCGTCCGGCACGGACGTGGTGCTCCAGTGAGCCGCGGCCGCGCGCTCTCGGTTCGCGCGGTCCCGGCAACCCCGGGCACGATGGACGTCGGGCCCGCGACAGGTCGCGCGGCGGACGGCGTACGGAGGAAGCAGGCATGACCGGCTACCAGGGCGAGAGCACGGCCGCGCAGGGGCCGGCCGAGCCGACCTCGGGTGCGCCCGCGTACCCGCCGCCCGCACCCGAGTCGCTCGTGTCCGCGGAGCAGGGCTCGCCCGAGTTCGTGGCCCCGCTGTCGACCACCGCGTACGGCGCCGGCCCGCAGCCGCCCGTGTTCGGCCAGCCCGCCCTCGACCCGGCGTACGTCGCCGCGGTCCACGCCGGCACGGCCGGCGAGCCGCCGTCCGAGGCGCCCACCGAGGCGCCCGACCCCTGGTCCGCCGCCGACTCCCCGACGGAGCCGGCCGCGCCCGGCACCGCGCGCCGCGGCACCGGGCGCATCGTCGCGATCGCCGTCGCCGCCGGCCTGCTCGCCGGTGCCCTCGGCGGGGTCGGGGCGTTCACCGTGCTCGAGCGCCGGTCGCAGACCGACCTCACGTCTCCCGGAACGGTCCTGCCGCAGTCGTCGGCCGACCTGTCGTCGCGGCCGGCGGGCTCCGTGGCCGCCGTCGCCGCCGCCGTGCTGCCGACGGTCGTGCAGATCGAGGAGTCGGGCACGTCGGGCAGCGGCACGGGCTCGGGCTTCGTGCTGCGCGAGGACGGCTACGTCCTGACCAACAACCACGTGGTCGCCGGTGCCGCCGACGGCGGCTCGATCACCGTCACGTTCCAGGACGGGCGGGCGCTCCCGGCGCGCATCGTGGGCCGCGACGCGTCGTACGACCTGGCGGTGCTCAAGGTCGACGCGACCGGGCTCAAGACCGCGACGCTCGGCAACTCCGACGGCCTCGTCGTAGGCGACTCGGTCATCGCGATCGGCTCGCCGCTCGGTCTCGAGGGCACGGTCACCACCGGCATCATCTCCTCGCTCAACCGCCCGGTGACCGCCGGCGGCTCGGGGGAGAGCAGCTACATCAACGCGATCCAGACCGACGCCGCGATCAACCCGGGCAACTCCGGCGGCCCGCTCGTCGACGCCGACGGCAAGGTGATCGGCGTGAACTCCGCCATCGCGTCGCTGGGCTCGCAGAGCGGCGGGCAGTCGGGGAGCATCGGCCTCGGCTTCGCGATCCCGGTCAACCAGGCCAAGCGCGTCGCCGAGGAGATCATCTCCACAGGCAAGTCGACCCACCCGATCATGGGCGTCTCGGTCGACCTGACGTACGCCGGTCCCGGGGCCCAGATCAAGGCCGTGGTGGCGGGCGGCCCCGCCGAGGCTGCGGGTCTCAAGGCGGGCGACGTCATCCTCGCGATCGACGGTCGGAAGGTCTCCGACTCGACCGAGCTGATCGTCGCGATCCGCACGCACGCGCCCGGCGACACGGTCACGGTCGAGGTCCAGGACGGCGCGGGCTCCCGCGACGTGCGGGTGACACTCGCCGCCGACTCCTCGACCGGCTGAGCCGACGCCGTACCCTGGTCCCGTGCTCTTCGACATCGGCGCCGGCGAGTTCCTCGTCATCGCGATCGTGGCCGTGCTGCTGCTCGGCCCCGATCGGCTGCCGCGCGCCGTGGCGTCGGGGGTCCGCTGGCTGCGCGTCGTGCGCGACCAGGCCACGAAGGCCCGGGGCGACATCATGGCCGCCGCCGACCTCGACCCGTCGATGACCGACGACCTGCGCCAGACCTTCGCCGACATCGGCGAGCTGCACCCCAAGCGCATCGCCTCGTCGTTCCTGTCCGACGCCGTGAACGGCACGACCGACGCCGTCACGAAGCCGGTGTCGCCCAACGGCCCGGCGAGCTCGACCAAGCCTGCGCCCAAGCCGACGTCGTCGTTCGACCCCGACGCCACCTGAGGATGCGTCCCGCGCGCGACGCGCTAACCTCGGTGTAGCGCACGCTCCAGATGCGTTGCGCCCCAGGACATCTGCGGATCATTGGGCCCATACCGGGGCGAACTGCGAACGTCCGAGGTCAATCTCTCCTAAAGCAGTGGACGTGCTCCGCGGGCAGGTCCACGCTCTGACTCGATCGACGTGCCGGGCTCGACCTGGGGAGCCCCGTCGGCGGGGGGATCTCTGCCACCACGTATCAGGACGCGATCTCGCGCCTCCTGATACCGACGGGCGCGGACACGCGCCCTCGTGCTGCGCCGCCCTGGGCGGCCGACGAGCAGGGGACGACATGACCGATTTCGCCGAGACCACCTGGGGCCTGCGCCTCAACGCCTCTCAGCGGCCGGAGCTCCGCCTCGAGCTGCAAGGGGACGACACCGCCGGCTTCATCTACGTGGCGGGGCGCTTCCTGGCGACCGATGCTGCGGCGTCCGTGCTGGGCCTGGACACCCAGCCGCTCGAGTACACCGACCACACGAGCTCGACGCTCGCCGGACTGCACCTGCGGGAGTACGACTACATCGGGGGCAACGAGCCGCTGCCCGCCCTCGTGGCCAGGCTGAGGACGCAGGCCCGTGACGACGCACCGTCCGCGGGGGTGTCGCCAGCGGACTGCGACGTCGCGCTGCACTACGCCTTCACCGGCAACCCCGCCTGGATCCCGCACGGCCACCCGAACGGGCAGCCCTCGCCGCAGAACGTCGCGGCCAAGAGCCGCAGCTGGCCCGACGGCGACCCGGTCGTCGCCGTCGTCGACACCGGCCTCGATCTGGCCAGCGCGACAGGCTCGCCGTACGTGGCGGCGATCGCGGCCGCTGCAGCCGCAGCGGCCCCGCCGACCGACGGTGCGGCCGCACTGGTCTTGGATCCGGATCTCGACGCGGACGCGCTGCGGGTGCCTGAGATCGAGCGACCGCACGTCCTCGGTGCGGAGGCGGGCCATGGCACCTTCATCACCTACCTCGTCGGTCGTCAGGCGCGCGACCGCGTGGGCTTGGTCAACGTGCGTGTGCTCGACGCGGACGGGGTCGGCACCGAGGCGTCCGTGCTCGAGGGTCTGCGACGTCTGCTGGACAAGCACCCCGGGGTCGACGTTCTGAACCTCTCCTTCGGTGGGTACACGGACGCGACCGACTACTCGGGTCATGACCGGACCAAGCACGCGAACCCGCCGGACACCATGCCGCTGGCCCTCGCCGCCTGGCTGAGAGAGTTCCGGGCGGCGCGACCCGACGCAGTGATCGTCTGCGCCGCAGGCAACTACGGCATCGATCGACTGTTCTGGCCTGCGGCTTCCGACGACGTCCTCGCAGTCGGCTCACTGAACGAGGATCTCCAACGGTCGTCCTTCTCGAACCATGGGGCATGGGTCGACGCGTGCACCTATGGCGAGAACCTGATGGGTGACTATCCGCGCGGCATCGTGATCGATGACACAGGCGCCGAGGAGCACTTCTCCGGCGATGCAGCACGTTGGAGCGGTACGTCCTTCGCCGCTCCCGTGCTCGCCGCCGAGATCGCCTACCGGATCCAGGAGAAGCGCCTCAACGGCCATGCCTGCACAGCCGCGGAGGCGTGGGACGACCTCAAGGCCACTCTGTCGACCTACTCCGCGACGCCTTACCAGCTGGGTCTGGTGTGGGACCCGAGGGCGATCGACCCGGCCCTGGACCCGCACTTCATCTGAGGTCAGCAGCCGAACATCAGGAACGCGCTCGCGACCAGCCGCACTGGATCGTCCTCGGCGGTATCGGTCACCGTTCTCCGCCACGCCTCGGCGAGGTCGTGGCCCTCGGAGAGGGAGGTGTGCAGGCGTGTCATCAGCTCGCCCGTCTCCACGTCGGGGATGGGCAGCAGCGGCGCCACGACCTGACGGGCTCCGCTCGAGAGCAAAGCCCAGGCGAGCCCGAGGATCTCGTCGCCGACCACCGGGTGCGCGGCGCCTGTGCTGCAGGCGGAGAGCACGATCTCGGCCGGGACGCTCGGCAGGCTCTCGATGTCGTACACGGTCAACGGCCCGTCAGCGAGCTGGAGGGCGGAGAACAGCGGGTTGTCGCGTCGCAGGCGTCCGTGCGCCGCGACGTGCAGCGTCGTGACGTGCGGCATCTCGGACAGGACCCGGTCCGCCGCGGCATGCCGACCCTCCAGGCAGAGAGCGTCCGTGTGCAGGGCGGAGACGCGGCGCGCCTCATCGGCGGCCCCGGGCAGGTCGGGGCCGGCCACGACCAGCACGCGGCGACGGTCCGGGCGGGCGCGTCGGCGCGCGGCCAGCCAGCTCGTGGCGGAGGGAGCCACGCACGGGGGTGCGTCGGGGGAGACGAGTCCGAGAGCGCCCCAGGGCATCCGGTTGAGGGGCCCGACCGGACTGACGACGACATCGTCGCGCCCCCGCGCCTCGAGCGGGTCCAGCAGCAGGCGCCCCACCCTGCCTGCCTCCTCCTCCACCAGGGACACGAGCGCGGCGCGCCGCTGCACCGTCGGCCGTGTCGTCAGAAGCCGGCGAAGGGCGAAGACCAGCGAGTCGATCGCCTCCTCGACGACGGAGACCCGCGCCACCTGGACCAGGGCCGAGCTGTCGCGTTCCACCCGCACCGCCCAGAGCGCATCCTCGTGCTGCAGGAACTCGAGGAGCAGCATGTGGCTCGGATGCCGCCGGAGATCGCTCCACGTCGCCGGCGCCACGGCCGGGCCCGAGCCGGGAGCCCGACGTGCCAGCCGGCGTACCTCGGCCTCGTCGCGACGCCGGCGTGCTCGAGCGGTCGGGTCCGGCGAGCCCTCCTGGTGCGCGTACTCGTCGATCATCGCCGACCACCGCAGCCTCACCAGCGCGGCAGCCAGATCGGGATCCGTCGGCGCCTGGATCTCGGGACGCCGTAGGCTCGCGGCTCTGCCGCGTTCGGCCCAGTCGAACGCCCTCCGCGCGCTCCCGCCTGCGATCGCCTGGGACACCGCCGTCTTGACGATGTCCGAGCCGTGGGCCGCCGACGCAGCCCGCAGCTCGGTGGCACCGCGCAGGCCTGCCTGCTCCTCGTTGAGCCGCCAGGCCTTGAGCAGGCTCGCGGTGGACGCCGCGTCGCGGTCGGCCAGCTGGAGGAGCGCCCGCGCGTACCAGGCGCGGCTTCGCACTTCGATCTGGCTGGACGACGTCTGGATCGCGAGCGGGCCGAGCAGCATCCGCGCGCGCGGAAGGTCGCCACGGTCCTCAGCGATGCGTCCCGCGATGACCCGCAGGTCGGCCGCGTGCGCGGCGCGCCCCCGGTCACGGAGGAGCGACGCGACGTCGACCGCTCTGTCGAGGTCCCGTGGGCGGGCGCCCGCCCGGAGTCGCGTCACAAGCTCCGCGTGCTGCGCCAGCACCTGCCAGTCGGGACGGCCCTGGTCGGTGAATGCGCGGGCCGCGGCGCGTGCTTCGCGCGATGCCTCGTCGAGGTCCGGCACCGGGGCTGCCAGCGACGAGAGGGCGAGCCACAGCCGCGCCTCCGCGGCAGCGTAGGACCAGCCTCGCTCGTCGGCCCACGCCACCCCCCGCCGCGCCATCTCACGGGCCTCCTCCGCCAGACCCGCGTCCAGGAGCACCTCGGCGCGACCGGTGTAGCGCTGCGGTCGGTCCACGTCGCCCAGCTCCCGGTCGGCGAGATCGAACAGTTCGAGGCCGCGAGGGATGTCACCGGCGTAGGCATAGAGCGAGGCGAGGTTCCACAGGGTATCGGCCGCCTCCACCGACCGTCCCTGACGCAGGGCGAACTCGCGTGCCCACATCAGGTCCGCAACGGCCTCGGCCGTGGATCCTTGCTCCGCGAACAGCGCTGCACGGTTGTCACGCACCACGTACTCCGAGTACTCGTCGCCCGCCCGACGGATCACCGACAGGGCGGCGGCGTACTCGTCCAGCGCCTCTCGCGGCCGACCTGCCCTGTGCAGGATGAGCGCACGGTTCGTCCTCGCCTTCGCGGCCTCGAGCCCGTCGAGGGAACCTAGTGCGAGATCGATCGTCCCTAGCGCCTGCCCGAGCCGGCCCTGCTCGAGGAGCAGGAAGGACAGCGTCATCCGGCCTTCTGCGGCGATCGCAGGCAGCCCCTTGCGATCGGCGATGGAGACGCCTCTCCTGACCCGCGCCAGGCCGGCCTGGCTGCGGCCGAGGTCGCGCAGAGATCTTCCTGCCGCACGTTCCGCTGTGACCACGGCGCGCACCTCGTCAGCCGTGCGCGCTCGAGGGATCCTGGCGAGTACGGCGTCGGCGGCGGCCAGGGACGCGTGCGGGTCCGCGCCGACGAGGTCGAGGGCGTGCTGGGCGGCGTCGACGAGGTCGGTGCTCGTCTCCGTGCTCGTCGCCGTCGCCGCCCGCGGCACGGCCGGCTACACGTGGATCCAGGACGTCGTGACGCGACGTCCGTCGGGGGTGGTGAGCTCGAGGCGCAGCGGGCCGGGCTCGACGTCGTCGGCGACGAAGCGGCCGCCGTCGCCGAGCTCGACGGTGCGGCGGCCGTCGGAGCGCACGAGGGTCACGACGCCGACGGCGCCGACGGCGAGGCCCGACAGGCGAACGCGGCGGGAGAGCGGGTCGGCCTCGACGTCGAGTTCGACGACGACTTCGCCGCACTCGAAGGACAGCATGCGTACGTCGGAGACCACGGCGCGCGTGAGCACGGCGGGGTCGTCGACGGCGGAGTCGGCCACGAGCTCGGCCAGCTCGGCGTCGAGGTCGCGCAGGGCGAACGCCGCCTTCGCCGACTCGACCACCAGCGCGGGCGGCGGGTCGGCCTCGGTGGCGAGCGCGCGGAGCCGGCGCTCGAGCTCGTCGTCGCGGTCGCTCACGATTCACCTCCCAGGGAGACGGTGCGGTCGGTGAGGTCGAGGTCGCCGGGGTCGAGCGCCCCGGACTCCACGGCCAGCAGGCGCAACGACGACAGGCAGCGCTGCCGGGTCGGGCCGATGCTGCCGATGGGGATGCCGAGCGACTCCGAGACCTCGGCGTACGACGGAGCCGGATCGGCCAGCAGCACGCGCAGCAGCCTGCGGCACCGGTCGGGCAGCTCGTCGAACACCCGCCACAGCGCGGCGTCGCGCTCGTCGGCGAGCAGCGAGGCGTCGAGCGGGGAGCGCTGGTCGGGGACGGTGTCGAGCAGCCGCTCGTCGCCGACCGGTGGCTCGCGGCGCGAGCGGCGCAGCACGACGAGGCACTCGCGTCGCGCCGTGGTGGCGAGCCACCCGCCGAGACGTTCGGGGTCCTGGATGCGGCCGAGGTTCTCGACGAGACGCAGCCACGTCGTCTGCACGACGTCGGCGGAGTCGGCGGGGGAGAGGCGGTGGGCGCGCGCGGTCGACCAGAGCAGACCGGTGAACCGCTCGACGAGCGAGTCCCACGCGGCACCGTCGCCGGCGGCCGCGGCGTCGAGCAGCGGACCGATGGAGCTTTCCTGCCATGGCTGAGCGACCATGAGCCCACCCCCGGACGCATTGTGGGCGCACCGAGCGCCTCCTGTCACCGGGGTTGCGGCACGGCCCAAGGCCGGGACGCCGTGGCGTCCCGGCCCTGAGCACCTACCCCGTGGGTGGCCTGTCAGCGGTACTCGTGCGTGGCGAGCGGCCGCGTGGTGACCGGGTGGAAGTAGTGCGACTTGATGTAGGGCACCCAGTCGGGGTTGTCGGTCGGAGGCACCCAGGGGTCTCCCCACGTCATGTGCAGCGTGCGTCCCGTGAACGGGTACGTGCGGTGCACCCCGGTCTGCTCCTTCTGCACCGAGGTGACGTGGTTCGGCGTCCACGCGTACGTGGGCGCCAGCCCGCCGATCTGCTGCCGCATCGCCTGGAGCGCCGCAGCGGTGAAGCTGCGGGTCCCGGTGACGGGCACGGTCTCCAGCGTGCTGCCGTTGTAGACCTTCGTCGTCAGCGGCGGCGTGTAGGCGTAGTGACCGATGGTCCCGGTCTGCTCGGCGACGACCGAGCTGCCCACGACCTGCGGGATCAGGACGGTCTGGAGCTGCCCGCCGACGTACATGCGGGTCTCTCCGGCGGCGAGCGCCGGCTGGAACTCCATCGGCACGTACGCCGCACCCGCGGCACCGGCCGCGGCACGCTTGCCGGCGAGGTCGACGTTGCGCTCGACCACGCGGGACTGGTGCCGGGCTGCGGCGCCGAGGGCGGCGGACCGGGCGGTGTCGAGCTGGTGCTCGACCGCGTCGTGCGAGGTGATCGCCGGGTACGTCGTCGGCGCGGTCGTCGTCTGCGCCGTGAGACGCGGGATGGCGACGGCGCCCGCGACGACGAGGCCGGCGACGACGGCGCCCGCCACGAGGATGCGGCGGCCCGACGTGCGGGGTGCCTCGAACGACGACGGGGCGGTGGTGGTGATCGTGGACATGGCGGTGGTCCTTCCAGGGAAGCGGGGCGGTGCGGGGACGGGGTGGTGGTGCGGGGTGGTGGGTGGCGCAGGTGCGCGGACCGGGGTCGGATCGGGTGCCGGCGACGGCGAGGCTCAGGCGAGGACCGGCGTCATGCGGTCGTAGCGCTCGAGCAGGCCGGTCAGCCGCGACGGCGGACGCCACAGCGGGGACTGGCCGGGCAGGACGGCGGTGCGGCTCACCGAGGCGTCGACCGCAGGGCGGGTCGAACGACGGCGACGCGGAGCAGGGTCGGAGCTGAGTCCGCGGCCGAGGGCGGTGAGGGTGGAGGTGGAGAGGGGCAGGCGCATCGGGGGCTCCCGGTGTCGGGCCCGTGGACCGGGCTCGTGGTGATGGACACCGGGAAGAGCGGCGAGACGGGCGCCTGATACGCCGGAACGCCAGGAATCTCAGGGAGTGTCAGCGGCGTGACGCTGCCGCGTGCTGCTTCGGCAGGTCAGAGCAGCGGGGCCTGCAGCGGCAGGCCGGGCTCGACGAGCTCGAGCAGCCAGCCGGGGATGGCGTCGGCGTCCTCGTCCCACGCGGCGTCGTCGACGCCGGTCAGCGCGTGGACGTAGGACATCGACCGGGTGAGCGGCCCGACGCGGATGGCGAGCTGGGCCTGACGGCGCAGCGTGGCGCGGTCGGCGACGTCGGTCCACGCCTCGGTGTAGGCGTCGGCGATGCGATCGAGCTGCGGGTCGTCGATCGCGAGGCCGTGGTGGAAGGCGACCGACCGCAGCGTGACGAGGAGCGTGCCGAAGGGGTGCGAGACGCACGCGTCGCCCCAGTCGATGAACACCGGTCCGGCCGCGACCACGTTGTTGTCGTGCAGGTCGTCGTGGTTCAGCGACGGGGCGATGCCGGACGCCGCGAGCTCGGCGCAGGCCTCGGCGTACGCCGGGAGCACCGCGCGCAGCCGCGCGGCGCCGTCGGCCTCGAGGCGTGCGGGAGGCCGTTCCTCGAGCAGCTCGTCGATGCGCTGCTCGAGCCTCGCGGCGAGGCGCGTCGGGCGGAGGTCGTCGACGCCGGCGGCGAGCAGCGCCTCGACGTGCGGTTCGAGATGGCGCTGCAGCGCGGCGTACTGCACGACGTGCTCGATCGTCACGTCGACGGGTGTGAGCCCGCCGTGGGCGCTGCGCGACACCGGCCCGCCGTCGGGCATGAGCGAGAGGCCGCGCTGGGCGTCGACCGCGAGCGGCCGGGGCGCGAACGGCGTACCGAGCTCGGCCAGGAGGGCGAGGAGCCCGGCCTCGTAGCTCGTGCCGTCGCCGTTCGCCTTGAGCCAGAACGACTCCGGCGTGCCGGTCGCGATCCGGAACACGGTCGACCACGGGCGCACGTGCGGCTGCGTGATCTCCCTGGGCACGAACCCGGCCTCGCGCAGCCGGTCCGTGCCCCACTGCAGGGTCTGCTCGACCCACGTCGGGTCGGCGAACCGCGAGGGGGTCGTCAGCGCCACGGCGTCATCCTGGCGGAGCGGGTCCGCAGGCTCACGCGCGTTTCGGCGTCAGGCGCGCGACGCGGGGGTGAGCCCGAGCGACATGCCGGCCAGGCCGCGCGCGCGGGTGCCGAGGCGGCCGGCGAGCTCGCGCAGCACCGTCGACGCCGGAGCGTCGGGGTCCGACAGCACGATCGGCCGACCCTCGTCGCCGCCCTCGCGCAGGCGCACGTCGAAGGGCACCTTGGCCAGCAGCGGGACGTCGTACCCGAGCTCCTGGGTCAGCGTCTCGCTCACCAGCGTGCCGCCGCCGGAGCCGAACAGGTCCATCGGCTCGCCGCAGTGCGGGCACGGGAACGCCGACATGTTCTCGACGACGCCGGCCACGCGCGTCTTGGTCTGCTGCGCGAGCATCCCCGCGCGGATCGCGACCTCGGCCGCGGCGGTCTGCGGCGTGGTGACCACGACGACCTCCGCGTTGGGCAGCAGCTGCGCGACCGAGATCGCGACGTCGCCGGTGCCCGGGGGCAGGTCGAGCAGCAGCACGTCGAGGTCGCCCCACCACACGTCGGCGAGGAACTGCTGCAGCGCGCGGTGCAGCATCGGGCCGCGGAACGCGACCGGCTGCGAGACGCCGCCGGGCTTGAACGGCAGCATCGAGATGACGCGTACGCCGTAGGCCTGCGGCGGCATGATCATGCCCTCGACCATCGTGGGCGCCTCGGTCGCGCCGAGCAGGCGCGGGATCGAGTGGCCGTAGATGTCGGCGTCGACCAGGCCGACCGAGAGTCTCTGGCTCGCGAGCTGCACCGCGAGGTTCGCGGTGGTCGACGACTTGCCGACCCCGCCCTTGCCGGACGCGATCGCGTAGACGCGGGTGAGGCTGCCCGGCTTCGTGAACGGGATCTCGCGCTCGTCGTGGCCCACGAGCTTCTCGCGCAGGGCCTTGCGCTGCTCCTCGTCCATCACGTCGAGCTCGACCTCGACGGCGGTGACGCCCGGGATCCGCGAGACGGCGTCGGTGACGCGCGAGGTGATCGTGTCGCGCATCGGGCAGCCGGCGACGGTCAGGTAGACCGCGATGCGGGCCACGCCGTCGACGACCTCGCGCGACTTCACCATCCCGAGGTCGGTGATCGGGCGGTGGATCTCGGGGTCCTCGACGGTCGCGAGGGCGGCGTCGAGCGCGTCGAGCAGGCTGTCGGTCATGCGGTCGATGCTACGTGCGGCCTGCAGCGGCCACGACCTCAGGATGCGGCGTCGACCGGCTGCTCGAGGTCGTCGCCGTCGTCGAGCCGCGCCTTGCCCTTCTTCTTGGGCTTGGCGCGCGTCTCGCGCTCGTCGAGGTCGTCGAGCAGGTCGCGCAGCTCGCTGCGCAGGAAGTCGCGGGTCGCGACCTCGCCGAGCGAGATGCGCATCGAGGCGATCTCGCGGGTGAGGTACTCGGTGTCGGCGATGAGGCGGTCCGTGCGCGCCCGGTCCTCCTGGTACTGCACGCGGTCGCGGTCGGCCTGCCGGTTCTGCGCGAGCAGGATGAGGGGCGCGGCGTACGACGCCTGCAGCGAGAGCAGCAGGGTCAGGAAGATGAACGGGAACGGGTCGGGGTGCTTCCACCACGGCGCCACGTTGATGAAGATCCAGACGACGATGAACGCCGTCATGTAGCCGATGAAGCGCCACGACCCGAGGAACCGGGCGATGCGCTCCGAGAGCCGGCCGACCCGCTCGGGGTCGACCGACGGGCGCAGCGAGATGCCGCGCTCCATCGGCTGGTCGAGGCGCGGGCCTCGACGCTCGTCACGCGCCATGGGTCACCGCCTCGTCGTCTCCGTCGAGCTCGTGGTCGTCGTCGCCCTCGCGCCAGTCCTCGGGGAGCATGTGGTCGATCACGTCGTCGACCGTGACCGCCCCGAGCAGGTGGTCGTTCTCGTCGACGACCGGCAGCGCGACGAGGTTGTAAGTCGCGAAGTAGCGGGTCACCTGCGGCAGCGGCGCCTCAGGGCCGATCGGCTCGAGCGAGTCGTCGAGCACGGCCGACACGAGGGTCGACGGGGGCTCGCGCAGCAGCCGCTGGAAGTGCGCGACGCCGAGGTACTTGCCCGTGGGCGTCTCGAACGGTGCGCGCACGACGTAGACCTGGGCCGCAAGAGCGGGGGACAGGTCGGAGTCGCGCACGCGCGCGAGCGCCTCGGCGACGGTGGAGTCGGGCGGGAGGATCACCGGCTCCGGCGTCATCATGCCGCCGGCGGTGTACTCCTCGTAGGACAGCAGACGGCGCAGGTCCTCGGCGTCCTCGGGCTCGACGAGCGCGAGCAGCTCCTCGGCCTGCTCCGGCGGCAGCTCGGCCAGCAGGTCGGCGGCGTCGTCGGGGTCCATCTCCTCGAGGACGTCGGCAGCGCGCTCGCCGTCGAGCGACGCGACGATCTCGACGCGGTCGTCGTCGGGGAGCTCCTCGAGGACGTCGGCGAGCCGGTCGTCGTCGAGCGCCGCAGCGAGCTCCTTGCGGCGCTTGGGGTTGAGCTCGTGCAGCACGTTCGCGAGGTCGGCCGGGCGCAGGTTGGCGACCGTGGCGAGCAGGGAGTCGACGCCCTGCTGCGGGTCGGCGACGGTGAGGCCGGTGACGGCGTCCCACTCGACGACGAGGGTCTCGCCCCGGCGGCGGAAGCCGCTGCCCGGCTTCTTCACGTAGATGCGGCTCACGACCCAGTCGCGGGTGCGCTCCTGCTGGATCGCGACGTCCTGCACCGTGACCTTCTCGCCGGTCTCGATGAGGTCGACGCGCTTGTCGAGGAGCTCGCCGAGGGCGAGGGTCTCGCCGGGGCGCTGCTCGAAGCGGCGCATGTTGAGCAGGCCGGTGGTGACGACGGCGCCGGCGTCGATGTTGGTGACGCGGGTCATCGGGCAGAAGATGCGGCGCCGCGGCTGCACCTCGACGACGAGGCCGAGGACGCGCGGGGGGTTGGTGCCCTGGCGCATGGCGACGACGACGTCGCGCACCTTGCCGACCTGGTCGCCACGGGGGTCGAACACGGCGATGCCGGCGAGGCGCGCGATGAAGACCCTCGTCGCTCCGCTCATGCTCGCAGGGTATCCGTCGTACGCCGCCGGACTCGCTCGGGAAACGCCGCCACGACCGGGCGTTCCGGGTGGGTGCGTCGCGGGTCAGAGCGGCTGGAGGGCCGCGCGCGGGATCCAGCGCTCCACCGAGCGCGACCGGCCCGGCGCCGTGCTGACGGGGTGGCGCACCAGCGCCTCCCACCCGCTGCCGTCGTGCCGCCAGGCCAGCACGCTGCCCTGGACCGGCGCGTCCCCCTCGAGGACGAGGCAGGGGCGCAGCTGGCTGCTGCGGCCGAAGCCGGGGCTGCCGAGGTCGACCGGCGGCCGGTCGGGGGCGAGGGTGCCGAGGGCGTGCTTGGGCACGCGGAGCGGGCTGTCCTCGCGCAGCGCCCACGACCAGACCTGGCCGAGCAGGAGCAGCAGCAGGACGAAGCTGCCGAAGCCCTGCGGGGTGCGCAGGTAGACCAGCCAGTACCCGACCTGCGGCACGTGCGTGCTGACGACACCGACGACGTCGGAGCGCGGCGTGCCCCACGCGTCGGGCGTCTCGTTGGCGTCGCCCTTGGTCTGCAGCGTGCCGTCGGGATTGATGGCCACGAGCCGGTGGGTGACGAGCGCGCCATGGTGCTCGTAGGTGATGACGTCGCCGATCTTCGGCACGGCGTCCTTGGTGACGACCACCGCGCTGCGCGGCGGGATCGTGGGCGACATCGAGCCCGTGGTGACGGCGTACACGGAGTGCCCGCGCAGCCCGACGACCACGAGCGCGCCGAGGGTGGCGGCCAGCACCAGGCCGACCGCCACCCAGGCGCGTCGTGCGCGCGAGCGGCCCGTCACGGGGTCGCTCCCTCGCGTCGTCACTCTCGTCAGTCCCGTTCTCGTCCGTCGCCCTGATGGCCGCGGTCGTGCCCGTCATGACCGTCGTGGTCATGGCCGTGCCCGTGCCCGTGGCCGTCGGAACCTCCGTGGCCGCCGTGATCGCCGCCGTGGCTGGGGCTCGGGCTCGGCTCCGGGGTGGAGCACGGGTCCGAGCCGTCGCCGGGCGGCGTCACCGGCGGGCGGCTGCCGCGCTGCGCGCTGAGATCACGCGCAGAACGGCATGTCCCTCAAGGCGTCTGCCCGGCCTGCGTCGCGACGACGTTGTACGGCAGCCCGTTGCCGGCCGGCAACGCTGCGTCGGGGCCGTAGGCCTGGCCGCCGTACAGGTTCGCCGGGTAGGAGTTCCAGGGGAAGGGGCCGCCGTTCGTGCCCGGGTTCGCATCACCGAGATCGGCCGAGTACGAGAACGTGATCGTGACGGTTCCAGACGCGCCGACCGCGAGGTTGTCGCGCACCTTCAGGGTGGAGGGAAGCGGGTTGCAGAGACCCGGTCCGAACCCTGCGGGGTAGATCCCGCAGCTGTTTGTCCCGTCGGCCTTGGTGCGGCCGTCCTGGAGGTTGGAGGACTCGAACCGCACGCCTGCCGAGGAGTCGGTGATCTTCAGATAGCCATAGTGTCCGAGGTTGTTCAGCGCGTGCAGGGCCGGGACGTTCGGGAACGTGAGCCACAGATCCTGTACGCCGGATCCGGTGTTCCGGTAGTTGAACTTCACCGTCTGCGGCTCACCCGGCATGAGATCCGTGAAGTTCAGGTCGAGCCCGTCGTCTCCAGTGCCGCCGTCGGTCTGGATCTTCACCCAGCCGATGGAACCGGTGACAGTGCCGGAGTTGATGTCGCTGAAGTACGCGCTCGTGACGCCCGACGCGGCGACGGCGAGGCCGACGGTCGCGACGAGGGTGATGCCGACGCCGACCATGCGGCGCGAGGTACGTGACATGCAGAAGCCCCCTCAGGACTAGCGGTCCGCGGACGCCCCCCAGGCGCCCCGTCCGGCCCGACGGTCGCGACGCTAGTGCGAACGGGTGACGATCGCAGCGCTACTCCGACGCGTGCTCGTGTCGCTACGTCGCGTGCTGGCGTCCCCCAGGACGGTGCCGACCGGGCGTGGACCAGGGCCGCGGCAGGTCACGGCTCGGTCGCGGCTCACCCGGTCGGCCGCGCGTCGACAGGGAGCGATCACACCGCGCGGCTACCGTCGCCGTGAGGGCGGGCGCGGTGCTCGTCGGGGGCTCGGGGACGAAGGAGCACGACGTGCGCAGGACAGCGGTGGCGGCAGGCCTGGCGGTGCTGCTGCTCACGACCGGGTGCGGGGCGAGCAGCGGCGAGCGGACCACGGGGTCGGCCTCGGCCAGCAGCTCGAGCAACGGCGTCGCGGCGAAGTCGGCCGACGAGATCCTCGCGGCGGCGACGGCCGCGGCCAAGCAGCAGTCGTCGGTGCACGTCGTGGGTGCGCAGACCAGCGGCACCGACACGACCAAGCTCGACCTCACGCTCGTCCGCGACAAGGGCGCCACCGGCACCATCAGCATGGGCGGCAACGAGATCCAGCTCATCACCGTCGGCGGCAGCGTCTACATGAAGGCCGACAAGAAGTTCTGGACGCAGTTCGGCAGCGCGGCCGCGGCCGCCGTGATCGGCGACCGGTGGGTCAAGGCCTCGGCGACCAACTCCTCGTTCGCCGACCTGGCGTCGCTCGGCGACTTCACCTCGTCGCTCGGGTCGTTCCTCAAGCCGACGTCGACCCTCACCAAGGGCGAGGAGAAGACCGTCGACGGCACTCCCGCGATCGGCCTCGTCGACGGCTCGGGCACGCTCTGGGTCGCCACCGACGGCGAGCCGCTCCCGATCAAGATCCAGCCCAAGGCGGGCACCGACGGCATGACCTTCTCCGACTGGGGCGCCGACGTCACGATCACGCCGCCGGCCGAGAAGGACACCCTCGACCTGAGCAAGCTCACCGGCTGACGGCCCCGCCGCCCGCGCGCGGTTGGATGTGCGCGTGAGCGACGAGGGCGGCCCTGCGACGTCCGACGCCTCGGGCAACGCGATCACGCGCCCGCCGACGTCGGACGTCGTGCTGCTCGTCGTCGCGATGCTCGCCATCGGCACCTCGGGCCCGCTCATCGCGGCCACCACGGTCGGCGCCGTCGCGCTCGCGTTCTGGCGCAGCCTGCTGGGCTCCGGGCTCACCCTCCCGTTCTCGCTGCTGCGCCACCGCGGCGAGCTGCGCGGCATGACGCGCGCGGAGTGGCGGGGTACGGCGCTCGCGGGCGCGCTGCTCGGGGCGCACTTCGCGGCGTGGCTGCCGAGCCTGCGGTTCACGTCGGTCGCGTCGTCGACCGCGCTCGTCGCGCTGCAGCCGGTGTGGGCGGCCCTCATCGCCCGGTCGCGCGGCGCGCACGTGCCGCGGCAGGCGTGGGTCGGCATCGTCGTCGCGCTCGTCGGCGTACTGGTCCTCACCGGCATCGACGTGAGCACCGACCCGCGCCACCTGGTCGGCGACCTGCTCGCCCTCGTGGGCGGCATGCTCTCGGCGGCGTACGTGACCGCCGGTGAGCGCGTGCGGCAGACGGTGTCGACGCCGACGTACACGTCGGTGGCGTACGCCGTGTCGGCGCTGGTGCTCCTGCCTCTGTGCCTGCTGCTCGGCCAGGACCTCTGGGGCTACTCGCCCGGGGGCTGGGGGACCGTGCTGGCGCTGACGTTCGGCGCGCAGCTGCTCGGCCACACCCTCATCAACCGTGTGGTGCTCACGAGCGGCGCGACCGTGACGAGCCTGGCGATCCTGCTCGAGATGCCGTTCTCCACGATCATCGCCGCGGTCTGGTTGGGCCAGGTGCCGCCGCCGGCCGTGATCCCCGCGGTGGTGCTGATCTTCGCCGGTCTCGTGGTCGTCATCCGCTCCGGTGACCGCAGGGCGGAGCAGGAGACGCCCCCGGTGTGAACCGGTGCATGGACGTCCCTACAGTGGGCCTCATGACCGAGCCGCGCACGCTCCGTTCCCGTCGTTCCTGCCTGGCGGTGCCGGGCTCGTCGCCGAAGATGCTGGAGAAGGCGAGGGGCCTCCCCGCCGACCAGCTCTTCATGGACATCGAGGACGCGGTCGCGCCGCTCGCCAAGCCCGAGGCGCGCAAGAACATCGTCGCCGCGCTCAACGAGGGCGGGTACGACGGCAAGGTGCGCGCGGTGCGCGTCAACGACTGGACGACGCACTGGACCTACCGCGACGTCGTCGAGGTCGTCGAGAACGCCGGACAGAACCTCGACTGCATCATGCTGCCGAAGGTGCAGACGCCCGAGCAGATCACGGCGCTCGACCTGCTGCTCACGCAGATCGAGAAGACGATGGGCTTCGAGGTCGGTCGCATCGGCATCGAGGCACAGATCGAGAACGCGCTGGGCCTCACCAACGTCAACGCGATCGCGGCCGCGTCGCCGCGCGTCGAGACGATCATCTTCGGCCCGGCCGACTTCATGGCCAGCATCAACATGAAGTCGCTCGTGGTGGGCGAGCAGCCGCAGGGCTACGACGTCGGCGACGCCTACCACCACATCCTCATGTCGATCCTCATGGCGGCCCGCGCCTACGACAAGCAGGCCATCGACGGCCCCTACCTGCAGATCAAGGACGTCGAGGGCTACAAGCGCGTCGCGGGTCGCGCGGCCGCGCTCGGCTTCGACGGCAAGTGGGTGCTGCACCCCGGCCAGGTCGACGCCGCGAACGAGGTGTTCTCGCCGCGCCAGGAGGACTACGACCACGCCGAGCTCATCCTCGACGCGTACGACTACTACACCTCCGCCGAGGGCGGCGCCCGCGGTGCGGTGATGCTCGGCGACGAGATGATCGACGAGGCCAGCCGCAAGATGGCGCTCGTCATCTCCGCCAAGGGCCGCGCCGCCGGCATGGCTCGTACTCAGCAGTTCACGCCGCCCGACGCCTGACCGTCGATGCGTGATGAGCGGACCTTCTAGCGTCCGGTCATCACGCGTGGACGGATCGCTGCGGGTGCGTCGGCGTGGCAGGGTGGCGCCGTGCTCTCGATGACCCGTGCCGACGCCGCGGCGTACGACGTGGTCGTCGTCGGTGCCGGCATCGTCGGGGCCTGCTGCGCGCTCGAGCTGGTGCGCGCCGGGCTGTCGGTGTGCGTCGTGGACCGTGGGGGCGTCGCGTCGGGGACGACCGGCGGCGGCGAGGGCAACATCCTGGTGTCCGACAAGAGCCCTGGGCCCGAGCTCGACCTCGCTCTCCTGTCGCGGGCGCTGTGGTTCGAGCTCATCGACGAGCTGCCGCGCGCGGTCGAGCTCGAGGCCAAGGGCGGTGTGATCGTCACCGGCACCGAGAAGGGCCTCGGCGGCCTCGCCACGCTCTCGTCGGGGCAGCGCGACGCCGGGATCGAGGCGTACGACGTCGACGCCGCCGGCCTGCGCGAGCTCGAGCCGCACCTTGCGCCGACGCTGCTCGGCGGCGTGCACTACCCCCAGGACATGCAGGTGCAGCCGATGCTCGCAGCGGCTCATCTGCTGCGCCGCGCGCGCGACCTCGGCGCCGTGCTGCGGCTGCGCACCGAGGTGCTCGGCGCGGTGACCGGCGACGGCGGGTCGGTGGTCGGGGTCGCGACCGACCAGGGACCGATCGCCTGCCGCTGGATCGTGAACGCGGCCGGCACGTGGGGCGGCGAGGTCTCGTCGCGGCTGCGCGCGCCGATCCCGGTGCTGCCGCGCCGCGGCTTCATCCTCGTGACCGAGCCGCTCGGCGACGTGGTGCGCCACAAGGTCTACGGCGCCGACTACGTCGACAACGTCGCGAGCTCGGCGGAGGGTCTCGAGACGTCGCCCGTCGTCGAGTCGACGCGCTCGGGCACGGTGCTCATCGGTGCCAGCCGCGAGCGCGTCGGCTTCGACCGCACCGTCGTCTTCTCGGTGCTCGCCCGGCTCGCCGAGCAGGCGCGCGCGCTCTTCCCGGTGCTCGGCTCGGCCCGCGTGCAGCGGACCTACCGCGGCTTCCGGCCGTACTGCCCCGACCACCTGCCCGTGATCGGCCCCGACCCGCGGGTCGACGGCGTCGTGCACGCGTGCGGCCACGAGGGTGCGGGCATCGGCCTCGCGCCCGCGACCGGCCGTCTCGTCGCGCAGGCGCTCACCGGATCCGCGACCGCTATGCCGCTGGAGCCCTTCTCGCCGTTGCGGTTCGGGGAGGCGGCGTGAGCGACTTCCTGGTGCTGGTCGACGGCACGCCGATGCCCGCCGAGGACGGCGACACGGTCGCGGCGGTGCTGATGCGCGGCCGGCAGGTGGCGTGGCGGCGTACCCGCCACCGCGACCAGCCGCGCGGGCTGTTCTGCGGCATGGGCGCGTGCCAGGACTGCCTGGTCACCGTCGACGGCGTCGCGGGAGTCCGCGCGTGCCTCGCACCGGCCGCACCGGGCATGACCGTCACGACCTCGGAGGCCGGGCGATGAGCCGCTACGACGTGGTGGTCGTCGGGGCCGGTCCCTCGGGCATGGCCGCGGCGGCGCAGGCGCACGCGGGCGGGCTGTCGGTCGCGCTCGTCGACCAGCAGCCGCGCACCGGCGGCGCCTACTGGCGGCACCGGCCGCAGGACGCCGACGCGGAGCGTTCCGACGCCCACCACGACTGGACGACGTTCCGCCGCATCACGGAGCGGCTCGACGGCGTCGACCACCTCATGTCGCACGCGGTGTGGGCGATCGAGCGCGTCGACGACGGCTTCGTCGTGCGGGCCACGCACGGCGAGATCGCCCGCCGTCCGGTGCGTCTCGAGGCGACCTCGGTCGTCGTCGCGACGGGTGCGCACGAGCGCGTCGTGCCGTTCCGCGGCTGGACCCTGCCGGGCGTGATGGCCGCTGGCGGCGGGCAGGCCCTGCTCAAGGGCGCCGGCGTCGTGCCGGGACGCCGCGTGCTCCTCGCCGGCTCCGGGCCGCTGCTCCTCGTGGTGGCCGACGGGCTGCTGCGCGCCGGCGTCGACGTCGTGGCCGTGGCCGAGTCGGGCCACCCCACCACCTACGGCCTGCGCCCGTCGTCGTGGTCGGGGCTGGTGTCGCGAGCCGGTGAGGCTGCGGCGTACACGAGGGCGCTGGCCCAGCACCGGGTGCCCTACCACGCGGGCTACCGCGTGATCGAGGCCAGCGGGAACGAGCGGGTGGAGCGCGCGGTGATCGCCTCGCGCGGCGGGAAGCGGCGCGAGTACGACGTCGACGCGCTGCTGGTCTCGCACGGCTTCACCCCGCAGCTCGAGCTCCTCGTCGACGCCGGCGCCGCCACGCGCGTCGACGGCGACGGGTCGCTCGTGGTCACGGTCGACGACGAGCAGCGCACGAGCGTGCCCGGCCTGCTCGCAACCGGAGAGGTCACCGGCGTCGGTGGCGCCTCGCTCGCGATCCTCGAGGGGTACGTCGCCGGCCGGGCGCTCGCGGGAGCGTCCATCACGCCGTCGCTGCACGAGCGCATCGCCGTGCACCGCCGGTTCGCGCAGGCCATGCACGCGGTGCACCGGACGCCTGCGGGAGCGCTCGCGGACCTGTCCGACGACGTCCTCGTGTGCCGGTGCGAGGAGGTCTCGGCCGGCACGCTCCGCCGGGCGTGCCGCGACCTCGGCGTCGACGACGCGCGCAGCGCGAAGCTCATGACGCGTGCCGGCATGGGCCTGTGCCAGGGCCGGATGTGCGGCCGCGCGGTGAGCGACCTCGTCGCCGTCGCGAGCGGCCGTCCGGCCACCGACGACGCCGCCGAGCGGTGGGCGGCCCGGCTGCCGGCCCTGCCCGTGACGCTCGACCAGCTCGCGACGGACGGGCACCCTGACGGCGGCTGACCGCGGGCACTAGGTTTCACCGCGCGGGTCTCACGCGACGGGGCATGGCACGAGGAGGACACAGATGGCACGGCAGCCCTGGCACGGCGTCCTGGTGGCGACGGCTCTCCCGATGCGCGACGACCTCTCGGTCGACCTCGACGCCTACGGCGAGCACGTCCGCTGGCTCGCGGAGAACGGCTGCCACGGCGTCGCTCCCAACGGCTCGCTCGGCGAGTACCAGACGCTGTCCGACGACGAGCGCGCCGGCGTGGTGCGCACCGCGATCGAGGCGGCGCCCGAGGGCTTCACCGTGATGCCGGGCGTCGCGGCGTACTCCGCGCACCAGTCGCGCCGCTGGGCCGAGCAGGCTGCCGAGGCCGGCGCGCAGGTCGTGATGCTGCTGCCGCCCAACGCCTACCGCGCCGACGAGCGCGCCGTCATCGACCACTACCGCACGGTCGCCGAGGTCGGGCTGCCGATCCTCGCCTACAACAACCCGATCGACACGAAGGTCGACCTCACGCCGCCGCTGCTCGCGCGGCTGTTCCACGAGGGGTTGATCATCGGCGTCAAGGAGTTCACCGGCGACCCGCGCCGCGCCTACGAGATCTCCGAGCTCGCCCCGGGTCTCGACATCCTCATCGGGTCCGACGACACCGTGCTCGAGGTCGGCCTCGCCGGTGCCGTCGGCTGGGTCGCCGGCTTCACCAACGCGCTGCCGCGGACGACCGTCGAGCTCTACGAGGCCTCGATCGCCGGCGACGTCGCGAAGGCGGTGCCGCTCTACAAGGCGCTGCACCCGCTCATGCGCTGGGACTCGCGCACCGAGTTCGTCCAGGCGATCAAGCTGTCGATGGACGTCGTCGGCCGGTACGGCGGTCCCTGCCGCCCGCCGCGACTCCCGCTGCTGCCGGCCGCGGAGAGGTCGATCCGCGAGCTCACCGAGAAGGCGCTCGCCGACGGGATGGGCTGATGCGCACGAGCAAGGTCTTCCACGCGGTCGACTCGCACACGGAGGGCATGCCCACCCGCGTCATCACCGGGGGAGTGGGAGTGCTCCCCGGCGCGACGATGAACGACAAGCGCCTGCACGTGATGAACGAGGCCGACGACCTGCGCACGCTGCTCATGTACGAGCCGCGCGGGCACGCGTCGATGAGCGGCGCGATCCTGCAGCCGCCGACGCGTCCCGACTGCGACTGGGGCGTCGTCTACATCGAGGTCAGCGGCTGCCTGCCGATGTGCGGCCACGGCACGATCGGCGTCGCCACGGTGCTCGTCGAGACCGGGATGGTCGAGGTCACCGAGCCGATCACCACGATCCGGCTCGACGTGCCTGCCGGCGTCGTCGAGGCGCAGGTGCACGTCGAGGGCGGCCGGGCGAAGGCTGTGACGATCCGCAACGTGCCGTCGTACGTCGTCGGGCTCGACCGCACCGTCGAGGTCCCCGGCGTCGGCGAGGTCACCTACGACCTCGCGTTCGGCGGCAACTTCTACGCGATCGTGCCGATCGAGCGGCTCGGGATCCCCTTCGACCGCAACGAGAAGCAGCGGATGCTCGACGTCTCGCTCGCGCTCATGGACGCCATCAACAGCGCCGACATGCCGGTGCACCCGGAGAACAGCGCGATCCGCGAGTGCCACCACGTCTACCTCGAAGCGCCCGGCTCGACCGCGCAGCACAGCCGGCACGCGATGGCGATCCACCCCGGCTGGTTCGACCGCTCGCCGTGCGGCACCGGCACGAGCGCGCGCATGGCCCAGCTGCACGCGCGCGGCCAGCTCGCGCTGGACACCGACTTCGTGAACGAGAGCTTCATCGGCACGCAGTTCGTCGGCCGCCTCGTCGAGGAGACGACCGTCGCCGGCATCCCGGCCGTGGTACCGACGATCACCGGTCGCGCCTGGGTCACGGGCACGGCGCAGTACATGCTCGACCCCGACGACCCGTTCCCTGCCGGCTTCCTGCTCTGACGCCTAGGGTCGAGGCATGACCTCAGACGCCGCCGCCCGCTCCGACGAGACCGAGCTGCTCATCGCCTACCTCGGCGAGCAGCGGCGCCACGTGCTCGGGATCATCGACGGCCTCGACGACGAGCAGCTCCGGCGACCGGTACTGCCCTCGGGCTGGTCACCGCTCACGATGCTGAGCCACCTGACCCACGACGACGAGCTGTTCTGGTTCGGCGCCGTGATCGCCGGCGACGAGGACGTGATCGCCGGCGTCCTCACCGCCGACGGCTGGACGGTGCCCGACGACGTCGTCCCCGCCGACCTCCTCGCGGCGTACCGCGAGCAGGCGCGTCGCTCCGACGAGATCCTCCGAGCTGCAGATCTCGACGCCGCGCCGACCTGGTGGCCGGAGGAGATCTTCGGCGAGTGGCGGCTCGACAGCGTCCGCGAGATCGTCCTGCACGTCCTGGTGGAGACCGCCGCGCACGCCGGGCACCTCGACGCCGCCCGCGAGCTCATCGACGGCCGCCAGTGGATGGTCCAGGGCTGACGTCCCGGACCGTCGGCGTCCCCGACGTGTTCCCAGATCCCGCCGCCTGCGCTCACGCAGCGGTGGGCGGCGACTCGAGGAGGATCGACGCGGTCGCCGGAGCGCCGAGGCGGTCGGGCAGACCGGTCACGCGACCGCAGGCACGCGCGTCGCGCGAGGTCGTCACGATGGTGTACGGGTCGTCGAGGGGCCCGGAGACGTCGGTCGTGATCGGTCCGGTGCCCGTCCAGCGCAGGTGCACGACGACCGGGCGGCCGTCGGTGCACGTGCCGGGGTCGTAGTCCGACAGGTAGACGCAGCGCTGCACGGGCACGGACACGTCGACGACCCACGCGCCGCGGAACCGACGGGTGTCGATCCGCGCGCGGAAGCCCGACGTGACGAACCCGGTCGTGATGACCATGCGCGTCGGGTTACCGAGCCGGTCGAGGTCCGTCGCGATCTGCGAGACCGACAGGCCGTCGCCGTCGGCCGACGTCGCCACCTCGATGCGGGTGTAGGAGGTGTGGCGGGCGGTGTCCCAGCCGAAGTCGGCGCTGGCGATGCTCACCGGTGTCGTCACCCCGCCGCCGGCGCTCGCCGGTGCAGCGAGTCCCAGGGACAGGACGGCGGTGGCGCCCAGAGCCGTCACGGCTGCTGCGGTCTTCCTCATGGTCGCTCCCGCATGCTCGTCGGCCACCGGTGCGGCGACCGCTCCTCGCACGCTCGCGCGCGTCGCTGACGACCGGCTGACGGCCGATGCGGGGACGGGCGGGGGTCAGCCCTTCTTCGCCAGCGAGACCGAGCGGGCGACGATCTTCGTGAGGACCTTCAGGTCGACGTCGTCGAGGCGCTTCACGTAGAGGCAGCCCTTGCCGGTCGTGTGCTTCCCGAGGTCGGCGAGCAGGTCGGCGTACTCGTCGAGGCCGCCGGCGAGGTAGAGCGTGGTGGCGGCCTTGCGCGGGCTGACGCCCACCGCCATCCAGTCGATCTCGCGGCCGTCGGGGTAGCGCAGCCGGCGGTGGCCGAACCCGACGATGCTCGGCCCCCACATGATCGCGGGGGCCTTCGTCGCGGTCGCCATGAGCTCGCAGACGGCGCGGGTGTCGGCCTGGCGCTGCGGGTCCGCGATGCCGTCGAGGAAGGCCGCGGCGTCGCCGTCGCCCGCGGCGGTCTTCAGGGTCGCCATCGGCCCACTGTGGCAGCGGCCGGGGACATCGGTCCGGCGGTCGGGGAGTCCGGGGTTGACGTCGAGACAGTCACGATATATCGTTACCGTCATCAACAACATCGAGAAGGGAGCGCGCACCATGAAGCGCCACCACCCCCAGGGACCGCGACGCGGCCCGCACCCGCACTTCCAGCACCACCCCGACGCCCCCGGCCACGAGCACGAGGACGGGCCCCGCAGCCACCGCGGCCGCGGCCCGCACGGCGGTCCCTACGGAGGCCCCGGACGACGCGGCCCCGGTCGGGGACGCGCCCCGCGCGGCGACGTCCGCGCGGCGATCCTCACCCTGCTCGCCGACGAGCCCATGCACGGCTACCAGCTCATGCAGGCGATCGGCGAGCGCTCCGGCGGCCGCTGGACGCCGAGCCCCGGCGCGGTCTACCCGGCCATCAGCCAGCTCGAGGACGAGGGCCTGGTCACCGTGACCGCCGAGTCCGGCCGCAAGCTCGTGAGCCTCACCGACGCGGGCCGCACGGCCCTGTCGGGCGACGAGGTCACCGACCCGTTCGCCGCGTTCGCCGGCGACGCCGACCGTCCGGACCTGCGCGAGCTGCTCGGTCAGCTGCACGGGGCCACCAAGCAGGTCGGCATGACCGGCACCCCGGCTCAGGTCGAGGGCGCGGCCACGATCCTGCGCGACGCCCGTCGCGCGATGTACCTGCTCCTCGCCGACGGACCGGAGGCCTGACCATGACCCTCACCTCGCACGCGGCCGTCGTCACCGACCGGCCGGAGCGCTACGCCAAGCAGCTGCTCTCCCACCTCGGCCGCAAGGCCGAGGTGCGCGAGGAGGCCGACGGCTCGCGCCTGGTGATCGGCACCGGCTCCTGCCTCGTCGTCCCGGGCACCGGCGTCCTCGACCTCCGTGCGGAGGCCCCGGACACCGAGATGCTCGGCGTCGTCCAGGACGTCGTGGGCCGCCACCTGGTCCGCTTCGGCGAGAAGGACGAGCTGGTCGTCGACTGGGTCTCCTGACCGCCACCCGCACGAACCGACGCCCCCGGCACCCCTCGCGGTGCCGGGGGTGTCGTCGTCCGGGCGACTCCTCCCCGCGACGCGCGTAGCGTCGAGCGCAGAGGTGAGTCCCATGGGCGACTCCGTCACGCTGTTCATCGGGATCGTCATCGCGCTGGCCCTGCCCGTCGTCCTCGTCGTCGTCGGCCTCACGGTCGGCTGGGCCGGCGAGCGCCGACGCGCTGCCACCCCCGCGGCTCCGCCGGGCTGGTACGCCGATCCGCTCCACGAGGCGCCGCAGCGCTGGTGGGACGGCGCCCGCTGGACGACGTCGACGCATGACTGACGTGGTGGGCGTCACCTCCGCCCCGCCTGCCGTGATGCATGGACGTCCAGGCATACTCGCGAGCAAGACACCCCTGGAGCGCCCGCAGCCACCGCGCGCGGGACGCCGTCCGAGAGGAACGACGATGGGCCGCCTGGCGCAGACCGAAGGCTTGACCGAGATCCAGTCCGAGATCCTCGGAGCGGTCCACGACTTCGTGGAGAAGGAGATCGTCCCGAACGCCCAGGAGCTCGAGCACGCCGACGAGTACCCGGCCGACATCGTCGAGGGCATGAAGGAGATGGGGATCTTCGGGCTGATGATCCCCGAGGAGTACGGGGGCCTCGGCGAGTCGCTTCTGACCTACGCGCTCACGGTCGAGGAGATCGCGCGCGGCTGGATGAGCGTGAGCGGCATCATCAACACCCACTTCATCGTGGCCTACATGCTGATCCAGCACGGCACGGAGGAGCAGAAGCAGTACTTCCTGCCGAAGATGGCGGCGGGCGAGGTGCGCGGGTCGTTCTCGATGTCCGAGCCGCACTGCGGGTCCGACGTCTCGGCGATCCGGTCGAAGGCCGTGCGCGACGGTGACGACTTCGTCCTCAACGGCCAGAAGATGTGGCTCACCAACGGCGGCAGCTCGACCCTGACCGCGGTGCTGGTGCGCACCGACGCCGAGGCGCCCGAGGACGCGAGCGTCTACAAGAAGATGACGACGTTCCTGGTCGAGAAGCCCGCCGGCTTCGGCGAGGTGCTGCCTGGTCTGACCATCCCCGGGAAGATCGACAAGATGGGCTACAAGGGCGTCGACACCACCGAGATGGTGTTCGACGGCCTGCGCGTGCCGGCCGACCGCATCCTCGGCGGCGAGCCGGGCAAGGGCTTCTACCAGATGATGGACGGCGTCGAGGTCGGCCGCGTCAACGTCGCCGCCCGCGCCTGCGGTCTCGCGCTGCGCGCCTTCGAGCTCGGCATCGCCTACGCCCAGCAGCGCCACACCTTCGGCAAGCAGATCGCCGACCACCAGGCCGTGCAGTTCCGCCTTGCCGACATGGCTGTGAAGGTCGAGGCTGCGCACCAGATGATGGTGAAGGCCGCGCGCCTCAAGGACGCAGGCGCGCGCAACGACCTCGAGGCGGGCATGGCCAAGTACCTCGCCAGCGAGTACTGCCGCGACGTCGTCGAGGACTCCTTCCGCATCCACGGCGGCTACGGCTACGCCAAGGAGTACGAGATCGAGCGCCTCTACCGCGAGGCCCCGATGCTGCTCATCGGCGAGGGCACCGCCGACATCCAGCGCATGATCATCGGCCGCCGCCTCCTCGAGGACTACAAGGCCCGCTGACCGCTCGCGGCGCGACGCGGGGTCCGCCTAGGGTGGATCCATGAGCACCAACGCGCGGAACGCGATCAACCCGGACGTCACGAAGCGCCCGGTGCTGGCGTCGTACGACGACTACGCCGGTGCGCAGAAGGCCGTCGACACGCTGTCGGACAACGGCTTCCCGGTGCAGAACACCGCGATCGTCGGTGTCGACGTTCGCATCGTCGAGTCGGTGCTCGGCCGGTTGTCGTGGGGGCGCGCGGCGCTCAACGGACTCGCCACGGGCGCGTGGTTCGGCATGCTCATCGGTCTGTTCGTCGGGCTGTTCAGCAGCGGCAGCAACAGCATCTGGCCGCTCGTCGGTCTCGGTCTGCTGTACGGCGCGGCGTTCGGCATCGTGTACGGGCTGATCTCCTACGCGTTCACCGGCGGCAAGCGCGACTTCGTCTCGCGCCAGCAGCTGCTCGCCGCGCGGTACGACGTGCTCTGCGAGCAGGCGGTGATCGGCGAGGCGCGCAAGATCCTCGGCCTCGGCAGCACCTGGCCGCCGCCGCTGCCGACCGAGGCTGCACCCGCCACCGACACGCCGCCGACGGTGGGGGAGCGGGTCGACGAGATCGTCGACACGGTGAAGGACGGCATGAACGGCGGCCAGCCGCCGACGGTGGCCTGACCCGCGCATGGGCGGCGACGCCGGGTACGACGACCGGCCCGGGCTGGCGGCGGCGTTCGAGTCGCAGAGCCGGGCGTCGCGGGAGAACGGGTCCCCGCTGTACGCCGCGCTGTGCCGCTCCGCCTCGCTCGACCTCGTCGCGGGCGGCCGGCTCGTGGAGCTGCTCGAGCCGTGGGCCGACGCGCGCAACGGCGACATGGTGCCGCTGCGGGTCCTGGGCGCTGCCCATCGGCTGGTCCTGGAGCGCCGCGCTCCGGCGCTCGCGCTGTGGTTCCCGTCGGTAGGCGGCGAGGCACCCGTCGACGGCGCCGGCCGGGCCGCCTGCTTCGAGGCGTGGGTGGACACCCTCGAGGAGCACCGCGACAGGCTGCCCGAGCTGCTCGCCGGACCGCCGCAGACCAACGACCCGGGGCGCGCCGCGGTCCTCCTCGGCGGGCTGCAGCACGTGGCCTCGGCGTACGGGCTGCCCATCCGGCTGCACGAGCTCGGGACGTCGGCCGGGCTGCTCCTGCGCTCGGACCTGGTCCGGGTGACCTACCCGGGGGGCGAGGCCGGCGCCGCCTCCTCGCCCGTCGTCCTCGAGGACGCGTGGCTCGGCGACCCGCTGCCCCCGGACGTCCGCCCCGACGTGCGCGAGCGGGTCGGCTGCGACCGCGACCCGGTCGACCTGACGACCGTCGAGGGCCGGCTCCTCCTCACCTCCTACGTGTGGCCCGACCAGCGCGAGCGCCTCGAGCTGCTGCGCGGCGGCCTGCAGCTCGCGGCCGAGCACCCGGCCACCGTCCTGCGCGCCGACGTCGTCGACCATCTCCGCTCCCTGTCGCTGCAGGAGGGGACGGCTCTCGTGCTGTGGAACTCGTCGGTCTGGCTCTACCTCGACGACGACGCGCGTGCGGCGGCCGACGCCGCCATCGAGGAGCTCGGTCGGCGGGCGACACCCTCGTCGCCGGTCGTGCACCTCTCGCGCGAGTTCCTCGGCGAGAAGCTGCGCCGGTCGTTCCCGCTGACGGCGCGCGGCTGGCCGCACGGGCCCACCCGCGCCCCGGCCGGGCAGGCCGTGCTGCTCGCGGACTCGCCGCCCCACGGCTTGCCGGTGCGCTGGCACCCGCCGGTGCTCGAGGACCCCGCGCAGCCCTTCCGGCCGTAGTACCCGCTTGCTAGGCTTCCGATCGATCGATAGGCAACGGCGGGTCGTCCGCTCCGGGCCTCGCGCACGAACCAGGAGAAGCCGTGACCGCACTGCCGTCCCGCGCCCGCGTCGTCATCGTGGGGGGCGGCGTCATCGGCTGCTCGATCGCCTACCACCTCACCAAGCTCGGGGTCACCGACGTCCTGCTGCTCGAGAAGCACGAGCTCACCGCCGGAACGACGTGGCACGCGGCAGGTCTCATCACCAGCCTCGGCTACCACGACGAGACGTCGGTGTGGATGGCGCGCTACTCGCGCGACCTCTACGCGCGGCTCGAGGAGGAGACCGGCCACTCGACCGGCTTCCGCGCGGTGGGTCACCTCGGTGTCGCGTCGCGTCCGGAGCACGCGGAGACGCTGCGCCGCGAGCGCGACTTCCAGCTCGGCTTCGGCATCCCCAACGAGCTGGTCGGTCCGAAGGAGATCGCCGAGCTGTTCCCGCTCGCGAAGACCGACGACCTGATCCTCGGCTCGTACGTCGTCGACGAGGGTCGCGCCGACCCGGTCGGTGTCGCGACGTCGCTCGCCAAGGGCGCGAAGCTCGGCGGCGCGACGATCGTCGAGGGCGTCACGGTCAGCGGCTTCGTGAAGGACGGCCGCCGCGTCACGGGCGTGATCACCGACCAGGGCGAGGTCGAGTGCGAGACCGTCGTGCTGACCGCGGGTCTCTGGACCCGTCAGCTCGCGGCCACCGCCGGCGTCGACGTGCCGCTGCAGGCGGCGGAGCACTACTACCTGCTCACCGAGCCGATGGAGGGCGTGCACCGCGACCTCCCGATCCTCGAGGACCCCAACTCCTACGGCTACTTCCGCGAGGAGGGCGGCGGCCTGCTCGTCGGCCTCTTCGAGCCGGTGGCCGGCGCGTGGTACCCCGAGGGTGCGCCGTACGACTTCGCGTTCGGCACCATCACGCCCGACTACGACCGTGTGCTGCCCTTCGTCGACCAGGCCAGCGCGCGCATCCCGAGCCTCGACGGCGTCGGCATCCGCACGTTCTTCTGCGGCCCGGAGAGCTTCACGCACGACATCGCACCGATGCTCGGCCCGGTGCCCGAGGCCGACGGCATGTGGGTCGCCGCGGGCCTGAACTCCGTCGGCATCCTCACCGGCGGCGGCGTCGGCAGCGCGATGGCGTCGTGGATCGTCGACGGCATCCCGCCGGTCGACCTGTCGCACTACTCGGTCGAGCGCGCCGAGCCGTTCCTCAACACCCTGCAGTTCCGCAAGGAGCGCATCGTCGAGCAGCTCGGCGTCCTCATCGGTGACGGTGCCTACCCGAGCTTCCAGCAGAGCTCGGCCCGCAACATCCGCCGCGCCCCGCTGCACGACGTGTGGAAGGCCAAGGGCGCGTACTTCGCGTGCGCCGACGGCTGGGAGTACCCCGACTGGTTCTCGACCACCGGCGAGGTGCCGAACCCCGGGCACACCTGGTCGCGCGGTCCGTGGACCGAGTGGATCGCCGAGGAGCACCGCGCGGTGCGCGAGGCGGTCGGCGTCATCGACATGACGCTCATGTCGAAGTTCCTCGTGCAGGGCCCGTCGTCGGCCGACATCCTCGACCGGCTCAGCGCCGGGCCGGTCGCCGGCGACGTCGGGCGCGTGGTCTACACGCAGTGGCTCAACGAGCGCGGCGGCATCATGGCCGACCTCACCGTCACGCGGATCGGGCGCGACGAGTTCCTCGTCGTCGTCTCGGGCATCTCGCACCGCCGCGTCGAGCGGATGATCCACGCGGAGATCCGCGAGGGCGAGTTCGCGACTGTCACCGACCAGACGTCGGCGTACGCCCTGCTGCAGGTGCAGGGGCCGAACGCGCGCGAGCTGCTGCAGCGGCTCTCGCCCGACGACCTGTCGGAGGACGCGTTCCCCTACCTCACGGCGCAGACCATCGAGGTCGGCTACTCGCGCATCCTCGCGCTGCGCGTGACCTACGTCGGCGAGCTCGGCTTCGAGCTGTACGTGCCGACCGACCAGGCCGTGTCGCTCTGGGAGAACCTCGAGCGGGCGGGCGCCGACCTCGGGCTGCGCCCCGTCGGGCTGCAGGCGATGAACGGCCTGCGGCTCGAGAAGGGCTATCGCGACTACTCCGTCGACATCGACAACACCGACACGCCCGTGACGGCCGGTCTCGCGTTCGCGGTCGCGTGGGACAAGCCCACGCCGTTCCGCGGCAAGGAGGCGCTCGAGAAGACGCGCACCGACAAGAGCGAGCGGCTCGTGTCGCTCCTGGTCGACGACCCCGAGCCGCTGCTCTACGGCAGCGAGCCCGTGCACCGCGACGGCGTCCGCGTCGGCCACACGCAGGCCGGCGGGTACGGCTTCACGCTCGGCGGCGCGATCGCGCTCGCGACGGTCAGCAACGCGGACGGCGTCACGGGGGACTGGCTCTCGACCGGGTCGTGGGAGGTCGTCGTCGCGGGTACGTCGTACCCGGCACGCCTGTCGCTGCGCCCGTTCTACGACCCCGACCGCACGCGCGTCCGCGGCTGAGGCGACGTCACCCGCCGCGGTGCTGCGCGGCGATCCGACGTCCGAGCGCGGCCATCGATGCGCGCATCTCGAGGGGCAGCAGCACCTCGACGTCGGGTGCGAGCGCGAGCAGCTGGCTGCGCGCCTCGTCGTCGGACGTGAAGCGGAACGAGCCCTCGATCCAGTCGGGGTGCTCGCGCGAGGCGTCCGGGACCGGTCGTGCGCGCCAGCCCTCCGGCGTACCCAGCACCAGCGCCCGCTGCAGCGCCGCAGGCGAGATGCGCACCCGGACGCGACGCAGCCGTCCCGGTCCTGCCGGAGCCGAGCCCGCGACCGGGGCCACGTCCTGCCGGTAGGTGTCGAGCAGCTCGAAGCCGCCGTGCGGACCGCGGACCGCGTAGACGGGTACGCCGGTGGCGCCGAGCTCGGCCAGGTCGCGCAGCACCGTGCGCTCGGAGACCTCGAGGCGGCGCGCGAGCTCCCGAGCGGTCACCCGGCCCTCGTTCTGCAGCGCCAGCAGGATCGTGAGCAGCCGCCCGGCCCGCATCGCCCACCTCCGCCGGGTGCTCCGACATTCTTGACATACGGTGTCATGAATCGCTGGGCAGAGTACGGCGCATGCCGACCTTCGAGGCGACCGCCGACGTCGCCGCACCCCCGTCGACCGTGTGGACCACGCTGCTGGAGACCAGCCGCTGGCCGTCCTGGGACCCGCACCTCGAGAGCGTCGCCGGCAGCCTGGATCCTGATGGGCGAGTGGAGATCCGGGTGCGCGGGACCTCCCGGCCCTTCCGGCTGCGGGTGACCGAGCACCGACCGGGCGAGCGGCTGGTCCTGTCCGGCGGCATGCCCCTCGGGCTGTTCGTGGGCACGCGCACGTACTCGCTCGTGCCGTCGGGCGCGAGGACGAGGGTGACGATGCGCGAGACCTACACCGGTCCGCTCGCCGGGCTGATCGGTCGCTCGGTGCCCGACCTGCAGCCGTCGTTCGACGCGTTCGTGCAAGGCCTGCGCGCCGACGCGGAGGCAGCGGCAGGATCGGTCCAGTCCGCCGGCAGCGAGGAGCAGCGATGAGCGATCACGTCGAGGGCGACGGCACGCGCGAGGACCCGTGGATCCTCACGACACCGGTGGGCACGTCGGAGTTCGACGTCTGGCGCGACGAGGCGGCCGACCCGCCCGCGCTGTGGGTGCGCGTCGGCAGCACGACCCTGAGCTACCAGCTGCGGTGCATCGAGGACCTGCACGTGATGCTCGTCGCACACGGCGACTGGATGCCGCTCGGAAACGCCGACGAGCAGAAGGAGGCCAAGCCCGGGACGGTCGAGGCGTGGGCGCGCGCCGCCGACAACCCGGTGGGCGGCTTCTACGGGCTGCGCAAGGGATATCGCGGACGCTTCGCGACCTACGTCCCGCCCGTCCTCGAGCACCTCGGGCTCGCGGAGGTCGAGCACAACCCGCGCAACAACCGCATGCGAGCGCTCTGACCTCCCTGGTTCACGACCTTCGCAGGCGGTCGAGGACGCCCCAGCCCTCGAGGGTGTCGCGGAGCAGCGGCACGAGCGGGAGCGCGCCGAGGTCGTCGTACGACGCCCAGACCGCCTCGTCGGCATCGTCGCCCGGGCGCAGCAGCGGCATGCCGTCGTCGGCGGTGGGCTGGTCGGCCGTGACGGTGCAGCCGAGGTCGTCGATGACGTACGTCGACCCCTGCAGCCCGGGCCGCTCGACCGTGCCGACGACGTCTCCGGGCACGACGTGCAGCCCGGTCTCCTCGAGAACCTCGCGCGCGCACCCCTGCACGAGGGACTCGCCGGGCTCGAGCCGCCCGCCCGGCACCGACCAGAGGCCGCGTCCGGGCTCGCGGCCGCGGCGTACCAGGAGCAGCCGTCCGTCGTGCACGACGACGGCTCCGACGCACGGCACCCGGTGGTCCATGTGAGCAGTCTGTCGTGCCCGCCGTCTTGACTCGGACCGGCGAGCGGGAGAACCGTCCTCGCAGGAGGATCCATGCCCGATCCGGTCTGCGTCCGCTGCCGCGGTCCGCTGCACACGCCCGAGCACCACGGCGCGTGGGCCTGCCCCGAGCACGGCGACGTCGAGCCCCTGCACCCCGCGCTCCCGCCGGAGGAGGGCCACCTGCTCGACGTGGCCTCCAGCTCCGGCGTCCCGGTGTGGATGCCGTGGCCGATGCCGATGGGCTGGTCGGTGAGCGGCGTACGCCGCGCCGGCGGCACCGGCCCGTCGCGCGGAGTGGCCGTGTCGCTCACCGGTTCTGGGCTGACCGCACGGGTCGCCGAGCTCGTGCTCGTCGCCGAGGAGCCGGGGGTGGGCCTGGGGTCGTCGTACGCCGGGCTGCGCGCCACCGACCCCGGCCCCGAGCTCGCCGACCTCCCGCGCGACACGCGCCTCACGGCCGCCGGCCACCCGACCGCGCTGTGGTCGCTCCCGGTCAGCGACCGTGCCGTCTACGTCGGCGAGGCCGGCGGGCTCTGGCTCTGGGTGATCGTGTGGCCCGTCGACGAGTGGATGGTGGTGCACGACGACCTGCACCTCGTCGACGCCCGCGCTCCCGAGAACCGCGCCTTCCTCACCCAGGTGCCGACGGCGGCCCTCAGCCCTCGCCTCGCCGGCTGACGTCGCCGCCGTCCCTGTCCGTGGTCTCGGCTCGGTCGAGGAGCTTGCGGAAGAACGTGGCCGACTCGTCGTACCCGAGCGCTGTATAGAAGCCGGCCGCGCGCCGCGTCGCGAGCGCGAGGTAGCGAGCCTCCTGCTCGCGAGCCCAGCGTTCCGCCTCGTCCATGAGCGAGCGCCCGACTCCCTGCTGCCGGTGGTCGGGGGAGACGAACAGCTCCTCGACCCAGGCGACCGGTCCGTTGGCGAACAGCGTCTGGTGCCGGTGCACGAGCACGTAGCCGACGACGACCGCATCCGACGTCTCGGCCACGGCCACGTAGCTGTCGCGGCTCGTGGTCAACGATCGGTACGCCGCGTCGAACGCCCCGCGCTCCGGCGCGAAGGACACGGCGAACTGCTCCACCAGCGGCCAGACCCCGTCGCGGTCCTCGGACCTCGCTGGACGTACCTGCACCGTCGCCTGTCTCATCCGCCCATGCTGCCGGTCCTGACGTCCGTGCTGCCCGCGGATTGCGTCAGCCCCAGAGAGGGGTCGAGCGCTCAGGAGTGCCAGCCTCGACGGAAGGCCGTCCAGCTGCGCAGGACGTCGGCCAGCTCGTCGACGGGCCGGTCGTACTCCCGGCGACGACCGACGATCCGCACGTCCGGCTGCCCCTCGATCACCATCACGAGCATCGCCTCGTCGCCGATCACGAAGGTGACGTCGAGCATCCCCGGGTGCGGCTCGCGCTCCTCGACAGCGGTCACGACCCCCTCCCGCTCGAGCGTGCGGACGATCGCCCGCACCTGCTCGACCGAGGAGTCCGCGTCGCCCGTCGACCGCGTCACCCGCAGAGTCTCTCGCGCCATGCAGCTGGCGCCGGCGGTCTTCGCGGCACCGTCGGGCCGAGCCGCGCCGAGACCTCGCTCCGTGCCGGCGACGGCCGCAGGTCCGGACAGCGGCTCCGTGGTGGTGGTGCGCCCTTCTTCAGGGCCGACGTGTTCGGGTCTTCGGGGGTGGTGGTGTGAATTGCCAGCAGCCGCGTTCGTGACCCGTGGCCCCTGGTTTGAGGGCGAGGGTCCAGCCGCCTTCGTGGACGGCGACGTGGTGGGTCACGCACAGCAGAGCCAGGTTCGGGAGGTCGGTCGGGCCGTGGTCCTTCCAGTGCTGGACGTGGTGGGCGTGGCAGCGGGCGACGCGTGCGCGGCAGCCGGGGAAGACGCAGTGCCCGTCGCGGATCTCGAGCGCTCGACGCAGGCGCGCGGAGATGGTGCGCTCGCGACGCCCGACGTACAGCACCGACCGGGCCATAGCCCCGAGCGTGGTGACGACGGCCGCGAGGTAGGCGTTCGCCGCGTCGCTCATGGTCGCGTCCGAGATCGCGTCGTCCCCGACCGTGGTCTTCCCGGCTGTCTCCGGTGACGGCGCGGGTGTCGCGACGGTTGCGGCGGTCGTGGTCAGGACGCGGGTGACATCGGCGTCGCAGAGCAGGCGGTTCACCGAGTTCTCGCCCAGCAGGACCTCGCCGTCCTGGCCCGGTACGGACATCCGGCCGATCAGCGGTCCGGCGGCGTCGGTGGTGTCCACGACGACGGTGACGTGCGGGGCGACGCGGTGGTGCGAGCCGAGGGTCGCGTCGTCGAGCGTCCCGGTCATGAACTCACCCAGGGCACGCGCGTGCAGGTGGTCCTGGCGCATCCCCGCCGACCGCTTGGCCCGGTCGGTCGCCCCGCAGGAGCAGTCCTCGTCGGGGGCGAGGGCGTGCTCGCAGTCAGCGTCGTGGTCGAGGCCGGCCAGTGCCTGCTCGGAGATCTGACGCGCACCAGCCTCGAGCACCTCGCGGGTCGCGATCGCCGCTTCGGGCGACAGCCAGCCGGTGATCCGCCACATCGTCCCGGCGTCGACGATCGACAGCGTCTGGTTCTCGAACGCGAACAGCGCCTCGTCCGTGGTGCCCTCGGGGTCGATGCGCAGCCGCAGCTCGCCGACGGCCCGGTGCAATCGATCCGGATCGCCGTGCGCGGCCAGGGGCAGCAGGATGTCGAGCGCCTCCCCACGAGCGACCGGTGTGTCGGTCCGGGTCGACCGGCGCAGCACATCGGTCACCCCCACGGTGAGGTCGCGCACGGCACCGCCGGGGATGTCGCCGAACAGCCAGGCGTCGGCGACCCGGGTCGAGTGCGTGTCCAGATCCCGACCTCGAGCGACCGTCGCACGGGCTTGCGGCGTGGTCATGCCGGCCTCGGCCTGCAGGAACCGGGCGGTGGTGGGGTACCGGCCGGCGATGAGCTTGCCGCGCACTGATCCGACCTGCCGCTCCAGCCTGCCGGTCACGACGGTCGCAGCGGCGGCGGAGGCGTCGGCGGCCTGGTGCAGGGCGAGGGTGAAGGTCTCGAGGAGCTCGTCGGGGACCTCGGCCAGCAGCGTCGGATCCGACGCCAGCGCGCCCGCGACCGCACGTGAGGCGAGCCGCAGGTCCTCGACCATGCGTGCGAGCCCGGCCACCGTGATCGGTGTCCGGGTGCCGTCGGTCGTCGAGCTCATGCGATCAACCTAACGACCACCTCCGACAACGCCGACCGCCCGAGAACCCAAGCAGCACAACGGATTTCTGGACCGAATGTCCACAGCGCGAAGCACTCGGCATGTCGTCCACAGCTCCCCCGCGGAGCCCGTGAGCTGCGACCCGCGGCAGTGCTGGCGCCGAAGCCCGAGGAGCTCGCCCGCACGCCTGCGACCGCCTCCTCGAGCCCGTCCCGGCTCGGCGGACGAGCCCGCGGGAGCGCCGTAATCGCGAGGACGGCACATCGGCGGCAGGGGTAGAGGCACAGGCAGAGGCACAGGCAGAGGCCGAGGCAGGGGCGTGGTGCCGTGGCCGTCCCGGCGGCTGCGCCTAGGCTCCCGGTGTGGATCTGAAGTTCCTGGCGTCGGTGTACCTGGCGCTGTTCGTGATCATGGATCCGCCCGGCGTCATCCCCGTCTTCCTCGCGCTCACCGCCCGTCGCGGCGCGGCGGCCATGGCGCGGCTCGCGCTGCAGGCGGCGCTCACGTCGTTCGGCGTCATCGTGCTGTTCGCCCTGCTCGGCGACCGGATCCTGCAGTTCCTCGGGATCTCGCTGCCGGCCATGCAGGTCTCGGGCGGCCTGCTGCTGCTCGTCGTCTCGCTCGAGCTGCTCACCGGGAAGACCGACGAGCCGACGGAGGTCGACGACGTCAACGTCGCGATGGTCCCGCTCGGCACCCCGTTGCTCGCTGGCCCGGGAGCGATCGTCGCGACGATCCTGTTCGTGCGCCAGGCGAACACGGCTCCCGAGATCGTGTCGCTCGTCGTCGCGATCATCGCGATCCACATCACGATCTATCTCGTCATGCGCTTCTCCGTCGTGCTGGCCCGGATCCTGCGCCCGACCGGCATCCTCGTCCTGACCCGCATCGCCGGCCTGCTCGTCGCGGCGATCGCGGTGCAGCTCATCGCCGACGGCGTCTTCGGCTTCATCGCGGCGAACCAGTGATCGCATGAGCCAGGGCACCTTCGACGACATGCCGCGACGGCTGTTCAGCTGCACGCCGACCAAGCTCGACACGTGGCTCTCCTGCCCGCGCCGCTACCGGTTCACCTACCTCGAGCGGCGGCAGAAGGGTCTGCCGTGGGCGCACAACAGCGTCGGCTCGTCGGTGCACAACGCGCTGCGCGACTGGTGGCTGCTGCCGGTGCAACGGCGTACGCCGCAGGAGGCGGCCGACCTCGTCTCGCGCAACTGGCTCACCGACGGCTTCCGCGACGGCGCGCAGGCGGCCGAGTGGCGCGACCGCGCCGCCGCGATGACCGAGAAGTACGCCGCCGGCCTCGACCCCGACGACGAGCCGGCCGGCGTCGAGCGCACGGTGTCGGCACGGACGAAGACGCTCGCCCTCCAGGGCCGCGTCGACCGCATCGACCGCCGCCCGAGCGAGGACGGCGGCGAGGAGCTCGTCATCGTCGACTACAAGACCGGGCGGCGGCCGCTGTCGGTCGACGACGCCCGCTCGTCGCTCGCGATGGCCGTGTACGTGATCGCCGCGCGTACGACGCTGCGCACGCGGTCGCGCCGCGTCGAGCTGCACCACCTGCCGACCGCGAGCGTCGCGGCGTACGACCACAGCGAGGAGTCGCTCGAGCGCCACATCCGTCGCGCCGAGCAGATCGCCGAGGAGGCGCAGCGCGCGCACGAGCTCTGGTCCGACGGACTCTCCGCCCGCGCCGAGGACGCCGAGGTCGGTGACGCCGACGCGATCGAGGCCCTCGACGCCGTGCTCCCGCCGCAGCCCGGGCCGATGTGCTCCTGGTGCGACTTCCGCCGCCACTGCCCCGAGGGCCGCGACGCCTCCACGACGATCGAGCCGTGGGCCGGCCTCGCCACCGACATCCCCGCCCCCGACGCCGGCGACGCGGTCTGAGCCGTCGATGTCCTGACCGCCCGGACCTCCGGCGGCTAACGTGGCAGGCGCCGGTCGCACAGCACGGCGCCACGGGGGAAGCGATGACGAAGGCACGGGTCTACGACCTGCTGCTCGGCGCGTTCGTCCTCGCCGTGCTCTGGCCCTGGCTCGCGCGCGGATTCGTGCGGCCGCTGTCCGACCACGTCTCCGACTTCGGCTACGTGGGCATGGCGACCCTGCTCCTGGTGCGGCCCGTCGGCTCGGACTGCGGTCCGCGACCCGACGGGTCGTCATCACCGCCGCGGTGGTCACCGCCGTCTCGGTCTGGTTCGAGCTGACGGTGACCACCGCAGGCCCGAAGAGGCCCGACAACGTCGCGCAGATCATCAACGTCCGCGACCCGCTGGATGCCCTGGCCTGCGTCCTCGCGGCGGTCGTGGTGATCGCGGTCCACCTGCGGCTCGCCCGCTCGTCCGAGGACCCTGCGGCACCGGAGCCGGCGACCGAACCGACCGACGCGGGCAGCCGATCCGCGTGATGCCTGTCAGGGCAGGGTGATCCAGCCGAAGGTCTCGCCGGCGTGGTCGCGGCGCTGCTCGGTCCACGTGTCTCCGTCGTACTGCGTGGCCACCGCTCGCCAGAACCTCGCCGCAGCCTCGTAGCGCTCGACGAACGCGATCGTCCACCGCCCGTCGTGCGTGGCCAGCAGGGCGAGCGCAGCCTCGGCCCCGAGACCTCGGCGACGCCGCGAGCGCACCACGAAGAACGAGTGGACGAACGCCGTCCCCTCCACGGGCCGCACGAGCGCGAACCCGACCGGAGCGCCGTCGTCCTCGATCAGGTACGCCGCGCAGCCGGGACCGGTGAAGAACCGGTCGAGCGCCACGTCGAAGCGACCGTCGTCGCCGGGCAGCTCGCCGGTGATGTCGGACAGGTCGTGCTGCTCGAGCTGCGCGAGGCGCTCGACCACGTCGCGGTCGTCGGCGCCGGCGAGGCGCAGCGACACCGTCACTTCCGGCGGATCCGGTCCAGGGCCGCCGACAGCTCCGCCGCCGCCTTCGCGGCGCCGGTCTGCGACCAGCCGGCCAGCGGCAGCACGGGTACGTCGGCGCCGCCCGTGACCCGCAGCACCGGGGTCCACCCGAGCGACTGCTTCACGACGGCGACCTCGGGCACGGGTCGCCGCGGCACGACGGTCGAGCCGAACCCGGTGCTGATCTCGACCTGCTCGGGCGTGACGACGACGCGCGCGCGGAGCCGGGCGATGACGATCACGGCGGCGGCCACGGCCACCGCGAGGCACAGGAGCGCTCCGAGCCCGCCGGCGAGCACGGCCAGGGCGATCATCGCGACGACGACGAGCCCGATCGCCACGGTGGCGGCCAGGAAGGGCGCACGGGGCGAGACGACGTAGCGCTCGGTCGAGGTCACAGGCCCAGCATGACGGAGCCGGGGCGGCGTACCAGCCCGGGGGTGCGTGTCGGGCAGGGGCAGGTCAGGCGGAGCGCCGCGGGGGCCAGGGCCGCTCGAGGCGGACCCGGACGGTGGTGCCGAGACCGCCGCGCTCGACGTCGAGCCTCGCCGAGAGGGCGCGCACGAGGAGCAGCCCGCGGCCGCCGTCGGGGTCGGAGTCGCTGTGGTCCCACTCGCCGCCGTCGCGGGCGACGAGGGTCACCGACCGGCAGTCGTCGGCCGAGTCGGTGACGACGTGCAGCGAGACCGGGGTCGCCCCGTGGCGGATGGAGTTGGCGACGAGCTCGGCGGTGACCAGCTCGATGTCGTCGACGAGGTCCTTGAGGATGCTGTCGGAGAGCGACTCGGGCCACTCGTCCTCGACGAACGACCGGACCGCCCGGCGGGCCCGCGTGGCGGACTCGGGGGTGTGGTCGAGGTCGAGGTCGAGGGGCATCGGTCGGCTGCCTACCCGGTGACGGGCACCGTGAAACGCCGGAGGACCCCGTCCAGCGCGTCGGCGGCGGCCTCCGGGTCCTCGGCCGCGGGGGAGTGGCCGGTGCCCGGGACGACCACGGGGGCCGTGCCGACGGCGGCGGCCACGGCGTCCTGCTCGGCCAGCGGCCAGGCGTCGTCGTACGGGCCGTAGACCACGGCGACCGGGAACCCATCGGCGCTGAGGGCCGCCAGCTCGTCGGTGCGGTCGGGGGTGTCGAGCAGGATCGCGGTCTTCGCGCGCAGGGCGTAGGGGTTGTTGGCCTCGAAGCGGGTGCGCATGAAGGCGCCGACCTCGTCCGAGGGCGGGGCCCAGCCCGCTTCGCGGTCGGCCGCCTCCTTCACGTCCCAGATCACCGGCAGCGGCACCTGCGGGAGGGCGGCGTGCATCGCCCCGAGCTTGTCGCGGTGGCCCGCGGGCAGCGGCCCCGGCCCGGAGCACAGCAGGGTCAGCGACGCGATGCCCGCGCCGCCCGAGGCGAGCACGGCCTCGCGGGAGACCAGGCCGCCGAACGAGTGGCCCACGACGTGCACCTCGCCGAGGCCCGCGGCGACCTCGAGCAGGTCGGCGGCGAACGAGGCCAGGCTGTACGCCGACTCCTCGTCAGGTCCGGTCGACTCGTACTGGCCGCGCTGGTCGTAGGCGACCGTGGTCCAGCCTCGGCGGGCCATCGGCTCGAGGACGGCGAGGAAGTCCTCCTTCGAGCCGGTCCAGCCCGGGACCATCAGCACGGTGCCCACGGCGTCCTCGGCGTCGAGCCGCAGGCCGGCGAGGTCGCCGCGCGCGGTGGGCAGCGCGACGTGACGGGCGCCGATGGGCAGGTCGAGGTACGGCGGGGTGCTCACGGACGGCAGACTACGGGGGAACGAGGTCCCCTCGACCGACCAAGGACGGCATCACATGGCGCGCACGGTGGCGGTGGCCAGCCAGAAGGGCGGCGTGGGCAAGACCACCACGGTCGCCTCGCTGGGCGTCGCCCTGGCCGAGCTCGGGCAGCGGGTGCTGCTCGTCGACCTCGACCCGCAGGCGTGCCTCACGTTCTCCCTCGGCATCGACCCTGAGGACCTGACGGAGTCGCTGCACGACGTCCTCGGCGGCACGAAGCGCGTGCACGAGGTCATCGTGCGGACGCCCGACGGCGTCGACCTCGTGCCCGCCACCATCGACCTCGCGCAGAGCGAGGCGACGCTCCTGCTGCGCGGCAGCCGCGAGCACGCGCTCGACGACGCTCTCGGTGACGTGCGCGCCCGCTACGACTGGATCCTGCTCGACTGCCCGCCCACCCTCGGGATCCTCACGGTCAACGCCCTGACAGCCGCCGACGAGGTCGTCGTGCCGCTGCAGTGCGAGACGCTCGCCCACCGCGGAGTGGGGCAGCTCGTCGAGACGGTGCGCGACGTCTCCCGCGCCACCAACCCCCGCCTGCGGATCAGCGGCATCCTCCCGACCCTCTACGACGGCCGCACCGCGCACGCCCGTGCCGTGCTCGCCGACATCCAGGAGCGCTACGACGTCCCCGTGCTCGACCCGCCGATCGCGCGCTCGGTGCGGTTCGCCGAGGCGCCGGCGATCGGGCGCTCGGCGCTGTCCACGGCCTCGACGCTGCGCGGGGTCGAGGCCTACCGGATCCACGCCCGGCGCATGGTCGAGGAGGCCGCGGCATGAATCGACGCACGGTGGCCGGCCTCGCCGTCGGAGCAGCGCTCGCCGTCACGGCCGTGATCGTGCCGTCGTCGCTGAGCCCGGTCGGTGCCGCGACGGGTACGCCGACGCCGGTGCCGACCGTCGCGGCGCCCGGGCCGCGCCCGGCGCCCGTCGTGCGCCGCGCCGTACCCACCTGCCGCAAGCCCTCGGTCGCCGTGCCGCGCGGCAGCGGGACCGGACGCCGGATCGTCTACAGCGAGAAGGTTCCTCAGCACGTCTGGCTCATCGACGCGAAGGGCTGCGTCGTCCGCGACTTCAAGGCCAGCGGCCGCAAGGACTGGCCGCGGCCCGGCGTCTACCACGTGTTCAGCAAGTCGCCGACGAGCTCGTCGGGCGTCTACGGCGTGCGCTTCAAGTGGATGGTGCGCTTCGCCCACGGCCGCGCCGCGTCGATCGGGTTCCATACGATCCCGACGTACCCGAACGGCAGGTACACCCACCCGGTGTCGCAGCTCGGGCTCGCGGTCGGCCACGGCGGCTGCGTGCACAGCACGAACGCCGACGCGCTGTTCCTCTACCGCTGGGCGCCCGTCGGCACGACCGTCGTCGTCCTGCGCTGAGCTGCCCTCCCGGAGCGGCCCTTGGGCCGAGCGCTGCAACCCCGTGGGCCCGGCCCAGGACCGGGCGGGCCCACGGGGGGACGAGGCCCGCCCGGTCGGTCAGGGCGTCGCGCCGCGCGCGTGGCGCGAGGTGCGTCAGGCGGAGACGGTGACCTGGTCGCCGTCGACCGAGACCGCGACGGTGCCCAGCGGCGAGGGCGCGGGGCCGCCCTTCACCGAGCCGTCGCTGATCGAGAACTGGCTGCCGTGGCAGGGGCAGACGATGACGCCGTTCGCGACCGACGCGACCGCGCAGCCCTGGTGGGTGCAGACCGCGCTGAACGCCTTGAACTCGCCCTTCGCGGGCTGGGTGACGACGACCTTCTTGTCGGCCAGGATCACGCCGCCGCCGACCGGGACGTCGGCCGCGGCGACCTTGGTGCCGCCGCCGGAGTCCTCGCTCGCCGACGACGACGCGCTCTCGCTCGGGGTCGACGCGCTCGAGCTCGAGCCGGCCGGGGAGGCGCTGCTGGCGCCGCCGCCGCTCGAGGACGAGCCGCAGGCGGCGGTGACCGCTGCGGCCGCGACGACGACGCCGCCGGTGAGGAGCACCTGGCGGCGGCTGGGGCCCGCGGGCGCGGCCTCGGCGGTGTCGGTGGTGGGGCGCTGGTCGAGCTCGGTCACGGAGGCTCCTCGGGCGTCGGGGGATCTACGGCGCTGCTTGTCCGTTCAACGGGTCGGACGCTGCCACGGTTCACCCGCCCGGCGGCTGGCAGTCCGCTGAGAGGACGGTGTGCGAGATCACGTCGGCCGGTGCGGCGACGCGGTGAACCCGCAGGTCGCGCCGTACGTTGCGTGGTCATGGGACCGGACGACGGCGAGGAGCGGCTGCGCCGCATCCATGCCGAGCACGGGTCGGTCCTGCTGGCGTTCGCCACCCGCCTGTGCGGCGGCGACCGGCAGCGGGCCGAGGACGTCGTGCAGGAGGTTCTGGTGCGGGCCTGGCGGCACCCCGAGGTGTCGGAGGGCGGGAGCGAGGGCGAACGTGCCTGGCTCATGACCGTCACCCGCAACGCGGCCATCGACAGCTTCCGCGCCCAGCGCGCGCGGCCGTCGGAGGTCGGCGGCGAGGCCCTCGAGTGGGCCGCGCAGCAGCCCTCGGCCGACGAGATCGAGCGGGCCGTCGAGGCCTGGACTGTCGCGGCGGCCCTGGAGACACTGCCCGAGCACCACCGGGCGGTGCTCGTCGAGACGTTCTTCCGCGGTCGGTCGGTGGCGGAGGCGGCCCAGATCCTGGGGATCCCCGCCGGCACCGTGAAGTCGCGGTCCTACCACGCGCTCCGCGCCCTGCGGAGCAGTCTTGTCGAAGGAGGTGCCCAGCGATGACGGCAGCACAGCTCTCCTGCGCCGACGCCGAGATCGCGCTCGGCGCCCTCGTCCTCGGTGCGCTCGACCCGGCGGAGCGGGAGCAGGTGGAGACCCACGTCCAGACCTGCCCCGCCTGCGCGGCGAAGCTGGCCGAGATCGCCCCGCTGCCCGGTCTCCTGCACCGCGCGGGCCTCAGCCCTGCCGAGCTCGAGCCGGCCCCCGACCGCATCCTGACCAGCGCCCTCGGCCGGGTCCGCGCCGAGGCCGCAGCCGCGCGTGCTCCCGAGCCCGTCGCCGCCCCTGCTCCGGTGGCGCCCGTCGTCCCGCTGCGTCGGCGCAGGCTTCCCCTCCTCGCCGCCGCTGCCGTCGCCGTCCTCGCCCTCGTCCTCGGCGGGGCGTGGTGGGCCTCGACCACCCGCGCTCCGGCGACCGTCACGGCCATGGGGTCGTCGGCGGCCACCGGTGTGAAGGCCAAGGTGGTCATGACCCCGACCGACGAGGGCACCACCCTCGACCTCACGCTCTCGGGCGTGAAGCCCGGCGAGCACTGCTCGCTCGTGGCCGTGGGCAGCGACGGCACCACCGAGGTGACGTCGACGTGGGTCGCCAACTACGAGGGCGAGGCCACGATCACCGGAGCCACCGGGATCTCGATGGCCGACATCGAGCGCTTCGACATCACGACGCCGAGCGGGCAGACCCTGCTCGAGGTGCCGGTTCCCGCCTAGGCCTCGCTGCGAGCCGTACGGCGAGGACCTCGAGCCGGTCGATCGCGCGCACGTCCGGCCGAGAGGCAGCGGAACGACGAGAGCCCCCGACCGGGGTCGGGGGCTCTCGCAGGTCTCGTGCTGGGTCGTGTGCGTGGTGCTCGGCGTCAGTCCGTGGTCGCGGGCTGGGCGTCGGCGGCGCCGGTCGACGAGCCGCCGCGGCCACGTCCGCCGCGACGACGACGCCGACGCGGCTTGTCCTCGCCGCTCGTGGCGCCCTCGGCGTCGGCCGGACCGGTCGACGGGGCGTCGGACGACGGCTGCTCGACAGCGTCGACCGGAGCACCGTCGACGGTCGAGCCGCCGCGGGTGCGCCGGCGCTCGCGGCGCGGACGGTCGCCGTCCTTGGCCTTGCCCTCGCGGTCCTTGTCGCGCGGACGGTCCTCGCGGGGACGGTCGTCGCGCTTGCGGTCCTTGCCGCCCTTGCCGTGGTCGCGGTCGCCGGCCTTGCCGCGGTTGCGCTTCCCGGCGGAGGCACCGGTCTCGCCGAGGTCCTCGATCACCTCGGCGTCGAGGCCCGCGCGGGTCTGCGCGGCCTTGGGGAGCCGGCCCTTGGTGCCGGCGGGGATGCCCAGGCCGGTGTAGACGTGCGGGCTCGACGAGTAGGTCTCGATCGGCTCGTCGAACGGCAGGCCGAGCGTCTGGTTGATCATCTTCCACTTGTGCAGGTCGTCCCAGTCGACCAGCGTGACCGCGACGCCGGAGTTGCCGGCGCGGCCGGTGCGGCCGATGCGGTGCAGGTAGGTCTTGTCGTCGTCCGGGCACTCCCAGTTGATGACGTGGGTGACGTCGGCGACGTCGATGCCTCGCGCGGCGACGTCGGTGGCGACGAGGACGTCGACCTTGCCGTTGCGGAACGCGCGCAGCGCCTGCTCGCGAGCGCCCTGGCCGAGGTCGCCGTGCACCGCGGCGGCCGCGAAGCCGCGGTCGGCGAGGTCGTCGGACACGCGCTGCGCGTTGCGCTTGGTACGGCAGAAGATGATCGTGAGGCCGCGGCCCTCCGCCTGCAGGACGCGCGCGATGAGCTCCTGCTTGTCGAGGCTGTGCGCACGCCACACGTGCTGCTCGATCGCGTCGACGGTGGCGTTCTCGTCGTGCGGGTCGAGGGCGCGGATGTGGGTCGGCTGGGTCATGTAGCGACGCGCGAGCGCGACGATCTGGCCGGGCATCGTGGCCGAGAACAGCATCGTCTGACGGGTCGCCGGCGTGAGGGCGACGATGCGCTCGACGTCGGGCAGGAAGCCCATGTCGAGCATCTCGTCGGCCTCGTCGAGGACGAGCGTCTGGACGTGCTTGAGGACGAGGTGGCCCTGGCGCGCCAGGTCGATGAGGCGTCCCGGCGTACCGACGACGACCTCGATGCCCTTCTGCAGCGCCTCGACCTGCGGCTCGTAGGCGCGGCCGCCGTAGACGCAGAGCACGCGGATGCCGCGGACCCGGCCGGTCTTCTGCAGGTCGTTGGCGACCTGGATGCCGAGCTCGCGGGTCGGGACGACGACGAGAGCCTGCGGCTTGCCGCGCACCGCGTCCTTCTGCTCGTCGTACGCCGGGTCCTCGGGGGCGACGAGCTTCTGCAGCAGCGGGATGCCGAAGCCGAGCGTCTTGCCCGTGCCGGTCTTGGCCTGGCCGATGAGGTCGGTGCCCGCGAGCGCCATCGGGAGGGTGAGCTCCTGGATGGGGAACGCGGTGACGATGCCGTCGGCCGCGAGGGCCTCGACGATCGCGGGGTCGACGCCGAGCTCGGCGAAGGTCTTCGGCTCGGCGGCGGGGAGGGCGGCGACGTCGGGCGTCGCCTGGACGGTCTGGTCGTTCTCGGTCGTGCTCGTGTCGTTCTCGGTGCTGGTCAGCGTCTCACTCCGTGGTCGAGGCAGGGCGCCACCGTGACGTCGTGCGCCCCGGGTCTGCGGACGGACCGCGACTCCGGGACTCGCCGGGCACCCTGGCCGGGCTGGTCACGGGGGATGAGGACTGCGTCGACCGTGACCGGAAGATACGACCGCCAGTCTACCGGTGCGCGGGGCCGCGCCCGACCAGCGGCGCCACGCACGAGACGGACCCGCTCGTCGGAGCGCCGTACGGCGCCGCGACGACGTACCCTCGCGACCGTGAGCGACTCCCCGGACGAGACCCTCGCGGGTCCGCCGACCTCGGCCCTCGTCGACGACCCCCAGTACCGCGCGGCGGTGGTCGACCTCCTCGGCGTCCTGGCCTACACCGAGCTCGTCGCGTTCGAGCGGCTGGCCGCCGACGCCTCGCTGGCGCCGACACTCGACGACAAGGCCGCGCTCGCGATGATGGCCAACGCCGAGATCCGCCACTTCACCCGGCTCGCCGAGCGCCTCGCCGAGCTCGGCGCCGACCCCTCGACCGCCATGGAGCCCTTCGTCGGGCCGCTCGAGGAGTTCCACGCCAAGACCGCGCCGAGCGACTGGCTGGAGAGCCTGGTGAAGGCGTACGTCGGCGACGGCATCGCGACCGACTTCTACCGCGAGATCGCCGAGGTGCTCGACCCCGAGTCGCAGGCCCTCGTGCTCGACGTGTGCGGCGACACGGGCCACGCCAACTTCGCGGTGGCGACGGTGCGCGCGGCGATCGAGGCCGACCCGCGCGTGGCCGGCCGGCTCGCGCTGTGGGGGAGGCGCCTGGTCGGCGAGGCGCTCTCGCAGGCGCAGGTGGTGGCCGCCGAGCGCGACGGTCTCGCCTCGCTCATCGTCGGCGGCGGCGAGCGCCCGGGTCTCGGCCTCGCCGAGCTCGGCGCGATGTTCAACCGCCTCACCGAGGCCCACACCCAGCGGATGCAGACGCTGGGCCTTCAGGCCTAGCGTCTGCAGACGCTGGATGGGCCCCCGCTGCGCGCAGCGCAGTAGGGGAGCATGCAGACCCTCGGGCTGCAGGCCTAGAGCGCAGTTAGCGTCCCCGGCTCAGACAGCGCCGAAGCCGATGCGGCTGCGCTCGGTGGCGCCGATCTCGACGTAGGCGATGCGGTCGCCGGGCACGAGGACCGTGCGGCCCTTCTCGTCGGTGAGCGTGAGCAGGGAGCCCGCGGCCACGGCCGCCGACACCAGGGCGGTGACGTCCTCGGCCGACTGCGCGCTCTCGAGCACGACCTCGCGCGGCGCCTGCTGCACGCCGATCTTGACCTCCACGCCGGTGTCCTCCCGCGCTCGTCCAGCAGTCCACCTGCCGGGCTCGTCCTGTCAGGGACCCTAACGCGTGGGCAGGCCCGGAGCGTCCCGAGGGAGGCCGTGTACGCCGACGGCGTACCCGGTCGCTGGGTGCACGCGGGTCAGGAAGGGGCGCCGGCCGGCGGGTGCGACAGCGGGATGCGCGAGATGCCGCGCCACGACAGCGTGCTCACGAGAGCGGCAGCGGCGTCCTTCGGGATCGCGCTGCCGTCGCGCAGCCAGCGCCGCGCGGCGGTCTGCGCGAGGCCGCCGAGGCCGGCCGCGAGCAGGATGGCCTCCTCGGACGTGAGGCCGGTGTCCTGCGCGATGACGAGGCTGACGAGCTCGGCGCACTGGTCGTTGGTGCGGTCGACGCGCTCGCGGACGGCGGCCTCGTTGGTGAGGTCGCTCTCGAAGATGAGGCGGAACGCGCCGCCCGGGTCGTCGACGAAGTCGAAGTAGGCCTGCACCGTCGCCTGCACGCGCAGCTTGTTGTCCGACGTCGACGCGAGCGCCTTGCGGATCGCGGCGACGAGCGAGGCCGACGACTCGTCGAGCAGCGCGAGGTAGAGCTCGAGCTTGCCCGGGAAGTGCTGGTAGAGCACCGGCTTGCTGACGCCCGCGGCCTCGGCGATGTCGTCCATGGCGGCGGCGTGGTAGCCCTGCGCGACGAACACCTCGCGGGCGGCGTCGAGCAACTGGGCGCGACGCTCCCGGCGGGGGAGCCGCTGACCGCGCGAGCGGCCGGCGTCGTTGACCACGGACATGGCGCAGACCTTACCGGCCGGTAATGCCTCGCGGGGCAGCCGCGCCGTCAGGTCTGGTGCTCCTCGTCGCGCTCGTCGTCGACGCCGACGGCGCGCTGCTGCTCCAGGACGTCGGCCGGGTCGGACTCCCAGGAGACGACCACGGGCGCCTCGTCGTCGACGTCGGGGACGAGGTCGAGCGACTGCTCGAGCAGGTCGGCGGCCTCGCCGCGGGCGATCGTGGGCGGGTCGATCGTGGGCTCGGACATGGTGCCTCCTCGATGATGCGGGATCCTCGAAGTGCTCTTCCACCGTACGCCGACCGCTGGTCGGACGCGTGCCCGCAGGGAGCGGTCGAAAACACCCGACCGGGGTCGTCGACGTGCAACGCGCGCACCGCGCCTCCTACCGTGGCAGGCATGGCGGGAGCGGCCGTGGCCACCCCAGACCCCGCGGCCATCGAGGCCGCGGTCGCGGTGGTGCCCGGCGTCTCGCGCGCGACGGTCGTCCCCGGGCAGCGCGGCGGACCCGAGGTCCTGCGCGTGGTCCTCGACGACGACGTCGACGCGGTCGACGTCGCGCGCGCCGCGCAGCGCATCCTGCGTCTGCAGTTCGGCGTCGATCTCGAGCCCGGCCGGCTCGAGATCGTGGAGGACCCCGAGCCGACGGCGCGCGTGATCCGTCTCGTCGAGGAGGACGCCGGCGGCACCCTCCTGCTCGGCGAGGAGCACGACGAGGTCGACCTCGAGGCGCTGCTGGCCGAGCTCGACCCCGGCCCCGGGCCGAGGTTCCTCCCCGAGGTCCTCGCGTCTGCGGCACGCCACCCTGCCGGTCTCGCGGCGCCCGACGACGCGGGCAGCGAGCCGCCGGAGCCGGTGCGCACGCACCGCGTCGCCGTCGCCGAGCTCGCGCTGTCGGCCGACGGTCTCGGCGTCGTCGCGACGGTCACCCTCGTGCACGACGGCGCCGCCCACGTGGGCACCGCCGACGGCCTCCCGACCCCGGCAGCGACGTACCGGGCGGTCGCCACCGCGACGCTGCGCGCGCTCGCCGACCTGGTCGTGCCCGGGCTGCGGCTCGAGGTCGACGCGGTCGCGCTGGCCCCGGTGGGCGACGGCACGGTGGCCCTCGTCCGCGTCATCTGGCTCACGGCCGAGGGCGCCGAGCACCTCACGGGGTCGTCGGAGGTGAGGGACGACGCCCGCCACGCCGTGATCCGTGCGACGCTCGACGCCGTGAACCGTCGCCTCTCCCTGGACCTCAACGACCGATGACGCAGCCCGAGACGCCCCTGCCCCGCACCACCGACGACCTGCTCGCCCAGCTCGTGCCCCCGTGGCCGCGCGAGGACGTGGTCGTCCCCAACGGCACGCTCAGCGTGCGGCACGCCGCGCCGGTCGATCCGGCGACCGCGGAGCCTGCGCTCTTCGTCCACGGCCTCGGCGGCAGCGCCACCAACTGGACCGACCTCATGTCGCTGCTGCGCGACCGGATCGACGGCGTCGCGGTCGACCTGCCCGGCTTCGGCTGGTCGCCGCCGCCGCGCGACGGCGACTACACGCTGCGCCGGTCGGCGGCGTCCCTCGCCGACCTCATCGAGTCGCGCTGGGGCGCGCCGGTGCACCTGTTCGGCAACTCGATGGGCGGCGCCATCTCGGTGCAGCTCGCGGCCCGCCGGCCCGACCTCGTCCGCACCCTCACGCTCGTGTCGCCGGCCCTCCCGAAGATCGGCGTCCGCAAGACCAACGTGCACCTGCCCGTGGTGGCGACGCCGGGCGTCGGTACGTCGATCATGAAGCGCTACCTCGCCCTCGACCCGTCGGTGCGCGCGAAGGCGACGATCGACGTCTGCTTCGCCGACCCGTCCGCGGTGCCCGAGCAGCGGATGGAGGAGGCGGTCGCCGAGGTCGCGCGCCGCGACCAGCTGCCCTACGTCGCCGACGCGTTCGTGCAGTCGCTGCGCGCCCTCATGGCGACCTACCTCGACAGGTCCGACGAGCGGCCGTGGAAGCTCGCCGAGACGATCACCTGCCCGACGCTCCTGGTGCACGGTCGGCAGGACAAGCTGGTCGACCCGATCCAGGCGCACACCAAGGCCTTCCCCGACGTCCGGGTGCTCGTCCTGCCCCATGCCGGGCACGTCGCGCAGGTCGAGCAGCCGGTGCTCGTGGCCGACGCGTGGCGCGACCTGCTGCGGGCCGGGGCCACCCGCTGACCGGCGTTTATGGTCTAGACCGTTCTTCTGCCGGATCGGCGTGCTGCCGCTAGCGTTCTCCCGTGACCGAGCAGGCGTCCCGCGCCCTCCCGAGCCGTGCCCGCATCGTCGTCATCGGGGGAGGCGTGGGAGGCACCTCGGTCGCCTACCACCTCGCGCTGTCGGGTGAGCGCGACGTCGTCCTCGTCGACCGGTCCGAACTGACGAGCGGCTCGACCTTCCACTCGGCAGGGCTCGTCGGGCAGCTGCGCTCCGACCCCACGTTGACGGCGATGAACCGCTACTCGGTCGAGCTGTACTCCTCGCTGCAGCAGGGCGACACGCCCCCGGGCTGGGTGCAGTGCGGCAGCATCCGCCTGGCGTCGACGCAGGAGCGCTGGGAGGAGATCCAGCGCCAGGCGGGCTGGGCGGCGTCGAGCGGCCTGGAGATGACGCTCATCTCGGCCGCGGAGGCCCAGGAGCTCTTCCCGCTGATGTCGACCGAGGGCGTCGTCGGGGCCTGCTTCCTGCCCACCGACGGGCAGGTCGACCCGTCGTCGCTGACCTACTCGCTGGCGGCCGGTGCCCGCTCGATGGGCGTCGCGATCCACACGGGCACACGGGTCCTCGGCATCGACACCGAGGGCGAGGGGCTGCGTCGACGGGTCGTCCGCGTGCGCACCGACCAGGGCGACATCGAGTGCGAGAAGGTCGTCGACTGCGGCGGCATGTTCGCGGCGGAGATCGCGCGGATGGTCGGCGTACGCGTGCCGATCGTGCCGATGTCGCACCAGTACGTCGTGACCGAGGCGATGTTCGAGCACCGCGAGACGCCGCTCCCGTCGCTGCGCGACCCGGACAACCTCGTCTACTACCGCCAGGAGGTCGACGGCCTCGTGATGGGCGGCTACGAGCGGAATTCGGAGCCGTTCACCGCGTCGGCCTCGTCGTACGACGCGGTGCCCGCCGACTTCAACGGCCGCCTGCTGGCTCCCGACCACGACCGCTTCGTCGAGATCTCGGAGAACGCCGCGATCCGCGTGCCGGCGATCGCCGACGCCGGCATCCGCACGTTCATCAACGGCCCCGAGGCGTTCACGCCCGACAACGAGTTCTGCCTCGGCCCGACCGACGTCGCGGGCTTCTACGTGGCGGCCGGCTTCTGCGCCCACGGCATCGCCGGAGCGGGCGGCATCGGCAAGGTCGTGGCCGAGTGGGTGCTCGAGGGCGCCCCGCCGATGGACCTGTGGCACATGGACGTCCGGCGCTTCGGGCAGTCCTACCGCTCGCCGTCGTACACGCTCGCGCGGACGGTCGAGAACTACGAGACCTACTACGACATCCGCTACCCCGCGCACGAGCGCTCCGCCGGGCGACCGCTGCGCGTGTCGCCGGCGTACTCGTGGCACGCGGCGCACGGCGCCTCGTTCGGCGAGAAGTCCGGCTGGGAGCGGGTGAACGTCTACGAGAGCAACGCGGTCGAGGCCGACGAGTCGTGGCGCCCGCGCGGGTGGGCCGGTCGGCACTGGTCGCCCGGTGTCGTGGCCGAGCACCGCGCGGCGCGGTCGACCGCTGCGATCTTCGACGAGTCGTCGTTCGCGAAGATCGAGGTGCGCGGCCCGGACGCGGCACGGCTCATGGAGTGGGCGTGCGACAACGTCGTGGCCCGCGGCGCCGGCTCGGTGACGTACACGCAGATGCTCAACGCGCGCGGCGGCGTCGAGTGCGACGTCACGGTGACGCAGACGGCGTCCGACACGTTCGTCGTCGTGACGGGCACGGCGTTCGCGAACCACGACGCGTCGTGGCTGCGCACGCTCGCGCGCGAGACCGACGCCGACGTCGCGATCACCGACGTCACGGGCGCCTGGGCGTGCTTCGGCCTCTGGGGGCCTCGTGCGCGCGACATCCTCGCCCCGCTCACGCCGCAGGATCTCGGCAACGAGGCGTTCCCGTTCATGTCGATGCGCGAGACGACCGTCGGCGACGTACCGGTGCGGCTCGTGCGCGTGACGTTCGTGGGCGAGCTCGGCTGGGAGATCTACTGCCCCACGGAGTACGGCGCGGGCCTCTGGGCTGCGCTGTGGGCCGGTGGTGCCGACCACGGTCTGGTCGCCGGCGGCTACCGCGCGATCGACTCGCTGCGTCTGGAGAAGGGCTACCGGGTCTGGGGCGCCGAGCTCGACCCCGCGCACACGCCGTACGAGTCGGGCCTGGGCTTCTGCGTGAAGCTCGACAAGGAGTTCCTCGGCCGCGACGCGCTGGTCGCGCAGAAGGAGTCCGGCGTCGCGCAGCGCCTCGCCTGCCTCGTCCTCGACGACGTCGCGCAGGTGGCGCTGGGCAACGAGCCCGTGCGCCTGGACGGCGACGTGCTCGGTCGCGTGACGAGCGGCGGCATCGGCTTCCACGTCGGGTCGTCGATCGCGTTCGTCTACCTCCCCGTAGCCGTGCATGATGGTGCGCGCGTCGAGGTGGGCATCTTCGGCGAGTGGGTAGGAGCGACGGTCGCGAAGGACCCGCTGTACGACCCGAGGAGCGAGAGGGTGCGCGCCTGATGGCACTGGACTGGGAGCAGGTCACCGTCGACTCCGCCGAGCCGCGACCGCTGGCCCGGTGGTGGGCCGAGGTGCTCGGCTGGGTCACGACCCTCGACGAGGACGACGAGCAGGAGATCCGCCCGGCCCCCGAGACCACGCCCGGGATCATGTTCGTGCGCGTCCCGGGGGAGAAGGCCGGCAAGAACCGCCTGCACCTCGACCTGCGCCCCGACGACCACGACGCCGAGCTCGCCCGGATCCTCGCCCTCGGCGCCACCCGTGCCGACATCGCCCAGGGCGACGTCCCCTGGGTCGTCCTCCACGACCCCGAGGGCAACGAGTTCTGCCTCCTCGGCAGCCACTCCCACTGAATCCAGCGCGGTCTCACTCGGCAGCTACCGACCACAGGGTCTCTGCTGGGCCGATGGCCGAGCGAGACGCGTGAGGCGGGCTGCTCGTCGCGCGTCGGCTGTCGCCGCTCCCTAGCCTCGTCGACCTGAGGGTCGCGAGCAGGGGGAGGCTTGGCTCGATGGGAATCCGCGACTGGATCCGGTACGACCGCCGCATCGTCGATCGTCACCCGAGCATCCTGCTGCTCGTCGATGACCGGCTGACGGTGCGACGCGCCACCGGCATGGCGCGTGCGCTCCTCGGTCCGTGCGAGGGCCGGGCAGCCGCGCAGACCCTGAACGTGCCCGAGGAATCCCTGCGGCGCTGGCTCGACGAGTCGCGCGCAGCCGACGTGGCCCCGTTCCACCTGGCGCGTGCCACCGACGGGACGCTGATCGCGGTGCGCGCCTTCAAGGGAGAGATTCTCGAAGTTCACCGGCTGCAGCCGCTGGAAGCAGGCTGGCCGATCGATGCCCTGGTCGTCACGTTGACGGACGCCCTCACTGGAGTTCTCACGCGTCGTGCGCTGGACATGTGGGCGGGGGACATCAGGCTCCAGGATCGCGCGTGCTTCCTCCTGCTCAATCTCGACCGCCTGTCGCAGGTGAACGACACGCATGGATTCACAGCCGGGGACACCTTGATCGCCGCGATCGCTCGGGACCTGATCGAGCTCTCGGGGCCGGAGTCACTGGTGTTCCGGCTCGGCGGCGACGAGTTCCTCGTGGTTCTCGCCGCGCCGCTCGATCGCGCGAGCGCTGTCGCGCACGCGCTCGTCGAGAAGAGTCGTCGCCGGGTCGCCGGCTCGGGAACGGCTGCATCGACGGTGAGCATCGGCGTCGCCCGAGACCGTGGGGACTCCGACGTCTACCGCGCCCTGCAGCGCGTCGACCGGCTGATGTATCGGGCGAGGGTTGCGGGGGGAGACCGCGTCGCGGTCGAGGGAGACGACGGTGAGGACAGCGAATCCGCACTCAGCCCCTCTCCTCGGTGACGCTGGGACCGGCTCAGTCGGGGTCGGCGAGGGCTCGGAGGGTGACGGGCTCGTCGGGGGTGCGGTGGACCAGGAACTCGACGCGGTCGCAGCGGAAGAGGTCGTGGGCGAACTCGACGGGGCGGCCTGAGCCGTCGTACGCGGTGCGCTCCACGGCGACGAGCGGGGTGCCGACCTCGACGTCGAGCAGCGGGGCGGTGGTCGCGTCGGCGAGGACGGCGTGCAGGCGCTCCTGCGCCGAGACGGGGTGGACGCCGTAGTGCTTGCGGAGCACGGCGTACAGCGACCCGGTCAGCGACCGGTCGAGCAGGCCGGGGACGAGCCGCTCGGGGAACCACGAGGTCTCGAGGGCGACGGGCACGCGGTTGGCGAGCCGGACCCGGACTACCTCGACGGCGCGCCCGCGTGGCCCGAGGCCCAGGGCGCCGGCGACGTCGCGGTCGGGCACGAGGCTGTCGGCCCGCAGGACCCGGGCACCGGCGCGCCGCCCGGCGCGCGTGAGCTGGTCGGTGAGGCCGGTCAGGTGGGTGAGGTCGACCTCGATGCGCGGCTCGGCGACGAAGGCGCCTCCGGCGCGGCCCGCGACGCGGACGATCTCGCCCTCGGTCTCGAGGTCGGCGAGCGCCTGGCGCAGAGTCATCCGGGAGACGCCGAGCCGCTCGGCGAGGTCGCGCTCGCCCGGGAGCCGGTCGCCGGGTGAGAGCTCGCCGCGGGCGATGCCGGCCCGCAGCCACTGCGCGATCTGCGCGTGGGCCGGGTCGTCGGCGTCCCTGTCGACGACGAAAGGGGAGGTCGGCAGCCCTCGGTCCATGGCTGCCGACCTCCCCTCGTGATCGTGCGGTGTATCAGGCCTGCTCGTCGTTGTGGTGCTGCTGGTGCTCACCCGTCAGGTAGCCGTCGTGGTGGTGCTCCAGCGCGATCTCGTCGGCCGACGAGACGCCCGCGGGCAGGTCGATCGTGTGCTTCGGCCCGGTGAACCAGTTCTTCGCCGAGACCTGCCACCAGATGGTGATGATGATCAGGAGTCCGATGACGACGATCGGGGTGTAGTTGACAGCCACCCACGAGAAGTCGTTGACGCCGTCGGTCTCGTGCAGCGGCCAGCCCTGCGGGACCGTCGGGAACAGGAAGTAGATGCTGGTGACGATGATCTCGATGAGAGCCAGCGGCGCCATCCACTTGTACTTGCTGCCCAGGGTCCACGAGCCCGGCTTGAACTTGCTCGTGTCGTCGCCCGCCCGCCAGCGCAGGTAGATCGGGATGGCGAACGCGAGGTAGAGGCCGATGACGCCGATGGAGACGACGGCGTAGAACGCGACCGGCACGCCGTTCGGCGCCTTGTAGAGCGCCGGCAGCGTCAGGATGACGCCGATCACGGCCGACGCGAGCACCGCGTTGACCGGCACCTTCTCCTTGTTGACCTTCGCCCACAGCTGGCCGCCAGGCACCGCGCCGTCGCGCGAGAAGGCGAACATCATGCGCGAGGTCGAGGTGAGGCAGGCGGTCGAGCAGTAGATCTGGCCCACCGTCGAGATCACCATCACGGTCTTGAACAGCGGCATCGACAGTGCCGAGGCGAAGATCGAGATGGACGAGCCTCCGCCGTACGGGTTGACCGCGGGATCGAAGGAGTTGATGTAGTCGAGGTGCGTCGCAGCGAACACGAAGGACAGCAGCAGGATCCAGCCGCCGATGGCGGAGTAGAAGATCGAGCGCCAGATGCCCTTGGCCGCACCGTCAGCCGCGCCCTGAGTCTCCTCGGAGAGGTGGGCGGAGGCGTCGTAGCCGGTGATCGTGTACTGCGTGAGCAGGAAGCCCAGCGGCAGGACGAACAGCCAGAACCAAGGTCCCGACGTCGGGTCGTCGGCGCTGCCCCAGCCCGAGTTGTTGATGCGCTCGGTGAACACGAACGACACGCTCTGGTGCTCGCTCGGGCCGAAGATCATGATCAGGATGACCACGGTCGCGCCGATGACGTGCCACCAGACCGAGACGTTGTTGATGACGCCGAGGATCGAGGTGCGGAACAGGTTGAGCACCGTCACCAGGACCATCAGCACGATGAACCAGAAGAACTGCTGGTGCAGGTAGTCGCCGCCGAGGAAGTCGGTGACGTAGCTCTCGCTGAAGAGCCCGATCGTGATGTTGAGGAACGTCGCGGCGCCGTAGACGACCGACGCGATGATGCCGAGCAGACCGACGAGGTTGAGCCAGCCGGTGTAGAAGCCCGCGCGCGGACCGCCGAGCTTGCTCGCCCACCAGTAGATGCCGGCCGAGGTCGGGTACGCCGACACCAGCTCGGACATGCAGAAGCCGATGATGAGGATGAAGGTGGAGAGGATCAGCCAGCCCCACGAGATGGCGATGGGGCCACCGTTGTTCCACGCCACGCCGAACGTGGTGAAACAGCCGGCGAGGATCGAGATGATCGAGAACGAGATGGCGAAGTTCTGGAAGCCGGACCAGGAACGGCTCAGCTCCTGCTTGTAGCCCAGCTCAGCGAGAGTGCGTTCGTCGTCGCTGAGTTTCGAGGTGTCGACCACTGTCCCCTCCTTCGGGAACGAGAAGCCCGCGGCGGCGCCACGGCCTTGTTCGGAAGTGTGTCGGCACCGCGTCACCACAGTGTTACGACACGCGGGAGCGCGCCTGTGGCTGGTCGCGGTGCGGCGTCAGTCGCTGCGGCGCACCTCCTCGAGGAGGCGACCGAGGTCCGGGCCGTCGAACTCGGCGACCGCCCGGTCGTACTTCTCGAGGCCCCACGACCAGAAGTCGAAATCGAGGTCGCTGGTGCCGTCCTGGATGGAGGCCCAGAGCATCCATCCGTACTTGCTCATGAGCCCCCACAGGCGGGCTCGTGCCGTGAGCGACGTCGAGGGGTGTCCGACGTACGCCGAGACCAGCCGTTCGAGGTCGTCGGGGGTGCCCGCCGCCTCGCTCCACACGTTGCCGATCTCGAAGAACGGGTCGTTGTTGCCGGAGTACTCGTAGTCGATGAGCCACAGCCGGCCGTCGTCGATGAAGTTCGCCGCGAGCAGGTCGTTGTTGCACGGCACCGTCGGCACCGGACGCGCGGCGAGCGCGTCGCCGATCGCGCGGGCGTGGTCGGCGAAGTCGAGGTAGCGGTCGGGCAGGCGCAGGTCGCGCTCCTGCACGATCGAGAGGTAGTGCGGCTGCAGGCGCAGCATGTCGAAGTCGTTCACGAAGCGCGGCCCGGCGTGCAGCGTGCGGCAGGCCTCCGCGATGCGCGGCGCGTTCTCGGGCCGCAGCACGTCGTCGTTGGACCACGTCGAGCCGTCGATGAACCGCACGACGAGGACGCTCACCTCGGGCGCGTACGCGATGACGTCGGGCGCCGCACCGCTCTGCGCGGCGGCGACCGAGTTGGCGTGCTCGTTCGCTCGGTCGATGGCGAGCAGGGCGCTCTCGGGCGACGACAGGCGGGCGACGTACACGCCGTCCGGAGTGGTGACGCGGACGTTGCGGTTGGTGAGCCCTCCGGACAGGTCGGAGACGGCGGTGCGCTCCGCGAGGGCGGGCACGGCGTCGAGGCGTGCGAGCAGGTCGGATCCGAGCGCGTGGTCCACCACCACCGCTACCTCGCCTCTCCTCCGCCTAAGCGCGCTCCCACAGCCGGTCGGCGCCCCCGTGCCGTGCACCGCGACGTGCGGCGATGCCGGAGCGTATTCCTCCGGAGGGCCTCCCGGGGCGGTTTCGGTCTAGACCGATCCGCGGTTCGGCACCCATCCGCGGCCCCGACGCGGCAGGGTGTGCCTACCGACCCTGAGAGGAACCCGGATGTCCGACCACGCCGCCGCCCCCGCAGGCGCACCCCTGTCCGTCGAGCAGCTCAAGGCCGAGGTCGCCGACGGCCGCATCGACACGGTCATCGTCGCGATCACGGACATGCAGGGCCGGCTCCAGGGCAAGCGGGTGCACGCGCCGTACTTCGTCGAGCACGTGCTCCCGCACGGCACCGAGGGCTGCAACTACCTGCTCGCGGTGGACGTCGACATGAACACCGTCGACGGCTACGCGATGTCGAGCTGGCACAGCGGGTACGGCGACTTCGTCATGGCCCACGACCTCGGCACCCTGCGGCGCGTGCCCTGGCACCCGGGGACGGCGATGGTGCAGGCCGACGTGACGTGGCTCGACGGCCGCGACGTCGTCGCGTCGCCGCGCCAGGTGCTCAAGAAGCAGCTCGCCCGCCTCGCCGACGCCGGCATGGCGGCGTACGTCGGCACGGAGCTCGAGTTCATCCTCTTCAACGACACCTACGAGGAGGCGTGGAAGAAGGGCTACCGGGACATGAATCCGGCGAACCTCTACAACGTCGACTACTCGATCATCGGCACCTCGCGCGTGGAGCCGCTGCTGCGCCGGATCCGTCTCGCGATGGACGGCGCGGGCCTGCAGGTCGAGAGCGCCAAGGGCGAGTGCAACTTCGGCCAGCACGAGATCGCGTTCCTGTACGAGGACGCGCTGCGTACGTGCGACAACCACGTCGTCTACAAGACGGGTGCGAAGGAGATCGCAGCGCAGGAGGGCTACGCGCTCACGTTCATGGCGAAGTACAACGAGCGCGAGGGCAACTCCTGCCACATCCACCTGTCGTTCCGCGGCACCGACGGCTCGATGGTGATGTCCGACAAGGTCGACGAGGAGCACGGCCTCTCCGACGTCGGGCGGCAGTTCATCGCCGGGCAGCTGGCGCACCTGCGCGAGCTCTCGCTGATGTTCGCCCCCAACATCAACAGCTACAAGCGGTTCGCCCCCGGCTCGTTCGCCCCCACCTCGATCGAGTGGGGCCGCGACAACCGCACGTGCGCGCTGCGCCTGGTCGGTCGCGGCGCCGGTCTCCGCGTCGAGAACCGCGTGCCCGGCGGTGACTGCAACCCCTACCTCGCCGTCGCCGCCATGGTTGCGGCCGGGCTCGACGGGATCGAGAAGGGGATGGAGCTGCGCCCGGAGGAGAAGGGCAACGCGTACGCCTCCGAGGGCGAGAAGGTGCCGTGGCGCCTCGCCGACGCCGTGGACCTCTGGGAGGGCTCGGCGTGGGTCGCGGAGACCTTCGGCGAGGAGGTCCAGAAGCACTACGCGAACATGGGCCGCATCGAGATCGAGGACTTCGCCCGCACCATCACCGACTGGGAGAGGTTCCGGGGCTTCGAGCGCCTCTGACCCCGGGCGGCATCCCCGTCGTCCGCAGGAGGACGATCGGGGCGACACCACCAGCACCGCAACGCCCGAGGAAGGTCCCGTGACCGCGCTGCACGACGTCATCAGTCCCGTCACCGAGGAGGTCGTCGCCTCGGTCCCGTCGCTGTCCCTCGAGGAGACCGACGCCGCGATCGCCCGCTCGAGGAAGGCGTTCGAGACCTGGCGCCACGTGTCGCCGGGCGACCGCGCCCGGATCCTGCGCCGGTTCTCGGTGCTGGTCGACGAGCACAACGAGGAGCTCGCGCAGCTCGAGGTGCGCAACGCCGGCCACACGATCGGCAACGCGCGCTGGGAGGCGGGCAACGTCCGCGACGTCCTCGCCTACTACTCGGGCGCGCCCGAGCGGCTGCTCGGCCACCAGATCCCGGTGCCCGGCGGCGTCGACATGACCTTCCACGAGCCGCTCGGCGTCGTGGGCGTCATCGTCCCGTGGAACTTCCCGATGCCGATCGCGGGCTGGGGCTTCGCGCCCGCGCTCGCGGCCGGCAACACCGTCGTCCTCAAGCCCGCGGAGCTCACGCCGCTCACGGCGGTCCGCATCGCCGAGCTCGGCCTCGAGGCGGGGCTGCCCGAAGGCGTGTTCCAGGTGCTCACCGGCAAGGGCTCGGTCGTGGGGGAGCGGTTCGTGACCCACCCCGACGTCGCGAAGGTCGTGTTCACCGGGTCGACCGAGGTGGGCATCCGCGTCGCCGAGGGCTGCGCGCGCGGCGTGAAGCCGGTGACGCTCGAGCTCGGCGGCAAGAGCGCCAACGTGATCTTCGAGGACGCCGACCTCGCGAAGGCCGCGGCCACCGCGCCGTACGGCGTCTTCGACAACGCCGGGCAGGACTGCTGCGCCCGGTCGCGCATCCTCGTGCAGCGCTCCGTGCTCGACGACTTCCTCGCGCTGCTCGAGCCCGCGGTGCTCGGCGTACGCGTCGAGGACCCCTCGCTCGACACCTCGGAGATGGGGCCGCTCATCAGCGCCGGTCACCACGCGACCGTGTCGTCGTTCATCACCGAGTCGACGAACGTCGTGATCCAGGGGCAGGTGCCGTCGGGTCCGGGCTACTGGTACCCGGCCACGGTCGTGATGCCGGCCGACGAGCGCGACCCGCTCATGACCGATGAGGTGTTCGGCCCGGTCGTCGCGGTGATGCCGTTCGACGACGAGGCCGACGCGATCCGCCTCACCAACGCGACCGACTACGGTCTCTCGGGCTCGATCTGGACGCGCGACGTCGGTCGCGCCTTCCGTGTCGCGCGCGCGACCGAGAGCGGCAACCTCTCGGTGAACTCGCACTCGTCGGTGCGCTACTGGACGCCGTTCGGCGGCTTCAAGAAGTCCGGCCTGGGCCGGGAGCTCGGACCGGACGCGCTGCACGCGTTCACCGAGGTCAAGAACGTGTTCATCTCAACGGAAGGCTGAGCTCACGTGGACAGGTACACCGGACGCACCGTCGTCATCACCGGCGGCGGCAGCGGCATCGGCAAGGCGGCCGCCGAGCGCGTCGCGTCGGAGGGCGCGAACGTCGTCATCGTCGACATGAACCTCGAGGCCGGTACGGCGGTCGCGGAGGCGCTCGGCGGCATCGCGGTGCAGGCCGACGTCACCGACGCGGGCGACGTCGCGCGCATGTTCCAGACCGCGTTCGACACCTACGGCTCGATCGACGTGTCGTTCCACAACGCCGGCATCAGCCCGCCCGACGACGACTCGATCCTCACGACCGGGATCGAGGCGTGGGACCGCGTGCAGCGGGTGAACCTCACGTCGGTCTACCTGTGCTGCAAGGAGGTCATCCCCTACATGCAGCGCCAGGGCAAGGGGTCGATCATCAACACTGCGTCGTTCGTCGCGACGATGGGCGCAGCGACGTCGCAGATCTCCTACACGGCGTCCAAGGGCGGCGTGCTGGCGATGAGCCGCGAGCTCGGCGTCCAGTTCGCGCGCGAGGGCATCCGCGTCAACGCGCTCTCCCCGGGACCGGTCAACACCCCGCTGCTCATCGAGCTGTTCGCCAAGGACCCGGAGCGGGCGGCACGGCGTCTCGTGCACATCCCGTTCGGCCGCTTCGCCGAGGCGAGCGAGATCGCCGCGGCCGTGGCCTTCCTCGGCTCCGACGACGCCTCCTTCATCACAGCGTCCAACTTCCTCGTCGACGGCGGCATCTCCGGCGCGTACGTCACGCCGCTGGACTGACCCCCCGTTCGTCGTGATCTTGGTCAGTTGCGAGCTTCTCGGCCCGGGAAGCGAGCAACTGACCAAGATCACGCCAGGCAGACCCGGGATCTAGGGTGGCGTCCGTGACGACGATCGAGCTCGACGGGCGCTGGCACATCACGGGGCACCTCAACGGCGGGTACCTCGCGGCGGTCTGCGGGCAGCTCGCGTCGGAGGCGCTCGGGGGAGCGGCGCCGTTCACGATCAGCACGCACTACCTCGCGCCTGCGCGCGGCGCCGGTCCCGCCGACGTCGACCTCGAGATCCTGCGCGAGGGACGCCTCTCGACTGCGCGCGTGCGACTGTCGCGCGAGGGCACGACGCTGCTCGAGTCGCTCGTCACCGCCGGTACGCCGAAGGCGCACGCCGCCCTGCGCGAGGACGCCGCCCCGCCCGCGATCGCGCCGTGGGACGAGCTGCGCACGCCCGAGGACTCGCCGTTCGCGGCTGCGCCAGGCAACGAGGTGCTCCAGCACGTCGAGGTGCGCCTCGACCCGGGCGACGCATCGGCCGTCAGCGGCGGCGGGCCGCTCGAGCGCGCCGTCGTACGAGGTCGGATGGCGTACGCCGACAGCACTCCGGCCGACCTGTTCCTCGCCACCGCAGCGTGGGACCTGCTGCCGCCGAGCCCGTGGTTCGTGCACATCTGGACGGGCGCCCCGACCGTGGCGGCGCAGCTGCTCCTCTACCCCGGCGACATCCAGGGGCCGCTCACCATCGAGGCAAGGGCAGAGACGATCCGCGAGGGCATCGCCGACGAGACCGCGCGCGTGTGGGACGCGCGCGGGCACCTCGTCGTCAGCTCGCGCCAGACCGCCATCATCACCTGACCGGAGTCCCTGCCCTCGAGCGTGTCAGGTGCGACACCATCGGCGATGCCGCGCACCGCAGCAGGTCGCGGCGGGGTCAGACCTCGACGGGGCGGGCGGCTGCGGCGACGAGAGCCTCGAAGAGGCGGCGGTCGTCGCTCATCTCGGGGTGCCACTGGACGCCGAGGACCCACGCGGCGTCGGGGTCCTCGAGGGTCTCGATCGTGCCGTCCTCGGCCCAGCCCGTGACGGTGAGCGAGCCGCCGTCGGCGACCGCCTGGTGGTGGCTGGAGTTCACGCGCGTCGACGTCGTACCGAGGATGCGCGACACGAGCGAGCCCTCGGTGAAGGTCGCACCGTGCTCGGTGAACGTGCCGGGACGCTCGCGGTGCAGCAGGCCGTAGCCCGCGCTCGGCAGGTCCTGGATCAGGTGCCCGCCCGACGCCACGGCCATGATCTGCAGACCGCGGCAGATGCCGAGCACCGGCAGGCCGTGGTCGCGCGCGGAGCGGTAGAGACGGATCTCGGTGCGGTCGCGGTCCAGGCGCGGTCGGTCGGTGGTCTCGTGCGGCTCGTGGTCGTAGTTCGCCGGGCCGACGTCGGCGCCGCCCGCGATCACGACGCCGTCGAGCCGCGACACGACGGCCTCGACGCCCTCCTCGTCCCACACCGGCGGGATCACGACGACCGCGGCGCCGGACGACTCGAGGGCCTCGACGTACGCGCGGTGCAGCACGACGGCGTCGACGTCCCACGCGCCCCACGCCGCGCGCTCGCCGTAGCAGGAGACTCCGATCACCGGTCGCATGCGCACAGTGTCGCCCATGGCGAGGGTCCGCCGCGAGCAGCGAACCGTGTACGCCGGGCCCGTGGTCGCGCCAGACTCGCGCCATGAGCCTGCGTCGCCTCGTCGAGGTCGTGCCGAACGTGTGGGTGGCGCGGTCGCGCCGCTACGAGAGCGCCACCACCGTGCTGCTCGACGGGCACGGGGGAGCCCTCGTGATCGACCCCAACTGGGACGCCGACGAGCTCGCCGCGATCCCGCAGGACCTCGCCGACATGGGGGTCACGTGCGTCGCCGGGCTGGCGACGCACCTGCACTACGACCACGTCATGTGGCACCCCGACCTCGGCGACGTCCCGCGCTGGTCGACGCCGGGCACGGTGCGCATCACGCGCGAGCAGCGCGCCGAGGTCCTCGCCCCGCTGCTCGGCGACATCCCCGACGACCTCATCGAGATCGCCGGCCACCTCACGCCGATCGCGGGCACCGAGCTCGACTGGCGCGGGCCGAAGGCGATCATCCACGAGCACGACGCCCATGCTGTGCACCATCTCGCGCTCGAGATCCCCGACTGGGGTCTGCTCGTCTCCGGCGACATGCTGAGCGACGCCGAGCTGCCGTATCCGGACGACGACGACGTCGACCTCGTCCGCTACCGCGAGGGTCTCGACTCGCTGCAGGAGGTCGCGCGCCGCTCGACGGTCGTCGTACCGGGCCACGGCACGAGCGGCACCGACCCGCTCGCGCGCTGGGACGCCGACCGCAGGTACGTCGACGACTGCGTCGAGCGCGGTGCGAGCGACGACCCGCGCATCCAGAACGACGAGCAGCCCGAGATGCACGCCAAGAACCTCGAGCGCGGCAGCAGGACGCCGCACCGCTGACGCGCGTCAGGGAGCGGTGATCAGCGCCCTCACGCGCTGACCGCCGAGGACCCCGGTGAGGACGGCCCGCGCCCCCGCGGCGCGGCTGTCCCAGCGGCCGCTGATCCGGCCCGTGAGCGCGGAGCCGCGCACCGTCGCTCCGGACGTCGTCGTCCCGTACGTCGTCAGCGCCACGGTCACCGCGTGGGTGTAGCGGTTCCACACGACCGTGCCCGACACCGCGAGGTCGCGCGTGAACCGGTAGCGCGACAGGGTGAACGTGACCTCGTCGTACCCGTCCGACGTCCAGCTCCCGCCGCGAAGCCCGCGGCCGCCGACCTCATAGGTCTGGTACCAGCGGTCGATGAGGTCGGCGACGGTGTCGGCGGTCGCACGCGCGGCCGACAGGCGCACACGCGAGGTCGTCGAGCCGGCCAGCGGTCGCGCGGGCGCCGCCTCGGCGCTGCGCGCGAGGAACGCGGTCGTGGCGCGGATAGGCGGCACGCGGCGCGCGCAGCCGGATCGCGTGCGGATCGTCGACATCGTCGGCGTCGTGACGAAGGCGCGGAAGATCGACTCGGCGCACCTGTCGACGTCGGCCACGGCGGTGACGTGGAACGAGCTCGCCACCACGACCTGGCGCGCGTTCGGCCACTGCTTCGCGACCATCGCGCCCTCGGCCGGCGTGGTGATCGAGTCGAGCGCACCCGACAGCACGAGCACGGGGACCGAGGCGGGGTAGCGCCCTCCCGGCGGCGTGATGGGGCCCTGCTTGTACGGCGCCGGCGCGCTCGGCCAGCCGGTGCACCAGGTGAGGGTCTGCCAGTCGCTGTGCAGGAACTCCGAGATGGTGAACGGCGCGTAGACGCGCGGGTTGCGCGCGCTCTGCCTCGCGACCGCCGCGGTGAGCTGCGCGCGGCGCACGGCCGGGGCCTGCGTCATGTCGTACAGCTGCGGGTAGTCCTGGCACGCGACGGCGGCGTCGGCGCCCTCGCTGTAGTCGACCGGGTCGCTCGTGCCACCGCCCGGGAAGTCCATCTCCGCGACGAGGCGGAGCAGGGGAGCGACGTCGCGGCGCGTGGACCACGCACGGATCGCGGCGTCGAGCTCGCGGTAGGTCACCGGCCCGTAGGTCGCGTTGAAGGCGAGCGTCAGCAGCTTCGGTGCGTCGAGGCGGATGCGGTGCAGCGCGCCGTCACCGCCGAACACGTTGCCCACCAACGGGTTGCGGCGCACGCTGGCCGCGAGCGTCGCGAGCCGGCTCGACGTGCGGGTTCCCAGCGCCGCGCACGTGGGCGTCTGTGCGCACACGCGGTCGAAGCTGCCCCGCATCGCCGGCGTCATGGTCGGGTACCACGCGGTCTCGCCGTACGTCGGGTACGCCGAGTCGAGCACGAGGCTGCGCACCTGCTGTGGGTGCCGCGAGGCGTAGACCTGCGTGAAGAAGGTGCCGTAGGAGTCGCCGTACACGTCGACCTTGCCGAGCCCGAGGGCCGTCACGACCGCGGCGAGGTCGTCGGCGGAGAGCGCGGTGCCGTAGAGGTGCGCGTGGTCGCCGAGCCGGCGTGCGCAGCGCGCCGCGGCGGTGGCGTAGGCCGTCGTGAGCTCCTGCAGCTCGGGGCAGTCGATCGGCTCGGTGAGCCCGGTGCCGCGCTGGTCGACGAGCAGCAGGTTGCGCCGCTCGAGGAGCGGCCCGTACATCGCCGCGTACGAGTCGGCGGATCCCGTGGTGGAGTAGCCGGGACCGCCTTCGTGCGGCACGACCGTGCCGATCGCCGGCGAGGTTGCCGCGGGCACGAACGCGAACCCGACCGACAGCGTGCCGGGCACCGCGCCCGTCGGGTCCCACGGTCGCGTGATCGATCCGCACAGGGCGCCCTCGGTCACGTCGCACGGCGTGAGATCGACCGAGCCCACGTGCACCGCGCGCGGGGCGACGTGGGTCGCCGTGCCCGAGCTGGTGGCGGGCCGCGGACGCGCGGGCAGCGGCGGTGCGGCGGAGGCGGTGACGGCGGGCACGAGCGAGACGACCAGGCCGAGGCCCAGCGCCGCTCCCAGGACAGAGGCGCGCATGGCGGTCACCCCACCACGCGGCGGTGACCGGACGCCAGGGTCGATGCCGAGGCGTGACCCGGCGTCCGGTGACCGATGTGCGTCAGTCGCCGGCGCTGTCCTGCAGGACGAGCACGAGCGCGCCGCTGGAGTCGGTGAAGACGAGCTGGTCGTAGCCCGAGCGGTTGTCGAGGCCGACCTTCGTCGCGGCCTTGAGCGCATCGACGTGACGCGTGTCGGCCGGCTTGTCGCACGCGACCTGCGTGCCGGCGAGCGTGCCGAGCTTGAACGCCCCGTCGGACCCGAGCGTGTACGGGCCGGTGAGCTGGTTGCAGCCGTCGCTCGTGCTCATGTCGGACGCGGTGAAGGTCACCTTCTGCTCGCTGGCGCCGGGCTTCAGCGGCAGCGCGAGCACCGACCACTTCTTCTGCATCTGCTGCTGCGTGGGCGGGGTGAGGTCGGCGGCAGCGGAGCCGGTGGTGGCGTTCTCCGGCGAGGCGCTCGACCCGCAGCCCGTGAGGACCACGGCGGCCGCCACGAGGGCGACGAGGACGGCGGACGTACGGCGCAGGGTGCGCATGCGAGGACTCCCGAGTGTCGACGGCGGTGCACTCGACGCTAGGACGGGCCTCCAGCGCGGGCAACGAGATATCCGCGTCACGGTGTGTCGCGTCACATGCCTGGGACGCGCTGCACTTCCGGCGATCGCGCGGGCGGTGTCAACCTGAGCCGGGTTCGTGCGTCCTATCCCGTGACGCAACGAGCCAGGGGGCGTGATGAGCGGCAGCGAGGACGTGTGGGGGCCCGACGGGGTCCCGTCGTCCGCGCGCGCCGCGGTCACGCACCTGTTCCACCACCACTACCGACGCCTCGTGGGTCTCGCCGGGCTCATGGTCGACGACCGTGAGACGGCCGAGGAGGTCGTGCAGGACGCGTTCGAGGCCCTCTACCGACACTGGGACCGGCTGCGTGATCCGTACGCCGCCGTCGCCTACCTCAACCGCAGCGTGGTCAACGGATCACGGTCCACGGTGAGACGCCGCATGACGGAACGGGCGTACGAGCTGCCCGATGCCGGCGTCGAGCCCTCTGCGGAGAGCGCCGGCCTGGACGGCAGCCGGCGCGCAGAGCTGATCTCGGCGGTGCGGGAGCTGCCGCGCCGCCAGCGCGAGGTGATGGTGCTCCGCTACTTCCTCGACCTCTCCGAGGCCGAGATAGCGCAATGGCTCGGCGTCTCCAGAGGCTCGGTGAAGCGACATGCCTTCCGAGCCGTCGACACCCTGCAGAAGCGGATGGAGGCCTGGACATGAACGACTTCCGGTCCGTGCTCTCCTCGGCTCTGCGGGACGAGGCCGAGGAGATCTCGATGTCCGTGGACATGAACAAGGGCAGTGCCCAGCTCGACGCGAGGCTCGACCACGAGGACCGGCGTCGGCGGCGTACGCGGTGGCTCGTCGTCGCGGCGGGCGCAGCCGCGATCGCGGTCGGTGTGCTGGCCTGGCGCGGCTTGTCGACCACCAGCACCCTGCCGGTGGTGCCCGGTCCGACCCCGAGCTCGAGCTCGAGCAGCCCGTCGCCGTCGTCGCCCGGGCCGTCACCGACGAAGGGCTTCGCGAGCACGGCGTTCGGCATCCCCTTCGTCGCCGACCTGCCGCGCTGGACCGGCTCGCTCGACACGCCGACCTGGCCGACGTCGCAGCAGGCCGAGTGGGTCACCTGGAACCGCTGCCCCGATCCGGCCACGGAGTGCATCGGCCTGTCGTTCAACAGGTACAGCACCGTGTATGACGAGAAGAAGGCGCAGTACGTCAAGATCGGCTACGCCTCCTACCTCGCCTACCTTGAGAAGCTCCGCAAGGACGGGCTCATCGACATCACGGCGCGGCAGGCGATCACGGTCGGCGGCCGACCGGCGACGTTGCTCGCCATCACCGGCCGCGCCGACCTCGCGTCGGGCATCGGCTGCCACTCGGACACGACGTGCGACAACTTCGGCGACGGGCTGAAGGGCTACTACGCCGTCGTGAACTCTGCGGGCCTCGATCCCGACGGAGCCGTGCTCGTGATCTGGACGCGCGCGGGCGCGGTCGCTGCACCCGAGAAGGCGTGGGTCGAGGACTACCGGGCCATGCTGGCCGGTCTCACGTTCCCGGGCGGCCCCGCTCCTTCCGCCTCCTGAGCGAGCACGGTCCGGTCCGGCACCCGACGGGGGTGCCGGACCGGACCGCGTTCGCGGACCTCCTGAGATTTCTTGCGGATCGGTGTCAACCTGCAGGCACGGTGCCGCGACCTAGCACGCGACATCGAGCCCGAGGGGGAGTCGTGGCGGACGTGGTGGAGCTGCGGGGGACGCCGTTCCCCGAGTCCGCGCGCGACGCCGTGTCGGCGCTCTTCGTGGCCCATCACCGCCGGCTGGTCGGCCTGGCCTCGCTGCTGGTCGACGACCGGGAGTCTGCGGAGGAGATCGTGCAGGACGCGTTCGAGTCGCTGTACAAGCGCTGGAACGGTCTGCGCGATCCGTCCGCTGCGGTGGCCTACCTCGACCGTGCCGTCGTCTACGGCGCGCGGTCCTGGGTACGCCGGCGCGTCGTCGCACGCTCGTTCGTCCCGCCGGAGGCGGGCGCGGAGGAGAGCGCGGAGACCCTCGGGGTGGAGCAGGTACGCCGCAGCGAGCTGTCGGCGGCGATCCGCGCGCTGCCCCGACGGCAGCGCGAGGTCGTGGTCCTGCGCTACTTCCTGGACCTCACGGAGGGCGAGATCGCCCAGTGGCTCGGTGTCTCCCCGGGCTCGGTGAAGCAGCACGCCTCCCGAGCCACCGCTGCCCTGCAGAAGCGGATGGAGGCGTGGGCATGAACGACCTCGACGCCCTCATCCGCGACACCCTGCGGGCCGATGCGCAGGAGGCATCCGTGAAGACCGACACCCCGCAGGAGCTCCACGAGCTGACGGCACGGCTGGACCACGTGGACCGGCGACGTCGGACGACCCGCGTCTGGGCCGGCCTCGCGGCGGTCGCCGCGGTCGTGATCGCCGTCGCAGTGGTCGTCTCGGGCGCCTTCCGGTCCCAGACATCCGTGCCGCCCGTCGGCACGCCGTCGCCGTCCGCGCCGACCAAGGCGACGACGTACGACATCACGACGTCGACGCTGACCCCTCAGGTGGCTGCGTCGCTCCCGGTCTGGGCCGCTTCGTCGACCCCGCAGCGGGCGCCGGGGCTGCAGGCCTGGGGCCAGGCCCAGGGCTGCTCGACCTGCTCCGCGCCGGCCGCGGCCGACCGGTTCATCGTGCTGACGACCCCGCCGTACTTCTACGCGCCGGGCGACCCGCAGAAGATCGTCGCCGCGCCGAGCTACGCCGAGCTGCTCGCGGCCACGCTGTCGCCCGCGGCGCAGGGCACCAACCCCGTCAGCGACCGGGTCGACACCACCGTCGACGGCCGTCCGGCTGTCATCCTGACGACCCGCGGGACGGCGAGCCCCGGGAGCATCGGCTGCTCCAACGCCACGGACAAGCCCGCGGACTGCTGGGTCGGCGGCACGGACGTCCTGGCCCGGACGGCGATCATCGACGTCGACGGACGCCCGCTCGTGGTCTCCGTGCTGCAGGACGCGAGCTCGCCCGACACCGCGGGCCTGCTCGCCGACTTCCAGCAGGTCCTCACGACCATCACGATCGGCTGACCGTCCGGACGTCCGACCGTTCGCCGCGGCCACGGGGGAGTCGCGGCGCACGGTCCTGCGGGCGGGAGGCATACGAGCGTCCGGATGGTGGACCGGCGTCCCGAGGGGTGGACCCGCTCTCGGGGAACAAGACGGCGTCTGGCACGGTTGACGTGCGCAGACGCCGGGGGACCGGCGTACCGAACGCCGTCCGAAGAGGAGACCGCCGTGTCCCTGCCTCCGCTGGTGGAGCCCGCCGAGGAGCTCACCGTCGACGAGGTGCGCCGCTACAGCCGCCACATCATCATCCCCGACGTCGGCATGGTCGGGCAGAAGCGCCTCAAGAACGCCAAGGTGCTCTGCGTCGGTGCCGGCGGTCTGGGCAGCCCGGCGCTGCTGTACCTGGCCGCGGCCGGCGTGGGCACGCTGGGCATCGTCGAGTTCGACACGGTCGACGAGTCGAACCTGCAGCGCCAGATCATCCACGGCCAGAGCGACATCGGTCGCAGCAAGGCCGAGAGCGCGCGCGACTCGGTGCGCGAGGTCAACCCGCTCGTGAACGTCATCGTCCACGACACGCGCCTCGACAACGACAACGTCCTCGACATCTTCAGCGGCTACGACCTCATCGTCGACGGCACCGACAACTTCGCGACGCGCTACATGGTCAACGACGCGTGCGTGCTGCTCGGCAAGCCCTACGTGTGGGGCTCGATCTACCGCTTCGAGGGCCAGGTCTCGGTGTTCTGGGACGAGTACGGCCCGAACTACCGCGACCTCTACCCCGAGCCCCCGCCGCCCGGCATGGTCCCCTCGTGCGCCGAGGGCGGCGTGCTCGGCGTGCTGTGCGCGTCGATCGGGTCGGTGATGGTCACGGAGGCGATCAAGCTCATCACCGGCATCGGCGACAGCCTGCTCGGCCGGCTGATGATCTACGACGCCCTCGAGATGTCCTACCGCACCGTGAAGCTGCGCAAGGACCCCAACGCCACCAAGGTCACCGGGCTCATCGACTACGACGCGTTCTGCGGCGCCGTGTCGGAGGAGGCCGCCGAGGCCGCCGTGAACTCGACGATCTCGGTGAAGCAGCTCAAGGACATGCTCGACGAGCGCGAGCGCGGCGAGCGCGACTTCGTGCTCATCGACGTCCGCGAGCCCAACGAGTGGGACATCGTCCACATCGAGGGTGCCGAGCTGATCCCCAAGGGCGAGTTCCTCTCCGGCCGCGCGCTCGAGAAGCTGCCGAACGACAAGCCGGTGGTCCTGCACTGCAAGGTGGGCGGCCGCTCGGCCGAGGTGCTCGCGGTCGTGAAGGGCGCCGGGTACGCCGACGCCGTCCACGTCGGCGGCGGCATCGTGGCCTGGGTCAACCAGATCGAGCCCGACAAGCCCAATTACTGACCGACCTCACGAGGGGCCTGCGAGCACACGCTCGCAGGCCCCTCGTCGTACGCGGCCAGCTCCCGGCGACGTCACTGCCGCAAGGCACGGCTTCTGGCCGAGGAGCCGTGCATCCAGGCGGTGACGTCGGAGAAGGGGTGCCTTCGGGCAGTGACGTCGCCGGAGTCCCGCTGCGGGGAGCGGCTAGAGCGCGCCGACCTTCTGGAGCCAGTTGAACGACCAGTAGCCGGGCACGGTCGGGATCCAGAAGGTGAGCAGGCGGAAGAGCAGGGTGGCCGACACCGCGACGCCCGAGTCGACGCCGGCGACGGTGAGGCCGGCGACGTACGCCGCCTCGACGGCGCCGAGGCCACCCGGCGTGGGCGCCGCCTGGCCGAGGGTCGAACCGGCGAGGTAGACCAGCGCGATCGCGGCGTAGTTCGCGCTGCCGGCGCCGAAGGCCTCGCAGCAGGCGATCATGCACAGCGCGAACGCGCCGTTGAGCAGCAGGATGCCGCCCATGCCCTCGGCGATCTTCCACGGCCGCTGGGCGATGGTGACCAGGCGCGGACCGACCTCGTCGAAGATCGGCTTCACCCGGTCGGTGACGATCTTGCGCACCGGTCCGACGAGCAGCAGCGCGCCGAGCACCACGACGACGATGACCACGACGATCACCGCCCACTTCGGCGGCGAGACGTGGAACTCGGCGTTCTGGCCCGCGGCCACCGCGGTGATCGCGAGCAGGCCGATGTGGATGAAGAACGCGAACACCTGCGACACGGCCACGCTCGCGGCCGCGAGCGCCGGGTGCAGGCCGGACTTCTGCAGGTAGCGCACGTTGACCGCCACCGCGCCGACGGTCGGCGGCGACACGAGCGTGGCGAAGCCCGCGGCGAGCTGCGCGGCGAAGGTCCTGACGTGCGAGAGCTTCTCGGGCACGAAGCCCGACAGCGACAGCGCGGCACCGACGAACGTGAGCGCCGCGAGGACGACGGCGAGGCCGGCCCAGCGCCAGTCGGCGCTGCGCAGCAGGCCGATGAGGTCGACGTTGGCGAGCTGCGACAGCAGCACGTAGCCCGCGATGGTGCCCGCGATGATCGTGAAGAGCGTGCGCGGCTTCCACCGGCGCAGCTCGAGCTGCTCGGTCTCGGCGGCCGACGGGCGCAGCGCGAGGAGCTCGTCGCGCAGGGCGACCATGAGCTCCTTCTCCTTGCGCACGCGACGTCGCGTCTCGGGCGAGAGCGCGACGGCCTGCAGCGCGGGCAGCGCACGGGTGAGCCGGTCGGCGCCGAACACGCGCGCACCCGTCGCGACCGCGCGCGGCGCGTCGGTGAGCAGGGCGCCGGTGCAGAGCAGCTCGGCGAGATCGATGCGCTCCTGCACGTCGCTCGCGGCGATCGTGCCGTGCTGCACGCCGGCGAGCCAGATCGAGCCGTCGTCGGCCTTGATCAGCTGCTCGTGCGAGAGCGCGCGGTGCACGAGCTGCTCGTCGTGCAGCGTGCGTACGGCGCGGAACACGGCGTCGAGGTCGGCGTCGGTGATCTCGCCCTTCTCGAGCTGGTCGAACGTGCGGCCCGCGATGCGCTCGTAGGCAAGCAGGGTGGAGTCGGGGCCGACCTCGACCGCGGCACGCAGCCGCGGCACGCGACCGCCTGCCGACTCGGCGGCGTACGACATCAGCGCCGCGTGCTCGATCTGCGCGCGCATCGAGAACACGCTCGGGTTCGCGGGGTCGGTGCGCAGCTGCACCTGGCGCCACGCGGCACGGGCGAGGCCGGCACCCTCGAAGTCGCGGTCGAACACGACCACGCGCAGCCGCTCGCCGCGTCGCGTGACGGCGTCGTACTCGCGTCCGCGCGTCGTGCTCTTCGTCGCGCGCAGGACGGCGACGGGCAGGTGCGCACGGTCCAGCGCCATCGCGACCTCGAGACCGCTCGGCCGCGTGGTCGGCGTACCGAGGATGTAGCGGGTCGCGAGGCCGACCGCCCAGCCGAGGAGCAGCGACAGCGCGATCACGACGATCGACGACGCGCCCGACGACAGCGGCACGATCGAGATCGCGAGGATGACCACGACGGAGAAGACCGTCCAGCGGCCGCGGCCGACGAGTCGCGCCGTCGTGATGAACGCGACGAGGCCCGCGATCACGGGGTTCACCGCGGCACGACCCGTCGGGTCCGACAGGTTCGTGATGGCGATGAGGAGCTGCGCCGAGCCGTACGTCGAGATCAGGGCCGAGATCGCGAGGGCGAGGATGATCGCCGCGATCAGGGCGCCGACCGCCTCGAGGAGCTGGCGGCTGCGGCGTCGCGCGATGAGGTCGATGCCTGCGGCGACCGGCAGCGCGAGGACGCCGAGGCCCGCGACGAAGTTGAGGACCAGCATGATCAGCGCGGGCAGGTTGGTGCTCGCGTTGGCGAGGTCCTGGTCGATGCCGGCCGACGTGCTGTTGAGGAAGTACGACACGAGCACGATGGCCACGGCCGCCACGAGCGCGAGCGCCATCCGCAGCAGGTCCACGGGTCGGCGCACGCGGCGGGGGATCACCCCGCCCTCGATCACGACCGTGCCGTCGCCCTCGTCGTCGTACGACAGCGCGGCCCCGGACACCGGAAGATCGTCGCATCCCGGCCCCCGAGGGGCGCGCACCCGGGCAGGATGCCGCGCGTGACGTCGACCTCCTCGCGCTCCCGCGAGCCCCGCCCCGAGCCGGTCGCGGGCCTCCCGACCCCGTTCGCCGAGGAGGTCCTCGATCTCGTGGAGCGCATCCCGCGCGGCCGCGTGATGGCGTACGGCGACGTCGCCGCGGCCCTCGGCTCGGGCGGCGCCCGCGCGGTCGGGACCGTCATGGCGCGGTTCGGGTCGGGCGTGCCCTGGCACCGGGTCGTGCGCTCCGACGGCTCGCCGCCCGCGGGCCACGAGGCCGAGGCCCTGCGCCGCCACCGCACCGAGAGGACACCGCTGACCGCCGGCGGCACCCGGATCGACATGCCCCGAGCCCGCTGGTGGCCCGAGGACACCGCCCCTCGCTGAGACATCGCACCGGGGGTCGTGGCGGGGGGCTCGGTGTGGGTGGTTCGTGATGGGATCGACCCTGTGACCACCGCCAGCCGCACGTCCCGCCCCTCGGGGGCAGCGGGCTCGGCAGGCGCCCCCGAGACCCCGCGGCTCGAGCTCGACCGCACCCCGCCGCTGTCGGTCGCGGCGCCCTCGCTCGACGCCGAGCAGCAGCAGGTCGTGGCCCACCGCCGCGGGCCGCTGCTCGTGCTCGCCGGCCCCGGCACCGGCAAGACCACCACCCTCGTGGAGGCGATGGTCGGTCGGCTCACGGGCGACGACGCGCTGCGTCCCGACGAGGTCCTCGGCCTCACCTTCGGCCGCAAGGCCGCGCAGGAGTGGCGCGAGCGCGTCACCGCGCGCGTCGGCGGGGGAGTGCGGCCCACGGTCACCACGTTCCACTCGTTCGCCTACTCCCTCGTGCGCGAGCACGCGCAGGGTGCGGAGTTCCTCGACCCGCTGCGTCTGCTCTCCGGACCCGAGCAGGAGCTGCGGCTGCGCGAGCTGCTCGTGCACTCGGTGCGCGACGGCCGCGTCGCGTGGCCCGAGGGTCTCGCCGCCGCGCTCGACACGAAGGGCCTCGCCGCCGAGGTGCGCTCGGTCGTCGCGCGCGCCCGCGCGCTCGGCCTCGATCCGTGGGACCTCGAGGCGCTCGCGCCGGCGGCCGGCGACCTCGGTCCTGCCTGGTACGCCGTCGGCCAGTTCCTCGGCGAGTACCTCGACGTCCTCGACGCCGAGGGCGTCACCGACTACACCGAGGTCGTCCACCGCGCGGCGCTGCTCGCGCACGATCCCGAGGTGCAGCCCGCGCTGCGCGCCCGCTACCGCGCGGTGTTCGTCGACGAGTACCAGGACACCGATCCCGCGCAGGTGCGCCTGCTCGCCGGCCTCGTCGCGCCCGACGCGTCGTTCGTCGTCGTCGGCGACCCCGACCAGTCGATCTACGCGTTCCGCGGCGCCGACGAGCGCGGCATCCTCACCTTCCCCGACGCCTTCCCCTCACCCGACGGCTCGCCCGCGCCGATCGTCGTGCTGCGCACCACGCGCCGCTTCGGCCAGGTCCTGCGCGACGCCGCGGGCCGCGTGCTGAGGAGCACGTCGCTCGCCCCGCTGAAGCCCGCGGTCGTGGCGCTGCACCGCTCGCCGGTGTGCGAGGGGTCGGCGTACGGCGAGGGCGTGCTCGACATCGCGACGTTCGACAGCGAGCAGGCGGAGGCCGCGCACGTCGCCGACCTGCTGCGCCGCGCGCACCTCGAGCAGGACGTGCCGTGGTCCGACATGGCCGTGCTCGTGCGCAGCGGGCGGCAGTCGATCCCGTCGCTGCGCCGCGCGCTGCAGACCGCCGGCGTACCCGTCGAGGTCGCGTCCGACGAGGTGCCGCTCAAGCAGGAGCCGGCCCTCGCGCCGCTGCTGCTCCTGCTGCGCGTGGCCGAGGACCCCGAGCAGCTCGACGACGCCGCGGTCCACGACCTGCTGCTCTCGCCGCTCGGCGACGCCGACCCCGCCGACCTCCGTCGCCTCGGCGCCGTGCTGCGCCGGCAGGAGCGCGAGGCCGACCCGGGCGCGCGTCCCTCGCCGTCGACGGCGCTGGTGCGCGCCCTGCTGGTCGAGCTCGCCGAGCGTCCCGACGGCGTGCTTCCGGTCGAGCCGCGAGGCCGCGATTCCCGTGCGGCCCATGCGCAGCAGGCCGTGCAGCGCGTCGGTCGGCTGATCCACGACGTGCGCGCTGTGATCGAGCGCCACGGCACGGTCGAGGAGGCGCTCTGGGCCGCGTGGTCGGGCTCGGCGGCGCGTGGCGGATCGCGCTGGCCGCAGCGGCTCGAGCAGGCTGCGCTGCGCGGCGGCGACTCCGGGCGTCGGGCCGACGCCGACCTCGACGCGGTCCTGGCCCTGTTCGCGACGGCCGAGCGCGCGGAGGAGAGGTTCGGCGGACGCCGCGGCGTCGCGAACTTCCTCGCCGAGCTCGACGCCCAGATGATCCCGGCCGACACGCTCGCGGAGCGCGGCGTGCGCGGCCCGTCGGTGCGGCTGCTCACCGCCCACCGCGCGAAGGGTCTGCAGTGGCGGCTCGTCGTGGTCGCGGGCGTGCAGGAGGGCGGCTGGCCCGACCTGCGCCGCCGCGGCTCGCTGCTCGCCGCCGACCGCCTCGACCGCACCGGCCTGGTCGACTCCCCGCCGCCCGCGGCGCTGCTCGCCGAGGAGCGGCGGCTCTTCTACGTCGCGTGCACGCGCGCGCAGGAGCGGCTCGTGGTCACGGCCGTGCGGTCGGCGCTCGACGACGGCCCGCAGCCCTCGCGCTTCCTCGACCAGCTCGCCGGCGGCGAGGGGCACGTGCGCCACGTCGTGGGCCGCCCGCCGCGCCCGCTGTCGGTGAGCGGCCTCGTCGCGCAGCTGCGTGCCACGGCCGTCGACCCCCGTCGCTCGCCTGCGCTGCGCGCTGCGGCCGCGCGGCGGCTTGCGGTGCTCGCCTCGGCCGTCGACGGCGACCGTCGCGCGCTCGTGCCCTCGGCGCACCCCGACCGCTGGTGGGGCGTGCTCGACCCGACGTCGTCCGACGAGCCGGTGCGCCCCGTCGGCGTACCGCTGGCGCTCTCCGGCAGCCAGCTCTCGGGGCTGGCCACCTGCCCGCTGCGCTGGTTCCTCGAGCACGAGTCGTCTGCCACGGTCGCGCGCACCACCGCGCTCGGGTTCGGCTCGATCGTCCACGTGCTCGCCGACCACGTCGCGCGCGGCGAGCTGCCCGCCGACCTCGACGTGCTGGAGGAGCAGGTCGACCGCGTGTGGGGCGAGCTCGGGTTCGAGGCGAGCTGGCAGTCGAACGTCGAGCGGCGCGAGGCGTCGCTCGCGCTGCAGCGGTTCCTCGCCTGGCACGAGGGTCGGCCGAGCCGCACGTTCGTCGCGAGCGAGCACCAGTTCGACGTCGAGATCCCCGTGGGCGAGTCGGGCGTGCGGCTGCGCGGGTCGTTCGACCGCGTCGAGGTGTCCGACGAGGGCGTGCACGTCGCCGACCTCAAGACCTCGAAGTCCAAGCCCACCGGCACCGAGCTCGAGCGGCACCCGCAGCTCGGCGTCTACCAGGCCGCGGTGATGGCCGGCGCCCTCGACCCGCTGCCCGACGACGTCCGTGCGGCCGTGGGCCTCCCGGCGCCGGGCGAGCCGGTGGCGGTCGCTGGTGCCGAGCTCGTGATGCTGCGCCTCGACTCCCACGGCGAGGCCACCGTCGCCGCGCAGGAGGCGCTGCCCGACGACGAGTCGTGGGTCCACGCCTCGCTCGCCGACGTCGACCGCCGGGTGCGCGCCGAGGAGTTCGTCGCCCACCCCGGCACGCAGTGCCGGTTCTGTGCGCTGCGCCGTGCCTGCCCTGCCAGCGACGAGGGCCAGGAGGTGCTGCCGTGACCGACGTCCGTCCCGTCACCGCCGTACCCGGGTTCGGCGTGCCGCAGCTGCGCGACCTGCTCCGCACCCCGTTCAGCGAGGAGCAGATCGCGGCGATCACCGCGCCCTTGTCGCCGTACGTCGTCGTCGCGGGTGCCGGCTCGGGCAAGACCACCGTCATGACCGCACGTGTCGTGTGGCTCGTGGCCACCGGGCAGGTGCGTCCCGACGAGGTGCTCGGCCTCACCTTCACCACCAAGGCCGCGGGCGAGCTCGCGACCCGCGTGCGCTCGGCGATGCGCGAGCTCGCCGACGCCGTGCCGCGCGACCCCGACGACGACCTGCTCGACGGCGAGCCCACCGTCGCGACCTACCACGCGTTCGCCGGGCGCCTGCTCGCGGAGCACGGGCTGCGGATCGGCGTCGAGCCCGGGTCGCGGCTGCTGGCCGAGGCTGCGTCGTACCAGCTCGCGCACCGCGTCGTCACCCGTACGCGTCGCGACCTGTCGGGCCTCGGCGTCGGCGTGCAGACGCTCGTCGAGGGGGTGCGGTCGCTCGACGGCGAGCTCGCCGAGCACTGCCTCGAGCCCGCCGACCTGCGCGACCACGACCTCGCGTTCGTCGCCGAGGTCGACTCCCTCGACAAGGTCTCCGCCGGTGCTCGCGACGCCCGGATCGCGGCGCTGCAGCGGATCGAGCTGAGCCACCTCGTCGACGAGTACCGCGCGGCGCGGCGTGCGCTCGACGTCGTCGACTTCTCCGACCAGATGCGCTTCGGCGCGCGCCTCGCCGAGGAGTGCCCCGAGGTCGGCGCGGCGCTGCGCGACCAGTTCCGCGTCGTGCTGCTCGACGAGTACCAGGACACCTCGGTCGCGCAGCGGCGGCTGCTCACCGGGCTGTTCGGCGGCGGTCACCCCGTCACCGCGGTCGGCGACCCGCTGCAGGCGATCTACGGCTGGCGCGGCGCGAGCGTCGCGAACATCGACGACTTCCCGGAGCACTTCGCGCCGTCGCCCGGCGTGCGTGCGCCGGTCCTGCCGCTCGCGGAGAACCGCCGGTCCGGCGTCCACATCCTCGAGTCGGCCAACCTCGTCGCGCAGCCGCTGCGCGCGCTGCACCCGCAGGTGGCGCCGCTCGTCGCGGCCAACGCGGCCAAGGGTCCGGGGCAGGTGCGCGTCGCGCTGCTCGAGACCTACCGCGAGGAGGTCGACTGGCTCGCCGACCAGGTCGTCGGCGCGATCGCCGAGGGCACCGAGCCCAGCGGCGTCGCTGTGCTCTGCCGCGCGAGCGCCGACTTCCCCGCGATGATGCGCGCGCTCGCCGACCGCGGCGTGGCGGTCGAGGTCCGCGGAGTCGACGGCCTGCTCACGGTGCCCGAGGTCGTCGAGGTGCTGTGCGTGCTCGACGTCTTGCACGACTCGGCGGCCAACCCCTCGCTCGTGCGGCTGCTCACCGGCCCGCGCTGGCGGATCGGCGCGCGCGACCTCGCGCTCCTCGGCCGTCGGGCGCGGACGCTCGCGGGCGGGCATGCGTGGGACGAGGAGCTCGACCTCGAGAGCCAGCTCGACGACGCCGTGGGCGGCGCCGACCCGGCCGACGTCGTCTCGCTCCTCGACGCGCTCGACGACCCGGGCGACCTCCCGTACGGCGACGACGCGCTGCGTCGCTTCGCCGCGCTGGCGGCCGAGATCCGCGCGCTGCGTCGCCACGTGGGGGAGCCGCTCGCCGACCTCGTGCACCGCGTCGTCACGACCACCGGTCTCGACGTCGAGCTCTCGGCCGCGCCCGAGCTGCTCGCGCTGCGCCGGGCCGAGGGTCTGCACGCGTTCGTCGACCTCGTCGCCGCGTTCCAGGACGCCGAAGGCGCGGCGTCGATCGGCGCGTTCCTGTCGTGGCTGCGCCTGGCCGAGCGGTACGAGAAGGTGCCCGAGCTCGACCGCCCGCCCTCGCCCGGTGCCGTGCAGCTCATGACCGTGCACCGCTCGAAGGGCCTCGAGTGGCCGGTGGTCGTGCTGCCCTCGCTCACGGCATCGGTGTTCCCGTCGAGCAAGGGCCGCTCGCGCTGGACCGACGCGCGCGCCACGCTGCCCTACCCGCTGCGCGGCGACGCCTCCGCGCTGCCGAGCCTCGACGGACTCGTTCCCGCGTCGTTCAAGCAGTTCAAGCTCGACTGCCGCGAGCACGACGAGCGCGAGGAGCGTCGTCTCGCCTACGTCGCGCTGACCCGTGCCGAGTGGCTGCTCGTGGCGTCGGCGTCGTGGTGGGGGCCGTCGCAGAAGAAGCCCCGCGGTCCGTCGGCGTACCTCACCGCGCTGCGCGAGGCCGCGCTCGACGGCCACGGCGAGGTCGCCGCGTGGGCCGAGCCGCCGCTCGACGACGCGACCAACCCGGTGCTCGACGACGTGCTCGAGGTGACCTGGCCGGTCGTGCCCGACGTCGCGGCGCAGGAGCGGCGTCGCGAGGCCGCGGCGGCCGTGCTGGCGTCGCTCGACCTCGAGCTCGCCGACCTGCGCGCCGAGCACGAGGTGCTCGTGGGTCCGCTCTCGGACCTCGACGACCACGAGCTCGACGTCGTCCGCGGCTGGGACGACGACATCGCGCTGCTGCTCGAGGAGCGCCGCGCCGAGCGCGCGGCCGTGCGCCGGATCGCGCTGCCGAGCTCGTTGTCGGCGTCGGACCTCGTGCGCCTGGCCGAGGACCCCGACGCCTTCACCAAGCGCCTCGCGCGCCCGATGCCGTCGCGCCCGGCGCCGGCGGCACGGCGCGGCACGCGGTTCCACGCCTGGGTCGAGGCGCACTACGGCGTCCGCCCGCTCCTCGAGCCCGACGACCTGCCGGGTGCGGCCGACGACGACGTCGAGTCCGACGCCGCGCTCGCCGCCCTGCAGGAGACGTTCCTGACCTCGGCGTACGCCGACCGCTCGCCCGTCGGCATCGAGGTGCCGTTCTCGCTCGTGGTCGGCGGCCGCGTGGTGCCCGGACGCATCGACGCCGTGTTCGCATCCGCCGACTCCGACGGCACGACCCGCTACGAGGTCGTCGATTGGAAGACCTCGCAGGACCACTCCGCCGACCCGCTGCAGCTCGCGATCTACCGCGTCGCGTACGCAGAGCTCGCCGGCGTACCGGTCGAGCAGGTCGACGCCGCGTTCCTCTTCGTCCGCGACGGCGCCGTCGTCCGCCCCGACGACCTCCCCGACCGCGCCGGCCTCGAGGTGCTCCTCTCCGGCTGACCCGCAGCGCACGGCGCCCGCTGACGCGCGGCGCGAGTACGGTCGGCCCGTGCAGCGGGTGATGGTCGGGGGCATCTCGGGCGCGGGGAAGACGACGTTCGCCCGCGAGCTGTGCCGGCGTACCGGGCTGCCGTACTACGAGATGGACGGCTTCTTCCACGGCCCGGGGTGGGAGCCGATCCCGACGTTCGTCGACGACGTCGCCGAGGTCGTGGCGCGCGAGGAGTGGGTGTTCGACTCCCACGGGTACGCCGACGTGCGCGACCTGATGTGGTCGCGCGTCGACACCGTGGTGTGGCTCGACTTCGCCCGCCACGTCGTGACCAGCCGCGTCACCCGACGCTCGTTCGTGCGGGCGTGGGACAAGCAGCCGCTCTACAACGGCAACACCGAGCAGTTCCGCCGGTGGATCGAGCCCGACCACCCGATCCAGTGGTCGGTGCGCGCCTACAACGCCCGGCGCGAGGACATGCTCACCCGCTTCGCCGACCGCCAGTACGCCGGAGTCCGCAAGGTCCACCTGCGCGCCCCACGAGCAGCAGCGCGCTGGCTCGACCTCGTCGCCCCCGAACGCGCGTGATCTTGGTCAGTTGCTGCCTTCCCGGGCCGGGTAGCTCGCAACTGACCAGGATCACGCGGATGGGGCGGTTCAGAGGGCGCGGATGATGTCCTCGATGCGGTCCTTGGCGTCGCCGAAGAGCATCGCGGAGTTCTCGCGGAAGAACAGCGGGTTCTGGACGCCGGCGTAGCCCGAGGCCATCGAGCGCTTGAAGATGATGACGTTGCGGGCGTTCCACACCTTGAGCACCGGCATGCCGGCGATCGGGCTGGTGGGGTCGTCCTCGGCCGCGGGGTTCACGGTGTCGTTGGCGCCGATGACGAGCACGACGTCGGTGTCGTCGAAGTCGTCGTTGATCTCGTCCATCTCCAGGACGATGTCGTAGGGCACCTTCGCCTCGGCGAGCAGCACGTTCATGTGGCCGGGCAGGCGACCCGCGACGGGGTGGATGCCGAACCGCACGGTCGTGCCGTTCTCGCGCAGCTTGCGGGTGAGCTCGGCGACGCCGTACTGCGCCTGAGCCACGGCCATGCCGTAGCCCGGCGTGATGATCACCGACGACGCGCCGTTGAGGAGCTCGGCTGCCTGCTCGGCGTTGACCTCGCGGTGCTCGCCGTAGTCCTTGTCCTCGGCCGGGCCGGCCTCGATGCCGAAGCCGCCCGCGATCACGGAGATGAACGAGCGGTTCATCGCGCGGCACATGATGTAGGAGAGGTACGCACCGGAGGAGCCGACGAGCGCACCGGTGACGATGAGCAGGTCGTTCTCGAGCAGGAAGCCCGACGCCGCGGCCGCCCAGCCGGAGTAGCTGTTGAGCATCGACACGACGACCGGCATGTCGCCGCCGCCGATCGAGGCGACGAGGTGCCAGCCGAGCAGCAGCGCGATCACGGTGACGACGATCAGCAGCCACAGCTGGGGGCTGATCACGAACCACACGGTCAGCGCGAAGAACGCCACGAGCGCACCGATGTTGAGCGCGTTCTTGCCCGGGAGCATGAGCGGCTTTGAGTCGATGCGCCCCGACAGCTTGCCGAACGCGACGATCGAGCCGGTGAAGGTGACGGCACCGATGAAGACGCCGATGAACACCTCGGCGTGGTGGATGCCGAGCGTGCCCTGCGCGGTGAGGATCGCGACCTCGGCCGGGTCGGCGCCGCCCTCGACCGCGAGGTAGCCGTTCCAGCCGACGAGCACGGCGGCGAGACCGACGAACGAGTGCAGGAGCGCGATGAGCTCGGGCATGCCGGTCATCTCGACCACACGGGCGCGCCAGAGACCGATCGCCGCGCCGACCACCATGGCGACGCCGATGAGGATCAGGCCGAGCGAGGAGACGCCGCGGTCGATGGCGAGCGCGATGGTGGCGACCAGGGCGATGGCCATGCCGGCCATGCCGTAGGTGTTGCCCGCCTTCGCGGTCTCGTGCTTGGACAGTCCGGCGAGCGCGAGGATGAACAGCAGCGCCGCGACGAGGTAGGCCGCCTGGGCGGCGGACTCGATGGTCATTCCGGTCAGCTCCTGGAGAACATCGAGAGCATGCGACGCGTCACGGCGAAGCCGCCGAACACGTTGATGCTGGCGAGCAGGATGGCCACGAAGGACAGGACCGTGATGGCCGTGTCACCGTGACCGATCTGCAGGAGCGCCCCGACGACGATGATGCCGGAGATGGCGTTCGTGACCGACATGAGCGGCGTGTGCAGCGCGTGGTGCACGTTGCCGATCACGTAGTAGCCGATCACGATCGCGAGCGCGAACACCGTGAGGTGCACGCGCAGGCTGGCGGGCGAGGCGGCCACGAGCAGCAGCAGGATCGCTGCGCCGATGCCGACCATCGCGAACCGTCGACCTGGTGAGGGCGGCGGCTTCTCCACGGTCGCCACCGGAGCAGCGACTGCCGCGGCAGCCGGAGCCGCCGACACCTGCACCGCGGGCGGCGGCCAGGTGACCTCGCCGTCGCGCGCGACCGTGATGCCGCGCTGCACGACGTCGTCCCAGTCGAGGACGAGCACGCCGTCCTTGCCCGGCGTCATGAGCTTCATGAGGTTGACGAGGTTCGTGCCGTAGAGCTGCGACGCGGTCGCCGCGAGACGGCCGGCCATGTCGGTGTAGCCGAGGATCGTGACCCCGTTGGCCGTGACGACCTTCTCGTCCTTCACCGTGCCCACCACGTTGCCGCCGTTGGCGGCCGCGAGGTCGACGATCACCGAGCCGGGCTTCATCGAGGCCACCATCTCGGCGGTGATGAGCGTGGGCGCGGGACGTCCGGGGATCAGCGCGGTCGTGATGATGATGTCGACGTCGGGGCACTGCGAGGCGTAGAGCCGGGCGGCGCGCTCGTTGTAGTCGTCGGACATCTCCTTGGCGTATCCGGTCGCCGACACCTCGACGTCGGCCGCCTCGACCGGCAGGTACTCGCCGCCGAGCGACGACACCTGGTCGGCGACCTCGGGACGCGGGTCGGTCGCGCGCACGATGGCGCCCATCGAGCCCGCGGCGCCGATGGCCGCGAGGCCCGCGACGCCGGCACCGACCACGAGCACCTTCGCCGGCGGCACCTTGCCCGCGGCGGTGACCTGACCGGTGAAGAAGCGGCCGAACTCGTTCGCGGCCTCGATCACCGCGCGGTAGCCGGCGATGTTCGCCATCGACGACAGCACGTCGAGCGACTGCGCGCGCGAGATGCGCGGGACGGCGTCCATGGCGTACGCCGTGATGCCGCGCCGGGCGAGGTCGGCCAGCAGGTCGGGGTTCAGCGCCGGGGCGAGGATGCAGATGAGCGTCGCGCCGGGGCGGATCGCGTCGAGCTGCTCGGTCGACGGCGCGTTGACGCCGAAGACGATGTCGCCCGAGGTCGCCGTGCCGATGGTCGCGCCGGCCTCGACGAACGCCTCGTCGGAGACGCCCGACAGGGTGCCGGCGCCGGGGTCGACGACGACCTCGTACCCCAGCTTGACCAGCTGCGCGACGGTGGCGGGGGTGGCGGCGGCCCGGGTCTCGCCCGGTCGCGCTTCCCGCAGGACTCCGATGATCACGCTGCTGCCTCCTCGGCGCCGGCCCGTGGACGTCCGGTCCTCCGAGCGGAGGCTAGCCCGTGCCCCGTCCGGAAGGCGGGGCAGGGGACCCCACCCGCGGGAGTGCGCTGGGTCACACCGGCGGGGCCGCGCTAGAGGTCGAGGTCGACCGTCACCGCGGCGTGGTCGCTCACCGGCAGGAGGTGCACGGCCGCCTCGGCGGTCGCGATCTCGCGGGCGGTGAGGCCGTCGGCGAGGACGTGGTCGAGCTGCACGCGCGGCCGCATCACGGGGTACGTCGGTTCGTGGACGAGCTCCACGAACCCGGTCGTGCGCGCCGGGATGCGCCCGGGCAGGTTGAAGTCGCCGAGCAGCACCAGCGGCCGGGGCATCGCCGCCAGCCAGCGCCGCAGGCTCTTGAGCTGGCGGACGTTGTAGCCGGGCACGAACGACAGGTGCGCCGTCGCGACCGTGAACGGTCCCTTGGAGCCCTCGACCACCGCGGCGATCGCGGCGCGTGGCTCGTCGGGCACCCGGATCAGCCGCGGCCGCGGCTGCGACGGCACGAGCAGCGGCAGCGTCCACGGCGCCGCGTCGAAGCGCGTGGAGCGCCACTCGAGCACCGGCAGGCGCGACACGAGGCCGACGCCGTACAGCGGACCCATCCGCTCCACCTCGACCGAGGCGCTCGGGCGGGCGTCGGGACGTCGCGCCGGCCCGGTCGACACGTGGTCGATCCGCTCGTCGGCGGGCTTCCAGCCGTGCTCGCCCGGGGTGCCGACCACCGAGGGGGAGAAGTGCCAGTGGTCCGCGTCGAGCGCGTCGGCGACGACGCGCACCTGGTGCATGTAGCCGCTGCGCGGCTGGTGGACGTCGACCTCCTGCAGCCCGATGACGTCGGCGTCGAGGTCGGCGACTGCCCGGCGCAGCGGCTCCTCGTCGTCGACGCGGGGCGGACCCACCGGGCGGCCGTTGCCGTCGCGCACGGGCTCGCGCACCCCGCCGAGCACGGTCATGCCGTGCAGCAGGTTGTACGTAGCGAGCCGCACCGTCATGCGTCGACCCTAAGCGGCCCCGCCGTACGCCGCCGCCGCAGGCTCAGCGGCCCTCGGTGCCCCGCGGGTCGCCGTGCCGGGAGTCGGCACCCATGCCGTCGGCCTCGAGCGCGATCTCCTCGACGGGCTTGGGCCGCTCGCCGCTGTGCCGGCGCATCCACTCGCGGGCCGGCTCCTCGACGAACTTCCACATCAGCCACGCGATGACGATCGCGCCGACGACCAGGCCCACGAACGAGACCAGGTAGAGCACGCCGCCCTTGATGTGCACGGCGCTCATGCCCGCGCGCCACAGGCCGTACCAGACGGTGTGGGTCATGTAGAGCGAGAAGGAGATGAAGCCGCCGAGCACGAGCCGGTCGGTCGACAGCCACTTCGACGGACCGCGCGAGGTGAGCGCCAGCGCGCCGATCCACGCGATCAGCACGGGCACCAGCACGAGGTGGTACTTCGGCGGCAGGTCGGCGGCGTTCGGGGTGTCGGGCAGGTCGCTGACGGTCCACTGCAGCGCGCCGATGTGGCCCAGGAGCAGCGCGGCGCCGACGACGACCAGCGGCAGCACGACCGAGAGCGTCGTGGCCAGCCGCTCCACCCGAGGCTTCACGCCGTCGGTGGCCGACCAGTACCTCAGCACGATGAGGTAGGTGAGCCCGCCCGCCGTGAACTCGGTGAGGATGCGGATCGTCGAGCCCCAGTCGGAGATGTAGTAGGGGTCGCCGTAGTAGGCGATGCCGTACCAGAGCAGCGGCACCAGCACGAGGCACCACAGCAGCATCAGGCCGCGGGTCGGGACCTTGTCGCGGAAGCGGAACAGCGCGAGCACGAGCAGCGGGAAGAGCAGGTAGGCCAGCCACTCCATCGACAGCGACCACGCCGGGAAGTTCCAGCCGCGCTGCGGGTTCGGGCCCCACTCGTGCACGAGCAGCAGCTGCTTGACGTAGTCGACCGGGTTGAGCCAGTCGCGCGTGCTCGCGTCGGTGCCGCTCACCTTCGACTGCGCGATGACCGCGAGACCCGCGACGTTGAGCATCACGAAGTGCACCGGCCAGATGCGGGCCAGACGCAGCCACCAGAAGTGCCGTGACGCCGGCCAGGTGATCCGCGGGCCGAGCTTGGTGAGGTAGGTGTGCGTGAGGATGAAGCCCGACAGCGCGAAGAACAGGTCGACGCCGAGACGTCCGACGCGCAGCACCTCGTGCAGCACGGGGACGAGCAGTCCGGCCGTCGCGAGGGCGCCCTGGTAGTGGTACAGCAGCACCCAGAAGGCGGCCACGAAGCGGACGCCGGTCAGCTGACCGATGAACCGCTGCTGCGTGCCCTGCGCCACCGGATGCCCTGCCGTCCCTCGATCGTCTGCGGTCGTCACGGCATCCTCGCACGGGCGCGGCGAGCGCCCCGGGGGCCGCGCCGCAGCCCACGCCGTAGGGTCGGCCCGTGAGCCTCGACACCTCCGTACGCCGGAGCCGGTGAGCCGTGAGCGACCTCCTCACCTCCTTGACGCTGGCCCGCGCCGACGTCGACCGCGCAGCGGAGCGGCGCAGCGATCCCGCGTGGCTCGACGAGGTGTGGTCCGACCCGGCCACCTGCGTGCTGGTGCTGCACCGGGGCAAGGCGCGCGTGGTGGGCGACGCCGACGTCGCTCTGCACCTCGTCGCGCCGGGCGACGTCGAGCACGAAGGCGTGCGCGTGCTGCTGGCCGTCGAGGACGGCACGGTCTACGTCGCCCTGCTCGTCGACGGCGCCGAGGAGCCCTTCGACGAGGACTCCCGCTGGGAGGGGCTGCGCGAGGTCGGTGCCGCGCTCCCGGCGCTCGACTCCTCGCTCATGGTCGCGGCGGTGGCGCTCGCGAACTGGCACGCGTCGCACCCGAGGTGCCCGCGGTGCGGCGTACCCACCGAGCCGTCCGACGGCGGCTGGGCGCGGCGCTGTCCCGACGACGGCAGCCAGCACTTCCCGCGCTCCGACCCCGCGGTGATCGTCCTCATCGTCGACGACGACGGCCGCGCGCTGCTCGGCCGTCGCGCCGAGTGGGCCGAGGGCTGGTACTCCACGCTGGCCGGGTTCGTCGAGGCGGGCGAGTCGGCCGAGATGGCGGTACGCCGCGAGATGCTCGAGGAGGCCGGCGTCCACGTCGACCGGCTCGACTATCTCGGCTCGCAGCCCTGGCCGTTCCCCGCGAGCCTCATGCTCGGCTACCACGCGCGCCTCGCGCCGGGCTCGCCCGACGCCCGTCCCGACGGCGAGGAGATCACGGCCCTGCGCTGGTTCACCCGCGAGGAGATGGCGGCCGGCTGCGAGGACGGCACCGTGCGCATCCCGCCGTCGGTCTCGATCGCGCGCCGCCTCATCGAGCGCTGGTACGGCGCGGAGCTCCCCGGCTCCTGGTCGCGCCCCTGACGCACGACCTCCTCATCGGTGGAGGCGTGGGCGCGGCCACCGGACTAGGTTCGAGGCAGGGCGTCGATGACGACGCCGGTAGCAGGAGGAACCAGATGTCTGAGAACACCCCCGAGACCACCGAGACCCCCGACGCCGCGGCCGGCGACGAGCTCGAGATCAACGCCGCCGCCGTGAGCGACGGCGCCTACACGCTGTTCGTGGCGGACTTCGACGACACCGACGTCGCGCTCGAGGCCTACGAGGCGCTCAAGGAGGTCGAGGACGGCGCGACCGTCGAGATCGAGGGCGTGCTCGTCGTCAAGCGCGACGAGGACGGCACCCTCACGGTCCAGAAGGTCACCGACCACAGCACCCGCCGCGGCCTGGGCTGGGGCGTGCTGGGCGGCGTCGTCCTCGGCGTGCTCTTCCCGCCGTCGATCATCGGCTCGGCCGTCGTCCTGGGCGCCGGCGGCGCCGCGATCGGCAAGGCGCGCGAGGTGCACCACAAGAAGGAGCTGGCCGAGGAGCTGCAGGACGCCATCGCGCCCGGGCACTCCGGCATCATCGCGCTGGTCTCCGACCCGGGCGAGATCCGAATCCGCAAGGCCCTCGAGAAGGCCGACCGCGTCGTCGAGAAGGCCGTCGACAAGACCGTCGCCGACGACCTCAAGGCTGCCGCGAAGGCGACCGACGCCGAGTAGCTCCAGCACGCACGAGGGGCCGACGGGATCTCTCCCGTCGGCCCCTCGCTGTGAGCGTCCTAGACGGTGAACGCCTTGGCGCCTGCTGCCCAGTAGCGGTCGGCCAGCACCAGCACGCGATAGGTGCCGCGCGCCAGGGCGCGCGCCCCGAACGAGTAGGCGCCTGCGTACGTGAGCGAGGTCGTGGCGACCGTGCTCCACCGTCCGCCGACGTTGCGCTGGAGCAGGGCGGTGCCGCGGTGGCGGGTCGCAGCACCGCGCACCGTCGTGCTCGCACCCGAACGCGCCAGCGACACGGTGATGCGAGGGACGACCTTGACCAGAGAGACCTTGGAGTACGCCGCCGTCGTGACCATGTCGCCCGGGTAGTACCACCGGACCCACGTGTTGCGGGCCAGCGCGGGCGTGTAGCCGCTGAACACGCGCGTCCCGACGCGGACCAGCCGGCTGCCGGTCGTCGATGCCGTGTTGCGGTACGTCACGCCGTCGATCGACGTCTGCAGGATCCCGCGGAACACCGTGTCGCCACCGGCCGCCGCCGTGCTCAGCTGCGCTCCGGTGTTCGGGTCGATGCCGTAGACGCTCGCGGCGTAGTAGCCGACCTTCGAGCCGTACGCCGCCACGGCCGCACCGACGGAGAGTCCGGGGTGCGAGGTCATCAGCTCCGCCGCGGTCGTGAGCGCCGGAGGCGCAGCGGCGGTCGGGACGTACCAGAACGTCGTGGAACCGTTGCTACGAGGCACGAGCGTGCCGTCAGCCGGGGGTGCGAGCACGTCTGTCGTGCTCCCGACAGACGACGCCGTGGCGCCGGCCGGGCCGATCTCCTTCCACATGTACCACGTGCCTGCGAGCGATCGGATGTCGTAGAAGCCGTGCAGTGCCGGGACAGCGGTCGTCGTCGTGGTGAACGTGGAGTTCTCGGGGACGTCGGCGAGGACATTGGCGAAGCCGGAGGGACCGGCCTCGTCGAAGAGCAGCTGGTTGTTCGTGGTCCACACGAAGGTGGCGTAGTCGCCCTGGACCGCGGCGGTCCCGTACTTCTTCGCGAAGCCGCCGGACCCGATCACGCCCATGGTCGACGCGCGCACCCAGGTGCTCGTCACAGCGCCGGTCGAGGTGCGTGAACCCACCAGCGTGGCCCCGCGTCTGCCGTCGGGGGACACCGCGAAGCGGAGGACCTCCTGGTCCGGGTTCGCCAGCCGGAAGTTGATGTCGCCCAGCCACTGCCGGGCCCCGGGCAGCGTCCAGTCCGAGACGTCGTAGCGCCATACCGGCACCTCGACGCCGGTCCTTCCGATGCTGAGCCACCACACCGTGCGTCCGTCGGGGGACAGCACGGGGTTGGCGGCCCACTGGTTGGCGATGACCCGGGTCGTGACGGCAACGCCCTCGCGGTGCACCAGGGCGATGGCGTACGTCGAGTCCAGCACGTGCGCGGTCGGAGTGCCGCGGCGCAGGGCGACGAGAAGCGTGCTGCCGTCGGCGGAGACGTCGTAGGTGTAGGTCTGATAGCCCGCGGGGGTGAGCGCGAACGGGACCGTGGAGGGCGCGGTGATCTGGCTGCCGTCGGAGTTGGCGACCGACAGCTGCCGCGCGGGGGCTGCGGAGACGTCGAGGTAGGTGAACACGGGCGCGGGCAGCGGGCCGGCCTCGGCGCCGGCGGGCGCGAGGGCCAGGGCGACCGCCGCGGTGACGGCGGCGATGGTGGCGCGCCGGAGCGTGCGGGACGTGCGTGCGGTCATGAGATCCCCCGTCGGTCGGCCGTCGCGCGGTGCTGCGGCCCGCGCGATTAGACCACGCACGCCGCCTCCCCCCGGTACGCCGGACGGTGGACGTGACCGCGCCGTGACCGCGGCCCGGCCCGGCCGCGTGCAGCGACCGGGCCGGGGTGCGCGAACGTCAGCCGAAGTTCGGGTTGCGCTGGGAGAGGCGGACGTTGTTGCCCGACGGGTCGCGGAAGCCGCAGTCGATCCCGTAGACCTGCTCGGTCGGCTTGTCGGTGAAGTCGACGCCGCGCGCCGACATCGCGTCGTAGTCGCGCATCACGTCGTCGGTCTCGAGGAACACGGCCGTGCACGCGCCCTTGCCCGTGAGCGACAGGATCTCCGAGCGGGTCTGGTCGTCGAACACCGGAGCACCGGGCACGGCCATGAGCACGATGGCCACGTCGCTCTGCCCGGGCGGGGAGACCGAGAGCCAGCGGAAGTTGCCGAGCTCCGCGACCGTGACGTCCTCGCGGACCTCGAAGCCGACCTTCTGCGTCCAGTACGCGAGCGCCTCGTCCTGGTCGTGCACCCAGATCTGATAGCTGGCGATACGCATCGTTCCTCCTCGTCGTTCGTTCGTGTGCCACGACGGTAGGAAGCGGCGTCAGACCGCGTCTTCTCCGATCGTGCTGTCCTGCTCGGCCGGTCGCCGCACCGGCGGCATCGGGCGGCCGTAGGCCTTGAGGACGCACAGCGGGATCGGCGCGAGGTCGGCGGCCGAGGGGAACGACGCGCGGTACTCGGTGGGGCTGACGCCGTACCGGCGGGTGAAGCTCGTCGTGAACGAGCCCACGCTCGACAGCCCGACCTGCATGCAGATGTCCGCGACGGAGTAGTCGGTGCCGCGCAGGAGCGTGGCCGCGCGCTCGAGGCGCCTGGTGAGCAGGTAGGAGTACGGCGACTCGCCGAAGGCCTTGCGGAACTCACGGCTGAAGTGCGCGCGCGACAGGCACGCGGCCGCGGCCATGTCGTCGACGGTGAGCTCGTCGGCGTACCGGACGTCGGCGAGGTCGCGGGCGCGCAGCAGGTGACGGACCGGGGGGAGCGGGGCGGTGGTCGTCACCGGGACAGCCTAGGCGCGCCCCGCAGATCCCTCGATGATCGCGCGCAGCGGATCCGGGTGCGCGTACCGTCTAAGAGGATGAGACGGCGGGAGACGCCCGCCCGATCGGGGGTGATCGCCGTGATGGGCACGCCGCTTCGCTGCCGGCTCGGCTGGCACCGCTGGTACGACGACACCGACGCCGAGGACGGCGCCCCGCTGATCGTCTGCGCGCGCTGCCACAAGTCCGTCGCCAAGCCGTACGAGATCATGACGCGCGTGGGCTGGGTCGGGCACCAGAACAGCTGACCGCTCCAGCGGCGGGTCAGGGGCGCACCTGGTAGACCGCCGCGCGGCCCGAGCGGAACACCAGCCGCACGCCCGGGGCGCTGCGCAGCGCCTCCACGTCGATCGTGCGGCGGTCGGGCGCGAACGGGCGCTCGAGCACGAGCACGTACCGCACACCCCAGTCGTCGGCGGCCTTCGCGAGCCCTGCGTCGGTCGGGATCGCCCCCGCCCGGTCGAGCAGCTCCAGCCGTGAGGCCCACTCGGGGTAGTGCCCCCAGCCGTAGAGCGGCTTGGGCCCGAAGACCGGCGCCACGCGCCCGTGGCTGAGCGCGTACGCCCACACGCTGCCGTCCTCGGGGTCGTTGAGCACCCGCTCGCCCGGTCGGGTCTGCTCGGCCAGCCAGCGGATGGCGTCGCGGTCGGCCGCCGTCACGACCGACTTGTCGTAGGCGCTGTCGACGACCTGGGCCGACCGCACGACGAGCGGCACCGCGCACAGCACCGCGAGCCCTGCGACGAGCGCCGTGCCCGCGTGCCCCGGGAACCGCTTGCGCATCGCCCGGGCCGCTGCGACGGCACCGACCGCGAGGGGTACGACGGCGAGCGTCCACGCCTGCACGAGCAGCCGGAAACCCTGGCCGTACCACGGCATCGTGAGCGGTCGCGCGATCCCGAGGAAGGCCAGGAGAGCCAGGACGCCGAGCACGGCGACCGACACGACCAGGCCGCGCGCGGCCGGTGAGGGCCACAGCCGCAGGCAGCCCAGGACCGTCGCGGCGAAGACGGCGACCCCGACCGTGCTGAGGGCGATCCCGAGCAGCACCGAGTCGACCGAGCCCGGGCCGATGGCCGGGAACCAGACCAGGTAGGCGAGGGCGTCGGACCACGGCGCCAGCAGCTCGTCGGAGCCGCTGCCGGCCGACCCCGACAGCTGCGCCAGCACGAGCGGGGCCACCGCGACAAGGCCCAGGACGCCCGCGACGACCAGGCGCAGGAAGCGCTCGGCGAGCGCCCGTCCGCGCTCGGCGTCGAGCAGCACGGCGAGCAAGGCGACGAGCCCCGCCGCCACGGCCTCCGGCGGGTGCACCGCGGCGAGCGCGGCGACCGCACCAGCTCCCGCGACCACGCCGCGCCGACCGGCGCGCGGGAGGGTGCCGAGCTGCAGCACGAGGACGGCGGCCGGGACGAGGGCCACCGCCACGATGAGCGGCCAGCCGCCCCAGTCCATGACGCTGCCTGGGTACGACACGAGGACCAGCCCCATCACGGCAGCAGCGACGGCGGCCGCCGTGGCGTCGGCGTACCGGCGGGTCAGGGCGTAGACGCCCAGCGGCGCCCAGACGCCTGCGGCGACGACCACCGCGGTCACGAGCGCGGTCGGGGTGCCCACGACCTGGGCGACGACGGCGGCGAAGGCGTGCAGGCCGGTGGGGTAGAAGCCGTCGATCGACCCGCCGGTCGCGAGGTCGAGGGTCTCGAGGTCGAGCGGGTGGACCGACCCGAGGAGCAGCACGCGCTCGACGAGGGCGCCGTGGCGGCCGCCGTCGTCGTTGGGGACGACCGTGCCCCACGACGTCGCGGCGCGAGCGACGGCCCACAGCCCGAGCAGCACGCCTGTGCCCAGGACGACGCCCAGGATCCGCAGGTGCTCCGGCCGCTGCGTGCTGGTCGGTTCGCCACGGCGTCGTCGCTGCAGCAGCACGGCTCCGGACGCGAGGCTCGCGACGACCAGGGCGAGCTGAAGCACGGCCAGGCCGGACGAAGGGCGCACGCTGCTGGCCCACAGCGCCGGCACGTAGCCGAGGGCCACCGTCGCGAGGGGTGCGACGGCGCACCGGTCGACGAGGGGGAGCGTCGGGCGGAGCGCGGTCGCGACGAGGAACCCGGGCACTCCGCCCACGACGAGCCACAGGACGACGGCGAGCAGCCACCCGGCCGCGCCGATGCCCTCGCCCAGCATCCGTCCCCTCCCGGTGCTCCGAGACCTGCGCCGGTCAGGGCGCGAGGTCGCCGCGGGGACCCAGTGTGCGGGCCATCCGCAGGTCGTCGAGACCCCGATGGTCCCGTAGGACCTCGCCCGTCTCGTGGAAGCCGTGCCGACGGTAGAAGGAGATCGCCCGGTCGTTGCCGGCCAGCACCAGCAGGGTCGCGTGGTCGAAGCCGTTCTCCGCGAGCTCGTCGAGCGCGTGGTGCATGAGGGCAGAGCCGGCGCCCGTGCGCCAGTGCTCGGGGAGGACGTACAGCGCGTAGAGCTCGCCGCGCCAGGGCCGCGGGGAGTCCGACCGCTCCGCGCCGTACGCCGCGAAGCCGACCACCGTGCCGTCGAGGTCCGCGACCGCGTACGTCGAGCCCGTCAGCGTCAGGGTCTCGGCGCGTGCCGCCCACGCGGCCACGACGTCGGGGTCGGTGAGCGTGCGCAGCTCGGCGTCGTCGACCATGCCGGCGTACGCGGCCTGCCAGGTGAGCGCTCGGACCATGCCCACGTCGGGCAGGTCCTCGGTGCGCGCGGGGCGCACCACGAGCTCGGTCACGACCGCGATCCTCCCGCAGACGCACGAGGACCCGGTGGGGGATTCCGCCGGGTCCTCGTGACGTGGGGTCAGGACGCGAGGCGCGCCTGGACCTCCTTGATGCTCGGGTTGGTCGCCGCGCTGCCGTCCGGGAACAGCAGGGTGGGCACGGTCTGGTTGCCGCCGTTGACGCTCTCGACGAAGGCCGCCGCCTCGGGGTCGTGCTCGATGTCGACCTCGGTGAACTCGATGCCCTCGCGGGTCATCTGGGCCTTGAGGCGCTGGCAGTAGCCGCACCACGTCGTCGTGTACATCGTGACCGCCATCGCGGACCGCTCCGTCTCTGCTCGGGGGTGGTACGTGAACCGTCAACGGCAGCCCGGCCGCGGCTGTTCCCGACCATGATCCCGGCACCTCGCTCCGCACGCTCTCCCGACCGGTCCGGGCCGGCGTCGTCGCAGGTCAGCGAGGTGCCCGGCGGTGACGGCCGAGGTGTCGGGCGCGGCTGCGAGGATGGGCGCGTGACGACCGCCCACGAACCGCTGCCCGGGCTCGGGGGCGCCCGCCGCGCGGCTCCGGGCGCCGACGCCGTGCTCGCGGGGCTCGACCCCGAGCAGCGCGAGGCCGCCACCGCGGTCTCGGGTCCGGTCGTCGTCCTCGCCGGTGCCGGCACCGGCAAGACCCGCGCGATCACCCACCGGATCGCCTACGCCGCACTCACCGGCCAGCACGACCCGCGCCGCACCCTCGCGGTCACGTTCACCTCGCGCGCCGCCGGCGAGATGCGCCACCGCCTCGCCGAGCTCGGGGTGGAGGGCGTGCAGGCGCGCACCTTCCACTCCGCCGCCCTGCGCCAGCTGCGCTACTTCTGGCCGCGGGTCGTCGGCGGTGCGGTGCCCGACGTACTCCCGAGCAAGACCCGCGTGCTGTCGCCGGTGCTGCGCTCGGCCGGGTTCTCCGAGCCGTCGCTCGCGCGCGACGTCGCGGCCGAGATCGAGTGGGCCAAGAGCAGCCAGGTCGCCGCCGCCGACTATGTCGCGGCCGCGACCCGCGCCCGGCGCGAGCCCCCCGGGTCGCTCACCCGCGAGAACGTCGCCGAGGTCTACACGGCGTACGACGACCGCAAGACGCGCGAGGGCCTCATCGACTTCGAGGACGTCCTCCTGCTCACGGTCGGGATGCTCGACACCCGCGTCGACGTGGCGGAGGAGGTGCGCCGCGCCTACCGCTGGTTCACCGTCGACGAGTACCAGGACGTCAACCCGCTGCAGCAGCGGCTGCTCGACCTCTGGCTCGGCGACCGCGACGACCTCTGCGTGGTCGGCGACGCGAGCCAGACCATCTACACGTTCACCGGCGCGACGTCGTCGTTCCTGCTCGGCTTCCGCGCGCGCCATCCGCACGCCACCGAGGTCCGCCTCGTGCGGTCCTACCGCTCCACGCCGCAGGTCGTCGCGCTCGCCAACCGCGTGCTCGCGTCGGCCACCGGACCTGAGGCCGCGCTGCGGCTCGAGCTCCGCGCGCAGCGCGACGACGGCCCCGATCCCGTGCTGACGGCGTACGACGACGAGCTCGCCGAGGCCGCGGGTGCGGCCGCCGCCGTGCGACGCCTCCTCGACTCCGGCGTACCGGCTCGCGAGATCGCGGTGCTCTACCGCATCAACGCGCAGTCGGAGGCGTTCGAGGAGGCCCTGGGCGAGGCCGGGATCGCCTACGTGCTGCGCGGAGAGTCGGCGTTCTTCGAGCGCGGCGAGGTGCGCGAGGCGGTCACGCGCATCCGCGGCGCCGCGCGCGGCGGCGGCGACAGCGGCGACCTCGCGGCCGACGTGCGCTCCGTGCTCTCCGCGATGGGCTGGTCCGACGAGCCGCCGTCGGGCACCGGCGCCGTGCGCGAGCGCTGGGAGAACCTGCTGCGCGTCGTGTCGCTGGCCGACGAGGTCGCCCGCGACAACCCCGAGGCCGGTCTCTCCGACCTCGTCGACGACCTCGACCAGCGCGCCGCGACCCAGGCAGCGCCTGCGGCCGACGGCGTCACGCTCGCCACCGTCCACGCGGCCAAGGGCCTCGAGTGGGACGCAGTGCTCGTGGCCGGCCTCGTCGACGGCACCTTCCCGATCCAGTACGCCGACACCCCCGCCCGCCTCGAGGAGGAGCGGCGGCTGTTCTACGTCGCCTGCACCCGCGCGCGCACGCACCTGCAGCTCTCGTGGGCGCGCAGCCGTTCGGGGCGTGGCCGCCGGGAGCGCTCGCCCTTCCTCGACGCCGCGTTCGGCCCCGACCCGTCGGAGCCGGGCGTGAGCGCGGGCGTCGTACGCGGCGCCGGGTCGCGCACCCGCACGAAGCGACGCACCAACGACGCGTGCCGCGTGTGCGGCAAGGCGCTGGTCACCGGTCGCGAGATCGCGCTGGGTCGGTGCGAGTCGTGCCCGTCGTCCTACGACGAGGAGCTCGTCGAGCGGCTCAAGGCCTGGCGCCTCGACGAGGCGGGCCGCCAGTCGGTCCCGGCGTTCGTGGTGATGAGCGACGCGACCCTCGAGGGCATCGCGACCACGCTGCCGTCGTCGCGCGCCGAGCTCCTGCGGGTGTCGGGCATCGGCGCCCGCAAGGCCGACGCGTACGGCGAGGCGATCCTCGCCCTCGTGCGCGGCGACGCTGTCGCGAGCACCGACGAACCGGCCTGATCGGCGTACCGCGGAGCCTCTGCGGGGGTCGATCCGGTGAACTTTCCGGTCACGATCGAGACTCGCCGCAATATCTCGTTGCGCCCTCCGGCGAGGACTGCGTACCCTCGCACCTACGCGCGAAGGACGCGCTGACGACCCACCAAGTCGTCACCGAGGCACGAAGGAGGTGGACCGCATGATGACGACCATCAACCACGCGGCTGCCTTCGTGCTGCCCGCGTTCGCCGCTGCCGCCGCCGGTATGGCGGCCGTCCGCGCGTTCGCCCTGCGCCAGAAGTCCGTCGTCGTCCCGGCCGTCATCACGACCGATCGCGTCTGGACCGGCAGCGGCCTCCGCACCTATGGCACGTCGTTCGACCCGCAGTCTCGAGGATCCTCTGGGTGACACCCACCCTTCGGCACCTCGAGGCCGCGGATCCCGACACCGGGAACCGCGGCCTTTTTGTATCCCCCGCGAGGGGGATGCACCGCACGACGCACCGCCCGCCACCCCTCGGACGGTGCTCAGCACGACAGCACGACCCCCTGCACCGCACGCATCGAGGACCGCGGAGACCCCGCGGCACGTGAAGGAGGTGACCGCACGATGAGCGTCCTCACGGACCTGACCCTGACCCTGGGAACCGGGACCACGCCGACCGACTGGATCGACACCGACACTCCGTGTCGGTCGTACGACCCGGAGCTGTGGTTCGCCGAGAGCCCCGAGGACGTCGCTACAGCCCAGGCCCTGTGCGGCGACTGCGCCCTGCGCGCAGCCTGCCTCGCCGGAGCCCTGGAGCGCCGCGAGCCCTGGGGCGTCTGGGGTGGAGAGCTCTTCGAGCGCGGATCGGTGGTGGCGCGCAAGCGCCGGCCCGGCCGCCCTCGCAAGGACGACCACCTCGACCGGCGGGCCGCGGAGGCGGCGCTCGAGGCTCGGCTCGCCGAGCTCGCAGGCATCGGCGACGCCGGTGCCGACGAGCTCGCGACGTCGGCCCCGACCGTTCCCGCGCAGCGCGAAGGAGCTGCCGCATGACGCGTCGTACCGAGGACGGCTCGCCGTTCTCCCTCCGGTCCGCACCCGCGGACCCCGTGATCCGGGTGCCTCAGGCACCCACCTCGAACCAGGAGCACACCATGTACTCGATCTCCGAGCAGATCGCTCGCAACCACATCCATGAACGCCATCGCCAGGCCGAGGCCTGGCGCATCCGCAGCATCGCCAAGCGGGCGCAGCGCGCCGCGCAGGCGGAGCGCAAGGCGGAGCAGGCTCGTGAGGCGGCCCAGCACGCCGCCCGCGAGTTCGCCATCGCCATCGCGCGGTAGAGCGTGCAGGGATACGACGGGCAGGCAGCCCACCTCGAGGGCTGCCTGCCCGTCACCATGTCCGCCCCCGCCTCGACGCTGATCGGCCGTCGATGGGTGATCTCGAGACGCTAGAAGGTGGCGTGATCACTCATCGACGGCTGGAGGAGGGGTGCTCGGGCATGATCGGGGGGTGCTGAACCGTGCGGCGCTCGACGCCGCTGTCGCCGCTCTGACCTCGTCCGACCTCGCCGCCGTCGTCGACGTCGTCGCGTGGGTCGACCCCGACGCGGGTCGTGACGACGCCGGGCGCCCGCGGGCCGTGCTCGTGGCCGACCACGGCGGCCAGGCCCGCCTCGACGACGAGCACCCCGACGGCGTCGTGCTCGCCGGGCGCCACCCGCTGCCGAGCACCGACCCGATGGCCTTCCTCCCGTACGCCGACGAGGCCGCCGACCCCTCGCCGCCGCACGACCGCAACGCCTACCCGCTGCCCTGGCCGCGCCTGCGGTCGTTCTTCACCGACCGCCGCAGCCCCGACGTCGCGATCGTGCACACGGCCGCGCACTGGTTCCCCGACGAGGGCGGGCACCACGGCGAGCACGGGTCGCTCGACGTCATCCAGTCGCGGGCGCCGTTCCTGCTCTCGGGCGCCGGCGTCACTGCGCGCGGCGTCGTCCACGACCACGGCCGGCTCGTCGACGTCATGCCGACCCTCGCGTGGGCCGCGGGGGTCGAGCGCGACGCCCTCGCCGACCTCGACGGGCGCGTGCGCGACGACCTCCTCGAGCGCGGCGCCGACTACGTGATCGGGCTGCTGTGGGACGGCGGCCACCCCGGCTCGCTGCTCGACCTCGCGTCGCGCGGGGAGCTGCCCGCGATCGCGCGCCTGCTCGAGCGCGGCTGCGCGCTCGCCGGCGGCGCGGTCGCGGAGTTCCCGAGCCTCACGCTCGTGAACCACACGAGCATCCTCACCGGCGTCGGCCCGGGGCGGCACGGCGTCGTCGGCAACGTCTACTGGGACCGCGACCTCGGCGCTCGCGTCGTGCCCAACGACCCGGCGACGTGGCACCGGACGGGCGAGCTCTACCGCGACGGCGTCACGACCCTGTTCGAGGCCGTGACGGCCGCGCGTCCCGGCGTACGCACCGCCAGCGTCAACGAGATGACCGAGCGCGGGTCGTGGGCCTCGACGTTCGCGCTCGTGCGTGCGGCGCTCGCGAGCGGCGAGGCGGTGGACCCCGGCGAGGCGGGCAGCGGCGAGTCGCGCGACTTCGCGACGGCGATCCGCGCGCTGCTGCCCGACCCGAAGACCTCCGACCTCGTGACGCACGCGCGCTGCGACGAGGACGACGACTACGCGTTCTACTCCGCGATCGACCTGCTCGGGCTCTCCACGATGGTCGGCCTGTTCTCGGCACCCGAGGACGAGCGGCCGCGCGTGGCGTGGTGGTCGCAGTACACGACCGACGCCGCCCACCACGCGGGCGGCCCGCGCTCGGGCATCGCTGCCGACGGGCTGCGCGACTGCGACCGGCGGCTCGGCGTGCTGCTCGACCACCTCGAGTCGATCGGGATCCTCGACCGCACGCTCCTGCTGCTCACCGCCGACCACGGTTTCGAGACCGCCGACGAGACGGTGACGGGGTCGTGGACGCCGGCCCTGCACGCGGCCCTAGACCCGCTCGGCACCGCATGGCGCGACGAGGGTCCGGGCTTCCTCTACCTCGACGCGCCCGCTTCTTGACCGACTCGTGACGACTCGCCGGGTCGAGCCTGCACGCCGATGACCGGACGCAGGCGCACCATGTGCGGGTGACCGTTGTGGTGTGCGCCCTGTGCGGGACGACGCTGGACGACGCTGCCGACGAGCAGAGCAAGCTCGCGGCGCTCTCGTGGGTGACCTCGCACGAGCGCGGAGCCGAGGTGCACTACTGCCCGGCCTGCGCCCGGGAGCACCTGCGCGACATCGAGAGCAAGCTCGACGTCGCGTACTGGTGACCCGCTGACCTCTCGCTAGATCCCGGGCGGCTCGAGGACGAGCGGCCCGTCGTCGTCGTGCGCGTCGTCGCGGTGCCCGAGGCGCTCGGCGCCGACGCCGGCCACCACGACGAGCAGCGCGCCCACGACCTGCAGCGGCGCGGGCACCTGGTGCAGCACGACCGCGCCGACGACGACGCCGAAGCCGGGCTCGAGCGCCATGAGCGTGCCGAACGCCGAGGCAGTGAGGCGTCGTAGCGCGAAGAGCTCGAGCGCGAACGGGATCACCGGCATCAGCGCCGCGACGAGCAGAGCGAGCAGCAGCACCGGCACGGTGATCCTGCCGATCGCTTGCGGCACACCGGCGAACGCCGCCGTGACCGCGGCAACTGGGATCGAGATGGCGAGGGAGTCGACGCCGGAGAAGCGGTCGCCCACGTGCTGGGTGAGCAGGATGTAGCTGCCCCAGCCGGTCGCCGCCGCGAGGGCGAACAGCACGCCGACCACGTCGACGTCGCCCTTCCACGGCTCGGTGAGCAGCAGGACACCGAGGAGCGCCACGAACGGCCAGACCAGCACGGATCGTGAGTGCGCGCGGACCGCCGCGACCGTGAGCGGGCCGAGGAACTCGATGGCGACCGCCGTGCCGAGCGGCAGGCGCGAGATGGCGCCGAGGAACGCGATGGTCATGAGCCCGGTGACTACGCCGAGCAGGATCGGCGTACGCAGCTCGCGCAGCGTGAACGACCGCAGGGCCGGGCGCGCCCAGAGCAGGAAGATGATCGCGCCGAAGCTGAGGCGCAGCCACGCCGTGCCGGCGATGCCGACCTCGGGGAACAGCCGCACCGACAGCGCCGCGCCGACCTGGACCGACAGCATCGACCCGACCGCGAGGGACCACGCGGGGACCCGGTCGGTGACGCTCACCGCCGCAGCATGCCAGCCCCCACCGACGGATCCGCACGCCGTTCCGGCCGCCGAGACGCCGCCCGCGCTCCCACCCGGAGCAGGGGCCGGGGGGTCAGGTGGCGAAGGCGGGGAGCCAGTGCTCGAGCTCGCCGCGCATGGGCACGGTGGCGTCCATCTGCGAGAGGACGCCGATGCCGCCGAGCCACACGCGGTGGATGAGCATGTACTGCGGCGGCAGGTTGATCTTGAAGCCCTGCGCGAAGTCGGAGTTGCGCGGGTCGGACAGCCGGGTGAAGTGGCTGCGCATCCACTCGCGGGTGAAGTGGAAGTACTCGTGCTCGGCGGGCTCGGCGAAGGGGAGCAGAGCGTCGAGCAGCTGCTGGGCGTCGACGTCGACGTCGGGCTTGATGAAGCCCTCCTCGCGCAGGCCCTCGAGCACGTTCTCGGCGTCGCCCTCGGTCGCGAGGCGCAGCAGGTGGCCCATCGACGGCGGGAGGCCGTCGGGGAGGCGCGCGACGGCGCCGAAGTCGAGGATGCCGAGCCGGCCGTCGGGGAGCACGCGGTAGTTGCCCGGGTGCGGGTCGGAGTGCAGCAGGCCCGCGCGGGCGGGGCCGGACATGAGGAAGCGGAGGTAGAGCGTGCCGAAGCGGTCGCGCTCCTCCTGCGTGCCGTCGGAGATGACGCGGGAGAGCGGGTAGCCGTCGAGCCACTCCGACACGACAGTGGTGGGCGAGGCGGCGAGCACGTGCGGTACGACGAAGTCCTCGTCGTCGTCGTACGCGACAGCGAACGTGCGCTGGTAGTTGGACTCGCTGAGGTAGTCGAGCTCCTCGGCCGCGCGGGCCTTGAGCTCCTCGAGGAGCGGCTTGATGTCGAGGCCCGGCGACATCGAGGCGAACATCCGGGCCATGCGCGAGACCTGGTTGAGGTCGCTCATGAGCGCCTTGCCGGCGCCGGGATACTGGATCTTGACCGCGACCTCGCGGCCGTCGCGCCAGACCGCCTTGTGCACCTGGCCGATGGACGCCGCTGCAGCGGGCTCGTCGTCGAACTCGGCGAACCGCGAGCGCCAGTCGTCGCCGAGCGCGGCGGCGAGCTGCTTGTGCACGGTCTCGGCCGGCATCGCGGGCGCGGCGTCCTGCAGCTTGGTGAGGGTGGCGCGGTAGGGCCCGAGGATCTCCTCGGGGAGCGCGACCTCGGCGATGCTCATCGCCTGGCCGAACTTCATCGCGCCGCCCTTGAGCTCGCCCAGGGTCTTGAAGACCTGCTCGGCGGTGCGCTGCTGGATCTCGCTGGCCACGGCCTCCGCGGGCTTGCCGCCGACCTTCTTGCCGAAGCCCAGCGCGGTGCGCCCGGCGTAGCCCAGGGGGAGGGCGGCCAGGCGCGCGCTGCGGGTCACGGCACGCCTCGGGAGGTCGGTCACGCAGGCATTCTCTCCCGGTTCTCGCCCCAGCCGCACCCGCAGACCGGATGACGTACGACGGGGAGCTCCCGCGGGACGGTCGACGGAGCACGCAGCTCGAGCTGGGCGGCGTACGTCGCGGGCTCTCCCGACCCGTCGAGCACGCGCAATGCCTCGCCGACCGCGAGCGCTGCGGCCGCGGCCGCGAGGACGCCGTCGTGCGCTCGTGCTCGTGCGTGGCGCAGGCGCAGCTGGTCGGCGAGCGCCGGCCACACGGGGTCGAGGTCGCGGCTGCGCAGGTCGAGGCACCACAGGCACGGCGTCAGCCCGGGTACGACGGTGGGCCCGACGCGGGCCGCCGCGCCCGAGACCGCGACCGGGAGGTGCACGACGCCGTCGGCGAGCAGGTCGTCGCAGAGCTCGGGATCGGTCCACGGCAGGTCGGCGTCGGCGGCCGACGACACCACGACCAGAGCGGGAGGCCGTACGCCGACCCGCACGGGATGGGCGCCGAGCCGGCGCACAGCCTCGGCCACCTGCTCGCGCCACGAGAGGCCCGGCTCGGTCGGTGCGCCGGGGGACACGTCGACGTCGGTCGCCGTGCGGTCGGGACCCTCGAGCGCCACGGTGCCGACACCGGCGGCGGCGAGCCCGAGGGCGACGTGCGCCGCGGCGCGGTCGGTGCCGCGCACGACGACGGCCGCGCGGGCACGGCGTACCAGGACCGCCTCGGCGGCGCGGCCGCTGCCGGTGACCAGCGCCAGCGACGCGAGGTCGGCGCTGTGCCGCTCGCGCCGCCACGCGGCCAGCGCCCCCGTCTCGCTGTCGTCGAGCACGCCGCGCTGCTCGAGGGCGTCGAGCACGGCCGCGAGCTCCGGCGCCGCCGCGACCACGTCGTGGCGCCCGGTTCTTCCGTCGAGGCGCAGCAGCGCGGCGCTCGCGACGTCGGACAGGCCGTCGACCACGAGCGCGGTCTGGGGGTCGAGTCCCACCTGCACCTGGTGCGGGCCACGGCGGAGGAGGGGACGCCCGGCACGGGCGCGGGGCAGGTTGCGGCTCATGGGGCGCGAGCCTGCGTCGTACCGCCTGTGGGCCGCCCGCGCGGTCCACAGCGCTCAGTCGGTCTCGGGGTTGTCCGCGGGGACCGCCCGGTCCTCGAGCGGTTCGGTCGCCGGGCCGTGCAGCACCCGGCCGTCGGGGGCGAAGCGCGAGCCGTGGCACTCGCAGTCCCAGCTCACCGCCTCGGCGTTCCACGACACCAGGCACCGCAGGTGCGTGCACCGCGCCGAGACGGCGCGGACCACGCCGTCGGCGTCGCGCGAGACGGCGACGTGGTCGCCGTGCTCCCGGACGACAGCGCCCTGCCCTGGCGAGAGACGCACGTCGTCGCGACCGGCCCACGGTCGCACGGACCCCGCGAGGTTCGCGGCGGTGCGCGCGGTGACGCGCAGGCTGGTCGTGGGGTGCTTCGCGAGCGAGGCGCGCCGCGGGCTCCACGACGTCGCGTGCACCGGCTGGCCCAGGATGCCGTGCGTGATGTCGAGCGCCGCCGACGTCCCGAGGGTGAGGCCCCACGCGCCGAAGCCGGTCGCGATGTGCACATGGTCGTGATCGCCGAGGGGTCCGACCAGGGGCAGCCCGTCGGTGCTGAATGCGTCCTGCGTCGACCAGGCGTGCGTGACACGCATGCCGAGGTGGCTCTGCGCCCACACGTGGAGGCGGTGCAGCGAGGCCGTCGCGTCCGGACGTCCCGTCGCGTGCCCGGGTCCCACCGCCAGGGCGCGCGGGCGGCCGTCGGCGTCCGCAGGCAGCGGCCGCGTCGACCAGCCGCCGGCGACGTCGTACGTCGTGCCCACGGGCGCGTCGACGGTGCCGGCGACGGCGTAGTGACGGCGCTGCTCGACGAGCGCGAACGCCAGCGACCGCACGGGGAACGGCACGTGCGTGGCGAGCACGACGTGGTCGGCGCGGATCGAGCCGGCCGACGTGCGGAGCACGGGGCCGGGGAGCAGCGAGTGCGCGGTCACTCCGGCGAGGAGCTCGGCGCCGAGGCCCACGGCGTCGTCGACGAGGTGCCGCACGTACGCGACCGGGTCGACGAGCAGCTGGTCGGGGTAGCGCACGACGTACGCCGCGGGATGGGGCACCTCGGCGTCCATGGCGGGGCTCTCCACCGTGAGGCCGCACTCGACGGCGTCGCGCACGTGGTCCACGAGGCGGTCGAGCTGCTCGCGGTCGCTGCAGTAGAGGTCGTGGGACGTGCCCTGAAGGTCGGCACCGTCGGCCCCGTGCTTGCGCACGTACGCGAGGCCGACGACCGCGGCACCGGCGTACTCGTCGGCGGTCTCCTGCCCGTGCTGCGCGCGGATCTCCGAGAGACGCAGGCCGTGCCCCGTGGTCACCTTCGCCGTCGACTGCCCGGTCACGCCCGCGGCCACGCGGTCGGCCGCCTCGACCAGCACCACGCGCAGGCCCCGCGAGGCCAGCTCGCGCGCGGCGGTCGCGCCCACGATTCCCGCGCCGACGACCGCGACGTCGACCGTACGCTCTCCGCTCCACGGCACGGCCGGCGCGAGGCGGGCAGCGCTCGACGCCCAGACGGGCTCGGGGACGGGAGCGTTCTCGGTCGTGGGCACACGGCCTCCAGGGCTCGGGAGGGCGTCCCGTTCCCCGGCGACCCGGCGGCAAACCAGGCGCAGCTACACGACGCCGCAGTGCTCGACGTAGAGGACGGCGAGGGCGCGGGTGGCGGCCTCGAGCTCGGCCCGGGTGATGTGCTCGTCGGGGGCGTGCGCGTGGCGGGTGTCGCCGGGGCCGTACTGCACCGTGGGGAGGTACGGCGCGAGCAGGCGCAGGTCGCTGCCGTACGGCGCTCCGTAGGTCTCGGGCGCGCGCCACGAGGGCAGGGCCGCGGCGTGCGCGCGGCGCAGCGTGCCGAGCCAGTGCTCGTCGAGCGAGCGGCCCGAGGCGAACTGGCCGCCCCACCACTGCACCTCGACCGGCTCGGTGCGCAGGAACGGGTGCGCGGCGCACGCGGCCGCGACGGCCTCCTCGAGAGCCGCACGCGCGGCCGCGGCGTCCTCGTCGAGCGCGACGCCCATGCGGCCCTCCGCGACGAGCAGGTCGGGCACGGTCGACGCCCAGTCGCCTGCGTGCACGGTGCCGATCGAGATCGGGTAGGCGATCGGCCAGCGGCGTACGAGGGGGTCGACGTCGGCGTTGCGCCGCGCCTCGAGCGCCGACACCGCCTCGAGCACGGGCAGGAACACCTCGAGGGCGCTGACGCCCTCGGTACGCCGCGACGCGTGCACCGCACGGCCGCGCACCAGCAGCCGGAAGGTGAGCGCCCCTCCGTTGGCCGGCACGAGGTCGAGGTCGGTCGGCTCGGGAACCACGCACGCGTCGGCGCGCACGCCGCGGCGCATGAGGGCGAAGGTGCCGAGGCCGCCGTCCTCCTCGCCGACCACCGGCGCGATCGAGAGGTCGCCCGCGAGGCGCACGCCGGCGGCACGGACGGCACGCAGCGCGGCGATCGCCGCCACGAGCCCGCCCTTCATGTCGCACGTGCCGCGCCCGACGAGCACCTCGACGCCGTCGCGGTCCTCGCGGCGCAGCCGGTAGGGGTCGCCGCGCCACGCGTCGAGGTCGCCCGGCGGCACGACGTCGGTGTGCCCGTCGACGAGCAGCGAGCGGCCGAGCTCGGGCGCGTGCCCGGGCAGCGTGCCGAGCAGCCCGTACGCCGCGGACCGCTCGACCTCCATGCCCGGGAACGCCGGGTCGGCCGTGAGCTCGTCGAGGTCGAGCGGCCAGAGCTCGACCGCGCAGCCGTCGCCCGCGAGCACGTCGGCGAGCACGTGCTGGATCTCGACCTCGGCCGTGCTGCCGCCCGTGCTCGGGATCGCGACGAGCGCCTCGAGGAGCTCGAGGGCCGGCGCGTGCTGCGCCTCGACGGCGTCGAGCACGGCAGCCAGCGTCGCGGCGTCGGTGTCGGGGGAGGGCGCGGCGGCGGGGTCGGTCACGCGCGTCACCCTAGGGGCGGGTCGACGCTCCCACGCGGGACGCGGCGCATACGGCGAGGCCCCGCTCCGCGGGTGCGGAACGGGGCCTCGAGGACGTGCGGTCGGCCGTCAGGCCTTGCCCAGGATGCGGTTCACCTTCGTGCCGCACACGGGGCAGATGCCCTGGGCCATGCGGCGCCCGTTCTTCTCGACGACCTTGCCGTCGAACGCGCGCTTCTCCTTGCACTTCACGCAGTACGCCTCGCCGCTGTAGCTCTCGTCCGCCATGGGGGTCCTCCTCCTGGTGTGGTGACGTGCGCTCGGCCGGATGGATGCCTCCCGCACGCGGCCACCGGGGTGGCCTGGGCTGGCTCGACCCTACGGCGTCCTGAGCACGAACTCGCGCAGGCGCACCGTCAGACGCGCGCAACAAAGTGGGGCAAAAGACACAAAACGACCGCATGACCCCTCGTGAGCGCCTCGTGCGCGCCTCCGCACGGGGCCGCGGCTAGGTTCGGGAGCATGACCGAGGTCACCGCTCCCGCCCTGCTCGACCCCTCCCCGTACGCCGGCTACGACCCCGAGCGGGACCACCTCGCGGTGGCGGCGTACGACGACGGCGTGGTTCTGGTGACCCTGACCTGGCCCGAGCGGCGCAACGCGATGGGCCTGGCGATGACCGACGCCTGGGTGCGCCTCGTCGACCAGCTGCGGGCCGACGCGGCCGTGCGCGCGGTCGTGATCACGGGGGCCGGGACGATCTTCAGCTCGGGCGGCGACACCTCATGGATCACGTCGGAGCCCGACGCCACGGTCGGCGACCTCCGGCTGCGGATGATCGGCTACTACGACGCCTGGCTCGCCGTGCGCGACCTGGAGGTGCCCACCATCGCCGCGATCAACGGGGCGGCGATCGGCGCGGCCGCCGCGCTCGCGCTCGCCTGCGACATCCGGTACGCCGCCGCCTCGGCCCGCTTCGCCGTGCCGTTCACCGCGCTCGGCATGCACCCGGGCATGGGCACGACGTACCTGCTGCCCGAGGTCGTCGGGGTCGCGGCGGCGCGCGACCTGCTGCTGACCGGTCGCAGCGCCGACGCCGAGGAGATGCTGCGCCTCGGGCTCGTGTCGTCGGTGTCGGGCGACGACGGCTTCCTCGACGGCGTGCTGCGCGCCGCGCACACGGTGGCCGCCACGGCCCCGCTCGCCGCCCGCCTCACCAAGGTCGCGCTCGCGCGCGGCCCGCACGCCGACCTCGAGTCGGCGCGCCAGTGGGAGGCGGTCGCGCAGTCGGTCACCCTCACCACCGCCGACCTGCACGAGGGCATCGCCGCCTCGCGCGAGAAGCGCCGTCCGCGCTTCACCGGCCGCTGACTCAGCCCGTCGACGTCCTCGTGGCCACGAGCAGGAGCACGACCGCGAGCGCCGCCACGGCCATCACGTAGCGGAACAGCCCGCGCCCGCCGGCACCGACGAGCACCGCGCCCGCAACGACGAGCACGACGAGGCCGATGGCGGCCCACCCGGGCAGGCCGAGGTGCGGGGCGAGCAGGGCCACGGCGAGCACGAGCATGAGCAGCGACAGGCGTGCCGCGCGCACCCGTCCGAGACGCGCGGTCAGGCCGCCCGCGCCGACGGCGGTGTCGGACTCGATGTCGGGCAGCGCGTTCGCGAGGTGCGCGGCGACGCCGAGGGCAGCGGCGGCCGCGGTCGTCCACGCCGGCGGAGCCGTGGGTGGTGCGAGGCCGAACCACACGTACGCCGGGACCAGCCCGAAGGACACGGCGTACGGCAGCCAGGACAGCACGGTCGTCTTCAGCCGCAGGTCGTAGGCCCAGGCGGAGAGCACGGCGAGCACGTGGGCCGAGCCGCCCACAGGTCCCGCGGCGACGAACGAGAGCGGCACCGCTGCCACGAGCGCGGTGAGCGCGGCGACCCACAGTGTCCGGGCGTCGACGTCGCCGCGCACGACCGGCTTCTCCGTGCGCCCTGCGCGAAGGTCGCGGTCGGCGTCGTACGCGTCGTTGCACCAGCCGACGGAGAGCTGGCCGACCAGGGTCGCGAGCGCCATGAGGGCGACGCCGCGGGCGTCGCGCCCGGCCGCCAGCGACAGCATCGCCACGACGCTGGTGACGGCCAGCGTGGGCAGCGGGTGGCACGCGTCGACGAGGGCGCGCGCTCGGCTCACGCCGCAGTGTCGCACCCGTCCGCGACGACACCTGGTCGTCACGCGCGGACATCCCGGCGACATCTCGTCGTCGGCATCCGGACCGGGTGAGCGGAATGTGAGCAACCAGACGGGATTTCGCGTCCACAAATTCTTCTCCACACCCGGTGGACGCTGTCGTCGCAGGTCACGTCGACCGGGCACGGGATCGCGCGGCCGCGGTCCCCAGCGTCGTCCACCCCGCGTCCACAGCGACGCGCCACTCCGTCCCCAGGTCGTCCCCAGGACCGTCCACAGGAGGGGGCTCCGCGACGTTGACCCGCCCGCCCCGCGCGCCTAGGTTCCTCGTTCGACGGAGCCCCTGGGAGAACGGGCCGGTGTCCGCAAGGGGAAGGCGGACAGCGGTTGCGAGACCCGGGGGCTCCCTCATGCCCGGGGTCCGTCGCACTGTCCGAGGGCGGGGTTAGGTTCTCCTCGATGAGCCAGGCGGTCGTGCACGTGCCGGGTCTGCCCGACGACGTCGAGGTGCGGCGCAGCACCCGGCGCCGGCGCAGCGTCACGGCCTACCGCGAGGGCGGTCGCACGATCGTCGTCGTCCCGCAGCGGATGGCTCGCTCCGACATCGCCGAGTACGTCGTCGAGCTGGTCGGCCGTCTCGACGCCCGCGAGAGGCGGTCGCGCCGCACCGACTCCCAGCTGCACGCCCGCGCGCTCGAGCTCGCGCACCGCTACCTCGACGACCGCGCGGAGCCGCGCACGGTGCGCTGGGTGTCCAACCAGAAGCGCCGCTGGGGCTCGTGCACCCCCGTCGACGCGGCGATCCGGCTCTCCGACCGGCTCCAGACCATGCCCGAGCACGTCGTCGACTACGTGCTGCTGCACGAGCTCGTGCACCTGCTCGTGCCCGGCCACGGCCCCGACTTCGAGGCCTGGATGCAGCGCTACCCGCGCCTGCTCGAGGCGCGGGCCTTCCTCGCCGGCGTCGACCACGCCCTCGGCCACGGCCTGCAGGCCGAGCCCGACGACGACACCGACGGCAGCGACGGCACCCAGGTCGACGACGCGACCGGCGACGCCGAGCCGCCGTCGGGCTCCGAGCGGTCAGCTGCCGGGGTGCCGATGCCCGACGTCGACCTCACCGACCGCCGGACCGCGCGCGCCGCCCGTCGCCCCCGGTCCTCGGCCCAGCCCGACCCCACCGCCACGCTCTTCTGACCCCGGATACGGAGCTCTCGCGGCGCGGGGGAGCGGGCGGTGCGGGTCAGGCCGAGGTAGCGGTGGCGACCAGGGCGCGCAGCGCGTCGTCGCTGTCGGCGGGCAGCGCGTCGACGCTGAACCACGCGAGGTCGAGCGACTCCTCGCTGATGGCGTGCTCGGCGTCGGCCGGCGCGACGGCGACGTACTGCACGTCGAGGTGCCAGCTCCCGCCGTGGCAGCCCACCCGGTGCTTGTCGAGGCGCACGGGGGCGTCGCCGATCACGAGGCCCGCGATGCCGCTCTCCTCGCTGGCCTCGCGCAGCGCGGCGTCGCGCAGGGTCGCGTCGGCGTCCTCGCAGTGGCCGCCCATCTGCAGCCAGCGGCCGATCTTCGCGTGCAGCGTGAGCAGCACCTCGCGGCCGTCGGCGGAGAGCACGAGGGCGCTCGCCGTGATGTGGCCGGGCACGCAGGCACGGCGTACGCCGTCGTCGTGCTCGTCGAGGAACGCGACGTAGGAGTCCCGGAGCGCCGCCTGCGACGCGTCGGGCGCCGGCCAGGAGACCAGCACCGCGCGGACGTCGTCGTGCAGGCTCACGCCTCGGGCTCGGCGGCGCCGCCGTCCTCGGTCGGCGCCTCGGGCAGGCCCTCGAGCGCCGAGAGGTCGAGCGGGGCGCTGCGGCGCACGAACGCCTCGATGTTCTCGGCGGTGTCGAGGTCGTCGGCCGTGGGCAGCAGGTCGGGGTGCTCCCACAGCGCGTCGCGCGCCTCGGCTCCGCGCGCCTCGCGCACGGCCTGCCAGAGCGACGCCGCCTCGCGCAGCCGGCGCGGGCGCATCTCGAGGCCCACGAGGGTCGCGAAGGTGTGCTCGGCCGGGCCGCCGGTGGCCCGGCGGCGGCGCATCGTCTCGCGCAGCGCGTCGGCCGCGGGCAGGCGACCGGCGGACGCCTGCGTGACGACGTCGTCGACCCAGCCCTCGACGAGGGCGAGCAGCGTCTCGAGCCGGGCGAGGGCCGCGAGCTGCTCGGGGGTGTCGTCGGGGACGAACACGCCCGAGGCGAGGATCTCCTGGATCTGCTCGGGGTTGTTCGGGTCGATGCCCTGCGCCGCCTCCTGGATGCGCTCGGGGTCGACGTGGATGCCGGCGGCGTAGGCCTCGACGGCGGCGGTCAGCTGCGAGCGCAGCCACGGCACGTGCACGAACAGCCGCTGCGAGACCGCCTCGCGCAGCGCGAGGTAGAGCCGCACCTGCTCGGCGTCGATGCCGAGGCCCTCGCCGAACGCCGCGACGTTGCGCGGCAGCAGCGCCGCACGGCCGTCGTCGGTGAGCGGGATGCCGACGTCGGCGGCGCCGAGCACCTCGCCGGCGAGCGCCCCGAGGCCCTGGCCGAGCTGGGCGCCGAACATCATCGAGCCCATCTGGCGGGCCATCCCGAGCAGCGGTCCGGCCATCTGCGCGAGCTCGGGCGGCAGGCCCTCGGGCAGCGCGCCGCCGCTGGGCATCATGCCGCTCATCGACTCGTTGACCCGTTCGGCCACCGGCTCGACGACGCGGCGCCACGACGGCAGCGTCGCCTCGATCCACTCGCTGCGGCTCCACGCGCCGCCGCCCGACGTCGTGGCCGGGAACGAGGTGACCGGGTCGAGCCACAGCGAGGCGAGGTCGAGCGCCTGCTCCACCTCGCGCCGCTCGGTGGCGTTGACCGACGGGTCGCCCTCTTGCGCCACGAGCCCGCGCGCGGTGTCGCGCGCGAGGGTCCAGTTCACCGCCGAGCCGTCGCCGCCGCCCGACTGCAGCATCGCGCCGAGCTGCTGCATCGCCGCGCCGAGCTGGCTCATGTCGAGGTTCGACGGGTCGAACCCGCCAGCCCCGAAGCCGAACGGGTTCGGCGTACCGCCCGAGCCCCCGGAGCCGGCACCGCCGTTCTCGTCGTCGGGGTCGCGCGGGGCGAAGCCGAAGGGCAGGTTCTCGTCGCTCATCGCAGGCTCCGGAACGCGCTGCCGTTCGGCGCGACGGTGGGGGACAATGGCTGCATGCGCATGTCGTCCACGGTAACCAGCCGCGAGCGCGTGTGACGACCACAGAGGGTCCCGGGGGTACGCCGGCGGCGAACGCGGCTCCCCGGCGCCGCACGTCCACGGCTGCGAGCACGGCGCCGAAGGCGCCGAAGGTCCCGCGCGCCCGGACCCCGAAGCGCACCACCGCCACGATCGCCGTCACGGGCGCCGCCGGCGCGATCGGCACGGCCCTGCTGCGCCGGCTGGTGGCGAGCGACGACGTCGGCAAGGTCGTGGCGCTCGACCTGCACAAGGGCGACTCCGAGGGGGTCGTCTGGCGCACCGGCGACGTCCGCGACCCCGCCGTCGCGCAGAAGATCTCCGGTGCCGACGCCGTGATCCACCTCGCGGTCGACTGGCGGCTCGAGTCGCCGCCGGCCGAGCGCAGCGACCTCAACGTGCGCGGGACGCAGACCGTCGTGACCGCCGCTGCCGCCGCCGGCGTACGCCGGGTCGTGCTGGTCACGAGCGCCGTCGTCTACGGCGCGCTGGCGGACAACCCCATCCCGCTGCCCGAGGACGCCCCGCTGCAGGCGCTGCCCGAGGGCATCGTCGCCGACCTCCTCGAGATCGAGCGGGTGGCCGAGGACGCCCGCCGCGTGCACCCGGGTCTCGACGTCGTCGTCGTACGCCCGGCCGCCCTGGTGGGTCCCGGCGTCGACACCCTCGTCACCCGCCACTTCGCGGCGCCGCGCCTGCTGTGCATCAAGGACTCGTCGCCGGCCTGGCAGTTCTGCCACGTCGACGACCTCGCCTCCGCCCTGGAGCACGCAGCCCTCGGTCGCGTCTCGGGCAACGTCACCTGCGGCAGCGACGGCTATCTCACCCAGCAGCGGCTCGAGGACCTCTCCGGGCTCAAGCGCGTGGAGATCCCCGCGTCGCTCGCGTTCGCGACGGCCGAGCGGCTGCACCGCGTGGGCGTCACTCCCGCGCCGGCGAGCGAGCTCGCCTACGTGATGCACCCGCTCGTCGTCCCCTCGACCACGCTGCGGGCGGCCGGCTGGGCGCCGGTGCACGACAACGAGTCCAACCTCGAGGCGGTCCTCGAGGCCGTCGAGGGCGACCGCGCGGTCGCCGGCCGTCGCATCGGCAAGCGCGACGCGACCGTGGCAGCCACCTCCGCCGCCGGCGCCACCGTCGCGGTCCTCGGTGCCGCGGCGTTCGTGCGCGCCGCGCGCAAGGCCCGCTCGCGCTGAGCCGGGCGGGTACGCCCAGCGGGCGCTGCGGTCGGTGAGCCGCCCGCAGCCTCGTACCCTGGTCCCATGCAGGTCCTCGCCTGGCTGCTCATCCCGCTGGTAGCCACCGCCCTCGGCATCGCCTGGGTCGTGTGGCGCAGCCGTGAGCCCAAGCCCGTGGACCCGCACCAGGGCATGGAGGAGATGGCCCGGTTCCGCCAGGCGATGGAGAAGCCGCTGCCGTCCCTGCGCCGCGAGCCGCCCGTCGACGACGCCGGCCTCGACCGGTGACCGTCGCGTCCCGCCGCCGCGCCTGGCTCGGCGCGGCGACCGTCCTCGGTGCCGTGATGCTCGTGGCCGGCGTGCTCGTCCCGGTGCCGTTCGTCGAGCTCTCGCCGGGGCCGACGTACAACACGCTGGGCGAGGCCGACGGCAAGCCGATCATCTCGATCCAGGACACCACGACGTACCCGACCTCGGGCAACCTCGACCTCACCACGGTCAACGAGCGCGGTGGGCCGGGCCACCCGGTCTACCTCGGCCGCGTCATCGTCGGGTGGGCCGACCCGAGCGTCCGCGTCGTGCCGCGCGAGGCCTTCTACCCCGACGACGTCGACCCCGGCCAGGTCGCGGCCGAGAACACGCAGATGTTCAGCGACAGCGAGAGCGACGCGATCGCCGCTGCGCTGCGCTACCTCAAGCGCCCGGTCATCACCCTCACGATCGTGTCGCAGGTGGTCGGCGGCGGCCCGAGCGACGGCAAGCTCGAGCCCGGCGACGCCCTGGTGAGCATCGACGGCGTACGCGTCACCGAGCCGCAGACGGTCACCGACCAGATGAAGTCGGTGAAGCCGGGCGAGAAGGTCACGCTCGTGGTGCGGCCCGACCAGGGCAAGGACCCCGAGAAGACGGTCGTGGTCACCACCGGCAAGGCGCCCGACGACCCGAACCGCGCGTTCCTCGGCATCGGGGTCGGTACGACGTACAAGGCGCCGTTCCCGATCTCCGTGCAGCTCGGAGGAGTGGGCGGCCCGAGCGCCGGGACGATGCTCAGCCTGGGCATCATCGACAAGCTCACGCCCGGCGAGCTCAACGGCGGGAAGTTCGTCGCGGGCACCGGCACGATCACGCCCGACGGCGAGGTCGGGCCGATCGGCGGCATCGCGCAGAAGCTGGTCGGCGCCCGTCGGGCCGGCGCCACGCTGTTCCTCGCACCGGAGAGCAACTGCGACGACGTCGAGGCGGGCGGCATCCCCGACGGCCTGACGGTGGCGAAGATCTCGACCCTGGCCGACGCGGTCTCCGCCATCGAGGCCTACGTGGCCGGCAAGCCGGTCACCGGCTGCACCACCTGAGCCGCGTACGCCGCAGGCTCAGACGAAGGTCGCGCGCAGGGCGTCGGCCAGGCGCGGGACGAGCTCCTCGCCCACGAGCACCTGGTCGTCGCTGTCGTGGCTGCGCAGGCGCAGCGCGCACATCCGGCCGCCGTCGCGCGTGACGACCACGACCATGCGGACGTCCTGGCGCTGCGGGTGGCTGGCCGCGGCGGTCTCGAGGGCCTCGAGGTCGTCGTCGGGGAGCGCCTCCTCCGCGGCGGGCGGGAGCACCAGCCGCTCGAGGGCGATCGCGGCGCCCGCGACGTCGTCGGGCCACTGCGTCGTGGCGAGCAGCTCGTCGAGGGGCTGGTCGCGGTCGACGAGCTCCTGCTCGATCGGCGTCATGTCGTCGGGCGCGTGGTCGGTGCCCAGCGTCTCGGCCAGCTCGGGCTCGAGCGCGACGAGGTCCACCGTGCGGGCCAGGGCGAACAGCCGCGGGTTCTGGTCCCAGCCGTCGGCGGCGACGTACCTCTCCACCTCGCGGACCAGCTCGAGCAGGCGCAGGCCGCGCTGCGCGGACTCGATCCCGGGAACGGTCGCGCCGTCCGGAACGTCGGCAACGGTGGGGTCGTCGGAGGTCACGACCTGATTCTGTCACCGGGGCTCACCTCGCCCCGAGACCGGAAGGGCGACGCCGTGGTCCGCAACGTAGGGTGCTGCTCGTGACGTTCGACACGCCGACCGGCGGGGACGGTCGCGGCGGTCGGGCCGTCGTCGCCGAGCCCCCCGCACGACGCAGCCGCGCGCTGCTCTGGACCCTCGTCGTCCTGGGCGTCCTGGCGCTCACGGCGGTCCTGTTCTCGAGCTTCTACACCGACCTGCTCTGGTACCAGTCGGTCGCGTCGACCCAGGTCTTCTGGACGTCGGTCACGACCCGCATCGTGCTGCTGCTGGTCTTTGGGCTCGTGATGGCGTTCATCGTCGGCCTCAACATGTGGATCGCCTACCGGGTGCGTCCGGTGTTCCGGCTCATGTCGGCCGAGCAGGCCAGCCTCGAGCGCTACCGCATGGCGCTCGACCCGTTGCGCCGCATCGCCCTCATCGGCATCCCGCTCGTGCTCGGCCTCCTCGCCGGCGTGAGCGCCACGGCCGAGTGGAAGGACTGGCTGCTCTTCCGCAACGGCACGCCCTTCGGCGTCGCCGACCCGACCTTCGGCGCCGACGTCGGCTTCTACGTCTTCACGATGCCGTTCCTGTCGTTCGTGCTCGGCTTCCTGTTCGCGGCCGTGCTGCTCGCGCTCATCGCGGCGATCGTCGTGCACTACATCTACGGCGGCATCCGCTTGCAGCCCGCCGACGACCGGTTCAGCCGCGCCGCGCAGGCGCACCTCGCGATCCTCGTCGGCATCTTCATGCTCCTCAAGGGCGCGGCGTACTGGCTCGACCGCTACGCCGTCACCCTCTCGACCGACGACCGCGTCGACGGCGTCACCTACAAGGACGTCAACGCGCTCATCCCCGGCCAGACGATCCTGATCTGGGTCTCGGTCATCTGCGCCGTGCTCTTCTTCGTGGCCGCGTTCCGCAGCGGCCTCACCCTCGCGCTCACCAGCCTCGTGCTGTTCGTGGCTGCGTCGCTCATCGTGGGTACGGCGTACCCCGCGTTCGTCCAGTCGGTGCAGGTGCTCCCGACCGAGGCGCAGCGCGAGGCCGACTACATCCAGAACAACATCGACGCGACACGTGCGTCGTACAACGTCGCCGACACCGAGGTCACGGCGTACCAGGCCGTCGACGTCGCGACGAAGGAGGCCGTCGCGGCGAGCGTCGGCACGATCGACAACATCCGGCTGCTCGACCCCGCCATCGTGAGCCCCACGTTCAAGGCGCTCGAGGGCAACCGCACGCAGTACCGGTTCCCCGACTCGCTCGACATCGACCGCTACGTGCTCGACGACAAGACCCGCGGCGCGGTGATCGCGCTGCGCGAGCTCGACCTCAACGGTCTGTCGGAGGCGCAGCGCAACAACTGGGCGAACGCGCACGTCTACTACACGCACGGCTTCGGCGTCGTGGCGGCGTACGACAACACCTCGAACGCCGGCAAGCCCGCCTTCTTCGAGCAGGGCATCCCGCCGACCGGTCTCCTCGACATCTCGCAGCCGCGGATCTACTTCGGCGAGTACTCGCCGGCGTACTCCATCGTCGGCGCGCCCGCGGGCAGCGAGCCGCAGGAGATCGACTACCCGACCGACTCGGGCGAGGCGAAGAACACCTACGACGGCGGCGGCGGCGTCGCCATCGGCTCGATGTTCAACCGGGCGATGTTCGCGCTGAAGTACCAGGAGCCCAACATCGTCCTGTCGGACACCATCAACGGCGAGTCGCGCATCCTCGAGGTCCGCGACCCCCGCGACCGCGTCCGCAAGGTCGCCCCGTGGCTGACCGTCGACGGCGACCCGTACCCCGTCGTGGTCGACGGCAAGGTGCTCTGGATGGTCGACGGCTACACGACGACCAACGAGTACCCGAACGCGACGCACACCTCGTTCGGCGACGCGACCGCCGACACGACGACGCAGGCCGCCAAGAACGTGGCGGCCCAGGCGCGCGACGAGATCAACTACATCCGCAACTCCGTGAAGGCCACGGTCGACGCCTACACGGGCCAGGTCGTGCTCTACGCGTGGGACGAGCAGGACCCGCTGCTGCAGACGTGGATGAAGGCCTTCCCCGGCACTGTGCAGCCGCGGTCGGCGATGAGCGACGAGCTGCTCGCGCACGTGCGCTACCCCGAGGACATCTTCAAGGTGCAGCGCGAGATCTTCGCGCAGTACCACGTGACCGACCCGGGCGGCTTCTACAGCGGCCAGGACTTCTGGACCGTGCCGAACGACCCGACCAAGCCGGCCGCGTCGTCCGCGCAGCCGCCGTACTACCTGCAGGTGCAGATGCCGGGCCAGTCCAAGCCGGCGTTCTCGCTCACGACCACGTTCGCGCCGAACAAGCGCCAGACGCTCGCGGCGTTCATGGCGGCGAACTCCGAACCGGGTCCCGAGTACGGCAAGCTCAAGGTGCTCCAGCTGCCGAGCAACACGACCATCCCGGGTCCGGTGCAGGCGCAGAACAACTTCGAGTCCGACCCGGGCATCTCCTCGCAGCTGTCGCTGCTGCGCCGAGGCGGCTCCGACGTGGTCTCGGGCAACCTGCTCTCGCTCCCGGTCGCCGGCGGCGTCCTCTACATCGAGCCGATCTACATCCGCGCGGCCGGCAACGAGGGCTTCCCGCTGCTGCAGAAGGTGATGGCGGGCTACGGCAACAAGGTCGCCTTCCGCGACACCCTCGCCGAGGCCCTCGCCGACGTCTTCGGCACCGGCTCGGGCACCGTGGTCAACCCGGACGACAACGGCAACGGGAACGGCAACAACGGCAACAACGGCAACCTCTCGGCGGAGCAGCGGCTGACCGCGGCGCTCGCTGCGGCGCAGAAGGCGTACGACGACGGTCGTGCGGCTCTGGCCAAGGGCGACTTCGCGGCGTACGGCGATGCACAGGTGGCGCTCGAGAAGGCGCTGACCGAGGCGGCTGCTGCGCAGAAGGAGCTCACCGGCGGGACGACCACCGACCCCTCGGCCAGCCCCACGCCGTCGACGTCGAGCGCCAGCTCCGCGTAGCACCTGCAGGCGGCTGACCTCGCGATGCGGCCGCGCTCTCGGGCGGCTGACCTCGCGATGTGGGCGCGCGGGCGGGCGGCCTGACCTCGCGATGTGGCCGTGCCCTCGAGCGGCCTGACCTCGCGATTTGGCCGCGCGCGAGGACGCACGTAGACTGGCCGCACAGCGTCGGGGAGACCCGATCATCGCGGGGTGGAGCAGCTCGGTAGCTCGCTGGGCTCATAACCCAGAGGTCGCAGGTTCAAATCCTGCCCCCGCTACCAAATCGGCCTTGGAATCATTGAGATTCCAAGGCCGTTTGGTTGTGAGGATTTGATCAGCGGGCCACAAACGGGCCATAAACCCTCGTGCGTACGCGTCCCGGGACACGTTCCCCCGAGCGACCTCGGAGCAGTTCGGGCCGACGTCGGTCTCGAGGCTCCCAGCGGGACACCTCCCTGGTATGAGCACCGATATCACGGGGTCGCCCGCCCCTGGCCTGGAGCCGCTGCTGGGCATCGACGCGCTGGCCGACTACCTCGGCGTGACCGTCACGACCATCTACGACTGGCGGGTGTCGGGCAAGGGCCCGCGCGCCATCCGGGTGGGCCGGCACCTGAAGTTCGCGCTGTCCGACGTGGTCGCCTGGGTGCAGGCCCAGCGGGAGACCGAGCCCGGGCGGGCGCCCGACGGCCGGGGGTGAGCTGAGGTGGCCCGGCCCCGCACCCCGGTGGGGACCTTCGGCGACATCAGCTTCGAACCGGCTCCGGGCGGTGGCGTGGTCGCGATGGCCCGCTACCGCGACGATGACGGCCGGCTGCGGCGGGTCAAGGCGACCGGTGACACGCCGCGCGCGGCGGAGCGGGAGCTCAAGACCCGGATGGCCGGGCGCAGCCACCAGGACGGCAACGAGCAGCTGCGGCCGGACTCGTCGTTCCGGCAGCTGGTCGAGGTGTGGTTGGAGGACCTCGACCTGCAGGACCGCCTCGCGCCGAACACCCGCGCGCTCTACGAGCGCAACATGCGGCAGCTGGTGATGCCCGCCTTCGAGCACTTCCAGCTGCGCGAGATCACGGTGTCCAAGGTGGACCGGTTCCTCAAGGCCCAACGGCAGAAGAGCTGGAGCATCGCCAAGCAGTCCAAGGTGGTACTCAGCCTCGCCTTCGGCCTAGCGGTCCGGTACGAGGCGATGCCGCGCAACCCGGTCCGCGAGACGGAGCGGTTGAGCCGTCCGCCCTCGCAGGCCAAGGCGCTGACCGTCGAGCAGGTCGACGCGATCCGGCGCGCGGTCGTCGGGTGGCGGCGCGGCGGCGGGCTGTCCGGGCCCAAGCCGGACGGTCAGCTCGCCGCGATCATCGAGGTCATGCTCGGCACCTCCGCCCGGATCGGCGAGGTGCTCGCGATCCGGGCCTGCGACGTGGATGTCACCGCGACGCCGGCGACGGTGCGGTTGTGCGGGACGGTGGTGACCCCGAAGGGCAAGCCGACCTACCGGCAGGACCATCCCAAGACGTCGAAGTCGAGCCGCACGATCGCGGTGCCCTCGTTCACCGCAGACGTACTGCGACTGCGCCTGGCTGCCATCGAGGAGCCGCACCCGGAGCACCTGGTGTTCTTCACCCGCAACGGGACGCCATTGACGACCAACAACGTGCGCCGGCTGCTGCGAGCGATCCTCGACGACGCCGACATCACCGGTGTCACGCCGCACTCGTTCCGGCGCACGGTGGCGACGGTGATCGACCGAGCCGGTGGTGCAGACCTCGCGGCCGAGATGCTCGGGCACACCTCGTCGGACATCACTCGCCAGCACTACATCGAGCCCAACGACCGGGTGAACCCGCTCACCGCGCAGATCCTCGAGCAGCTGGCCCCCGCCGAGCCTGACCCGGAGGCCTGAGCCCGCCGGGGGTGGTCCCTGTTACCGCAACGGCGACGCCCCGCTAGCTGCGGCGACGGGGTTCGTGGTGCTCGAGGGGGCGGCAACCGGCCCGGAGGATCCAGTCCTGCTGGCGGTGCCGAGCTTCGGCGAACGCCTCGTGCCAGCGCAGTGCGGCGTCGGGGTGTGCGTTGTGGGTGTAGGCGGCGAGCCAGGAGCGGTGCAGGGCGGTGAGCTCCTCGACCTGCTCGTTGTGCAGCGCCCAGCAGTCGGTGACCTGGAGGTAGGTCAGCGGGTAGTAGATCATCAGCCAGTCGACCCAGTCCTCGAGGTCGGTGAGCTCGGCGGCGTCGGGACGCCGGGTCGCGGCGTGGGTCATGCGATCTCCCCACCGGATCGGGTCGCGGTGCCGTCGCCGTCGATGAGGCGGCGTAGTGGTGCGGTGGGGATCTTGATGAGTCGGCCGATGCGCAGCACCGGGGTGGGCCATTGCCCGGTTCGGACGAGTTCGTAGGCCAGGCTTCGGCCGATGCGCAGGACGGTGGCGGCGGTGGGGACGTCGAGAAGTGCGGGGAGCTGGTCGAGGTCGTGCTTGTCCATGTTTTCCTCCTCGGGTGGGGCTCGCTGGTACGAGTCCTCACGGGGAGGTGCGCAGCGCAACGCCTCGACATCGCGTGGCCGGGGTCACGACGGTCAGCGGCTGGGCCCGTCGATGCCGTGCGACTGCGATCGTGAGGGGCCGCGGCGGATGACCCGGTCGTAGTCGGCGTGCTGGACTGCTGCCGGCTGCTGGGCCTGATTGTGGAGCTGGTCGGCGTCGAGGTCGAGGATCCGTCGCTGGTCGCGGTCGGCCCAGACCCGGTAGTCCCGGTCGCGGCGCAGCCGGCCTTGCTCTGTGTTGCCGGAGGTGTGCTGGGCGGTGTCTGCGTCGACGCGCGCGGTCCAGTCGGCGACGGTGGTCTCGGCGCGGGTGAGGCTGGCCCCGACGTCGACGAGCTCTGCCCGGGTGGTCTGGATCGCCTGGGTGAGGGTGGCGCGGTCGCGGCGGGCCCACCGCGACAGCCCTTCGAGCTGGGCCTGCTGCTGGGGCAGCAGGGCGGTCAGGCGGGCGAGCCGGTCGCCCCACATCCGGGCGTCCTCGACGGCGCGGTCGAGGCGGTAGGCGTTGTCGCGCATCTGGTTGGTCGGGAAGGGTGGTCGGTTCTCGTGGCGGCGCAGCTCGCGGGCGAGGTGGCGCTGCTCGAACATCACCTCGCGCTGCGCCGCGATCACCGGGTCGAGCAGGGCGTGCGCCGCGCGTTCCCGACCGCTGGTCTCCAGCGCACCGCGCAGCAGCCGCATCGCCTCCCGGAGATCGCCCAGGGCGGGCGTGGGCGGGGAGGCGGGAACGACCGGCTCACCGACCGGCAGCCCTACCTGCCCGGCGATCTCGCCTCTAGCCGGTGAAGCCGCGATGGCGCGGGGTCGGTCGGGGCCGGCGTCTCCGGTGGTGACTTCGGGGGTGGTGTGGATGTGGTTGGCGTCGCGGCCGCGGGTCATCGCGACGTACAGGTGCTCGCGGTCCAGCCCGGACCGGGCCAGCGTGATGGCGACGTCGGTGGTCGCGCCCTGCGCTCCGTCGATGGTGGAGGCCCACCCGTACTCCGCCCACCGGGCCAGGTACTCCCGCGGCAGCACGGTCATGCCACGGCCCCGCAGATCCGCCACCACCAGACCCGCCTGATCTGGTGTGGAAGCCAGGACGCGTAACCGGTCGCCGTTGCGCAGCGGGTCAGGCCCGATATACAGGTCGCGAGTGTTCTTCTTCGCCAGCAGGACGTCGCCGGAGCGCCAGTCCCGCTGCTCGACCTGACCTCGGGTCGACGCCGTCCGCGACGCGACCGTGAGCAGCGGATCGCCGGTGATCTGCCCGGTGGCGATGCCGGCGGCGCGGGCGCGGACATTCAGGGCGGTGACGTCGGTCCAGGTCTGGGCGAGCATGAGCGCGTCACGGCCGGCCTCGATCTCGCGGTGCCAGTGGTGGAAGACGGCGTCGGCGGCATCGGCGGACGATGCGGCGGGGTGGATCCGGCCCGCGCCTTCGTAGAGGGCCAGGACGCGGGAGTCGCCCTCGCGCAGGCGCAAGGTGGCGGCGGCCTCGTCGGGGTCGGTGAACCGGTGTAGCTCGTCTAGGCCAATGACCCGGGTGCGCAGGACGTGAGTGAGGTGCTCGAACATCCCGCCGGGTGCGCGGACCGCGCCGATCTGGGCCGGGTCGCCGACCAGCACCAGCTGACTGCGGGACGCATGCACCCGCGCGATCAGCGCGGCCAGGTCCCGGGTCGACAGCATCGAGGCCTCGTCCACGATCACCACCGCGTCCCGCGCCGCTGCGGCCCGGGCTGTCAGCCACCTCGCGACGGTCTGACCGCGCCCGGTCCCCACCGAGTCGCCCAGCTCGGCTGCGGCCCGTGCCGACGGCCCCAAGCAGACCAGCGACCGCCCCTGGGCCTGCCAGAAGTCGGCGGCAGCACCCAGCGTGGTGGACTTCCCGGCACCCGCAGGTGCGGTCATCACCGTGACCAGGTCCAGGGAGGCGACCAGGCGCAGCGCGGCCTGCCGCTGCTGGGCCGACAGGCGCTCGTTGACGCCGGTCCAGAGGATCTCCGCGCACTGGGGATCGATCCGGGCGGGATGGTTGAACCCGCCGGTGATCGCCCCCTCGAGGATGCCGGCCTCGAGCTCGACGGTCTCCCGTGACGCGAACCGCGCATCCGAAGCCCGTGCCGTGACCCCGGACGGGTCCAGACCCAACGACACCGCGTCGTGGTCTGTCGTCGCGACCGCGTCCGTCGCGAGCCGCTCGATCAGCGCGGCGGCGTCCGTCGCGGATCTCGGGGCGTCCGGGCCGGTGGCTGGGATGCGGGCGGCGATCGCGACCGACAAGTCCGCCCTCGACCAGATCGCCTTGGACCGGCCCACGGATGCCACGGCGTCGGACAGCACCGACTGCGTCCAGTCGCTGCGATCTGGTCCGTCCGTCGTGGCCGCGACCGACGAGAAGACGGACGCCGACGTAACCAGCTCGCGTGCGTCGCGGCCCGCGACGGACGAGATGACGGACACCGGCGCTTCCAGGTCGTGCTGTTCGGTCGCGGCGGACGCGATGACGGCCACCGGCGACACCTCGCCGGACATGAGCAGCCCGTCCCGGGCGGCCACGACGGACTCCTGCACCCGCGCCGGAGTCCAGCCGAGTTCATCTGCCTGCGCCCGCCACCGCGCCTTGAGGTCGGCGGCGGTGACGTCGTGATCCTTCACCGGTCGCGTCGACAGGACCGCGGTCTTGATGATTCGTGCGCGCTCGTCGCGGGTGACCTCGCGCCCAAGGGTCTCCTCGACGTCGGCGATGGTCGGCATCGCATCGCCCATCACGGCTGTCGTGCGGGTCGACCAGGCGACGAGCAGGTCATGCGGGACACCGTCGATCTCGGCCTGCCCGTGCTCGGACACCTCACTCCACGCCACCCCGAGCTTCGTGGTGAGCTCGGCGCGAAGCGCGGCCTGGTAGAGGGCGCCGGCGGCCTTCTTGTGGTGGAACACCTCGTGACCGTCGATCGTGCGCCACGCACCGTCGGCGCAGCGGACCTTGTTCACCACCAGCGCGTGGGTGTGCAGCTGCGGATCACCGGCTCTCGAGGTGGTGTGGTCGAAGAGTGCGGCCGCGTAGCCGGCGGTGGCGATCTGCTCGACCCCGTCACGGCCCCGCCGCGAGTAGGACGCGTGGGTCTGCAGGTAGTCCAGCGCGGCATGCACGGCCGTGGTGTGGGCATCGCGGATTACCGCCGCCGTCGCGGGAGAGGCCAACGCCCACAGCGCCGAGACCGACTTCGGCGCGGAGAACGTCAGGTCGTGACCGGTCACCGCGTCGGCGCGCCACGCCCGCCCCAACGCCACACCCGTCACCGGGTGCAGGCCCCGGCCGAACAGCGCCTCCAGCTCCCGCTCGACCACGACCGCATCGGCGACCAGACCGAGCTCCGCGAGCCCCGCACCGTGCCAGCGACCCTCGGCGTCGCCGCGCTCCGCGTAGTACTCGCACGCGCCCGCGACGACCGTGCTCTGGTAGTACCGCCACGAGGAACGGCCAATCTTGGCACTGGACAGCATCGACCACCCTCATGCGAAATGGACCACTAGAATTCGGCATATTCGTTCTCGCCCAACGGATTTCGAGTGTAGCCAGTGTCGCCGCCAATGCACATGTCTGACGCGATTGGAGGCTGTCGGTGCGGCGACGCATGGCGGCTCCTGGTACATGCTTGCAGCCGCGTCGGACACGGGCTCCGGCATCGCAAGCGAAGCCCAGGCAAGGGGCAACAACTCGGCTTGCCGACCGCCTTTCCATCGGAGCCAGAGGAGACACCGGGTGGATCTGTCGGCCAGAGAGACGTCCGGTGTGGAGCATCCATTTCCGCGACCCGTTTGGATCTTGACGCCCCGAGTTGGCCGGGCCTAGGTTCGCGCCGGGTCATTAGTCGGTGACCCGGTGTAACGGGGGAAGTGCTATGACGCGTTGGTCGTCGCCGTTGTTCATGTCGGGCCGAAGGCACCGCCGCGGAGTCGTTGCGGCGGTCGCGTCGTTCACCCTGGGCCTGGGCTTGCTAACGACGTTGCCCACCACCGCGGCCGCGTCGGCGCCGCTACCGTCATCGGTTGCACCAACCCGTGTGACCGAGCGACCGGATGCCGTGACGGCGCAGCTGGCGGCGAAGGCGCAGGGCATCCGGGTCGAGGTGACGGGTGAGCACACTGAGTCGCGTCGGGTGTGGGCGGAGCCCGATGGGTCCTTTTCCGCGGAGGTATACACCGGCCCCAACTGGGTTCGGCAGCCGAACGGGTCCTGGGCGGAGGTCGACACCCGCCTACACGAGGCACCGAACGGTGACGTGGTGCCCCAGGCCGCAGCTGTGGATGTGTCCCTGGCGGGAGACGCGGCAAGCCCGCCTTCGACGGGTAAGACCAACGACGTCGCGACGGTCGCGATCCCAACCGCCTCCCTTGATGACTTGGCGGCCGCGCAGACCGACCCGAGCGTTCAGGTCCCGGCCTCGCCGGACGCAGGTGCTTCCGCGGCGTCGGTGACGATCGGAACTTCGAGCGCCCTGCCTGCGCCAACCTTGGATGACAACGAGGCGACATACGCGAACGTCGAGCCGGGTAAGGATCTGCGAATCCGAGTGCTTCCCACCGGTGTTCAGACGTTTGTGGACATCAAGACCCGACCCACCGTGATCCCAACGGGGGGTGTTCAGGTTGCGCTGCCGCTGTCGGCGAAGGGGCTTACGGTCTCCGAGACCGCGGATGGCGGCTTCGTCCTGCGGGATGCAACGACAGGTGACGTGGTCAGCAAGACGCCAGCGGCTCGTGTGTGGGATGCCTCTCTCGAGGCCGCATCGGGGGAGTCCGAGCACGGCTTCGTCGCAGACACGGACGTCGTCAAGACCGCGGACGGCTACAAGTTGATCGTCACCATCCCTGCGGACTACTTCGACACGCCGGGATTGGTGTATCCGATCACGGTCGACCCCACGTACACGTTCGGCACGAGCGTGCTGACCGACACCTACGTCGAGCACGGGTACGACACCACCTCCTTCGGCACCGATCCCGATCTCAAGGTCGGTACCTACGACGCCGGCACCCACATCGGGCGCTCCTATCTCAAGTTCGACCTGGCCGGGGCGCCGAGCTTCATGGACACCACCTATGACCGCACCGTGGTGGACACCGCGAACCTCAAGGTGTGGGAGTACTGGGCCGCGAACTGCACCGCGACCGCCATGTACATCCGCTACTTGACCTCGTCGTTCTCCAACTCCAGCACCTGGAACACCAAGCCCTCCCAGTCCAGTGCCGTCTACACGGTGACCGACGCGCACCGAGACGATTCCACAGGTAGTTGTGCGCAGAGCTGGCTCGACACCACGAGCGGCACTACCGTGAAGTCCATCGTCCAAGGCTGGGTCAATGGCACCTACGCCAACTACGGCCTAGCGCTGACGGCATCAGAGACCTCGTCCTCGGGTTGGAAACGGTTCTACTCCAAGGACGCATCTACCTCCGCCTACCGGCCCTCGCTGGTTGTGAGCTATCACCACATCCCCACCACACCAAGCGTTCTGAGCCTGGCCGGGCGCAATGCTGCCGGTTGGGTCCGGTCCTCGACGCCGTCAATGTCTGCAACTGTCGCCGATCTCGATGGCGGCAACGTGGCGGGACAGTTCTACGTGTCCACTTCGTCTAGCTTCACGTCCACCGCGTGGTCAGGAAGCGTCGCCGTACCGACTGGCTCCGTCGCAACCGTCACGACCACGTCACTAGCGCAAGGCACTCAGTACTACGCGCGTGTCCGCGCGGCTCAGACCCAGAACGGCGTCACGGACTACTCCGCATATGCGCCAACTGTGGCCTTCAACGTTGATTCGGTCGCACCGACTTCTGCCATCAACTGCACAGGGTTCACGGCTGGACAGTATGTCTCCAATCTGCCGGGGGCGGATGTTCCGTGCACCGTCATGGCCAGTGACGCGACGTCAGGCGTCACGTCCTTCAGCAATTTCACGCTCGACGGTTTGACCACGAACATCCTCAGTATCGCCGGCACGGGCAATTCCCGGACCTTCTCCCTGAAGCAGGCGGCTGCTGGCTACGGCTGGCACAAGGTGACAACGACCGTGACCGACAATGCCGGAAACTCGACCATCGCGACGTTCGAGTTCGGGATCGGGTCTTCGGAGATGTCGCTTCCGAAGGACAAGCAGACCACCAGCTCGGGCACAGCAGTGTTGGAGGTGTCGGCTGCAACCGGTGTGAGCACGCAGATCCAGTATTCGACGGACGGGTCGAACTGGACCACGATCCCCGCAGGCCAGCTGACGACGTTGGCGGGCGGCAGCGTGACAACGCCGCTACCGCTGTCCGGGACACCGTTGAAGTCTGCGCAGGTCCGCTGGAACATGAGCGCGGCATTCGCTAGCGATGCTGTTGTTTCGTTGCGCCCGTGCGTGCTGCCCTCGGTGGGAGCGACGTGCGCGGCGCCGACGTCCGGCACCCCGACCACCATCACTCTCGATCGCAGCGGTGCGGGTGCTGCTTCCACGACGGTCGGACCGTTCAGTGTGGCGCTGACGACCGGTGCCGCGTCCGTGGGGGCGATGGACGCGAGCGTAGGCGGTGCCAGCATTGGCCGTTTCTACAGCTCGTTCTCCCCGAACGTGGACGGCCCGTTCGGTAAGGGCTGGACGACCTCCCTGCATACCGCCGCCGCTACCTCGTGGTCGCACCTGGTCGTCACGAGCGCGGCTTTGCTGCTCTACGCCTCGACGGGTGGTGACCCGATTAGTTTTGCCTCCCTCGGAACGCCAGCGTCTGGGTGTTCTGCCAGCTACGAGCCCGCTGATGACAACACCGGTCTCAGCATCTGCGTGCCCGCGTCTGGCTCTGCCGCGTTCGTGCTCACCGAGACCGACGGACCGGTGACGAGCTTCGCGCTGCAGACCGGTTCCACCTACATCGTGACCGCAGTGTCCGACACGGCCACCGGGGAGGTGACCGACTTCGACACCAGCGGTGTGGGCATCACCCGCATCCTGCCCCCGCTGCCGCCGGGGGTGACCAACTGCCCGTGGAACAACACCGCAGTATGGGTGGCCGGGTGCAGCGACCTTCTCGTCACCTACAGCACATCCCGGGCCTCAACGGTCACGTGGCGTGGCTTTGAGCAGCCCCTCGATGGCTCGACGCCGGTGTTCCGTACGTATGACGTCGCCTGCTACCGGTACGACACCAACGGTCGCCTGATCCAGGTGTGGGACCCGCGTGACAACACCTCTGGGTACGCCGCCTGCGGCACCGGTGGGGCGCCTTTGTCTGCCCTGGTCACCGGATACGGCTACGACGCCAGCACCGGGCGTCTGACCAGCATCACTCCGCCGGGTCTGCAGCCGTGGACCATCAGCTACGACACCACTAGCGGCAAGGCCACCGGGGTCTCCCGCACACACACGTCGGCCTTCAATAGCGGTGCCACCGAGACCACGACTATCCAGTACAACGCCCCGGTCGGGTCTGCGACGTCGACTGACGACACGCATCCCGACCTGACCGAGACGGCTGTGGGTACCTGGTGGCCGATCGACCCACTCGTGGTTAAGCCCATTGCTCCGGCATATGCGACGGCCGTGTACCCGCCAGGCGTCGTCACCACCGATCTCAAGAACGCGACCATCACAGCGATGGACGAATACGGTCGCGCCTACATGACCGCCAACTACTCCGGTACCGGTCAGTCCGGCTGGAAGGTCGCGACCCAGGTCCTCGACCCCGCCGCCGGTGCCGTGCTCGCCTCCCTCACGCCGGGGAACCGCGACGCCGCCCTCGACCCGTCCAGCCTGGTGCGCGTCGACGTCGGACTGAGCGGCACCAGCGCCGAGGCGGCACGCATGCTCGCTGCCACGACGGTGTCCACGAACCTGGTCGACGACAACGGCGACGGCGCTATCAACACGGAAGACATCGCCGACGTCACCGACACGTACGGCCCGCTGCACATGGTCGACGTGAACGGCACCGACGTCGCGGTCCGCACCCACACCCACACCAGTTACGGGGACGTCCCAACCGACACCGTGCCGATCACGGCTGCTGACCGGGCTTCAAAGGCAGCGGTGCACCAGGTACTGCAAGTCACCGAAGGCGGATGGGACCCCTCAACCGGCGCCGACGTCGTCGGCTCCGTGAAGACCACACGCTACGCCTACGCCTATAGCGTCGGCAGCACCGAGACTCAAGCAGGGTGGACGTTCTCCACACCGATCCAGACCACCATCGTCATGCCGGGGGGCACCGACATCGTCACCCGGACCCTGCTCGATGCCACGACAGGCGAGGTCCTCCAGCAGCGACAGCCGTCCGCGAAGGACGACAGCATCGACTACGTCAGCGGCTCAGCCCAGGCATCTAACCCGGGCACCCGTCTCGTCCGAACGTGGCAGACAGGCAGCTACAACGAAGCGAACTGCACCGCCACCGTCTGGTACGGGCTGCCGTGCGAGGCCAAACCCGCCAACGGCAGCCTGCCCGCAGCGACCAAGACCTTCTACGACCTGTTCGGGCGCGCCATTAAGCAGCTCGACACAGCCGCGTCTGCGACCCGCACCACGACCACCAGCTACGCCAACAGCGGCCTGTCCAGCCGATCCGTCGACGTGACCATCACCGGGGGCGCCGCCGGCGACACCGCGGTGCCAGACAGAACTTTCACCTACGACATGCCGACCGGCCTGCCGACCGGGGTGACCTCCGGCAGCGGCGGTTCATCAATCACGACAACGACGTCCCTTGACGACTTCGGCCGCCCTCGCGTCTCTGCGGATGGCACCGGCGGACAGGTCGCTGTCACCTACGGCGACACAACTGGTCGCCTGTCCACCATCACCCGAACCCAGAACGGATCCGCCGTCGGGACGACGAGCTACACCTACAACAGCAGCACAGAGCGCCGCGGCCTACCCGCCAGCGCCACGCACTCGACGCTCGGTACGGTCTCGGCGACTTATGACGCCGACGGCCAGCCAATATCCCAAGTCATCCCCATGAGCAGCGGCACCCTGACCCAGTCATGGACCCGGTCCGCCACCGGGCAGGCCACCAACCTCGAGTGGGTCCGCAGCGGCGTCACCGAGAACTGGATGACGAACGCGGTCACCGTTGACGCGCATGGACGTGTCGTCAGCGACACCAGCAATCTCTACGCGGCAGGCGGGCGTGTCCGCGAGTACGGCTACGACCCAGCAGGTCGGCTCACCAGCGTCACCGACAAGCGCGCCGCTGCTTGCACGACCCGCACCTACGGGTTCGACATCAACAGCAACCGCACAAGCAACGCCAGCTACGACCCTGCAGCGGACAACAGTTGCCAGACCACCACAACCGCCGCGAGCACCACGAACACCTTCAGCGCGGCCGACCAGCCGACCGGCAGCACACTCGCGTACGACGCGTTCGGGCGCACCACCACGCTACCCAGGGGCCAGACTGCTACCCCGACCTCGTCCGACGTTGGCTTGACCTACTACGCCAACGACCTCATCCGCTCCACGACGGTCACCTCGGGCGACGTCGCGGCCGTCGAAGCATCCACAACCTGGACGCTCGATGCCCTGAACCGGTTCGCCTGCCGACGCGACAAGCCAACCGCCACCACTGACGCAACAGGCTGCGGCGCAACCACAACGACCGGTGTCACGGACACGATCAACCACTACGACGGAGGCAGTGACTCACCCGGCTGGACTATCACCCGGCTCGGCGGCACGACACCTACCATTACCACCGCCTGGTACGTGGCCGGGCTCGCCGGTGGGATGATTGCCACCGTCGCTGGTGGCAAGGTGATTGTCGGGCTGGCCGACCTCCACGGCGACATCCCACTCACCACGACCAGCACACAAGCGGTATCCCCGGACGGCACAATCACCGATACGGACGAATACGGCATCGTCAGCGACGGCGCTGGAGGTTCAACCGCTGGACCCCGCTACGCCTGGCTCGGCACCGCGCAACGAGATGCCACTGCAGCCAACGGGCTCACCCTCATGGGGGTGCGACTGTATAACCCCGTGACGGGCCGATTCCTGTCCACGGACTTGGTCTATGGCGGGAATTCCACGACCTACAGCTACCCCGATGACCCGGTCAACAAGACAGACGTGACGGGTAGGTGTTGGTCGTGGGCCAGTTGGCTATGCGGGGCATGGGATAGTTTCAACGGCGAAGCTTGGGCATGTGCAATGAGCGGCTATAAATGCGGGCTGGCGGTAGCCATTAGCAAATCGGTCGAATGGTGGGCTGGCCGCACTTCGTTCAGGAATTCGTCTGTCCGCAATGCTGCGCGGCACTTCGTGTGGCAGATGATGCTTATGTGGGCGGGCGGTCAACGTCTTGCGAATATCTGGGCCATCGGCCACGAAATGGGCAGCACAGATCCTCTGGATACGTGGGTTGACTGGCAGAACAATCGGGCAGCATGGCGGTACGGATGGGCAGTGCAGCTACTCTGGAGCTACGACGCTGCCTGGAGGTATTCCATGCTCCGGCTGAATTCGGCGCTTCATTACCACTGGCTGACCTGCGCCACGATCGATGGGCGGGTGTACAAGTGCTAAAGCCCATCTGGTGGGGCGCCCGTGCCAGCCCGCTTGCGCTGTCGGCGATGTTGGTGGCGGGTGGTGTTTCCGGATGCGCGCTCTTTCCGACCTCGGACTGTACAGCAGAATCTGGTGCATTTCAGGACGGCGTCCTTAATGATCCAATTCTTTCAGCTATGGACACCACGAAAGCAGAAGTAGTTCGGATTAGCGCATGTGACGCCAGCGAAGGCATTCCGGCAATCAACCTTCAATGGTCCGACGCCAATTCGGTATCGATCGAGCGAGAGACGGAGATCGCGGCCAGGGCGTCTGGGTGGCATAGGGAGGAGTCCGCGTCAGGCAACTGTTGGACCAAGGAATTGGGTGATCGGCCGGCCGCGGCCATCGTCTACACCTTCAATGGGCTTAGTGTGTTGCAGTTCCGCGTTGTCAAGCCGGAGGATGGCCCCTGCGGAACCTTTCCTTGACCTAGACAGCCAGTGTATGAACAACAAAGCTAAAGCGCCTGCTGGGCGTCAGCGACCTATAACGGTCCATGGCGTACGCGAAAAATACCAGGGTGTGAGAATCTCGCTGAAGCGTTGACGCTATGGCTTCGCTGCGGCCTTCTGGTCCCGGCGCATGCGCGCCCCCGGCCCCACACGTCGCTGAGGGCGTTCTTGACCGCCCCGTGGCCGTCGGCCACCACGACGAGCGGAACGCCTTCCAGTTCGCGTAGAGTCGCGCCCCAAGTTTGCCTGTTCTCCGTTGCTGCGAAGCCGATTCGCACAAGGCGACCGTTCGACTCTCGGGTGGGGCCGTCCAGCGCGAACGGATCGTCGTCTGGGGCCGGCTCCGGGCCTTCGACGATGTCGTACCCATAGGCGCACAGCAGACTGAACGCCGGCACCTGCTTACCGCCCTCAAGGCGCCAGAACTTGGTCGCATGGATCTAGGCCGAGTCGCGACACGCGTTCTCCTCGCCCGAGGCGGGGCACCGGTTCCGCGAGGTGATGAGCGAAAGTGGTCGCTCTCTGCCGCGGTCCCAGGCGCTCGGCTGGATGGCAGTAAACGACGCCGAGGTGCTGGCGCAGCTGCGCGCCGCGCCAACGCGGTTCGGGACCCTCGAGCGTTGGCCCGCTTGAGCAGGACAACTAACGCGTCTGCCAACTGCTCGCGAGGCGCGTTCAGCTCTCCGTAGCGGCCCCGCACTGGCGCGCTGCTCAAGCTCCAGACAACGAACGGGATGAGCAACCGGGCCAACCGAGACGAGTGAACCTAACGCATCCACGACTATCTGCAAGCCAACCGCCATAAGGCTGCTCGTCTCCAGCGAGAGGTCGCGGGCATTCGGCCTGTTCCAGCGGGAGTAGGTGGTGTTAGCGATTCAGGGCGTCGAAGTACTGCACCACGAGGGCGCGGTGGTCGGCGCCCGGTATCGGCACGGTGGAAACCAAGCCCGCCCGGATCGAGGCTCCTCGGGCCAGCACGTGGTCGATAGCGAAGAGCGGAATCGGCGCACGCCCCTGAGGAAACGTCGGTTGCAGTCCCGCCCCCGCCTGCACCGCCGCATCCACGTATCCCAGGTCTTCGATGTCACGAAACGCCCGGTGGTCGCGCGTGGTGTTGAGGTCGCCGAGGACAAGGACCGATCCATCCGCACCGTCGAGAACGTTGCGGAGGTGCGCCGTATCCGCGTCCCACCGGTCGTGGTGGAACGGGCCCGGAGCCGCAGGATGGACTGCCAGCACGGACAACAGACCACCCGGTCCGCTGATGCCCGCGCGAACGGCACGAGATACGAAGCCGTCGACCGGGGCGGGCGACATCAGAGGATGTCGCGACCACAGGCCGGTGCCCGTCACTCCGGCCTCTGGCCTCGCGATCGAGTACGGCATCAGCTTGTCGAGCCCGGCTGCCTGCAGTCTGGCGCGAGCTACCGGGGTGAGCTCATCGAGCGCGAGCACGTCGATACCGCGGTCCCGCAGCAGCGCCACGACGGAGCCGGCGTCGGCCCCACCCACCGTCAGGTTCAGCGTCGCCACCGTCAAGGCGGGCGACCCCGAGGGGATATGACCCGCCGACGAGTACAAGGGCAGTAACCACCAACCGCCCGCAGCGCTGACGGCCAGTGCAGCGGCCACCAGCGCACGTGATCGCATCACTACACCCAGCAAAACGGCCAGAGCCGCGCCAGCAGTCAGCCAAGGCAGCAGCGCCACCCCGTAGGCCAGCGGACCGCCCTCCCACCCCGTTAGGCGCGCGAGCACAGCAACCGCCGAACCCAGCACGAGCGCAGCGCCGACGACCAGCAGAACGCCGCGGAGCCAGCGCCACGCTCGACGTCCGTTGTGTGGTCCTGACGAAGCGCGGGCTTGCTCCACTCGCGCTGCGTCGACGACCTCGCTGTCCGGCCCGTGGCCCGCCCCCGTCACGCGGTCATCCTCTCAGCCCGCGCCGCTATGACGATTGCGACCGCGCCCGTCTCAGCGTCTCAGGCACTCAAAATCGGGCCGTCTCTCCGGAAATTGGTGTTGTGATCCTCCGAGTGTATGTTCCGTTCGTCAGTCGCTTGCCTGGTCACAGGAATGGTCACGGATCCGCAGATAGCTGAGCCGTTCTGGGCCCACGACCTGCACAGACAATGCCAAATCGGCATGAGGCGAACTCCGCGAGACAGATAGTTTCGGAGTTCAACTCCCACGCGCCGTGATCAGAGCCCTCGTGGATTGCTCTGGCTGAAGGAGCTGAGGGCCCGTACTGATGGCTCCTCGGAGGCGCACGAAGGCCGCCTTCCACCAGCATCGGTCGCGCGGCTTCCTGACTGTGGCCGCCAGCCGTCCTGCTGGGACTCGAGTTGGCGGCATCGCGGTCAGCGTCTTCGACAAGTTCGAAGAAGAGCGACCTACCCGACTTCCACGGGCCGCCAGTTCGCTCAGTTCTTAGGCGGGGCGGGAACGTTCGATGTTTACGCCGCAGAGCAGAGGGGCCCGACAACAAGCGATGTCGCCTCTACCTATCGAGGCAATCTGGGCCGCGAGGTCGCCCGACCTAGGAGCTCCGAATGTGCTGCGATGACGACTCGGGAGCTACTGAAGCAGGATCGTGGCCTGCTGGGCTGCGCTGACGGTGTTCAACTTGATGAAGAACGAGCCGGTGTAACCGAGGAGGCATCCGTACCCCAGGTGCTGGCCATGAGCCACGGCGAAACCAGTTCCACTCCTCGTGGTGAGCCACGGCCCACCTGAGTCACCACCCGTAGTCGGGTGGGTGGCCATGAGAACGCCAGTCAAACCCTGCACGTCGGTTGGCATACAGGACGGCAGGGTGTAGCTGGGGATCTGCACGGTGGAGACGTTCAAACCCGACGCCGCGCCGCTCATAGCAACGGAGTCCCCAACCGACCACGCCGTGTCGATGGCGACCACTGGCCGGATGTCTGAAGTCGTCTGGTTCCCGACAAAGACAGACGGTGAGTATCCGCCTCCTTGCATGAATGCCGAGTCGGCGTTCTTGTTGGACTGGAAGACGGTCCCCACGTAGACGCCGTTGTTGTACCAGCCGAGATCGGTGCAATGACGTGCCGTCGAGCCGACTACTTGATTGTTGGACCACAGCTTCCACGCCCATCCCAACGTGCAGCCGTAGCCGGTAGATCCCACGATATTTGCCCCTGTGGACCATGGTGAGAAGTCAGCTACGCGGGACTCCACGCCGCCACCGACGTTGGGAAGAACTTGAAGGATCACCCGCGGATCGTTGAGCTTCTTGATCGAGGCGATCAGGACGTCGGCGTTCTTATAGCCGGCATCTACCTGAAGCAGTACGCGATTGGCTTTCGGGTCGTAGCCGCCACCGATGCCGGACGCACCCGCCCACGCGGTCTGATCTGCGAGGAGCTTGGTGGCCAAGTCATCCAACTCCGCTGCCGTGTAGCGAACCTTCAGGAGTCTGACATTCAGGGAAGTCCCAGAAGTCCCGACCAGATGCTCCGCTTGGGTGATGGCCGCATCGGTAGTCAACTGGATTGTCAGGGTTCGATTGGGCCCGTCCCATATCATCCCGCCGTCGTAACCACTCAAGGGTGAAAGCAGTGCTCTCAGCCGTGCGCGCTCGTCGGAGGCAGCCGCGTCTCCCGTGATGTCCACGGGCAAGGACCATCCGCTGGAGTTGGTAGCCTTGGTTTCCGGATCTTGGTTTGCAGTGTCGGCCGCAGAGGACGGGGCCACAATGCCGCCGGCAACGCCCCCGATCGCGAGCGCCGCAATCAGCAAACGCATCTTCAACTTCACTGTCGATCCCCCGTCCTTGCGCTACGTCGCGGACGTCGTCAACGCTAGCATTTGAACCGATGATGAAGACAGGGCTTCTGAGATTGCCTGCGATGGTCGCGATCGCCATCGGAACGGTGACCGCATGCTCTTCCGCCTCGCCCACAGTCTCGTTGCGTCTGGTGCAATCGGCGTCGGTTTACACGAGTGGCATGGAAGGGCTACTAACAGGGTCGTTGACCGTTGACTTGCACGGGTGCGTTCTGGCAGAGACTGACTCGCATGCGATCGTCGTTCCCGTGTGGCCACTCGGGTACAGCGTCACCGGCGATACCAAGTCTTTTCAGATCCTGGATGGCAATGGGGCGGTAGTAGCCACGTCCGGCACCACGCTGTCGATTGGCGGTGGCGGGGCTGACAGAGTCGAGCAGGGTTGGACCGAGCCAGGTTGCAGTGCTGGGAAGCGCCTCTGGATCGTCGGAGTCGTCCGACCTGCGTGACGCCCATCGCGCAACAGAGGGGCCAGCAACGGGACACAAACGACCGCCGCCACTCCTAACTGACCGTGTACTCTGGGCAACTGTCAGAGGAGTTGGAAGCTCCTTGAATCCAGGAAACCCAAGGGATTCCGAGGAAGACGGTAGATGTCTGGAAAGGGCGCGAAGCTTTCCAGAGGTCGCAGGTTCAAATCCTGCCCCCGCTACCAATGTCCTGTCTCAGGACATCGAGGACACCTCGGACCTACGGGTCCGGGGTGTCCTCGCGTTTCTGGGGCTGGTAATTGCGGGTGGGGTCGAGCGTGAGGGCGCGGAGCAGTTCGCCGGTGAGGGCGTCGACGACTCGGATGTCGAGGTCGTGGATGAGCATGACGACGCGGGTGCCGGCGTGGGCTCTGCCGATGCCTATGTGGTGCAGGCGGCTGTCGTGGCGCAGGGTGACGCTCCCGGTCTTGTCGACGAGGTCGTAGCGCAGCCGGTAGTGGGTGCCCTGGTTGCCGTGGGTCGGGGTGGCTTTCGGGCGTGATCGGTAGGCCTGGTCCGGTGTGCGGCCGGCGAGGGATCGGTGCGGTCGGGTCGTGTTGTAGTCCCTCGCCCAGGTGTCGAGCAGGGTCTGGAGCTCGGCGACGGTGGTTGCCGGTCGCCGGCTGGCGAGCCACTTCTTGAGGGTCTGCTGGACGCGTTCGACCTTGCCGCAGGTCTGGGGGTGGCTGGGTCGGGAGTTCTTCTGCGCGATGTGGAGCCGTTCGAGCTCGTTCTGGAACTTGTTGCGGCCGCCGCGGTGGCGGGCGGTGAAGACCAGGCCGTTATCGGACAGGACGCTGGCGGGGATGCCGTGGGCGGCAACGGCTTGCCGGAACGCGGTGATGACCAGAGCAGTGGTGACGGCGCGCTGGGCGGTGCAGGTCAGGACGTAGCGGGAGTGATCGTCGAGGAAGGTCAGGACCTCGGTGTCGGTGCCGTCGGCGAGGGTGATGTGGGTGAAGTCGGTCTGCCAGGTCTGGTTGGGCAGCTCTGCCTCGAAGCGCTGGTAGGAGCTGCGTGGCCGTTTCTGGGGTTGAGGGTCGATGCGTCCGGCTCGGTGCAGGATCCGCCAGACAGTGGAGACCGACACGGTGGTCGCGTGATGCTCACGCAGGTGCCAGGCGATCGTGTGCGGGCCGGCGTCCAGGCCGCCAGCGTGGAGCTGGTCGCGCAGCGCGAGCACCAGGTCGATGGCGGGCTGCGGGGTGGCGCGTGGGTTCGTCCGTGGTCGCCTGGACCTGGGCTCGAGGGCTGTGTCGCCCTCGACCCGGTAGCGGGCGAGCAGCTCGTAGACCCAGGACCGCGACACCCCGTAGGAGGCGGCGACCTCGCTGGGAGAACGGCCTTCGAGCTCGACCGCGGTGATCACCAGACGCGCCTTGGACATGCCCGAACGCTGCTGCAGGCCTGTCCGGGATCACGCGAGACACCTGTCCGGGATGTCGTGAAACCACACGCTGCCCCCGCTACCAACGACGAAGGCCCGGTCCATATGGACCGGGCCTTCGTCGTTGTCCGCCGGGGGCAGGATTTGGGAGGAGCGTGACACGAGGGTGTTGCCGTCGCCGCGCAGCGGCCGCTCCGACGCCCTCGTCGCACACCGACGGATCCTGCCCCCGACCGCGGTCTCGTGCCTTGAGCCGCTCCGCCGCGCAGTGCGCCGACGGACCTCGACGCCTCGAGCCGTACCATCCACGTCCCGAGGCGCTACGCGGGTTCGACCGGCAGCCAGAGCTCGCAGGTGGCCGTCCCGTCCTCGGCGTCGAACGACTGCATCGCGACGATCTCCGGTCCGGGGCGCAGCCGCCAGGGCTGCGACGGGAACCACTCCGTCGCGGTCGCCGCCCACACGTCCTGCAGCACCGCGGGGTAGGGACCCTCGGCGCGGAACACCGCCCAGGTGCCAGCGGCGACCTCGATCGTGTCGAGACCATCGACCGGGGACGTGGTCGCGACGCCGTGCAGATAGGTCAGCTCGCTGCCCTCGGCGCGGTCGGGATCCAGGTCGTCGCTGACGGCCAGGACGCCGGCGGGCTCGGTGTCGTTGAGCCCCTTGAGCCGAACGGTCTCCTCGGCAGGGATGGACCCGACGTGCGCGGCGATCGCGGGGTTCACCCCGGTGTGCACGAGGGACACACGTGCCGCGTGGCCGACCAGACGGAGGGCAGGCAGGTTCACGATGCGGGTGTCCATGGGGCTTCCTCCTTCGACGGCCAGGTGGAACCTGATCCGCTGCTGGGTCCGGAGCGGTCCGCCGTCGCGCCGTACCTCTGCTGGTCCGGCGCCGTGGACGGACCGGAACGCGCGGCCGAACGCCTCGGTCGAGCCGTAGCCGTAGCGGGTTGCGATCGTGAGCAGGTCGGCGTGGTCGGCCACCAGGTCGGCAGCGGCCCGCGACATGCGGCGCCGGCGGACGTACTCCGACACCGGCATCCCGGCCAGCGACGAGAACATCCGGCGCAGGTGGTGCTCGGTCGTACCCAGGTCCGAGGCGAGCGCGCCGACGTCGATCGTTGCGGACGGGTCGTCGGCGAGCTGAGCCTCGACGGCGTCCACGACCGAGTTCAGTACGGCGATCACGGGACCCAGTCTGGTGCCGCCCTCCGGCGCCCGACCCGATGATCCCGGTCCGATCCGATCGCCCCGGGACAGGGTCCGGCGTCGCCCTCGACCTGGTGGCGGGACGTCGTCGAGCCTCGTGCATCACGCGTGAGACATTGCTGGCGTGGCCGAGGTCAGTACTCGAGATCTGCGCAAGCGCTGCGGTGACGTGATCGACTCCGTGCTGCGTGGTGAGCGCGTGACGGTGACCCGCGCCGGCAAGCCGGTGGCGGAGCTCCGCCCGGTCGCGGGGCAAGGGACCCCGGCGACCGTCGTCCTGGACCGGTGGGCGACGATCCCGGTCCTCGACCTGCACAGCCTGCGCTCCGACATCGACGTGGTGCTGGACCCCGCCCGATGACGGTGCCGAGCGGCTCTTAGCCACGTTCGCGCGCAATCCCGATCGTCGCGTGGGGCTGCAGCCGGGCCGGATCACGCGCCGAGCACAGGGAGCCACCATCTGTCCGCCGGGGCGTGCAGATCGGTACCGGCGACGTGGCCCAACGTCTCGACGCTCAGCAGCGCGGCGAAGACAGCCCGCGCCCCGTCCTCGAGCAGGTACGACAGGTGCCGACGCTCCTCGTCGTCCTCGAACGGACCGAGCTCGTCGACCAGACGGCGCCAGCGCGGCGACTCGGTGCCGCCGCCGGCGACCAGACTGGCAATCCTGGTCGACAGCTCGCGAGCTCGCGCGGCCGCCTCGACCAGGCCGACGGGACGGGCTCGCGCCGCGGTCAGAGCGAGCACGCCCTCTGGTCTGAGCGGCAGATCGGGATCGAGGGCGAGCGTGAACAGGGCTCCGAGGGAACGAGCGTCGGCAGTGGCGAGCAGACCGGCCGCCGCGGCGACCTCCTCGGCGTAGGGGCCGAAGTCGACTGAGGCGTTGACGGGAGCGGTGGTGACCAGTCCGGCGCCAGCGGACCTCAGGAACGCCAGCCGTCGAGCACGAGCGGCGTCCTGCTCGGCGGTCAGCTCGAGCATCGGTCCGATCGGCTCGCGCTCGAGACTCCAGCGCACAGGGAGCACCACGTCGTCGGGCTTGAGGTAGTGCGCATCGACAGAGTCTGCGCGGACCGGAGCTCCGACGACGAAGCGTGCCATGCTCGCGCCGTCGTCCAGGCCCAGATCGCGCTCTGCTCCGGGCGCCAGGCGTCCGTCGAGGAGCTCCGAGGCCCAGCGTTTGAGCAGGTGGCCGAGATCCCGCTGCGACAGCACGAAGTCTGCGCCGGGATCGTCGCCGTGGTCGGGGCGGGCCCAGACGTGGAGCTCGGGGAGGCCGGCTCGGGAGAGGCCGACCGTGTAGGCGAAGTCGGCGCCGCCTTCGCCCGGGTCCCAGACCGCGATCACCTCCCAGAAGGGAGCGGCTGAGGGGTAGTGGGGGTCAGCGATCTGTGTCATGCCGCCACCGTGCCCCGGTCCACCGACAACATCGTGGGGTCCCTGTGGACAGCGATCCTCGGGCAGTCCCGATGCGACTTACGCCGCCGCTCCGGGGAGAACGGCGCCGCGGAACGCGCGGATGCGGCGGCGAAGCCAGAGGGAGACGTAGACCAGCGCGACGAGTGCGGGGACCTCGATGAGCGGGCCGATGACACCGGCGAGCGCCTGGCCGCTCGTCACGCCCCACACCCCGATGCAGACGGCGATCGCGAGCTCGAAGTTGTTGCCGGCCGCCGTGAAGGCCAGGGTCGCGGTCTTCGGGTAACCGAGCCGGCCGCGAACTCCCGCAGCGAACGCGAGGGTCCACATGATGGCGAAGTAGACGAGCAGCGGTACGGCGATGGTCACCACCGCGATCGGGTCGGCGGTGATGGCCTGGCCCTGCAGCGCGAACATGACGACGATCGTGAAGAGCAGGCCGTAGAGCGCGAACGGGCTGATGAAGGGCACGAACTTCTCGTCGTACCACTCGCGTCCCTTGACCCGCAGTCCCCAGCGCCGTGTCGCCCACCCGGCGAGCAGCGGGATGCCGAGGAAGATCAGCACCGCCTTGGTGATCTCCCATGTCGAGAACTGCACGTCCTGGGTCGGCAGGCCGAGCCAGCCGGGGAGGACCTTGAGGTAGAAGGTGCCGAGCAGGGCGTAGGCGACGATCTGGAACACCGAGTTGATCGCGACGAGCAGCGCCGCGGCCTCGCGGTCGCCGCACGCGAGCTCGTTCCAGACGAGCACCATCGCGATGCAGCGCGCGAGGCCGATGACGATGAGGCCGGTGCGGAACTCCGGCTGGTCGTAGAGGAACACCCACGCGAGGGTGAACATGAGCAGCGGTCCCACGACCCAGTTGAGCAGCAGTGAGAGCCACAGCATCCGACGGTCGCCGGTGACGTGGCCCATGTCCTCGTAGCGCACCTTGGCGAGCACCGGGTACATCATGAGCAGCAGCCCGAGCGCGATCGGCAGCGACGTACCGCCGACCTTCACCGCATCGAGCGCACCCTGCACACCGGGTACGGCGCGGCCGAGCAGGAGCCCGGCGGCCATCGCGAGCAGGATCCACACCGGCAGGAACCGGTCGAGCGTGGACAGCCGACCGATGACCGCCGACTCCTCCGGGTCGACCGTCTGCGTCACGGCTTCGTCGCCCGGATGAAGGCCGACGCGATCGCGCCGTCCATCTCCGCGATGACGGCAGCCGCGTCGACGCCGTCGGGGATCACGCCGGCAGGCAGCTGCTGCGCCATCTCCTCGAGCTCGGGGGTGCGCAGCACGCGAGTGACTTCGAGGTCGACGTCGACGAAGCCCGCGGCCGCGAGCCGGGCACGGTAGTCGGTGTCGAGGAGGGCGCCGGAGACGCAGCCGGTGAACAGCGCCATCGCGCGATAGGCGAGGTCGGGCAAGGGCTTGAGCAGCACCATGTCCGAGACGGCGAACCGGCCGCCGGGCCGCAGCACGCGGAACGCCTCGGCGAGCACCGGGTCCTTGTCGGCGGCGAGGTTGATGACGCAGTTGCTGATGATGACGTCGACGGCCGCGTCGGGCAGCGGGACGTCCTCGATGGTGCCGTGCAGGAACTCGGCGTTCTCCACTCCGGCCTCGACCTGGTTGCGTCGCGCGAGCTCGAGCATCTCCGGCGTCATGTCCAAGCCGTAGGCCTTGCCGGTCGGTCCGACGCGGCGGGCCGAGAGCAGGACGTCGATGCCTCCGCCGGAGCCGAGGTCGAGCACCGTCTGCCCGGGCTCGAGCGCCGCCAGCGCGGTCGGGTTGCCGCAGCCGAGCGACGCGGCGAGCGCCGCCTGCGGTACCTCGCCCGCCTGGTCGGCGTCGTAGAGGTCGCGCGTGATCGCGTCGCTGTCGACGGGGGAGCAGCACGACGTGCTGCCGAGGTCGGCGAGCACGGTCGACGCGCTCGCGGCGTACCGGTCGCGCACCGCGGCGCGGATCTCCTCGTCGGACAGGGTGGTGGGGTCGGGCTGGGTCGTGCTCATGTCGTCGCCTCCTCAGGCGCTGTCGATCTCCGAGACGAGGGCCTCGATGCGCGTACGGATCTCGTCGCGGATCGGGCGCACGGCGTCGACCCCCTGGCCGGCCGGGTCGTCGAGCACCCAGTCGAGGTAGGTCGTGCCGGGGAAGTACGGGCACACGTCGCCGCAGCCCATGGTGATGACGTAGTCGGAGGACTCGACGGCCTCGGCGGTGAGCACCTTCGGCGTCTCGGCGGAGATGTCGATGCCCTCCTCCGCCATCGCCGCGACGACCGCGGGGTTGACGGTGTCGGCGGGCGCCGAGCCGGCGGAGCGCACCTCGACGCGGTCGCCCGCGAGATGGCTGAGGTACGCCGCGGCCATCTGGCTGCGGCCCGCGTTGTGCACGCAGACGAAGAGGACGGATGTCTTGTCGCTCATGCGATGTCCGGCGCTCAGCAGCAGGCGGAGCTGCTGGTCGCGGTCTTCTCGGTGAAGCCCGACGCGGGCGTGCAGCAAGCACCGTCGCCATCGCGGGTCTCGAGGAGCGGGAGGTCGAACGCGTCGCGCGGGGCAGCGGGGTCGTCGTCCTTGATCGTGTAGACCTCCCACGGCGCACCGGCCGGGTCGTGCACCCACACCTTGTCCTGCAGGGCGAAGCAGCAGGTGGTGTCCTTCTCGTCGAAGGTGGCGAGGCCGGCGCCGGTGAGGCGGGCTGCGCTCTGCTCGACCTCCTCCACCGTCTCCACCTCGACGCCGAGGTGGTTGAGCGCGCCCTGGACGCCGCTGCCGCGGTCCACGGCCGGCACCTCGATGAGGACGAGCTTGAGCGGCGGCTCGGCGATGGCGAAGTTCGCGTAGCCCGGGCGGCGCTTGTGCGGCTCGACGCCGAAGAAGGCGGAGTAGAAGGCCACGGAGCCCTCGAGGTCGGACACGTTGAGCGCGAGCTGCACGCGGGACATGACATCCTCCGAGATATCGACGATCATCTATGTGAGATACACTCCGCTTCATATCGACGTTTGTCAATACGAGGAGACGTGATGGCCCGCACGACCGCACCGCTGCCCGTGGTGGAGACGGCCGGCTGCTGCGCGCCCGGCCTCGTGGAGACGCTGTCGCGCGACGAGGCCGCCGACATGGCGGTGATGTTCAAGGCCCTCGGCGACCCGGCCCGGCTGCAGCTGCTCGCGCTCATCAAGGGCAGCGAGAACGGCGAGGCCTGCGTCTGCGACCTCATCGAGCCGGTCGGTCTGAGCCAGCCGACGGTGAGCCATCACCTCAAGGTGCTCGCCGACGCCGGCCTCGTGCGCCGCGAGAAGCGCGGCATCTGGGCCTGGTACACCCTCGTCCCCGAGCGTCTCGCCGAGATCGCCGACGTCCTGCGCTAGGACGTGCTCGGCTAGGACCTGCGGGAGGCCTCGTCCTGCCAGGAGTGCTGGGGCTCGTAGCCCAGGACGCGGCGCGCCTTGTCGATCGAGAGCAGCGTCTCGCGGCCCTCGACGGGGCGGCGCAGCGGTACGTCGGGGAAGACCTCGGCGAGCAGGTCGGCGCTCGGTCGCCGCATCACCGTGTCGGCGTTGGCGATGATGAAGACGTCGTACCCGGTGGCGTCGAGCTCGAGCGCCTTGCGCACGGCCTGCGCGCCGTCGCGGGCGTCGATGTAGCCCCAGGCGTTCCACGAGCGCTCGAGCGGGTCGTCCTGGAAGTCCTCGTAGGCGGCGTAGTCGTGCGGCTCCATCACGTTGGAGAAGCGCAGGCCCACGATCTTCGCCTGCGGGTCCCAGCGGCAGAAGTGGTGCGCGATCTCCTCGTCGACCGCCTTGCCCAGCGAGTACGACGTGGTCGGGACGACGCGGTAGTCCTCGTCGACGGGGAAGTAGGGCGGGAGCTGCTCGAGGAAGGGCAGCCCGAGCACCGTCTCGCTCGACGCCCACACGACGTTGCGGACGCCGGCCACGCGCGCCGCCTCGAGCACGTGGTAGGTCGCGAGCACGTTGTTGGCGAAGGTGACCGCGTTCGGTGCGAGTCCCGGAGCGGGGATCGCGGCGAGGTGCACGACCGCGTCGACGCCGACGTAGGCGTCGTCGAGCGTCGTGAGGGCGGCGAGCACCTGCCCGTAGTCGGTGAGGTCGGCGCGCAGCAGGTGCGCACGCGGATCGGTGCCGGGCCTGCTGTCGACCACGACGACGTCCCAGCCGTGGTCGAGCAGGTCGCTCACGACAGCGCGCCCGAGCTTGCCGCTGCCGCCGGTGACCACCACGCGCGACACGTCAGTCCTCCGTCGCAGGAGCCGCCTGCTGGACGACGTCGAACGACCAGATCGTCGACGCCGTGGCCGCGCGCTGCTCGTTCTCGGGACGCGCGCTCGCCTGGGCGTGGCCGCCGGCGAAGGACTGCGACGACGTCCACGCCTCGAAGTCCTCGCGGCTGCGCCAGCGCGTGTAGACCAGGTAGGAGTCGGTGCCCTCGAGCGGGCGCAGGAGCTCGAAGTGCTCGAAGCCGGGGGAGCGCTCGACGCTGCCGGCGCGGCTGGCGAAGCGCTCCTCGAGCCGGTCGCCGCCGCCCTCGGGCACGGTCAGGACGTTGATCGCCACGAAGCTCATGCCGCCATTCTCGCGAGCAGCGGCGCCCTGCGCCGCTCGACGCCTCGTCGGCCGGGAAACCTGGCAGCGTTGCCTTCGATCCCAAGGTATGGTGAAGAGTCAACCTACGAAAGCATGGGCATGGACGACATCGACCTCCGACTCATCGAGCTGCTGACGGCCAACGCCCGCACCTCCTACGCCGACCTGGCGCTCGAGGTCGGTCTCTCCGCGCCGTCGACGGCGGAGCGGGTGCGCCGTCTCGAGGAGCGCGGCGTCATCGTCGGCTACGAGGCGCGCGTCGACCCCGGGGCGCTCGGCCGCGACCTCACGGCGTTCGTGTCCGTCAGCGTGGGCGACCGCGCGCAGACCCGAGCCTTCCTCGCGGCGGTGGCGAAGCTGACCGAGGTCGTCGAGTGCCACCACGTCGCGGGCGACGACGACTACCTGCTCAAGGTCCACGTCGACGGCACGCGCGGCCTCGAGACCCTCGTGACCGACCGGCTCAAGGCGATCAAGGGCGTGACGCGCACCCGTACCACCGTCGTCCTCTCGACCACGCTCGACCGGCCGGTGACCGTCGAGGGCGGTGCGTGATGGGAGACGACGTCGCGCTCTTCGCGCGCATGGTCGTGATCGGCGTGGTGATCGCCGCGCCCGTCGGGGCGATGGCGATGCTCCTCGTGCAGCGCACGCTGGCGCACGGCTGGCGGGCGGGCGCGGCGACCGGCGCCGGCATAGCCACGGCCGACGGCACGTACGCCGCGCTCGCGGCGTTCGGCGTCACCGCGGTGTCGCAGTGGCTGGTCACCTATCAGACGTGGTTCCGCATCCTCGGCGGCCTCGCCCTGATCTGGCTCGGGTGGCGCGCGCTGCGTACGCCGCCGACGCACCGCGCCGCCGACGCGCGCGACTCCGCGCGCCTCGTGCCGCTCTGGTCGAGCGCTGTCGGGCTGACGCTCACCAACCCGATGACGATCATGGCGTTCGCCGCCGTGTTCGCGAGCGCCGGGCTCGTGGCGCAGGCCGGGCCGGGCAGCGCGCTCGCCGTCACCCTCGGCGTCGCGTGCGGGTCGATGCTCTGGTGGCTGGCGCTGACCACGGGCGTGAGGGCGGTGCGCCATGCGGTGAGCGACCGCTCGATGGTGCTCGTCAACCGGGTGTCGGGCGGCGTGCTGATCGCGTTCGGCGTCCTCGCGATCGTGGCGGGCCTGCGCGGCGCGTTCTCCTAGGCGCGCAGCACCTTCTCCATCGGGCGGCCCTTGGCCAGCTCGTCGACGAGCTTGTCGAGGTAGCGGATCTGGCGCATGAGCGGGTCCTCGACCTCCTGCACCTTCACACCGCACACCGATCCGGTGATGAGCGACGCGTTCGGGTTCAGGTGCGCCTGGGCGAAGAAGTCCTCGAACGTCGTCCCCGCGTCGAGATGGTGCTGGAGCTCCGCGTCGTCGTAGCCGGTCAGCCACTCGATGGTCTCGTCGAGCTCGGCCTGCGTGCGGCCCTTCTTCTCGACCTTGGCGAGGTACGCCGGGTAGACGGAGGCGACGCTGAGAGTGAAGATCCGGTGGCTCATGGCCGCACCGTACCCGGGCGCACCGACGGCGGGAACCGTCAGGCGATCGCGGGCAGCGGTCGGTGCGCGACCGCGGCGGCGGACCGCGCGGTCATGCCGAGCATGCGCAGGAGCATCTCGGCGAGCGTGTCGGCGTCGCCGTCGCCGAGCGACTCCGGCGCCTGGAGCGCGAGCTGGAGGAAGGCGAGCACGCAGCCGGCGGTCGACAGCAGCCCGAGGCGGGCGTCGTCGACGTGGAACCGGCCGTCGTCGATGCCGCGCTGGATGTCGCGCAGCGCGCGCGCCGCGAGACCCTCCTCGGCCCACGCGTACGACATGCCGACCTGCACGAGCACCTGCGCCACGGCGGGCTGCGTCGAGGCCAGGCGCGCGGTCATGCGGACGCCGACGGCGTAGATCTCGGCCGAGTCGGTGAGGCTCTCGCAGGCCCGGTCGAGCGCCGCGCCGTACTCCTCGAGCACCTCGCGCACGGCGGCCTCGAAGAGCTCCGCCTTGGTGTCGAAGTGGTTGTAGAACGTGCCGAAGCCGACGTCGGCGGTCTCGGTGATCTCCTGGATGCTCACGTCGGTCGAGCCGCCGTCGGCGAGGATCCGCCGGGCCGCGTCGATGAGGGCGCGGCGCGTGCGCGCCTTGCGCCGGTCGACGCGTGTCGGCGCCGTCTCTGCGCGCGCTGCACCTGCTGCCACGGCCGTCACGCTACCTCCCCGCTCCGGTCCCGCCACGAGTGTGTCCGAGGGACTTGACGATTGCTGCATCATTTCTGATACTTCCATCAGTTTGTGGCGGGCGCCACATCTGGGAGGGACGGACATGACGCAGGGGACGCAGGCGGCCGAGGTCGTCACGGCGCACCACGACGTGCACAGCGAGCAGGGCGCGCTGCGGGGCGAGCACCCCGGACGCGCGAAGGACCCGGTCATCAAGGCGCGCGGCCTGGCCTGGCTCGAGTTCGAGAAGACCGACCTCGACCGCACCGAGATGTTCGCGCGCGACTTCGGGCTCACCGTGCACTCGCGCACCCCGGACGAGCTGCAGCTGCGCGCGGCGCGCTCGGCCGCTCCCTGCGTCGTCGTACGCCGCGGGGAGCGGTCGCGCTTCGTGGGTGCGGCGTTCGAGGCCGCCGACGCGCGCGACCTCGACCGGCTCGCCTCGGCGACCGGCACGTCGGTGCAGGAGCGTCGCAGCGACAGCGGCGGCCGCGTCGTGTCGCTCACCGACCCGACCGGTATCGCGATCTCGGTCGTCCACGGCGTCGAGGCGGCACCGGGCGGCCCGCTGCAGCAGCCGCTCACCTGGAACATCGCCGGGACGACGCCGCGCACCAACGCGACGCAGCGCCCGCCCCGCGAGCCCGCGCGCGTGGAGCGCCTCGGCCACGTCGTCTTCGCCACGCGCGTGTTCGCCCGCGCGCTCGACTGGTACCTCGAGCACCTCGGCCTCATCGTGAGCGACTTCCTGTTCATCGACGGGCAGCGCGACCGCGGGCCGTGCATGGCGTTCATCCGCTGCGACCGCGGCTCGGAGCCCAGCGACCACCACACCCTCGCGATGCTGCTGGCGCCCGAGGCCGGGTACGTGCACTCGGCGTACGAGGTCGCCGACCTCGACGCGATGGCCGCCGGCGGCGAGTACCTGCGCGAGCGCGGCTGGCAGCGGTCGTGGGGCATCGGCCGCCACATCCAGGGCAGCCAGGTCTTCGACTACTGGCGCGACCCGGACCGCTTCATGGTGGAGCACTACGCCGACGGCGACGTGTTCGACAGCTCGCTCGAGCCCGGCTGGGCCCCGATGACCGCGAGCGGTCTCGCCCAGTGGGGTCCGCCCGCGACCGCCGACTTCCTCGGCACCCGTCCCAGCCCGAGCCTCGTCAAGGCCGCCGTCGAGGCGCTGCGCGAGGACAACGAGCTCGACCGCGCCCGCCTGATGGGCCTGATGAAGGCGATGAAGTCATGAGCATCAACGTCCTGCGCACCGACGGCGCCTGGTGGGTCGAGCGGGGCGGGCGCGCGGTGCGCGTCGTCACCGACGCCACGACCACGGCCGAGCTGCTGGCCGACCTCAAGACCGTGCGCGCGACCGCGGAGTCGACCGACGACGCCGTCGACGTCGCCGGCCTCGCCGTCGAGTCGCCCGTCACGACGCCCTGCCGCGTCGTGGCGCAGATGGTCAACTACCGCTCGCACGCCCAGGAGTCGGGCTTCGACCCGGCCAAGGTCTCGCCGACCTTCTTCCGCAAGGCGTCCGGGTCGGTGGTCGGTCCTACCTCCGACATCGTGAAGCCGGCGCACGTGCGGCTGCTCGACTACGAGATCGAGCTCGGTCTCGTGATCGGTGCGCCCGTCCCCGTGGGCACGGTCGTCACCGACCAGAACATCCACGAGTACGTCGCGGGCCTGGTGATGACCAACGACGTGAGCGCCCGCGACGTGCAGCTCACCAAGGGCCAGTTCTACGAGAGCAAGTCCTACCCGACGTTCACGCCCATCGGCCCGGCGCTCACGCTGCTCGAGCCGGAGGAGTTCCGCCGGCTCACCGACCTGCGCCTGCAGCTGAGCGTCGACGGCGTCCTGCGCCAGGACCGCACGGCCGCCGACATGATCCACCTGCCCGCGCCGTCGCTCACCGCGCTCGCACGCTTCCAGGGGCTCGAGCCGGGCGACGTCGTCCTCACCGGTACGCCGGGCGGCACGGCCCTGCAGGCCCCGCCGCACGTGGTCGAGCTCGTCGCGCACCTGCTCCCGGCCCAGGTGAAGTGGAGGGTCTTCTTCGACAAGCAGGAGAAGAACCCCAAGTACCTCAACCCGGGCAACCGCATCACCGCCACGATCCGCACGGCCGACGGCGCGATCGACCTCGGGACGCAGGACTGCCGGGTGGTCGGCCCGTGAGCGCGGCGCCGCAGGTCCTCGTCGTCGGCGCAGGCCCGGTGGGCGTCGCGTCGGCGCTCCTGCTCGCGAAGCGCGGCGTCCGCACCCTCGTCGTCGAGCGGCACGCGGGCATCTACCCGCTGCCCCGCGCCGTGCACCTCGACGACGAGATCTACCGCGTGCTCGCCGACCTCGGCGTGGCCGACCGCTTCGCCGGGATCACGATGCCGACCCTGGGTCTGCGGCTCGTCGACGCGCGGCTGCGGACCATGGCGGAGTTCCGCCGCCACCAGCAGGTCGGTACGTACGGCTTCCCGCAGGCGAACATGTTCGACCAGCCCGAGCTCGAGCGGATCCTGCGCGACGCGCTCGCCGAGCAGCCGCTCGTGGAGCTCGCGTCGTCGACCGAGCTGCTCGACCTCTCCCAGTCCGCCGGTCGCGTGACCGCGGTGCTGCGCGACGTCGTGTCGGGGGAGGAGCGCGCCGTCGAGGTCGACGCCGTCCTCGGCTGCGACGGCGCGAACTCGCGGGTGCGGGAGCTCATCGGATCGGCGTACGAGGACCTCGGGTTCGAGGAGCGCTGGCTGGTGGTCGACGTCGTGAGCGAGCGCGCGCTCGACACGTGGCAGGGCGTGCACCAGCTGTGCGACCCGCGGCGCGCCGGCACCTACATGCAGGTCGGCCCCGGCCGCTACCGCTGGGAGTTCCGGCTGCACGACGACGAGACGGTCGACAGCGTCGTGGGCTCGGGCGACTTCGAGCGCCTGCTGGCGCCGTGGCTCGGCGACATCCCGTTCGACAGCCTGCAGATCGTGAAGCGCGCCGAGTACACGTTCCGAGCCCGGATCGCCGACCGCTGGAGCGACCGCCGCGTCTTCCTCCTCGGTGACGCGGCGCACCTCACTCCGCCGTTCATCGGGCAGGGCCTCTGTGCCGGGCTGCGCGACGCCTCGAACCTCACCTGGAAGCTCGCCGACGTCGTCTCGGGCCGCGCCGACGACGCGCTGCTCGCGACGTACGAGTCGGAGCGCCGGGAGCCGGCGAAGGCGCTCATCCTCAAGGCGCGCATGGTCGGCTGGGCGATGACCGGAGGGCAGGACGCCGCCGCGCACGTCCGGCGCGTCGCCCTGGCGATCGCGTGCCGCATCCCCGGCACCACCGACAAGGTCCTCGACAGTGCGCCGCCGCACCTCGCCGACGGTCCCGCCGTACGCCGTACCGGTCGTCGCGACAAGGTCTCAGGCGGTCTTCTGCCGCAGCCGTGGGTCGAGGTCGACGGGCAGCGCGTGCTGCTCGACCACGCCCTCGGCACGGACTACGCCGTGGTCGTGGCGGGCGATCCCGACCCGGCGCTCGTCGCTGCGGCGCAGGGTGCGGGCATCCCGCTCGTGCAGGTGTCGGTGACGGCTCCCGCGCACGTGGTCGACCGCGACGGGGTCCTGCTCGACTGGTTCCGGCGTACCGGGACCGGCGCCGTGCTGGTGCGCCCCGACCACGTCGTGGAGACGCGAGCGCCGCACCGCAAGGACGGTGCGCAGGGCGCCGTGCTCGCCGAGCGCATCCGCAGCCGCGGTCTCTCTCGCCGCCCCGCCGCCGACCGGGCGGCCTCGTGACCGCGAGCACCTGGCCGGCGTACGCCGGACCCGGCGACCTCGCCTCGGTCGAGGACGTGCCGCTCGCCGAGCGCGGGCTCCCGACGTCGGTCTACGCGATGCTGCGCTCGGCCGCGCAGGAGCAGCCCGATGCCGTCGCGCACCTCACGATGCACGACGCCACGACCTGGAACATCGCCGAGGTGCGCACCTGGTCCGAGCTGCTCGACCAGGTGCACCGCCGCGCGAACGTGCTCTCGGGGTTCGGGATCGGCCGCACTGATGCGGTCGGTCTGCTCTCGGTCAACACGTCGGAGCTGGTACCGGCCCTGCTCGCCGCCGAGACGGTCGGCATCGCGGCACCGCTCAACCCCGCTCTGCACCATGGCGACCTCGCCTCGCTCCTCACCCGCGCCGGTGCGCAGGTGCTCGTCGCGGCGGGGCCGGAGCTGCACCCGGGCGTGTGGGAACTGGCGCGCGGGCTCGCCGCCGGCCTCGGGCTCAGGGCCCTGCTCGCCCTGCGCCCCACCGGCAGCAGCGGTCCGGCCCCCGAGCTCGACGGGCTCGACGGCGTGGAGGTCGCCTACCTCGCCGACCTCGCCGCGCAGGCTCCGCGTGAGCTGACGAGCGAGGAGCCCGGCCCGGACGATCTCGCCGCGTTCTTCCACACCGGAGGGACCACGGGTACGCCGAAGCTCGCCGCCCACACGCACCGCATGCAGGTGCTCGACGCCTGGGCCATCGCGCTGGGCATGGTGCCCGAGCCCGACGCGGTCCTCCTCGCCGCGCTGCCGCTGTTCCACGTCAACGCCCTCGTCGTCACGACGCTCGCCCCTGTCCTGCGTCGCCAGACCGTGGTCTGGGCCGGCCCGCTCGGCTACCGCGACCCCGCGCTCGCTCCGGCGTTCTGGCGGATCGTCGAGCACTACCGCGTCGCTGCGATGTCCGCGGTGCCGACCGTGTACGGACTGCTGTCCACCGTGCCCGTCGACGCCGACATCTCGTCGCTGAGGCTGGCGGTGGTCGGCGCGGCACCGCTGCCGCCCGCGGTCGCCGAGCGCTGGCGCGAGCACACCGGCATCCCGCTGTGCGAGGGCTACGGCCTGACCGAGGCCACCTGCGCGAGCGCACGCTCGTTCCCGGGGAAGGGCCCGGACGGAAGCGTCGGCCAGCGGCTGCCCTACCAGGAGATCGTCGCGGCGCGCGTCGATCCCGCCACCGGTCGGCTCGAGCCGCTCAAGGCCGGCGAGATCGGCACGATCGCGATCCGCGGCGGCTGCGTCTTCCCCGGCTACGTCGTCGGTCGTGATGAGCACGGCCCGGTGCTCGATGCGAGCGGCAAGGTGATCGACGGCTGGCTCGACACCGGCGACCTCGGCAGCGTCACCGCCGACGGCTGGGTGCGCCTCGTGGGCCGTGCCAAGGACGTCATCATCCGCGGCGGTCACAACATCGACCCGGCGCCGGTCGAGCAGGTGCTGCTCGAGCACCCGGCGGTCGTCGACGCGGGCGTGGTCGGGGGCCCGGACCCGAGGTCGGGAGAGGTGCCGGTTGCGTTCGTGGTGCTCCGCGATGAGGTGCCCGTCGACGAGGTGCGGGCGTGGGCGGCGTCGCGCGTGCCCGAGCCGGCGGCCGCGCCGGTCCGGGTGACCGCGCTGCCGGCGCTGCCCGTCACCGCGATCGGCAAGCCCGACAAGGTGTCGCTGCGAGTGCTCGCCACGCGCGCCGAGCTCGAGCCGAGGCTGCGCGAGGCCGGCGCCGACATCGTCGGCGAGACCTGGTGCGCGGCCTCGGACGGCGTCGTGCGCGTGCGGCTCCTCGTGGCCGACGACGACGTACGCACCCGCTGCCGCGAGGTGCTCGACCAGTACGCCGTCGACGCCGAGGTCCTCGTCGCGCCGTAGCCCCGCGTTGGCGGGTCCGCGGGTCCCGGGAGAGGGTGGGAGGAGTCGCACCCACGAGGAGACCCCATGCGCTACCTGGAGGGCGTGCCGAGCGCCAAGGCGCTGTCGCGGATCGGCCTGGGCACCTGGCAGTTCGGCTCGCGCGAGTGGGGCTACGGCGACGACTTCGCCGCCGAGGCCGGGCGGATCGTCGCGCGGGCCGTCGACCTCGGCATCACGGTGGTCGACACCGCGGAGGCTTACGGCTTCGGCGCGAGCGAGCGCATCGTCGGCGAGGCGCTGCGCACGCACGACCTCCGCGAGAAGGTGTACGTCGCGACCAAGATGTTCCCGTTCTTCCCGATCGCGCCCGTGGTCGTGAACCGCGGCCGCGCGAGCGCGGACCGGCTCGGCGTCGAGACCATCGACCTCTACCAGGTGCACCAGCCCAACCCGGTGGTCAAGGACGGGCAGACGATGCCCGGCATGCGGCAGCTGCAGGACGCCGGCGTGGTCACCGACGTCGGCGTCAGCAACTACTCGCTGGCCCGCTGGAAGGACGCCGAGCGCCAGCTCGGCAGCCCGGTGCTCGCCAACCAGGTCGAGTTCTCGCTCGCGGCGATGGACGCCCTCGACGACCTCGTGCCGTACGCCGCGTCGGTGGGCCGCGTCGTGATCGCGTGGAGCCCGCTCGGGCAGGGCTTCCTGTCGGGCCGGTACGACGCCGACAACCGCCCGAGCAACGGCGTACGGAACATGAACCCGCTGTTCCTCCCCGAGTCCTTCGAGAGCGCGCGGCCGCTGCTCGGCACGCTGCGCGAGGTCGCGGGCAACCACGGCGTGACGATGTCGCAGGCGGCTCTCGCGTGGGTGCTCCACCAGCCGAACGTCGTCGCGATCCCCGGGGCGTCGAGCGTCGAGCAGCTCGAGAAGAACGCCGCCGCCGCCGAGGTCGACCTCGCGCCCGACGAGGTCGCCGAGCTCACGACGCAGGCGCGCGCCTTCCACCGGCCCGCGCGCACCGACGCGCTCAAGGCGTCGCTGCGCCGCCGGCTGCACCGCGAGTAGCCCCCGTTCGCGGTGCCTCGCCCCGCTCCCCGCGACACGATGGACCCAGCGGGGAAGGGCTCCCCGCGCGAAGAGGGGTACGTCGCCATGCAGATCGCCGACAGGGTCTTCGTCGTCACCGGTGGTGGGAACGGGATCGGGCGCGAGGTCGTGCTCGAGCTGCTGCGCCGGGGCGCGCGCGTGGCCGCGGTCGACCTCAGCGAGGAGGGGCTCGCCGAGACCGTGCGGCTCTCCGGGGTCCGCGACTCCCGGATCACGACGCACGTGGTGAACGTGGCCGACCGTGCGGCGGTCGACGCCCTGCCCGAGGCCGTGGTCGCTGCGCACGGGCAGGTCGACGGCGTGCTCAACATCGCCGGGATCATCCAGCGCTTCGTGCACGTCGAGGACCTCGCGATCGAGGAGATCGAGCGCGTCTTCGCGGTGAACTTCTGGGGCACGCTCTACATGGACCGCGCGTTCCTGCCGCTGCTCAAGCAGCGCCCGGCCGCGGCGCTGCTCAACGTCTCGTCGATGGGCGGCCTCGTGCCGGTACCGGGTCAGGGTGCGTACGGCGCGAGCAAGGGCGCCGTGAAGCTGCTCACCGAGACGCTCTTCGCCGAGCTGCGCGGCTCGAGCGTGGCCGTGACCGTCGTGTTCCCCGGCGCGATCGGCACCAACATCACCGCCAACTCCGGTGTCGAGGTACCGGGCATGGACAAGGTGATGGCATCGGGGAAGACGCCGAAGACGACCGCGCCGGACGACGCCGCGCGCCAGATCGTCGACGCCGTGGCCAAGGGTCAGTTCCGGCTGCTCATCGGCAACGACGCACGGATGCTCGACGGCATGGCCCGCATGACGCCGACCCGTGCGATCACCACCGTGGCCGACCAGATGAAGAAGATGCTCGGCATCTAGGGCACCGGGGTGCGGGACACCCGCGCGCACCGGTCGCGCGGGTGCCAGGATCGGGGCATGAACGACCCGCGTGCCGGGCAGCCGGCGTCCCCGTCCGACCTCGTCGACGTCGCCGCCCTCGTGACGGCGTACTTCACGGTGCACCCCGACGCCGACGACCCCGGCCAGCGGGTCGCGTTCGGCACGAGCGGGCACCGCGGCTCGGCGTTCAACGCGGCTTTCAACGAGGACCACATCCTCGCGACCAGCCAGGCGATCGCCGAGTACCGCGCGGCGCAGGGGATCGATGGGCCGCTCTTCCTCGGTGCCGACACGCACGCGCTGTCCGAGCCCGCGACCGTGAGCGCGCTCGAGGTGCTGCTGGCCAACGGCGTCGACGTCCTCGTCGACTCCCGCGGCGGCTTCACCCCCACCCCGTCGGTGTCGCGCGCGATCCTCGCCGCCAACGCCACGGGCGCCAACGCCGACGGCATCTGTGTGACGCCGTCGCACAACCCGCCCGGCGACGGCGGCTTCAAGTACAACCCGCCGGACGGCGGCCCGGCCGGCACCGACATCACCGGCTGGATCCAGGACCGCGCCAACGAGCTGCTGCGCGCGGGCCTCGCCGGGGTGAAGCGGGTGTCGCTCGCGAGCGCGAAGCCCGGCACCTACGACTTCCTCGACGCGTACGTCGGCGAGCTCGGCCAGGTCGTCGACCTCGAGGCCGTGCGTGCCGCCGGCGTACGCATCGGCGCCGACCCGCTCGGCGGCGCGAGCGTCGCCTACTGGGGCGAGATCGGCGAGCGGTACGGCCTCGACCTCACGGTCGTGAACCCCGAGGTCGACCGCACGTTCCGGTTCATGACGCTCGACTGGGACGGCAAGATCCGGATGGACTGCTCGTCGCCCTCGGCGATGGCGAGCCTCATCGCGAAGCAGTCGCAGTTCGACGTCGCGACCGGCAACGACACCGACTCCGACCGGCACGGCATCGTGACGCCCGACGCCGGTCTGATGAACCCCAACCACTTCCTGGCCGCGGCGATCTCCTACCTGTACTCGCACCGCGACGGCTGGTCGGCCGACGCCGCGGTCGGCAAGACGCTCGTGAGCTCGTCGATGATCGACCGCGTCGTCGCGGGTCTCCGTCGTCGGCTGCTCGAGGTGCCGGTCGGCTTCAAGTGGTTCGTCCCCGGTCTGCTCGACGGCTCGGTCGCCTTCGGCGGCGAGGAGAGCGCCGGCGCCAGCTTCCTGCAGCGCGACGGCTCGGTGTGGACCACCGACAAGGACGGCATCATCCTGTGCCTGCTCGCCTCCGAGATCACCGCGGTCACCGGCGCCTCGCCGTCGGTGCTCTACCGCGGGCTCACCGAGCAGTACGGCGAGCCGGCATACGCGCGCATCGACTCGCCCGCCACCCGCGAGCAGAAGGCGGTGCTCGGCAAGCTCTCGCCGGAGGCCGTCACGGCGACCACGCTGGCGGGGGAGCCGATCACCGCGGCTCTCACGACGGCACCGGGCAACGGCGCTCCGCTCGGCGGCCTCAAGGTGCAGACCGAGAACGCGTGGTTCGCCGCGCGCCCGTCGGGCACCGAGGACGTCTACAAGCTGTACGCCGAGTCCTTCCGCGGGCCGGAGCACCTCGCGCTCGTGCAGGAGGAGGCGCGTGCCGTCGTGTCGGCCGCGCTGGCCGGCTGAGACGTGACCGACGACTGGGCCGCGCAGCGCCGCGAGGCAGCTGCGGCGAACGCGGAGCGCGCCGAGCGCGCGCGTGCCGCCGATGTCGCCGCTGCGCGCGAGCTGGTCGCGGCGTTCGTCCGCGACGCACGCGAGCGGGGGATCGCCACGCGCGAGCTGCTCGTGCGCGCGGGGGAGGGGCCGTCGACGTACCGCTGCGGCCTCGTCGGTTGGTACCTGCGACGCGACGGCTCGCTCGCGATCGCCGACGACGGCGAGATGTACGTGCTCACGGCGCCGAAGTCGTTGCGCGCCATGATCTCCGGAGTGAAGCTCGAGCCCACCGAGCCGCGCACCCAGGCGGGCATCGGTGCTCGCGACGGCGAGTCGATCGCGCTCGACTCCCTGCTCGCCCTGCGCCTCGCCGCCGGCGACGACTGGCCGATCGTCCGCTGAACGCCGCTCACAGCAGCAGCGCCACGCCGAGCGCGACGAGCCACAGCGACCAGGCGATGTAGACGACGGGCGTGATGGTCGCCGCGACGCTCCAGCCCTCGTCGTCGCCGCCGCGCCCCACGAACTCCAGCGAGCAGACCACGAGCAGGATGCCGACGACGACGCCGACGAGGCCGAGCCACGACGGTGCCGCGGAGCTCTGCACGACGAGGACCCCGACGAGCGCGGTCCACGCGCCGGTGAACAGGTAGCCGAGGTGCTCGCCGACCGCGACGCCGAGGTAGCGGTTGAACGACTGGAACACGACGTCGACCGCCTCGCGCCGCTCCGGGGAGTCGTCGGTGCTCACCGACGCGAGGTAGGGCACGAGGAACGGCCACCGCACCAGGCCGAGGAACTGCACGAGGCCGGCGAGGACGCCGACGGTGGTCGCCATCGTGCGGACCGTCGGGTCGCTGTCGGGGAGCGCGGCGGAGACGAGGACCGCGAGCGGCACGAGGGCGACGGCGGTGAGCGCGAACGCCCACCAGGTCAGGATCAGCCGGCGCCCACCGCTCCGGAACTTCGCGAGCACCTCGTGCGTGGGGTGCCGGAGAACGTCGGGGTAGTCGAAGGTCGCGGCGAGTGCGGCGAACGCGACGTTGAACGCGATCGGGAGGACGACGAGGAGGGCCGCGGCCCAGACGACCGCGCTCATCGGGCGTCCGCCGTCTCGAGCGCGACGACCTCGACGTCGGCGACGGGGAGCACGCGCGGCAGGACGAGCCCGGTGAGGACCGTGGCGAGCACCGCGCCGCTCGACCCGAACACGGCCCAGCCGCGCTCGGCGTCGACGATGACGTGCGCCGTGGTCCACCACGCGGCGGCCCAGGCGAGGGCCACGACGGCGACCCACACGGAGCGCGCGCCGACGCCGCGCCGCAGCGCGTTCGACTGGGCGAGGCCGACGACCGCACCGGTGACGGCGCCGGTGACGGTCAGGGCGGCGGTCGTCGTGGACGTGCCTGTGACGACGGCCGCGATGCCGGCGCCCACGCCCATGCCGGCCGACGTGAGGGGGATCCAGAGGGCGCCGACGCCCCGGCCGCGCAGCGCGAGCCACTGGCCGAGGCCGACGACCGCACCGGCGACGAGGCCGGCGAGCAGGGCGGTGATGGTGCTGTCGACCGGACCGACGAGCGCGAGGGCCGCCAGGCCGCCGACGGGGAACGCGAGGAAGGTGGGGAGCCAGCGGAGCAGGGTGCGAGGGACGTTCACGGAGACCTCCTGGAGTTTGCGTACGGCGTACGCTATGAAGATAACGTACGATGTACGCATGAGCCCGTCAACCCCGCCCCGTACCCGCCGTCCGCGCGGCTCGCTGACCTCCGAGGCGATCCTCGACGCCGCCGAAGCGGTGGCCGTCGACGGTTTCGACGCCCTCACGATGCGCGAGGTCGCGGCCCGGCTCGGCGCCGCACCCATGTCGCTCTACCGCTACTACGCGACCAAGGACGAGCTCGTCGACGCCCTCCTCGACCGCGTGCTCGGCCGCCTCGACGTATCACCGCCGACGAAGGACTGGGTCGACGACGTGCGCGCGTACGTGCTCGCGCACCGGCGGCTGCTCGAGGAGCACCCGTGGGCGGTGTCGGTGCTCTTCACCCATCCCACGCCAGGACCGAACTCGGTCGCGATCGGGGAGGAGCTCCTCGCGCGCCTCGACCGAGGCGGTGTCACGGGCGAGCCCGCCGTCGTCGCCTTCAGCGCGCTGCTCGCCCTGAACTACGGGTGGTCGGCGTTCACCACGGGTCGCGACAGCGGCGCTCCCGACGCCGCCGACCTCGCGGAGCGCCTGAGGTCGCTCCCGGTCGCCGTCTTTCCCCTGACCGTCGCGGTCGCCGAACCGATGAGCCGCTACGGCAGCGACGAGCACTACGAGCAGGCGCTCGGCCTCCTCCTGCAGGGGCTCTCGCCCGCGCCGCGTCGCAGGCGCTGAGCGCTCAGCGCAGGTAGCGGTCGACGAAGGCGTTGCTGAAGCGGCGCTCCGGGTCGAGCCGGTCGCGCAGCGCCTCGGCGTCGGCGAGCCGCGGATAGTGCGAGCGCACGAGCTCCGGGTCGGTCGTGAAGACCTTGCCCCAGTGCGGCCGTGCGGCGTACGGCGCCAGCGCCTCCTCGACAGCACGGACGGCCGGCGCCACAGCGTCGGCATCGTCGATCCAGGTGAAGTGCACGCACACGGTCTCGCGGCCCTGGCACGGGCTCAGCCACAGGTCGTCGGCCGCGACCGTGCGGATCTCGCTGATCTGCAGCACAGGGGAGACGACGTGCGCGATCCCGTGCACCGCCTCGATCGCGGCGGCCGCGTGCTCGCGCGGCAGCATGTACTCCGTCTGCAGCTCCGATCCGCTGCTCGGCGTGAAGTCGAGGCGGAAGTGCGGCAGCCGCTCGAACCACGGGCCCGCCGCACCGCCCTGCTCCGTGCACGCCGCGGTGTCGGCACCCGGCACCGGATGACGCGGACCGTCGGCCGGCACGGCACCGGTCCACGAGAGATCGACCTCCGGGTCCGTCGTACGCCGCTTCACCCAGACCTGCTCGACCACGTCGCTGCGCCACGTCGTGAACAGGCTGACGCTGTACGCCGCGCCCATCACCTCGTCGAAGCGCTCGGCGGCCACCGAGAGCGGCAGGCCGTCCCACACGGTCTGCGCGACGTCGAACGCGGGCACGAGCCGGAGCTCGAGCGACGTCACGACCCCGAGCGTGCCGAGCGCGACGACGGAGCCGGCGAGATCGGGGTCGTCGGCGCGGACCTCGCGCAGCGAGCCGTCGGCCGTCACGAGAGTGAGCGCGACGACCGAGGTCGCGAGGCAGCCCAGCCGCGAGCCCGAGCCGTGTGTGCCGGTCGACGCCGATCCTGCGACGGAGATGTGCGGCAGCGACCCCATGTTCGCCAGCGCGAAGCCGTGCTCGTGCACGACGGGGGCGAGCTCGCCCCATCGCACGCCGGCCGCGACGCGCACGGTCGCGGTGCTCGGGTCGACCTCGATCGTGCGCGGCATCGCGTCGAGCAGCACCAGCGTGCCCTCGGTGTCCGCGACCGGGGAGAACGAGTGGCCGGTGCCGAGCACCCGTACCCGTCGCGCGGCTGCGACCGTCTCGGCGAGCTCGTCGATCGTCGACGGGCGGGCCACCGCGGCAGGGGAGAAGGCGACGTTCCCGGCCCAGTTGCGCAGCACCGCGCCCTCGTCGCTCATGCGCACGACCCTATGGTCCGCGCGCGCGACGGGAACGAGATCTCGTTTCCGTCGGTGGGCGGGCGGGCTGCGCGGGGCGCTGGCAGAGTGGGCGCGTGGATCCCGAGGCCGACGGAGTGCCGCAGCTCGCGGCGCTGCTCGGCGTGCCCGAACCCGTGCTGCGCGAGGCGATCGGCGGGCCGTGGAGCGCCGCGGAGAACGCGCCGTACTTCGGCCACGACGTGCAGGTGTTCGTCGGCGTCGAGAACCCGCGGCACCCGGAGCGACCCCTGGTCGTGATCCGGGTCGACCGCGACGAGCACGTCGTCGACGTCGGTCGCGCGGTGGGCGTGCCGGTGCCCGGCGGTCGTCAGCAGTGGTCGCTCGCGGAGCCGCGGACGAGCCTGGACTACGACGAGGTGCCGCTCGACGAGACCTGGGGTGGAGAGCACTCCGCGGAGCTGCTCGTGCTCGCGCTGCGCGACGCCGTGAGCTCCGTGGTCGACGCGTCGATCCTGCGCGGGACGACCTGGTAGGTCGTCAGCCGGCCTTGTTCTGGGCGTGCTGCTGGAAGAACGTCAGCAGCGTGTTGACCCGCTCGTGGTGACCGGCGAGCGAGACGACCATGTCGCTCGTGGGGACCGCGCGGCACGTGAGGCAGGTGCCCTTCTCGATCTCCTCGTCGGTGAGCACCTTGTCGGCGATCGGGCGCGTGTACTCGTACGTGCCCTCGACGACCTCGACCTTGCAGATCGCGCAGCCGCCGCGACGGCAGCCGACGCGGATGGCGTTGCCGGTGCGCTTGAGGGCGTCGAGCATCGTCTCGCCCGGGTACGACGTGATGTCGACCTCGGTGCCCTGCACGTGGATCCGCGCCACGACCGCCTCCTCGACTGCTGGTGGGACGACCGTAGGGACGCCCGCGCCGCGGACGCAGCGCGGTTCCCGAAGGCGGAACACCCCGCGTCTCGTCCCGCGGGACGCGCACGGGACGATGGCACCCTGCCGGCGTACGCCGGACGACGTCGGGAGGTGCGGTCCGTGGTGGCGACGGTCGACGGCCTGGTGCGCCTGCTTGCCCTCGAGCGCGAGGGCGACGTCCTGCGCGGCGCCGCGCCCGACACGAACCTGCAACGCGTCTTCGGCGGGCAGGTCCTGGGCCAGGCCCTGATGGCCGCCGGGGCCGACGTACCCGAGGGCCGTGCGCCGCACTCGCTGCACGGCTACTTCCTGCGCCCGGGCGACCCGTCGACCCACATCGACTACTCCGTCGACGTGCTGCGCGACGGCCGGTCCTTCAGCACGCGCTCGGTGGTCGCCCGGCAGCACGGCAAGCAGATCTTCCAGTGCACGGCCTCGTTCCAGGTCGACGAGCCCGGCAGCATCGAGCACCAGGACCCGATGCCCGACGTCCCCTGGCCCGACGACCTGCCGTCGTTCCTGCGCCGCCCGCGCGCGAGCGAGAACGCGATCCGCGGCGAGTGGGACGCGCTCGACGTCCGGTACGACGACTCCGCCGACGACGGTGTGCGCGTGTGGCTGCGCACGGCAGGGGCTCTGCCCGACGACCCGCTGCTGCACGCCGCGGTGCTCGCCTACGCCAGCGACCTCACGCTGATGGCCGCGATCGTCGCGCAGCACGACGTGCGCTTCGGCGAGGAGGGCGTGGTCGCCGCCTCGCTCGACCACGCGATGTGGTTCCACCGCGCCGTGCGCGTCGACGACTGGCTGCTGCACGACCAGGACTCGCCTTCGGCCTCCGGCGGCCGCGGCATCGGTCGCGGGCGGATCTTCGCGCGCGACGGCCGTCTGGTCGCCACGACGGTGCAGGAGGGCCTCATCCGCGTGCGCTGAGACCGTGCTGCGTCAGGGATGCAGCCAGGGCTTGAGCCAGCGGGTGAGGTAGGGGACGCCCACCCAGGCCATGTACGGCACGATGATCGCGACGCTCACGGCGACCCGCAGCCAGAGGTTCCAGCCGGCGATGTACGGCCCCAGGACCCAGTTGACGAGGACCGACATCGGGTAGAGCGCCAGCGCGATGATGGTCGCGGTCTTCCACCGCGGCGGCGGCACGACCACCTGCCCCGGCGCGTGGTTGAAGATGCCCTCGAAGCCGCTGACCCCGTGCGCGCGCGCCTGCCCCTGCACGAGCGGCTGCGCCTTCGCCACCCACTCCTGGCGCTCGGCGCTGTGCTCCCACGTCGAGAGCTCCTCGGCGCTGGCGAAGGTGAACGCCACGACGACGTCGGCGCAGTCGTCGCCGTTGGGCGGGTAGATCTGCGCGCCGAGGTGGCCCGGGAAGGTCGAGGCCACGTCGGTGATGTCGTGCGCCCACGCCACGAGCTCGTCCTCGCGACCGGGCGCGGGCTTGCGCGCCAGCACGACGGTCACCGGCAGGCTGACAGGACCCTCGACCACGGACTCGGACACGGTGCACCTCGCACGACGCAGGACGGACTCGACCATCGTCCAGCGACAACAGCGCCCCGCTCCACCCGCATTCCGCGCCGAGGCACGGGCGAGGCGCACCTCACGTCGGCGTTCCACGACCCAGAACGCCGCGAGCCACCGGCCGGCGTCGTGGACCGAGGTGGTCCTGCGACGGTCGGGCCGGTGGCTCGCGCGCGGAGAAGTGCTATCTCTTGATCAGGGGGCTGCGGATCTGGGTGGCCGCGGCGCTGGCGTCGAGGAACTCCTCCTTGAAGATGTCCCTCGGGAACAGGCGCTTGAGCATGAGGGTCTTGAGCGCCGCCTCGACCATCATCGGCGGGCCGCAGACGTAGCCGACGTGGCCCTTGAGCGTCTCGTGGTCGGCGGCGAGCACGTCGGTGACCATGCCGGTGGCGAAGCCCTCGGCCTCCTCCTCCGACAGGCACGGCCGGTAGGTGAAGCGGTCGGGGAACTCCTCCTGCAGCGCCCGGAAGCGGTCGACGTCGTACATCCACTCCTGGGTGCGGGCGCCCTGGTAGAGGTAGATGTGCTCGACCTCGCCGGCACCCTCCTCGAGGGCGCGGCGGATCATCGACGCGATGGGGGCCAGGCCCGTGCCGCCGGCGATCATGACGGCGGGCTCGGGGCGGTCCTCGCGCAGGACGAAGCGGCCGTAGGGGCCGGAGAGCTTGATGCTGTCGCCGACGGCGAGGTCCTTGAAGACCCAGCCCTCGGTGGCGAGCCCGCCCGCGGTGATGCGGATCTGGAACTCGATCCGGCGCTGCTCCGACGGCGGGTTGGCCATCGAGTACGTGCGCGTCACGCCGTCGTGCCCGGGGATCTCGAGCGACATGTACTGCCCGGCGTTGAAGACCAGGTCGCGGTCGAGCTCGAAGATCAGGCGTCGGGTGCCGTTCGCGACGTCGGTGAGCTCGACGAGGGTCGCGGAGTAGTCCTGCACCGCGTGGACCGGGATCGACTCGTCGATGTCGACGTCGGCCTCGAACACGAGGTCGGAGCGCGGGCGGGCGACGCAGGGGAGGAACTTGCCCTCGTCGCGCTCGAAGTCCATGAGCGCGTACGGCGAGGCCTCGCCGTGCTCGACGTCGCCCTCGAGCACCTCGGCCTTGCAGGTGGCGCACGTGCCGTGGGTGCAGGAGTGGGGGACCCAGACGCCGGCGCGCAGGCACGCGTCGAGGACGGTCTGGTCCTCGCGGCACGTGATCTCGCGACCCAGCGGCTCGACGGTGATCTGGTACTCGGCGGTCATGCTCAACTCCTGCGTGCTGTGCGGGTGGAACGCTCTCGCTAGCGCCGCGGCTCCCGGCAGATCGAGACCTGCCGGGAGCCGCGGGTGGTGCTCTGCTGCCGGGTCAGATCTCGAACTGGACCAGGCTCTTGTGGCCGACGCCGTTGGCGACCAGCGAGGCCTCCATGTCCGGCGTGATCGGCTGCTTGTCCACGGCCCAGCGGGCGGTGTCCATCATCTCGGGCGTGAAGTCGGGGTCAGCCGCGAAGAACTCCTTGCACAGCCCGACCAGCGCACCGAAGGGCATGTCCTTCGGGAACGGGAAGGTCGAGGCGGCGACGAAGTACGGGTTGCCCTTCCACCACACGTGCACCAGCTGGGCGTCGCCGTAGAGCTCGGCGGCAGAACGGCTGGGCCAGTTGTACTCGTAGTTGGCGACGACAGCCATCTCAGGCCTCCTTCTCGGCCTGGCCGTGCCACGCCTGCCAGTTCTTGTAGTCGTTGCTCCCGAGGTACTCGGCGCCGTCGTTCGGGCCGAGCTCGTACCACTGCGCCACCGCGGGCAGACCGCCCGGACCACCGCAGTTGCCCTGGAAGATCTGGTGCACCGGCAGCCACGACTGGCGGTACTTGACCGGCTCGCGGTCGAAGATCCACTGGCAGCCGTCGGAGCAGAAGTCGTACCGCTCGCCCTCGTAGACCGACTGGCGCTGGCACTGGGTCAGCGGGTCGCCGGGCTCGGTGAAGCCCATCGGGATCTGGCAGACGGTGCACAGCTGCGGGAGACCGGGGTTGAAGTACCGGCCGCCGTTGTCCATGACGCGCTGAGCCTTGTCCCAGGCCGCAGCCTTGAAGACCGGCCAGGTCTCGGGGTAGTTCTCCTCGAGCCACTTCTGGTCCTCGGCGTTGGGGATCGTCGTGCTGAACGCCGCGGCGTGCGAGAACTGGTAGAGCACCCAGTAGACCTGGTGCGACAGGATCTCCTTCTCGTCGATCGCCCACTGGACGTGACGCGGAGGCTTGATGCCGTAGTACTCGAGGTCCTTGAACAGACCGTTGAGCATCTGCTCCTCGAAGTAGAGCTCGAAGGCTTCCTTCCAGCTCATGACGTGCTTCGGGTGCATGTAGTCCATCATCCCGGCGACCAGGGCGATGAGCCGGTACCCGCGCCAGAACCACTTGTCGAGCCACTCCTGCACGATCGGGACGTTGTCCTCGTCCTGCTCGCACATGAACTTGATCGCCTCGAGGCCGAGGGTCATGTGGCGCGACTCGTCGGACTGCGCCGAGAAGCCGAACGTCATGGTCGGCAGGTCGCCGTTGAACGACGCACCGGACATGAACGGCACGAAGAGCAGGTTCGTCAGCAGGTACTCGAAGGAGAACCCGATGGCGATGAGCCACTCGAACGGGCCGGCCGTCATGGCGTCCTCGAAGAAGGACTTCGGCACCGAGAGGTACCAGACGCGGTCGGTCCAGTGGTGCCAGTTGTGCATGCCGTCGAAGAACTTGTTGTAGTGCGACAGCGTGTGGATCTCGGTCTGCGCGTGGCGCAGCTCGTCCATGCTCTGGCACAGGGCCGCGAAGCGGGCGCCGGGGCCGTTGGCGTAGCGGGCGAGGTAGGCGAAGTTGCGGTGCGCGTTGTACTCGTGCACCGGGATGCCCTGAAGGAAGATCTTCATCGCGTTCATGTAGCGCGCGTCGGTGAGGCCGGTCTGGCCCTGGCTCTGCGCGAAGCCGTCGAGGACGGCGTAGAGGCGACGGTCCTTCTCGGCCTGGTACTTGTTGTAGGCCTCGACGGTCAGGCGGAAGGGGTCCTCCCACTTGGACCAGTCGTGGACCTTGATGCCCTCGAAGGTGGTGAAGGGGAAGACCTCCTCCTCCTTCACGTAGGTGGGCTCCCAGTCGAGGTCGTGCGTCAGCGCCGTGTACCGCTGCTTCATCGAGAGCTTGCGGGCCGGCTTCTCCGGGGAAACGGTCATGTTCAGGCTCTCCTCAGTGCTGCCAGGCGATGACGATGACGTCGTCATCCCACTCAACGAACTCGCCGAAGTACGAGATGATCGCCAGCTGCAGCTCGTGGGTCTCCCACGGGCGGCCGAGGCGCTGCTCGACGCTGGACTGGTTGATCACGAGCTTGCCGTTCGTGGTCAGCCGGATCATGCCCGGCATGTGACGGATGTTGAGGTCCGGGTTGTCGGCCTCGATGGCCTCGACGAGGGCGCGGTTCTCCTCGTTCTCCTGCAGGTCGATGCCGACAGGGCGGGCGCCGGTCGCGGCGGTCATCACTTGCCTCCGGGGACGGTCAGGCCGAGCGCACCGAAGTCGGCGGCGAGCGCGGCGGCGTTGGCTTCGACGTTGGCGACGGCACCGACACCCGGCACGCGGGCGTCGACGGCGGCGGCGACGTCGGTCACGGCCTCGACGACCTGCGCCCAGCGCTCGGCCAGGACGGCGTCGTAGGCGGCCTTGTTCTCGGCACCGTGACCGGCGTCGGCGAACCAGACCTTCTGCAGCTGGTCGAGCCAGCGGCGGTTGTCGGCGTACCACGACGCGAAGTGCTGGGCGATGAGGCTGTAGGCGCCTGCACCGCCGGACAGCGCGGCGTCGTCGAGGTGGGTGTACATGAGGCCGTAGAGCAGCCGGTCGGCGAGGTCGATGGTGACGACCTTCTTGCCCCAGTCGTCGCCCGCGAGGACCTCCTCGACCAGGCGGCGCAGGCCCTGCAGCTCAGGAGCCTCGAGCCAGCGGGTCTTGGCGGCCGCGAGCGCGCCGTCGTGGCCCTCGCCGTAGACGATGCCCACACGGGAGAGGTTCTGCGCGTTGCCGATGCGGTCGAACGAGGAGAACATGCAGCACTGGTCGATCGTGGTGCCGTACGCCCAGCGCGAGCCCTCGATGAGGACGAGCTGCGCGCCCGCCTCCCAGTGACGCAGCGGGACGAGCACCTCGCCGACGAGCGCGTCCCAGCCGGCCGGCAGCTTCGAGAGCAGGCCGCGGGACTCGATGTACTCGACCGACTTCGAGAAGGCCTCGCCCATCGCCGCGCGCGACTGCACGTAGGGTGCGTAGTAGAGCTGGCGCGGGTCGGTGAACGAGTACGGGTCGTCGAGCTTGAACGCCGTGTAGTCGACGTCGTAGAGCTCCTTGTCGGCGGACCAGAGCGGCCGGTAGTGGAAGTTCGCGACCGACTGGATGTCGATCGACCCCTCCTCGTACCGGGACGCCGGGCGATCGCCGAAGCGCTTCACCAGGTTGGTGAAGGTCTTGCGCTCGGGCTCGATCACCTGCGTGCGCAGTTCGATCTGCATGCGTGCCTCCTGAGGCGCTGCGGGTGGGGACGTGCGTGCGTACCGGGGGTGGTGTCAGTGCGCGGGGTGGCGCGGGGCGTCCGACTCCATCAGGAGGAGCAGGAGCAGATCCTCGACGGACTCCGGGCCGGCCAGCTCGTGGGGCTCGGAGTTGTCGAGACCGTCGGCGACGACGCGGCCGAAGGCCTTGCCCTCGCCGAAGACTGTGGAGATCACCGCGGCGCGGCCGCGGTAGTAGACGCTGTAGAGCATCTCGTTGCCGACGACGTCGTCGACCAGGGTCATCCGGTCGTCCTCGGCGGGGAGCATCGCGTTGGCCTCGCAGACCAGCTGCTCGGTGAGGCCGCGGTAGGCGACGTGGAGGTCGTTGCCCTTGTTGATCGGGCGGAAGACCGAGCGCTGCAGCGCAGGCTCGGGAAGGTCGATCTCGTCCGTGGTGTCCGCACCGACGATGTCAGCGACCCGCAGCATGAACGGGGTCACGCGCGCTCCCTTCGACGAGGTCGGCGACTGCCGATGCGGGCATTCCTAGTCCTGTCGTGACCCAGGACTCAGCGCTGTTCCTCACTCCGGAACATGGACGTCAAAGTTAGGGAAGGCTCACCGTCCGTCGGGGTCCTCGGTCGCCGGAACCCGTTGGAGCGCAAGGGATCCCGCGCCAAAACGATCGTTCCGGGGTGAGGAACAGTCTGGAAACACCCGGGGGTGGCGGGTCTACGTTGCGGCTCGACGGAGATGGCCTGTCGCGGAGCACGCGGAACGGCCGACCTGCCACCACATCCGACGGACGAAAGGACCGGACCGCGATGGCTGTCATGCGTATGGGCTACATGCACGTGAAGGTCACTGACCTGGCCGAGGCCAAGGAGCACTACAGCAACACCGTGGGTCTCTACCAGACCCTCGAGGAGGACGGGAAGGTCTACTACAAGGGCTGGGACGAGTGGGACCACCACTCGGTCGTCATCGAGGAGGGCGGCGTCGGCTTCGTCCGCACCGGCTTCAAGGCCGAGAAGCCCGAGGACATCGCCGACATCGAGGCGAAGGCCCAGGCCAAGGGCTACGCCGTGTCGCGCTTCGCCGCCGGCTCGCGCCCCGAGGTGGGCGACGGCATCACCGTGACGCTCCCCAGCGGCCACGAGATCGACATCTACAGCCACATGACCGCGATCGGCACGGAGCTCGGGACGCACAACCCCGACGCCTTCCCGCGCCACATGATCGGCATCGGCGCCCCGCGCCTCGACCACGCCCTGCTCTGGGTGCCGAACGTCGCGGAGAGCCGCGAGTTCTTCACCGACTGCATCGGCATGTGGGCCACCGAGGAGGTGCGCACCAGCCTCGAGGACGACGCGCACACGATCGCCACCTGGCTGACCATCGGCGAGTCGAACCACGACATCGCGCTGCTCGAGGCGCCCGAGGCGAAGATCCACCACTTCGCGTTCGAGATGCGCGGCTGGGCCGACGTCGGCCACGCGGCCGACATCATGTCGATGGACGACGTGCCGATCGACATCGGCCCGACGCGCCACGGCATCACCCGCGGCCAGACGATCTACTTCTTCGACCCGTCGGGCAACCGCAACGAGACGTTCTCGGGCGGCTACCGCTGCTTCCGCGACCGTCCCATGGTCATCTGGACGCCCGACCAGCTCGGGAAGGCGATCTTCTACCACTCCCGCGAGCTCAACGACCGCTTCCTCACCGTCGCGACCTGAGCCCGTATCGCTCTGCGGGACGGCGGACCGAAGGGTCCGCCGTCCCACGGGCGCGCCCGGGGGCTGCCGAGTAGGTTGACCCTCATGGGCGACTTCGAGGTGGAAGGCGGACTGAAGTCCGTCGCGTCCGCGCTCGATCTGCTCGACTGCTTCGTCACCGACGAGGAGCTCGGAGTCTCCGAGGTCGCGCGCCGTCTCGGCGTCGCCAAGAGCACCGCGCACCGGCTGCTCACCACGCTCCAGTCGCGCCAGCTCATCGAGCAGAACCCGGTCAACGGCAAGTACCGCCTCGGCCTGCACCTCTTCGAGCTCGGCCAGCTCGCCCTCACCCGCGTCGAGCTCCGGCGCCGCTCGCTCACCCTGCTCGAGGAGCTCCGGGAGCTCAGCGGCTGGACGGTCCACCTGTCCGTCGCCCAGGGCGCCGACGCCCTCTACCTCGAGCGGCTGCCCACGCTGCGCGGCATGCAGGTGATGGACGAGTACCGCCGCCGCTGGCCGCTCCACGCCACGTCGTCCGGCAAGGCGCTGTGCGCCTACGACCCCGAGGCCGCCGCGGCCCGGATCGCCGCCGGTTTCCCGGTCTTCACCGCGAAGACCATCTCCAGCGAGCGGCAGTTCCGCGAGGAGCTGGCCAAGGTCCGTCAGCGCGGGTTCGCCACCTCCCACGAGGAGCTGATGACCCGCCTCGCCTCGGTCGCCGCCCCTGTGCTCGACAGCCACGGGATCGCTCTCGCTGCCATCTCGATCACGGGCGCGAGCGCCGACCTCGGCAACAACCAGGACCGCCAGGTCCGGCTGGTCACGATGGCCGCCAAGCGGCTCTCGAAGATCATGATGCAGAGCGCGCGCGACGCCTCCGAGTGAGGCCAGCCTTCGCGAACCTGTGAGATCCCTGTTCCTGGTTGAGGAACACGGCAGGAGACGCACGCGCCACCACGCCTACGGTGCTGCAGTCGGCGACGACGTCACGCGTGCGAGAGGACGTACCCATGGAGTTCTTCGGCCACATCATCGACGGCCGCGAGGTCGCCTCGATCGACCACGCGACGATGGACGACATCGACCCGTACACCCGCGAGGTGTGGGCCACGGTCGCCCTGGGCAGCAAGGCCGACGCCGACCTGGCCGTCGCCGCCGCCCGTCGCGCGTTCGACGAGGGTCCGTGGCCGCGGATGGGCTACGAGAAGCGTCAGACGCTGATCCACCGGCTCGCCGACCTCATGGAGGAGCACGCCGAGGAGCTCGCCCTCGCCGACGTGCACGACATGGGCAAGCCGATCACGCAGGCGCTGCACGACGTCGCGCGCAGCGTGTGGAACTTCCGCTTCTTCGCCGACCACGCGCGGCTGTCGATGAACGACAACTACCCGATGGACTCGGGCCACCACGCCTACTCGCGCCTGGACCCGGCCGGCGTCGTCGTCGCGATCTCGCCGTGGAACTTCCCGCTCATGATGGCGACGTGGAAGGTGGCACCCGCGCTGGCGTGGGGCAACACCGTCGTCCTCAAGCCGGCGGAGGACACCCCGACCTCGGTGACGATCCTGGGCCGCCTCGCGATCGAGGCCGGCATCCCCGACGGCGTCTTCAACGTCGTGCACGGGTACGGCCCCGACTCGGTCGGCTCGGCGCTCACGTCGAACCCCGACGTCGACCGCATCACCTTCACCGGCGAGTCCGGCACGGGCAAGATCATCAGCGCCGCCGCGGCTCGGAACCTCATCCCGGTGAGCCTCGAGCTCGGCGGCAAGGGCGCGAACATCGTGTTCGACGACGCCGACATCGACAACGCCGTCTACTGGGCGATCGAGGCGATCTTCCGCAACGCGGGCCAGGTCTGCCTCGCCGGCTCGCGCCTCTACGTGCAGCGCGGCATCTACGACGAGTTCGTCGCGAAGTACAAGGAGGCTGCCGAGAAGCTCGTCATCGGCGACCCCAAGGACAAGGACACGCAGTTCTCTCCTGCGCTCGCGAGCCAGGAGCACTTCCTCAAGGTCCAGAGCTTCCTGACCCCCGAGGCGCTCGCCGGCGGCAAGCTCGTCACGGGCGGGCTCGGCGAGGGCTGGGGAGTGCAGCCGACGATCGTGGTCGACGCCCCGGCCGACGCCCGCGTCGTGCGCGAGGAGATCTTCGGCCCGGTCGTCGTCGCGACGCCGTTCGACACCGAGGAGGAGGCCATCGCGCTGGCGAACAACACGCGCTACGGCCTCAACGCCATGGTGTTCACCGAGAACCTGCACACCGCGCACCGCGTCTCGGCCAAGCTCCGCGCCGGCACGGTCTGGGTGAACTGCTTCTTCATCCGCGACCTGCGGTCGCCCTTCGGCGGTGTCGGCGACTCCGGCGTCGGCCGCGAGGGCGGCAACTTCAGCCGCGAGTTCTTCACCGAGCCCAAGGCCGTCGTCATGCAGATCGACATGGGCTGATCCACCGACCCCTCCAGGCAGGGCCGTCCCGTCCGCGGGGCGGCCCTGCCTTGTCGTGGGCGCCGGTTGCGTCGAGGATGCCGCCCATGCCGACGTACGCCGAGACCATCACCGTCGAGGATCTCGACGCCGACCCCTTCCCGATCTACGCGCGGCTGCGCGCCGAGCAGCCGGTGGCCTGGGTGCCGGCGGTGAACTGCTGGCTGGTCACGCGCGCGGAGGACGTCGAGGTCGTCACGAGCCGCACGTCGCTGTTCACCGCGGAGGCGCCCGACTCCCCGGTGGACCGCTCGTTCGGCGGTCGGACGCTCATGACGATGGACGGCGCCGAGCACCTCGAGCTGCGCCGCTGCCTCGACGAGAAGTTCCGCCCCCGCCGGGTCGCGGAGTACGTCGACGACCTGGTGACGCCCATCGCCCAGCAGCGTCTCGACGCGCTCCTCGCGCGACCGGAGCGCGAGGCCGACCTGCTCACGGACTACTTCGAGCCGGTGAGCGTGCTCGGGCTCGGCGAGGTGCTCGGGCTCGGCCACCTGCCGGCCGAGCGGCTGCAGGAGTGGTTCCACGGCCTGTCGATGGGCGCCATCAACTTCGAGGGCGACCCGGTCAAGCAGGCAGCCAACGACGCGACCGCCGCGGACATCGACCGCGAGCTGCGGCCCCTCATGGAGCGGATGGCGAGCGAGCCCGACGGGTCGGCCATCTCGTCGCTGCTGACCCACGGCTGCCCGGCGGGCCACGCGCGCAGCATCGAGGCGGTGATGCCCTCGATCAAGGTGATCCTGCTCGGCGGGATGCAGGAACCGGGGCACGCCGCGGCATCCTGCCTCGTCGGACTGCTCACGCACCCCGACCAGCTCGAGTGGGTGCGCGAGAACCCCGACCGCTGGGACGACGTCGTCCACGAGGCGCTGCGGTGGATGCCGCCCATCGGGACCATGCAGGCCACCGCGCTGTCCGACGTGCCGCTCGGGGGAGCGGTGATCCCGCAGGGCGCCCTCGTGTCGGCCGTCGTGGCGAGCGCGTGCCACGACGAGAGCCTCGTCGAGGACCCGACCCGCTTCGACGTCCATCGGGTGCGCCGCCCCAACGGCGCCTTCGGCTACGGCCCGCACTTCTGCGCGGGCCACCAGTTCGCGCGCGACCTCGAGCGGATCAGCCTGCGCCTGCTCGTCGACGCCATGCCCGACCTGCGCCTCACCGCTCCGGTCGAGTTCCGCGGGTGGGAGTTCCGTGCCCCGACCGCGGTGCGCGTCGCCTGGTAGCGGCACCCCGAGATGCGAGGAGGGGACGGCCCCGACGGGCCGTCCCCTCCTCGACGTGCAGGTCGTGCGTCAGGTGACGAGGTCCGCGATCGCGTCCTCGTTCTCCTCCTTGAGCCGCACCTTGCCGACGATGAGACCCACGACGAACAGGACGAACGGCGCCAGCACGAGCACCCATCCGGTGGTGTTGAGACCCCACGGCTGCTGGGTCGGGTCGACGCCGTCGGCCGCCGTGCCCGCCAGCAGCGCGAAGCGCGACGCCAGCAGCCACAGGCCCACGGTGAGGCCGATGATCGAGAGCAGCGGTGCGATGACCGACGCCCAGACCGAGGCCTCGCCCTGGTGCCGGGAGAAGAACGCGATCACCGAGATCGACACCAGGATCTCGACGAACACGATGGCCAGCACCGCGAGGCCGGAGAACCAGAAGAACAGGTTCACGACCGGGTCGAGGTTGGCGACCCAGAAGACGACGATCACGATCAGCGAGATCACCGAGGTGACCAGCGTGGCGACCCAGGGGGCGCCGCGGCCGTTGACCTGGTCGAGCTTGCGGGGCAGGACGTCGGCGCGACCGAGCGCGAAGAAGTAGCGCGCGGCGGAGTTCTGGAAGGCCAGCAGGCCGGCGAACAGCGACGAGATGACCAGCCAGCTCATGAGGTCGACGATCCAGCTGCCGACGTAGGTCTCCGCGACGTTGAACAGCACGGCAGCCGGGTTGGCGAGCGGCGTGCCGTCGACGGTGGAGAGCTCGACCGTCTTGTCGATCACGGTCGAGGCGCCGAGGCCGGTGACGATCGCGAACGCGGTGAAGCCGAAGATCACGGTGATGAGGACGACCGCGAGGTACGTCGCCCGCGGGACCGTCTTGTGCGGGTCCTTGGACTCCTCGCCGTAGATCGCCGTGGCCTCGAAGCCGATGTACGACGCGAAGGCGAAGGCCAGCGCGATACCCGCTGTGCTCGCCAGGCCGCCCGAGAAGATGTTCTGCGGCGCGAACGACGCAGACAGGTCGATGCCCTCGGGCTTCTTGCTCGAGAACAGCACGGCGAAGGCGGTCACGAGCAGCGAGAGCAGCTCGAGGGTCATGAGCACGCCGAGGACCTTGGCGCCGACGTCGACCGACAGCAGCGAGAGCCCGGTGACGAGCAGCCAGGCGATCAGGGTCCACACGTACCAGGGCCAGTCGATGCCGAACTTGTCGTTCATCTGCCCGCTGACCAGGCCGCCGAAGAAGCCGAAGATGGCCAGCTGGACGGCGAGGTAGGCCACGAGCGAGACGAACGCGGAGCCGACGCCGGGCACGATGCCGATGCCGCGTCCGACGTAGGCGAAGAACGCGCCGGCGTTGGTGACCTTGCCGGCCATCGCGGCGTAGCCGACCGAGAACAGCAGCAGGATGATGCCGACCACGACGTACGCGCCGGGGGCCGCGGCGCCGTTGCCGGCGACGATCGCGACAGGCACGGCGCCGGTCATGCCGACGAGCGGCGCGGCTGCCGCTACGACGAAGAAGACGATGCCGAGGATGCCGAGGCGACCGTGGTGGAGAGCGGTCTCCGGGGTCTCCTCGGGGGCGGGCTGCAGTGAGGCCATGAGCGTCCCTCTGTGCGGGGTAGGGGCGGGCACGGATCGTTCGTACGGATCCGAATGATCGGCAAGAGTGCCCGGCCCGCTCCCACCCGTCAAGGGTTTCCGCGATTTCGGCGCGGCGATCCCGGGAAGTTGACCGGTCAACCGCGAGAGCTGGTCCGACGCGTTCCGCGCAGACCCTTGACGCCGATTCCGTGACCCCCCTAGATTCCCGTTCGGATCCAAACGATCTCCCCCTCGTCCGCCGAAGGAGCCCGCATGCGTCCCGATCCGATCCCGCTCGACCAGGTCGACCTCGCGGACCTCGGCGCCTTCGAGCGCAACGAGGCGTGGGGCATGTTCGAGACGTTGCGCGCCGAGGACCCGGTCCACTGGACCGAGGAGCACGACGGCGGCTCGGGCTTCTGGGCGATCACGCGGTACGAGGACATCGAGGCCATCGACAAGGACTCCGAGACCTTCACCTCGACGAAGTTCACCAACCTCGAGGAGCCCCCGGAGGAGTACCAGGAGCTGCGCCGCTCGATCCTCGAGAGCGACGGCCCGCGTCACCAGGCGCTGCGCAAGCTGCTCATGCGCGACTTCAGCGCCGCCCAGCTGCGCCGCTACGAGGACTTCCTCCGCGGTCTCGCGGCCGTCACGGTCGAGACGGCCCTCCAGCAGGAGGAGATGGACTTCGTCGACGCGATCGCCGCCGACTACCCCATCGCCGTCCTCGCCCGCCTGCTCGACACCCCCGAGGACATGACCCCGCAGCTCATCGAGTGGGGCAACTCCATCGTCGGCTTCTCCGACCCCGAGTACGCCGCCGTCCTCGTGAACAGCGAGGAGGCGCAGCAGTACCGCCACCTGCCGTTCAGCTCGCCGGTCTCGCTCGAGATCTTCGAGTACGGCCGCGAGCTCGCCGCGGAGCGCAAGGGCGGCGACGGCGAGGACCTCGTGTCGAAGCTCGTGAACCGCATCCCCGACGACGGCATCCCGCTCTCGCCCGAGCACTACGACAACTACTTCCTGCTCCTCGTCGTCGCCGGCAACGAGACGACGCGGCAGGCCATCAGCCACTCGATGAAGGCCCTGATCGACAACCCCGACCAGATGCAGTGGCTGCTCGACAACCCCGACAAGTACCAGACCGCGATCGAGGAGCTCATCCGCTGGGCCTCGCCGGTCTACCACTTCCGGCGTACGGCGACCCGCGACGTCGAGCTGCGCGGCAAGCAGATCAAGGCCGGCGACAAGGTCGTCATGTGGTTCGCCTCGGGCAACCGCGACGAGGCGAAGTTCGACGACCCGTGGACGCTCAAGCTCGACCGCCACCCGAACGACCACATGACGTTCGGCAAGGGCCCGCACACCTGCATGGGTGCCAACCTCGCCCGCTTCGAGATGCGGATCATGTTCGAGACGCTGCTCCCGCGCATCGCCGAGATCCAGCAGACCGGCGACATCGTGCGGCTGCGCAGCAACTTCGTGAACGGCGTCAAGAAGTTCCCCATCCGCATCGTGGCGAAGCAGGCATGAGCGGCACCCCCCAGCTCCGGGAGCACGAGAGCGAGCTCGTCGTCGAGTCGGTGACCCAGGTCGCCGACGGCGTGGTCGAGCTCGTCCTCGTGGCACGCGACGGCGACGCCGGTCTCCCGCCGTGGACGCCGGGCGCCCACGTCGACCTCGTGCTCGGCGACCTCGTGCGCCAGTACTCCCTGTGCGGCGACCCGCTCGACGCCCGGCGGCTCACCGTCGCGGTGCTGCGCGAGCCCGAGTCGCGCGGCGGCTCGGCGTACGTCCACGAGCAGCTGACTGTGGGCAGCACCGTAACGGTCCGCGGGCCGCGCAACCACTTCCCGCTCGTGTCCGCCCCGCGCTACGTGTTCGTCGCGGGCGGCATCGGCATCACGCCGTTGCTGCCGATGATCCGCGAGGCGGAGGCGTCCGGCGCCGACTGGCACCTGTACTACCGCGGGAAGAAGCGCTCGGGCATGGCCTACGTCGACGCCCTGGCGCAGTACGGCGACAAGGTCTCGCTGCTCCCGGGCGACGAGACCGGTCCGATGGACCTGGCCGCGATCCTCGCCGACCCGCAGGACGGCACGCTCGTCTACACCTGCGGGCCTGAGCGCCTGCTCCTCGGCCTCGAGGAGATCTGCTCGGCCTCGTGGCCGGCCGGCGCGCTGCACCTCGAGCGCTTCGCGGCCAAGGAGATCGAGGCGCCCGAGGGCGGTGAGCGCTCCTTCGAGCTCGAGCTCGCGGCGTCGGGCGTCACGCTCACGGTGCCGCCGGACCGCTCGGTGTTCCAGGTGATCGAGGACGCCGGCATCTCGGTGCTCGGCTCGTGCCACGAGGGCATCTGCGGCACGTGCGAGGCCATCGTGCTCGAGGGCGACGTCGACCACCGCGACTCCGTGCTCAACGAGTCCGAGCGCGCGGCCAACGACGCGATGATGGTCTGCGTCTCGCGCTGCTTCTCCGACCGTCTCGTGCTGGACCTGTGAACGGGGGAGTGCGATGACCACCACCTCGCGCCGTGCCTTCTCCGGCGCCGTGCCGACCGACTGCTGGTACGCCCTCGCGATGTCGTACGACGTCGATCGCGAGCTCGTGGGCGTGCGCGCGCTCGGTCTGCCCGTCGTGCTCTACCGCACCGAGGACGGCCGCGCGGTCGCCCTCGAGGACCGCTGCGCCCACCGCGCCTTCCCGCTGTCTGCCGGCACGCTCGTCGGCGACGAGGTGCGGTGCGGCCTGTGCGGCTTCGTCTACGACGCCGACGGCCAGTGCGTCTCGGTCCCGACCCAGCCGCGCGTGCCGTTCGGCGCCAAGGTCGCGTCGTACCCCGTCGAGGAGCGCGACGGCCTCGTATGGGTGTGGCTCGGCGAGGCCGGGCGCGCGCGCCTGCACCGGGTGCCCGAGCTGCCCTGGCTCGACGACGAGGACTGGGCGGGTGTCGGGGGTGCGGCCGAGGTCGAGGCGGGATTCCTTCTCCTGCACGAGAACTTCGCCGACGTGACCCAGGTGCCCTTCGTGGCTCCGGAGATCGCGCCGAGCGTGCTCGGCACGACGCCGCCTCCGCTCGACGTCGTGCTCAGCGAGACCACGGTGACGCTGCGCCGCGAGTTCCCGCCCGCGCCGCTCCCGGCCTGGCAGGCCGAGCTCCTCGATGCCGGCGACGCCGAGTACTCGACGCTGCACGAGGGCTACTTCGTCTCGCCTGCCGTGTGGGTCGACCACTGGGACGTCACCGGCCCCGACGGCTCCGTCGCGCGGCTGCGGTTCACGCACCTGGTGACGCCGCTCGACGAGGGCGTGTGCCGGCTTCACTGGCAGGTCGACCGCGACTTCGCCGTGGGCGACGCGCCCGCCGACGAGCGCATGCTCGACATGTTCGCCGACTACTACGACCGCGTGATCACCGCGATGGAGATCGCGCAGGCCGTGCTCGACATCGACGGCCCCGGTCCGGAGGTCAACGTCGCGGCCGACGTCGCGGCGCTCAAGGTCCGCGAGATCGTCCTGGCGATGCTCGCCGAGGAGGGGGCGCTCTAGCGCCCTCGCCGTACCGACCCGACCGCCACCCGCAACGCCCGTACCGAGAACGAGGAGATCCCGTGCCCGAGCTCCAGGGCTTCGCGCCGCCGTACACCGTGAGCGGGCGCAGCGCGCTCATCCCGAACCCGCCGTGGTTCTACAGCGGCGACCTGCTCACGGTCGAGTACCGCACCGACGTCGAGAAGGTGCGCGCGATCCTGCCCGACGACGTCGAGCTGGCCGACGAGGACCCGGGCGCCGTCGCGTTCATCTGGGCCGACTGGCAGTCGTGCTCGTCGGGCGGCGAGGAGCTCCTCGACCCCGCGCGCAGCCAGTACAAGGAGGCGTTCGCCGTCGTCCGCTGCCAGTTCGAGGGCGTCACCTACTCGCGCTGCGTGCTGATCTGGGTCACGACCGACTTCGCCATCGCCCGTGGCGTGCACCAGGGCTATCCCAAGAAGCTCGGCTCGATCCACCAGACCCGTCCGATGCCCTACGGCAAGGGCGCACCGCGCATCGAGGCGGGCGCGAAGTTCGGCGCCACGCTCGCGGCGTACGACCACCGGCTGGCGCAGGCGGTCATCACCCTCACCGAGCCGAGCGAGACCAACGGCTTCGTCAACGCGCTGCCGATGCTGCACCACCGCCAGGTGCGCCCGATCGAGCGCGGCGCCAGCGGCTGGGCGCTCGACGAGGTGCTGACGATGCGCGGCGCGGGCGGCGAGGCCGGTCAGCCGTGGAAGGCCGAGGCCACCCTCGACCTGTTCGACTCGCCGTGGGACGACGTCGCCTCGACCCTTCCCGTGCGGGAGATCATCAGCGGCTACTACGTCCAGGTCGGCACGAGCTGGGACGGCGGCACCACGCTCGCCCACCGCTGACGCGTCAGGAGGGACCTCATGACGCACGAGCCGGTGCGCCTGCTCATGGTGCTCACCGAGAACCAGACGCTCGTCGACGAGCGCGACCTGCGCGGGCTGGTGCGCATGGCGGAGGACGCCGAGGCTGCCGGCGTCGACGGCGTGATGCTCAGCGAGCACGTCGTGCTCGGGCGCGACGCGGGCGACGCGGGGGAGATGACCAACCCGCGCGACTACGCCGCCCCCGGCAACCAGCCGCCGAGCACCGCCTGGCCGAATTCCATCGTGCTGCTGTCGGCCATCGCGCAGGCGACCTCGACGCTGCGCCTGGTCGCCGGCGCGATCATCGCGCCGCTGCGCCACCCGCTGCTGCTCGCGAAGGAGCTCGGCACGCTCGACCTGCTGTCGGGCGGACGCCTCGTGGTGCTCCCGACGGTGAGCTGGTCGCGCGACGAGTACGACGCCCTCGGTGTCCCGTTCGGCGAGCGCGGCAAGATCCTCGACGAGCAGCTCGAGGTGCTCGCGAAGTCGTGGGGCCCGTACCCGATCAGCCACGAGGGACCGCGGTTCCCGTTCACCGACGTGTGGCTCGACCCCGGAGCGGCGACTCCCGACGGGCCGCCGCTCTGGTTCGGCGGCCAGGGGATGCACCCGCCTCTCGCGCGCCGGCTCGCGCAGTACGGCAAGGGGCTCAACCCGTTCGGGCCGCTCACCGACGAGGACCTCGCGCTGCTGGCCGACGTGATGCGCGAGCACGGCCGCGACATGTCCGAGCTCGAGATGGTCGGCGGGATCCGCGGCCGGTTCACCGGCACCGACGACGTCGCGAGCCTCGACGAGGCGCTCGAGGACCTGCCCCGCCAGCTCGCGCAGGGGTTCCGGACGATCTGCTTCAAGCCCGCGATGTTCGTCGAGCGCGCCGACCAGGTGCCCGACCTGTGCGCGGAGCTCGTGGCCAAGGCCGAGCGCATCGCGCGCGAGGTCTGAGCGTCACCTCCACCGACAGCGAGAGGCCCGGGGCGTCGTGCCCCGGGCCTCTCGTCGTGCGGTGCGACCTACAGGTGGTAGGCGTACTCGAGGAACTCCCAGTCGGTGACGAAGCGGCTGAACCGCTCGAGCTCGTTGCGCTTGTAGGTGATGAACGAGGTCACGAAGTACTCGCCGAGGGCCTCGACGAGCTCCTTGTCGGCCTCGAGGGCGTCGAGCGCCTCGCCGAGGCTCTGCGGCAGCATCGGCGCGCTCTCCGGGTCGTAGCCGTAGCCCTCGAGCGGTGCGGGCGGCTCGAGGCCGTCGCGGATGCCGAGGTAGATCGCGGCCCCGATCGCAGCCATCGCGATGTAGGGGTTCGCGGTCGCGTCGCCGAGGCGTACCTCCATGCGCGCGGCGCCGCCGCGCTCCGGCGGGATGCGCACCATCGCGCTGCGGTTGTCGAGGCCCCAGTCGATGAGCCACGGGGCGAGCGTGTCGGGCCCGAAGCGCTTGTAGGAGTTGATCGTCGGGTTGAGCAGCGCGGCCAGGCCCGCCGCGTGCTTGAGGACGCCCGCCATGGCCTGGCGGCCGCGCACCGAGAGTCCGTCCGTACCGTCCGGGGCGCCGAAGACGTTCTCGCCCGACTCGTCGACCAGCGAGACGTGCAGGTGGAAGCCGCTGCCGCCCTCGTCGTTGAACGGCTTGGCCATGAACGTCGCGAGCATGCCCTCGTGCCGGGCGATCTCCTGCACGGCCGACTTCATCCGGAACGCGCGGTCGGCGGCGTCGACGAGCTCGGAGTGGTTGAGGTTGATCTCGAACTGGCCGGCGCTGAACTCGTGGTTGGCGGCCGTCACCTGCAGGTGCGCGTCGCGCATGTGGCGCAGCATCGACAGCGCGATGCCCTTGGGGTCGCCCTTGCGGCCCACGACGTAGACGTTGCCGGGCTCGTCGGCGTAGCGCTTCCAGCCGCGGTCGCAGGTGGGGTCGGGCTCCATCACGTAGAACTCGAGCTCCGGGCCGATCACGGCGCCGAGGCCGAGCTCGGCGAGCTTCGCAGCGACGCTGCGGGCCACCTCGCGCGGCGACTCGGGCGCGGGCGCGCCGTCCTGGGCGAAGGTCTCACCCAGGCACCAGGCCGCGCCGGGCTCCCAGGGCAGGTCGGTCAGCGTCGCGAGGTCGGGGACGACCTTGATGTCGGGCAGGCCGTCCTCGAGGCCGCCCTGCACGGGGACGACGTCGCCGCGCGGGCTGGTGTGGAAGACGGCGCGGCAGAACGCGATGCCGTGGCCCATGGCGGTCGGCAGCTCGTCGATGAGCACGTCGCGCCCGCGGTCGGTCCCGATGAGGTCCGGGTAGGAGACCCGGATGACGTCGATGCCGCGGGCCCTGAGGTCCTCGATGACCGCAGCGACCTGCTCCTTGTCCACCGGCTTGCCCACGCTCGTGCCTCCTCGGGATGGCGGTCGTTCGGAACCGAACGATGAAGGGACGATAGTGCGTCGCGGTGCCGCAGGGAAGGGTTTCCGGAGGGGGTTTTCCGAGCCCGGAAGGCGTTGCGCGAGACGGCGGCCGGTCATATGTTCGGGTCCGAACGAAAGGACCTCGCGTGCGCGCTCTGTTCATCCAGCAGGACCACGTCTCCCCGGTCGGCCCGGTGGGGGAGGCCTTCGCCGACCGCGGGTACGAGATCGAGGAGTTCCTCGTCGTGCCCGAGCACTCCTTCCACGAGCCGGGCGTCGACGTCGAGTTCCCCGACCCGCTGGGCTACGACGCCATCGTGCCGATGGGTGCGCCCTGGTCGGTGTACGACGAGGCCACGATCGGCGCCTGGGTGCTCGAGGAGATCGGGCTGCTGCGTCGCGCCCACGACGCCGGCGTACCCGTGCTCGGGATCTGCTTCGGCGGTCAGGCGCTCGCGACGGCGCTCGGTGGCTCGGTCGAGAGGGCGCCCGGCGCGGAGATCGGCTGGTACGAGCTCGAGGTCGACGAGCCGGGTCTGGTCGAGGCCGGCCCGTGGTTCCAGTGGCACCACGACCGGTGGACCCCGCCGCCCGGCTCGCGCACCATCGCGCGCACCGAGCTCGCGCCGTCGCAGGCCTTCGTCCTCGGTCGCTCGCTGGGCGTGCAGTTCCACCCCGAGCTCACGCCCGAGCAGCTGCAGGGCTGGTACGACAACGGCGGCAAGGTCTACCTCGACGAGCACGGCATCGACGCGACGGCGCTGCTCGACCGCACGAGGCGCGACGCCGATGCCGCGGCCGCCCGCAGCCGCGCTCTCGTCGGGCGGTTCCTCGACCAGGTGGCGGTGGCCCCGCATGCGTGATCGTCTATATCCGAACGATCTCTCCTAGACTCCCGGCATGGCCACGGCAGCCCGGCGCGGGCGCTCGACGACGGGGGCGCGGCGCGAGCCCGCGCACCTGGCCGACCCGGCGGACTGCGACCCGTCGGCCTGCCCCTGCGACGACGGAGCGTGCGCCTTGTCCCGATACGTCCGAGCGACCGAGGCGGCCAACGGCGACGACGGCCACCGCACGCTCGAGGCGACCGAGCAGGCGGTCGCCGAGCGGCTCACCGGTCTCGAGGTCGACATGACCGCGATGGCCGCCGTCTCCAACATCTACCGCGCGGCCAACGCCGTGCGGAACCACGTCGAGCGAACGGTGCTCGCGCCGCACGACCTCACCTGGACCGGCTGGGTCGTCCTCTGGGTCATCTGGATCTGGGGCGACATCGAGAGCCGTCACGTCGCGGCCGAGGCCGGCATCTCCAAGGGCACGCTGACCGGCGTGGTGAGCACCCTCATGGACCGCGGCCTGGTGAAGCGCCGGGTGCACCCCGACGACGCGCGCCGGGTGCTGCTCTCGCTCTCGGCCAAGGGTCAGAAGCTCATGGCCGAGGTGTTCCCGGAGTTCAATGCCGTCGAGGCGCACGTGACCGCGACGCTGGGCGAGAAGGACATGCTGCAGATGGCGCGCTCGCTGCGTGCCGTCGTCAAGCAGGCCGAGGGCTCCTGAGGCTCAGGCTCGCGCAGCGTCGACGAGGCCGCGGAACACCGCGAGCTGCACGGGATCGGTCTCGGCCGTGTCCTCGGGGTGCCACTGCACGCCGAGGAACCAGCCCTGGTGGCCGTCGAGCTCGATGGCCTCGGGAGTGCCGTCCTCGGCGCGCGCCACGACGTGCAGCCCGTCGCCGAGCCGCTCGAGCGCCTGGTGGTGGTAGCACGACGCCGTGACCGCGGGACCCACGGCGGCCGACAGCCGCGACCCCTCGTCGACCGCGACCTCGTGCACGACATGGCGGTGGGGGTCGTCCATGTGCTGGCGCAGCGTGCCGCCGCGCAGCACGTTGACCACCTGCGTGCCGCGGCAGACGGCGAGCAGCGGTACGCCGGCCCCGAGCGCCCACTCGGCGACGGCGAGGTCGAACGCGTCCTGCTCGTGGTCGACGTCGTACACGGCGTCGTGCTCGACCTGCTGGCCGTAGCGCTCGGGGGAGAGGTCGCCGCCGCCGGGGAGGAGCACGGCGTCGGCGAAGCGCAGCCGGTCGGCGACCTCGTCGACGGTCACGGCTCCGTCGGGCGCCCAGGGGTGCACGGTCACGGGCTCGCCGCCCGCGCGCAGCACGGCCTCCGAGAGCGCCCGGGCCGTGACCACGGCGCGGTAGCGCAGGGCGCTCGCCGACGCCGAGAAACGGCCGGGGATCACGACGATCGGAGTTCGCGACATGTCTTGACGGCCCTCTCCGGCGGCAATACGTTTGGCTCCGAACGATATCGGAGCCGTGGCTCTCGAGCCACCCCCTTCCCACCCTCGGAGGACAGGCGTATGACGTTCGCGGAGGTGGCCGGCGTCCAGGTCGACACCCGGCACTGGATCGGCGGCCAGCGGGTCGCGAGCGCCGACACGTTCGAGGACGTGTCGCCCCTCGACGGCGAGGTCATCGCCCACGTCAGCCGCGGCGGGCAGGCCGAGGTCGACGCCGCGGTGGCCGCCGCGAAGGAGGCCTTCGTCGGCTGGTCGCGCACCTCGCCCGCCGAGCGCTCCGCGATCCTCAACCGCGTCGCCGACCTGGTGGAGGAGCGCATCGATGACCTGGCGCAGGTCGAGACCCGCGACAACGGCTCGCTGCTGCGCTCGCACCGTCGCGGCGTCATGCCGCGCGTGGCGCTGAACTTCCGTCACTTCGCCAACTACCTGCTCGAGCTCGGCCACCCCGACTTCGAGACCCGCGGCCACCGCAACCACGTCTCGTGGGACCCCGCCGGCGTCACCGCGATCGTCACTCCGTGGAACGCGCCGCTCATGCTGGCGACGTGGCGCATCGGTCCGGCCCTCGCCGCGGGCAACACGGTGGTGGCCAAGCCGCCGGAGTGGGCTCCGCTCACGGCGTCGCTCCTCGCCGACATCACGAAGGAGGCCGGGCTCCCCGACGGCGTCTTCAACGTCGTGCAGGGCATGGGGGTCGAGGCCGGCGCTCCGCTCGTCGCGCACCCCGACGTACGACGTGTCTGCTTCACCGGCTCGGTGCCCACCTCGATCAAGATCGGCGAGGCCGCGGCGCGCAACGTGACGCCGGTGAGCTTCGAGCTGGGCGGCAAGTCGCCGCTGCTGGTCTTCGACGACGCCGACCTCGACCTCGCGGTCGACCTCGCGGTCGAGCAGTTCGACAACTCCGGGCAGGTCTGCCTCGCCGCCGTCCGCCTGCTCGTGCAGGACGGCATCTACGACGACTTCCGCGCCCGCTTCCTCGAGCGTGCTGCGCAGATCCAGCAGGGCGACAGCCGCGACGAGAGCACCGACATCGGCCCGCTGGTGAGCCGCACGCACTTCGAGCGTGTCGACGGCTTCGTGAAGCGCGCGGTCGCCGACGGCGCCCAGGTGATCCTCGGCGGCGGTCCCAACGACGAGCTCAACAACGCCACCGGCGGGTTCTTCTACAAGCCCACGGTGTTCGAGGGCGTCGACCGCTCGATGGAGATCACCTGCGACGAGGTGTTCGGCCCGGTGCTCACGCTGCAGCGCTTCTCCACCGAGGAGGAGGGCGTGGCGATGGGCAACGACACGGATTACGGCCTCGCCGCCACCGTCGTCACGGGCAGCCAGGAGCGGGCCGAGCGGGTCTCGTCGCAGCTGCGGGCGGGCACCGTCTGGATCAACTGCTTCTTCGTCCGCGACCTGTCGGCGCCGTTCGGCGGCAGCGGCCGGTCGGGCATCGGCCGCGAGGGCGGCATCTGGTCGTTCGACTTCTACTGCGACGTCAAGAACTCGGTGTTCGCACCGAAGGGATGGAGCTGACATGGGCGAGGTCGTCGCGGCGGGGCTGCTCTCGCACGTCCCCACGATCATGCTGCCGCTCGAGACCCGTCTCGAGCTCAACGAGGGCAAGGAGATCTCCCTCGTACCGGCGCTGCACCAGCTGCGCGCCGAGAAGTTCGAGCAGCTCGACTACGACACCGTGATCGTGCTCGACTCGCACTGGTTCACGACCGTCGAGTTCATCATCACCTCGCAGGACATCCGCGCCGGCCTGTTCACCGCCGAGGAGCTCCCGCGCGGCATGTGCCGAATCCCGTACGAGTGGCGCGGCGACCGCGAGCTCGCGGAGGCCATCGCCGCCGAGGGCGAGCCGAACGGCACGTGGATCACCCCGATCGACGACCCCTACCTGCCGCTCTACTACCCGTCGGTCAACCTCTGGACCTACCTGGGCAAGGGCCTGGACAAGCAGTGGATCTCGATGTCGGTCTGCCAGACCGGCGAGACCGACGACTTCCTGCGCGTCGGCAGGGCCATCAAGGCGGCGATCGCGAAGACCGACCGCAAGGTGATCATCATCGCCACCGGATCGCTGTCGCACACGTTCTACAAGCTCAAGGAGCTGCGCAAGCACGAGATGAGCGACCCGTCGCACATCCACAGCCAGAAGGCGCGCGACATGGACCACGAGCGGCTCGGCTGGTTCTTCGAGGGCCGTCACGACCGCGTGCTCGAGACCATGCCCGAGTTCCTCACGGTGCGCCCCGAGGGCATGTTCGCCCACTACCTGATGATGGCCGCCGCGCTCGGCGAGGAGGAGTTCTCGGCCCCGGGCGTGCAGTACGGCGACTACGAGAACTCGGTCGGCACGAGCCAGGTGCACGTGTGGTTCGACCGTCCGGCCGCCGGCTGGACCGCCCCGCGCACCGCCGCGTCCTGACCCCACCACCCGCCGCGGTCGTCGCGGTGCCCGAGGAGACCCCGTGACCGAGTACCGCCGCATCCTGCTCGAGGGCGCGCCCGTCCAGGTCGTGCGCCACGGCGACACGCTGGTCGCCGGCGACGGCCGCGAGGTGGGCGTCGACGACGCCGTGCACCTGCCGCCGGTCGAGCCGACGAAGATCATCTGCGTCCACCTCAACTACGACAGCCGCACGCAGGAGTTCATGACGAAGCTCCCGCCGGCGCCGACGTACTTCCACAAGCCGATCACGGCGCTCAACAGCCACGAGGGCGCGGTCGTGCGCCCGCAGGGCTGCAAGTGGCTGAACTACGAGGGCGAGATCGTCATCGTCATCGGCCGCACGGCGCGCAACATCTCGCCGCAGGAGGCGGGGGACTACATCGCGGGCTACACGGTCGGGAACGACTACGGCCTGCACGACTTCCGCGACACCGACGCCGGCTCCATGCTGCGCGTGAAGGGTGCCGACACCCTCGCGCCCATCGGGCCTGGCCTCGTGACCGGGTGGGACTTCCACGACAAGGGCATCCAGACCCGCGTGAACGGTGTGGTGAAGCAGGACTCCACCACCGCGGAGATGGAGTGGGACATGCACTACCTCGTCGCCGACATCGCCCGCACCATCACGCTCGTTCCCGGCGACATCCTGTTCTCCGGCACTCCGGCCTTCTCGCGCACGGTCTACCCGGGCGACGTCGTCGAGGTCGAGGTCGAGGGGCTCGGCGTCCTGCGCAACACGATCGTCGAGGGCCCGACGCCGATCCGCTCCGACGTGGGCGCGCAGCCCACGGAGAGCGAGGAGGTCATCTCCACGGCGCAGGGCGGCGACTGGGAGTTCCGCGGGATCCGCACGCCGTCCAAGGACCTGTACCCCTCCACCGTGGAGGAGAAGGCCTGAGGCTGCCGGAGCGATCGTTCCGGAAACGGCGCGCCCCACGGGAGCGCGTCACTAGCCTGCGACGGTGAGCACCGACCCGGCCCGTCCTGACTGGCTCGACACCGGCCTCTACCCCTTCGAGGCGCACTGGTTCGACGCGCCCGACGGCCGGATGCACTACGTCGACGAGGGCTCGGGCGCGCCGGTGGTGATGCTGCACGGCAACCCCACCTGGTCGTTCCAGTACCGCAACGTCATCCCGGCGCTCGTCGCGGGCGGACGCCGCGCCATCGCGCCCGACCAGCTGGGCTTCGGGCTGTCGGACAAACCGGCGGGGTACTCCTACCGTCCCGCCGACCAGGCCCGCCAGTTCGCCGCCTTCATGGACTCCCTCGACCTGCGCGACGTCACGCTCGTCGTCGGCGACTGGGGCGGCCCGGTCGGCCTGTCGTGGGCGCTGGACCACCCCGAGCGGATGAAGGCGCTCGTCGTCACCAACACCTGGCTGTGGTCGGTGCGCTCGGACTGGTACTACCAGGGCTTCTCGCGGTTCATGGGCGGCCCGGTCGGTCGCTGGCTGATCCTGAACAAGAACTTCTTCGCCGGCGACTTCCTGCGCCGCGTGTACGGCGACAAGACCCGGCTGACCCCCGAGATCCACGCCCACTACCTCCAGCCGTTGGGATCCCCTCAGGAGCGAGAGGGCTCGGCCGTCTTCCCGCACGAGATCGTCGGGTCGAGCGACTGGCTCGCGTCGCTCTGGGACCGGCGCGCCGCCATCGCCGGGCTGCGCACGACGCTCGCGTGGGGGATGAAGGACCTCGCCTTCCGCGAGAAGGAGCTCGACCGGTGGCGGGGGCTGTTCCGCGACGCTCGCGTCGTGAAGTACTCCGACTGCGGCCACTTCGTCGCCGAGGAGCGTCCCGACGACCTCTCGCGCGAGATCCTCGCCGCGTCGGCCTGACCGCGCCCGCGTCCCGCGTCACGCGGTGCGGCGTACCGGGTGGGTAGCCTGCGGTCATGCCCGACGTGCCTGGCCTGCCCTTCGACCCCATCGCGGAGGCGCACCGGCAGTGGGTGGCGCACGGGTGGGGCGACGCCGCCGACGGCATGGCCGCGGTCACCTCGCTCATGCGGGCGCACCAGATCGCGGTCTCTCGGGCCGAGGCCGTCGTCCGGCCCTTCGGCATCACGTTCGCCCGGTACGAGACCCTCATGCTGCTCTACTTCTCGCGGCGCGGGTCGCTGCCGATGAGCGTGCTCGGCTCGCGGCTGCAGGTGCACCAGACGAGCGTGACGAACGCGGTCGACCGGCTCGAGGCGGCCGGCCTCGTCGTACGCCGCCCCCACCCCGACGACCGGCGCTCGACGCTGGTCGAGATCACGCCCGAGGGCCGCGAGCTCGCCGAGCAGGTCACGGCTGAGCTCAACGCCAAGGTGTTCACCGACCCCGGCTTCTCGCCCTCGGCGATGACGCGCCTGGTCACGGTCCTGCGCGCCTACCGCAAGGACGCCGGCGACTTCTAGGCGTCCGCCGGGCGAACGTCGTCACAACCATCCCGATCGGCGGGTGCGCCCTGGCGTGAGGGTGGCAGGGTGGGAGCGAGGCGCCGCACGGCGCCGCACCCGTCGACGAGGGAGCCCCCCGATGCTGCACGAGAAGGACGCCGTCCGCGAGCGCCTGGACGACGACGTGTTCGCCTCGACCGACCTGTCGAAGGCCCTGCCCAAGTACAAGATGCCCGAGACCGAGCAGGACCCGCGCCACGCCTTCCAGGTGGTGAGCGACGAGCTGCTGCTCGACGGCAACTCGCGGCAGAACCTCGCGACCTTCTGCCAGACCTGGCTGGAGCCCGAGGTGCACCGCCTCATGGACCTCGCCATCGACAAGAACATGATCGACAAGGACGAGTACCCGCAGACCGCCGAGCTCGAGGCGCGCTGCGTGCACATGCTGGCCGACCTCTGGAACTCGCCGGACGCCGCGAACACGCTGGGCACCTCGACCACCGGGTCGAGCGAGGCCGCGATGCTCGGCGGCATGGCGCTGCTGTGGAAGTGGCGCGAGCGCCGCCGCGCCGAGGGCAAGCCGATCGACAACCCCAACTTCGTCACTGGCCCGGTGCAGATCTGCTGGCACAAGTTCGCGCGCTACTGGGGCGTCGAGCACCGCGAGATCCCGATGGAGGGCGACCGCCTCATCATGACGCCGGAGGAGGTGCTCTCCCGCGTCGACGAGAACACCATCGGCGTCGTCCCGACCCTGGGCGTCACCTACACCTGCCAGTACGAGCCGGTCGCCGACGTCGCGGCGGCGCTCGACAAGCTGCAGGCCGACACCGGTCTCGACATCCCGATGCACGTCGACGGTGCGAGCGGCGGGTTCCTCGCGCCGTTCCACGAGCCCGATCTCGTCTGGGACTTCCGGCTCCCGCGGGTGAAGTCGATCAACACCTCCGGCCACAAGTTCGGCCTCGCGCCGCTCGGTGTCGGCTGGGTGGTCTGGCGCGACGCCGAGGACCTCCCCGAGGACCTGATCTTCAACGTGAACTACCTCGGCGGGAACATGCCGACCTTCGCGCTGAACTTCTCGCGCCCCGGCGGCCAGATCGTCGCGCAGTACTACAACTTCCTGCGCCTGGGCCGCGAGGGCTACGCCCGCATCCACAACGCCTGCTACGAGACTGCGGCGTACGTCGCCGACGCGATCGCGGCCATGGGTCCGTTCGATGTGATCTACGACGGTCGCGGCGGCATCCCGGCCACGGCGTGGAAGCTGCGCGAGGGCGTCGACCACGGCTTCACGCTGTTCGACCTCGCCGACCGGCTCCGCGCGTACGGCTGGCAGGTGCCGGCGTACACGCTGCCGGAGAACCGGACCGACCTCGCGATCCAGCGCATCCTGGTGCGCCACGACGTGAGCCGCGACCTCGCCTCGCTGCTCGTCGACGACATGCGCCGCGCGCTGGAGCACCTCGACAAGCACCCGGCGACCAACCCGCTCACCAGCGCGGAGGCCGGGGGCTTCGCCCACTGAGACCCCTCAGGCGCGGCCGCGGAGGCGCTCGGTCTGGCGGCGCTCGCGCTTGGTCGGACGGCCGCTGCCGCGCTCGCGCACGGGCACGGCGGGCCGCTCCTCCTTCGGCGGGGGCGGCGGTGTGAGGTCGTCGTAGCTCTCGGCGGCGACCGTCGCGCTGACCCGCTTCTCGAGCAGGCCGCGCACCACGAGGATCCGCTCGCCCGCCGGCGTGCGGGCGCGCACCGTGTCGCCGGGCTTGACGTGCTGCGCCGGCTTGGCGCTCGCGCCGTTGACCTTCACGTGCCCGGCCTTGCACGCGGCGCTGGCCGCGGAGCGGGTCGGGTAGACGCGCACGGCCCAGGTCCACGCGTCGACCCGCACCCCGCCCTCGCCTGCCACGTGACCAGCCTAGGAGCGGTACGCCTACGCTGGCGCCGCAGTAAGCCGGGGCACGGGACGAGCACACGGAGGCAGCAGGTGGCACGGGTCGCGTTCGTAGGGCTGGGCGTCATGGGCGCACCGATGGCGGGGCACCTCGTCGCCGCGGGTCACGAGGTGACCGTGTGGAACCGCGGCGCCGAGCGCGCGGCCGCGTGGGGCGCGGAGCACCCGACGGCCACCGTGGCGGCGACCGCGGCGCAGGCGGCGGCCGCGGCCGACGTCGTGCTCATGTGCGTCGGCAACGACGCGTCGGTGCTCGACGTGCTGACCGGTGCCGACGGCGTCCTCGCCGGCGCGACGCCGGGGACTCTCGTGGTCGACCACACGACGGTCGCCGCGAGCACCGCGCGGTCGGCCCACGCGGCGTGCGCCGAGAAGGGGGTCGGGTTCCTCGACGCGCCCGTCTCCGGCGGTCAGGCGGGCGCCGTGAACGGCACCCTCACGATCATGGTCGGCGGCTCGGAGACCGACTACGCCGTGGCCGAGCCCGTGATCGCGGCGTACGGCGCCAAGCGGCGGCTGCTCGGCGAGGTCGGTGCCGGACAGCTCGCGAAGATGGTCAACCAGATCTGCATCGCCGGCGTCGTGCAGGGACTCGCCGAGGGCGTGGCGTTCGCGAAGCTGACCGGTCAGGACCTGGAGGCGGTCTTCGACACCATCGGCGCGGGCGCGGCCGGCTCGTGGCAGATGGCCAACCGGCACACGTCCATGGCGGCCGACGAGTTCGAGTTCGGGTTCGCCGTCGAGCACATGCGCAAGGACCTCGGGAACACCCTCGCCGAGGGCCGGACCGTGGGCGCCTCGCTGCCGCTGACCGCGCTCGTCGACCAGTTCTACGCCGAGATCGAGGCGGCGGGCGGTCGGCGCTGGGACACCTCGAGCCTGGTCACCCGGCTCCCGCGAACGTCACACTCCTCGACGCGCCCGTGAGGCGCGTGCCGCCTACGCTCGCAGAGGGAGGTGCGCGATGAGCGGACGCAGGCCGGTCGGCCCGGTCGACACGCTGTGGCTGCGCGCTGACCACCCGACCAACCTCATGGTCATCGACGCGATGCTGTGGGTCGAGGGCGGTATCGACGTGGAGCGGCTCGAGGCCGTGATCCAGCGCCGGATGATCGACCGCTACCCGGTCTTCCACCAGCGCCTCGCCCCCGACGCCACCCTCGTGCTCCCCAACCAGTGGGAGGACGACCCGGAGTTCTCGCTCGACAACCACGTGCGCGTGGTGCAGCTCGAGCCGCCGGGCGACGACGCGGCTCTCGCGGCGTACGTCGAGTCGCAGATGCACGTGCCCTTCGACCGGGCGCACCCGCTCTGGGAGCTGCACGTGCTGCAGGGCCACCGCGACGGTGCCGCGCTGTTCGCACGGTTCCACCACGCGCTCGCCGACGGCATCGCGCTGGTGGCCGTGCTGCTCTCGCTCACCGACGAGGAGCCCGACGCCGACCTCGTCGAGGCCGACCGGGCAGAGCGCGATCCCGTGAACCGCCTGGTGATCCCGGGGATGGACCTCGTCGGCCGGATGGCCGGCCAGGCCGCGAGCCTCGTGCGTCCGTCGCTCATCCGCGACGGCCTCACCCTGACCCGCCAGACGCTGCACGTCGCCGACAAGCTGCTGCTCTCCTCGCTGCCGGAGAGCCCGCTGGCCGGCGAGCCGGGCATCGAGAAGCGCGCCGTCTGGTCGCAGCCCCACGACCTGTCGCTCGTGAAGAAGATCGGACGGGCGTCGGACGCCACCGTCAACGACGTGCTCGTCGCCGCGGTGTCGGGCGCGATCGGCGACTACGCCGAGGCCAAGGGGGTCCCGCGCCACGACATCACGACGATGGTGCCGGTGAACATGCGCGACCTCACCAAGCCGCTGCCGCGCGAGCTCGGCAACCGGTTCGCCCTCGCGATGCTGCCGCTGCCCTCCGGCGTCGGCCCGGTGCAGGAGCGCCTCGCCGCGAGCAAGGCGCGCATGGACGCGATCAAGGCCTCGCCCGAGGCGCTCATCACCTACAGCATCATCACCGCGATCGGCATGACCCAGCGCGTGGTCGAGGACCTCATGGTCGGCTTCTTCTCCAGCAAGGCGATCGGAGTCACCACCAACGTCAAGGGCCCGAGCACCACGCGCTACCTCGCGGGCAGCCGGATCACCGGGGCGCTGGGCTGGGTGCCGGGGTCGGGCAACCAGACCCTCGGCGTCTGCATCTTCAGCTACGACGACACGGTGCGGATCGGCTTCAAGTCCGACGCCACGGTGCTGCCCGACCCCGAGCTGCTGGTGACGGCGTTCGACTCCGGGCTCCACGAGATGGCCGCGTCGGCGCGCTGACCCGCCGGGCAGGGCAGAAGCACCTGAGACGCACGAGAGCCCCGTCGAGGGGCGACGGGGCTCAGGCGGGGGAAGCGGGGAAGCTCAGCGGGCGTCGGGGCTGGCCGGCCACCAGCCGGCGGCGGGACGCGCGGACTCGGCGCGGGCGTCGGACGTGTCCTTCGAGAACAGCGGCGTCGCGAGCAGGAACGCGGAGACGGCAGCGAGGAGCAGGATCTCCATGCGGAGCACCTCCTCCCACGCGGGTCGACGACGGCGGACGCTGTGAGCGTGCCCACCGGTCCCGCGCAGGAAACCGGAGGTCGTGCACGTCACACGGGAGTCATCGACGCCGCGAGCACGCGGCTGCACCCGACGTCGGTGACGTCACACGCGAGGCATGACCTCCGCGGCCACGAGCTCGAGGTGCTCGAGGTCGGAGAGGTCGAGCACCTGGAGGTACATCCGCTCGGCGCCGGCGTCGCGGAACGCGCGGGCCTTGGCGACCACCTCGTCGGGCGTGCCGGCGAGGCCGTTCTCGCGCAGCTCGTCGACCTCGCGGCCGATAGCCGCTGCCCGGCGTACGACCTCGTCCTCGTCGCGGCCGCAGCACAGCACCTGCGCGGCTGAGAGCAGCAGCGACGCCGGGTCGCGGCCGGCCTCGTCGCACGCCGCGCGGCCTCGCGCCCACGCCTCGGACGTGTCGGCGAGGGAGCGGAACGGCACGTTGTACTCCGCCCCGAAACGAGCGGCGAGGTACGGCGTACGACGCGGACCTCCGCCGCCGACGATCACGGGCAGCGGGCGCTGCACGGGCTTGGGGAGGGCGGGGGAGCCGGTCAGGGCGTAGTGCGCGCCGTCGAAGTCGAAGGTGGACCCGACGGGCGTCGACCAGAGCCCGGTGACGATCTCGAGCTGCTCCTCGAGCTTGTCGAACCGCTCGGCGAGCGACGGGAACGGGATGCCGTAGGCGGTGTGCTCCTGCTCGTACCAGCCCGAGCCGAGGCCGAGCTCGACGCGGCCGCCGCTCATCGCGTCGACCTGCGCGACGGAGATCGCGAGCGGACCGGGGAGCCGGAAGGTGCCGGCGGTCACGAGCGTGCCGAGACGGATCGTGGTGGTGTCGCGGGCGAGGCCGGCGAGGGTGATCCACGCGTCGGTAGGGCCGGGCAGCCCGTCGTGGTCGCCCATGACGAGGTAGTGGTCGGAGCGGAAGAACGCGCCGTACCCGAGGCGCTCGGCGGCCAGCGCCACCCGGAGGAGGTCGTCGTAGCTCGCGCCCTGCTGGGGCTCGGTGAAGATGCGCAGCTCCATGGCCTCACCGTACGGGCGCTCCGCGGGGCGCGCTGCCGGGGGTTGTCTCGAGTCGTTCCAGAATGGCTCGGTACCCTCGTGGGGTGGAGACGGCCGAGGAGCAGCTGCGCACCGCGTCGCTGCGCGTGACCCGGCAGCGCGTGGCCGTGCTCGACGCCGTCGGCGCCCACCCGCACAGCGACACCGACACCCTCGTGCGCGCGGTGCGCGTGGAGCTGCCCGAAGTCTCGACCCAGGCCGTGTACGACGTGCTCCGCGCGCTGACCGTCGCGGGTCTGGTGCGCCGCATCGAGCCGGCCGGGTCGGTCGCTCGCTACGAGGCCCGCGTGGGCGACAACCACCACCACGTGGTGTGCCGGGGCTGCGGCACCATCGCCGACGTCGACTGCGCGGTCGACTACCGGCCGTGCCTCGTGGCGTCCGACGACCACGGGTTCCTCATCGACGAGGCCGAGGTCACCTACTGGGGCGTCTGCCCCGACTGCGCCGCCGCGACGATCGACTGAGCCGACCGGGACTCAGCCCAGGCTGGGGCAGGACTTCGCCAGGCCGAGGTTGACCGCGAGCTGGGCCTTGAGGATGCCGCCCACGCCCCCGATCTGCTTCTGGTAGGCGTCGAAGTCGGCCTGCGTCGCACCGCCCGCGGCGAGCTTCTTCACGGTGTCGTTCGCCGCCGAGATGGTCGCCAGGCCGTCGGCGGCGTCACCGGTGAGGAAGGACATCTTCGCCAGGACGGCGCCGAACTCCTCGGGGCTGTACTTGCCGATGCTGCCGCCCGTGATGGAGTCGAGCGTCTCCTTGTCGCGGATCTGCGCGAGCAGCTGGGTGCCCACGATGAAGGCGGCGAGGTCGTCCTTGGTGATCGCGTCGCAGCCGCTGCCGCCCGGCTCGGGCGTCGACGACGTGGAGGAGCCGTCGGGCGTGCTGGCCGCGGTGGTGGCGCTGCTCGGCGTGCTGGTGCCGGTGTCGGCTCGGGTGATCGATCCGCTCCCGCCGCAGCCCGCGAGGGCGAGGACGACGAGGGTGCTGACCAGGACTCGGCGCATGGCCGCACGCTAGACCGCTCCCGGCGCGGCTGTCAGCAGCCCCGAGGCCGCATGGACCGCACGGCGGTACAGCGGTCAGGAGGGAGGCGGCAGGTAGTCCTGCAGCGCGGCGATCTCGAGGCCGGCCTTGCGCGCGGCGTCGATCGCGACGGGCAGGTCGCGCGCGAGGCCGGGGCGCCAGTGGATGAGGATGATGTCGCCGGGGCGCAGCGCGGAGCCCTCGGCGTACCGCAGGACGCGGTGGGGGAGCGAGACGTCCCACAGGACGATGGCCGTCATCCCGCAGTCCTTGGCCGCGCGCCGCGTGGTGGTGGAGTAGTCGCCGTACGGCGGGCGGAACAGCCACGGCCGCGTGCCGTACCAGGTGCCGAGCTGGTCGGCCGCTCCGCAGATCTCCTTCTTCTGCCGCTCGTAGGAGTACCTCGACAGGAACGGGTGCGTGAGGGTGTGGTCCTGCACCTTCTGGCCCGTGGCGTCCTGCACGGCGCTGAAGTACTCGTGGTCGGACGACAGGGCCGTGACGGCGAGGAACGGCGTGACGGGGACCTTCTCCTTCTTCAGGAGAGCGACGACCGCCGGGTCCTTGGTGTAGCCGTCGTCGATCGTGATGAAGACGACCTTGTCCTTGGTCGGGATGCTGTGCAGGACGGGGACGAGGCCGGGGTCGGTCTGCGGGAGCGACACGTCGGGCTTGGGCGTGACGACGACCGGCTCCTCGCTCGGCGTCGTCGTGGGCGTGGGCTCCGGCGTCGGGGTGGCGGGGACCTTCGCCGGCAGCCCGGAGGCCGAGCTCGGGTCGCTCGAGATGTGCGCGACGAGCGGCTCCCCGCAGCCGGCGAGGGCGAGCGCCGCCGCGACCGCGACTGCTGCCGCGCGTGCGCTCCGGTGCCGACCCATCTGACGAGTGTCGCGCTCCCACTCCGACCGCGCGCGCTGCGACGCGCGGGCGGACGGGTCGGTGGCGCCTCTCAGTCGGTCTCGGGCTGCTCGTGGCCGAGGTGCCCGAGCTCCTCCTCGGGCTCCGCCGAGAGCGACCGCTCGATGCCGGCGAGCTGCTCGTAGTAGTGCCAGCGCTCGTCGATGTCGGCCTGCGCGAGCTCGAGCAGGTGCTCGGCGCGCTCGTGGTCCTCGCGGTCGAGGGCGGTGTAGCGCGTCTCCTCGTGGGTGAAGTCGGCGAGCGACGTCGTCGGCTTCTTGCTGTCGAGGCTGAACGGGTGCGCGCCGGCCTCGGGGCTCGGGTGGAACCGGTACAGCGGCCAGTAGCCGCTCGTGACCGCGGCCTTCTGGTGCGCCATCGACGTCGACATCTCGATGCCGTGCGCGATGCAGGTGGAGTAGGCGAGCACGAGCGACGGCCCGGGCCATGCGGCCGCCTCGAGCAGGGCGCGCACGGTCTGGGTCTCGTTGGCGCCCAGGGCGATCTGGGCGACGTACACGTCGCCGTAGGCCTGGGCGAGCAGGCCGAGGTCCTTCTTCTTCGTCGCCTTGCCGTGGCTGGCGAACTTCGCCGAGGCGCCGCGCGGGGTCGACTTGGAGGCCTGGCCGCCGGTGTTGGAGTAGACCTCGGTGTCGAGCACCAGGATGTTGACGTTGCGCCCGCTCGCGAGCACGTGGTCGAGGCCGCCGAAGTCGATGTCGTAGGCCCAGCCATCGCCACCCACGATCCAGACGGCCGTCGGGACGAGCGCGTCGGCGAGCGAGGCGAGCGACGTGGCCACCGGCGAGTCGATCTCGGCCAGCGCGGCGCGCAGGGCGGCGACGTCGGCGCGGCGCTGCTGCATGCCCGCCTCGTCGGTGATGCCTGGAGCCTCGGCCTGCAGTGCCGCCACGAGGTCGGCGGGCAGCTGACCGGCGAGCTCGCCGAGCAGGCGGTGCGCATCGGACGCCTGGCGCTCGACGCCCAGGCGGATGCCGAGGCCGAACTCCGCGTTGTCCTCGAACAGCGAGTTCGCCCACGCGGGGCCGCGGCCCTCGGAGTCCTTGGCCCACGGCGTCGTCGGCAGGTTGCCGCCGTAGATCGACGAGCAGCCGGTGGCGTTGGCCACGACCATGCGGTCGCCCATGAGCTGGGTGAGCAGCTTGAGGTACGGCGTCTCGCCGCAGCCGGCGCAGGCGCCGGAGAACTCGAACAGCGGGGTGAGCAGCTGCGAGCCCTTCACCGTGTCGGTGTGCACCGAGGTGCGGTCGACCTCGGGGATGCCGAGGAAGAACTCGAAGCTCGGACGCTCGGTGTCACGGTGCTCGAGCGCCGGCTGCAGGTCGATCGCCTTGTGGGTCGGGTCGGCCTTGTCGCGCACGGGGCAGACGGCGACGCAGATGCCGCAGCCGGTGCAGTCGTCGGGGGCGACCTGGACCGTGAGCAGCGTGCCCGCCGGGAGGTCGCGCGTGGCGTAGGTCTTGCTCTTGAAGCCCTCGGGCGCGCCCTCGACGGCGTCAGGGGCGAAGGCCTTCATCCGGATCGCGGCGTGCGGGCAGACGATCGTGCACTTGCCGCAGTCGATGCAGATCGACGGGTCCCAGATCGGGATCTCGTCCGCGAGCGCCCGCTTCTCGAGCGCGGCGGTGCCGGTGGGGAACGTGCCGTCGATGCTCATCGCGCTCACGGGGAGGCTGTCGCCGCGCCCCGCGATCAGGGCCTCGACCACCGACTCGTCGGTGCGGCGCGCGGTGGCGTCGGCCGTGAGGGCGGTGGGCACGTCGACCTTCTCGAGGCCGGCGAGCGCGGCGTCGATGGCGACGAGGTTGCGGGCCACGACGTCGGGACCGCGGCGGGCGTAGGCCTTCTCGACGCTCTCCTTGACCAGGCGGATCGCCGTGTCGCGGGGGAGCACGTCGGCGAGGGCGAAGAAGCAGGGCTGCATCACGGTGTTGATGCGCGGGCCGAGTCCGGCGTCGCGCGCGATGGTCGTGGCGTCGACGACGTACACCTCGAGGCCCTTCTCGATGATGCGCGCCTGCACCTCTCCGGGCAGGTGGTCCCAGACCTCGGCGGCCGGGTAGGGGCTGTTGAGCAGGACGGTCGCGCCGGTGCGCGCGGTCTCGAGGACGTCGACGCGCGAGAGCAGCCCGAACTGGTGGCAGGCCACGAAGTCGGCGGAGTCGATGAGGTACGCCGAGCGGATCGGGTCGGGGCCGAAGCGCAGGTGCGACACCGTCATCGAGCCCGACTTCTTCGAGTCGTAGACGAAGTAGCCCTGGGCGTACTGGTCGGTGTGCTCGCCGATGAGCTTGATGCTCGTCTTGTTGGCGCCGACCGTGCCGTCGCTGCCGAGGCCGAAGAACATCGCCTGCACGGCGGTGGTCGGGACGCGGAAGTCGTCGGTCTCCAGGGAGAGGTGCGTGACGTCGTCGACGATGCCGACGGTGAAGCGGGTGCGCGGCTCGGGCTTCGCGAGCTCGTCGAACACCGCCTTCGCGTCGGCAGGCGTGAACTCCTTGGAGCCGAGGCCGTAGCGGCCGCCGATGATCAGCGTGCTGCCGTCGCCGGTGAAGGCCGACATCACATCGAGGTGCAGCGGCTCGGCCGGGGCGCCCGGCTCCTTCGTGCGGTCCAGGACAGCGATGCGCGCCGCGGTCGCAGGGATCGCAGCGCGCAGTGCGTCGGCGGGGAAGGGCCGGTAGAGGCGTACGACGGCTACGCCGACCTTCTCGCCCCGGGCGACGAGCTCGTCGACGGTCTCGCGGATCGTGCCGGTGGCCGAGCCCATCGCGACGATGACGCGGTCGGCCTCGGGGTGGCCGTGGTAGTCGACGAGCGAGTACGACCGGCCGGTGCGCTCGCCGAGCTCGCGCATCACCTGCGCGACGGTCGCGGGCACCGCGTCGTAGTGGGCGTTCGCGGCCTCGCGAGCCTGGAAGAAGACGTCGGGGTTCTGCGCGCTGCCGCGCAGCACGGGCGACTCGGGGGTGAGGCCGTGCGCGCGGTGGCGGAGGACGTCCTCCTCGCGCACGAGCGCGCGCAGGTCGTCGTCGTCGAGCAGGGTGACGGTCGCGACCTCGTGCGAGGTGCGGAAACCGTCGAAGAAGTGCAGGAACGGCACGCGCGCCCGCAGCGTCGACGCGTGGGCGACGAGCGCGAAGTCGTGCGCCTCCTGGACGTCGGACGCGCAGAGCATCGCCCAGCCGGTCGAGCGCACGGACATGACGTCGGAGTGGTCGCCGAAGATCGACAGCGCGTGGGTGGCGATGGCCCGTGCCGCGACGTGCAGGACCGTCGGGGTGAGCTCGCCGGCGACCTTGAACATCGTCGGGATCATGAGGAGGAGGCCCTGGCTCGCCGTGAACGACGTGGCCAAGGCCCCCTTCTGGACGGCGCCGTGCAGCGCCGCCGCTGCACCGCCCTCGGACTGCATCTCGATCACCTCGGGCACCGAGCCCCACAGGTTCAGCCGGCCGTTGCCGCTCCAGGCGTCGGCGAGCTCGCCCATCGCCGAGGCGGGCGTGATCGGGTAGATCGCGCAGATGTCGGAGAGCCGGTGCGCGACCAGCGCCGCCGCCTCGTTGCCGTCGAGGCAGCGCTGCTGCGGGGTCCGCTCGGCGGTGCCGGTCGGGCTGACGGTCGTGCTGCTGATGGGCTGGCTGGTGGTCGGGCGGGACCCCTCCTGCGTCATGGCGCGATTCTCCGCTCGCAGCCCCGTCGTTTCCCGGTGTGGAGGCCCCGCGTGGCCACCTTCACACCCGGTCCGTGCGGCCCCGAACGATCGTCGCAGGTCAGAGGCTCGCGCCTGTTCCGAGGTCCCCTAGGGTGGCGGGCATGTCGTTGCTCGACCACACCCCCACCACGACCGCCGCGGACGCCGAGCGGATCCTCCGCGAGGTCTACGGGCTCGACGCGACGGCCACCGGGCTGCCCAGCGAGCGCGACCGCACGTTCCGCGTCGAGGCGTGGGACGGCACCCGCTGGGTGCTCAAGGTCAGCAACGCCCTCGAGGACCCCGCGATGCTCGAGGTGCAGACCGAGGTGTCGGGCATCGCGGCCCGCGCGGGGCTCCCGGTGCAGGGGCTGCGGCCGTCGGTCGACGGCGTCGCGGTGCCGCGGGTCGACGGGCATCTCGTGCGGCTGCTCGAGTGGCTGCCCGGTGCGCTGCTCGTCGACGTCGAGGGTGCGCCCGCGCCCCTGCTGCACGACCTCGGCTCCGTCCTCGGGCGGCTCGCCGCGGCTCTCGACGGCTACGACCACCCGGCCGCGCACCGCGACTTCTTCTGGGACGTGCTGGCCATGCCGTCGGTCGTGCGCGACGGGCTCGCGTCCGTGACCGACCCGGAGCGGCGCGCGCTCGCCGAGGCGGTGCTCGACCGGTGGACGGCGTACGTCGTGCCCGAGCTGCCGTCGTTGCGCCGCGCGGTGCTGCACGGCGATGCCAACGACCACAACGTCGTCGTCGACGCCGGCACGCCCGACCGGCCCGCGGAGCGCTACGTGCGCGTGAGCGGCCTGCTCGACTTCGGCGATCTCGTGCACTCGGTGCTGCCCGCCGACATCGCCGTGGCCGCGTCGTACCACATGCTCGACGCGCCGGACGCCGTCGAGGCCCTCGCGGCGATCACGCGCGGGTTCCACGAGCGGTACCCGCTGACCGAGGCCGAGGTCGAGGTGCTCTGGGACCTCGTGCTCGCGCGGCTCGTGCAGAGCGGGGTCAACGCGGCGGTGCAGTCGGCCCAGCGTCCCGGCGACGACTACCTCACGGTCGACGAGGACGCGTCGTGGGAGGCGCTGCGCCGCTACGTGCCGCTGCCGCGCGAGCGCGCGGTCTACCGGCTGCGCGACGTGTGCGGCTTCGAGGCGCACCCCGACGCCGTGCGCGTGCGGGAGTTCCTCGCGGCGTCGACGCCGTACCCGCTGCTGGGCAGCGCGTGGGACTCGCTGCCGCTGTTCCGGCTCGACCTCTCGGTGGGCAGCGACCTGTTCGGCGCGGGCGACGCGACCGCGCCGCCGGAGCGGTTCGACGTGCTCATCCGCCGCGACGTGGCTCCCGACGCGATCGGCGTCGGCGGGTACGGCGAGGCGCGGCTGCTCTACACGGCGCCGGAGTTCGCCCCCGCCGACATCGGCGACGAGGCGCGCACCGTGCACCTCGGCACCGACGTGTGGACGCCGGCCGGCACGCCGCTCTACGCACCTCACGCCGCGCGCGTGCACCGCGTGCACGACAACGAGGCTCGTCTCGACTACGGACCGGTGGTCGTGCTCGAGCACGCGACCGACGACGGCGTCGTGTTCTACAGCCTCTACGGGCACCTCGCGCCGGAGACTCTCGAGCACGTGCACGAGGGGCAGCAGCTCGCGGCGGGCGAGCAGTTCGCGTGGATCGGCGCACCGCCGCGCAACGGCGACTGGGCGCCGCACGTGCACGTGCAGGTGATCCTCGACCTGCTCGGCCTCGACGTCGACTACCCCGGCGTCGCGAAGCCGTCGCAGCGAAGCACCTGGCTCGGGCTGTCGCCGGATCCGGCTCTGCTGCTAGGGCTTCCGGACTCGGTGGCCGCCGTGCCCGAGCGCCCGATCGACGGCACCGCGGCCGACCGTGCGCGGCTGCTCGGCCCCAACCTGTCGGTGTCGTACGACGCCCCGCTGCGGATCGTCCGCGGGGTCGGCGTCCACCTGTACGACGACCTCGGGCGCACCTACCTCGACTCGGTGAACAACGTCGCGCACGTCGGTCACGCGCACCCGCACGTGGTGCGCGCGGGCCAGCGGCAGATGCAGGTGCTCAACACCAACACGCGCTACCTGCACGACGAGGTGCTGCGCTACGCCTCGCGCATCACGGCGACGCTGCCCGAGCCGCTCTCGGTGTGCTTCTTCGTGAACAGCGGCAGCGAGGCCAACGAGCTCGCGATCCGCCTGGTGCGGGCGGCGACCGGCGCGCAGGACATGGTGTGCGTCGAGCACGGCTACCACGGCCACAGCCAGGTGCTCATCGACGTGAGCCCCTACAAGCACGCGGGTCGCGGCGGTCGCGGCGCTCCGCCGTGGGTGCACGTCGCGGCGATGCCCGATCCCTACCGCGGAGAGCACCGCGGCTACGAGCCGTCGGTGGGTGCGGCGTACGCCGACGACGTCGCGCGCGCCGCAGCGGAGGCGGGCAGCGGCAACCTCGCGGGCTGGATCGTCGAGTCGATGATCGGGTGCGGCGGCCAGGTCGTGCTGCCCGACGGCTACCTCGTCGCCGGTGCGGAGGCCGTGCGCGCGCACGGCGGTCTCGTGATCGCCGACGAGGTGCAGGTGGGCTTCGGCCGCGTGGGTCCAGACTTCTGGGGCTTCGCGACGCAGGGGCTCCTGCCCGACGTCGTGACGTTCGGCAAGCCCGCGGGCGACGGCCACCCGCTCGCGGGTGTCGTGACCACGCCCGAGATCGCGGCGGCGTTCGCCAACGGCATGGAGTACTTCAACACCTTCGGCGGCAACCCGGTGTCGGCGGCGATCGGCAACGCGGTGCTCGACGTCATCGAGGCCGAGGACCTGCCCGCGAACGCGCGCCGGGTCGGGCACCAGATCCTCGCCGGCGCCGTCGAGCTGTCGACCCGGCACGAGCTCATCGGCGACGCGCGCGGCCTCGGCCTCTACCTCGGCATCGAGCTCGTGCGCGACCGCGACACCCTCGAGCCGGCCGACCGGGAGGCGTCGTACGTCGTCGAGCGGTGCAAGGACCTCGGCGTCCTCGTGTCGATCGACGGGCCGTTCCACAACGTGCTCAAGATCAAGCCGCCGATCGTCTGGTCGAGCGCCGACGCCGACCGCCTGCTCACCACCCTCGACCGCGTGCTGTCCGAGCAGAACCTCCGCCGCTGACCGGACTGCTCCGGCAGGATGCCCGCATGGGGATGCCGTGGGTGGTGCGGAGCGTGATCGCGGGGGCGGCCGGGACGGCCGTCATGACGCTGGCGTACGAGGTCGAGCGCCGCGTTCGGCACCGGACCACGTCGCTGGACTACGACGACAGCGACGTGCCCGGCGTGATCGTGGCGAACATCCTCGACCTCAAGGGGCTCACGACCGAGGAGGACCTCGAGCTCGGTGAGCTGCTGCGCTGGACCTACGGCAGCGCCTTCGGGATCTGGCACGGCATCCTGCGCCAGGTGATGCCCGAGCCGTACGCCGCAGCGGCGTTCGGGACCACGCTGCTCGGCGCGACCTTCACGGCGTTCCCCCTGCTGGGTCGTACTCCGCCGCCGTGGAGGTGGCCGCCGGACGTGATCGCCACCGCGGTCGGCACCCACGTCGCCTACACCGTGACCGTGGCGGTCGTCGACGACGCTCTGGCCCCCACCGGCCGCCGCGCCCGCCGGGCCGCCCGCCGCGCGGTCGAGGCGTAGCGCCTCAGCGCAGGGACGGGGCGAGCAGGTTCGCGAAGGACTTCGCGAGGCCGGTGCTGAAGGTGCGCGTCATGTGGTGGCCGTCGCGGTAGACGATGACGCCCTTCGGCGTGACGACCGAGCAGGTGCTGTGCGGGCACACGAGCTTCGTCGGATCGACGGTGCGGATCGTGGCACCGCCGTCGGCGGCCTTCGCGACCGCGGCCTTCTCGGCGGCGGCCAGCGTCGCGTCGAGGTGCGAGCGCGCGTCGCGCGGGAAGGCGCAGGCGCTCGGCTGGGCGAGGTGCGCCGAGAGGCAGTCGGGGACGTCGCCCGCGGCCCACGGGGTGTCGCGCACGAGCACGACCTGGTCGCTCACGCGGCCGAGGTCGGAGAGCAGCTTCGTCGTACCCGCCTGCCAGAGGCCGGGTACGTCGGCGCGGTCGGCGATCTCTCCGTCGGCGCCGAGCACGAGGTCCTGCTGGTAGCCCTTGCTGCGGGCGACGACCACGAGGTCGAGCTGCGGCAGGGCGTCGAGGCGGCCGATGACGTTCTGCCGCCAGGCCGAGCAGGCGTCGTACTTCGAGCGGTACGACGGGAGCCACACGTCGACCTCGGTCATGGGGCACGCGCTCTTGGCCCAGAACCAGACCTTCCAGCCGCGCGCCTTGCCGGCGGCGTCGAGCGCGGGGAGCCACTGCGCGGCGTGCGAGTCGCCGACGAGGGCCACGGTCTTGGAGCCCTTCGGGTCGCCGAACTCGCACCAGGTCGGGGCGGCGGTCGCGACGAAGCCGGCGAAGCAGTCGGTGGTCGGCCAGTCGTCGGCGCGCGCCTGCGCCGGCGTCATCGCGAGGGTGACGGCCGTGGCCTTCGACGGCGAGGCCGTGGGGCTCGCGCTGTCGGTCGTCGCGGCGGCGTCGGGCGACGCGGGGGCGGCGACGACGGCGACCGGGACGTCGGGCCGCTGGCCCTCGTCGCCCACCGCGAGGCCGGCGGCGAGCACCGAGGTGACGGTGAGGGCCGCACCCACGACGAAGGTCTGGCGCTTCGACGCGAGCAGCGTGCGCGACCGGCGTACCGGGTCCTCGAGGAAGCGGTGGGTGAGGGCGGCGAGGCCGAACGACAGTGCGACGGCGACGACCACGTAGGTCCAGGGGGCGCCGCCGGACGACTCGGTGTCGTCGACGGCGACCGGCGCGAGCGCGGCGGCGGCGACGAGCAGCGGCCAGTGCCAGAGGTACCAGCCGTAGGAGATGCGTCCGACGTAGACGGTGGCGGGGTGCGAGAGCGGCGCCGCCGGGCCGATGCCGCGGGTGCGCGCGCCCGACACCAGGACGAGCGCGGTGCCGAGCACCGGGACCACGGCGGCGATGCCCGGGTACGGCGTCGCGCGGGAGTAGAAGAGCGCGGCGTACAGCACCATGCCGAGGCCGACCCAGCCGAGCAGCGACGCGGCGGGGAGGGTGAGCTGGGAGAAGCGGTGCGCGGCGAGCGCGAGCGCCGCGCCGGTCGCGAGCTCCCACGCGCGGGTCTGGAGGCCGAAGTACGCCCACGGGCCCGCCGACGACGTGAGGAGCAGGGAGAGCATGAGCGAGCCGCCGAGCACCGCGGCGAGCACCGTCGCGAGGCGGCGTCGTCCCATCGCGCCCCAGCGGGGGAGGGTGCGTACGACGAGGACGATGAGCAGCGGCCACACGAGGTAGAACTGCTCCTCGAGCGACAGCGACCAGTAGTGCAGGACCGGGCTGGCCTGGGTGTCGCTCATGTACTGCGTCGCACCGGCCGCGAAGTGCCAGTTCGACACCCAGAGCGCCGCGGCGCGGATGTCGCCGGCGATCGACTCGTGGGTGAGCGGCGGCAGGATCACCGCGGTGATGATCGCGGCCGCGACGAGCACCAGTGTCGAGACGGGCAGCAGGCGCCGGACGCGTCGGGCGTAGAACGCCGACAGCGAGATGCGGCCGCTGCTCTCGAGCTCGTCGACGAGCAGCCCGGTGATGAGGAAGCCGGAGATCACGAAGAAGACGTCGACGCCGACGTAGCCGCCGGGAACGACGCCGACACCGGCGTGGAAGAGCACCACGAGCACGATCGCGACAGCGCGCAGGCCGTCGACGTCGCGGCGGTAGGTGAGCCTCGGACGGCGCGGCTCGTGGACGGCGGTGGGGCCCCGGTCGGGTACGACGCGGACCTCGGCCGGCTCGTGCACGACCGAGGGATCGACGCGAGCACCCGTCCCCACACGCCGAATCTAGGCGCGCGACGTGCGGAAACCCGGGAACGCGGGCCCCAGCAGTCCCACGCGTCGCAGGTCGGCCGGGCTCTCCGGCGTACCCTTCTGCCATGCGCTTCGTGCTCGGGCTCCTCGTGGTGATCCCCGCGGTGGTGCTCGTCGTGGCGGCGGTGCGGGGGCGTGCTCAGGTGCGCTCCTGCTGCGCGGCCGACCCTGCCGGCGACCGCCGGATGGCCGCGGCGTTCTCCGAGACCGAGCCCGCGCCCGACGCCGCGCCGACCTCGCGCTGAGCCGCCCCGGCGTGTGGCCCGCGGTGGGGAGCGCTACCGTCGCCGCATGATCCGCTTCCTGATCCGCACTGCGATCTACTTCGCGGCCGCGTTCATCGCGATCATCGTCGCCGACCTCGTGCTGTCGGGCTTCAGCGTCGCGGGGCTGTGGTCCTACATCGTCGTCGCGCTGATCTACGGCGTGATCCAGGCGATCCTCGAGCCGTTCATCCACCAGGTGACGCGCGTCAGCGCGCCGATGTTCACCGGCGGGGTCGGCATCATCTCGGCGTTCGTCGCGCTGGGTCTGACCAACCTGATCTCGGGCGCGCTGACGATCGACGGCATCACGACGTGGATCCTCGCCGCCGTGATCGTGTGGCTCGCGGGTGCGCTCGCGGCGTTCGTGCTGCCGCTCATCTTCGTGAAGAACCGCGTGCAGGAGCGTCGCTCTGAGCGCTGACGCCTCCTACGAGCAGCTGCTCGAGGAGGGTCGACGCGTCACGCCGGGCATCCGTCTCGGTACGCCGGGACGCACGCGCTGGTGGCCGGTCGTGCACCCGCTCCTCAACGTGCTGCGCGTGAAGTTCTCGCTCGACCGTCAGGGCACGGAGCGGATGTCGCCCGGCCCGGCGATCATCGTCGAGAACCACCTGTCGGGCTGGGACCCGTTCGTCACGGTGATGGGCACGCGCTGGCGGGTCTCGGCGGTCGCCAAGATCGAGCTGTTCCGCACGCCGGTGGTGGCGTGGCTGATGCGACTGGTCGGGCAGATCCCGATCGAGCGCGGCGACGAGCCGCAGACCGAGTGGGTGCTCGCGACGGCGCGCTGGGCGATCGCCGACGGGATGAAGGTCGGCGTCTACCCGGAGGGCACGCGCGGTCCGGACCACGACGCGCTCTACAAGCTGCACCAGCGGGTGCTCGTGCCGCTCATCCGGCAGAGCGACGTGCCCGTGCACGCGGTCACCGTGCGGTACTTCCCGAAGGGCTGGCGCACCCGGGTCGAGGTGCGCGTCTCCGACCCGCTGCCGATCGACCGCGACGCGATGAGCGACGACGAGATCACCGCGACGGTGCGCGACGCGCTCGTCGAGATCAGCGGGCTGCGCTACGTCGACCTGCCCGCCTGGACCGCGAAGCGGCTGGCCAGGCAGCAGGCCGCCGCTGCCGAGGCCGCGGACTCCGCCGGCTCCGACCCCGCCTAGCGGGGCCGCGGGTACGGCGTATCCTGGGCGCACAACAGCACATCCAGGGGAGCTCGCAGGAACGCCGGGCTGAGAGGGTGGCCGCCGCCACCGACCCTCGAACCTGATCCGGGTAATGCCGGCGGAGGGACGGACTTCTCGTGGCCCTGTTCTCATCTCGTACTGCTCGACCGCTCGCGCTCGCGGGCGTGCTCGCCGCCGTCCTGTCGGCGTGCGGCGCCACCACGTCGTCGGGGTCCGACGCGACGCCGACCACGAGCGGTGGGAGCGTGCCGTCGTCGTTCGCGCCGGTCACCGTCACGCTGCTGGCGCACGACTCGTTCGCGGTGAGCAAGAAGCTCCTTGAGGACTTCACCGCGCGCACCGGCATCACCGTGCAGGTCGTGACGGGCGGCGACTCCGGGCAGCTCGTGAACAAGGCCGCGCTCACGGCGGGCAACCCCGAGGGCGACGTGCTCTTCGGCGTCGACAACACGCTGCTGTCGCGCGCGCTCGAGGCCGGCGTGTTCGACCCGTACGTGTCGCCGAAGGCGGCCGACGTTCCGTCGGCGCTCAAGGCGGCGACGCAGGACGCGGTGACGCCGGTCGACTACGGCGACGTGTGCATCAACGCCGACACGGCGTGGTTCGCGAAGAAGGGCCTGCCGGTGCCGGCGACGCTCGAGCAGCTGGCGGACCCGACGTACAAGGACCTGCTGGTCGTCGAGAACCCGGAGACGTCGTCGCCCGGTCTCGCGTTCATGCTCGCGACGGTCGCGCGGTTCGGCGAGGAGCGCTGGGCCGACTACTGGAAGTCGTTGCGCGCCAACGGCGTGAAGGTGGTCGACGGCTGGACGCAGGCGTACGAGGACGAGTACTCCGGCGCGGGCAAGGGCTCGCGGCCGCTCGTGGTGTCGTACGCGTCGAGCCCGCCGGCCGAGGTCGTGTACGCCGCCGACCCGTCGACGGCGAAGCCGGTGAGCAGCGTGATGACCGACGGCTGCTACCGCCAGGTCGAGTACGCCGGTGTGCTCGCCGGCGCGAAGCACCCGGTCGAGGCGCGGGCGGTGGTCGACTGGCTGCTCTCGCCCGAGGTGCAGGCCGACGTGCCGCTCTCGATGTTCGTGTTCCCGGCCGTCCCGGGAACGCCGCTGCCCAAGGTCTTCACCGACTACGCCGCGACGCCGAAGCAGCCGCTCGCGCTCGACCCGTCGCTCGTCGACGAGAAGCGCGCGGAGTGGCTCGACACGTGGGACCAGGTGACGTTCCGCTGACGCTCACCGAGCTGCTCACGTCGTCGCGCCCGGCACCGGGCGCGACGGTCGGGCGCTCGCGCGTGCAGCCGCCGCCGTCGTGGTGGTTCGTGGTCGTGCCCGCGGTGTTCGTCGCCGTGTTCTTCTTCTGGCCGCTGCTCACGATCCTGGCGCGCGGGCTCTCGCCCGAGGGGCTCGCGCTGCTCGGGCGCGCGTCGACGTGGCGGATCCTCGGCTTCACGACGTGGCAGGCGCTGCTGAGCACCCTGCTCACCGTGGCGGTCGGGCTGCCTGCGGCGTACGCCTTGCACCGGTTGGCGTTCCGCGGGCGCCGCACGCTGCTGGTGCTCCTCACCGTGCCGTTCGTGCTGCCGACGGTCGTGGTGGGCACGGCGTTCCGCGCGCTGCTGCCGCAGGCGTGGGCGGGCACGCTCGGCGCGATCCTGCTGGCCCACGTGTTCTTCAACCTCGCGGTCGTGGTGCGCGTGGTCGGCGGGCTGTGGGCGCACCTCGACGAGCGCTACGCGCAGGCCGCGCGCACGCTCGGAGCGACGCCGGTGACCGTGTGGCGCACGGTGACCTGGCCGCTGCTGCGGCCCGCGGTTCTCGCGGCGTCGGCGCTCGTGTTCCTGTTCACCTTCACGTCGTTCGGCGTCATCGTCGTGCTCGGCGGTCCGGCGACCACGACGATCGAGGTGGAGATCTACCGGCGTACGGTCGCGCTGTTCGACCTGCGCGGTGCGGCCGCGCTGTGCGTGCTGCAGCTGGTGTGCGTGGTCGGTGTGCTGCTCGTGTCGGGGCGGCTGCAGCGGCGGCTCGCGGTGCGGCAGCGGCTCGGCCGGGCGCAGTCGTCGCTGCACCGTGCGCGGTCGGTCGGCGATCGCGCGATCGTCTGGTACGTCTGGGTCCTCGGCGCTCTCGTCGCGGCGCCGATGCTCGCGCTGCTGCACGACTCGCTGCGGGTCGGCGACGGCTACGGGTTCGAGTGGTGGCAGCGGCTGGGCCGCGAGGGCACCACGACGCGCGACGTGACGGTCTGGGAGTCGGCGCGCGTGAGCCTGTCGTACGCCGTGGTGGCGATGCTCATCGCCGTGGTCGTCGGCGGTCTCGCCGCGTGCGCGATCGCCTACGCGCGACGCGGGGGAGACGCGGTCGACTCGGCGTTCACGCTGCCGCTGGGGACGAGCGCGGTGACGGTCGGGTTCGGGCTGCTCATCACGTTCGCCGCCGCACCGCTCGACCTGCGCGGCACCTGGATCATCGTGCCGATCGGTCAGGCGCTCGTCGCCGTACCGCTGGTCGTGCGCCTCGTGCTGCCCGTGCTGCGTTCCATCGACCCGCGGCTGCGCGAGGCCGCGGCGACGCTCGGGTCGTCGCCTGCGCGGACGTGGCGCACCGTCGACCTGCCCGTGCTCGGGCGCGCGCTCGGCGTCGGGGCGGGCTTCGCGGCCGCGGTGTCGCTCGGGGAGTTCGGTGCGACCTCGTTCCTCGCGCGCACGTCGGCGCCGACGCTTCCGGTTGAGATCGCGCGGCTGATGGGACGTCCGGGAGAGGCGAGCACAGGTCAGGCCGCGGCGCTGTCGGTCGTGCTCGTGGTGCTCACCGGTCTCGTGGTCGTGCTCGTGGAGCGCTGGCGCCAGCCCGGCGGAGGTGCGCTGTGACCCTCGTCGTCGACGCGGTGTCGGTCTCTCTCGATGCGCATCCGGTGCTCGACGCCGTGTCGCTCGAGGTCGGCGACCACGAGTCGGTGGCGCTGCTCGGGCCGAGCGGGGTCGGGAAATCCACTCTGCTGCGGGCGATCGCGGGCCTCGTCGCCCCTGACTCGGGTCGCCTGCTCTGGGACGGCGACGACATCACCGTCGTACCGCCGCACCTGCGCCGCATCGGCCTGGTCTTCCAGGACGCCGTGCTCTTCCCGCACCGCGACGTGGCCGGCAACGTGGCCTACGGACTCGAGGCGGCCGGCGTCCCCGCGTCGCAGCGCTCCGCGGAGGTGGAGCGCCTGCTGGCGCTCGTGGACCTCGACGGGTACGCCGACCGGCACGTCGACACGCTGTCGGGCGGACAGGCGCAGCGGGTCGCGCTGGCGCGGGCTCTGGCGCCGCGACCGCGGCTGCTGCTGCTCGACGAGCCGTTCGGGGCGCTGGACCGCGACCTGCGGGAGCGGCTGGGGCGTGAGGTCCGTGCTCTGCTGCGCGCGGAGGGGATCCCGGCGCTGCATGTCACCCATGACGCCCAGGAGGCCGCCGAGGTGGCCGACCGGGTGCTGTCGCTGACGCCCGGCGCTGAGGGCGCGCAGCTTCTCGTGTGATCGCCGCTCGGGGCCGGGGGCTTCTGGCGAGCTGGGTGCCTGGGCGGCTGGTGATCCGTCGTCGAGGTTCGGCGGTGCGTCGAGTGCTGGTGCCGGTGGCGATCGTGCTCGGGGAAGGGCGCGGCGACGGCGAGTGGGCGGTGGGGGCGCGTTGTCGTGTGGCGCTGGTCGGGTGGTGAAGGGCGCTGCAACGGGGAGTGGGTGGCGCGGCCGCATGTCGTGTGGCGCTTCTCGGGTGGTGAAGGGCGCTGCGACGGGGAGTGGGTGGTTCGGGCTCGTTGTCGTGTGGCACTCCTCGGGTGGTGAAGGACGCCGCGAAGGTGAGCGGCGTCGGGGCTCGCGCGGTCGTCGATGCAGCCACGGTGAAGCGCTTCGGCCACTCGCTGATCGAGCTGCGAGGTGATCGCGCATCACGGTGTCGGCCCGCTGTGCGGTGCGGGCGAGTGCCCGCCCCGGACGCCAGGCTAAGGCCGCGGAGAGTGAGCCTGTGATCGCTGAAAGTGGTTGCGCTGCAAGCGAAATCGACGGTTCTAGTTCTTGACAAGAATCGTACTGGTGAACTAATCTCGCTCCATGACCTCCTACCCGGTCCATGCCGAGGACCCCTACGCGGGTGCTGGCGGGATCGACCTGTGGGACGTCGACCAGGCCTACCTCGAGGAGTGGGCGAACCTCATCCCGGTCGAGGACGGCGAGCCCGTCCTCGACGACTGCGCGTTCACCGACGAGGACGCGCTCGCTGGGGCGGGTGAGGTGTCGGTGTGGGACCTGCCGCTGCTGGACTCGATCGACCCGCGCTCTCTTGATCGTGTCGGGCGGATCGCGTTCCTGCAGCGGTCCGACGCGCTGGATGGTGTGAAGGCGGCGCAGAAGATGCGCGCGATCGTGGCGATCGCGGGGGAGCGGTTCTGCGGCGACTCGATGGCCGACCGCGCCGTGACCATGGAGGTCGCCCTCGCCCTGCGGATCGGGGAAGGTGCTGCCGGGTCGGCGATCGCGGTCGCACGGAGTCTGCACACCGACTACCCCCGGTTCCTCGACGCCCTGTCCCGCGGGCAGATCAGCGAGTGGCACGCCCGCGAGCTCGTCACCGGCACCCGCCACGTCACCGACCCCGACGTCATCGCCAAGCTCCAAGACCGGCTGCTGCCCAAGGCGAAGCGCAAGACGCCGGCGCAGTTCCGCACCGAGGTCCGCAAGGCCGTCTGCGACCTCGACGCCGAGAAGGCCGCCGAACGCCTCGCTTCCGCCAGGGCGGACCGCTACGTCACCTACCGGCCCCTCGGCGACGGCATGGCCTATCTGGGTCTGGTGGCGGACCAGCCGACGGTGTTCGCGATGTTCAAGACGATCGACGCCGACGCGAAGGTCGAGCACAAGGCCAAGGGCGGCGCCGCCGCGGTGCGTGCCGGGGACGACGACGCGGCGATGGATGCGTGCCGCGCCGACGCCCTCACGGCCCGCGTGCTGGGCACGGTCGCCGAGGACGGCACCGTCAGCTGGGACCGCAGCAACATCTCGGTGTCACTGACCCTCGTGATGGACCTGGACACGCTGCGCGGGGAGGCCGACCGCCACGCCCTGCTCGACGGGGAACCCATCCCCGCCGACGCGGGCCGCGAGCACGCCCAAGCAGCGAGGTTGTGGCGGCGTGCGGTCACCGACCCGGTCACCGGGCACCTGCTCGACTTCGGCACCGAGCAGTACCTGCCCGACCCGCTGCGCCGGCTGATGATCGCCCGCGACCTGTGCCGGGCACCGGGCTGCAACCGGCCGGTCTGGGCCGACTTCGACCTCGACCACTCCCTGCCCTTCCCCCAAGGCAAGTCCTCGGCGGCGAACTGCGGCGGACTGTGCCGCCACCACCACCAGCTCAAGACCCAGCGCTACGCCGACCTCCTCGACTCCGCCGCAGACGGCTCCGGCACCTGGATCACCGGCCTCGGCCAGCAGATCCGCATCCCACCGAGACCGTTCCTGCACGACCCCCTCGACCACACCCACAACCCCGAACCACCAGCCGAACCACCGGACCCACCCGAGCCGCCGAAGCCACCGAAGCCGCCGCTCCCCGACACCCCACCCTTCTGACCCCACCGGACGCACCACCGCCCGGCGAGCCACCACGCCTCCCGGAGGTTCCGGCATGCTGGCTGGCGTGTTGTCGGGAGTGCTGGGACTGCGTAGCGCGGTCGGTCGCTTTCAGGAGGGCTACGGCTGGGGAGGCAAGTCGCGCACGGTCGAGGTCCTGCACGAGGAATGGACGCTCGACGGTGAACCGCTCCGCGACGTCATCCGGCTCGCCTTTCCCGATGAGATGGCGTCCCCCGTCGAGGAGGTGACTCTGCTGTCGGATCGCTGGGTGTCATCCACGCCCGTGCGCGCACTCGAGCGGCTCCTTGCCGGATCCCCCGGAGACTTCGACGACGGGCGCATCGCGCTGTATGTCTGCCAGGTCGACGGGGACTTCGGCTGCGCGACCCTCTCAGTCGAGGTTGCGATGGGCGACGCCGTCGTCGAGTGGCGCAACCTCGGCTGGCAGGTGGACTACCTGCCCGATGTCGTGGCTCCCGTTCCGTCCGTGTCCGTGCGCTTCGAGCGCGCGCAGTACGAGTCCCTGCTGACGGATGCTCTGGCGAGGTGGCGGGCCCGCGATTCCTGAGCGCGCAGGTCCGCACGTCGCACACTCCTGACCTGGCTCAAGCACCTGGAGCGGCGAGCGCTGCGGGCTGAGCGCGGGGAGCGGGCCGTGGTGCCACCATCGGGGCATGAACGGATTCGACGTCGTGGTCGCGGCCGGCAGCCTGCGCAGCAGCTCGCCCGTCGCGGAGTTCCCGCACCGGTGGACCGATGCGGGGGTGACGGTCGATGCGACCTTCACCGGCGCGCATCTGCTGCACCTGGCTGTGGCGGGGTGCGTCCTGAACGACACGTATCGCGAGGCGGCGGCGCTGGGCGTCGCGCTGCTCGGTGTGCGGGTCGGGGCCGACGGCTCGTTCGACGAGGAGACCTGGCGATCGCAGGGCATCCGGTACTGGATCGAGGTCGACAGCCAGGCCGACGACGCAGCCGTCGAGGCGCTGCTGCGACGGGTGGACGAGGTGGCGGAGATCCCGAAGAGCGTCAGGGCCGGCGCTGCCGTGGAACGGGTCGCGGCTCCCTGACTCCTCGCTTCGAACAGGGACGGTCAATCCGCTGACGGCGACCCGGTGATGGTGGGACCGTCCCGGCATGGACGTTCAGCGGGGGCGGTGGACCGCCGAGATCGACGGCGACTTCGTGGTGTTCCTCATCGGGGCGGCGGTGTACGACTCCGTCGCGGCGCCCGACGCGACCCGGCTCCTCATGACGATGGGGCAGATGCTCGAGGAGCTCGTGGCCGACCCCTCGAAGGGGCTGCTCGGCTTCACCACCCACGGGGAGGGCGTGAAGAGCGTGATCGTGCAGTACTGGCGGTCGTTCGACGCGCTCGAGGCCTACGCGCGCAACCCCTCCGCGAAGCACGCGCCGGTGTGGCGGGAGTGGAACCGGCTCGCGACCGACGAGCGCAGCGGAACCGGCATCTGGCACGAGACGTTCAAGGTGAGCGCCGGCCAGTACGAGGCGGTCTACCAGAACATGCCGGTGATGGGCCTGCAGCAGGCCGGTCGCCCGATCACCGTCTCCGAGGCGCGCGACTCGGCGCGGGCGCGCCTGGAGAAGTAGCGACCGTCGCGGCTGGACTACGCGCTCGCGGCGTCCAGCGCCGACTGCTCGTCGCTGTCGAGGACGACGTCGGCCATCGGCAGCAGGTCGACGAGCTGCTCGACCGTGCGGGCGCTCGCGATCGGGGCGACGACGGCAGGGCGGGTGCGCAGCCAGGCCAGCGCGATCGCGGCCATCGGGACGCCGTGGGCGTCGGCGACGTCGTGCAGCGTCGACAGCACGCGCTCGCCGCGCTCGTGGGCGTACTGGGTCACACCCTCCGCGCGCACGCTGTCGACCTGCGCGTCGCCGCGGTACTTGCCGGTGAGGAACCCGCGGGCGAGGCCGAAGTAGGGGAGCGTGCCGATGCCGCGCTCGGTGCAGAGGTCGGCGTACTCGGTCTCGTACTCGTCGCGCTCGACGAGGTTGTAGTGCGGCTGCAGCGCGACGAACGGCGCCCAGCCGTTCGCCTTCTGCAGGTCCAGCGCCTCGGTGAGGCGGGTGGCGGTGAAGTTCGACGCCGCGACGTGGCGCACCTTGCCGGCGCGCACGAGACCGTCGAACGCCTCGAGGGCGGCGGGCAGGTCGTCGTCGAGGTGGTCCTGGTGCGCGTAGTAGAGGTCGATGCGGTCGGTGCCCAGCCGGCGCAACGAGTCGTCGCAGGCGGCGCGGATGCTGTCGGCACGCAGGTTGTCGTACGGCGGGAGCTTGCCCATCTTCGTCGCGACGAGGACCTGGTCGCGGTTGCCGCGCGCGTTGATCCACGCGCCGAGGATCGTCTCCGACTCGCCGCCGCCCTTGCCCAGCCAGCGGGCGTAGGCGTCGGCGGAGTCGACCATCGTGCCTCCGGCTTCGACGAAGGCGTCGAGCACGGCGAACGACGTCGCCTCGTCGGCGCTCCAGCCGAACACGTTGCCGCCCAGGACGAGCGGGAACAGGTCGAGGTCGGTGCCGGGAAGCCGCGTCGTGGTCATGCACCGACCCTACGTGCGGTGGTTGGATCGGCCACGTCGCAGGTGGGAGCCGGAGGTCGGAGGAGGTGCGTGGCGTGCGGGTGCTCGCGATCGACCAGGGCACGTCCGGCACCAAGGCGGTCGTCGTCGACGACGGCGTCGTCGTCGCCTCCGCCGACGAGGTCGTGCGTCCCGACTACCTCGGCGACGGCCGCGTCGAGCAGGACCCGCAGGCCCTGCTCGACTCCGTCCTCTCCGCCGGCCGTCGCGCGGCCGAGCAGGCCGGCGGCCGGCTCGACGCTGTCGCGCTCGCCAACCAGGGCGAGACCGTGCTCGCGTGGGACCGCACGACGGGCGCGCCGCTCACGACCGCGCTCGTCTGGCAGGACTCGCGCGCGCAGCAGCTGTGCGACGAGCTGGCCGAGCAGCGCGACCGCGTCGCAGCGCTGACCGGCCTGGTGCTCGACCCCTACTTCAGCGCCCCGAAGATGGCGTGGATACGCCGCAACCTCACGCGCGACGGCGTCGTGACCACCACAGACGCATGGCTGCTCCACGCCCTCACCGGCGAGCTCGTCACCGACGTGACCACGGCCAGCCGGTCGCTCGTGCTCGACCTCGACGAGGTGCGCTGGTCGCCCGAGCTGCTCGGAGTCCTCGGCCTCGCGGAGGAGGAGCTGCCGCGTCTCGTCGCGTGCGACGAGGTGGTCGGCACGACGAGCGCCTTCGGCGGCGACGTACCGGTGGTGGGCCTGCTCGTCGACCAGCAGGCGGCGCTGCTCGCGCAGGACTGCCGTGCCGCGGGCGAGACCAAGTGCACGTACGGCACGGGTGCGTTCCTGCTCGCGTCGACCGGTGCCTCGGCGCCGCGGTCGGGCAGCGGGCTCACGACGTCGGTCGCGTCACGGCTGCGTGGGGAGACGGCGTACTGCCTCGACGGGCAGGTCTACACGGCTGCCTCGGCCGTGCGCTGGCTCGTCGATCTCGGCGTGCTCGCCGCGCCCGACGCCGTCGACGCTGCATCGCAAGGCGCTGGCGACGACCTGCTGTTCGTGCCGGCCCTCGCCGGTCTCGCGGCGCCCTGGTGGCGGTCGGACGCCACGGCGACGTTCGCCGGGCTCACGCTGTCGACCTCGCGCGCGGACCTCGTGGCCGCGGTGCTGCGCGGTGTCGCCGCGACGGTGGTCGACCTGCTCGACGTGGTCGCAGCCGATCTCGGCTCGCCCGTCACGCGGCTGCGCGTCGACGGCGGCCTCACCCGCTCGCGCACGCTCATGCAGGCGCAGGCCGACCTCGCGCAGGTGCCGGTCGACGTCTACCCGTACGCCGACGCCACCGCGCTCGGTGCCGCGGCCGCCGCCGTCGTCGGGCTCGACCGCGATGTCGCCGTCGCCGACGTCGTGGGCGGGTGGCAGCCGTCGGCGACGTACGAGCCGCGGTGGTCCGCCGACCGTGCTGCCGAGCACCTGGGCCGCTGGCGCGAGGCAGTCGCCCGCTCGCTCGGGGCCGCATCATGATCGCGTACGACGTCGTCGTGATCGGCGCGGGGATCGTGGGATGCGCTGCGGCGCGCGGGCTCTCGGGGCTCGCGCTCGACGGCGAGCCGCTGCGCGTCGCGCTGGTCGAGGCGCGCGGCGACGTCGGCGACGTCACGAGCAAGGCCAACACCGCGATCCTGCACACGGGCTTCGACGCGACCCCTGGATCGCTCGAGGCGCAGCTCGTACGGCGCGGCTACGAGCTGCTCTCGGCGTACGCCGTCGACGCCGGCATCCCTGTCGAGCACGTCGGTGCCGTGCTGGTCGCGTGGACCGACGAGGAGCTCGCCACCCTGCCGAAGCTGCTCGCCAAGGCGCAGGCCAACGGCTACGAGCGCGGCGCGCTCATCGACGCCGACGAGGTACGCCGACGGCTCCCGCACCTCGGTGAGGGCGCGCTCGGCGGCCTGGTGATCCCGGACGAGTCGATCGTCTGCTCCTGGACGAGCGCTCTCGCGTTCGCGACCGAGGCGGTGTACCGCGGCACGACGCTGCTGCTGAACCGCACGGTCACCGACGTGCGCATCGGCGACGCGACCACCACCGTCGTCACCGACGCGGGCGAGCTCGAGACGCGCTGGGTGGTCAATGCCGCCGGCCTCGGCGCCGACCGGATCGACGCGATGCTCGGGCACGACCGGTTCCACGTCGTCCCGCGCAAGGGCGAGCTCATCGTGTTCGACAAGCTCGCGCGCCGGCTCGTCGACCACATCGTGCTGCCCGTGCCGTCGTCGCGCGGCAAGGGCGTGCTCGTGAGCCCGACGATCTACGGCAACGTCATGCTCGGCCCGACGTCGGAGAACATCGAGGACCGCACGGACACCTCGACCAGCGAGCACGGCGTCGACTTCCTGCTCGGCAAGGGTCGCGCTCTGATGCCCGACCTCCTCGACGAGGAGGTCACCGCGACCTACGCCGGCCTGCGCGCCTCGACGGAGCACGACGACTACGTCGTGGCCCTGGACGCCGACCAGCGCTACCTGCTCCTCGGCGGCATCCGCTCCACCGGGCTCACCGCGTCGATGGCGATCGCCGAGCACGCGACCGGCCTGCTGCGCGACGCCGGGCTCGACCTCGCTTCGCGCGCCGACCTGCCGCCGACGCCGCGGATGCCCAACGTCGGTGAGGCGTTCCCGCGCCCGTACGCCGACGCCGCGCGCATCGCCGAAGACCCGGAGTACGGCCGCGTCGTCTGCTTCTGCGAGCGCGCGACCCGCGGCGAGCTGCGCGACGCGTTCGCCTCGACGATCCCGCCCACCGACCTCGACGGCGTACGACGTCGCACCCGCGCGCTCATGGGCCGCTGCCAGGGCTTCTTCTGCGGCGCCGAGGTCTCGCGCCTGCTCGACGAGAGCCTCGCCGCGAGGGCGGAGGAGCTGCGATGAGCGACCTCGGCGTGCTCGTCGTCGGTGCCGGTCCGGCAGGTCTCACCGCGGCGCGCGAGCTCGCGCGCGACCGGCGCGTCCTCGTGCTCGACCGCGAGACCGAGGCGGGCGGGATCCCGCGCCACAGCGACCATCTCGGCTACGGCCTGCGCGACCTGCGTCGCGTCACGAGCGGACCGGCGTACGCGCGACGGCTCGTCGACGCCGCGCTGTCGGCGGGCGCGGAGATCCGCACGGAGTCGACGGTCACGGGCTGGGCTGGGGAGCGCGCACTCGAGGTCACGTCGCCGCGCGGCCGCGAGGTGCTGACCGCGTCGGCGGTGGTGCTCGCGACCGGTGCGCGCGAGCGCCCGCGCAGCGCGCGCCTCGTGCCGGGCGACCGCCCGGCCGGCGTCCTCACGACGGGCCAGCTGCAGAACCTGGTGCACCTGCACCACCGCTCGCCCGGCAAGCGCGCGGTCGTCGTCGGCGCCGAGCTCGTGTCGTGGTCGGCCGTCCTGACCCTGCGCGAGGCCGGCTGCGAGACGGTGCTCATGACGACCGAGCACCCGAAGGGCGAGTCGTACGCCGCGTTCCGCGGACCCGCCCGCGCTGTGCTGCGCACGCCGGTCGCGACCGGCACGCGTGTCGTGCGCGTGCTCGGCCGCGATCGCGTCGAGGGAGTCGAGGTCGAGGATTACTCCGGCGTACGCCGGGTCGTCGCGTGCGACACCGTGGTCTTCACCGGCGGCTGGATCCCCGACCACGAGCTCGTGCGCCTCGGCGGCCTCGACCTCGACCCGGCCACCCTCGGACCGCGCGTCGACTCCGCCCTGCGCACGTCGGCCGCCGGCGTCTTCGGTGCCGGCAACCTGCTGCACCCCGTCGATACCGCCGACGTCGCCGCCCTCGACGGACGCTTCGTCGCCGACCCGGTACGCCGTTGGCTCGATACGGGCGAGGCCGTGCCCGGCGGCGCGCGCATCGTCGCCGACGCGCCGTTCCGCTGGGTCGCGCCCTCGCTGCTCGCCCCGGGGGCGCCCGCGCCGCCGCGCGGGCGCCTCCTGCTCTGGACCGACGAGCACCGCCCCGCCCCGCGCGTCGCGGCGTACCAGGACGGTCGCGAGGTCGGCGCCGTGCGCGTGCCCTGGCCGCTCTCGCCCGGACGCGCCTTCCGGCTCCCGTGGTCGCTCGTCGCGTCCGCCTCGCCGCGCGGGGGAGACGTGACGATCCGGCTGCGATAGGGGTCAGCGACCGGTCATCCGCAGGGTGCTCAGCGCCTGCTCGAACTGCTGCTGGTACTGCGCGTTGTCCTTGTTCGCCGTGAGACCGGACGCGGTGATGACGAGCGTCGTACCCGCGTCGTCGAGGACGACGGCCGTGGTCGTCATGTCCGAAGCCACGACGTAGCAGTCGGTCCCGGCCTTGTCCAAGCACGCGAAGGCGTCCGGCGTGAACGACGTCTCGTCGAAGGTGAACTGCGTCCCCGACAGGCCGCCGACGGTCACCGGCTTCTCGGACCTGATCGTGAGCGGGCCCTTGCCCATCGAGCGGACGTAGTCGGCGTACTGCGCCGCCGACCTGATGGGCACGACGACACCGGTGTCCCACTGCTTGATGCTCTGCGGGTGGATGAAGCCGACCCACTGGCAGCCCGGCTCGCACCCCTCGGGCATCGACCAGGACACGTCGGACGTCGACTCCTTGACGGTCACGCCGGTGCCGGAGACCCATGCAGGGACGTCCCACGTGAAGCCCGGCTCGAACAGGGTCGTCGCGAAGGCTGGCCCGGTCAGCGGGCTCGGTGAGCTCGAGCTCGTGCCGCCGGCGGCCGACCCGCTCGTCGTCGTCCCGCGCGTCAGCGCCACGATTCCGGCCACGACGAGGGCCACCACGACGATCGCCGTGCCGACCACCCAGGCGAGCCGGTGCCCGCCGGTCGTGGCGGACCTGCCGCTGTCCTGCACCTGCTCGCGCCTGCCGTTGAGGTCCGTGCTCATGGTTCTCTCCTCCGTCCGGGCGGCCGGCGACCGTGCGTCGTCCGGTCCGGCGACCACGGTGGGGAGCGCCGGTGTCGGTGCGCCCCGCGAGCGGTGTCGGTCCGGTAACAGCCCCGTTGACCTGGGACGCCGACCCGCCGACACTCGCGGCCAAGGGGGACCGCCGTGACCATCGAGCTGCTGGGGCCGACCCGCGTGTCCGGTACGGACCGCGCGCTGAGCCCGCGAGACCGCGTGGTGCTCTCGACGCTGTGCGTGGCGCCGGGGGAGTCCGTGCCGGCCGAGGTGATCGCCGACGCGCTGTGGGGCGAGGTCGCGCCCAAGACCTGGACGAAGGTGGTCCAGGGCTCGGTGGCCCGGCTGCGCAAGACCCTGGGCGCGACCGCGATCATCACCGAGGACACCGGCTACCGGCTGGCGGTGCCGGGCAGCGACCTCGACACCGTGGAGTTCGAGCGCCTGGTCGCCCGGGGCCGCGAGCTCATGGTCGTGCACGAGCCGGCACGCGCGGCGGCGCACTTCGGGCGGGCGCTGTCGCTGTGGCGCGGGGCGCCGTTCACCGAGCTCGACGGCTGGGACCCGGCGCGGGCGGAGGCCGTGCGCCTCACCGACGTACGCCGGTCGGTCGAGGAGGAGCTGGTCCAGGCCCGCCTCGACATGGGTCTGGCCGCGCAGGGAGCCGCCGACGCGCAGGCGCTCGTCGCGCGCGAGCCGTTCCGCGAGCGGCGCTGGGGCCTGCTGGCGCTCGCGCTCTATCGGACGGGTCGCCAGCGCGAGGCGCTCGACGTGCTGCGCCGGGCGCGCGCCACGTTCGCCGAGGAGCTCGGCATCGATCCCGGGCCCGAGCTCGTCGCTCTCGAGACGCGGATGCTGCAGCAGGACCCCGAGCTCCTCGACGTGCGCGAGCACGTGGCGGCGTCCTCGGCGACCTGCCCCTACCGGGGCCTGCGTGCCTTCGACGTCGGCGACGCCGACTTCTTCCACGGGCGCGACGACCTGGTGGCCGATGCCCTTGACCGTCTCGTCGAGCAGCCGCTGCTCGTGGTCGTGGGCGCGTCGGGCGCCGGCAAGTCCTCGCTCGTACGCGCCGGTGTGGTGCCGGCGCTCGTACGCGCCGGAGGTGCGCACCGAGTGTCGGTGACGATGCCGGGCTCCGACCCCCTGGCGGCGCTCGCGGCGGCGTCGGCTGCGACAGCGCCGGACGGGCTGCTCGTCGTCGACCAGCTCGAGGAGCTCTTCGCCCAGGGCGGCGACGTGCCCGGTCGGTTCCTCGACCGGCTCGCCGACCTGGTCGACGGCGGCCGACGTGTCGTCGTGACGCTGCGCGCCGACCATCTCGGCGGGCTGGCGGCGTCACCGCGCTTCGCGCGGGCGGCGGAGCGGGCGCTGCTGCTCATCACGCCGATGTCGGAGGAGCAGCTGGCGCGCGTGATCGTGGAGCCCGCGCAGCAGGTCGGGCTCGTGCTCGAGCCGGGACTGGTCGACCTGCTGCTGCGCGACGTCGTCGACGAGCCGGGCGCCCTACCTCTCCTCTCGCACGCGCTCGCCGAGACGTGGGAGCACCGCGAGGGCGTCGTCCTCACCGTCGACGGCTACCGCGCGACCGGCGGCATCCGCGGCGCGGTGGCCCAGTCGGCGGAGCGCCTCTACGGCTCGCTCGACGCCGACGACCAGGAGACCCTGCGCTCGGTGCTGCGCCGGCTCGTGCTGACGCCGGTCGAGGGCGAGCCGGTGGCGGCGAGCGTGCCGCTGCGGGTCGCCGGTGCGACGCCCGACGCCGAGCGCATCCTCGACCTGCTCGTGCGAGCGCGGCTGGTCACCGCGACCGACGGCAGTGCCGCTCTCGCCCACGAGTCGCTCGTGCGCGCGTGGCCGCGGCTGCGCGACCAGCTCGCCGAGGACGTCGACGGGCAGCGCATCCTCAGCCATCTCCAGACGGCGGCGGACGGCTGGCTCGTGCAGGGCCGCCCCGAGGACGAGCTCTACCGCGGGGCCCGCCTCGGCGCCGCGCTCGACTGGCAGCAGCGCGCGCACCCCGCCCTGTCGCCGACGGAGGAGGCGTTCCTCGCCGCCTCCGCGGCCCGTGAGGAGGCGGAGCAGGCACGGCTCGCGGACCAGCTCGCGCAGCAGGGACGCCGCAACCGCCAGCTGCGCACCGCGCTCGGCGGCGTCGCCGCGCTCCTGGTCGTCGCGCTCGTGTCCGGCGGGCTCGCCGTCGTGAACGCGCGCCGCGCGGAGTCGGCCGTCCTCGACGGCGACGCACGACGGCTGGCTGCCCAGTCGTACGCCGCCGACGACGGACCGACCGCGCAGCTGCTCGCCGCCGCGGCGTACCGCCTGCGCGACACCGTCGACACGAGGTCGGCGCTCCTCGCGGCCCTGCAGCGCGACGACGCCGTGCTCTACCGCGTGCCGCTCGCCTCGCGCGGCTCCTGGGTCGGCGCTTCGGCCGACGGTTCGACGGTGCTGGTCATGGACAACCAGTCGCGCGTCAGCGCCTTCGCCCCTGCGACCCGAGCGCTGCAGCCTCTCTACCGCGCTCCGGTCGACGAGATGTCGGCGATGAGCCCCGACGGCCGCTGGCTGCTCGGGTGCGGAACCGCCCAGACCGTGACGAGCGAGGGACCGAAGCAGGCGGTGCTGCTGGACGCCGTGACCGGCGAGGTCGCCCGCGTGCTGCCGACCTTGCTTCCCGACGGGGACGGGTGGGCCACGTGCGGAGCCTTCTCCGCCGACGGCCGGTACCTCGTGGTCGCCGACGCGTCGGGTGACACCGCGGTCGGCGCCGCGGTCTACGACATGCGGGACCTGGGTGCTGCGCCTCGCCGGTGGACGCCGCCCTCCGGCATCAGCGCGCTCGCCGTCGGCACGACGCTCTTCGCCGTGAGGACGTCGGTCGGGGGCGTGACCACGGTGCGGATCGGCGACCTCCGAAGGGTCTCCGAGGTCGTGCGTGCGGACCTCGCCTGTGGCAGCGCCTGCCCGGTCGCGATCTCGAGCAACGACCGGCACGTGGCGGTGACGCAGGCCGGTCATCACGTGCCGGTTCAGCTCGCTGCCGCACACCTGACCGAGACGCCCTCGGCTGCGGAGGGGCTGGCCTCGGAGATCACGCTGCTCTCGTACTCGCCGGACAACCGGCTGGCCTCGGCAGGCGCCGACGGAGCGCTGCTCGTCCAGCAGGCGCCTGTCGATCCGGGAGGCCTTCCGGTCACGCTCATCCGCTCGCCGGGTTCCGGCGCCACGGTGGCCTCGGTGGTCTGGGTCGGACAGCGCCAGCAGTCGCGCCTGTACTCCGTCGGCGGCGGTGGCCAGCTCGTCGCGTGGAACCTCGGAACCGTCCCGCGCGCCGTGAGCCTCGAGGGCGCCGCGCCTACCCAGCTGGACTTCGCACGAGGCGTCGGCGGTCGCATCGTGGGTCTCACGCGCGACGGGTCGGAGATCTACGACCTCGACATGGCCGCACGGCAAGGACGGTGGTCGGGGGTCCCCTTCCCTCCCGAGCAGGGGGACCAGAACGCGTGGTCGGCCGACGGCACGCGCGTCGTGCTGACCTCCTACGACGGGAGCACCCGGACCTGGGCCTACCACGTGGTCGACGCGGACACCGGTGCCGTCGTCTGGAGCACGACCCGCCGCGAGTCCGACGATCAGGCCCGGCATCACGCCGACCGCCCCGCGTGGGCGGGCATCAGCGACGACGGTCGTCGGATCGTCGTCCCGCGGTCGCCCGACCGGCTCTCGGTCGTGGACGTGGCCAGCGGGACGGAGGTCCGCCAGATCGTCCTCGATCCGACGTTCGTCGCCTCGGAGGGGGTCTGGTTCACGCCGCTGCGCCTCGGCGACGACGGGAGCGTGCTGCTGCAGGCGAGGACGCCGGCGGCGACCGACGTGCCGCTCACGGAGGGGGCGCGCTACCCGTGGCGCGACGACGCGCCACGACAGCTGGTGTCGGTCGACGCCGACGGGCACCTGCTCGGACGAGCCGTGCTCGCCAGCACCATGGGCGTCGTGCACGCGGCGCTGTCGCCCGATGGCACGCGGGTGGCGGTCTCGGCGTACGACGGGACGGTGCAGGTCTTCGATGCGCGCACGCTGGCACCGAAGGCGCCGGCCGTCCTGGCGCAGGACGGCTGGGTGCAGTCGGTCTCGTGGTCGCCCGACAGCTCGATGCTGCTGACGTCGGGGACGGACGGCGTCCTCGCGCTGTGGGACGGCACCACGCTCAACCGCATCGGCCCCGCGACGCTGCTCGGCGGCACCGGCCGCAACGGGACCACCGCGTGGTTCACGCCCGACGGCGGGATCGGCGGCATCGTCCAGGGACTGGGTCCGGCGAGCGGGCCGACCTGGTTCTCGATGCCGGGGCAGCCCGAGCGCTGGCTGGCCGAGGTCTGCGGTCTCGCCGGCCGCGACATGACGGCGGAGGAGTGGGCGCAGTACGTCGGAGACCGCCCGCGCCAGCCGGTCTGCCCGCAGTCGTGACGGAGGAGCGGCTCAGCCGGTGAGGTCGTCGAGGAGCTGCTGCGCGTCGGCCTTCTCCAGCCCGGCGCCGATGATCACCTGGCCCCCGTAGATCGGCTGCTGCACCGACGGCGCCATCGCGACGGTGCCGTGCGTGTAGAAGGCGATCTGGTTGCGCGGCTCCTCCTCGGTAGCGAGCTCTCCGGTGGCCTGCGTGAGCGCCGACGACCCGCTCGGGTCGAGCAGGGCGAGGATCTGCCACGCGCCGGTGGTCGTGCTCTCGTCGAGGCGCATCGAGTCCCACTGCGTGCCGGTCACGACGGCCGGTCCAAGGGTGTAGACGATCGTCCCGTCGGTCGCGCACGCCGTCACGGGGCTCGCGGTCGGTGCCGCGTTCGTCGAGGGCGACGCGCTCGAGGAGGCGGGGCACTGGCCGGCAGTCGCGGGCTGAGCGTCGAGGACCTTGCGCAGCTCCAGGCCCGTGTCGTGCCCGTCCAGCGCGGATGCGGAGGGCCTCGGTGAGCCGGCGGAGCCGGACGACGCCGCCGAGGTCGACGACCCTGCTGTGCCGCAACCCGCCAGCAGCAGAGCAGCAGCCATCACGACCACGCGCATCCCCGTCATGGTCTCGATGGTGCCGTATGCGCGTCGATCAGGTGCGCGACAGGGCCAGGCCGTCGAGCTGGACGGTCTTGCCGGTCTCGCTCACGACCACGAGCGTCACGGTGCCGTTGGTGACCGCGAAGCGCGGCAGCGAGATCAGCTGCTGGTAGGCGACCGTCGGGCTCGACAGGTCGACCACGGCCAGACGCGTGCGGTTGATCCAGACGGCGACCTTGCCGCACGTCGGGCACGTGGTGGCGACGAGACCGAGGCGCGCGACCGAGACGCCGTCGAGCTTCCACCAGGAGCCGCTCGTCGTCGTGCGCATCGCGGTACCGGCGTACAGGAGCGCGGAGTTCGAGCGCAGCCAGCCGGCCGACGTGGCGGTCGCGGCGGTGTCGTCGAGCGGGGTCGACGTGCAGCGCGTGTTCGACCACGGGCCGACCTGGCCCGCGCGGTTGCGGGCGCGCACCTGGAAGCAGTAGTCCCAGCCGCGCAGCAGGCCCGAGCGCACCGACGTCGTGGTGATGCCGGTCCACGCCGAGGGCTGCACCCACGGCTGGAAGCGGCCGCCGTAGGGCGCGCGCTCGTAGCGGACGTCGTACGACGTCACGACGCTCGACGCGACGGGCACCGGCCACGACAGCGTCGCGGCGCTGCCGAGCTGGAACTGCAGGGTCGGGGTGTCGAGACGCGCGACGGCCGGGGCGCTCGCGAGGTGGACCCACGCGCCCGCCATGCCGGCGTTGTCGACGGCGTTCTGGTCGATCGTGATCGGCGCCTTGGTGACCGCGGTGCTCGACAGCGTGGCGTCGACGAGGCGGGCGACGCCCGACTGCACGACGTAGAGCTTGCCGGTCTGCGCGGCCCTGAGCATCGTGCCGTCGACCGGGCGGTGGTTGAGCCGGAGCGGGGTGCGGAGCTCGGTGCGCGACACGCGTACGCCGTTGCGCGTGGAGACCGCGGGCGTCGTCGAGGGCTTGATCGCGACGGGAGCGCCACCTGCCACGACGTAGCACGAGGTGTCGCCCACGGGGCAGAGCACGGTGCCCTCGAGCGGGCGCGCGCGCAGGTGCGTCGCGTGCGAGAACTCCCAGTGCGGCGCGCGCACGACGGTCGCCGGGTTGAAGCCGGGGACCTTCGGGTCGGCCGCGCCCATGAGCAGCGGAGCGCCGCCGGCGGTGCGGTAGCAGGCGCCCGTGTCGGAGTCGCAGAGGAACGTGCCGTCGAGCGGGTTCGCGCGCAGGTTCGTGTAGCTCTGGAACTCAGCGCCCGAGACCATCAGCGCGGTGCGGCTGTTCCAGCCCGGGGTCGTCGCCATCGACGCCTTGGGCACGAGCATCGGAGCGCCGCCGGCGACGATGTAGCAGTAGCCGTTGTCGACGCGGCAGATCTGCGTCTTGTCGGCGGGCGCTGCGCGCAGGTGGTCGCGACGCACGAGCGCCCAGTGGTCGACGCCGATCTTGTCGGCGGTGCTCCAGCCCGGGAGCTTCGCGGCGTCGGACGACGACACGAGCAGCGGAGCGCCGCCGGCCATCCGGTAGACCTGGCCGCTCGTCGTGTCCTTGAGGTACGTGCCGTCCTTGGGGTACGCGCGCAGCTTCGCGAACTGCTGCGGGTCGATGATCGAGTAGGGCTGCACGACGCCGCCGTACGCCTTCCAGGTCGTCACCAGGACGGGTGCGCCGCCGACGATCCGGTAGAAGTACTTCTGGTCGGAGGGCCGCACGAACGAGCCCTCGCCGAGCGGGTTGCCGCGACCGGTCGGGTCGTGCAGCCAGCCGTAGGGCCGCAGCGTGCCGAGGTTGCCGAGCGTCCAGCTCGTCACGGGCAGCGTGCGCCAGCCGTCGCTCGTGTCGTTCTGCGACATCATCTGCACGGTGCCGTTGCCGTTGGCGTCCACGGTCGACTTCGCGATCACGCCGACGTGGCCCCACGGGTTGTTCGGCGTCGTGAACGACACGATGTCGCCCGGCACCGGCGCGCGGCCGACCGTGCCGTTGGAGATCTTGACCAGGTTGCCGCCGTACGCCGTCGAGTAGTTCTTCACGACCTGGCTGCCGTTGGCCTGGTAGGCGCGCGTCCCGTACACCTGCGCCATGAAGCGCTGTGCGAGCTCGACGCACTGCCACTCGGCCTCGCCCCAGCCGGCACGGCCCCACAGCACGTTGGGGGAGCCGTCGACCCACGGACGGGGGCCGCATACCGGGACGCCGAGGTAGACCGCGCCCATCCGGTGCGCGCCGACGCCGTCCCAGCCGAACGAGGCGGCGATGCGGTTGAAGCGGTTCGCGTCGCAGTCGCCGTCCCACCACGACGGGCGGCCGACGTCGGTGGCCGTGACGGCGGTGGCGACCACGCTCGTCGAGGCGCTCGCCGGAGCGGCGGGGGTCGCCGTGGCGGTGCCGGTCGTGCTCATCACGAGGGACGCGAGCAGGCCCAGCGTCGCTGCGACCGCCGGGATCATCCGGCGTCGTCGGGGGCCTGCGGTGGTCCCGGGCTGCACGTGGCGCACTCCTCGTCCGAGCCCGTCGTCGCGGGCGTTCCTCCTGGTGTCTCTTAGGGCTATCGGGCCTCGGAGGACGCCCCCTTAGCCCCATCAGCCTCTGGGATCGCTCACGACACGCCGCGCTCGGTGTGGCGCGCGTCACATCCGGACGGAGCAGTACGCCGGTACCGCTCCCACCCGGACGGCCGAGCGGGCGACCTCGCGCGGCTCTACGCTGACGGGACCGCGCCGGACCCGAGGGGATGCACCGTGGACTTCGACGACGACGCCCAGCTCGACACCTCGCAGGTCACCGACCGCCGCGGCGGCGGAGGCGGCAGCGCGATGGGCGGCGGGGGCGGCGGCCTCAGCCCCGGCAGCGTCGTGGCCGCGGCCGGCGTGTCGAAGCTCGCGGGCGGCGGCGTCGTCGGCCTCATCGTGGCCGTCGCGTTCCTCTTCGTGATGAGCAGCTGCCAGAACGGCACGGCACCCACGGCCACCTCGCCGCAGTCGCAGTCCGGCGCGCTCTCGGCGTCCGACCTCAAGGCCAGCTGCAAGACCGGCGCCGACGCCGACACGAAGGTCGAGTGCCGCGCCGTCGCGACGATCAACAGCGTGCAGGCGTACTGGGCCGCAGCGCTGTCGGGGAACCGGACGTCGTACCGCAAGGCGCAGACCGTGCTCTTCTCCGGGAGCACCCGCAGCGCCTGCGGCACGGCCAACGCGCAGACCGGGCCGTTCTACTGCCCGGCCGACGAGACCGTGTACCTCGACCTCGGCTTCTTCGACCAGCTGCGCCGCGACTTCGGCGCGCAGGGCGGACCGTTCGCGGAGGCCTACGTGCTCGCCCACGAGTACGGCCACCACGTGCAGCACATCCTCGGCTACGACACCCTCGTCGGCCGCGACCGCCAGGGCCCGAAGAGCGGCTCGGTGCGCCTCGAGCTGCAGGCCGACTGCTTCGCCGGCGTGTGGGCGCGCAACGCCGTGAAGACCGGCTACCTGACCTCGATCACGCAGGCCGACATCGCCGACGGTCTCGACGCCGCGAGCGTCATCGGCGACGACCGGATCCAGCAGGCGGCCGGCCAGCGGGTGAGCCCGGAGAGCTTCACGCACGGCACCTCGGCGCAGCGCCAGAAGTGGTTCAGCACCGGCTACCAGACCGGCGACCCGAACAAGTGCGACACCTGGAAGACCTCCTCCCTCTGAGGTCCCCGGGGGCTCGCGCAGACGCCGTCGTCACATCTGCCCCAGGGGTCCCTCGAACGGCCCAACCGGGCTCTGACCTGCACGGATACCGGTGAGGTGCGCGTCGTCCTGAGAGCCTGCTGAGGCGACTTCGACGAATCTTGGACGACGTGAACCGATTCCGGGACGTCGTCGGCCCCAGGTCGGGATCGGACTCGTCGATGCTCATGTCTGCACCGAAACCCCCGTGAGGAGCAGACACCATGTCCCGCACCACCCGATCCGTCGCGACGACCGTCGCAGCCGGCGGAGTCCTGGTCGCCGGAGGCGCCGCGGTGGCCCTGGGCCTCGGCACCGCCACGGCCAGCCCGACCTCGTCGGACAGCACCGTCGCAGCGCTGCAGGCAGAGCTCGCGCAGCTGCAGTCCGACACCGCCTCCCTCCAGGCCGAGGCCGTCGCCGCGTCGAAGGCGATCGCGGCTGCGCAGGCCGCCCAGGCCGCCCGCGCCGCGGCTGCCGCCGCGGCCGCCGCCTCGACCACGACCCACGTCGAGCACCTCGCCACTCCGACGCACAGCGCCGCCCCCGCGCCCAAGCCGTCGCCCACCAAGACCACCGTCGCCGCTCCGAAGCCGGCGCCGAGCACCCACACCGACACCGGCGCCTCCGGCTCCACCGGCGGCGACGACGGTGACGACGACCACGAGGACGGTGGCGACGATGACTGACCGCGGAACCCGGGTCCGCTGGACCACGGCGGCCCTCGTCGCCCCGACGGCGGCCGCTCTGTTCGCCGGCACCACCGCGTGGGCCACCGGCCACCAGCCCTCGACGGGCGCGACGTCCAAGCCCACCGCGGCACCGACGCCGACCCCGACCGCCACGGTCGACCCGCTCGTGGTCGCCCTGCAGCGGGCTGTCGAGAAGAACACCGCGCAGGTCGCGGCGCTGCGCGCCTCGGTCCTCAAGCTCAAGGCCCAGGCGGCGGCTCTGGCGAGCGGCGGCTCGACCGCCACCGTGTCCCGCTCGTCGGGCTCGTCGGGGTCGACCCGTCACTCGTCCTCGTCGTCGTCCTCGACCAAGAAGAAGTCGTCGACGTCGAAGTCGTCGTCCTCGTCGAGCAGCAAGTCCTCGTCGGGCGGCTCGACCACGGTCTCCGTGCCGAAGCCGGCCCCGGCGCCGACGACGCAGACGAGCACGGGCGCCTCGGGGTGAGCCCGGTGGACGCCGTGAGCTCGACCGACCTGCGGGTCGCGTTCCGCTCGATGGCCTCCGACGTCCGGTTCTGGGTGGTGGCCCCCCGCGAGGGGGCCGCCGCCCAGGCCGAGGCGGCGCGGGAGGTCGTCGAGGCGGTCGCGCGCTCCTGCACGCGGTTCGACCCCACGAGCGACCTCATGCGTGCGAACGACGCCGGTCGTCGCCGAACCGTCGTGGCGCAGGAGTGCTTCGACGCGCTGCGTGCCGCGTACGACGCCTACCGCAGCACCGACGGTCTCTTCGACCCGCGCGTGCTGCGCACGCTGACGGCGTACGGCTACGACATGTCGCTGCCGTTCTCCGAGCGCGACATCGACCTGCCGACGGCCGAGGCTGCGCCCGCGCGCCGCACCCGGCGGAGGTGGAAGCCGTCGTTCGACGAGGCCGCGCTGTCGGTCTCGGTCGGTCCCGAGCCCGTCGACCTCGGCGGGATCGGCAAGGGCCTGGCGATGACGTGGGCCGCGCAGCGGCTGCGCGGCGCCGGCGACGCCGTCCTCGTCGAGGCCGGTGGCGACCTGATGGCCCTCGGTGGCGGTCCCGACGGCGACGGCTGGATGGTCGGCGTCGAGAACCCCTCGGGCGCAGGCGATCCCGCCGCCGTCCTCCGTCTCGTCGACCGCGCCTGCGCGACGTCGTCGATCCGGCTGCGCAGCTGGACCGCAGGTGGCGCCAAGGTGCACCACCTCGTCGACCCGCGCACCGGCCGCAGCGCCGAGTCCGGCCTCGTGTCCGTGACGGTGGTCGGCAACGACCCCGCCACGTGCGAGGTCTGGAGCAAGTCCTTGTTCGTCGTCGGTCGCGAGGGCATCCGTGCCGCGTCCGACGACCGCGGCCTCGCCGCACTCTGGATCGACGCCCGCGGCTACGTCGGAGTCAGCCGCGCGATGCGTCCCTTCGTCGACTGGCAGGTGTCCCGTGTCGCGTGACCGTCTCCGTGCCACGGCGTCCGGCACCGGGCTCGTCGTCCTGGTCGCCGCGAGCGCCGTCGCCACCAGCTGGATCGTCGGCCGCGCCATCACCGCGATCGCCGGCGACAAGATGGCGCCCTGGATCCTCGGCCGCGCCGCCGGCATTACGTCCTACCTGCTGCTCGTCGCGCTCTCGCTGCTCGGCCTGCTGCTCTCGCACCCGCGGCGCTCGCAGTGGCGCCGCCCGAGCTCGGCGGTGCGGATCCGCGCCCACGTGAGCCTCGCGGTCTTCACGCTGGTGTTCACGGTGCTGCACATCGTCGTGCTCGCGACCGACAAGTACGCCGGCGTCGGCTGGTACGGCTCGTTCGTCCCGATGGGCGCGTCGTACCGGCCGCTGCCCGTCACCCTGGGCGTCATCGGCCTCTACGCCGGGCTCGCCGCCGGCCTCACGGCGGCGCTCGCGGGCCGGGTCTCGCGGCGCGTGTGGTGGCCGGTGCACAAGGTCGCGATCGTGTCGCTCGCCCTGGTATGGCTGCACGGCATCCTCGCCGGCATCGACACCCCGGCGATCGTCGCGATGTACGTCGTCACCGGCGGTCTCGTCGTGGGACTGGCCGTGAGCCGCTACATCTCGACGTCGCACCGCGAGGAGGCCGACGACCTCGGCTCGGTCACGGCGACCGAGCTGCGCGGCGAGCACCGGATGCCCGTCGGCCGCCGGGCTGCGAGGGCCGCGCGATGACGGCGTACCTGCAGCCCGTCGACACCTTCGTGACCCTCCTCGACGACGTCGCGGTGGTGCCGACGCACGGCACCGAGCAGCTCGTCGGCGTCGAGCGCCAGGACCTGCACCTGCACCGCGCGATCCACGGCTCGCGCCGGTCGCGCACCGGTGCCGCGGGGCTGGCCCTCATCGCCGACCTCGAGACCGTGGCGCTCACGGGTCGCGGCGGCGGCCACTTCCCGACCGCCGCGAAGTGGCGCTCGCTCCTCGCCCACGAGCCGGGCGGCACGGTGGTCGCGAACGGCGCCGAGGGCGAGCCGGGGTGCGCCAAGGACGCCGTGCTGCTGCAGACGCGACCGCACCTCGTGCTCGACGGTCTGGTCTCGGCCATCGAGGCCGTGGGCGCGCACGACGGCGTCGTCTGGATCCACGACGGCGCGCACGCGACCGCCCGCTCGGTCACGGCCGCGATCGCCGAGCGTGTCGCCGCCGGTCTCGGCGACCCGCCGATCCGCGTGGTGCTCGCGCCCGACCGCTACCTGTCGGGCGAGGCCACCGGCATCATCCGCACCCTCGAGGGCGGCCCCACCCTGCCGCGCTACGTCCGCAACCCGGCGCAGCCGTGGTCCGACGGCCACCGCCCGGTGCTCGTCAACAACGTCGAGACCATGGCCCGCGCGGGCCTCGTCGCGCTCGCCGGCGCATCGGCGTACCGCGCGACCTCGCTGCTCACCGTCGTCTCCGACGGCCACCGCGTCGTGATCGAGATCGACCCCGGCACCACGCTCGGCGAGGTCGTCGACCAGGCCTGGCAGTCGCCCGACGGCCGCCCGCCGCAGGCGGTGCTTCTCGGCGGGTACGGCGGTTCCTGGGTCGACTGGAAGCACGGGCGCGACCTCGTGCTCGATCCGGCGTCGCTGCGCGAGCACGGCCTCTCCATCGGTGCGGGTCTCGTCGGCCCGCTGCCGTCCGACGCGTGCGGGCTCGAGGAGTCGGCGCGCCTGCTGCGCTACCTCGCGGGCCAGTCCGCGAAGCAGTGCGGGCCGTGCGTGTTCGGTCTCGCTGCCGTCGCCGAGCTCGCGACCGACCTCGGCGCCGGCAAGCTCGGCCGCGCCGGCCGCTCGCGCCTGGACCGCTACGTGCGCGAGGTCTCCGGCCGCGGCGCCTGCCGCCACCCCGACGGCGCCCTGCGGATGTGGACGTCGGCGCTGCACGTCTTCCACCACGACGTGCACCGCCACCGCCGCGGTCGCACGTGCGACGCGAGCCAGTACGACGTGCTGCCGCTGCCCGAGGAGGCGTCGTGAAGACCACGGAGCTGCGCGAGGCGCGCGAGCCGGTCGGCCGCTCGACCCACCCGACGCTGCGCGTCGACCCGGGCGTCTGCGACGGCGTCGGGATCTGCGCGCACCTCGCGCCCGATCTCGTGGCCCTCGACAGCTGGGGCTACCCGGTCGTGACCACCCACCCGCTCGCGCGGGCCGGTCACCGGCGCCAGGCGGAGGCCGCGGTCGCCGCCTGCCCCCGCAAGGCCCTGCACCTGCAGGACTAGCCGCCGGACCGGATCAGGTCCGCACCCGTACGTCGGCACCGTCCTGGGTGCCGTCGAGCCGGTGCCAGGCCGCCTCGTCGAGGAGCCAGCCCTCCATCTCGGAGCGCAGCGCCTCGCCGTCGCGGGCGAGCACCCGCGCGAGCCGCACGTCGGCGTCGGCGTCGACCCACACGGTGAGCGCCGCCTGCGCGCGCAGGGGCAGGGCCCCGAGGCCGACGCCCTCGAGGATCACGACCGGCGACGGCGGCACGTCGACGGGATCGCCCCAACGGTCGGCGTACCAGTCCCAGCGCGGGTGCGCGCCGGCGTAGCCGTGCCGCCAGCGCTCGAGCATCCAGGCATCGATGCGCGTGGGCAGCGCCGCGAACGCGGCCACCCGGTCGGGCGTGCCCGCGACGACGGCCCAGCCCTCGTAGAGCTCGTCGCCGTGCACCACCGGGACCTCGCCGAACGACGGCTCGAGCGCCGTGGCGAGCGCCGCCGCCAGCGTCGTCTTGCCCGAGCCGGCGGGTCCGTCGACGCACACCAGACGTACGTCGCCGACGCCGGGCTCGGCCAGCGCGACCTGCTCGACCCAGCGCGGGTCCACCGACGTCATGAGGTCACCGTGGCGGTCAGACGAGCACCCAGCGGTAGCCGGAGAGCGTGAACGACGAGATGACCCACAGCGACGACGCGGTGGAGTCGTTCTCGGCGTACCAGCGCAGCTTCCCGCCGATGTAGGACACGGTCGGCGCGGTGGGGCTGGTGAAGGAGTTCGACGTGACCTGCACGGGACGGATCGCGTTGGGGGTGTCGGGAGCGCCGCCGTAGAAGCCGAGACCGCGCAGCGACGAGTTGTTGAGGTACGTCGTCACCGTCACGCGGACCGTCGAGTACGGCAGCACCGTCGTGGGCAGGGTCCCGAGGAACGTCACGGCCGCGTCGTTGGGGATGCCCACGCGGACGCCGTCGGTGCTGGGCTCGTTGCCCGGCGCGCTGAACGTCGCCTGCCCTGCGGCGTACGCGCTGTACGTCACGCGGAACGCCGACTTCACCGCCTTCTTGGCGTAGACGGTGAACACCTTCGCGCTGACGACCGTCGTGCCCTCGCCGCCCTTGGCGTAGACGTAGAGGCCGTAGGTGCCGGCGGGCAGCACGCCGCCGCCGATCTTCGCGCCGCCGTAGATCGCCTTGGCGGTGCCGCGACGGGTGAAGGTGGTCTGCCAGTAGGTCTTGCCCGAGCGGATGATCTTCCAGGTCATGACCGACGGCACGAGCGCCGACGACGCCACCGTGATTGTGTCCTTGTAGCCGTCGCGGTACGGGTAGAGCAGCGTCGACGACAGCGTGATCGTGGGTCGCGCCGCCTGGCTCGACGCGACGACCACCGACGGCGGGTTCGCGACTGCGACGAGGGCGCCGGTGGCGTCGGGCAGGTAGGCCTGCAGGTAGTAGCGGCCGTTGGGCACGCGCAGGTTGCGCGAGCTCAGCCCGGTCCACACGTAGCTCCACGACGACGCCGCACCGAGCGCGACGATCCGCACGGGGACCCTGGCGGAGTTGAGGATCCGCAGCTGGCCGGAGGCACCGCCGGGCCGGTTGGTCGCGACGCGGACGACGACCGAGTCCTGGTAGCCGTCCTTGAACGGCCGCAGCGTCGTGGCCGACACCGTCGTGCGGTTGAGCAGCGAGGTGGTCGTCGCGGTCAGCGACGGCGACCAGTCGGCGTCGGTCGCAGCGTTGTCGATCGTGACCGCGTCGTGCAGCGCCGCGACCTGCACCTCGTACTGGCCCGCGGGCAGCGCCGCCGACGGCCACGGCGTCAGGGTCTTCGCCGTGTCGCTCGCCAGCGCGGACACCGTCGTCCAGTCGGTGCCGCCGACCGCGCGGTAGCGCAGGGCGTAGCCGGTGACCGCGGTGGGCGGGCTGGACGGCGCCTGCCAGGTGACCGCGAGCCGCTCGACCCCGCCGACGACCGACGGCGAGAGCACGGCGTACGACGACGGCGTCACGGGACCGACCACGGCGGAGGTGGCGGAACCCTTGCTGTTGGTCGCGGTCACGCGCACGTAGTACGGCGTGCCGTCGACGAGCCCGGTGACCGAGCCCGAGGCCGCCGAGGTCCCGGAGATCTTCGTCGTCCATGTGCCGGGGGCGTTCGGGCTCGTCTCGACGTCGTAGGTCACCGCGAGACCGCCGGAGTCGCCGGGCGTCCACGAGACCGAGAGCGAGTGCGTGTCGGGCAGCACGCTCGCCGTGGGCGCGAGGGGGGCGTTGGTCGGCAGGGCCGAGAGGTCGAGGATGCCGGCGCCGCAGACGGCGTCGGAGCAGTTCGCGCCGCCCGGGCCGGCGCCCGGCGTGAACGGACGCGCGGCCGCGGTCAGCTGCGTCTCGATCTGCGCGGGCGTGTACGGCGTACGGCCCACCCGGGTCGACTGCAGCAGCGCCACCGCGGCGGCCACGTGCGGCGTGGCCATGCTGGTCCCGGCGTACGCGGTGTACGACGCCGACGCGGGCACGGTGGTGCCGGTGTTGATGGTCGACAGGATGTCGTTGCTGCCGCCCGCGCCCGAGCCGCCGGGGGCGGCGATCGTGGCGGGGAGCGCGACGGAGCCGGTGTTCGAGTACGTCGCGATCGTCCCGGTGCGGGTCGTCGCGGTGACGCGCACGACGCCGTCGCAGTCCGCGGGCTGGCTGCCCGAGGTCGCGTTCGGGTCGAGGCTGTGTCCCTCGTTGCCCGCGGCGACCACGACGGTCGTGCCGCGGCCGCGGGCGTCGTTGATCGCCTGCTGCGTCGAGGCCAGGCAGCTGCCCGGGCCGCCGAGCGACATGTTGATGACCTGCGCCGGGGTGGCGTTGTCGGGGATCCCGTCGATGTGACCGCCCGAGGCCCACTCGATCGCGTCGTTGATGTCGCTGGAGTAGCCGCCGCAGCGGCCCAGGACGCGCACCGGCTGCACCTTCACGCCGGGGGCGATGCCGGTGATGCCGACGCTGTTGTTCTGCTTGGCGACGATGGTGCCGGTCACGTGCGTGCCGTGCCACGAGCTCGGGTCGGCGAAGCAGTTGAGGAACAGGCCGCCCGCGGTGTTGCCCGCGGCGTCGGAGTCGGTGATCCAGTCGCCCGGGTCCGACGGGTCGGCGTCGCGGCCGTTGCCGTCGTTGGCGACGTAGAACGTCTTGCCGCCGAAGTCGGGGTCGCCCGCGATGAAGTCGTAGCCCTTCACGATCGGGTCGGACGCCGCCGGCGCCGCCACAGACGTCGTGATGTCGGGGTGCGCGGTGAGACCGGTGTCGAGCACGGCCACGACGACGCTCGGGTCGCCCTTGGTGCGCAGCCAGGTCTGCGGCACGCGGGTGCTGTTGCCGCCGGAGGCGAGGGAGGTGTCCCAGGCGTCCCACTGCGACCCGAACAGCGGGTCGTTGAGGGTCACGGGGCTCGCGTCGGAGGCGTAGACCGGCAGGTCGGGCTCGGCCCAGACGACGTCGGCGCGGGCGGCCAGCTTCGCCGCGGCCTGGTAGGCCTCCGCCGTGGTCAGCGCCGTGCCGAGGTAGACCAGCGACTGCCCGCGCGACATCGCGCGCGTGGCTGGGGTGGTCGCCGAGCCGGCGAGACGGCCCGCTGCGACCAGCCCTGCGCTCGAGAGCGGCTTGCCGTCGCGGGTGCGCACGATGAGGCGGGTCACGGGGCGAGCGGCCCGGGACGTGGCGGCGGAGCTGCCGTGGTGCAGCGTGGTCGACGACCCGCGGGGGATCGGGGTGGGGCTGGTGCCCGAGCCGGACGGCGCCGCGGTCGCGACAGGCGCGACCAGACCGACGAGAAGAGCGCCTCCCGAGAGAGCCGCGAGCGTTCGAACAGAGAGCCTCACGGCGTTCCTCATCCCCAAGCAGGCGTGCGCGCACCCCCGCGGCGCGTGCGACCACTGTAAGTGGCGCAGCGTGCAGACCCCCTCACCGGAACGGGTGATTCCGTCCGGTGGCCGGAGAGGTCGGAGCCCAGGACACGTGGAGCGTCGCGGGCTACGGTCGAGGTGACGCACAGCGAGCAAGGGGAGGCGCCATGAGCCCGCAACCGGTCGACACCGGCCGCGACGACCTCGGCAAGGTCCTGGTCACCACGGCCGCCGATCTCGCGGCCCTCCCGTGGGAGCCGCTGCGCGACATCCCCGGTGCGGCGCACAAGGTCCTCTGGCAGCACGGCGCCACCGTCATCGGCCTCATCCGGGTCGAGGCCGGCATGTCCAAGCCCGAGCACTCCCACCACGGCGCCCACCACCACATGTTCATCACCCACGGCTCGTGCGTGATGCTCGGCAAGCGCGTCGACGAGGGCTCGTACGTCTACGTGCCTCCCGGCGTCCCGCACGCGGTCGACGACGTCGGCCCCGACGGTGTCGAGTTCTTCTACACGCACCGCCCCGTCGAAGTGGATCACGACCGGCATGACCACGACAGCCACGCGCACCCCGTCTGATCGCTAGCGTTCCTCCCGTGACCAAGAAGCATCACGAGGACGAGGGCCCGATCCGGCTGAGCAAGAAGCAGTACGAGGTCGAGCTGGCGCACCTGCAGACCGAGATGGTCGCCATGCAGGAGTGGATCCGTGCGACCGGCCAGCGGCTCGTCGTGATCATGGAGGGCCGCGACACCGCGGGCAAGGGCGGCATCATCCGCCGGATGACGTACCTCATGAACCCGCGCTACGCGAAGGTCGTCGCCCTTCCGGCGCCCACGGAGCGCCAGCGCACTCAGTGGTACTTCCAGCGCTACGTCGCCGAGCTCCCCGCCGCCGGCGAGATCGTCATCTTCGACCGGTCCTGGTACAACCGCGCCGGCGTCGAGCGGGTCATGGGCTTCTGCACCGACGAGGAGTACGAGTACTTCATGCGCGTGTGCCCGATCCTCGAGCGGGCGCTCGTGCGCGACGGCATCACGCTGGTGAAGTACTGGCTGTCGATCTCCGACGAGGAGCAGCGCCGCCGGTTCCAGTCGCGCATCGACGACCCCGCACGCCGGTGGAAGCTCTCGCCGATGGACGTCGAGGCGCAGGCCCGCTGGGTCGACTACGCCGAGGCGAAGGACCAGATGTTCGCCTACACCGACACCAAGGAGAACCCCTGGTACGTCGTCGACGCGGAGGACAAGAAGACGGCCCGGCTCAACCTGATGAGCCACCTCCTCTCGCTGGTGCCCTACCAGCCGATCCAGCACGACGAGGTCGTGCTGCCCCCGCGCCAGCACCGCGCGTACGTGCGGCCGCCGATGGACAGCCAGACCTTCGTCCCCGAGCGCTACATCGTGGAGAAGCGTTCCTGACTGCGGGACGTGACCGGCCGTAACCTCTCGGTTCGCTCAGGATCGCCTTCCCTCCCCGCGGGGGCCTGCGCAAACATCGTGTGAGCGCGTCATGCGGCGTCGAACGGGCCTAATCTGCGGCTGTGTCCGTGGCGGGGGTCCTCCAGCGCAACGACCCGGCGTCCCGCGCCGTGCGCCGCCGCGATGACGCGCTCCTGACCGTCGCCTTCCTCGTCGCCGTCCTCGCCGTCCGGGCGGGGGCCAGCGCCGCCACCGATCCCGGCGGATCGTCTCAGGCCCTCGCCCACATCCTCGCCGCCGGGTACGCCGTGCTCACCGGGACCGCCGTGCTGCTCGCGGGTCTCGACCGCGCATCGCGGGAGACCGTGCGAGCGCCCTCCTTCCGGCTGCTGGCCGTGGCCGGTCTCGTGGCCTGGGGCGGCCAGTCCATCGGGTACCTCGTCACCATCCGGTCCCCGGGCCCGTTCCAGCCGTGGATCGAGGTCGTGCCGCTCGCCCTCGGCACCGTGCTGTCGGGGATCGCGCTCTACCGCCTCTGCTGGCCGGGCACGCTCAGTGCCGCGGACGCGCGGGACCTGATCCTCGACGGTGTGGTCACCGTGCTCGCGCTCGGGATCGTCTGGGTCGTCTGGGTGCTGCCGAAGTGGGTCTACCCGGGAGGCCCGGACGCGGACACGTACCGCGTGTGGGAGCACATCGACCAGGTGGTCATGTTCACGACCCTGTCGATGGTGCTGCTCGTCTTGGTGATGAGCCGGCGCATCACGGGGCTCCCCTTCGCACAGATCGCTCTGCTCGCCGGCGGTATGGCGCTCACGCTGTTCTCGGACCTGCTCGGGCAGACGACCAGGGGCTGGGACGACCGTTCGAGCATCACCTACTCGATCGTGGGGTACGTCCTGGGCGCCGGGCTCTGCGTCGCGGCCCTGCACCGCCCGCCCCACGAGCTCGAGGGCGACGGTGCGCAGGATGCACGGGAGTGGGTGTCGGTCGGGGTGCCGGTCGGCATGACGGGCCTGGTCGCCGCGCCGATCATCCTGGACGCGGCCGACGAGCTCCCCGACCGCTCGGTCCTTCCCATCATCCTGCTGCTGATGACACTGCTCGCGACGGTGCTCATCGCGCGGCTGCGCGCATCACGGACCTTGCGCCGGGCACAGCAGGAGAGCGGGCGGGTGCTCCTGGCCGAGCGCACGCGCGACGGCTGGTTCCGCACCCTCGTCGGCGACTCGCGCGAACTGGTGTTCGTCATAGACGCCGCGGGCACGATCGTCTACGCCAGCCCGCCTGTGGAGAGCGAGGTGGCGCTGCACGAGTCGCCGACGTCGTTCGACCCCGAGCACGGTCATCCGCTGACCGATGTGCTCCTGCGCACGACGCCTGACGAGCTGCGGCTGCTGCTGCGGCAGGTGTCGCTCGACAACTCCTTGAGCGGTCCGCATGAGCTGCACCTCAAGGGCTTCGCCGGCGAGCTCGACGTGGAGGCCACCTTCCGCCCCCTCTTCGACCTCGAGTTCGAGGGTTACCTCGTGACGGCACGCGACGTCACCGCGGCGAACGCGCTGCGCCGCGACCTCGACTCGAGCAAGAACCGCGACGCCCTCACCGGCCTGCTCAACCGTGACGGGTTCCTGGCCGCCATCGAGGGCCGCAACGCCGTCGAGACGCGGCTGCAGGTCGTCGTCCTCGTCCTCGACATCGAGCGGTTCGGCGCCCTCAACGACGGCCTCGGCCACGACACCGGCGACGACATCCTGCGCGGCGTCGCGAAGGCCTTCGAGCGGCTGCCCTGGTACGTCGAGGACGGCGCGCGCATGTCGTCGGACACCTTCGCGCTGCTCATCGAGTCCGACGACCCCGAGGAGGCCGTCGGCGAGGTGGTCGAGCAGGCACGCACCGACCTGCGCGGCCTCGTCCTCCCCGACGGTCGCGAGGTCGAGGTCGCCTTCCGCGCCGGGTACGTCGTGAACGCGGTCGGCTCGGAGCAGCCGGCCGACTGGCTCGTCGAGGCGGCCGACCTCGCGCTGTCGCGCGCCCGCGGGTCGCGGCAGGCGATGCTCGTCGAGTACCACGAGGACATGCGCGCCGAGACCGAGCGGCGTCTCGCGGTCGAGCGGGACCTGCGCGACGCTCTCGCGACCGGCCGGGTCGAGGTGCACTACCAGCCGATCGTGCGCCTGCACGACAACGTGGTGACCGGCACCGAGGCGCTCGTGCGCCTGCGCGGCACCGACGGCCGGCTGGTGCCGCCGATCGAGTTCATCCCGCTCGCCGAGGAGATCGGCCTCATCGACGAGATCGGCCTGCTCGTGCTCGACGAGGCCTGTCGCCGCACGGTCGAAGCCAGCGCGACCCTGGGTCGTCCCCTGACGGTGTCGGTCAACCTCGCCGTCGACCAGCTCCGCGCCGAGATCGTCGACGAGGTACGTCGCGCGCTGGAGACCAGCGGGCTGCCGTCGTCGCAGCTCACGCTCGAGATCACCGAGTCGACCCTGGCCGACCTCTCCACCCGCACGCAGAACGTGCTCAACGACCTGCGCGCCCTCGGCGTCTCGATGGCGCTCGACGACTTCGGCACCGGCTACTCCTCGATGTCCTACCTCGCGACGCTGCCGGTCGACATCCTCAAGATCGACCGCTCGTTCGTGTCGGTGCTGGGGTCGTCGGAGTCGGGCTTCACGCTCGCGCGGCTGGTCGTGCAGCTCGCCGACCCGCTGCGCCTGCGCACGGTGGCCGAGGGCATCGAGACCATCGAGCAGGCCGACCTGCTGCGCGGCATGGGCTGCCAGTACGGCCAGGGCTACCTGTTCGCGCGCCCGATGCCCTTCGACGAGTTCGTCGAGGCGATGGGCGGCGCCCTCGGCGCGACCGTCCCCTCCTGAACCGGCCCGGTCCGCGCGGGTGCCTGCGGCGCCCTCGGGCAGCGACGTAGGGTCGAGCGACCAGGGCAGGCGCGATCGTCTGCTGCCCGCGGACGCAGGGGGGCTCGTGGCCCGACGACGCCGACCGCTGCTGCGCGGAGTCACCGCGGCCCTGTCCGGAACCGTCGTCGTCGGGACCGCGCTCGCCTGGGTCGCGTGGGCCGGCGTCAGCGGCGTCGAGGGCGGCCTCACCGTCGACCCGTCGCTCGGCAAGGTCCTGAGCGCACCGAGCGCGGCGCCGTCGGCGGGCCAGGACTACACCGCGGAGAACATCCTCATCGTGGGCTCGGACACGCGCACCGGGCAGGGGAGGGCCTTCGGGTCGGAGGCCGACTCGAGCGGCAACGGCCACTCCGACACCACGCTGCTGCTGCACATCTCGGCCGACCGCCGCTCGGCGTTCGCCGTGAGCATCCCGCGCGACTCGTGGGTCACGCGGCCGGGCTGCAAGCCCGACGGCAGCGTCGACGGCTCGACCGTCACCGGCAAGTTCAACGCCGCCTTCTCGGTCGGCGGTCGCGCCTGCGTCATCGCCGCGGTCAAGGCGCTCACCGGCGTACGGATCGACCACTTCGTCGAGGTCGAGTTCACGGGCTTCGAGGCCATCGTGAACGCGCTCGGCGGCGTGACCATCTGCAGCACGCACGCCATCTCCGACCCGATCCGGTCCGACGGGCACGGCGGCTTCAAGGGCTCGGCCTCGAGATCCCGAAGGGGCCCTCGACCCTCGACGGCGAGGACGCGCTGAAGCTCGTGCGCGCGCGCTACATCGGCGGCGGCAGCGACCTCGAACGGCTCGACCGCCAGCACGTGTTCCTGTCCGCCGTGATCCGGCAGGCGTCGTCGAACGGGCTGCTCACCAACCCGGTGAAGCTGTACGACGTCCTCTCGCAGGTCGCGAAGGCGCTCACGGTCGACGCGGGGCTGTCGGGCGACGGGCTCAAGCAGTTCCTGCTGAGCCTGCAGAGGCTCAAGCCGAGCGCCGTGCGGTTCTACACCGTGCCCAACGCTCCGCGCGGCGACAACGAGAACGTGGTGTGGGTGCAGAAGAGCGCCACGCCGCTGTGGCGGGCGATGATCGACGACACCGCCTACGCGCCGAAGTCGTCGGCGTCCTCGTCGTCGGCCGCCCCGACGGCGTCGACCGGCTCCGCCGCGCCGCGTCCGGCCACGGCCGGGAGCGCGGCCGACACGCGTTGCCTGACCTGACGCGCGGAACTCCTGCGTCCCGGCTCCCGTCGTAGGGGCGGAGGAGACTGGGCGCATGAGCAGCACGGCACGGGGGAGCGCGGTCGAGCGGGTGCTCGCCGCGCTGCTGGTCGCGACGCTGTGCTCCGCCTGCGCGGTCGAGGGATCGGGCACCGGCGAGGGGTTCGTGGGCGGCGCCCCGTCGGTCTCGTCCGACGAGCCCACCCCCGACGAGTCGTCGCCCGAGGCGACGAGCCGGTCGGCCACCCGTCCGTCGTCGACGCGGCCGTCGTCGACGCCGGTCGCGCGACCGGGCACGGCGCTCGCGGCGCTGTCGCGGCTCACCGTCAAGGGCCGCGGCCCGATGACCGGCTACTCCCGCGCGCAGTTCGGCGGTCGCTGGCCCGACGTCGACCGCAACGGGTGCGACACCCGCAACGACGTCCTGCGCCGCGACCTCACCAGCATCCGGTTCCGCCCCGGCAGCGACTGCGTGGTCGCGAGCGGACGGCTGCTCGACCCGTACACGGGCGACGTCATCGACTTCGTGCGCGGTGCGGCCACGAGCTCGAAGGTGCAGATCGACCACGTCGTCGCGCTCGGCGACGCGTGGCAGAAGGGCGCGCCGCGGTGGACACCCGACAAGCGCCTGGAGTTCGCCAACGACCCGCTCAACCTGCTCGCCGTCGGCGGCGCCGTGAACCAGGCGAAGGGCGACGGCGACGCCGCGACCTGGCTGCCCCCGCGCACGGCGTACCGGTGCGCCTACGTCGCCCGTCAGGTGGCGGTGAAGACGAAGTACGGCGTGTCCGTCACGTCGGCCGAGCGCGACGCGATGGCGCGGGTGCTCTCGCGGTGCCCGAGCCAGCCGCTGCCGCGCTGAGGCGTCACCAGCCGTCGCGCAGGACGGTGTCGAGCATCTCGACGTAGAACTCCGCGCTCTGCGTCGACAGGCACATCGGCGGCTTCATCTTGAGCACGTTGGCGCGCTCGCCGGTCGGCTGCACGATCACGCCGAGCTCGCGGAGCCGGTCGCAGATGGCGTAGCACTCCGCCGTCGCCGGCTCGAGGGTCTCGCGGTCGCGCACGAGCTCGACGCCGAGGTAGAGGCCCATGCCGTGCACGGCACCCACGATCGGGTAGCGCGCCTTGAGCCGCTCGCACGCGGCCAGGAGCCGGTCGCCCTGCTCGGCGGCGTTGCGCTGCAGGCCCTCGTCGCGGATCACGTCGAGCACGGTGATGCCGGTGATGCACGAGACCGGCGACCCGCCGGCCGAGGAGAAGAAGTTGCCCTGCGCTGCGAACGCGTCGGCGATCGCGCGGGTCGTGATCACGGCGCCGAGCGGGTGGCCGTTGCCCATCGCCTTCGCGACGGTGATGAAGTCGGGCGTGACCCCGTGCATGTCGAACGCCCACCAGTAGTGGCCGAGGCGGCCGTAGCCGACCTGCACCTCGTCGGCGATGCAGAGACCGCCGGCCGCGCGCACGGCGTCGTAGACCTGGGGCAGGTAGCCGTCGGGGAGCATCACGCCGCCGGCATTGCCGAAGACCGGCTCGCAGATGAAGGCGGCAGGCGGGCGACCGTCGGCGACGAGCCGGTCGACGAGCTCGCGCACCTCTGCGGCGTAGTCGTCACCGGAGTCGGGCCCGCGGAAGCGACCGCGGAAGGTGTTGGGAGCGCTGGAGAAGTGGGTCCACTCCGGTCGCGTCTCGAGCGCGGTCGGGTTGTCGTAGAGCGACGTGGTGATCGCGTCGGAGAGCATCGTCCAGCCGTGGTACGCCTCGCGCACGGCCATGACGTCCATCCGCCCGGTGACCACCTGCGCGATGTGCAGCGCGAGGTCGACCGCCTCCGAGCCGCTGTTCACGAGGAACACGGTGTCGAGCCCCTCGGGCGCGATGGCCGCGAGCCGCTCGCTGAACTCGGTGATGGCGCTGTAGTGGAAGCGCGAGTTGGAGTTGAACGTGCGCAGCTGCTGCTCGACGGCGTCGGCGAGGCGCGGGTGGCCGTGGCCGATCGCGGCGACGTTGTTCACCATGTCGACGTACGTGCGTCCGGTCGTGTCGACGAGGTACTGCTTCCAGCCGCGCTCGATGCGCATGGGGGCGGCGTAGTAGTGCTCCTGCACGGTGGCGAGCGCGTCGATGCGGCGCGCCAGGAGCCCGTCGACGTCGTCGTGCGCGGCCGCGACGTCGACGCCCAGGAGCTGCGACGGGTCGGGGCACAGGGCCAGCCAGCCGCCCGCGGTGTGCGGCGTCGCGAACGCGGGCGCGGCGAGGTCCGCGTCGACGCACAGCGCGACGTGGACGGCACCGCCGCCGACCGTGCCGACGACGGCGCCGCGCGCCACCTCGTCGCCCGACGCGACCGACGGCCGCAGGCCCGACACGGTGAGGGATCCGAAGACGCCCTCGAGGCGCACCGTGGAGCCGTCGACCTCGGCCACGACGGCGTCGAACGGCGACGTGGCCGTGGTGCCTGCCGGGAGCAGCAGGTCGACCCCGAGGGCGTACGTCGCCGGAGCTACGGGCGAGTCGAGGACGGTGCGGGTCAACCGCGCCTCCGCCCACCGGGTAGCCGCGGGAGCGCCTGCGGCCGTAAGGATCTCGCGCTCGATGCCCGTCTCGAGGAAGCGTCCCGAGTGCAGCTCGGGACTCGTGACCGACAGGTCGACGACGGTCCAGCCGTCGACGTCGAAGAGCCGCCCGGCACCGGCGACCGCGGCGAGCGCCTCGGCGTGGCGCGGTGCGGGACCCATGCCGAGCGCCGTGCGGATCGCTGCCTCGGCGAGGTCGAGGTCGACCGTGCGCGCTGTGTGGAGGATGCGCCACTCGCCCTCGAGCGGCTCCGTGACGAGCTCGTTGTCGGGGTCGAGCACGGCCTGGTGCTCGCCGCTCGCTACGAGGGTCGCACCGCGCAGGACCACGAGCGGCCAGAGCGCGGCGACGTCGGCGTCGTCGAGCGGGACGATCTCGTGGAACGCGCGCACGGCCTCGAGCGCGGCGAACGGGTCGTCGGGCTCGTGGCGCAGCACGGACGAGACGGTGACGGCGATGTCGGCGACGAGCCACGAGCGGGTGAGGTCGCCGAAGTCGATGATGCCGTCGGCCCGCAGCCGGCCCGCCTCGTCCTCGTGCCCCACGACGTTGTCGTCGGTGACGTCGCCGTGGATCGCCTGCACGCGCAGCCGCTCGGACACCTGCGAGAGCCGCTCGGTCGCGCGCGCGGCGCAGTCGGCCACGAGCGCGCGACGGTCGGGGTCGGCGATCGAGCCGAGCAGGGCGGCGAGGACGGGGCCGGCCTGGCGGAGGTCCCACTGGACGACGCGGTCGAGGCCGGGGTGGTCGAAGCCGGCCAGCGCGGCCGAGGCCTGGGCCGAGAGCCGGCCGAGGTCGGCGACGACCTGCGGCGAGAGGTGGCGACGGTCGGTGAGGGGGGTGCCCTCGACGTAGGTCAGCAGACGTACCGGGACGACGTCGTCGCCGTCGGCGACCTCGTGCAGCAGGGCGCCGTCGAGCGCTGCCACCGGCACGGGTGCGGCGAACGCGGGCGACTGCTCGGCGATGTGCAGGAGCGCGGCGTTCTGCGCCTCGAGCGCGACGCGGCCCCACCCGCGGTTGGCGACCTTGAGCACCGTCCGTCCGTCGGCCGTGTCGATGCGGAAGTTGCGGTCCTGGTGGCTGCCGAGCTCGCGCAGCGCGCCCTCGGCCCCGAAGCGCTCGCGCGCGATCGTTGCGGCGCGCTGGGCGTCGATGCCGGGTCGCGGCGCGACGTCGAGGAGGGCGGCGGCCGACGAGGCGGCGGGGTCGTGCGGGGTCATCGGGGCTCCCAGGGGTGACGACGAGCGCGTCGCATCCTAGCCGCCGGACTATCGATCCGCTAGAATTCATGGGTGAACGCTCACGGATCGACAGCGGAGGCACCGGTCCCCTCGCCGCGGGTCCGCGTCGACGACCTCGACGACCTCGACCGCAGCCTGGTGGCGCTGCTGCAGGCCGACGGCCGGGCGTCGTACGCCGACCTCGGCGAGGCCGTGGGGCTCTCGCCCGCCGGTGCGCGGCTGCGCGTGCTGCGGCTGCAGGAGCGCGGCGTGCTGCAGATCGTGGCCGTCACCGACCCGCTGGCGCTCGGCTACGGCCAGATGGCGCAGATCGGCATCGTCGTCGACTCCGACGTCCGCGCCGTCGCCGACGCGATGGCCGCGATTGAGGAGGTCATCTACGTCGTGCTCACGGCGGGGTCGTTCGACCTGTTCGTCGAGGTCGTCGCGACCGACTCCGATGCGCTGCTCGCGATCGTCAACGACCGCGTACGCCGAGTGCCGGGCGTGGTGCGCGCCGAGACCTTCCCCTACTACGGCATCCACACCCACCGGTTCACGTGGGGCGTGCGCTGACCCGTCGTGCAGCAGCGGCGTAGGACCACCAGGCGGTGAGGAACGCCAGCACCTGGAAGCCGACGCCGAGCAGGAGCAGGGTCGTCGTCCCGAGACCGAGCAGCGCGCCGAACACCGCCGTCATGCCGGCGTACGCCGTGGTGCGCAGGCTTGCCGCCGTGGTGAAGACGGCGGATCGCACGGCGGGGTCGGCCTCGCGCGTGCGGATGCGGAACAGAGCCGTCAGCAGCGGACCCTCGAAGGCTCCGAACGCGACGGCTGCCGCGACGGTGACGGCGAACGAGGGGGAGAGGGCGAGCGCGAGGAGCGAGACGCCGATGCCGGCCGTCGTCAGCGAGAGCCCGCGGTCGAGGTGCTGCAGCGGCCGGCGCGTGACGAGCACGGTCGTCACCAGGCCGCCGACGGCGGCACCGCCGAACACCCATCCCGACGCGGCGAGCGACCCCGTCTGCGCCTCGGTCAGCAGCGGCACGGTCACCAGGAACGCGGCCTGGCCCGCGAAGCCGACGGTGGTGAGCACCGTCGCGTAGGCGAGCGACGGCGTGCTGACGAGCGCGCGGAACCCGGTCGTGAGGTCGCGCGAGAGAGAGGGCCGGTCCTCCGCCGGCTCGCGCACGGGGAACGGGATGCGCGGCACGAGCGGCAGCGCGATCAGCAGCAGCACGAGGAGGAAGACGACGGGTCCGCTGCGGCCGAGCACGAGGCACGCGGCGGCCGCGGGAGGCCCGACGATCGCGCCGACGTTGTAGGTCGCGGCGTCGACGCCGTACGCGCGGTCGAGGCGAGGGCCGCTCACGATCCACGGCAGCTGCGAGGTGAGACCGCCGGTGAGCGCGGGGTAGGCCAGGCCGCCGAGCGCCGCGATCACGAGCAGGAGCGGCAGGGGAGCGGTCGCCACGAGGATGCCGAGCGCGGCGACCGACGACGCCATGAGCGCCACGGCACCGGTGACGATGCGCCCCGGCCTCGCGGTGCGGTCGAGCAGCGCACCGACGACGGGACCTGCCACCGCGGCGAGGCCGGTGAACGCGGCGACGAGCGCGGCACCGTCGCCGTCGGCCCGCTCGCTCGCGAGCGCCGCGAGCAGCAGCGCGGGTCCGACCGCCTCCGTCGCGGAGCGCGCGGCGGTGGCGACCGAGGCGTAGACGAGGACGTCGGACCGCGGCGACCGCGACGACTCCTCCGGCTGCACGCGCACACGCTAGCCGCGGGTAGGTTCGGCGCCGGAGGCGTGGTGGACCCGACGTACGAAGCACGACGAGCACGGCTGCGCGCGGACTGCTCGCGCTGCGCCGCGCTGTGCTGCGTCGTCCCCGGGTTCGCGCGCTCCACCGACTTCGCGATCGACAAGCCCGCGGGCCGGCCGTGCCCGAACCTGCAGAGCGACTTCCGCTGCGGCATCCACACGCAGCTGCGCGACCGCGGGTTCCCCGGCTGCACCGTCTACGACTGCCTCGGAGCCGGACAGCACGTGACCGAGGTGGTCCTCGGCGGGCACGACTGGCGCACGTCGGCCGACACCGCCGACGCGATGGCCGACGTGTTCCCCGTCGTGCGCGACCTGTTCGAGCTGCTGCGCTACCTCGCCGAGGCGTCGTCGTTCCCGCGCGACGACGAGCTGCGCGACGACATCGAGTCGGCGTACGCCGAGGTCGAGGCGCTCACCGCTGCGGAGATACCCGTCATCGTGCGGGCGAACGTCGACGCGCTGCGCGGGCGGTTCAACCCGCTGCTGCTGCGTGCGAGCGAGCTGCAGCGCGCCGGCATGCACGGCCCCGACCACCGCGGCGCCGACCTCGTGGGCCGCGACCTGCGCGGCGCCGACCTGCGCGGCGCGTCGCTGCGCGGCGCCCTGCTCGTCGGTGCGGACCTGCGCGGCGCCGACCTACGCGCGGCCGACCTCATCGGGGCCGACCTGCGCGGAGCCGACGTACGCGGCGCCGACCTGCGCGACGCGCTGTTCCTGCTGCAGCCGCAGCTGGTGTCGGCGCGCGGCGACGCGTCGACGCGCCTGTCACCCGCGCACGACCGTCCGACGCACTGGGCGAACAGCGCGTGAGCCGGGCGTCGCACGCCTAGGGTGCGGGGCATGGATCTGGGGATGGAGAAGCTGCCGCCCGGCATGCGCGAGCAGCTCGAGGGTTTCGACGGCACCGGGCTCGGCACCTTCGGGCACCGGCCGTTCCTGTCCGAGCCCGAGCAGCTCGACGAGTGGAAGCCCGACGCCGCCGTGGTGGGGGCGCCCTGGGACGGCGGGACGTCGTACCGGCCCGGTGCCCGCTTCGGCCCGCGGGCGCTGCGCAACGCGCACACGCCGGGCAGCTACCACCTCGACCTCGAGCTCGAGATCTTCGACCACCTCGACGTCGTCGACTACGGCGACGCCCCGTGCTCCTGGGGCCTGTGGGAGCCGTCGCGGCAGGCGATCTACGACCGGATCAGCGCCGTGACGACCCGCGGCATCGTGCCGGTCGTGCTCGGCGGCGACCACGCGATCACCTGGCCCTCGGCGACGGCGGTAGCCGACCACCTCGGCCACGGCAACGTCGGGCTCATCCACTTCGACGCCCACGCCGACACCGCGAACGACGAGGCGGGCAACCTCGCCAGCCACGGCACCCCGATGCGCCGCCTCATCGAGAGCGGCGCGATCAAGGGCAAGAACTTCGTGCAGGTCGGCCTGCGCGGCTACTGGCCGCCGGCCGACGTGGTCGCGTGGATGCGCGAGCAGGAGATGAAGACGCACTTCATGCAGGAGATCTGGGAGGACGGCATCAAGACCGTCATCGACCGGGTCATCGACGAGGCGCTCGACGGCCCCGAGTACGTCTACCTCTCCGTCGACATCGACGTGCTCGACCCCGGGTTCGCCCCCGGCACGGGTACGCCGGAGCCGGGCGGCATGGCGCCGGTCGACCTGCTGCGGATCGTGCGCCGCATCGCGCTCGACACGCGCGTGGTCGGCCTCGACGTGGTCGAGGTCGCTCCGGCGTACGACCACGCCGACAACACCGCGAACAACGGCCACCGGGTGATCTGGGAGGCGCTGGCCGGGATGGCCAAGCGCCGCCTCAACGGCTTCCCGATCGGCATCCCTGGCTGACAGGGCCCGCGCTGAGCGGTCGGCGCCTCAGGCCGACGTGCTGAAGTCGACCTCGTCGGTGGTCACGGTGCCGGCCTCGCGGCCGGGTGCGCGGTGGTTCGACCAGTACAGGTTCGTGTGCGCGATGACCTTGTCGGGCGTGGGCGCGCCCCACTCGCTGAGGTCCTCGGTGGTGTGGGCGTCGGCGACGAGCGTGGCGTCGTAGCCCCGCACGATCGCGCCGTGCAGCGTGGACCGGATGCACTCGTCGGTCTGCGCGCCGGCGACCACGAGGCTGCCCACACCGAGGCTGGAGAGGACGTCGTCGAGGTCGGTGTCCTCGAAGGAGTCGGCGTAGGTCTTGTGCACGAGCGGCTCGGACTCCTCGCGCTGGAGCTCGGGCACGTACTGCCACCCGTCGGACCCCAGCGGCAGCCCCTCGGGGTCGGAGTGCGCCACCCACACCACCGGTACGTCGGCGGCGCGGGCCTTCCCGACGAGGGTCGCGATGTTGCCGACGACCTGGTCGCGCTCGTGCGCGTGGTCGACGACGCCGTTCTGCACGTCGATCACCACCAGCGCGGTGCCGGTGCGTCCGTCGAGGGTGCTCATGCGGTCCTCCAGGTCGGTGCGGGAGTCGGCTCCTGCTGCGGGAGCCTGCTTACGGCGGCTATCGCCACCGTAAGCACCACCACCGACGTTGCCCAGCGGTCGCGGTGACTCGGCGCCCGCGGACCCGATCCCGTCAGGAGCGCGGCACCTCGAGGACGCTGGTGAGACCGGGCTGGTCGGGGTCGTCGGTGATCTCCTCGCCGGCGAGCCAGCAGCGGATCACGTGGGCGAGCTCGCCGGGGTGGGAGAAGTTGATGGCGTGCGCGGCGCCGGTGATGATCGCGATCGTCACGTGCGGCGGCAGCTGCTTGCCGACCTCGAGCACCCGTGCGCGCTTGGGCAGCAGGGGATCGCGGCTGCCGAGCACTCCGAGCGCCGGCACGGCGCACTCGAGCAGCCGGTCGAGGGCGGGGAAGCGCGTCATCTCGCCGAACAGGCGCAGCGCGTTGATCGGTCCGAAGCGCACGTAGTCGGGAACGGCGACGGCGGCCATGCGCGGGTTCTCGCGCACCCCGTCGATCGCGAGCTGGCCCACGGCCCGACGGAGCGGCTGGTTGTTGAGGCCGCCCGCGGGGGCGCACAGCACGATCCGCTCGGTGCGGTCGGTGTGCCGGTCGGCGAGCTCGACGCTGATGGGGCAGCCCATCGAGTTGCCGACGAACACCGCCTTCTCGATCTCCATCGCGTCGAGCACACGCACGACCGTGTCGGCGAGGGTCGGGATGTCGTGCGGGCGAGGCGGTTTCTGGCTCGCGCCGTACCCGGGGAGGTCGGGCACGACCTGGCGCGCGTCGCCCTGCAGCAGCCGCGCCGTGGGCATGAGGTACTCGCCCGAGATGGCGAACCCGTGCACGTGCACGACAGGCGTGGCCCCGGGTACGTCGGGACCCACGCGGACGAACGTGCGGCGGCCGTCGATGACCAGCTGCCGGTGCTCCCACCCCGGGTCGAGCGTGCGTGCCACCGTTCCCCCTACGGCTCGATCGGCGTCATGCGCAGCACGCGGCGCTCGGCGAAGAGGCCGGGCAGCACGGTGCGGAGGTGCTCGATGTGCGGGGTCAGGTCGTGCGCGGCATGCGCCTCGGGCGACGCCCAGACCTCGTAGAACGCGAGCACGTCGGGGTCCTCGCGGTCGACGTGGAGGTCGTAGCGCAGGCACCCCTCCTCGGCACGGCTCGGCGGCACGATGGCGAGCAGCGCCGCGCGCAGCTCGTCGACCTTGCCGGGTGCGGCGCGGAACTCCACGACCATCGCGAGCGGCTCGTCGGCCACGGCGTACCTCCTCGGGGCGTCGTCGTGGAGGAACCCTAGCGAGGGGTCACGCGAGCTTGAGGGCCCGCGCCTCCTCCCACAGCTCGTCGCGCACGTCGGGGTGGGCGGCGTCGCGGATCAGGTGGCGCGCCTGCGAGCGCTGGTCGTAGCCCCAGATCCACGCCTGGCCGTTCTCCGTGACGATCGCCGAGGCCTGGAACGACGTGACCGGCTCCTCGATCATCGGCACGATCGTGGACACGTTGGCCTTCGGGTGCCACGACCGCAGCGCGAGGATCGCCTGGCCGCCGGGGGAGTGCAGCGCCCCGACGATGAAGTCGGTCTGGCCGCCGAAGCCCGAGAAGATCTGGCCCTTCACCCGCGACGCGTTGGCCTGCGCGTAGAGGTCGACCTGCAGCGCGGTGTTCACCGACGTCATGAGCGGCTGCTTCGCGATGAGCGACGGCTCGTTCGTCGTCTCGGTGCGCAGCAGCTGCACGCGCGGGTTCTTGTCGACCCAGGCGTACAGCTCGGGAGACCCGAACAGGAACGACGACACGAGCGTGGCGTCGGGGTCGAGGGCGCCGGCGCGGTCGAGCTCGAGGACGCCGTCGCTGAACATCTCGCTCCACACGCGCAGCCCGCGGCGCCCGGTGAGGCCGGACAGGACGGCGTCGGGGACGGCGCCGATGCCGAGCTGCATCGTCGAGCCGTCGGCCACGCGCGTCGCGACGCGGTCGCCGATCGTCGCGGAGATGTCGTCGATGACCATCGCGCCGGGCGAGGGCAGCTCGGCGTCGACCTCGACCGCGTAGTCGACGAGGTCGACCGAGATCTCGGCGTCTCCGAACGTGTACGGCATCCGCGAGTTGACCTGCGCGATGACGACGCCGCCGCGCGCACGGACCGCCTCGATGGCCGCCGGCAGGATGTTGACCTCGATGCCGAGCGACACCATGCCGTCGACGGGCGCCGACGTGTGCAGGACCACGACGTCGGGCGGGCAGGTCGCGGTGAACAGGTGCGGCACCAGCGACAGGCGCGAGGGGATGTAGACCAGCCGCGGCGACTTCCGCATGCCGGGACCGACGAACGCGGTCTCGAGCGTGACGCCCTCGCGGTCGGGCAGGCCGGGCTGCGCGTTGAGCGCGTGCAGGCGGTACGCCGGGAGCGCGGCGTCGACCGCACCGAGCAGCACGTGCGGCGTCGCGAAGTTGCCGCTCACCACGACCCGCGGGTTCTCGGGAAGCCCGCCGAGGGTGCCGGCGACGTCCTCGAGGCTGATGGTGCGCATGCTGTCCTGCCTTCGGGTCGTGGTGTCCGGGTCGACGCTACCGAGCCGGGGGAGCGGGTGCGTCGTCGAGCGGCGCAGTGGTGGGGCGGATCACCCGTCACGCGCGGCGACGACCGGCCGCCGCCCGGGTGGCGCGGGGTTGCCTCGCCGGCCGCGCCGCGGGGATCCTGGCGTCGACGCCCTCCCGCGGCGCGCCCACCTGCGGCGCTGAGCGGTCCGACGGGCGCCGGTGCGCCGGTCTTGAGGCCCCGGGAGAGCCCGCGTTGAGCGCACCGTGAGGCAGCCGTGATCCTCTGGGGCTCACGGGCGAGGTCGAACCTGTCGACATCCCCGGAGAACCACTGCGAGGACGAGCTCCAGAACGACCTCGGGATGAGCGAGCATCCGGGCGTCCGGCCTGTCACCCTGAGTGAATACCGGACGCACCGACTGCCGGAAAGGAACCAGAGTGGCCATCGAGCGTGCCCAGGCCCTCGTCATCGAGGACTCGCCCGAGATCACCCTTCTCGTGCGCGGTCTCCTCGAGAAGGAGGGCTACTCGGTCGTCGCCACCCCTCGGGGGACGCAGGGCCTGGAGTGGGCCAGGAGCAAGAAGCCCGAGCTCGTCATCCTCGACCTGTCGCTGCCCGACCGCGACGGCGTCGAGATCTGCCGCGAGCTGCGCAGCTTCAGCGACGCGTACGTCGTCATGGTGACCGCGCGCGACGACGAGGTCGACAAGATCGTCGGTCTCACCGTCGGCGCCGACGACTACGTCACCAAGCCGTTCTCGCCGCGCGAGCTGGCGGCGCGCATCCGTGCGATGCGCCGCCGACCCCGCGTGACGACGCAGCAGGAGGTGCGCGACTTCGGCCGCCTCGTCGTCGACCCCGTCGCCCGCGAGGTGAAGGTCGACGGACAGGACGTCGAGCTCACGAAGATCGAGTTCGACATCCTCGACCTGCTCTCGAGCAGCCCCCGCCGCACCTTCACCCGCGAGCAGCTGCTCGTGCAGGTGTGGGGCGAGTGGTTCGGCGACGACCACGTCATCGAGGTCCACATGGGCAAGCTGCGCAAGAAGCTCGGCGAGTCGGCCTCGCAGCCGCGGCACATCCGCACGCTGCGCGGCGTCGGCTACCGCTTCGAACCGAGCTGATCGCGGCACCGCCGTGTACGGCATGATCAACGAGGCGATGCGTCGTCTCGTCTCCGAGTCGTCGGGCGCCGAGGCGTGGACCGAGATCGCCGACCGCGCTGACGCTCCCGAGTCCTACGCCGCGATGTCGTACTACGACGACTCCGTCACCTACGCCCTCGTCGGCGCCGCGAGCGACGTCCTCGGTACGCCGGCACCTGAGCTGCTGCGCGGGTTCGGCCACTACTGGGCCACCCGCGTCGGCCCCGAGAACTACGCCGAGATCCTGGGCGCGACCGGCACCGACGTCGTCAGCGTGCTGGTCAACCTCGACCACATGCACGCACGCCTGCAGTCGCTCTACCCGGAGCTGCGTCCGCCGTCGTTCGCGGTGAGCGGCGAGGACGCTGACACGTTCGAGGTGCTCTACAGCTCGGAGCGGGAGGGGCTGGCGCCCTTCGTCGTCGGCCTGCTGGAGGGGCTCGGCGACCTCTACGGCACGCCCGCCACCGTCGTCCACGTCTCGGCGCCGTCGTCGGAGCAGTCGTACGACGTCTTCCGCCTGACCCTCGAGAGGTGAGCGCATGGGCGTTCTCCTCGAGGGCGAGGACCTCGACCGGGTAGCTCCCTTCGGGGTGCTGTGCGACACCTCGCTGGTCGTGACGCGCACCGGTCCGTCGTGGGCGCGGCTGACGACCGACTTCGTCGGGCTGCCGCTGCTCGACGTGTTCGACCTCGTGCGCCCCGCCGGCATCGACTCGGTCGACGGACTGCGCCGGCACCGCGACTCGATGCTGCTGCTGCGGCTCAAGCCCCGCGGGCCGCGCCTGCGCTTCCAGGTCGTCGACGTGTCGGACCCCGCCGGCGTCATGCTCGTCGGCACGCCCGTGGTGTCCTCGTCGGAGGAGCTCGACCGGCTCGGCCTCTCGGCCGCCGACTTCTCGCCGATCGACCAGACGCCCGACCTGCTCCTGCTGCGCCGCGGCCAGGAGCGCAGCCTCGCCGACCTGCGCACGCTGAACACCGAGCTGCAGCGCTCGTCGAGCGAGCTGCGTCGCGCCAACAAGATGCTGACGCGCGCCGAGGCGCGCTACCGCCGGCTCGTCGAGCTGCAGCCGCTCATCATGTACATCGACACGCTCGGCGCCGTACCGACCGCCGAGTTCATGTCGGCGCAGGCGGAGGCGTGGCTCGGCTACCCGGTCGACCGCTGGATGAACGAGCCCGGCTTCTTCTTCGACATCGTGCATCCCGACGACCGCGACCGCGTCCTCGAGGCGCACCTGCACGCCGAGCGCGACGACTCGCCGTTCGACCAGGAGTTCCGGGTCCGGGCGTCCGACGGCCACGTCATGTGGCTGCGGGCCGTCGACTCCGTCGTGCGCGACGACGACGACGGCAGCGGGCAGCGCATCGGCTTCATGCTCGACATCACCAGCGCCAAGACCGCCGAGCTCGAGCTGCAGAGCACGATGTCGCGGTTGACCACGCTGCTTGCGCACATGCAGACCGGCGTCCTCGTCGAGGACGCCGAGCGCAAGGTCGTCATGGCCAACGACATGCTGTGCGAGGTCTTCGGCGTCGGAGTGAAGCCCGGCGACCTCGCGACGCTGCCGGCCTCGGCGGCGCTCGGCCAGCTGATCCCGGGTGCTGCGGCGGCCGACTTCCTCACCCGCACCGACGACCTGCTGCACAAGCGCTGGCCGCAGCCCGACCAGACCCTCGTGCTCCCCGACGGGCGTGTGCTCGAGTTCGACTTCCAGCCGATCAGCTCCGAGAGCCGCGACCTCGGCGCGCTGTGGATGTTCCGCGACGCCACCAGCCGCGTGCAGTACCAGGAGGCGCTCGAGCGCGCCGCGGCCGAGGCTCTCGCGGCGTCCGACGCCAAGACGCAGTTCCTCGCGTCGATGTCCCACGAGATCCGTACGCCGATGCACGGCGTCCTCGCCACCCTGGACCTGCTCCGGCTCACGCCGCTCGACGGCGAGCAGCGCGAGCTCGTCGACGTCGTCAACACCTCGGCGTCGTCGCTCATCGAGATCATCAACGACATCCTCGACTTCGAGCGCGTGGAGGCCGGGCGCATCGAGCTCATGGAGGAGCCGTTCTCGCCGGCCGAGGTGCTCACCGGGATCGTCGGCCTGCTGCGGCCGCAGGCGCGCGCGAAGGGCCTGGAGATCGGTCTCGTGCTAGGCCCGGACCTGCCCGAGCTCGTCCTCGGCGACGCGCTGCGCCTGCGCCAGGTGGTGCTCAACCTCGCGGGCAACGCCGTGAAGTTCACCGCGACCGGCGGCGTCACGCTCACCTGCACGGTGGTCGGTCGCGGCGCCGGCACCGTCGCGCTCACGTTCGAGGTGCACGACACCGGTCAGGGCATCGCGGCCGACCGGCTCGGCACGATCTTCGACCCGTTCGTGCAGGCCAAGCGCAGCGACGAGGGCACCGGCCTCGGACTCGCGATCTCCGACCGCCTGGTCACGCTCATGGGCGGCCAGTTCCAGGTGTCGAGCACGGTCGGGTCGGGCTCGACCTTCCGCTTCACCGTCGAGCTGCCCGAGGTGTCGGAGGTGCCGAGCGCCGACGGACCCGGTGCGGCGCCGGAGGAGCCGGCCCTCCCGGCCGACTCGGTGCTCGTGGTCGACGACAGCGACGCCAGCCGCAACCTCGTGCTGCGCCAGCTCTCGCGCCTCGGCGTCACCGCGCGTGGCGCGGCGTCGGGCCGCGAGGCGCTCGACCTGCTCGAGACCTCGCGCGCGTTCGGCCTCGTGCTGCTCGACGCCGACATGCCCGAGCTCGACGGTCCGGCGACGACCGAGCTGATCCGCGCATCGCAGCGGCGCACCATCGCCTCGGTGCCCGTCATCGCGCTCGTGGTCGGCGACGACCCCGACTGGCTCGCGCGCTGCCGTGCCGCGCGGATGGACGGCCACCTGAGCAAGCCGGTCGACCTCGCGGAGCTGCGCCGCGTCGTCGACGAGCTGCTGGTCGGCGGGGCGCACCGATGAAGGGCATCATCCTCAACCTCGTCGAGGACGTCGTACGCCGCGAGCACGGCGACGACTACTGGGACGACGTCGTCGACGCGTCGGGCCTGGCGGCGTCGTACACGTCGCTCGGGACCTACCCCGACCAGGAGGTCGAGACGCTGGCGCGCGTGGTGGCCGAGCGCGAGGGCTCGACGTCGCCCGAGGTGATCCGCCACGTCGGCCACGAGGGCATGGCGATGCTCGCCGCGCGCTACCCCGGATTCTTCGAGCCGCACGACGGCGTGCGCTCGTTCCTGCTCTCGCTCAACACCGTCGTGCACCCCGAGGTGCGCCGCCTCTACCCGGGTGCGGTGATCCCCGACTTCGAGCACGTCTTCCCGTCGCCCGACGTGATCGAGCTGGTCTACCGCTCCGAGCGCGGCCGCTGCGACCTCGCCGAGGGCCTCGTCCTCGGTGCCGCCGACCACTACGGCGAGCACGTCGCCGTGTCGCAGCCCGCGTGCATCCACCGCGGCGACGAGGGCTGCGTGATCCGGGTGGAGCTGTCATGACCGACCACCGCCCCGACCCGTTCGACGACGAGCCCGCGACCGACCTCGGTCCGGAGGCCACGATCGCGCGGCTCGAGCGGCGCGCTGCCCGCGAGCGGGCGGCCCGTCTCGAGGCCGAGGTCATCGCCGAGAACCAGCTGCGCCGCTCCTACGAGCGCTCGCGCGAGGTCGAGCTGTTCGCCTCCATCGCGGTGCTGGTGAACGAGAGCCGCGACGCGCTCTCGGCGCTCGGCGCCGCGGCCAAGGTGCTGCGCCGCCACTGCGACTTCGCGGTGTCGCACGTGCTCGTCCCCGACGCCGACGGCGCGTTCGTCACCGCCGACATCTGGGACGCCGACCCGGGCGCGCTCGAGTTCCTCGACCTCGTCATGGGGGCCACGGTCGACGAGCGGTTCGACCCGCCGCGCGGCCTGCCCGGCGAGGTCGCGGCGTCGCACCTCGCGCTCTGGCTGCCCGACCTCTCCACCGCCGCCAACTACCCGCGCAACCGCGTCATCTCGCGCGGGTCGTCGTGGGCGTTCCCCGTCGTCACCGGCGTCGAGGTCCGCGCCGTCATCGAGTTCGTCCACCCCGAGCCCCGCCCCGCCGACGAGCGGCTGCTGCAGCTCGCGCCGTCGATCGGCGGCCAGCTCGGCCGCGCGTTCGAGTGGGAGGCGCTCGAGGAGCGCCAGCGGGCGGACCGGCGTCGCCTCGAGGAGCTGCTGGCCCAGCGCACCGAGGAGGCCAACAGCCTCAAGCGCGAGAACCGCATCGCCGACGACGCGCGCTCGGCCTACCTCGCCTATCTCGGCCACGAGGCCGACGCCGCGCTGCACGGCCTGCGCGCCCTCGCCGAGCGCGACGACGCGCCGGCCGACTCGCGGGCCGCCCTCGACAGCCTCGTCGACACTCTCGGGCGCCTCACCGCCGTCGCCGACGGAGGGAGCCGCCGGATCCTGGGCGAGCGCACAGCCGTGGCCCTCGACGTGCTCGTCGACGGGATCGTCGGGCCGTACGCCGCGAGCCCCGTGCCCGTCGTCGCCCACGCCGAGCGCCTCGGCCCGGACTTCGTGACGTCGCTGCAGACGCCGCTGGTCCTGCGCGCCGCGCGCGAGCTCGTCGACAACGCGCTGGCGCACTCGGGCACCGACCGCGTCGAGGTCGGCATCGACGCGACGCCCGACATGCTCGTGATCGAGGTCCGCGACCACGGCACCGGCTACACCTGGCCCGGCAACGGCTCGCTGCCCCAGGGCGGCGGAGGGCTGGCGCAGACCTCGCGCCTCACGACCTCGCTCGGCGGCTCGCTCGACGTGTCGGCGCACCCCGACGGAGGCACGTGCGCGCAGCTGCGGATCGCCGCACGCTCGGGCGGCACGGCCGCGTGGGTCGCACGGAGCACGCGCGTGCTGCTCGTCGACGACAACGAGATCAACCGCCGGCTCGCCGCGGCCATGCTCGGGAAGATCGGACTCGACACCGACGTCGTCGACGGCGGCGAGGCCGCGCTCGACTCCATGGCGCGCTCGGCGTACGGCCTGGTGCTCATGGACGTGCAGATGCCGGGCATCGACGGGCGCGAGACGACGCGGCGCTGGCGCGCGGGCCAGGGCGGTGCGACTGCTGTCGACGTACCGATCGTGGCGCTGACGGCCCACGTCGGTCAGGCCGAGCGCGACTCGTGCCGCGACGCCGGCATGACCGACTACCTGAGCAAGCCGTTCGGGATCGACGCCCTCGCCGACATGGCGCGGACCTATCTCGACCCGCGTCAGGCGGAGGCGGACCCCGCGAGGTAGTCGCGCATCTCGACCTGGGTGCGGTGGGTGACCTCGGTGATCTGCTCGACGAGCTCGCGCGCGTCGTCGCGGCGGTCCTCGAGCGCGGCCGCCTGCAGCTGCTTGGACACCGTCGAGATGCCGACGGCGCCGAGCATCGCGGCAGGGGAGCCGAGGGCGTGGGCGGCGTTGCGCAGCTCCGGGCCGTCGCCCCCGGCGAGGGCGACGCGGATGGCGGCGAGACGGTCCGGGACCTCGTCGAGGAACGTCTGGACGGCCTGGCGCACGAGGTCGAGGTCACCGATCTCGTCGACCAGCGTCGCGAGCCGCTGCCGGTCCAGGAGCTCGTCGGCGGGGTCGGTCATGCGGGCAGTCCTTCCGTAGGTCGCACCCAGTGTCCCCAAGCGCGGCGCTCGAAGGGAAGGCGAGTGAGGATCTGGTGAGGGCGGGGAGAGAGCCCTTCAGGTCCTGCGCCGCCTACCATGCTGGACGTGAGCGTCGCGACCGAGCAGTCCCGCGCCGCGACGCCGCCGCTGCGGGTCGCGCGCGGCACGGTCGTCGCTGTCGTCGGACTGCTCCTCGCGACCACCGGCCACGCCCTCGCGGGCGGCGCCGCGTCGCCGGGGCCGCTCGGCCTGCCGGTGGCCCTGCTCGTCGTCGGAGGCTGCGTGGTCGCGTCGTCGCGCGCCTGGACCCCTGCCCGCCTGGTCGCGGTCCTCGTCGCGATCCAGGTCGCGTCGCACGTGACGATGCTGCTCGGTACGCCGAGCGCGCAGGTCGACCCACGGCTCGCCGGCCTCGCGGCCTCGGGCGCGCTCCACGAGCACGGCCACGCCGCGGCCCTCACGCCCACCATGCTCCTCGCCCACGCGGTCGCGGTCGCCCTCGCGGCGCTCGTGCTGGCGCGCGTCGACGTGGCCGTGACAGTGCTGTGGCACCTCGCCGGCCGCCTGCTCGTCGTCCTCCCCGGCGCGGTCGTGCCGCTCCCGTCGCTCGTGCGCGTGCCCGTCGACTCGCACCTGCGCCGCGTGCGCGCGGTGCTGCTCGCGCCGTCGACGTCGCGGCGCGGACCTCCCGCCCTCGCGCGCGCCTGACCGGTCGGTCGTGGCGCGCCTCCGCGCCCCGACCCGACACCGTCAGGAGAACCCGTGAAGTCCGCCCGTCCCACCGCGCTGCGCGTCCTGGTCGCAGCTGCGCTCGTCGGCGCCGCCGGCCTGCTCGCCGCGCCGCCCGCCTCGGCGCACAACGTGGTCGTGAGCACGTCCCCCAAGGACGGCACGACCGTCACCGCCGCACCGACCCAGGTGGTCCTGAACTTCGAGGAGGCGCCGCTCCCGGGCGGCACCGCCATCGTCGTGACCGGGCCCGACGGCGAGTCGGCGACCGCCGGCGCCACCGTCATCACCGACGCCAGCGCCGCCGTGCCGCTCGTGGCGCTGACCGTCCCCGGGAAGTACACCGTCTCCTACCGCAGCGCCTCCGACGACGGCCACACGATCACGGGGACGTTCGCGTTCACGGTGCCCGAGTCGGTGCTGCCCAGCCCCAGCCCGACCGCGACGCCGACGCCGACGCCGACGGAGTCGAGCCCGAGCGCCACGGCGTCGCCCTCGGTGAGCCCGGCGTCGTCGTCGGACGCGAGCTCGGGGAGCGCGTGGCCGCTCGTGCTGGGCGGCCTCGCCGTCGTCGCGGTGGTCGTGGCCGTCGTGGCGGTGCTGCGCCGAAGGTCGGCATGACCGCTCCCGCAGTCGCCCCTCGGGCGCAGCTCGTCCGCGAGCTGCGCCCGGGACCGCTGCTGCTCGGCTCCACCGCGATCGCCCTCGTGGTGATGGCGGCCTGCCTGTGGGCGGGCGACGGCCGCCCGGTGCCGTCACCGGCCGGCCTCCCCGACGCCGGGCTCGGCACCGAGTGGGCATTGCCGGTCGTGCGCACGGTCGCCGACCTCGCGGGGATCCTCACCGTCGGCCTGCTGCTCGCGGGCGGCCTGCTCGTGCCGGCCCGCGAGGGCGTGCTCCGCGGCCCCCGGCTGAAGTGGACCCGCGCGGCGCGCTGGTCGGCGCTCGTGTGGGCCGGCGCCGTGGTGGTCCAGGTCGTGCTCACGCTCTCCAACGTCCTGGCGCAGCCGGTCCCCGGCATCCTGGACCCCGCGCTGCTGTGGAGCTTCGTCCGCGACATCGAGATCGGCCGCTCCCTGCTCGTGCAGGCAGTCCTCGCCCTGGTGGTCGGCGTGGCGGCGTACGCCGTCCGCACCACGACCGGCGCCGCGCTGACCTGCCTCGTGGCGCTCGCCGCTCTTCTGCCGCCCACCCTCTCGAGCCACTCGGGCACCTCGCCCGACCACACCGTCGCCGTGTCGGGCCTGGCGATCCACGTGCTGTCCCTGAGCCTGTGGTGCGGCGGCCTGGTCGCCCTCGTCCTCCTCGGCACGAGCGACCGTCGGCCGCTGGCCGTGGCCGTGTCGCGGTTCAGCCCGCTCGCGCTCTGGACCGCGGTCGCCGTCGGCGCCACCGGCATCCTCTCGGCGTGGGTCCGGCTCTCGAGCCCGTCGGACCTGCTGACGACGTCGTACGGCCGGCTGGTGCTGCTCAAGGCGCTGCTGCTCGCGGTGCTCGCGGCGTTCGGGTTCTGGCACCGGCGCGCCACCGTGCCGAAGCTGGCCGCCGACCCGACCCGTCTGCTGTTCCTGCGCGTCGCCGCGGTCGAGGTGCTCGTGATGGCCGCGACCGTCGGCGTCGCGGTCGCGCTGTCGCGCACGCCGCCGCCCGTGAGCGGATCGGTGCCGATCTCGTCGCTCACCCCGGCGCAGGTGATCCTCGGCTTCCCGATGCCGCCCGAGCTCACGGTCGCGAACCTGCTCTGGGGCCAGGCGCGCGCCGACGCCCTGTGGCTGCTCGTGTGCCTGGTGATGCTCGGCCTCTACGCCGCGGGCGTGCGTGCGGTCCACCGTGCCGGCGGCCGCTGGTCGTGGGGCCGGACGGCGTCCTGGCTCGTCGGTGTCGCGCTGCTGGCGCTGTGCACGGTGTCGGGCGTCGCGACGTACGGTCACGTGCTGTTCAGCGTGCACATGACCCAGCACATGGTGCTGAGCATGGTGACGCCGATCTTCCTGGTGCTCGCGGCGCCGATCACCCTCGCGCTCGAGACCCTGCCGCGCGACCCCGCGCGCGTCGGTCCGCGCGAGTGGCTCGAGCGGTTCGTCGCGTCGCGCTTCGTGAAGGTGCTCACCCACCCGCTCACGGCGTCGGCCCTGTTCCTCGCGGGCTTCTACCTGATCTACCTGACGCCGGTGTTCCCGTGGCTGATGTCGAGCCACTGGGGGCACATCGTGATGAACGCCGGGTTCCTGCTGGTCGGCGTCGTCTTCTACTGGGTGATGATCGGGATCGACCCGGGTCCGCAGCGTCCGCCGTTCATGGCGCGCTTCGTGATCATGGTGATCGTCATGGCGCTGCACTCGTTCTTCGCCGTGGTGATGATGTCGACGACCTCGGTCGTGGCCGAGGCGTTCTACCGGTCGCTGCAGCGGCCCTACGCGCTCGACCTGCTCGCCGACCAGCACGTCGGCGCCATGATCGGGTGGGGCTCGGGCGACATCCCGATGATCATCGTGATGGGTGCGATGTTCGTGCAGTGGGTCCGCGCCGACGAGCGCGAGGCGCGACGGTCCGACACGGCCCAGGAGCAGGCGGCGCGTACGGGGGAGGGCACCGACGAGCTGGCCGACTACAACGCCTACCTGGCGGAGCTGGCCCGCCGCAGCGGCGGGACGAAGAGCTAGCGGACCGTCAGTCGCTCTTGTCGAGCGCGAGGACGGTGACGAAGCCCCACGCGGCGAGCGCCACGGCGATGATCACGACCGGCAGCACCCAGCCGCCGCCCATGAGGGAGAAGATCCAGCCGAACAGCGCGGCCACCAGCAGGATGACGACGCCCGCTTCGATCGGGTGGTCGCGGTGGGTCTCGTGCTCGCTCATGGGAGCAGGGTAGCGCCCCCGCGACCGGCCATTCGACGGGGTGGCCGGGCTCAGGACCGGCGTACCGCGCCCTCGCCCGGGTCGGAGCCCGGCGGCCACGCGACCATCGCCCGGGCCAGGTCGCGCAGCTCGGCGTCGGGGTCCTCGGTGATGCCGGTGTGCACGGCCGAGGTCTGCACGACGGTGCTGCGGGGGGCCACTAGCCACCGGAACCGGTCGCCGGGGCTGCGCCTGCCGCTGCCGCCCGCCTCGGGCGCGCCGGCGCACACGGCGGCGACGGCGTCGAGGTGCAGGCGCACGGCGTCGACGTCGAGGTCGGGGGCGATCGCGACGGCGCGGTCGAGGTCGTCGGTGATCCACACGCCGAGGTAGTCCAGGGCGCGGCAGTAGACGACGACGCCGACGTTCACCTGCTCGCCCCGCTCGACGCGCGGTACGACGCGGAGCACGGCCCACTCATACGTGTGCGGCACGGGTCGCCTCCACGGGGTCGAGCCACACCTCGGGCTCGTCGAGCCGGGCCAGCAGCACCTCGGCGTACGCGGCGCGCACCTCGTCGGGGCTCTCGAAGCCGGGCTCGCCGAGCAGCCACTCGTCGGGCACGGCGGCGAGCGCCTCCGCCAGCGCGTGCGGCACGAGCGGCGCGAGCTCGTCGTGCGCCGCGCGCAGGGGACCGGCCACGCCGAGCAGCACGTGGTCGGCGGCCGCGGGGTACGGCTTGCCGGCCGCGGTCGAGCGGCTCGACCAGTCGTGGTGGAAGTAGAGCGCGGCTCCGTGGTCGATGAGCCACGGGTCGCCGTGCCAGCGCAGCAGGTTGGGGTTGCGCCACGAACGGTCGACGTTCTGCAGGTAGGCGTCGAGCCACACGACGCGCGCGGCGAGGTCGGCGTCGATGCCGTCGGGGCGCTCGATCCCGAGCGAGCCGGGCAGGAAGTCCATCCCGAGGTTGGTGCCGTGGCTGGCGCGCAGCAGGTCCTGCACCTCCTCGTCGGGCTCGGCGCTCGCGAGCGAGGAGTCGAGCACGACCACCACGAGCTCGGGCACCGGAAGGCCGAGGCGCCGCGCCGTCTCGCCCACGACGACCTCGGCCACGAGCGCCTTGCGCCCCTGGCCGGCGCCGCGGAACTTCACGACGTAGGTGCCGAGGTCGTCGGCCTCGACCACGCCCGGGAGCGACCCGCCCTCGCGCAGCGCGAGCACGTAGCGCAGCGCGCGCACCTCGCGCAGCGTCGGGGTCGGGTCGGCGTCGGTCACGGGGTGCCTCTCACGAGGGAAACCTAGCGGGAGCGGAATACCTCGTCGTCGACTGTCGGTTGTCCCCGGCAGACTCGGTGAGGCGACCCTCACCTGGCGCGCCCCGGCCCCCGGCCCCCGACGAGAGGCTCTCCCATGTCCACCCCTTCCGGCTCCGGCGAGTCCGTGGCCCTCGACGCCCCGCGCGAGGACTGGCCGCTGTCCGCCGCCGGCATCCCGCTCGACCCGATGCGCTGGCGAGCGCTGTTCGTCATCGGCATGGCGTCGCTCATGGCGGTCCTCGACGCGTCGATCGTCAACCTGGCGCTGCCGTCGGCGAAGGCGGCCCTCGGCATCAGCGACGCCGACCAGCAGTGGGTCGTCACGGCCTATGCGCTCGCGTTCGGCGGCCTGCTCCTGCTCGGCGGCCGCATCGCCGACTACGCCGGCCGCAAGAAGACCTTCATCATCGGTCTGCTCGGCTTCGCCGCGGCGTCCGCGCTCGGGGGTGCCGCGCCCGACGCGATCTGGCTGTTCGGTGCGCGTGCGCTCCAGGGGGCGTTCGCCGCGCTCCTCGCGCCGGCGGCGCTGTCGCTCATCACGGTGACGTTCCACGACCCGAAGGAGCGCGCTCGCGCGTTCGGCGTCTACGGCGCGATCTCCGGCGGTGGCGCGGCGCTCGGCCTGCTCCTCGGCGGCGTCCTCACCGAGTACCTGTCGTGGCGCTGGTGCCTGCTGGTCAACGTCCCGATCGCGATCCTCGCGGCGCTCCTCGCCGTGCGGAACGTCCGCGAGAGCCGCGCCGACGGCGTCGCGAAGTACGACGTCTGGGGCGCGGTCACCGCCACGATCGGGCTCGTCGCGCTGGTCTACGGCTTCACGAAGGCGGCGCCGCACGGCCTCAACGACACCGCGCACTGGACCGCGCCGTCGACCCTCGTGTGGTTCGCTCTCGCGATCGTGATGATCGTGGCGTTCTTCGTCATCGAGAACCGGGTCGCCAACCCGCTCGTGCCGATGCGCGTGCTGCTCAACCGCAACCGCGGTGGCGCCTACATCACGTCGCTCATCGTCGGCATCGGCATGTTCGCGATGTTCCTGTTCCTCGGCCTGTGGCTGCAGGTCGTGAAGGGCTACACGCCCATCGCCGCGGGCTTCGCGTTCCTGCCGTTCAGCGTCGGCATCGTCATCGGCGCGGGCATCGCGAGCCAGCTGCTGCCCAAGGTCGGCCCCAAGCCGCTGCTGGTCCCCGGTCTGCTCCTCGGTGCGGGCGGCCTGCTCTGGCTCTCCACGCTCGAGGCCGACTCGCCCTACCTCACCCACGTGCTGCCCTCGATGCTCATCATGAGCATCGGCATGGCGTTCACCTTCATCCCGATCTCCACCACGGCCCTGCACGCGATCGGCCACGACGACGCCGGCGTGGGCTCGGCGCTCATCAACACCGTGCAGCAGGTCGGCGGCGCGGTCGGCACGGCGCTGCTCAACACGGTGGCGGTCGCGGCGACCACGGCGTACCTCGCGGCCAACCCGGTCACGGGTCCCGACGGCATGGGCCAGGCCCTCACCGAGGGCTACACCCGCGCGTTCCTCGTGGGCGCAGGCTTCATGGTGGTCGCCGCGGTGGTGGCGTTCTCGATGATCACGATCGGCAAGGAGGCCGCCGCCGAGGACGACGAGCCCGTCGTGCCGGTGGTCTGAGCCGAGCAGCTGCCCGCAGGCCCGTCGTCCTCCTCCTGGGGCGGCGGGCCTGCGGCGTCTCAGGCGACGCCGGCCGGGCGGAACTGCACGCTGACCCGCGGCCCCACGGCCGCCGCGGTCTTGGGCACGGCGTGCTCCCAGGTGCGCTGGCACGAGCCGCCCATGACGACGAGGTCGCCGTGGCCGAGGGAGAAGTGGTGTCGGTGATTCTGCCCCCCGCCGCGCGGACGCAGCGCGAGGGTGCGCGGCGACCCGAACGACACGATCGCCACGAGGGTGTCCTGCGTCGCGGAGCGGCCGATCGTGTCGCCGTGCCAGGCGACCGAGTCGCGGCCGTCTCGGTAGAGGCACATGCCCGCGGAGACGAACGGCTCGCCGAGCTCGGGGCGGTAGTACGCCGAGAGCGCGGCGCGCGCGTCGGCGAGCAGCGGGTGGGGGAGCGCGGCGTCGCCGTCGTACCAGGCGATGAGGCGCGGCACGTCGACGACGCGGTCGTACATCCGGCGCCGCTCGGCGACCCACGGGACCTCGTGCAGCAGCACCTCGAGCACGGCGTCGGAGCCCTGCACCCAGCCCGGGCGGTGGTCGACCCACGCGCCGCGCGAGAGCTCGGTGCGCTGCACCCGCCCGGTGAGCGCGGCGAGGCGGACGTCGTCGGCGAGGTCGAGGAGCGAGCCCTGCAGCGCGACCTGCTCGGGCGCCTCCGCGCGCACCGCGGCGACGCGGGTGCGCGAGACGGCCGGCGGCTCGGGCCAGCCGGTGCGGGCGGCGCTCATCGTCCGACGGTAGCACGGCCTCGTACAGGTGTACGAGAGGTCGGAGTCCGCGTGTCCGGGTCTCGTGGCGCGGGGCCGACCGCCAGACTGACCGCGTGACGATGACGCTCGCGGTCGACTGCGGCGGCACCGGCCTCAAGGCCTCGGTGCTCGACGCCGACGGCACGCTGCACGCGAAGCCGCTGCGCGTGCCGACGCCGTACCCGATGCCGACGTCGCGGTTCCTCGACGCCATCGCCGACCTCGCGTCCCAGCTGCCCGCGGCCGACCGCGCGACGGTCGGGCTGCCGGGGATGATCCGCCACGGCGTCGTCATCGTGACCCCGCACTACGTCACCGAGAGCGGCCCGCGCTCCAAGCGGCTCGAGCACCTCGTCGAGGAGTGGACCGGCTTCGACGCGAGGGCCGCCCTCGAGGAGCGGCTCGGGATGCCGACGCGCGTCCTCAACGACGCCGAGGTGCACGGTGCCGGCGTCGTGACCGGTGCCGGCCTCGAGCTCGTCCTCACCCTGGGCACCGGTCTCGGGTGCGCGCTCTTCGACGGAGGTCGCCTCGCGCCGCACCTCGAGCTGTCGCAGGCGCCCGTGCGCTGGGGGCTGTCGTACGACACCTACATCGGCGACAAGGAGCGCAAGCGGCTCGGCCCCGCGTTCTGGTCGCGCCGGGTGCGTCGCGTCGTGGAGGCGCTGCGCCCGGTCTTCGTGTGGGACCGGCTCTACCTCGGGGGCGGCAACGCGCGCGTGATCACCCCCGAGGTGCTGTCCAGCCTGGGCGACGACGTCGTCGTCGTCCCCAATACCGCAGGAATCGTGGGCGGCGTCCGCGCCTGGACGCTCGGCCGCACCGGGGAGGTCTCGTGAGCACGCCCGTCTCGCGTCTCGAGGTGCCGCACGGCACCGTCGCCGAGAGGGAGGCCCGCGGACGAGCGGCGCGACGCGTCGCCCCGCGGTCGTCGCACGCGGAGTTCTCGCCGTCGCCCGCGCGCCGTTCTCCGATCGACGTGCTCGTCGAGCAGGGCGCCTCGCGCGTGCCGGAGCTGCTTCCGATCCGCTACGGCCGCATGGCGTCGTCGCCCTTCGCCTTCTTCCGCGGAGCCGCGGCCGTGATGGCGATGGACCTCGCGGCCACCGCGAGCTCGGGTTTCACGGTGCAGCTGTGCGGCGACGCACACCTGGTGAACTTCGGCGTCTTCAACTCGCCCGAGCGCCGGCTCATGTTCGACCTCAACGACTTCGACGAGACGCTGCCCGGTCCGTTCGAGTGGGACGTCAAGCGGTTCGCGGCGTCGCTCGTGGTGGCCTGCCAGGACAACGGCTTCGCGGAGATCGACACCATCGGCGTCGTCCGCGACGCGGTAGGGGCGTACCGCACGGCCATGGCCGGCTTCGCGTCGTCGACGAACCTCGCGGTCTGGTACTCGCGCCTCGAGGTCGACAACCTGCTCGCGCTGCTGAAGACGAAGACGGCGCTGCCCACGGGCGGTCTGCGCCAGGTGCGGCGGCGTACGTCGAAGTTCGCGACGCGCGACAACCTGCAGGCGTTCACGCGGCTCACGGAGATGGTCGACGGGCGCCCGCGCTTCCGGTCGGAGCCGCCGCTCGTCGTACCGATCGTGGAGCTCGCCGGCGAGGCCGGCGCGGAGTGGGTGCAGCGCGAGGCGACCCGCATCCTGGGCGAGTACCGCCAGACCCTCGAGGACGACCGCAAGCTGCTGGTGCAGCACTACTCCTACGCCGACCTCGCGCGGAAGGTCGTCGGCGTCGGCAGCGTCGGGACCCGCGCGTGGATGACCCTGCTGCTCGGACGCGACGACCACGACCCGCTCATCCTGCAGTTCAAGGAGGCCAACCCCTCGGTGCTCGAGCCCTACCTCGGGCGCTCGGAGTACGACAGCCCCGGCCACCGCGTGGTCGCGGGGCAGCGGCTCATGCAGGCGGCGAGCGACATCTTCCTGGGCTGGTACCGCGGCCGTGGGCTCGACGGCGCCGACCACGACTTCTACGTGCGCCAGCTCCGCGACGGCAAGGGCAGCGTCGACGTCGCGCTGTTCGCGCCGCCGGGCATGCGGCTCTGCGCGTCGGCGTGCGCGTGGACGCTGGCACGCGCGCACGCGCGCTCCGGAGCGCGGATCGCCATCGCGTCCTACCTCGGCAAGGGCCGCACGTTCGACGACGCGATCACCGAGTTCGCGGTGGAGTACGCCGCGCAGAACGCCCGCGACCACGCCGAGCTCGTGAAGGCCATCGAGTCCGGCCGCATCGAGGCCGTGTCCGGCGTCTGACACAGCACCTGGTCGATCTGGTCATTCGCCGGTACGCCGCGGGCGGGCCGTCCTAGCCTGGCCGGCACGGGGTGAGAGCGCGTCCACGAGGAGGACCGGTATGTCCGGCAAGTTCGTGCTGAAGACCGACGCCCAGGGCAAGTACCGCTTCAACCTGGTCGCCGGCAACGGCCAGATCATCGCCCAGTCGCAGGCGTACAAGGACAAGGACTCCGCCCTCAACGGCATCGAGTCGGTCAAGAAGCACGCTGCCGACTCGACCATCGACGACCAGACCTGAGCCAGCCGCGCTGAGTAGGGTCGGGGCGACTGAGAAGGAGCCCCGAGTGGTCGACGTCCGTCCGTTCCGTGCGCTGCGTCCGGCTCCCGGGTCGGAGTCCCGCGTCGTGTCGCCGCCGTACGACGTCGTCGACGTCGAGGAGGCCCGCGCCTACGCCGGCGGCGACCGCGACTCGTTCCTGCGCGTCTCGAGGCCGGAGATCGACCTCGCCCCCGAGGTCGACCCGCACGCCGACGTCGTCTACGAGCAGGGACGCGCCAACCTCGCCGAGTTCGTCGAGCGCGGCGTGCTGGTGCTCGACGCGGCCCCGACGTACTCCGTCTACCGGCAGGTGATGGGCGACGTCGTGCAGACCGGTGTGGTCGCCGCCGTCTCCGTCGACGACTACGACGCCGGTCGGGTGCGGATCCACGAGTTCACGCGCCCCGACAAGGAGGACGACCGCGTCCGCCACATCGAGGCGCTCGACGCGCAGGACGAGCCGGTCTTCCTGATCTCGCGGCGCTCGCCCGACGTGGACGAGATCGTCGCCCGCGTCACGTCGCTCGAGCCGCGGGTCGACCTCGTGGCGCGCGACGGCGTCTCGCACACGCTCTGGGTCGTCGACGACCCGGCCGAGATCGCCGCCCTGCACCGCGCCCTGTCCGAGGCGGGCGACCTGTACGTCGCCGACGGCCACCACCGCAGTGCCGCGGCGTCGCGCGTGCACGCCGCCCGGGCCGACGAGGGCGGCACGCACGACGCGTTCCTCGCGGTCGTGTTCCCGATGGACGACGTGCACGTGATGGCCTACAACCGCGTGGTCGCCGACCTCGCCGGGCGCAGCGTCGAGGAGCTGCTCGTGGCTCTCGACGAGGCCGGCTTCGACGTGTCGTCGGCGTCGTCGGCCGTGACGCCGTCGCGCCCGCACGAGTTCGGCGTGCACCTCGACGGCGACTGGTTCGTGGCGCGGGCGCGCGAGGTCGACGAGGAGGACCCGCTCGCCCGGCTCGACGTGTCGGTGCTGCAGGACCGCGTGCTCGGGCCGCTGCTCGGCATCGGCGACCCGCGCACCGACGCGCGCATCGCGTTCGTCGGCGGGATCCGCGGCTCCGCCGAGATCGAGCGCCTCGTCGGGTCGGGCCGCTACGCCGTGGGCTTCACGCTGTTCCCGACCTCGACCGCCGAGCTCGTGGCGGTGGCCGACAGCGGCTCGGTCATGCCGCCGAAGTCGACGTGGTTCGAGCCCAAGCTCGCGAGCGGCCTGTTCCTGCACCCGCTGCGCTGAGGCTCGCGGCGAGGCTCAGCCGAGCAGCGCCCTCGCGGCGTACACGTGGAAGTCGGCCGACAGGGCGATGTCGTCGACGTGCACCCGCTCGTCCTTGTTGTGGTAGCCCGCGTCGATGACGTCGGCCGGCGTGGTGGCGAACGGGCTGAAGCCGTAGGCGACCGTGCTGAACTCGCGGCGCAGGTAGACCGAGTCGGTGAAGCCCGAGCACAGCGTGGGGAAGAGGGTCGTGTCGAGCCGCTCGTCGGCGAACCGGCGTACGACGTCCCACAGCGGTCCGCCCGAGGCCGAGTAGTTCCCCGGGTTCGGCGGCTCGGGGAGGCTCAGCTCGTAGGCGATGTCGTCGCCGAGGCGACGGCGTACGGCGTCGAGCACCTCGTCCTCGGTGGTGCCCGGCAGGATCCGGCAGTCGAGGGTGACACCGGCGCGCGCAGGGATGACGTTGCGGGCGGCGGCGCCGTGCAGCAGCGTCGGGGTGAGGGTCGTGCCGGCCACGGCGGGGAGGCTGGTCGCGAGGTCGGGGTGGAGCAGGCCGCCCTGGCGGATCGCCTCGGCGAGCCCGAGCCGGTCGACGGCCCCCTCGCCGAGCAGCGTCTCGAGCATCACGCGCACCTGCGGGTGGTCGAGCGGCTCGGCCTCGCCGCGGCCGAGCCGGGTGAGCAGCTCGCCGAGGTAGGGCACCGCGTTGTCGCCGAGGGTCGGGGTGGAGGCGTGGCCGGCCTCGCCGAGGGCGTCGACACGGACCGGGTTGGTGCCCTTCTCGCCCACGGAGATCTCGGTGAGGTGGCGCCCGTCGGAGAGGCGGAAGCCGATGCCGCCGCCCTCGTTCAGGGCGTAGTCGGTCGCGATGTCGGGGCGCTCCTGCACCAGCCAGTTCATGCCGACCCAGGCGGCGCCGTCCTCCTCGTCGGCCACGATGCACAGCACCAGGTCGCCGGTGCCGCGCCAGCCCTGGCGGGCCAGGGACGCGACGGCGGCCGTGCGCGCGGCGACCTCGTTCTTCATGTCGACCGCACCGCGGCCCCACAGGTAGCCGGCGTCGTCGATGTCGCCGGAGAACGGCGGGTGGGTCCAGTCGCGGGCGTCGGCGGGGACGACGTCGCTGTGGCCGACGAAGCCCAGGCTCGGGCCTGTCCCTGTGCCGGGGATGCGGGCGATCAGGTTCGCCCGGCGGTCGTCGCGGGCGACGAGCTCGGCCTCGACACCGGCCCCGGCGAGGTACTCGGCGAGGACCTCCGCGACCGCCGTCTCGTTGCCGTTGGTCGAGTCGACGCGGAGCAGGTCGGCCGCCAGGCTCACGGCCTCCTCACGGCGGCGCGGGCCGTCCGGGTCGTCGATCGCGGCGGACGTGGAGGTGCTGGGGCTGGTCACCGGAGCACGGTAGCCCCGGACGGCCCGTCCTGTGGCCCATGTCACCTCCCAGGAGCGGAACACGGGGGGAGCGACCCGTGCCGTGCGGTGGCACACTCACCCACGGACAGCGGAACGACGAGGACGGGTAGGCAGCCGCATGGCAACGACCGGTATCGATGCTCCCGGGCGCGCGAAGATCGACGCCCGGACCCTGCGCACCGACGCGTGGTGGATGCAGCCCCTGGTGACCTTCCTGGCGCTGACCGCCTTCGTCGTCTACTCGGCGTGGCGCGTGTTCATGGGCAAGTACTACGTGGCCGAGCCCTACGTCTCGCTCTTCTACTCGCCGTGCCTGGCGACCGAGTGCGAGCCCGGCGCTGCCCCCGGCGGTCCGATCTCGTGGTGGTCGCTGTCGCCCGCGCTGCTCATCGCGTGGATCCCGCTGACGTTCCGCTTCACCTGCTACTACTACCGGAAGGCCTACTTCCGGTCGTTCTGGCTCTCGCCGCCGGCCTGCGCCGTGGCCGAGCCGCACGGCGGCTACTCCGGTGAGCGCCGCCTGCCGCTGATCCTCAACAACCTGCACCGCTACGCCTTCTACCTGGCGCTGCTGCTCAACGTGATGCTGACGATCGACGCGGTCGCGGCCTTCCGCAAGCCCGAGGGCGGCTGGGGCTACATCGGCCTCGGCACCGTGATCCTGTGCGCCAACGCCTTCGCGCTCTGGTGCTACACGCTGTCGTGCCACTCCTGCCGCAGCGCCGTAGGCGGTCGCATCACGCACTTCTCGAAGCACCCGGTGCGCTACCAGATGTGGACGTTCATCTCGAAGCTCAACGCCCACCACATGCTGTGGGCCTGGGTGTCGCTGTGCACCGTCGTGCTCGCCGACTTCTACGTCTACCTGCTGGCCTCGGGCCTGCTGAGCGTCGACCCGCACATCTCCTTCTGACGACCTCTATCAAGGACTCACTCCATGACCGAGCTCGAGCGCCACTCCTTCGACGTCGTCGTCATCGGTGCCGGTGGTGCCGGCCTGCGCGCCGCGATCGAGGCGCGACTGCTGGGCAAGCGCGTCGCCATCGTCTGCAAGTCCCTGTTCGGCAAGGCCCACACGGTCATGGCCGAGGGCGGCATCGCCGCGGCGATGGGCAACGTCAACAGCAACGACAACTGGCAGGTCCACTTCCGCGACACCATGCGCGGCGGCAAGTTCCTGAACTCCTGGCGGATGGCCGAGCTGCACGCCAAGGAGGCGCCGCAGCGGGTGTGGGAGCTCGAGACCTATGGCGCGCTCTTCGACCGCACGCCAGAGGGCAAGATCAGCCAGCGCAACTTCGGCGGCCACGAGTACCCGCGCCTCGCGCACGTCGGCGACCGCTCGGGCCTCGAGCTGATCCGCACGCTGCAGCAGAAGATCGTGTCGCTGCAGCAGGAGGACTACCGCGAGACCGGCGACTACGAGGCGGGCATCAAGATCTTCGCCGAGGTCACCATCACCCGGCTGCTCACCGCCCCGGGTCTCAACGACCGCGGCCGCATCGCCGGCGCCTACGGCTACTACCGCGAGACTGGTGACTTCGTCCTCTTCGAGGCGCCCGCCGTCGTGCTCGCCACCGGCGGCATCGGCAAGACCTTCAAGGTCACGAGCGGCTCGTGGGAGTACACCGGCGACGGCCACGCCCTCGCGATGCGCGCCGGCGCCACGACGCTCAACATGGAGTTCATCCAGTTCCACCCGACCGGCATGGTCTGGCCGCCGTCGGTGAAGGGGATCCTGGTCACGGAGTCGGTCCGCGGAGACGGTGGCATCCTCACCAACTCCGAGGGCAAGCGGTTCATGTTCGACTACATCCCGGACGTCTTCAAGGACAAGTACGCGACGACGCCCGAGGAGGGCGACCGCTGGTACACCGACCCCGACCACAACCGGCGCCCGCCGGAGCTGCTCCCGCGCGACGAGGTCGCGCGCGCGATCAACAGCGAGGTCAAGGCCGGCCGCGGCACCCCGCACGGCGGCGTGTTCCTCGACGTGTCGAGCCGCCTGCCCGCCGACGTCATCAAGAAGAAGCTGCCGTCGATGTGGCACCAGTTCAAGGAGCTGGCCGACGTCGACATCACGACCGAGCCCATGGAGGTCGGTCCGACCTGCCACTACGTCATGGGCGGCGTCGAGGTCGACCCCGACACCGAGCAGACGCTGCTCCCCGGCCTGTTCGCGGCCGGCGAGGTCTCCGGCGGCATGCACGGCTCGAACCGCCTCGGCGGCAACTCGCTCTCCGACCTGCTCGTGTTCGGCCGTCGCGCCGGTCTCGGTGCCGCCGAGTACATCGACCGCACCGGCGACGCGCGTCCGACCGTCACGGACGAGATGGTCGCCGAGGCCGAGGCCGAGGCGCTCGCCCCGTTCCACGTCGAGGGCGGCGAGAACCCGTACACCATCCACGCCGAGCTGCAGCAGACGATGAACGACCTCGTCGGCATCATTCGCACCGAGTCGGAGATGCAGGAGGCGCTCGAGCGGCTGCAGGGCTTCAAGGCGCGGGTGAAGAACGCGGGCGTCACCGGCGGCCGCGCGTTCAACCCGGGCTGGCACCTCGCGCTCGACCTGAAGAACATGCTGCTGGTCGCCGAGTCGGTCGCGAAGGCCGCGCTCGAGCGCCAGGAGAGCCGTGGCGGCCACACCCGCGACGACTACCCGGCCATGAGCGCCGAGTGGCGCCAGGTCAACATCGTCTGCAGGGCGACCGACGACGGCGTCGAGATCTACCGCCAGCCGCTCGCGCCGATGCGCGAGGACCTCCTCGAGCTCTTCGACGTGCACGAGCTCGAGAAGTACATGACCGAGGCCGAGCTGCCGAAGGGTGCGCACTGATGGGCTACACCGCCAAGTTCCGCGTGTGGCGCGGCGACGGCCAGGACGGCGACCTGCAGGACTACGCCGTCGAGGTCAACGAGGGCGAGGTCGTCCTCGACATCATCCACCGCATCCAGGCGACGCAGGCGCCCGACCTCGCGGTGCGCTGGAACTGCAAGGCCGGCAAGTGCGGCTCGTGCAGCGCCGAGGTCAACGGTCGTCCGCGCCTCATGTGCATGACGCGCATGAGCACGTTCGAGGAGACCGACGTCATCACGGTGACGCCGATGCGCACCTTCCCGGTGATCCGCGACCTCGTCACCGACGTCTCGTACAACTACACGAAGGCCCGCATGGTGCCCTCGTTCGCGCCGCCGGCCGACCTGGCCCCGGGCGAGTACCGCATGGCGCAGATCGACGTCGAGCGCTCGCAGGAGTTCCGCAAGTGCATCGAGTGCTTCCTGTGCAACAACACCTGCCACGCGGTGCGTGACCACGAGGACAACAAGTCCACGTTCTCCGGCCCGCGCTTCCTCATGCGCATCGCCGAGCTCGACATGCACCCGCTCGACACCGTCGACCGCCGCCAGACCGCGGTCGACGACCACGGCCTGGGCTACTGCAACATCACCAAGTGCTGCACCGAGGTCTGCCCCGAGCACATCCACATCACCGACAACGCGCTCATCGCGCTCAAGGAGCGCGTCGCCGACCGCCGGTACGACCCGCTGTTCTCCATCGCGTCGCTGTTCCGCAAGGAGAAGACCGGCACCCGCGGCCGTCAGCCCGCCCCCGCGACCCCCGGCTCCTCGGTCCCGCGCGACAAGGCCTGACACCGCACACCCCACGGCTCCACGAGGGCGCGCACCCACCCCGGTGCGCGCCCTCGCCGCATCGGGGCACCACGTTCGCGTGGGCAGCGAAGTGTCACGTCGAGTGATCGCTGAGATGCATTCCGTCACACGGCGATCGGGCGGGTGACGGTTCGGCGGTCGATCCGCCGCTCGGGGCGCGAGCAAGATCATCGGCGCCGTACCGTGTGCCCCGACGCTCGCACGACGCGACGTCGTCAACGCTCTCGGGGGAGTAGCACTCGTGCGCGCTCGATCCTTGCTGGCTCTGCCTCTGGCCGTCGCGCTGCTGACGGCTGTCGTTCCGGCGGCACAGGCGTGGAGCAACTCGGCACTCCTTGGCCCGGTTCTCAGTTCTCTTCCTGCTCAGGCTTCCGGTGGAGGCTCGGGCACGGCCGAGCTGAACCAGGCTGTTGCCGACAGCTGTGCATCGAGCGGCGGCGTGGCATTGATCCGCTGGTTCTCGCTTCCCGCCGGTGAACTGGGTCTGATCAAGGCGCAGGGGCAGGGCTCGATCGAGTGGAGCACGCGGGTACCGCCGGAAGTCGCAGTCCATCAGGCGATCCTCGACGCGACATCGGGTTCTGTGATCTCGTGCACCGGCGTCGGGCGCGTATCGGTGAGTCAGCGCGGTGTGGTCGCGGTCTGGTTCGACACGGCTGAGTACCAGCGTGCCCGGAGCATCTGCGCCAACCCCATGTACGGCTGCTACGAACCGACGATCGCGCTCGCAGTAGGACCTACGACGGGCGCGGCACCGTCCAACGATCACGTCGCGGACGCCACCCTGATCACTTCGCTTCCGTTCGATGTCGCGGGAGATCGGAGCCTGGCCGACGACGACGGCCCCATGTTGGTGTCCGGGGGCGCGATCAACCATCAGGTCGCCACCGTCTGGTACCGCTTCGTCGCGCCGGCCACCGGCCTGCTGCCGGCGAGCGCGGCGGGAAGTGCCGTCGGCCTGGGCCACGTGACCAGCAGCGGCATCGAGGCCGTGGAGGGGTTCGGTGTGTGGCCCGTGACTGCAGGTGAGTCCTACCTGGTCTCGGTCTCCACCGTTGTCTACGACTACGCGCGCTACGACCCCATGCCGCGAGGGCGCTACTTCCACCTCTACGTCGGTGCCCCTGGCACGCCAGCTGCACCGGCGATTGAGGCGACCTCCGGGGCCGACGGCGCGATCACGGTGACATGGACGGGCGACGGTACCCCTCAGACTCTCGACCTGGCCCTCGCCGGACCGGGTGCTGGTTCCGCGATAACTGCGCCCTGGGGTTCGGGACCGCAGGCCCGCACGATCTCTGCACTTGAATCAGGAGCCGAGTACGAGCTCACCGCCCGACTGCGCAACACGACCGGTGTCGGCGTGCCGACGATCATCACGCTGCATGCGGGCCGTTCAGCTCAGGACGGGAGCCCCGCGTTCCTGGTTGACGCCGCGGTCGACGCTCGATCGGCCAACGCTGCGGCGACGATCACCTGGAGCGGTGCGTACGAGGGTCCGCAACCGGTCACCGGCTACATCGTCGCTCGCGACGGCACGGACACGTACGGCACGGGTCCCTGGTCGACCACTGTGGACGCCGTCGCTCGGAGCTTCGTCTTCAAGCACCTCGTTCGGGGGACGACCTATCGGTTCTCCGTCACCCCGGTCACGTCGGACGGTGAACGGCCGACCGCGTCCGTCTCGGCTCCCGTGCTGTCCGTGCCCGTGGCTCCTGGTGGCGATCTGGGTCTCACGTACTCGGGCGGGACGATCTTCGGAGGTCCGGCCGAGTACACGATGCGTTGGACCGAGCCCGCCAGCGACGGGCAGTCCCCGATCATCGGCTACCGGGTCACGAGGGACGGGCACGACGTCGACGGGGACGGACCGATCAGCCTCGACCTTCCCGCTGATGCGCGCTCGTTCGTGCTGACCAAGCTGCGCGGTGACGTCAACTACAGAATCGGTGTGCGAGCGATCAACGCTGTCGGAGCGGGGCCCGAGGAGTCGCTCCTCGCGGCTCAGATGGACCCTGTCCCTCCGACGGCTCCTACTGGCGTGAAGGCGGTCCCGGGCGACGGCTCGGCCACAGTGTCGTGGACTCCGCCGACGACCTGGGGGAGTCTCCCGCCCGCCAGCTACCGCATCTACACGCGCATGGACGGTGGCCCGTCGGTCCTGGCCACCTGGGCGGACAAGGCCGCCACCTCCGCAAACGTCCCGGGCCTGTTCAACGGTCACTCGTACGCCTTCACGGTTCAGGCGTGGAGCACGGACAGCGTGTCCCCCGAGTCTGACCCGTCAGAACCCGTCCTGATCGACGCTCCCCCTCAGCCCGTTGTCACGGTTCCCTGGCAGCCGCGGTTGACCGGCATTTCGGCTCGCGCTGTCGGAGGGCGCGTGGTGGCCAAGATCGCGTGGGCCGCTTCACCAACCGATGGCGGAAGCCCCATCAAGGCGTACCGCGTGTACGCCTGGAGGGTGACGTCCGTCGGGCGAGTGCTCGCGACGATCCTCTCGCCACGCCTGGCGCCGGATCGCCGGCTCTGGACCATGACCCTGCCGATGAGCCATTACCGGTTCACCGTGCGTGCTGTGAACGCGGTCGGTTATTCGAACCACAGCGACTGGTCTCGAATCGTGTCGGTGGCGAAGGTTCCGTCGCCACCGCGGATCGGCTCAGCGACCTCCGGCGTCCCGGGCGGCTCGTTGACTGCGACCGTCCGCTGGGCCGCCCCTGCCTCCACTGGAGGGGCGCCCGTCATCGCCTACCGGGTGTACGCGTTCTGGATCTCGAACACGGGGGAGGTCCGGTCCTACACCTTCTCCCCGCGCCTGGCCAGCGGGACGAGGTCTTACACGATGACGCTTCCGCGATACGCGCTGTACCGCTTCGCGGTAAAGGCCATCAATGCCATGGGCGACAGCCTGTTCTCGGCCAAGTCCACGATGGTCCTCGGTCGCTGACTTCCTTGCCTGACCCGGTGCTTTGCAGCTGGCCGCTTTGGCTCGGGGCTGAGTCGTATCCGCCGTGACGGTCACGCGGTGGCGGCGGCCCGGGCTTCGATGAAGGCGGCCACCGCGCGGTCGACGTCGTCGTCGGTGTGGGCGGCGGAGAGCTGCACGCGGATGCGGGCCTGACCCTGCGGCACGACGGGGAACGAGAACGCCACGGCGTAGACGCCTCGGTCGAACAGCTCGGAGGCGACCTTGCCCGCGAGGATCGCGTCGCCGAACATCACCGGCACGATCGGGTGCGAGCCGGGCAGCAGGTCGAAGCCGGCCGCCGTCATGCCGTCGCGGAACCGGGCGGCCGCCGCGTGCACGCGGTCGCGCAGGTCGCCCGACGACTCGAGCACGTCGAGCACCTCGAGCGACGCCGCCACGATCGGCGGGGCGACGGAGTTGGAGAACAGGTAGGGCCGTGCGCGCTGCTTGAGCAGCTCGACGATCTCGCGCCGCGCGGCGACGTAGCCGCCCGACGCACCGCCGAGCGCCTTGCCAAGAGTGCCGGTCACGATGTCGACCCGGTCGCGTACGCCGAACAGCTCGGGCGTGCCACGACCGGTCGGCCCGACGAAGCCGACGGCGTGGGAGTCGTCGACCATCACAAGGGCGTCGTAGCGGTCGGCGAGGGCGCAGATCTCGTCGAGCGGGGCGAGGTAGCCGTCCATCGAGAACACGCCGTCGGTCACGATGAGGCGGTAGCGGGCGTCCTTCGCCTCGACGAGCCGGGCCTCGAGCTCGGCCATGTCGCGGTTGGCGTAGCGCAGCCGCTGCGCCTTGCACAGCCGGATGCCGTCGATGATCGACGCGTGGTTGAGCGCGTCGGAGATCACGGCGTCGCGCTCGTCGAGCAGCGCCTCGAACACGCCGCCGTTCGCGTCGAAGCAGGAGCCGAAGAGCACGGCGTCCTCGGTGCCGAGGAACTCGGCGAGCCGGTGCTCGAGCGTCGTGTGGATCGTCTGCGTGCCGCAGATGAAGCGCACCGACGCCATGCCGTAGCCCCACTGCCGCAGGGCCGACTCGGCGGCGGTGACGACGCGCGGGTCGTCGGCGAGGCCGAGGTAGTTGTTGGCGCACAGCACGAGCACGTCGCGCCCGTCGACGTCGGTGACGTGCGTTCCCTGCGGCGAGGTCATCACCCGCTCGGGCTTGAAGACGCCGGTGCCGCGCATCTCCTCGATGCGGGCGTCGATGTCGGCGCGCAGGCGCTCGAGCGTGCTCATCACTCGTCTCCCCACTGGATGACGACCTTGCCGCCGTGGCCGGCGGCCGCGGTCTCGAACGCCTGCTCCCACTCGGTGTAGTGGAAGCGGTCGGTGATCACGGGCGAGATGTCGAGCCCTGCGTCGACGAGCACCGACATCGCGTACCAGGTCTCGAACATCTCGCGACCGAAGATGCCCTTGATCGTGAGCATCGAGTGGATCACGCGATCCCAGTCGAGCTCGATCGACGTCGCCGGCAGGCCGAGCAGCGCGATGTGGCCGCCGTGCGCCATCGACGAGATCATCGACCGCAGAGCCGGTGCGGCGCCCGACATCTCGAGGCCGACGTCGAAGCCCTCGACCATGCCGAGCTCGGCCATGACGTCGCGCAGCTCGGTCGAGCGCACGTCGACCGCCCGCGTGACCACGCCCATCGACTCAGCGAGCGCGAGGCGCTCGGGCGACAGGTCGGTGATGACGATGTTGCGTGCGCCGGCGTGCTTCACGACGGCGGCCGACATGATGCCGATGGGTCCGGCGCCCGTGATGAGGACGTCCTCGCCGAGCACCTTGAAGCTGAGCGCCGAGTGCACGGCGTTGCCGAACGGGTCGAAGATCGCCGCGACGTCGGGTGCCACGGGGTGGCGGTGGCGCCACACGTTGGTCGCGGGTACGGCGACGTACTCGGCGAACCCACCGTCGCGGTCGACGCCGACGCTGATCGTGTTGGGGCACAGCTGACGCCGGCCGGCGAGGCACCAGCGGCAGCGGCCGCAGACGATGTGGCCCTCGATGCTCACCAGGTCGCCGACGTCGACGGTGTCGACGCCGCTGCCCACCGCCACCACGCGACCGGCCACCTCATGGCCGAGCACCACCGGCGGCTTCACGGCGGTCTGCGCCCAGGCGTCCCACGAGCGGATGTGCAGGTCGGTGCCGCAGATCCCGGTCCACAGCACGCGGATCAGCACCTCGCCGGCATGCGCCTCCGGCTCCGTCACGTCGCGCAGCTCGAGCCCCGGTCCGGCCACGGCCTTCACGAGCGCCTTCATGGTCCTCCCACCCTCGTCCGGCCTCCCACCCAACCACCGGGCAGGGTACGACGCACCGCTTCCCGGGCCCGAGTCGCGCACGGATCGCCTGGCGGGCGCGGGATCTGCAGGTACCGTGGTCGCGTGACCGAGGAGCGCCCGTCGTCGATGGCGGCCCGCGTGCGGGTGACCCGCGTGGGTCCCGGCGGCGGCGCGCGCGGCGATCTGGTGGTCGTCGAGGAGCCGCTCCGCGTCCACGTCACGCACCGCGGGCAGCGGGACCTGCTCGGCTCGACCATGCGGACCCCCGGCCACGACCTCGAGCTCGGTGTCGGCCTCGCGGTCGGCGAAGGCGTGCTGCGGTCGTCGGCCGACCTCGTCGGCGCCCGGCCGTGCCGCGACGGGAACGGCGCGCAGCCCAACGACGTCACCGTGATCGTCCGCGACGAGGTCGACGTCGACCTGTCGAAGCTGGGTCGCGTCGCCACCCCGTCGAGCGCGTGCGGCCTCTGCGGCCGTGACGAGATCGACGCGATCGTGGCGATGGCCCCGCCCGTGGACCGCGACGTGCGGGTCGACGTCGACGTGCTCGCGTCGCTGCCCGACGCCATGCGCGAGCGGCAGAGCGTGTTCCGGCGTACCGGAGGGCTGCACGCCGCAGCGCTCGCGACCGCCGCCGGCCGCGTGCTCGTCGTGCGCGAGGACGTCGGTCGCCACAACGCCGTCGACAAGGCGGTCGGCTGGGCCGTCATGAACGGAGTCACGCCCGACGTGCTCGTGGTGTCGGGCCGCGCCGGCTTCGAGATCGTGCAGAAGGCCGCGATGGCCGCGATCCCCGTGATCGTCGCGGTGTCGGCGCCGACGTCGCTGTCGGTCGACATCGCCCAGGAGTGCGGCATCACGCTGGCCGCCTTCGTCCGCGAGGGCCGCGCCAACGTCTACTCCGCCCCCGAGCGCCTCGTCGAGACTCCCGCACGCGCGTCGCTCTGAGCGCCATCGCCGTACCGGCGATCCTGGCGAGCCCGACGCTCCGGAAAGGCGCTGCACCCGCGTACGCCGGTGCGGGACCCTCGGACATGCGCTGGTTCATCCGTGACTACCACGACGACGACCTCGAGGCCGTGGTGCGCCTCCTCGACGCCACGAGCGCCCATCAGGGCAGCGTGTTCGGACTCTCTGAGGTCATCGCGGCCCTGCGCGACGACCAGCCCGCCGTCGTCGCCCAGCGCGACGACGAGGTCGTAGGTGTCGTCGTCTCCGTCGTCTCCGGCGACCGCGCGTGGGTCGCGCGGCTCGCGATCGCGGAGGAGTGGCGCGGTCAGGGCATGGCGTCGGCGCTCCTGCTCGGCCTCGAGCGCGTGCTCGACGACCAGCGCGTGCGCGTCCTGTCCTACGTCCTCCCCGAGGAGGAGCAGCTCGCCGACGGCCTGGCCAACGCCGGCTTCGCCCGGCGCCCCGCGGTCGCGTACTTCGAGAAGGTCGTGTCGGTGCAGCCGGGTCAGGCCGACCTGCTCGCCGAGCTCGGCGGGCACCTGCTGCCCGGGAAGCTGTGGGAGGACCTCGCGGGCATGCACCGCGAGAAGGAGCTCATCGAGCGTCGCGTGGTCGCACCCCTCGACCGGCCGGAAGTGGCTGCGCGCCACGGGGTCGAGCCGCCGCGGGCGATCATCCTGTTCGGTCCTCCGGGCACGGGGAAGACGTCGTTCGCCCGCGCCATCGCGAGCCGCCTCGGCTGGCCGTTCGTCGAGGTGCTGCCCAGCGCACTGCTGGCCGACCCCGCCGGTCCGGCGGCGGCGCTGCGTGCGACGTTCGACCGCGTCCGCCGGCTCGAGCGCGTGCTCGTCTTCATCGACGAGGTCGAGGAGATCGCGTCCGCGCGCGGCGACCGGTCGCCCGTGCACGGGCTCACCAACGAGCTGCTCAAGGTGGTGCCCGAGTTCCGGCGTCATGACGAGCGGCTGCTCGTCTGCGCCACCAACGACCTGCGCTCGCTCGACACGGCGTTCACGCGCCCCGGTCGGTTCGACTACGTCATCCCGATCGGTACGCCGGACGAGGCGGCGCGCTCCGCGATCTGGGCCCGGTACGCCGACGCCGGCGCGGTCGACCTCGCCGAGATCGTGCGCCGGTCGGCGTCGTTCACCCCGGCCGAGATCGAGCACGCGGCGCGCCAGGCGTCGCAGGCCTCCTTCGAGCGCGCGGTCTTCGACGGCTCGGAGGGCACCGGTCCGACCACCGACGACTACGTCGCCGCCATCGCAGCAGCCAAGCCCTCGGTCACCGAGGAGGTCCGCGCCTCCTTCGCCGCCGACGTCGACGAGCTCGCCCGCCTCTGACCCACCCCGAGCGCGTGATCTTGGTCAGTTGCGACCTTCCCGGCGTGGGAAACGAGCAACTGACCAAGATCACGCGCTCGGGGGCGGCGGGTGGAGGGGAGTCGGGAGGGGTGGCGCTGGTTGGATCGGGTCGTGCGTGTGCCTCGTCCGATGCCGGTCACGGCGCCCGGTCCACCGGGCGGGGAGATGCTGCGCTCGATCGCCGAGATGCGGCGCGACCCGCTCGGGTTCCTCGTGCGGATGAGGGCGGAGCACGGCGACGTGCTGCAGTTCCCGATCCCCACGCCGGCGACCTACCTCGTGTCCGACCCCGAGGCGGTACGCCGGGTCCTCGTCACCAACGCGCGCGCCTACGGCAAGCGGACCCCGCAGTACTCGTCGCTCTCGCTCGTCACCGGCGAGGGGCTGCTCACCGCCGACACCGCGGCCTGGCGGCCGCAGCGCACGCTCGTGCAGCCCGCGTTCCACCGCTCGGCGCTCGACCTCGTGGCGCAGCACGTCTCCGACGCGGTCGACCGGCTGATGGCCACGTGGCGCTACCTCGACGGCCACGTCGTCGACGTCGACGCCGCGATGATGCACCTCGCCCTCGAGGTCGTGGGGGAGTCGCTGTTCGGCTCCGACCTGTCCGGCGAGGCGGACCAGCTCGCGCGCGCCACGCTCGACGCCCTCGACGTCGTCGTGAAGAAGGCGCGCAGCCCGATCCAGGTTCCGCAGTCGGTGCCGACCCCGACCAACGTCGTGCTGCGTCGCGCCGTCGGTCGGCTCGACGCGACCGTCGACGCGATGCTCGCCGAGCGCGCCCGGCATCCGCTCGGCGAGGGCGAGCCCGCGCGCGACATGCTCGACCTGCTGCTGGCCGCGCACGGTGACGACGGCTCCACCCTCACGCGCGCCCAGGTGCGCGACCAGGTGGTCACGTTCATCGTCGCGGGGCACGAGACCGTCGCGAGCGCGCTCACCTGGGCGTGGTGCCTGCTGGCGCAGGACCCCGACGCCCTCGCGCGCCTGCGCGACGAGGTCGACACCGTCACCGGGGGTACGCCGCCGAGCATCGACGACCTGCCGCGGCTCGCGTACACGTCGGCGGTGCTCGACGAGGTGCTCCGGCTCTATCCGCCCGCCTGGCTGGTGACCCGTCGCGCGCTCGAGGCCGACCTGTTGGGCGGAGTCGACGTCCCCGCGGACGCGCTCGTCATCGTGAGCCCGTGGATCGTGCACCGCGACGAGCGCGCGTGGCCCGACCCGGAGCGCTTCGACCCGACGCGCTTCCTCGACGACCAGGGGGCCAGACGCCGCGATCTCGTGGCGTCGTCGGCGTACCTGCCGTTCGGGGCCGGGCCGCGGCTGTGCATCGGGCGCGACATGGCGCTGCTCGAGGGCGTGCTCGTGCTGGCGTCGCTCGCGACGCGGGTCGACCTCGAGCCGGTCGGCCCTCCGCCGCGCGCCGTGCCGCTCGTGACCGTGCGCCCGGCGCACGGGCTGCCGCTGAGGCTGCGGGTGCGCTGACGCCTCGGTGCGGGCAGCTCAGTGCATCGGCGCCCAGGCCTTGACGATGTCGCGCACCGAGATGATCCCGGTGACCTCGCCCTCGTCGAGCACGATGAGGTGGCGGAACCCGCCGCGCTTCATGGCGTCGGCCGCCTCGGTGAGCGTCCACCCCGGCGAGGCGAACACGACCTCGGAGGTCTGGTGCCCGGCGGCCGTCTCGACGTCGGGGTCCTCGTCGGCGGCGATGGAGCGCAGGATGTCGCGCTCGGTGATGATGCCGATCCCGTGGCCGTCGGCGTCGTGCACGATCGCCGACCCGACCCGCTTGGCGGCGAGGACCTTCGCCACCTCGCGCAGGGTGTGACCAGGTCCGACGGTCAGCAGCTCGCGCGTCATCGCGTCGCCGACCAGCAGCGTCTCGCTCATGGCTGTCTCCTCCCCGTCCGTGTGGAGCATCGTGTCGCAGGACGGGCGCCGTTGCCCGGTGGCTGACCATCATGGCGGGCGGGAGCGCGGCTTCGCCGGTCGTCCGTCAGACTGGACGGGTGAATCGAGCGTGGAGCGACCGGCGCGGTCTCGTCGCCGTCCTCCTCTGGATCCCCTCCACGCTCTGGCTCGACACGTTCGCCAGCCCGCTCGGGCAGCTCGCGCTGGGAGCGGTCACCTGGGCCCTGCTGCTGTTCTGGCTGTGGCACGAGACGCGCCTCGTACGGGCGCAGACCGCCGTCGTGATCGCGATCGCCGCGGTGATCGAGCTGGTGTTCTCGGGCTGGCTCGGCACCTACGTCTACCGCCTCGAGCACGTGCCGGCCTACGTCTTCCCGGGCCACGGCCTGGTCTACCTCGCGGCCCTCGCGTTCGGACGGCTCCCGGTCGTGCAGCGCAACGCGTCGCTCGCGGTGCGCGCCACGGTCGTCGTCGCGACGGCCTGGGCGTTCTGGGGGCTGCTGCTCTCGCCGCGCCACGACGTGCTCGGCTTCTTCTGGTACCTCTGCCTGCTGGCGTTCCTGCGGTGGGGCCGCTCGACGCTGCTCTACGTCGGCGCCTTCGTCGTCGTGAGCTACCTCGAGCTGCTCGGCACCCGCTGGGGCGTCTGGACCTGGCAGCCCTACGACACGATCGCGGGGATCGTCCCGCAGGGGAACCCGCCGAGCATCGCCGCGGGCGGGTACGGCTGGTTCGACCTGTACGCCGTGCTCCTCGCGCCGGCGATCGTCCGGGCATGGGACCGGCGTCGCGGCGTACCGGACGCCGACGAGGTCGTCGACCCGATGCCGTCCGCGCGCTGAGGGTGTCGCTGGTCACGACCGCACGGCGCCGCATGCGCCCGCGCGTGGGCACGGCGTAACGTCGAAGACGGCCCCCGAGGCACCGGAGCGGCGTCCCGCACGGGCCGGGAAGGCGCAGACCCCGTGAACAACCTGGACATCGCAGCACTGCTCGAGAACGCCCGCACCGAGATCCTCGACGAGTCCTTCACGGCTCTCGACGCCACGAGCTCGCTGCACTACGAGAAGGCCGGCGAGCCCTTCACCCGCCAGAAGCTGGCCGACCTCTTCGACCTCGTCGTCGCCGCGATCCGCGACCGCGAGCTCGACGGCATCGAGGCGTACGCCGAGTCCGTCGCCCGCGACCGCTACACCGCCGGCTTCGACATCTCCGAGGTGCAGGCGGCGTTCAACAGCCTCGAGCGCACCACCTGGCACCGCCTCGTCGCCGACGTCCCGCACGCCGAGCTCGCGCGCGCCGTGGGCCTGCTCAGCACCGTGCTCGGAGCGGGCAAGGACGTGCTGGCCCGCACGTACGTGTCGCTCGCGACCGAGCACCACGTCCCGTCGCTGGACCTCACCGCGCTCTTCGACGGCGCCGCGAGCTGAGCCCGGAGCGTCAGCCGATCGAGGCCCAGCCGGCTTCCTCCGGTTCGCCGGAGGTGCTGCCGGACTCGCGCAGGTCGAGCGCGTCGACCTGCGCGCGCAGGTGGCGCAGCTCGGCGACGAGCGCGTGGGCCTGCTGGGCGGGGATCGTGCCGTCGCGCAGCGCGGCGGCGTCGATCGCGTCGAGGTCGAGCCGTGAGTCGCTCATGGGGCCTCCCCGGGTCGTCTCGATGGTCCCGAGGAATCCCTTCTCCGTCAACGGTTCTCGCCCCCTCCCTGATGTATCAGGGGGTGGGCGTGCCCGGCCCATGCCGGTCTCGGAAAGGGTAGAGCGTCTCTATTTCCGAGACCGGCATGGGCCGGACCCGCCGGGCTTCGTCTGCGTACGCCGCTCCGCCCGTGGTGCTGTCGGCACCCACGGACGCGGTGACGTCCCGGAGACCGCCTGCGGTCAGGGGCGGAGCGCGGAGAGGACGGCGTCGTGGAGGAGGCCGTTGGTGGCCACGCCGCTGCCCTGGGCGGGACCGTCGATGCCGTTGACGCCGGTGAAGCGGCCGCCGGCCTCGGTGACGACGATCGCGACACCCGCGATGTCGTAGAGGTTGAGCTCGGGCTCGGCGGCGATGTCGACGGCGCCCTCGGCCACGAGCAGGTGGCTCCAGAAGTCGCCGTACGCACGGTTGCGCCAGACCTGGTGGCGCAGCGCGTCCCAGCGCGGCTGCAGGTCGGCCGGCACCCACTGGGTGTCGGAGTACGAGAGCGACGCGTCGGCCAGCGACGCCACCTGCGAGACGTGGATACGCCGCGGCGCGGGGTTGCCCGGCTCGCGGACCCACGAGCCGCCGCCGAGCGTCGCCCACCAGCGCCGTCCGAGCGCCGGGGCGGAGACGACACCGACGAGCATGCGGCCCTCGGCGTCCTGCAGACCCAGGATCGTCGCCCAGACAGGCACACCGCGGACGAAGTTCTTCGTGCCGTCGATCGGGTCGACGATCCAGCGCAGGCCGCTCGAGCCGACGAGCTCGGGGAACTCCTCGCCGAGCACCCCCTGGTCGGGGCGCTCGGTCGCGACGAGGTCGCGGATCATCTGCTCGACGGCCTTGTCGGCGTCGCTCACGGGCGTGAGGTCGGGCTTGGTCTCGACGACGAGGTCGCGCGCGTTGAAGCGGTCCATCGTGATGGCGTCGGCGCGGTCGGCGATGAGCATCGCGAGCGCCAGCTCGTCGACGAGGGGGTGCGCGGTCACGCGCCGAAACTATCGGGCGGGCGGCAGCGGACGTGCGCCGGGGACGGTCGTCGGAGTCCGGGCGTCTCAGGGAACTCACAGGGCCGAACCGCCTGGTTGAACCGTGAAGCGTCGCCTGCCGTCCTAGGGTCGGGGGGTCCCGACGGCGAGAGAGCAGACATGTTCGACACCATCACGAACCTCCCGTGGCACCCGCTGGTGGTCCACGCGGCCATCGTCCTGATCCCGCTCGCCGCCCTCGGGGCGGTCCTCGTGGCGATCAAGTCCGCCTGGAACCGGCTGCACGGGCTGATCGTCGTCGTGCTCGCCTTCATCGGTGCGGGCGCATCGGTGGTGGCCAAGGAGAGCGGCGAGAAGCTCGCGTCTCGCGTGGGTCTGCCCGTCGACCACGCGCACTGGGGCAAGTACGTCGTGGTCTCGGCCGGCCTGCTGTTCCTGTCGACGGCCGCCCTGTGGTGGCTGGACCGCAAGCACCCCGAGACCCGCCCGACGATCGCCAAGGTGCTCGCCGTGGTGCAGATCCTGCTCGCGGCCGTCGCGTTCACGTTCGTCGTGATCGCCGGGCACTCGGGTGCGCAGGCGGTGTGGGGGCCGATCGTGCAGAACACCACGCCCGGCACGTTCCCGGGCGAGTGACTCAGCGGCCCAGCAGGCTCTTCGTGTAGTACGTCGTCGACGTGAGCTCGCCGTCGGCGGTGAGCGCGAAGTCGGGGATGTCGCCGACGCGCGTCCAGCCCAGCCGCTGGTAGACCTGCTCGGCGTCGCTGCCCGTCTCGGTGTCGAGCACGAGGCGGTGCCTGCCGTGCTCCGCCGCCCACGACTCGAGGGCGGCGAGGAGCTCGCGCGCGGCTCCCTGGCCGCGGGCTCGGCGGTGGACGAGCATCTTGCCGACCTCGCCGCGGTGCAGGCCGTTGGGCTGCTGCGCGAGGCCGAGGCGCACGCAGCCGACGACGACGCCGTCGTCGTCGCGCGCGACCCAGGTGCGCGCGTGCGGGTCGGTCAGGGCCGTCATCCACCAGCTCACCGCGTCCTCGAACGTCATGGGACGCAGGAAGTTCACGCTGGCACCGCCGTCGACGCAGTCGACCATCACGTCGGCGAGCTGGGCGACGACCTCCTCGTCCCACGACTCGAGGAGCGCTACCTCGACGCTCATCGCGGGCCCTCCTCGTCGGCGCCGGCGCGGCTGCGGAGCAGGCGGCGCAAGGACTCGAGCCGGGCCGGGCCGCCGGGTCCGGCGTGGTCCTCGGCGACCCACGCGTCGAGCGCGCACTCCTCCTCGTCGTGCGTGCACGAGCGGGGGCAGTCGTCGGTGCCCGCACCGAGGTCGGGGAAGGCGAGGATCACGCGCTGCGGGTCGACGTGCGCGAGGCCGAACGAGCGCACACCGGGGGTGTCGACCACCCAGCCACCGTCGGGAAGCGGAAGCGCGACGGCCGACGTCGAGGTGTGGCGACCGCGACCGGTGACGTCGTTGACGCGTCCGACCGCGCGGTCGGCGTCGGGCACGAGGTGGTTCACGAGCGTGGACTTGCCCACGCCCGAATGACCCAGGAGGACCGAGACCCGGTCGTGCAGACGGGCTCTCAGCTCCTCGACCTCGACAGCGTCGACGTCGTCCTTGCGCGTCACGACGTACGGGACGTCGAGCGCGCCGTACTGCTCGAGCAGCTCGTCGGGCGGGTGCAGGTCGCTCTTGGTCAGCACGAGGAGGGGGTCCATGCCGGCGTCGTACGCCGCGACGAGCACGCGGTCGATCATGCGGGGCCGGGGCTCCGGGTCGGCGAGGGCCGTGACGAGGACGAGCTGGTCGGCGTTGGCGACGACGACGCGCTCGACGGGATCGTCGTCGTCGGCCGAGCGCCGCAGCGACGTCGTACGGGGCTCGACCCGCACGACGCGCGCGAGGGTGTCGGGGCGGCCGGACAGGTCGCCGACCAGAGCCACCCGGTCGCCGACGACGACGCCCTTGCGTCCGAGCTCGCGGGCCTTCACGGCGTAGACCGCGGTGCCCGGGTCCTCGGGGGTGCCGACCACGCAGGTGAACCGGCCGCGGTCGACGGCGACGACGAAGCCCTCGCTCGCGTCGTCGTGCGACGGGCGCTCCTTGCTGCGGGGGCGGGACTTGCCGCGACCCGGGCGGACCCGGACGTCGTCCTCGTCGAGGTCGCGGCGGCGCGAGGTCACGCGACCGTGCTCCCGAGCATCGAGTCCCAGAGGGCGACGAACTGCGGCAGCGTCTTGGCCGTCGTGGCGACGTCGACGACCTCGACGCCGGGCACGACGAGCCCGAGCACCGCGCCGGCGGTGGCCATGCGGTGGTCGTCGTAGGTCTCGAACCGCCCGCCGTGCAAGGGCTTCGGGCGGATCACGAGCTCGTCGGCCTTCTGCTCGACGTCGCCGCCGAGCGCGTTGATCTCGCGGGCCAGCGCGTCGAGGCGGTCGGTCTCGTGGCCGCGCAGGTGGCCGATGCCGCGCAGGCGCGACGGCGACGACGCGACGGCGCACGCCACGGCCAGCACCGGCGTGAGCTCGCCGACGTCGTGCAGGTCGGCGTCGAGCCCGACGACGGTGCCGGTGCCGCTCACCGTCAGCCCGTCGGAGTCGAGCACGACCTCGGCGCCCATCGCTGCGAGCAGGTCGCGCAGGGCGTCGCCCGCCTGGGTCGTGCGCGCGGGCCAGGCGGGGACCGTGACACGACCGCCGGTGACGAGCGCAGCGGCGAGGAACGGCGCGGCGTTGGACAGGTCGGGCTCCACGACGCGGTCGAGGGCGCGCACGGGACCGGGGTGGACCCGCCAGGTGGCCGCACGCGGATCGGCGTCGTCGACGTCGACGACCACGCCGTGCTCGCGCAGCATCTGCACGCTCATGGCGACGTGCGGCATCGACGGCAGCGACCCGCCGCGGTGGCGGATCGTGACGCCCTCGTCGAAGCGCGCGCCCGAGAGCAGCAGGGCGCTGACGAACTGGCTCGAGGCCGACGCGTCGATCTCCACGACGCCGCCGCGCACCGAGCCCGATCCCTTGACCGTGAAGGGGAGCGTGCCGCGGCCGTCGTCGTCGACGTCGACGCCGAGCTGCTCGAGCGAGCGGATCACGACGTCCATCGGGCGGACCCGCGCGCGGGGGTCGCCGTCGAAGCGGACGTCGCCGGCCGCGAGGCCCGCGACGGGAGGGACGAAGCGCATGACCGTGCCGGCCAGGCCGCAGTCGACGTGCGCGGGGCCGCGCAGCGGAGCCGGCACGACGCGGACGTCGCCGTCGGACTCGAGCCCGTCGAGGCCCGCCCCGAGCGACGCGAGCGCGCGGCCCATGAGGACGGTGTCGCGGGCGCGCAGGGCGCCGGAGACCGTCGAGGGGCCGTCGGCGAGCGCGGCGAGCAGCAGGGCGCGGTTGGTGAGCGACTTGGACCCCGGCACCTCGACGACCGCGCGCACGGGCGCGACGGCGACGGGTGCCGGCCAAGGATGGTCGTCTGCCACGGGGGCGAGCGTAGTGGAGCGGCGTCGTCGGCTCCTCGGCGTTCCGGCGTACGACGACCCGCCCGGCGGTTACCGTGCCCGGGACGGCGGCGTCGCTCCCACCGTCGGCGAGGAGGTCGCGGTGGTCCTGCAGGTGGTCGACGTCGGCGCCTACGGCTGCGAGGACGTGCTGGTCGCGCCGTCCGGGCCGTTCGAGGGCTGGGTGTTCACCGGCACCGCCGACGGCGGGCTGCACCGGGTGAGCCACGACGGCCGCGAGGTGGTCCACGTCGGCAGCACCGGCGGCCGGCCGCTGGGTCTCGAGTGGCTGCCCGACGGCCGCCTGCTCGTCTGCGACGCGCACCGCGGCCTGCTCGCCGTGGATCCCGCGACCGGGACCGCGGAGGAGCTGCTCGGCGAGGCCGAGGGCCGGCCGTTCGTCTTCTGCAACAACGCCGCGGTCGCCGACGACGGCACGGTCTACGCGTCGGACTCGTCGTCGGTGCACCCGGTCGAGGAGTGGAAGACCGAGGTGCTCGCGCTCACCGGCACCGGCCGCCTCGTACGCCGCAGCCCGGACGGCGAGGCCACCGTGCTCCTCGACGGCCTGCAGTTCGCCAACGGCGTCGCGCTGACGGGCGACGGCGCCTCGGTCGTGGTCGCGGAGACGTCGGTACGCCGCCTGCAGCGCGTGGTCGTCGCCGGCCCGCGGGCGGGGGAGTCCGGCCTGTTCGTCGACGACCTGCCCGGCTTCCCCGACAACATCGCCCGGGGCAGCGACGGGCTGGTGTGGGTCGCGCTCGCGAGCCCGCCCGACCCGCTGGTCGAGCTGCTGCAGCGCTCGCCGATGGCCGTGCGCCGGGCAGTGCTGCGGCTCCCGGAGGCGGCGCAGCCCGCACCCAAGCGCACGATCCGGGTGCAGGCCTACGACGACGAGGGCCGGCTCGTGCACGACCTCGCGGTGACCGACAAGGCCGACACGGGCCGGTTCCACATGGCGACGGGCGTACGGGAGCACGAGGGCCGGGTCTGGCTCGGCAGCCTCCACGAGGACGCGATCGCGGTCCTCGACGTGCCGTGACGTCGTCCTAGACCTGCTGCACCTCCGCGTGCGCGCGGGTCGCCGGCACGCGGACGACGGCCGGCTCGTGGCGGCGCAGGTCGACCACGGCGGGGCTGACGGCCCAGCAGCGCAGGACGCTCGCGGCCGACGCCGGGAGGTCGGGACCCTCGGCCAGCCACGCGCTGATCCGGTCGGCGCACTCGGGGCACCGCGGGATCGTCGGGTAGGGGTGCGTCTGCGCGAACGGCGTGCGGCAGTTGGGGCAGCAGTCGTCGTCGTGCTCGAGCGACGGGCGGCGCAGCGCGGGCTCGGGAGCCCGGCTGGTCACGACGAAGAGCGTGTCGCAGGTGGGGCAGCGCCGCAGCGGCTCGATCGCGGCGCCCGGCGCACGCGGCCGGATCCACACGTCGATCGAGTGCCCGGCGGAGCACTCGTGGTGCTCGCGGAAGGCGAGCAGCCGGATCGGTCTCATGACAGGTCCTCTCTGCGCAGGTGCCGAGAAGACCTCCTCGCGCTTGGGGCGCGGGAAGGCGGGGGCGCGGTCAGCCGCGGGCGGCCGCGTGGGTGTGCCGGACCGAGCGGTGGCTGCGGTGCGGCCGGTGGGTGCGGGTGCGGCGTACCGCACGGGCGGTCCGAGCCTCGTCGGCGCGACGGGGGTCGAACAGGAACGCGGTGCGGGAGTCGTGACGAGCGTCAGGCATCCATCCCGAAGGCATGGTCGTCACCTCCTTCAAGGTGCACCTCCATCCTCCCACCGTCGGGCGTCCAGGTCTCCCCGGCGAGAGGTCGGATCCGTGCTGCCGCGGCGTACCCCTGACGCTGTCGGAGGGGGCGGGGGAGGATGGCCCCATGTGCGGCAGGTATGCGGCGAGCAGGAACCCCGACGACCTCGTCGAGGAGTTCGAGGTGGTGGCGCGGCCCGAGGAGTCCCTCGAGCCCGACTACAACGTCGCGCCCACCAAGAAGGTGTACGCCGTCATGGACCGCCCGCCCCGCGAGGACAAGGCCGCCCCGCCGCGCCGCGAGCTCGCGGTGGTGCGCTGGGGGCTGGTGCCGTCGTGGGCGAAGGACGCCTCGATCGGCTCCCGGATGATCAACGCGCGCATGGAGACCGTGGCCGAGAAGCCGGCGTTCAGGCGCGCCTTCGCCAAGCGCCGCTGCCTGCTCCCGGCCGACGGCTACTACGAGTGGTACACGCCGCAGGACGGCCCGAAGGGCAAGAACGGCAAGCCGCTCAAGCAGCCGTTCTTCATCCACCCTGCCGACGGCGGCGTGCTCGCGATGGCCGGCCTCTACGAGCTGTGGCGCGATCCGTCGAAGGACGACGGCGACCCCGACGCCTGGCTCATGACCACGACCGTGCTGACGACCACGGCCGAGGACGCGGTCGGGATGATCCACGACCGGATGCCGATGTTCGTCGAGCCGGAGCGGTGGTCGCAGTGGCTCGACCCGTCGGTCGACGGCGCCGACCTCGCGTCGCTGCTCGTGCCGGCCGCGCCCGGCCGGCTCGACGCCTACCCCGTCTCCACCGCGGTCAACGCCGTGCGCAACAACGGCCCGGAGCTCCTCGAGCCGATCGAGGCCGAGCCCGACGACGCGCTGTTCTGACAGGGGGAGCCGTGGACCCGGTGGTCGTGCCCACCCCGGTGGGCGACGCGCGCGTGCACGTCGTGCGGGCGAGCCGTCCGCGCGCGCTCGTCGTGCTCGGCCACGGCGCCGGGCGCGGCACCGACACCGCCGACCTGCTGGGCCTGGCCCGCGACCTGCCGGGCGAGCGGGTCTCGGTCGCGCTCGTCGACCAGCCGTGGGTGCTCGCGGGGCGCAAGGTCGCCACGGCGCCGCCGACCCTCGACCGGGCCTGGGTCGCCGTGCTCGAGGGCATCCGCCCGCTGGCCGGTGCGTCGGCCCGCCTGCCGATCGTGGTCGGCGGGCGCAGCGCCGGCGCCCGGGTGGCCTGCCGCACCGCGGGCGAGGTGGGCGCGGCCGCCGTGCTGCTGCTGGCGTTCCCGCTCGTGCCGCCCGCCGCCCGGGCCGACGCCGACAAGCACGCCGCCGCCCTCCAGAAGCGCCGCCCCGAGCTCACGGCGCCGTCGAGGCTCGGCCTGCCCACGGTCGTGGCCCAGGGCGAGCGCGACACGTTCGGGACCCCGGCCGAGCTCCGCGACCTCCTGCGGCGGGTGCCGGGGGCGTCGGTCGTCGCCGTACCGGGCGCCGACCACTCGCTGCGCTCCACCGCGGCCGACCCCGCCCCGCTGCTGCTCGAGGCGGCGCTGCGCGCGGTCGCGGGAGCGCGCGGGGAATGACCTGCCCGTTCGCGGCGTTGACGGCAACGTCTGAACGCCTGCGAGAGGGGACCGCGTGCTCGTCCGATCCACCACCCCGCTCGACCTGCCCGAGCAGGTCGGGGGAGCGTCGCTGCCACTACGCTCGACCGTGATGGACCCCGACACGAGTGCGACCCCCGACCCCGTGGTCGAGACGGACGAGGAGCGCTCCGCGCGCTTCGAGCGCGACGCGCTGCCCTACCTCGACCAGCTCTACGCCGCCGCCCTGCGGATGACCCGCAACCCCGCCGACGCCGAGGACCTCCTGCAGGAGACCTTCGTGCGCGCGTTCGCGGCGTTCCACCAGTACCAGGACGGCACCAACCTCAAGGCCTGGCTCTACCGCATCCTCACGAACACCTTCATCAACGGCTACCGCAAGAAGCAGCGGGAGCCGCTGCAGTCCAACACCGACGACGTCGAGGACTGGCAGATGGCGCGCGCCGAGGCGCACACGTCGACCGGGCTGCGGTCGGCCGAGGCCGAGGCGCTCGACCACCTGCCCGACTCCGACGTCAAGGAGGCGCTGCAGGCCATCCCCGAGGACTTCCGGATCGCGGTCTACCTCGCCGACGTCGAGGGCTTCGCGTACAAGGAGATCGCCGAGATCATGGGTACGCCGATCGGCACGGTCATGTCGCGCCTGCACCGCGGCCGCAAGCAGCTGCGCGAGCTGCTCGAGGACTACGCGCGCGAGCGCGGCCTCGTGCCCGCGGAGGAGGGGTCATGAGCTGCGGGAACCACCACGACACGCCCTGCGGCGAGGTCCTCGACGCGGTGTCGGCGTACCTCGACGGCGAGATGACCGACGACGACCGCGCCCGCATCGCCCAGCACTTCGACGAGTGCTCGCCGTGCCTGCACGAGGCGGGGATCTACCAGGAGGTCAAGGTCCTGGTGCACCGCTGCTGCGGCAACGACCAGGTGCCCGACGAGGTCCGCGCGCGGATCGTCACCCGCATCCGCGAGGTCACCGTCACCTATCGCACCGACGGCTAGCGCCGAGCACCGCACGGCTCCAGACAGCAGGAAGGCCCGCTCCCCGGTCGGGGGCGGGCCTTCGGTGCTTCGGGTCGTCCCTCGCTCAGGCGTTGGGACGGTTGCCGTGGTTCGCGCCGCTCTTCTTGCGGGTGCGGCGCTTGCGGGCGCGCTTGCTCATGGGAACTCCTGAGGTTGGACTGCGCCGAATCCTCCCACACGGGAGGCGCCGCGCCGAAATCGGTGCGGGCGGCCGGTCAGCCGGCGAGACGGCGGTTGACCGCGGCGAGGACCGAGCGCGCGATGGCGTCCTCCTCGTCGCTGCGCACGAGGGCGCTCCCGCACAGGGCCTGGTCGCCGAGGCGGGGGATCGTGAGCGTGAGGGTGGTGACGGCGACCTCGCGCATGCCCACCTCCAGGACCTGAGCGCTCTCGACCGAGGCCGGGATGCCGAGCAGCTCGGTGAGGGCGGCGAGCGTGGCCGTGGCGATGATCCGCGGGCGGTGCGCCGGGCCGCTGGGGCCGGTGGCGCGGCCGGTGTAGACCTCGCGGCCGATCGTCATGGTGACGTCGACGACGGTCTCGCCCTCGGACTTCATGGTCGAGATGCTCGTGAGCGCCGGGCGCAGGACCTCGGCCGGCTCGGGGGCGACCGCTTCCTGGGCCGCGGTGTCGTCGCCGACGTCGACGGAGTCGTCGGGGATCTGCACGACGCTCACGATGCGGTGGTCGATGTCGAGGTCGAACTGCGCCATGGCGACCGACTGGACGTCGCGGACGACCTGCTTGGCCGGCTTCTCGCCGCGGGCGAGCACGTGGACCTCGACGGGCAGCGCATCGGCTGTCGTGCGCACGCTGGCCTCTCGGATGCCCGGGACCGCGCGCAGCGCGGCCTCGAACTCGGGGAGCAGGCGCAGGGCGGTCATCGACATCCTCCGGTGGTGCGCGTCGTCGCGCGGGGGGCGGTGCTGACGGTGCGGGTCGGGCGGACGGTACTGATCACGGGACGGTCGGTCGTCGGGTCGAGTCGGTGAGGTCGACGACGGGTGCCGTCGGCTCGTCGCTCCGCACGGTAATCCCCGACACGAGCAGTCGGTGCCGAGGCGCGCCGGGCGCCACCTGCCCGGGCGAGCCCGTGTCGTGCTGGGCCGAGGGATCGGGGTCGGGCGGGGCGAAACCCGGGCGCAGCAGCCGCGGCGGGGGTACGCCGGGGCCGGGGTCGGCGGCCGTGGGAGCGGGGCCGCCGGCGAGATCGGGGCCGGGGCGGAACGGGCCGTCGTCGACCGGGCGCAGGTGCGACCCGGGCGGGCCGCCGGGCTCGGGGCCGTTGACCACGCGCTCGGTGCTCGCCGACGCCGACGACCAGGCCTCGGCGCTCTCCTCCACCGCCTCGGCCGCGGCGCTGTGCGCGGCGGCGAGATCGTCGAGCAGGTGGGGGAGCACGGACACGAGGTGGTCGGACAGGCCGCGCAGCGACTCGCGCTGCCACCAGCGCAGCGTGCGGGCGGTGGCGGCGTCGATCTCGCCGCGGGCGGCCGCGGCCTCGAGCTCGCGGTCGAAGCGTGCGGTCGCGGGGTCCGAGCGCACCGAGAGGAGGGCCTGGAGGAGCTCGGCGTACGCCGAGGGGCGGCCGTCGGCCACCGTGCCACCTCCTTCACGGGCCGCCGCGTCAGGCGGCGCGTCCAGGGCGAGGGTAGGGGGTGCCGTCACGGGGCGTCAGCACCACCACGCAGGGATGCGCCGTTCGGGCGACGCGGTGACCCCGCGTGGTCACCCGGCCGGCCGCACTCCGTACGGGAGCGTGTCCGGACCGTGATCGCGGGGTACTGTCTGCCGCCTCACGTCTCCCGCACACTTCGGGAGGAAACGGACAACGACACTTGACTCGGGCGGGTTCCCCCCTGTCACAGTGGTCCCACCCGTCCCGGGCCTGCACGCGCCCGGGGGCGGTGAGCGCCGCCCTGGCAGCGGCGCCCGACGACGTACCACCTGCACGACGCAGCACAACTCAACAGCGGCAGGAACGGGATCGGCAGCCGAGGAGAGGGACGACGGCGGCCACCAGACGCACCTCGGCGCGGCTGGCGGTCGTTCGAGCTTCACCCCCCGACGGCGCGAGCCGTCATCTCGCGAGCGGAGCGGAGAGTGCACGGGCCTTAGCGGTGCCCGTGACAACACTCGCGAGGATGTGATTTCCCCATGAAGAAGATCGTCGCCGTGGTCGAGAAGGTTCTCTCGACCGAGGCGAACTGGAAGTGGGAGCGCTGAGCTGAGGCTCGGCACCCCTTCCGGGTCTTGTTCGTAGCCCGAAATCCGGCCTTCTAACAAGAAAGCCGGACGCGGAAGTTCAAGTTCGGGCCTCTGCTGCCGATCCCGATCCTGCCGACATATGTCCGGCGAGCCCATCAGGGCACAGGAGGAGCGATGGACCACGAGCTGCCCGTTGCGGCGCGCGTGTATGTCGCTGCGGTCATCGTGGCCGGCGTCGGCGTCGTGGCCGCCTGCCTGCTCCATCCGCGTGATCTCGGCCAGTGGATGACCATCGCCCCGCTGGCCGCCCTCGTGGCCATCGCCGAGGCGGTCGACTCGCCGCTGCGCCGGGAGCGCGGGGTCCGTATCAGCGTCGGCGGTCCGGTCATCCTCGCGTCCGTCCTCCTGCTGGGCGTGTACGGCGCCCCTCTCGTGGCCGCCGCCACCGTCCTCGGCGACCGCGGCAAGCTCCTGACGCGAGCGTTCAACGGCGGCATGTTCGCCCTGACCGCGGCAGCCGCCGGCCTGGTCTACCAGGGCCTGCACGGGCCGCTGCTCGCCGAGTCGCCGAACTACAGCGACCCGACCAAGGTCCTCGTGCCCTGGCTGGTCGCGGCTCTCGTCTACGAGGCGGTCAACGGGCTGCTCATGGTCGGCGTCATCAGCCTCGACCGGAAGGTCGCCCCGCTCCAGGTCTGGTTCGGCATGTTCGCCGGGTCGGCCTTCCCGATGTTCGTCTACTCGGTCTTCGGCCTGCTGCTCGCCGTCGTGTGGTCCTACGTCGGCGCGCTCTCCGTGGTGCTGGTGCTCGCGCCGCTCGCGGTCGCCCGCTGGGTGTTCGCCGAGTTCGCGCTGCGGCAGGAGGCCTACGAGGCCACGATGCGCTCGCTCATCCAGGCGGTCGAGACCAAGGACTTCTACACCCGCGGCCACAGCGAGCGCGTCTCCAAGGCCTCGGTGCTCATCGGTCGTCGCGCCGGCATGCGCGAGGACCGCGTCGCGAGCCTGCGCTACGCCGGCATGCTGCACGACGTCGGCAAGCTCGGCGTGCCGACCGAGGTGCTGCAGGCCTCGGGCCGGCTCACCGACGAGCAGTACGAGGCGATCCAGCAGCACCCGGTGCGCGGCCGCGAGATCACCAAGGACCTCGAGTTCCTCGGCGAGGCGATCGAGGGCATCCACCTGCACCACGAGCGCATCGACGGCCGCGGCTACCCGCTGGGGCTCAAGGGCTCGGAGATCCCGGAGTTCGCGCGGATCATCGCCGTGGCCGACGCCTTCGACTCGATGACCACGACGCGGTCCTACCGCGGCGCGCGCTCGATCGAGGAGGCCGTGCAGGAGCTCCGTGAGTGCAAGGGCTCGCAGTTCGACCCCGTGATGGTCGAGGCGCTCATCGAGGCGCTCGACCAGCAGGGCTGGGAGCTCGCCGACACCTCGCAGCCGCCCACGCCGATGGCCTCGGCCCCCTCGTTCGGCAGCGACGACGACGACCCGTCCGTGGCGCGCCAGCTCGGCCTCGTGCCCACGAGCATCCCCGACGACGCGTCGTCGCTGGAGAACGGCGACAGCTCGCCGAAGGGCGTCTCATGAGGCGCCGCACCGCCGAGCTCCGGGCCGCCGTCCCGCTGCAGGTCGCCGCAGGCCTCGTCGTCATCGCCTCGGTGGCCGTCACAGCCCAGCAGTCGATCCAGGACATCTGGATCCCGCTCGCCTTCGCCGGCTTCATCGCCGTCGGCGAGATCCTGCGCATCGTCCTCCCCGGAGGTCGTCAGGCTGCGCCGCTGGCCTCCGCAGGCTCGCTGGCGTTCGCCCTGCTGCCGGGCTTCCTCAACCACGACTACAGCGTCACCGTGGCCCTGGCCGTCTCCGTCGTCACCTTCGGCTCGGTCATCGGCGCGATCCCGCGCACCCTCGTCGGGCGGGGGCTGCACCTCGACGAGCTCGCCCGTCGCGTCTTCACGACCCTCGTTGCCGCGGCGATGTTCCAGCCGCTGCTGGCGAACGACGTCATCGACCGGGCCAACGGCACTGTCGTAGCGCTCGCGATGTCGGTGGCCGCGCTCGTCGCCGCGTGCGTCGACGCGCTGCTCGCCGCGGTGGTCCGCTCGAGCGAGGACCGCGTGCCGGTGGGCACCGCCGTGAGCGACGAGTTCCGCGCCCTCATCGGGATCTCCTCGGCGATCGCCGCCACCGGGGTCCTCATCGCCCTCGCGGCCCCGAAGATGGGCTTCTGGGCGCTCCCCGTCTTCGCCGTACCGCTGATGCTGACCCAGTTCTCCTTCCGCCGGTACGCCACCATCGACGCGACCTACCTGCAGACCATCCGGTCGCTCTCGAAGGTGACCGAGGTCGGCGGCTACACCGAGACCGGCCACTCCCGTCGCGTGTCGCGCCTGGCCGTCGCGGTCGGTCGCGAGATGGGCATCCCCGAGCGCTCGCTCGTCGACCTCGAGTACGCCGCGCTCATGCACGACATCGGCCAGCTCTCGCTCCCGCAGCCGATCCCGGGCGGCACCACCACGATCCTCGCCGCGGTCGACCAGCGCCGCATCGCCGAGCTCGGTGCTCTCGTGATCCGCGAGGCGGGCATGGAGCGGGCCGCCCTCATCGTCGAGCGGCAGAGCGACGCCTACCGCCCGCAGCGCGGCCAGCTCGACCCCGACCTCCCGCTCGAGAGCCGCATCATCAAGGTCGTCAACGCCTACGACGACTTCGTGGGCGCCTCGCTCGAGAGCGACCGCAAGCTGCAGGCCATCGAGCGCCTCGAGCTCGCCGTCGACCGCGACTACGACCCGGCCGTCGTCGACGTCCTGGCCCGCATCGTCGAGCGCCAGACCGAGTACGCGTACTAGCCGACCCCCGTCGCACGGCCGCCGCGCGCGGCCCCTCGCCGCCGCCTGCGCCTCGGCGACCCTCCTGACGTGCCAGGATGGGCCGTCCCGTCACGAGCTGGAGGAAGAGTGGCCACCGAGGTCTGCGCAGAGATGGTCGCCAACGTCGTCACGCTCGTCGTGTCGGCCGGCGACAGCGTCGCCGCCGGGGACACCCTGCTCATCCTCGAGTCGATGAAGATGGAGATCCCGGTGCTCGCCGAGGCCGGCGGCACGGTCGCCGAGATCAAGGTCACCGAGGGCGACGTCGTCCAGGAGGGCGACGTCCTCGTCGTCCTCGCCTGAGGTCGTCCGGCAGGCCTCCAGAGGCCTGCTCGGCGAACGGGTGACGGTGAACCTCGCCGGAGGCTCAAGCGGGGTCCTCGGACGGCCGATTCCCCTGGTGTGACGCAGACCGTCGATCCCGCCTTCGCGCCCGCCGAGCCCCCAGCCGCTCCTGCGGCTGCCCCCGCCCCGGCGGCGGCACCCCCGGCGAGCACGTTCACGCCCGCCCCGGCCCCCGCCGTACCCGCTCCGGCGACGCCTCCGGCGGCGACCCCCGCTCCCGCCGCCCCGGCGGCTCCGGCGGCGCCCCCGGCTGCCGCCGTACCGGCTGCGTCCGCGTCGGCGACCCCGGCTCCTGCGACCCCGGCTCCCGCGGCGGCGACGCCCGCCCCGACCGCGACGCCTGCTCCCGCGACGCCTGCTCCCGCGACGCCGGCACCGGTCCCGGCCGCGGCCACGCCCGCCCCGCCGGCTGCGGCGCCTGCCCCGGTCACCCCCGCACCTGCGGCGCCGGCTCCGGCTGCGTCGGCTGCTCCGGCTGCTCCGGCTGCTCCGGCTGCTCCGATCTACACCCGGCCCGCGCCGGTGTCGGTGATCCCGTTCCTGCGCGCCCTCGTCGAGAGCGGCGGCTCGGACCTGCACTGCAAGGTCGGCTCGGCGCCGCGCGTCCGCGTCGACGGCATCCTGCGCAAGCTCCAGGTGCCCGACCTCACCCCCGACGACACCGAGCACATGGTGCGCGAGGTGCTGCGCGGCGACCTCATCGAGTCCTTCGCCCGCAGCAACGAGGCCGACTTCGCCTACAGCCTCGAGGGCGTGGGCCGATTCCGCGTCAACATCTTCCGCCAGCGCGGCAGCGCCGGCCTGGTCATGCGTCGCGTGTCCGTCGGCGCGCTCCCGCTCGACGACCTCGGCCTGCCCCAGGTGATCGGCCCGCTCTCGCTCGAGCCCCGCGGCCTGGTCCTCGTGACCGGCCCGACCGGGTCGGGCAAGACCACGACGCTCGCCGGCATGGTCGACAACATCAACCAGCACCGCGACGTGCACATCGTCACGATCGAGGACCCGATCGAGATCCTGCACTTCGACAAGCGCGCCATGGTCAACCAGCGCGAGGTGCACGTCGACACGGCCGACTTCGCCGTCGCGCTGCGTGCCGCGATGCGGCAGGACCCCGACGTCATCCTCGTCGGTGAGATGCGCGACCAGGAGACGGTGAAGGCGGCGCTCTCCGCGGCCGAGACCGGCCACTTCGTCATGTCGACCCTGCACACCACCGACGCCCGCGAGACGATCACGCGCGTCATCGACTTCTTCCCGCCGCACGAGCAGCAGCAGATCCGGCTGTCGCTGGCCGCCGCGCTGCGCGGCATCATCTGCCAGCGCCTCGTGCCCCGTGCCGACAACCTCGGTCGCTGCGTCGCGATGGAGATCTGCATCAACACCGGCCGCGTCGCCGAGGCGATCGTCGAGCCGGAGAAGACGCCGCTCATCCCGTCGCTCGTGAGCGAGGGCGGCTTCTACGGCATGCAGACCTTCGACCAGCACCTCATGGAGCTCTTCCGCGACGGCGTCATCACCCTCGACGCCGCGATGGACGCCTCCACGAGCCCGCACGACCTCATGGTCGAGCTGCGCCGCCTCGGCCTCGTCGCCTGACCTGTTCGTCGCGCACCGCTCGACATAACGCAGACGAGATCTCGTCTGCGTTATGTGCGTGACGCCCGGCCGCGGGGGCGGTGGCGCGGCACCCGATCGCTAGGGTCTCGGGCATGACCGAGGTGACCGTAGGGATCTCCGCCGTCCGCGAGTTCACCGTGACCGACGACGACACCGCCGTCGCGCTCGGCAGCGGCGACGTCCCCGTCCTGGCCACGCCGCGCGTCGTCGCCTGGCTCGAGGCCGCCACGGTGGCCTGCCTGGCCGACGTCCTCGACGACGGCGCGACGAGCGTCGGCACGCGGGTCGACGTCGACCACCTCGCCGCGTCGCCGGTGGGCGCCCACGTCACCGCGGCCGCGTCGGTCGTGGAGATCGAGGGACGCCGGGTGGCCTTCGAGGTCGCCGCCGAGCACCGCCTCGGCGACGGTCCGCCCGTGCTGGTCGCCAACGGGCGCGTCGTGCGCGCCGTGGTCGACCGCGAGCGCTTCCTCTCGCGCCTGCCCTGACCCTCAGCCGCCGACCGGGCGCGACCAGAAGGTCAGGCGCACGCCGGGGGCCGGCTCGCGGTCGCGCGCGGGGTCCGGCGAGAACCCGAGGCGGCGGTAGAGCCGCTTCGCCGACTCGTTGCTGTCGATCACGCTGAGCACGAGCGCGGTGTCGCCGGCCTCGATCGCCGCCTGCTCGCAGGCGGCCACGAGCGCCTCGCCGACGCCGGTGCCCCAGGCCTCCTCGGCGACGCCGAGGTAGCGGAACTCCAGCTCGCCGGGCCGGGCGTCGTGGGAGTGCGACGTGCCGTACGGCGTGAGTGTGACGGTGCCCACAAGGCGACCCTCGCGCTCGGCCACCAGCACGGGGTGCTCGGCGGCCCGTCCGGCCACGTCGCGCAGGTGCGCGGCGTACCCGGAATCCCCGTTCAGAGCCCCTCCGGCCGTGTAGGCGGCCGTGACGAGGTCGCCCACCTCGGCGTACTCGTCGGGCCTCGCGGGGCGGACGCTGATCGGGGGTACGGAACCGGACGTTCTGGACACGCACGCATCCTGCCTTGGTAGCGTCGGCAGCGGTCGACCGGGGAGGTCCGGACGGCCGGCGCGGGACGACGCCGAGTGCTGCCCCGTCCCGCGCGCAGAACCGAGCAACCGCTCAGGGCAGGAGCGGGGGACCCACTTCCGGGCGCGAGCGATCGCGTCCTCGGGGTGTAGCCACGGTGAGCGCCGTGGCCGGCCAGCTCCGACGGCCGAACCCGACAGCTGACCCCGCAGGCGTGGCCGGAGGAACGCCCGATGCCGGGTACGCCCAGCGCGCCGGACCAGGTCCGTCGCACCCCCTCGTCCGTCTTCTCGTCCCTGTCGCCGCGAGCACGCGCTGTCGTCGCCGCCGGTGCCGTGGGCGCCCTCGCTCTCGCCGCGCTGACCGTCGCGCCGCGGGGCGAGGATCTCCCCGGTGCTGCCGCTGCGGCGTCCGAGCGCGAGGTCGTCTCCGTCGACGTCGACGCCACCGAGAGCCCGGTCTACCTCTCGACCGTGCTCACGTCGGCGAAGCTCGCGGCCACGGCGCGGACGATGTCGACGACCACGACCGTGAAGGCCGCCGCCAAGCCCGCCGCGGCGAAGACCACCGGCCGCTACGTCACGGCTCCTGCGTCGAAGCTCCCGACCCTGCGCCCCGGCGACCGCGGCCGCGCGATCGCCTACCTGCAGAAGCGGCTGCACGTGAAGGCCAGCGGCTACTACGGCCCCGCCACGCTCGCCGCTGTCGTCGCCTTCCAGAAGAGCCAGGGCCTGCCCGCGAAGGGCATCGTCGGCGCCCTCACCTGGCGCGCGCTCATCGCCCCGAAGGCCACGGCGCGCAAGGCCGCCGCGACGCGCACGGTGGCCTCCGCCCCGCGCGCGAGCGCGCCGCACGTGTCGGCACCGGTCACGGCGGGTCGCGTCTGCCCCGCCCCCGGTGCGTCGTTCGGCGACGGCTTCGGCGCCGCCCGCTCCGGCCACAGCCACCAGGGCATGGACCTTATGGGACGCCGCGGCATGCCGATCCTGGCGATCGAGGACGGCGTGATCATCCGCGAGGGCCGCCAGTCCAACGGTGCTCTGCGCATCGTCATGCAGGGCCGCAGCGGCTCGAAGTTCTTCTACGGCCACATGAGCAAGGACCTCGTCCACGCCGGCTCGCGCGTGAAGCGCGGCCAGGTCATCGGCCTCATGGGCGACACCGGCAGCCCGGGCGCGGTGCACCTGCACTTCGAGTACTGGAAGAGCGGCGGCGAGTCGGCGGCCGTCGACCCCGAGCCGCTTCTGCGTCGCCTCTGCTAGCAGAGGCGCCATCGGCACGTCGCCTGTGCTGACAGAGGCGCAGAGAGCACGTCGCCTCTGCTAGCGCGTGCGCAGCGCCATGCCGACCGTGCCGGGTGCCGTCTCGACGAACCCGAAGCGGGCGTAGAGCGGGCGTCCGGGCTCGTCGGCCATGAGAGTCACGTAGGGGTCGGCCGGTGCGCGGTCGGCGATCGCGTCGAGCAGGGCCTGCAGGATCGCGGCACCGATGCCCTGGCGCTGGTACGCCGGCAGCACGGCCATGTCGACGATGTGGAAGTACCACCCGCCGTCACCGAGGACGCGGCCCATGCCGACCGTCTCCACGGTAGGGACGTCGACGACGTGGAACGCCGCCCAGGCGCCGCCGAGCCCCGCCTCGGCCTGCTCCCGCGTCTTGGGCGAGAGCCCGCTCTCGGCCCGCAGCCGCAGGTAGTCCTCGGGCGCCGGAGGGCCGTCGACCAGGCGGAGCAGGCCGTCCACGCCGTCAGATGCCCGTCGTGTTGCGGGGGTAGGCGATCGCGGGGTCGGTGAGGACGTTGACGAGGTACGGCGTCCCCGCGGCGAACGCGCGGTCGAGGGCCGGCCCGATCTGGCCCGGGTCGGTGACGGTCTCGCCGTCGCCGCCGAGGGCCTTCACGACCTCGTCGTAGCGCGTGCCCGGACGCAGCTCCGCGGCCACGTCGTACTGGTAGAGGAACTGCATCGGGTGCTTCTCCAGGCCCCAGATGCCGTTGTTGCCCACGACCATCACGACCGGCAGGTTGTGGCGCACGAGGGTGTCGACGTCGAGCAGCGAGAAGCCCGCCGACCCGTCGCCGAGCAGCAGCACGACCTGCGCCGAGGGGCGCGCCACGCGCGCGGCGATCGCGTAGCCGAGGCCGGTGCCCAGGCAGCCATAGGGGCCGGGGTCGAGCCAGCCGCCGGGGCGCTTCGGCTCGACGTACTTCCCGGCGTAGGAGACGAAGTCGCCGCCGTCGCCGATCACGACCGAGTCGTCGGCCAGCCGCGGCACGAGCTCGCCGTAGATGCGCGCAGGGTGGATCGGGTCGCGGTCGCTCGCGAGGTCGGCGGCGTCCATCGCGACGGCCGCCGCCGCGATCCCGCGCAGCGTGCCGGCCCACTCGGTGAAGTCGGGGCGGCGCAGCTGGTGCTCGAGGCCCTCGAGCAGCGCGTCGAGCACGAGCCCGAGGTCGCCGCTCGCGGTCGCCGCCGGGGAGGCGTAGGTCGAGAGCTGGCCGGGCGCGTCGGCGATGTGCACCACGCGCGCCGGGGTCGAGCCCTCGGCACCGCCGAAGACGCCGTAGCCGAGACGGAAGTCGAGCGGCGTCCCGATCACGACGACGAGGTCGGCGCCGGAGAACGCGGCGCCGCGGGCGCGGGTGACGAGCAGGGGGTGGCCCTGCGGCAGGATCCCGCGGCCCATGCCGTTCGCGATCACGGGTACGCCGGCACCCTCGGCGAACCGCAGCGCGGCCTCCTCGGCGCCGCCCGCCCAGACGTCGCCGCCGAGGACGACGACCGGTCGCGCCGACTCCGCGAGCAGGCGCACGATCTCGTCGACGTCGTCGGGGTCGGGCGCGACCCGCTCGGGGGTCACGGCGACGGCCGGCGCGACGTCGGCGTAGGAGAACAGCACGTCCATCGGGATGTCGAGGAAGACCGGGCCGCGGTGCGGGGAGCCGGCGGTGGTGAACGCCTGCGACACCGCGGCGCCGATCTCGGCGGGCGAGTGGACGGTGGCGGCGTGCTTGCTCACGGGCGCGAGCAGCGGCGGCTGGTCGAGCTCCTGCAGCGCGCCGGTGCCCCAGCGCGCGTCGGGGGAGCGGCCGCCGAGCACGACGAGCGGCGAGCCGTTGAAGTGCGCCGTGGTCACGCCGCTCACGATGTTGGTGACGCCGGGACCGGCCGTCACGACCGCGAGACCCGGTGTGCGCGTGAGCTTCGCGGTCGCCTCGGCGGCGAACACCGCGGTCTGCTCGTGGCGCACGTCGATGAGCCGCAGCGGGCCCTCGCCCGTCGTCGCGCCGTCCTTGCCGCCCACGGCGGCGTCGTACAGCGGGAACACGTGCGCGCCCGACAGCGTGAACATCGTCTCGACGCCGTGCGCGGTCGCGGCCGCCACCGCGTGCGTGCCGCCGTGGCCGTTGAGGGTGGGGGTCTCGTCGCTCATGGCGGCCAACCTACCCGTTGGTAACCCCCGCTCGTCGCGGTGTCGGCCGGGTCGGTCAGCCGGCCTCGGCGTCGACCGGGGCGAGCTCGACGACGTCGTCCTCGTGGACGAACCCGAGGTTCTCGTACACGTGGTTGCTCGTCGGGTTCGCGTCGTCGGTGTAGAGCATCACCGTGCTCGTGACCGGCAAGAGGTGCTCGACGACGTGCGCGGTGACCGCCGTGCCGTAGCCGCGGTTGCGGTGCTCCGGCGGCGTGTACACCGGCCCGACACGGCCGACGGCTCCGGCGGGCGTCGGCACCACCGGGGCGTGGCCCGCGTAGGAGACGGGGACGCCGTCGACCTCCCAGATCCACAGCCGCGACCGGTTGCGCCGGATGACCTCCTCGACCCCGTGGTCGTTGAGCCCGGCCTCGGCGACGAACGCGCGGTGCCACCCGACGAGCAGGTCGAGGTCGTCGTCCGAGGCGCCGCGACCGGCGCCGGAGACGGGCGAGGGCGGGAGGTAGTCGTGCAGGACGAGGATCCGCTCGCGCATCGCGGTGCTCCAGACGCCGCCGACGCCGGCCGCCACCACCTCGGCCACCCCGAGCGGCGCCACGACGCCGGGGATGACGACCCCGAGCTCCTGCGACCGCGCGAGCGCGGTGCGCCCGAGCGCGTGGGCGGCCTCGTCGTCCATCGGGCCGCAGAGCAGCCGGTACGGGACTGTCCACAGCGCGGCGCCGACCACGGTGCCGTCGTCGCCCTCGACGACGAACCACGACTGCGCGTCGTACGAGGCGCCCTCGACGACGCTGAGCGCCACCGACCCGAGGACGTTGGTGCGCACGGGATCCGCAGCACGCAGGTCGAGGGTGGCGTCGAGGAACTCCTCCGCGGTGTCGAGCAGCCTGGCGCGCACGGTGCCTCCCGGTGATCGGTGCAGCCCGAAGTCTGCCGGAGTCGGTACGCCGGAGTCCTCGCCGTTACGGTTGCAGGCATGGCCCGGTTCGACGACCTCGCGCGCGAGCGCACCGACCTCTCCGAGGCCGACGTCGACCACCTCCGCGCGCTCATCTCCGACTGGACCCTGCTCTCCGACACCGCCTTCGCCGACCTCGTGCTCTGGCTGCCCACCTGGCACGGCGCGGGCTTCGTCGCCGCCGCGCAGGTGCGCCCCACGACCGGACCGACGGGGATGTTCGACGACATCGTCGGCGAGTACGCCGCGCGCGGTCGGCGGCCGATCCTCGATCGCGCCGCGGCCGCCCGGCGCGTGGTGGCCGACCGCGTCGACGGCGCACCGGCTGCGGTCGAGGCGATCCCGGTGCTGCGCGACGGCCGGCTCATCGGCGTGGTCGAGCGGCACTCCGCGATCGCCGGCCGCGACTTCGGACCGCTCGAGCAGGCCTATCTCGATGCCGCCGACGAGCTCGCCGCCATGACGGTCGAGGGCACCTTCCCTCCGTCGAAACCGTTGGCGCGCACGGGATCCCCGCCGCGCGTCGGTGACGGCTTCGTGCGCCTCGACGAGACCGGCATCGTCACCTTCGCGAGCCCGAACGCGCGCTCGGCCTACCACCGACTCGGGCTCGCGACCGACCTCGTGGGCGTCGACCTCGCGCGCACGAGCGCGAAGCTCGCGCGGCGTCCCGGGCAGGTCGACGAGGCGCTCGCGGTCGTCGCGGCCGGTCGAGCCGCGGGTGGCGCCGAGGTCGAGAACTCCGGTGCCGTGGTGACGCTGCGCGGCGTACCTCTCGTCCGTCGCGGCCGGCACACCGGGGCGATCGTGCTCGTGCGCGACGCGACCGAGATCCGACGCCGCGACCGCGCGCTCCTGTCGAAGGACGCCACGATCCGCGAGATCCACCACCGGGTGAAGAACAACCTGCAGACCGTCGCCGCGCTGCTGCGCCTGCAGGCGCGCCGGATCGACGCGCCCGAGGCCCGCGCCGCGCTAGACGAGGCGGTGCGCCGCGTCGGCGCGATCGCCGTCGTGCACGAGACGCTGGCCCACACGCCGGGGGAGCGGGTCGACGCCGACGAGGTCGCCGACCGCCTCGTCGCGCTCGTGCGCGACATGTCGGTCGGGGCGCGGGTGTCGGTGCGCCGCCAGGGCAGCTTCGGCGTGCTCCCCGCCGAGATCGTGACGCCGCTGTCGATGGCCCTCGGCGAGCTGCTGCAGAACGCGGTCGAGCACGGCGGCGGCAGCGACGTCGTCCTGCTGCCCTCGCGCACCCCGGCCGAGCTCGTGGTCGACGTCGTCGACGCCGGACCGGGCATCCCCGAGGGCACCGACCCGTTCGCGACCGGCCGTCTCGGCCTGCAGATCGTGCGCACGCTGGTCACCGAGGAGCTCGGTGGCCGGCTCGAGCTGCTGCCCGGCCCCGACGGCACCGGCACGACCGCCCGGATCGTCGTCCCGGTCCGCGACCGCACGGGCTGACGCGCTCAGGAGCACCCCCGCGCGTGCCGATAGTCAGGGCACGACGGGGGGAGAGGCATGTCTGGCGCGAGCCCGGGGTGGTACCCCGACCCGACCGACGCCGGTCGGTGGCGCTGGTACGACGGCCAGGCCTGGACCGAGCACGTGTCCTCGCCCCCTGCCCCGCAGCCCGCCCCCACCCCCCCGGCCGCGTTCGTGCCGCCCTCGGAGCCGGTCGCGGCGTACGCCGGCTCCTACGCCTCGTCGCACAGCGCCGCTCCGACGTACGGGTCGCGGTTCGGCGCAGCGACGTACGCCGGCTCCTCGACCTACGGCGCGCCGGCGGTGACGCCGTACTCGGGGTCGGCCCACCGCGCCCCGTCTGGGCAGGAGCAGGGGTCGCGCCGGACGCTGGTCATCGTCGCGTCGGTGATCGGCGGCCTCGTCGTGCTCGGCCTCGTCTCGCCGCTCGTCACCTCCGCCCTGCGCTCGGCTGCCGGGATCAAGGCCGCGCCCGGCCCCCGGACCGTCCTGCTGCCCGCCTCCCCGCAGACGCTGGACGGCATGCCGATCTCGTCGGATCCGTACCTGACCTCGCAGCTGGCGTCGTGGCGCAGCGAGCTCGACCAGGAGGCGCGCGCGATCGGAGCTACCGACAACCACGTCGAGGTCTACGGCAGCTCCGCGCACGGTGGCCTCATCGGCTGGGCCGTCGTCACCACCCCGATGGCGCAGGCGGCCGAGGTGGCCAGCTCTCGAGCGCAGCTCTCCGCCCGCCCCGACGTCAGCGGCATGGTGGAGTACGCCGAGCCCGATGGCGCCGTGATCCTCTGCGCCCAGGTGGGCGGCGCCAACGGCCGGACCGGCTCGCTGTGCGCATGGCTCCGGTCGGGGTCCGGCGTCGTGACGGTCGCCGAGATCAACGGCCGGTCGCCGAGCGACCTGGCCGACGTGACGCGCCAGGTGGTCCTGACTCTGAGCGGTGCCGCATGACCCAGACCTGGATCGAGCCCGGCTGGTACGCCGACCCCGCCCAGCCCGGCGCGTGGCGCTGGTGGGACGGCACCGGCTGGACCGAGCACGTCTCGCCCCCGCCGGCCGCGCAGCAGCACGCGTTCGCCGCCCCCGACCCGCGGACCGCGGCGACGCAGCCCTACGCGGCCCAGCAGTACGCCGCCTCGCAGCCCTACGCCGCTCAGCCCTCTGCGGCGCAGTCCTCTGCGGCGCAGGCGTTCGCCGACGACCCGTACCCGACGGCGGCGTACGCGCCGCGGACCTACACCGCGCCCTACGCGGCGTCGTCGGTCGCGCCGACCGTCTCGTGGTGGCGGCGCACGTCGAAGGGTCGCGTCGTCGCCATCGTCGCGATCACGATCGCCGCGCTGGTCGGTGTCGGGATCGCGGGCCAGGCGGGTCGCGCCGCCAGCGGCGCCACGGACGGGCTCAGCCCGTCCCAGCAGGCCTACCTGCTCGACGGCGTCGCGCCGACGAAGGTCGCCGGCCTCGCGCCCGCGAAGACCGGGGCGCTCACGGCGGCCGCCGAGAAGATGCGGGCGCAGACCGACCGCGCCCTGGGCGGGCTCGGCGGCTCGTTCTCCTCGAACGTGAGCGTCTACGGCTCGATGAACGGCCGCCGCGCGCTGCTGGTCTGGGCCAACGTGCTCGGCCCGATGGCGCAGAAGCCGCAGGCCGTCGTGGTCGAGACCGAGATGGCGCAGGACGGCGCCCAGGGCATCACCCGCAGCGAGCTCGCCGACGGCGCGCTGCTCATCTGCTCGACCGTGCCCGAGAGCAACGACGGCCCGGCCATCGCCGAGTGCTTCTGGCTGCGCAGCGGCACGGGGATCATGCGGCTGCTCGAGGTCGGTCGCGACCAGAAGGCGGTCGCCGCCGACCTGCAGGTCGTGCTGGCGCAGCTCAGGACCACGAAGCCGCGCAGCGGCTGACGGTCAGAGACGAGAGGTCAGAGGCCGGCGCGGGCCGCGCGGGCGCGGGCGTTGCGGCGCTTGAGGGCGCGGCGCTCGTCCTCGGACAGGCCGCCCCAGACACCGGCGTCCTGGCCGCTCTCGAGGGCCCAGGTCAGGCAGGTGTCGACGACGGGGCACCGGCGGCAGACCGCCTTCGCCTCCTCGATCTGCATGAGTGCGGGGCCGGTGTTGCCGATCGGGAAGAACAGCTCCGGGTCCTCGTCGCGGCAGGCCGCGTCGTGACGCCAGTCCATCTGCTTCCTCCTGTGCCCGGCGGGGACCGGGCGGTCGTGGTCGTGCGGGCGTCGCGACCTTGTGAACGCTGTCACGAGCCCCCTCCGTGGTGCACCGAGCGACCTCGTCGGGCCGCGTGGGCTGCACACGGAGACGTCGGCGTGACCGAACGGCACACCGACAGGGAACGACCCTCACACACCGCGCGGGGAGTGTCCAGACTTTTGACCAGATCCAGCGTGAGACCACCCGGTGTCCTTGCTCACAGAGGGTGGCGGGAACCTTCTCGCCCCGGGCGTGCAACCGGGTACATGCGCCCCGGTCGAGTTGTACGGAGAGTGACCGGTTGGACCGTCGGTGCGCTCAGACCAGTACGGACAGGGCCCGCGGGACCGAGCGGAACGTCACCTCGGAGACCGGGCCGGCGGCGTCGCCGTCGATCTGCAGCGAGATGGCCGGCTCCGCGCTCACGGTGAACTCCGACTGGTCGTGCAGGGCGAGCAGCCCGCCGAAGGGGTAGGGGCGCCGGGTGCGGGTGAAGAAGCGGCGTACGTGGCCGAGCATGTGCGGCACCGCGAGGCTGCGCGGCCCGAACAGGTCGAGCCCGGTGTCGAACGAGGCGCGCGGGCACGGGTCGATCGGGAGCGGGCCGAGGAAGGTCCACGGCGAGGAGTTCTGCACGATGGCGAGGAACACGCCGTCGACCGACGGGACGCCCGGACGGTGCACGGTGAGCGCCGGCTGGCGGCGCTCGGCGGTCATGAGGATGTGACGCAGCGCGGTCTGGAAGTAGCGGCCGGGCGTGGCCTCCGCGCCCTTGGCCCGCTGGCGCTCCATGTCCTCGACGATCTCGGCGTCGAGCCCCACGCCGGCGTTGCACAGGAACCAGCGCTGGCGGTCGCCGGTGTCGGCGAGGCCGAGCCCGATCGTGCGGGTCCGCTTGTGCTCCAGCGCCTCGAGCAGTGCACCCGTGGCCTCGACGGCGTCGTCGGGCAGGCCGGTGCTGCGGGCGAAGACGTTGGCGCTGCCGCCGGGGATCGCGCCGAGGATCGGTACGTCGTGCCCGGGACCTTCGGCCAGCAGGCCGTTGACGACCTCGTTTACGGTGCCGTCGCCGCCGAGGGTGAGCACGACGTCGATCCCGTCGAGGCGGGCCTGGCGCGCGAGGTCGGTGGCGTGCGAGCGGTGCGTGGTCTCGGCGACGTCGAGGTCGACCGAGGCCGACAGCGCGTGGGCGATGACCTCGCGCGTGCGGGCGCTCGTGGTCGTGGCCTTGGGGTTGGCCACCAGGAGGGCTCGCATCTCCGAAGGATAAGGCGGCCACGGCCGTTCCCCGTGCAGCCCACGGCACTCCGGCGTCGGGGCCGTGGCAGGCTGGGCGCGTGAGCGAGCCGTCCGAGGAGCTGCCGTCGACCGATGTCCACGGTCTTCCGGCACGGCGCGAGACGGCCACCACGGCGGCCGCCGTGCTCGCCGGCATCGAGGCGCTCGCCGTGGCGCTCTACGCGGTCAGCATCGGGCTCGCCGCCCTGCGGTCGCCCGGTTCGGTCGCCTCGGCACCCGTCGTGGTCGTGATCTTCCTCGTCTTCGCCTTGGGCATCGCGGCGTGCGCGCGCGGGCTCTGGCTGCGCCGCCGCGCGGCGCGCACGCCGTTCGGCGTCATCCAGCTCTTCGGTCTCGTGACCGGCTGGACCCTGACGCAGGGCGACGGCGACTCCACCCACCTCGTGGGGTACGCCGTGCTCGCCGTGTCGGTCGTGGGGATCGCGCTCGTCATGAGCCCGGCCGTCGGCCGCGACCTGCAGACCTGACGGCCGCGATCAGCCGGCTACGGCCTCGATGCGGTCGCTCAGCTCGTTGAGGGTGCTGCGCAGCGCCGCGCCGTCGGCGATCGAGAAGCCGTAGCAGTCGAAGACCTTCGCCGGCACGCCCTCGGCCTTCGCCCGCAGCGCACGGCCGCGACGGGTCAGCACGATGTTGACGCGCCGCTCGTCGTCCTCGTCGCGCCGGCGCTCGACGAGCCCGGCCTCCTGCAGGCGCTTGAGCAGCGGGGTGAGGGTGCCGCTGTCGAGGTGCAGCCGCTCGCCGAGCGCGCCGACGGTCAGCGGGCCGTCCTCCTCCCAGAGGACGAGCATGGCGAGGTACTGCGGGTAGGTGAGGCCGAGCTCGGCCAGGTGCGGCGCGTAGCTGCGCTGCACCGCGCGCGTGGCGCGGTAGAGGGCGAAGCAGAGCTGGTTGTCGAGCAGCAGCTGAGGGGGATGGGTCTCACGGGCCATGGCGACAGCGTATCAGGATTTGCACGATTAGATTGTGCGCAATACAGTTGCGTACATGAAGCCTCTGTACACCGCTCACGCCACTGCCACGGGTGAGGGCCGCAACGGCCACACCGCCACCGACGACGGACTGCTCGACGTCGACGTCCGCATCCCCGTCGAGATGGGCGGCCCCGGCGGTGCCACCAACCCCGAGCAGCTCTTCGCCGCCGGCTACGCCGCGTGCTTCCACTCCGCCCTCAAGGTGGTCGCCGGCGGCACCGACCTGTCGGACTCGCAGGTGTCGTCCGACGTCGCGATCGGCCGGCTCGCCTCCGGCGGCTTCGGCCTCGCGGTCGCGCTGACCGTCAGCATCCCGGGCCTCGACCGCGACGCCGCCGAGGCGCTCGTGGCCAAGGCGCACGAGGTGTGCCCCTACTCCAACGCCATCCGCGGCAACGTCGACGTCGACCTCAAGGTCGCCTGAACCGTCCCCGCCCGCAGCCCGTCCTGATCTGCGACACGCCCGTCGCGGCCACCCGAGGAGCGAACGTGCCCGACACCCCCGCATCGCTGTACGACCTGAGCTTCGTCGACAACCACGGCAAGGAGGTCGACCTCAAGCAGTTCGAGGGCCGGCCCGTGCTCGTCGTCAACACCGCGAGCAAGTGCGGCTTCACGCCGCAGTACGACGGCCTGCAGGAGCTGCACGAGAAGTTCCAGGAGCAGGGCCTCGTGGTCATCGGCTTCCCGTGCGACCAGTTCGGGCACCAGGAGCCGGGCGACGACGAGGAGATCGCGGAGTTCTGCCGCGTCAACCACGGCGTCACGTTCCCGCTGTCGAGCAAGGTCGACGTGAACGGCTCGAGCACCCACCCGGTGTTCGGCTTCCTCAAGGACCGCGCGGGCGGCCTGCTCGGCTCGCGGATCAAGTGGAACTTCACCAAGTTCCTCGTGCTGCCCGACGGCCGCACCGTGAAGCGCTACGCGCCCAACGTCACGCCCGACAAGCTCGAGAGCGACATCGTCGCGGCGATCGCCGAGGAGCCCGCGGCCTGACCCGCGCGCCCGTCACGAGCCGGATGCTCCTCGCCGAACCCCTCACGGCGAGAGGCGTCCGGCTCGCGGCGTATCGCGGCTCGTCAGACGTCGTCGGCCTGCAGGCCCTCGCGCAGCGTCGCGAGCGACTTCGCGAGCAACCTCGAGACGTGCATCTGCGAGATGCCGACCTCCTCGGCGATCTGGCTCTGCGTCATGCCGTGGAAGAACCGGAGCGCCAGGATCCTGCGCTCGCGCGACGGCAGTGCGGCGAGCAGCGGCTTGAGCGACTCGCGGTACTCGATCGTCTCGAGGCCGGGGTCCTCGTCGCCGAGCCGGTCCGCGAGCATCGGCGCCTCGTCGTCGTCGCCGAGAGGTGCGTCGAGGCTGCTCGTCGAGTAGGCCTGCGCGCCCTCGAGACCCTCGATCACCTCGTCCTCGGTGATGCCGAGGTGCACGGCGAGCTCCGCGATCGTGGGGGAGTGGCCGGTCTTCTGCGAGAGCTCGGCGGTCGCCTGCGCGATCGAGATGCGCAGCTCCTGCAGCCGGCGCGGCACGCGGATCGCCCAGCCCTTGTCGCGGAAGTGGCGCTTGATCTCGCCGACGATCGTGGGCGTCGCGTACGTCGAGAACTCCACGCCCCGCTCGGGGTCGAAGCGGTCGACGGCCTTGATCAGGCCGATGGTGCCGACCTGCACGAGGTCCTCGAGCGGCTCGCCGCGGTCGCGGAAGCGGCGCGCGAGGAACTGCACGAGCGGCAGGTGCATCGTGACCAGCTCGTCGCGGGCGGCGGTGCGCCGCGGGTCGCCCTCGTCGGTCTCGGCGAGGACCTCGAGCAGCTCCTTCTCGCGCTCGCGCGCGGCGGCGTCCCAGCGCGACGTGCGCGGCGGCGGCACCTGGTCGACCGCGGCGCCGGCCGTGTCGGGGATCGTGCCGTCCTGCAGCGGAACGGTCGGGTTGGTGGCGTCGGTCATGCGCTCACCTGGGCCGCGCGCGAGGTGCGCAGCACGACCGTCACGTCGAGGGCGTCGACCGTGGCCGTCACGTCGTCGACGAGCGCCGTGAGCACCGCCCACGCGAAGGTCGAGGTGTCGGGCAGCGTGCCGCTCGTCGTGCGCGCGCGCAGCGAGATGTCGAGCCGGCTGTCGTCGTACGTCGTGAACGCGCAGGCGATCTCGCCGTCGTCGACCGACTGCTCGATGAGCAGCGCGGCCACCTCGTCGACGGCGAGGCGGACGTCCTCGAGGCGGTCGACGTCGAAGTCGAGGCGGGCGCAGCACGCGGTCGCCGCGGTGCGCACGAGCACCACCCAGGCCGACGAGGCGGGGACGACGAGACGGATCGTGGAGCTCACGTGCGCCACCGTAACCGCTCGCGGCTCAGTGCTGGGGCTCGCTCGGGTCGTGCGCGGCGAGCTGGAGCAGCGCGTCGCCGGTGACCCGGTGCACGGTCCACTCGTCCATCGGCACCGCGCCGATCTGGCGGTAGAAGCCGAGGGCAGGCTCGTTCCAGTCGAGCACCCACCACTCGAGGCGCCGGTAGTCGCGCTCCACGCACACCCGCGCGAGCTTCTGCAGCAGCGCCGTGCCGTAGCCGTGGCCTCTCAGCTCGGGGCGCACGTAGAGGTCCTCGAGGTAGACGCCGTGGGTGCCGGTCCAGGTCGAGGTGTTGAGGAACCACAGGGCGAACGCGCCGAGGACGTAGCCGCGCTCGGGGTCGGGGTGCTCGACGACGAACGCGTACGCCGCGGGCGCTCCGCTGGGCGTGGTCGCGGCGAGGTCGGGCGCGTCCGGCGTACCGCCGAACAGCAGGGCGCGCAGCTGCTCCTGCGTGGTCTCGACCTCGTGGCGCGCCTTCTCGTACTCGGCGAGGCCGTGGATCAGGTCGAGGATCTCGGGGACGTCGGAGGGGCGCGCCTCGCGCAGCCGGCCGACGACGGGGACGGGGCTCATGCCCCCATCCCACCGCACCCGCCGGTGTCGACGCACGAAGCGGAGAACCTGTTGACGGGCGACGGGTCGCGATATATCGTCAACGCATCGCGATACGGCGACCGATCATCGGCCGCTGTCGACCCCCGCTTCCCAGCACGACCCCTTGGAGGACCCGATGACCGGCTTCGCAGCCCCGGGTGCCTGGCCCTTCGGCCCGGGCGCCTTCACCGACGAGAACCTGCGCGAGATGCGCGACCGGATGCGCGCGCACATGGGCGCGCACCACGGCGGCCGCCGCGGCCCCGGCGGACCGGGCGGTCCCGGCCGCGGGTTCGGCGGCCCGTTCGGCCCGTGGCGCGGCTGGGGCTTCGGTCCCGGCGAGGGCCGCCGCGCCGGCCGCGGCGACGTCCGCACCGCCGTGCTCGCCCTGCTCACCGAGGGCCCGCGCCACGGCTACCAGATGATCGGTGAGATCGCCGAGCGCAGCGGCGGCGCGTGGAAGCCGAGCCCCGGCTCGATCTACCCCGTGCTCTCCGCGCTGCAGGACGAGGGCCTCGTCGACGACGAGAAGATCGACGGCAAGCGCGTCTTCTCCCTGACCGACACCGGACGGGCGTACGCCGAGGAGCGCGCCGACGAGCTCGCTCACGTCTTCGACGCGAACTCCGCCGGCGAGGACGAGGGCGTGACCGACCTGCGCCAGCTGCTCATGGGCGTGGGCTCCGCGGCCGTGCAGGTCGTCACCACCGGTACGCCGGAGCAGGTCGCCGCGGCGCGCACGGTGCTCACCAACGCGCGGCGCGAGCTCTACCTGATCCTCGCCGAGGACGCGTCGTGACCGCGCCGCTGCGGGCCAGCGACCAGGACCGGCACGAGGCGGTCCTGGCGCTGTCCGAGGCGTTCGCCGACGGCCGGCTGGACTCCGAGGAGTTCGAGGCGCGGCAGTCGCAGGCGCTCGTCGCGACGTACGTGCACGACCTCGACCCGCTCTTCGCCGACCTGCCCACGCGCATGTCGCCGGCCAGCCGCCCCGCTCCGCCGGTCGCGGTGCCGCGCCGTCGCGGTCCGCGCGGCGGGGGAGCGCCGATCGCGGCGGCGGCGGTCGCCCTCGTCGTCGCGCTCGCCTTCGTGACCGGCGCCCACGCCCTGTGGCTGCTGGTGCCGGTCCTGTGGTTCGCGTCCGCAGCGCGCCGTCGCCGGCACTGGTACGCCGTGCACCACGGGTACGCCGCCCTGCTGCCGAGGTCCGCCCCGCCGCGCTGACGGGCTCCGCGGCCACGGTCGTGAGCCTCCGGAGAGGTAGGGCGCGGCCGATGGTGAGGGTCGCTGCCGATAGGTCCTCCGACCGATCGGGAGCAGTGGGCTCCTGATGGCGGTGCGTCCGCGCCGCAGCACGGGGGAGGCCTGCCATGGACCGACGTACCTCGCACCGCTCCACGTCCCGCCGCCGCGCGGGCCTGTCCGCCGCCGCCGTCGTGGTGGCTGCGGCCCTCACGGCCGCGTGCGGCCCGTCGTCGCAGGGCCCGGCGAGCGTGTCGTCGGGTGCGTCGGGCGGCTGGTCGCACGGCGCCGACGTCACGAAGACGGCGATCTCCGACGACTACCGCGTCGAGGCGCTCCGGCTGCAGGTCGAGGGCTGGCAGCACGCCTGCCTGGCGACCGCGGTGCCGGAGGTCTTCCTCGCGTCGGCGCAGCGCGCCCTGTCGCTCGGCCACCTCGGCGCCGCCCGCGGCCTCGTGGGTGCCGCCGACCGCGTCCTGCACCGCCAGGTGGCGAAGGGTCTCGTGACGGCGTCGCAGTACGCCGAGTTCACGAAGGAGTCCACGGCGATCGTGGCCGACATCCCGACCTCGGGGCACGTGACCCGGGGTGCCGGGTTCCCGGTCGTCCCGCCCGTCGCGCGGTGCACCGGCCAGAGCCCCGACAGCCGGCCGGCCGCGCGCACCGGCGGCGGCACGTCCACGACCTCGACCACCAGCACCTCGTCGACGGGGCGCGCAGGCACGTCGTCCGCCTCGTCGTCGACGAGCATCCTCGGCACGAGCGCAGCGGCACTCGGTCAGAGCTTCGTCGCGACGGACCCGAGCAGCGCGACGTACCTCGGAACGCCGTCGCAGGAGGAGGCGATCCGCTCGGCGGTCGCCATCGGCATCGGGGCGCTGCCCGAGGTCGTGAGCTCGCTCGCGCCCGAGGTGGAGATCCCGGGCCTCGTGACCGACGTCGTCGGCGAGCTCGCCAACCTGTTCTGGCCGTCCTCGACCGAGACGACGCCGGCGGTGCACTACGCGACGTGGGACGACATGACCACGTACGTGCAGAACGAGATCAACTCGGCGGTCACGCAGATCAACCAGACCATCGACGCGAACCGGATCACCGAGCTGCACGAGGACCTCACGGCTCTCAACACCGCCATCGACACCTACACGGTCGACAAGACCGACCTGACGCCGTCGCCCACGTCGTTCGGCGGCTACTCCGACGTCGACCGCGGGCGCATGTTCACCCTGTACTCGACGCTCAACAACGCCTTCACCAGCGTCATCCCGCACTTCACCGACGACCCGAACAACTCGTACAAGAACCTGCCGGAGACCATCAACCTCTACACCCTCTACCTCACCCAGCTGCGCGGCTGGGTGCTGTCACCCGACAGCTTCACGAGCGACGCGACCGAGTCGGCGAAGTTCAAGGCGGCGCGGCAGGCCGAGCTCACCGCGGCGATCGCCAAGGCGCAGAGCGTCGTGAACACCCAGCTGCCCCAGCTCGAGTCGACCCAGCCGGGGTCGAACTGGTTCCCGCTCGACGCCGGCTGGAACCGGCACTGGAAGTTCATGGACGCCATGTACGGCGCCGGATACGACCAGGTCTACCTGTGGCAGTTCATGGACCCTGCGGCGTACGCGCCTGACGCCAAGACCGGTGCGATCAACGCCCCGCCGGACCGCACCGTGGTGGCGACGCCCTGCTACGGCGCGTTCGCCGAGGTCGGGACCACGTCGATCTTCACCGGCCTGCCCGTCAACGGCGACCCGACCCAGTTCCTCAACCCCCAGATCACCGACGCGAGCCACGCCGCGGGGCCGAACCCGCTGTCGGAGCTGAAGCTCTGGGGCATCCCCTATTCCAGCTCGCCCAGCGAGATCGTCGGCGCGCAGCTCACCTACCAGGGGCAGGCGCCGCTGGCCGAGGTCGGCAACGCGAACCCCGGAGCGGTGGGCACGAGCTCGGCGCCCGACGGCGGAGACCTCGTGCTCGGATCGTCCGGCGCCGGGTGGATCACCCGGGTGCAGGGCACCTACACCAGCGAGTACATCGGGGTGCCCGAGGGCCAGTTCAACCTCAACCCGATGGTGCTGTTCGGCGGTGCGGTCCACGCCCAGTTCACCACGACGAAGACCGACGCGAGCGGCACCGCGGTGAGCACGACCGGGCCGATGATCCCGGCGTCGACGCCCGGGACGTTCACCTTCGACGAGCACTTCCAGGGACGCGTGCTCTCGTGGGTCGGCCTGCCGGAGACGACCCTGGGCCAGCCGTACTCGCAAGGCTGGGGCGACTCGTGCATGGCGTTCGGCTTCCGCCTCGCCGACAGCTACTAGCCGCGCCCGCGTCACCCGCCCCGTCCGCGTCCGTCGCGGGCGGGGCGGACGTGCGTCAGCCGCCGGAGGAGATCTTCTGCACCTTCGCCGACCACTCCTGCACCTGGGTCGTCGTGAGGGAGCCGTCCTTGATGCAGCGGGTGAGGATCGACTGGGTGGCCGCCTGCAGGTTCGCGTCGGTCGGCGACGCGATGCTCGCGGACAGGTCGGCGGCGAACTCGGGCGCGGTGGTCTCGGCCGCGCTCTTGAGCTGCGTGAGGTACTGCACGATGCCGGCGTTGGTCGCCTTCTGACGCGCCGCCTCCTCGACCGTGTCGAGGAACGCCGTGCACGCCTGCGCCGGCGAGGAGATGGTCACCTCGGGCGCGGGCTTCGGCGTGACGTGGATGGCGTTGACCACGGCAACCCCGACGAGCGCGACCGGGATCCAGGTCCACGCCCGCTGGAGGAACGGCGGCTTCGGGGCCGCGGGGTCGGCCGGTGCGCCGGGGAACAGCGCGACGAACAGCGTCCAGAACGCCGCCGACACGAACAGCCCGAGCGCGATCCCGATGCCGAACGCCCACGGGTTCACCGACAGCTTGCCGAGGTCGAGCCGCTGGTCGGACGCCAGGAAGAACAGTGTGAACGCGATGTTGATGCCCGCGATGACGAGCAGGACCCACTTGTAGCGGCGCTTGTACTTCTCGCCGTACGTCGCGCGCACGGGCTCGAGCGGCACGGGGAGGCGCCACTGCGTGCCGTCCCAGGAGCGCACGCCGCCGTCGGCGTCGACGGGGTACCAGCCCGGGGCTGCCGGCGTCTCGCCGCCGACCGCGGCGACCGCCTCGCCCGGCTCGACCCCGGGTGCGGCCACCGAGGGCGTGCCCGGGACGAAGACGTCCATCGGGTCGGTGCTCGGCGCCGCCGCGGGCAGGTCGGGCGTGCCGGGAGACTGCGGCGTGCTGGGCGTCTCCGGCGTGCCGGGCTGGTCGGTCATCGCATCCCCCTCGTGTCGACGCGGCCAGGCTAGGGGCGGCCGGGTACGCCGACGCTCACGAATCGCCGGTGGTGCGGCCGTTCGTGCAACCTGTCGTCGTGGTCGCTGCGTCGTAGCAGCGAGGGGGTGAGGGCCGTGACCGTCGGGCGCATCCGCCTGCCCGGCCTCGGCGCCGCTCTGCTCGCTGCCGGCCTCCTCGCCGCCTGCTCCTCAGCATCGGGACCGGGTGCGTCGTCGTCCGCGCCGCCGACGAGGCCGGTGCACCTGCGCGACGCGCGGGCGGCGTACGTCGCCTTCGACAGCTCGTCGAGCCGGTGGCGGTCCTACGGCCGGCTCTGGACGTCGACGATCCTGGGTGCGGACCGTCGCACGCTGCTGCCCGACGGCGTCGAGACGTCGTGGGTGGCCGCCTCGGGCGACGGGTCGACGCTGGTGTTCGACGCCTTCCCGGCCGTGCGGCGCGACGACCAGAGCGGAGTCGCGCCGTCGCCGACCTGGTGGTGGGTCGACGGTGCCGGAGACAGCAGTCCCGTGCCCGGCATGCCGACCGACCTGATGGCGCTCGCGGTCACCGGCGACGGCAGCGCGATCCTCGTCGTCGCTGGGCAGCGCCGGGCCACCTCCTGGCCCGTCGAGCGGATCGACCTCGCGTCCGGTGCGCGCACGACGGTCTGCGATGCCTGCATCCGTCAGCCGCGACCCGATCTCGGCACGTCGGGGGTGCAGCTGGCGGTGAGCGACGACGGCGCGCTGCTGGCCACGGCGGCCTGGTCCACCTCGTTGGCGAGCGGCTTCTACGGCCAGGCGCACGACACCCCGAGCGCCGACCGGTTGCTGGCCCTTCCTGGCGCGTCCGTGGTCTGGCGCTCCGACCGCCTGCTCTGCACGCCCGTGTCGGTCTCCGACGACGCGACTCTCGTGCGGTCCTGCGGCACGGACGAGCTGCACACCGCGACGCTCCACGAGCTCGTCGGCGCGACCGGCGCGTCGCCGGCCGACCGCGACACCGGCATCGCGGCGTACGCCGCCGGCGCCCTGCCCCAGGGCTGGTGGTACGCGACGCAGTCCGTCGGAGACCCCAACGGCTCGTTGGCCTTCCACGAGACCACCGACCTCACACCGGCGTCCTCGAGCCTGGTCGCGACGTGGCCCGGCGGCGTGCAGATCGACGACCTCGTGCTCTCCACGGTGTCGAGCATCCGCTGGACCGGTCCGACCCCGTCGTCATGACGAACCGCCCCGGACCGTGAGGTCCGGGGCGGTTCGGCGTACGTGTCGCGCGGAGGCGTCAGGCCTTCTTGGTCTCCCAGAAGATCTCGGCGATCTCGTCGATCTTCGCGATCAGGTTGTCGGCGACCGCGACGTCGAGCGAGCCCTTGGTGCCGCCGGCGCCGGCGAGCTTGGTGGCCTCGTTGAACAGGGTGTTGAGGTTCGGGTACTTCTCGAAGTGCGGAGCCTTGAAGTAGTCGGTCCACAGCACCCAGAGGTGGTGCTTCACGAGGTCCGAGCGCTCCTCCTTGATGGCGACGGCGCGGGCCTTGAAGACCTCGTCGTCGGAGCCGTGGTACTTCTCGATGCACGCCTTCACCGACTGCGCCTCGATCTTGGCCTGCGCGGGGTCGTAGACGCCGCAGGGCAGGTCGCAGTGGGCGTGGACGGTGGTGCGGGGGGCGAGCAGACGACGCAGCATGGGAACCTCTCGATGCCTGGGGACTGTGCTCACGGTGCTTGTCCGCGACACTACCCCGGCCGGGTGCACCCGGCACCCAGCGGTCGGCGGTACCGGCCGGTCGCGACCGGCGAGGCGGACGAGGAGGCGGCGTGGCGCACCTGTGGCGCGTCGCGGTCGCGGGCTCCTCGATGGCCCCGACGCTGGCCGCCGACGACTGGCTGCTCGTGCGCACGACGACCGCGGACGCGGTCCGTCCCGGCGACGTCGTCGTGGTCGAGCAGCCCGACCGCCCGGGCTTCCTGCTGGTCAAGCGCGCGGTACGGCGTACCCCCGACGGCTGGTGGGTCGAGGGCGACAACGCCGCGGCGAGCGACGACTCGAGGGCGTTCGGCGCCGTCCCCGACGCCGACGTCCGGGGCCGGGTCGTGGCCCGCTACTGGCCCCGCCCCCGCCTGATCCGCTAACCCCCCGCGGTCTCACTCGGCCAACTCACAAGAACCGGGCGGTTTCGCGTGAGTTGGCCGAGTGAGACCGACCAGAATCGGGTCGTCGCTGAGCTGTGACCGGGGGGCGGGTGGTGCTCCTGTCCCGCATCGTGGCACGCTGGGGGTACGGGTGACCCCCGTGACGGAGCCCGCCTGCAGCGCACACCTCGCGCGCGGGACGAACCCGCTCCTCCGGTGTCCCGACTCCTGACCCGAGGTCTCCCGTGAACCCTGACGTCCCCGCCGGCTACGAACCGATCGACGGCATCTCGCCGTACGACGACGACCCGGCGTTCCCGCTGCACCGCAACGGCAAGATGGAGCTGCGCCCGACCGTCCGCGTGCGCGACAACGCGGGCCTCGCGCTCGCGTACACGCCCGGCGTCGGCCGCGTGTCGCAGGCCATCGCCGACGACCCGTCTCTCGGGTGGCAGTTCACCTGGCGCTCGAACACGATCCTCATCGTGACCGACGGCACGGCGGTGCTCGGTCTCGGCGACATCGGACCGCTCGCCGCCCTCCCGGTGATGGAGGGCAAGTCGTTGCTGTTCAAGGAGTTCGGTGGCGTCGACTGCGTGCCGATCTGTCTCGACACGCAGGACGTCGACGAGATCGTAGAGACGGTCGTGCGCATCGCCCCGGCGTACGGCGGCATCAACCTCGAGGACATCTCCGCTCCCCGCTGCTTCGAGATCGAGAAGCGGCTGCAGGCGCGCCTCGACATCCCGGTGTTCCACGACGACCAGCACGGCACCGCGGTCGTCGCTGCTGCCGCGCTGCGCAACGCCGCGCGGCTCACCGGGCGCTCGTTCGGCGACCTGCGCGTCGTCGTGTCCGGCGCGGGAGCTGCCGGCATCGCGGTCGCGAACATGCTGCTGGCCGCGGGCATCGGCGACATCGCCGTGTGCGACCGCGTCGGCGTCCTGAGCCCCGAGCGCGACGACCTCCCGCCGGTGAAGCGCGACATGGCCGAGCGCACCAACCTCGCCGGCATCCGCGGCCCGCTCGTGAACGCCCTGCAGGGCGCCGACGTCCTCATCGGCGTCTCCGGCGGCACGATCGCGCCGGAGGCGATCTCCTCGATGGCGCCGGACTCGATCGTGTTCGCGCTCGCCAACCCGGTGCCCGAGGTGCACCCCGACGTCGCGCACGCCTCCGGCGCCGCGGTGGTGGCGACCGGTCGCAGCGACTTCCCGAACCAGATCAACAACGTGCTCGCGTTCCCCGGCATCTTCCGCGGTGCGCTCGACGTCGGCGCCACGTGCATCACCGAGGGCATGAAGCTGGCCGCTGTCGACGCGATCGCGGGCCTGGTCGGCGACGACCTCGCGGCGGACCGCATCGTGCCCGACCCGTTCGACGCGCGACTCGCGCCGTCGGTCGCGGGCGCGGTCTCGCGTGCGGCGCGCACCGAGGGCGTGACGAGGGACCGGGTCCCGGCGCCGCACGTCGACCTCCGGCGTACCGCGGTCTGACGTGCGCGCACCGGCGTAGGGTCGCAGTCCTCCGACGCCGCGAGGCGTCGTACCGGGGAGGTGGACCGTGTCCCGCGTGCGCGTGCACTCGATGTCGATGTCGCTCGACGGCTACGCCGCGGGGCCTGAGCAGTCGGAGTCCGCGCCGATCGGGATCGGCGGCGAGCGGCTGCACGAGTGGGTCTTCCGCACGGCGTACGGCCGGTCGATGCTCGGCGAGGACGGCGGCACGACAGGCGTCGACGACGCGTGGCTGCGTCGCGGCGACGACGGCATCGGCGCCACGGTCATGGGGCGCAACATGTTCGGGCCGGTGCGCGGCGAGTGGGAGGACCACTCGTGGACCGGCTGGTGGGGTCCGGAGCCGCCGTACCACCACCCCGTGTTCGTCGTGACCCGCTTCGGCCGACCGTCGGTCGCGATGCTCGGCGGTACGACGTTCCACTTCGTCACCGACGGGCTCGGCTCCGCGCTGGCGCAGGCGCAGGAGGCGGCCGAGGGTCTCGACGTCCGCATCGGCGGAGGCGTGTCGATCGTGCGCGAGGCGCTGCGCGGCGGGCTCGTCGACGAGCTGCACGTCGCGGTCGTGCCCACGGTGCTCGGTGCGGGGGAGCCGCTGTTCGACGACGTCGGCGGGTGGCCCGACGGCTACGCGTGCGTCGAGACGGGCGCGGGCGACGAGGTCGTCCACCTCCGCCTCGCGCGCATCTGACGGTCAGAGCCCGAAGAGCGCTCGGGCGCCCTCGAGGCGCTCGCCGCGCAGCCCGACGCAGTCGAACTGCCAGAACGTGTCGGGGTAGACGAGCGGCCCGCGCATCCAGTCCTCGTACGCCGCGAGCCGCACGTGCTGGCAGGCGGGGGCAGGGATCCGCGGCGAGGCCGGCGTGATCCCGAGCTCGGCCACCGGCCGCCAGCCCTGCCTCGAGTAGTACGCCGGGTCGCCCTCGAGGAACACCGAGGGAGCGCCCGCCCGGTCGGCCGCGGCGACCGCGTGCCGCAGCAGCGCCGACCCGACCCCGCGGCGCTGGACCTCGGGCGCCACCGACAGCGGGCTGAGCACGAGCGCCTCGACGAGCCGAGGCTCGGCGTCGATCCAGCACCGGGTGAGGCCGACGTGCCCCACGACGCGACCGTCGAGGACCGCGACGTACCCGTGGTTGTCGTGCCGCGCCATGAGCGCGCGCTGCAGCGGCACGACCTCCGGCTCGTCGGCGAACGCCGCGCCGACCACGGCCAGCACGGCGTCGGAGTCGACCTCGGTCATCGTCCGGATCTCGACGTCGAGCGGCTGCGTCATGCCGGCGACGCTAGCCATCCGCTCTCCGTCCTCGCTCGTCGATATCGGGTCGCCGCGGACGCGCCCGACCTCGTGAGGAGGCGCGGGCCGGGCGGCTAGGGTCGAGGCATGCTCGCAGTGACCGCCACGTCGTTCGACGCCGCCGACCCGCTGTCCGGTCTCACCGTCGGCGAGGTGCCCGACACCGTCGTGCCCGAGGGCTGGGTACGCGTGAAGGTGCGCGCCGCCAGCCTCAACCACCACGACCTCTGGTCGTTGCGCGGCGTGGGGCTCAAGGCCGAACAGCTGCCGATGATCCTGGGCGGCGACGCGGCCGGCGAGCTCGACGACGGCACGCCCGTGATCGTGCACGAGGTCATCGGCGACCCCGCGGCGGGTGGCGGCGACGAGACGCTCGACCCGAGGCGCACGCTGCTCTCCGAGCTGCACCCGGGCACGCTCGCCGAGTACGTCGCGGTGCCCGAGCGCAACGTCGTGCGCAAGCCCGACGAGCTCTCGTTCGAGGAGGCCGCGTGCCTGCCGACCGCGTGGCTCACGGCGTACCGCATGCTCGTCACGAAGTCCGGCCTGCGCGTCGGCGACACGGTGCTGATCCAGGGCGCCGGAGGCGGCGTGGCCACGGCCGCGATCCAGATCGCCGACGTCCTCGGCTACCGCGTGTGGGTCACCAGCCGCGACGAGGCCAAGCGCGCCCGCGCGCTCGAGCTCGGTGCGGCCGAGGCGTTCGAGCCCGGTGCGCGTCTGCCTGAGCGGGTCGACGCCGTGATCGAGACCGTCGGCGAGGCGACCTGGTCGCACTCGCTGAAGTCGCTGCGCCCCGGCGGCACGATCGTGGTGTCGGGCGCGACGAGCGGCTCGAACCCGCCTGCGGACCTCTCGCGCGTCTTCTTCCTCCAGCTCAACGTGGTCGGCTCCACGATGGGCACGCGCGCCGAGCTCGAAGCTCTCGTGTCGCTGCTCGTCGACACCGGGGTGCGCCCGACCATCGACCACGTCTACGACCTGCGCGACGCCCGCGCCGCCTTCGAGCGCCTCGCCTCCGGCGACGTCGTCGGCAAGATCGTCCTCACCGCCTGACGACCGCGCAGCGGGTCAGGCGATGCGGTCGAGGCGGGAGTTCTGGGCCAGCGGGTGGGTGGCGACGAGCTCGGCCACGATGTCGGTGATCGCCTGGGCCGAAGGGCCGTAGACGTAGACGGCGGTCCACTCCGGGCCCTCCCAGAAGGCCTGCAGCACGCCGAAGCCGTCGACCGCGTCGTTGAGGGCGTCGAGGAATTCGTTGACGTCGTTCTCGGCGTAGACCTGCTCGGGCAGGCCGTGGCGGTCGAGGTAGAGCGCCACCCCTTCGATGGTGCCGACCTCGCGCGGCGCCCGTCCGGCGAGCGCGACCGTCGACCCGCGCGGTGCGCCGAGCGCTTCGAGGAACTCGACGACGCCGTCCTCCAGCGCGTCGAGGTCGCCGACGACGTCGGCGTCGATGCCGCACACCAGCGGCTCGCCCTCGCGGCTGCGCAGCGTGCCGCCGCCGATGACGCGGCTGCCCGGGAACCGGTCCTCGAGCCAGTAGGCGAGCGGGTCCTCGTACCGGTCGCCGCGCTGCACGGACGGGAGGCGCGCGTTCAGGCGCACCTCGAGCCTCGTGGTCTCCTCGGACATGCCCTCTGCTCCCGCCCCAGGTAGCGACCCCCCGTCGCGGCATCGTGCCAGACGCGCGTGAACGATGTCCCCGCCGGGGGACCGGTACGGCGCAACGCACGCCGAGCGCGTCGGCGAGAACCGGCTCAGTGCGCGTCCGCCCAGCAGCGCACGACGCTGGTGTCGCTCACCAGCCGTACGCCGCTGCCCGCGCACCACCACGCGGCCGTCGACTGCAGCGAGTCGTCGACGAGGGCGGCCATGCGCGAGCCGTCGGCGTCGTCGCACTCGACGAGCAGCTCGTCGTGCAGGCAGAGCACGATCCGGGCGCTCGATCCGGCGAGCCCTGCCCGCACGGTCGCCGCCCACGCCTTGAACAGCTCGGCCGCGGCCCCCTGCACCACAGCGTTGCGGGCGAAGCGGCCGTACGAGTGCGCGGCGTGCGACTCGGGGCCGGCCTCGGCCAGCACGTCGGCCAGCGTCGAGAGGCGCAGCAGCCGTCCGCCGTACGTGCGGAGGTCCTCGCCGCGGCGGCCGAGCTCCTCGGCCTCGCGCAGGTAGGCGATCGCGACCGGGTACGCCCGCTCCATGTCCTTGAGCGCCTCGCCCGCGGGGCCCGACGTCTGCCCGTACATCGCGGCGAGCACCGCGACCTTCGCCGTAGGGCGGTCGCTGCGCAGCGCCGCCGCGACGGGCGCGTACATGTCGTCCTCGCGCGCGGCCGCGGCGAGGCCGGTGTCGCCGCTCACGGCGGCCAGCACGCGCGGCTCGATCTGCCCGAGGTCGGAGCGCACGAGCACGCGGCCCTCGGGCGGGCGAACAGCCACCCTCAGCTCGGCCGGCAGGTTGTGCAGGCCCGCCGACGCCGTCATCCGCCCCGCGCCCTCGCTCGCGCCCCACACCCCGCGCAGCCGGTCGTCGGTGCCGATGTCGCGCTCGCTCCACGGCCAGCCGTAGGTCGTCGCGATCCGCTCGGCCTTGCGCCAGCGCAGCAGCGCGGCGACCGCGGGCGACGACTCGGCGTACGGCTCGAGCCGCCACGACCGCGTGTCGGGTACGTCGATCCCGCTGCGTCCCAGCAGATCTCGGACGTTCGCGGGGTTGCGCAGGTCGACCGGCTCGCCGCCCGGGAACTCGCGCCACACCTGCTCGTCGCGCGCGCGGCGGGCGGCGACCTCCTCGGACTCGCTCGCCGGTCGAGGCCCGACGGTCTCGACGAGCAGGGCGTCGAGCACCGCGCGGTCGATGGCCAGGCCGTCGTGCCCGAGCTCGACGGCGAGCAGCGCGGCCATCGACTCCGACAGGGCGGTCAGGTAGGGGAGCGGCGTCGCGCCGGGCTCGCGCCGCCGGTCGGGGAGCTCGCGCACGGCGCGCTCCTGGTCCTGCTGGACCTCGAGCGCGAGCCGGGCCCAGGTCTGCGCGGCGTCGAGGTCGCGCGACCACGACCCGCGCAGCCACTCGCGGCTGAGCTGACCGTCGGGTCGCACCGCGTCGTCGGACTCGCCGGCGAGGTCGAGCAGCGAGAGCTCGCCCTCGGCCTCCGGGGGTACGTCGAGCCCGCGGTGCAGCGCCCAGACCGCACCTTCGTCCTCGCGCCACTCGCCGTGCAGCAGCCGCGAGACCGCCCCGAGGTCCCAGCAGGCGCGCGGTCGTACGCCGGCCTGCACGAGACCGGTCGCGTGGACGCGTGCCGACCACCAGACCCAGCGCGGCGCCTGCTCCTCGAGCGCCGCCACCACGGCGGCGGGGTCCGACGCCTCGACGGACGTGGAGCCGCTCGCCCACGCCAGACCCACACCGAGCCCGGGCGCGACGACGACGGCGAGCGGGTCGCCGCGGCGCAGGTCGGGCATCACGGGGCCATCGTGCCCGTCGCCGCCCACGACGCCGCGGTCAGTCCTCGTCGGGATCGTCGTCGTCGAGCCGCGCGAGCCAGACGGCCAGCCGCTCGACGGGGATCTCGAACTCGGGGTTGAGGTCGACGAAGGTGCGCAGCCGCTCGGCGAGCCAGAGGAACGAGACCTCCTCCTCGCCGCGGCGCGACTCGAGCTCCTCGATCCCGCGGTCGGTGAAGTACATCCGCGGGTCCTAGGCGAAGGCGAGCGAGACCAGCTCGGCCTGCTCGCGCTCGTGCACCTTGTGCGTGCCCACGGCCGGCGACGACGCCGCCTTGCGCGACACCCGGCGCAGCGGGCGGCCGGCGAGGTGCTCGTGCAGGTGCAGCGCCACGAACGGCCAGGCGCCCTGGTTGGCGGGCTCCTCCTGCACGTAGACCAGCTCGGCGTCGGCGGCGTACGCCGACAGCGCCTCGACCAGCTCACGCAGCGGAAGCGGCGCCAGCCGCTCGAGCCGCACGATCGCGACGTCGGTGCGCCCGCTGCGCTGCCGCTCGGCGAGCAGGTCGTAGTAGACCTTCCCGCTGCACAGCAGCACGCGCTTCACGCCGGCGGCGTCGACCGTGGTGTCGGGGATGACCGGACGGAACGTGCCCGTCGTGAAGTCCTCCGCCGCCGAGGTCGCAGCCTTGAGGCGCAGCATCGACTTCGGCGTGAAGACGATGAGCGGCTTGTGGTGCGGGGCCTTCGCCTGCCAGCGCAGCAGGTGGAAGTACGACGCGGGGGTCGAGGGCATCGCGACGGTCATGTTGTCCTGCGCGCACATCTGCAGGTAGCGCTCGACGCGGGCCGACGAGTGGTCGGGTCCCTGGCCCTCGTAGCCGTGCGGCAGCAGGAGGACGACGCCGGAGGTCTGGCCCCACTTCTGCTCGCCCGACGAGATGAACTCGTCGATGATCGTCTGCGCGCCGTCGGCGAAGTCGCCGAACTGCGCCTCCCACAGCACGAGCGCCTCGGGGTTCTCGACCGAGTAGCCGTACTCGAAGCCCATCGCGGCGTACTCGGACAGCAGCGAGTCGTAGACGAAGAAGTAGCCGCGCTCCTCCTTGGGCGCGACGCCCGAGAGCGGGGTGTACTCCTCGCCGGTGACCCGGTCGACGACGACGGCGTGCCGCTGGCCGAACGTGCCGCGGCGCGAGTCCTGGCCGGCCAGGCGGATCGTGCGGCCCTCGAGCAGGAGCGAGCCGAACGCGAGGGTCTCGCCCATCGCCCAGTCGATCGTGCCGTCGGCCACCATCTGCACGCGGCGCTGCAGCTGCGGCGCGAGGCGCGGGTGCACCGTGAAGCCGTCGGGCAGGGTCACCTGCGAGTCGGTGACGCGCTTGAGCACCTCGTCGGAGATCGCCGTGTCGACGGCCGCGGGGTAGACCGGCGGGTCGGCGTGCGTGACCTCCTTCGGGTGCGCCATCGCGTCGCGCGTCTCGACGAAGACCCGCTCGAGCTGCTCCTGGTAGTCGCGCAGCGCGGCCTCGGCCTCCTCGAGGGAGATGTCGCCGCGACCGATGAGCGCCTCGGTGTAGAGCTTGCGGGTCGAGCGCTTCGCGTCGATGAGGTTGTACATGAGCGGCTGCGTCAGCGACGGGTCGTCGGCCTCGTTGTGACCGCGCCGGCGGTAGCAGATCATGTCGACGACGACGTCCTTGTGGAACTGCTGGCGGAACTCGAAGGCCAGCCGCGCGACGCGCACGACGGCCTCGGGGTCGTCGCCGTTCACGTGGAAGATCGGCGCCTGCACCATGCGGGCGACGTCGGTGGCGTAGACCGACGAGCGCGACGCCTCGGGCGCGGTCGTGAAGCCCACCTGGTTGTTCACGACGATGTGCACCGTGCCGCCGGTGCGGTAGCCGCGCAGCTGCGAGAGGTTGAGGGTCTCGGTGACGACTCCCTGGCCGGCGAACGCGGCGTCGCCGTGCAGCAGGATCGGCAGCACCGAGAAGACCTTGCCGCGGGGCAGGGCGTCCTGCTTCGCGCGGACGATGCCCTCGAGCACGGGGTTCACGGCCTCGAGGTGCGACGGGTTCGCCGCGAGGTAGACCGGGATGCTCTCGCCGAAGTCGGTCGTGAAGGTGCCGCTCGTGCCGAGGTGGTACTTCACGTCGCCGGAGCCCTGTACCGAGCCCTCGACCTCGAAGTCGCCCTCGAACTCGCGGAAGATCTGGCCGTAGGACTTGCCCGCGATGTTGGCCAGCACGTTGAGGCGGCCGCGGTGCGGCATGCCGATGCACGCCTCGTCGAGCCCGGCCTCGGCGGCCGCGGTGATGACGGCGTCCATGAGCGGGATGACCGACTCGGCGCCCTCGAGCGAGAACCGCTTCTGGCCGACGTACTTGGTCTGCAGGAAGGTCTCGAACGCCTCGGCCGCGTTGAGCCGGCGCAGGATGCGCAGCTGCTCCTCGCGGTGCGGCTTGTCGTACTTGCGCTCCACGCGCTGCTGGATCCAGGCCCGCTGGTCGGGGTCCTGGATGTGCATGTACTCGATGCCGACGCTGCGGCAGTAGGCGTCGCGCAGCACCCCGAGGATGTCGCGCAGCTTCATGAAGCGCTTGCCGCCGAAGCCGCCCGTGGCGAACTCGCGGTCGAGGTCCCAGAGGGTGAGGCCGTGGCTGGAGACGTCGGTGTCGACGTGGCTGCGCTGGCGGTACTCGAGCGGGTCGGTGTCGGCCATGAGGTGGCCGCGCACGCGGAAGGCGTGGATCAGCTCGTGCACCCGCGAGGTCTTGTCGAGGTCGTCGTCGTGCGCGGTGGCGATGTCGTGCGCCCAGCGGATCGGCTCGTAGGGGATCCGCAGCGCCGAGAAGACCTCGTCGTAGAAGCCGTCCTCGCCGAGGAGCAGCTGGTGCACGCGGCGCAGGAACTCGCCGGACTGCGCGCCCTGGATGATGCGGTGGTCGTACGTCGAGGTCAGCGTGGTGATCTTGCTGATCGCGTGGGTCGTGAGCGTCTCCTCCGAGGCGCCCTGCCACTCGGCCGGGTGCTCGATGGCGCCGACGCCGATGATCGCGCCCTGCCCCTCCATGAGCCGCGGCACCGAGTGCACGGTGCCGATGCCGCCGGGGTTGGTGAGGCTGACGGTGGTGCCGGCGAAGTCGTCGACGGTGAGCTTGTTGCCGCGCGCCTTGCGCACGAGCTCGTCGTACGCCGACCAGAAGGCGGAGAAGTCGAGCTCGTCGGCCCGCTTGATGTTGGGGACGAGCAGCTGGCGCGTGCCGTCGGGCTTGGCCAGGTCGATCGCGAGGCCGAAGTTCACGTGCTCGTTCTTCATGAGCGCGGGCTTGCCGTCGACCTCGGTGTAGCCGTAGTTCATCTCCGGCATGGTCTTCAGCGCCTTGACGATCGCCCAGCCGATGAGGTGGGTGAACGAGACCTTGCCGCCGCGGCCGCGGGCGAGGTGGTTGTTGATGACCACGCGGTTGTCGACGAGCAGCTTCACCGGGACGGCGCGGACGCTGGTGGCCGTCGGGACCGAGAGGCTGGCCGCCATGTTGGTGACGACGCGCGCCGCGGGGCCCTTGAGCGGCGTGGGCTCGACCTTCTCGGCCGCGGGCGCCGGCGCGGCGGCGACCGGCGCGGGCGGAGGCGGGGGCTGGGGCGGCGCGACCGGCGGGATGACGACGGGCTGCAGGACCTGGGGCGCCTCGTGGGCGGCGATCTCGGCGTCGGAGGCGAGCTCGGCGGCCTCGGCCTCGGCCTTGGCGACCGCGCGGGCGGCGGCGGAGGCGGCCACGAGGTCGGCGCCGGCGTGCTCGGTGGGGACGTAGTCGGCGAAGAAGTCCCACCAGGCGGGGTCCACGCTGGCCCGGTCGGTGAGGTACTGCTGGTAGATCTCGTCGACGAGCCACTCGTTGGGCCCGAAGGCGGCGAGGCGGCTGCTGAGCTCCGGCTGGTCGGTCGTTTCCGACGTCGACATCGAGGACCCTTCGTGGCACGGCATGGCGGCCCGGACGTGCGGGCAAGGCAAGCCTACGCCGGGGCCGCAGCCGTCGCCGGGGCCGGTTCCGCCAGGCGAGAACGGGTCAGCGCTTCTTGCCCTCGCGGAAGAGCGCGAGCGACTTCTCGATGCGCCGCTGCCGGGTCTCGGGCGTCTTCGCGCCGGTCACCTGGTCGACGTGGTAGCGCTGGAGGCTGTTGGAGAGCCCGTCGAAGAAGGCCTGGCACCCGGGCTCCGCGGCCAGCGCCGCGGCGAGGTCGTCGGGCACGACGACCTCGCGCGGGTGGTCGGCGACCGTGAGCGTGACGTGGAGGGCGTCGCCCGCCGCGAGACCGGTCTCCTTGCGGATGGCCGCGCTCACGGGGATCAGGCTCTTCCCGCCCATCACGCCCACGGTCGTCTGGAAGCCGTGGCCGTTCACCTGGACGAGCACCGGCGGCCGCTTGCCGGCGGCCAGGGCGGCGAGGACGTCGTCGGGCACCTCGATCCCGGTGTTGTTGCCGAACGCCGAGAGGGTGGTCTCGAACGACGCCGTCGCGCCCATGGCTCGCTCCTCAGGTCACGTCGCGGCGCTGGGTGGTGGCCGCCGCGGCCAGTGCGAACAACGCCGTCCATCCGATGAGGACGAGCGACGCTCCCCACACCGGAAGGTACGACTCGTTGTTGGGCCCTGTCGCCTGGAGGATGCCGTTGAGCGCCCCGCCCGGGAGCCACTTGCCGATCTTGGGCAGGAACGAGACGACCAGCGCCTCCACGATGAGCACCCACACCAGGACGCCGAGGATGGCGGCGATCTGGTTGCGGATGAGCGTGCCGAGCGCGACGCCGAGGACGGCGAAGAGCGCGCAGCCGAGGACCGCGCCGCCCGCGATCTGCCACATGGCGGTGACCGGGATGTCGGCGTGGGTCTTGAGCGGCAGCAGAGCCAGCGCGAGCGCGTATCCGAACGCGACGCCGACCGCGCCGTAGATCGCGCCGATGACGGCGTACGCCGCCATCTTGGCGACCATCACCTTGTTGCGGTGCGGCTCGGCGAGCAGCGTCGAGGTGAGGGTCTGGTGGCGCAGCTCCTGGGTCATGCCCATGGTGCCGATCACGATCGCGAACAGGTAGGCGCCGCCCGCCTGCGCGAAGACGTTGCGCATGCCCTCGGGGGTCGTGAGGCGAGGGGTCGGGACGCCCTGCTGCTCGGGCGCGAGGATCGTCGCCGCGACGCCGATGCCGATGAACAGCACGACGCCGATGAGCATGCCGAGCCACATCTTCGTGCTCGTGACCTTGAGCAGCTCGGCCGAGACCAGCCGCTGGCGCGACGCGACGGGGACGGCGGGAGGGGTGAGGACGGCGGCGCTCATGCGGTGGCTCCAGCGGTTCCGGCGGGCGCCTCGGCGCCGCCGGTGAGGGACAGGAAGACCTGCTCGAGGTCGGAGGCGGCGGGGCGCAGCTCGTGCAGCTCCACCTGGGCGCCGAAGGCGATGTGCCCGACGGTCGCGGCGTCGGCGTCGACCACCTGCAGGCCGTCGTCGGTGGTCGTGACGCGGGCGTGCGGCGCGTGCACGGCCAGCGCCTCGGCGAGCTGCTGAGGGGACGGCGTACGCACGACGACGTGGCTGTGGTCGGCAGTCAGCTCCGCCAGCGGGCACGAGCGCACGAGGCGTCCGTTCGCGATGATGACGACGTCGTCGACGGTCTGCTCGACCTCCGACAGCACGTGGCTCGAGACGAGGACCGTGCGGCCCTCCGACGCGAGGTAGCGCAGGAACGAGCGCAGCCACGCGATGCCCTCGGGGTCGAGGCCGTTGGCCGGCTCGTCGAGGACGAGCACGCCCGGGTCGCCGAGGAGCGCCGCGGCGAGCTGCAGGCGCTGGCGCATGCCGAGGCTGAAGCCGCCGACCGAGCGCTTCGCGGCGTCGGAGAGGCCGACGAGCTCGAGGGTGGCGTCGGCGCGGCGCTCGTCGACACCGCCGGCGCGGGCGAGCACCCGCAGGTGGTTGCGCGCGTTGCGACCGGGGTGGAAGCCGGTCGCCTCGAGGGCGGAGCCGACGACGCGGGTCGGGTGCGGGATGTCGTGGTAGGCGCGGCCGCCGATCGTCGCGGTGCCCGAGGTGGGCGCGACCAGACCGAGCAGGCAGCGCAGCGAGGTCGTCTTGCCGGCGCCGTTGGGGCCCAGGAACCCGGTGACCCGGCCCGGGGAGACGGTGAAGGAGAGGTCGTCGACAGCCAGGACGGTGCCGAACCTCTTGGTGAGCGAGGCGACCTCGATGGTCGCGCCTCGTGGACCCGTCGCCGGGGCGCCGGGCAGGGGGGTGGTCGTTGTCATGGCTCCACCCTGCCGCTCGCGCGGGCCCACGACCATCAGGTTGCCCCGTGATCGGACCCTGATCCGTCCCTGAACCCTCCCTGACCGCCGTGGTCGGGCAGACTCGGGGTGCAACGGCTCGACCTGGCGACCTCGGAGGACTGCGATGACGACCAAGAACGACTTCACCGTCGAGGAGTGGGAGAAGGTCTCGGCGCTGCCCGGCCTCGTGCTCGCCGGTGCGGCGTGGGCCGACGGCAAGATGATGCCCGCGATGCGCGAGCTGGTCGCCGGCGGCGAGGTCCTGACCGCTGCGGCCAACGGACAGCCCGAGGGCTCGGTCGTCCGCGACATCTTCGCCGGCGCCGCGCAGTCCAAGCCCGACCTCGGCGACGCCAAGCCCGCGTCGACGGAGGACGCCGTCACCCTCATGACCGGCAAGATCCAGGAGGCGTTCGGCATCCTCTCGGCCAAGGCCACGCCCGACGAGGTCGCCGCCGTGCGCACGACGCTCGAGGGCACGGCCAAGGCCGTCGTCGAGCGGCTCGGCTCGGGCTTCTGGGGCAGCGGCTCGGAGAAGGTGTCGGCCGGCGAGCAGGCCTTCCTCGACCGCCTCGCGACCGTCCTCGAGACCGGCGAGGTCCCCGCCGCACCCGCCGCCGACGCCGCGCCGGCCGCCGACGCCGCGCCCGAGGCTCCGGCTGCGGAGTAGACCTCCTCGCACGTCCGCGCCACGTCACTGCCTGAAAATGCGGCTTCTGGCGTCCTACCCGTGCATCCGGGTGACGCCGCCGTACCGTGGCTAGGCGGTGGCGAGGCCGCGCAGGGTGACGGCGACGAGCTCGCCGAGGGTGTCGAGGTGGTAGCCGCCCTCCTGGACGGCGACGGTCGGCAGGCGCAGCGCGGCCAGGCGCCGCCCGCCGGTCTCGTACCCCTCGTGGCTCACGCGCAGCGGCGACTCGGGGTCGGCGAGCGCGGCGTCGACGCCGAGGCTCACGACCAGCGCGCTCGCGCCGTGGTCCTCCACGGCGGTCGCGATGCGGTCCAGGGCGATGAGCCACGCGTCGTCGCCGGCGCCCTCGGGCAGCGGGATGTTGACGTTCGCGCCGCGGCCCCTGCCGCGGCCGGTCTCGTCGGCGAACCCGGCGTAGTGCGGGAACCAGCCGGCGGCCGGGTCGATGTGCAGCGATCCGTAGAGCACGTCGGCCCGGTCGTAGAAGACGGCCTGCGTGCCGTTGCCGTGGTGGGCGTCGATGTCGACGACCGCGACGCGCTCGTGGCCGGCGTCGCGCAGCGCCTGAGCCGCGACCGCCGCGTTGTTGAGGTAGCAGGACCCGCCGTACGCCGCCTTCGTCACGTGGTGACCGGGCGGGCGCGCGAGCGCGTAGGCCAGCGGCTCGCCTGCGACGACGGCGTCGACGGCCGACTGCGTGACGTCGACCGCGCCGCGCGCGGCCTCCCAGGTGCCGGGGCCGACGAGCGTCATCGTGTCGTAGCACCAGCGTCCGGCCGCCGCGTGCACGGCCGTCGGCTCGCGCTCGGGGAGGCCGTCGAGCATGCCCGCGCTCGGGATGAGGTAGGGCACGACCCGGTCCTGGCCCGGCTCGTCGAGGAAGCCCGCCTCGACCCAGCGGTCGTAGACGGTGCGCAGGTGCTCGACGAGACGCGGGTCGTGCACGCGGAGCAGGACGTCGTCGTCGTGCGGCTGCGCCTCGGCCACGCGGTGCCCGGCGTCGCGCAGGGCCGTCTCGATTCGCGTCGCGCGCTCGGCCACCTCCGTGCCCGGCGTACGCACGCCGACCCAGATCTCCGCCCCCGGCACGTGCGCGAGGCACGCGTCCGACCGCACCACCAGCGCCGACGTCGTCACGCCCGCGAGCATCCCACGCCCCCGCTCCTGAACCCCGGTGAATGCCGGGAGGGGTTCGTCCGCGCGGGTCAGCGGGAACGGGGGTCGGCTGGGGCAGGATGGCGGGGTGGGGACTCTCGCTGATCTCGGGGTCAGGATCGGGTCGTTGCCGTCGGGTCCGACGGGGTCGGTGGTCGACGTCCCGGGCGTGGGGCTCGGGCACGCGACGATCGTCTACGACGACCCGCCGCCGCCCTTCGGCCGCGGCGTCGCCCGCACCGGCGTCACCGTGGTCGACCTCGGCGGCGACGCCTGGGAGCTGCCGGTGCCTGCGGGCGTCTCGCTGCTCAACGGCGCCGGCGAGCTCACCGCGCGCAGCCAGGTCGACGAGTGGGGACTGCTCGAGACGCCCGTCTTCCTGACCTCGACGATGCAGGTCGGTCGCGTGTACGACGCGGCGTGCCGGCTGCTCATGGCGGAGCAGCCGCGCATCGGCGTCGACGACGTGATCATCCCGGCGGTCGGCGAGTGCGACGACTCGTGGCTCAACGACCCGCGGCACATGCACGTGACCGACGAGCACGTCGCCGCGGCGCTCGGCAACGCGCGCGCGTCGGTCGGCTCGGCCGTCGCACCCGAGCAGGGCGCGGTCGGTGCGGGCACCGGCATGTCGTGCTTCAACTGGAAGGGCGGCATCGGCACGGCGTCGCGCGTGCTGCCCGACGGCCACGTGCTCGGGGTCGTGCTCCTCACCAACTTCGGCCAGTGGGACCGTCTCACCATCGGCGGCTTACCTGTCGGCCGCGAGCTCGGCGCGCCGCCGCACCTCGCGCCGCCGCCGGCCGGCTCGTGCCTCGGCGTCGTGGTCACCGACGCGCCTCTCGACCACAGCGCGTGCGAGCGGCTCGCCCGGCGCGTCGGTCTCGGGCTGGCCCGCACCGGGTCGACCGCGCACCACAGCAGCGGCGAGATCTTCCTCGCCGCCGCGCTCGGCCTGCGCGCACCTCGTGGCGAGCGGCCCGCCGGTACGCCGATCACTGGTCGCGACCTCGACCCGTACTTCGAGGCGGTGGTCGACGCGTCGGAGGAGGCCGTCCTCGCCTCGATGCTCGCCGCGCACGACGTCACCGGCGTCGACGGACGCACCATCGCCGCGCTGCCCGTGGACCGGGTGCGCCGCCTCCTGGAGGGACGCACCTCATGACCGACCAGCCGTTCGCCCCGCTGCCCGACGGCGACGAGACCGCCGCACAGCTCGAGACGGCACCGCCGCTCGAGGCCGACGCCGCCGACGCCGTCGTCGAGGAGGCCGTGGCGGAGACCGCACCGATCCGCGAGGGCACGCGCACCGACGCGTGGATCCCCATGAGCGACGGCGTCTACCTCGCGATCTCGCTGTACCTCCCGCACGAGTCGCACGGCCCGCAGCCGTGCATCCTCGAGGCGCTGCCCTACCGCAAGGACGACATGACGTCGTCGTACCGCCCCGAGTACGTGCGCCTGCGCGACGAGCACGGGTACGCCGTGGCCCGTCTCGACGTGCGCGGCACGGGCAGCAGCGGCGGCCGCGCCACCGACGAGTACCCCGAGCAGGAGCAGCGCGACCTCGCCGAGGTGATCGCCTGGCTCGCGGCGCAGGAGTGGTGCGACGGCAGCGTCGGCATGTACGGCACGTCGTACAGCGGCTTCAACTCGCTGCAGATGGCGTGCGAGCAGCCGCCGGCGCTCAAGGCCGTCATCGCGATCTACGCCACCGACGACCGGCACACCGACGACGTCCACTACATGGGCGGGCTGCGGAAGTGGATCGACCTCGTCGACTACTGCCACTACATGACGCCGATGAACGCCCTGCCGCCCGTGCCCGGCGTGTTCGGCCCGACCTGGCGCACCGAGTGGCACGCGCGCATCCAGGAGCACGAGCCGTGGCTGCTCACCTGGATGCGTCAGCAGCGCGACGGCGCCTACTGGCGGCACGGGTCCGTGCGTCCGGCGTACGACCGGATCGAGATCCCGACGATGATCGTCGCCGGCTGGGCCGACGGCTACCGAAACAACAGCTTCCGGATGATGGCCGAGCTCGCGAAGAACGACGTGCCGCGCCGGCTGCTCGCCGGGCCGTGGGCGCACGCGGCGACATCGTCGTCGCTGCCCGGTCCGCGCATCGACCTCGTGCCCGAGATGGTGCGCTGGTGGGACCGCTGGCTGCGCGGCATCGAGAACGGCATCGACACCGAGCCCGAGGCGGTCTGGTACGCGCAGGCGTCGCACAAGCCCGAGCCCGACCTCGACCACGTGCCGGGGGAGTGGCGCGCCGACAGCTGGCCGTCCGAGCGCAGCTCGTGGGTCGAGTACCCGCTCGTCGGTCACCCGCCGTACGTCGTGAAGCCCGACGTCGGCACCGCCGCGTGGATCTCGTGCGCCGGCCACCTGCCGTGGGGCCAGCCGCTCGACCAGCGCCACGATGACGCCGACTCGCTCACGTGGGAGCTCGACCCGGAGGGCCTCGAGATCGCGGGCAACGCACGCGTGCTGCTCACGCTGACGTCGTCGGCGCCGGTGGCCACCGTGACGTGCAAGCTGCAGGACGTCGCCGTCGACGGCACGTCGACGCTGGTGACCCGCGGGACGCTCAACCTCACGCGCCGCAACGGGATGGACGCGGTCGAGGCGCTCGTGCCCGGCCAGGTCTACGAGGTGGCCGTCGAGCTCGAGGCGACGGCATGGACGTGGCGCCCGGGCCACGCGCTGCGCCTCGCGGTCGCGGGCGCCGACTGGCCGAACACCGCCGCCCCGCCGAAGCCGGTCACGCTGTCGGTGCGCAGCGCGCTGCTCCAGCTGCCGGCGTACGACCCGCGCGGCTCAGGCCCCGTCCCCGAGTTCGTGCCCGGCGACCCCGAGGCGGGCGAGAGCGTCGAGGGTGTCGTGTGGCGCGTCGAGCGCGACGTGCTGCGGCGTACGACGACGTGCGTGGTCGACCACGGCTCGACCTACGACGCGCCGTACGGCTCGGTCGTCGAGCACTACGGCGGCCGCGTCTCGGTCTCGACGCGCACCTTCGAGCAGGTCGCCGCAGCCGACGTGTCGTTCACGCTGCGCTTCGCCGACGACGGCACGGGCGAGCCGGTCGACGTGCAGGCGCGCTCGACCCTCGAGGTGCACGCGGGCGAGTCGGTGTTCGACGTCTGGATCACGCTGGTGTGCAAGGAGGGCGACGAGGTGGTCGCCGAGCGCCAGTGGCGCGAGCAGATCCCGCGCGACCTCGCCTGACGGCCGTCAGGCCGCAGGCCCGCGTTGCTGCGGGAGCGGCTGGGGTTGCGGCTTCCGGGCACGGAGCCGCCGGCGTACGTCGGCGACGAGCTCGGCCGACACGCCCATGTCCCAGATGGACATCTCCGGCCACGCGACGATCTGCACGAGCGATCCGTCGCCGTCGGCGGTGACGAGCAGCTGCAGGACGCTGCCGTAGGAGCGGATGCCGGCGTGGTCGATGCTGGCCTCGAGCGCGGTCGTGCCGTCGACGACGTCGATGAAGTGCGGGGCGGCACCGAGGTCGGCGAGCACGCGGTGGCACTTCTCGACGGCCGCGTCGGCGGTCATGGAGAGCACGACGGAGTCTCGTGCGGTCGAGCTCGAGCGGCGCGGCTCGGAGAGCTGCTGCTGCGCGTGCCGCTGGCGCCGCACGAGCACGGCGACGCCGAGCAGCACGACCGCCGTCGCGGCGGGCGGGATCATCGGCCCGAGCAGGTCCACAGCAGGAGGATGCGCCGAGGGTGCCTCCGGTGGCGCGCCGAGCGGCTCAGGAGCCGAGCGTCATCACGGTGTTGAGGGCCAGCACGATGACCAGCGCGTTGAAGAAGAAGCTGACCACCGAGTGGATGACCATGACCCACCGCACGCCGCGGTCGCGGGTCTCGACGTCGTTGGTCGCGAAGCTCGTGCCGAGCGTGAACGAGAAGTAGGCGAAGTCGACGACCGTCGGGTCGGCGTCGCCGGGGAAGCGCAGCGGTCGCGGCGTGCGCGCGTAGTAGAGGTGCCGGTAGACCTGCGTGAAGCCCCAGTGCAGCAGACCCCACGACAGCAGCATCGCCCAGACGCCGAGCAGGCTGAAGGTGAGGTAGTCCTGCGCCGCCTGCCCCGACGACTGCTCGGCCGAGTGCAGCAGGATCAGCTCCGCCGACGCCCATAGCCCCACGACGCTCGCGAGCAGCGTCGACACGACCGACACGACGTACTCGCTGCGGTCGGTGAACCGGCCGATCGCGGCCGGCCGGCCCGGATGGCGGCGCCACGCCGACGAGCTCAGCGCGACGATCGCCACCACCGTGTACGCCGTGGCGATCACGCACCACAGGGCGAGCAGCAGCTCGTCGCCGAGCGTGGCGACGTACCAGACGCCGAGCACCGCGAGCACGACCTCGGTGACGATGCTGGCCCAGCGGCCCCAGCGCACGAGCCCGCGCTCGCGCAGCTCGGAGCTGGTCATCGGGTCCGGGTCGTCCACCCGCCGGACGCTAGCACCGGGCGCGCCCACCGGCGCCCGGATGCGCTCTGCTGCAACGCTTCCCGCCCGCCAGCTCGTCGGAGTCCGGGACGAGGCGGGTTCGTGTCGGCGATGCTGGTGAGGTGCTGCTCCTGCCTGGCGGGGCGGCCGGGACCAGGGAGGCACGGATGGCGGACGTGCAGACGCAGGACGCTCGACGGCCCGTGGCAGCGACGCTCGTGGCGGCGCTCGTCGTGCTGGTGGGCGTGCTGGTGGTCGCCGTGGGCATCGCGCTGGTGGTCTTCCGCGACAACGACATCGAGCAGATCCCCGCGCTGCTTGCGCGTCTCGACGAGGCGCTGCCGTTCGACAGCGGGCAGGACCTCGGCGCCTACATGGCCGTCGTCGGTGCGATCGTCGCCGTGGTCGGGCTCGTCATCGCCCTGCTCGGCTGGGGCGTCGCGCGCGGCAGCCGCGCGTCCTACGTCGTCGCGCTCGTGCTGCTCGCGGCGTTCGCCGGCGGTGCGGCGTACCTCGCTGCCGGTATCGACGACGACCTCGCCCGCGGCGGCCTGCAGGTGCTCGCCGCCGGCTTCGGCGTGACCGCCCTGCTGCTGGCCCTCCTCCTCGTCGGCCGCCGCACCCGCGCCTGGGCCACCGGTCGCGCGGCTGCCTGACGCGAGGTCAGGGAGCCGAGGACGGGGAGCTCGACGGCGGTGCGGGGTGGTGGAGCTCCACCTGCTCCCGGGCGCGCAGCTCGGCACGCACCGCACGCACCCGGTCCTGGCAGTACCGCTGCCCGCCGAAGCCCCACAGCGGCCAGGCGCTGATGGCCACGTGGTGGTGCGCCGAGGTCGGAGCGATCCGCATCTGGAGCACCACGTTGGGCAGCCCGTAGGCGCCGGCGTGGAGCAGTCCTTGCACCACGTCGTCCGCGTCGTCGGAGCCCACGTACTGCTCCGCAGCGTCGAACGACGACAGCACCGAGCGGCACAGGACGACGGTCCGCTCGCGATCGAGCGCCAGGGTGAGGTCGGCATCGGCCCACCCCGGGTCGCGTCGGGGCTCTGCTGGCCACCGGCGCCGTCGGACGTGGCGCTCGACGATGCGCGTGATGAGCCAGAGGGTCGCCATCACCGCCGCGAGCTTCGCGGCGATCAGCACGACGAACTGGATCACCCACTCGACCCACGACAGGTCCATGCGGCCATGCTGCGGCCGGACCTGCCCGGGATGCGCGTCGAGAACCGGCTGGTCGCGCCGGTGCTCGGCGCGGGAGGCTGCGGGCATGGAGCCGCCGACCCTGCGAGGACCGTCCGTCGTGCTGAGGCGCGTCGTCGAGGCGGACCGGGACGCGCGGCAGGCGTACGGCTGGCACGCCGCGATCGAGCGCGGGTACGGACACGACCGCGCCGACGGGCCGATGACCGACGACGAGGCGCAGGAGTGGTACGCCGAGTCCCTCGGGATGCTCGAGGACCCGGCGTGCGCGCCGTGGGTGGTCGACCACGACGGCGGCGCCGTCGGCGTCGCGTTCCTGCACTCGCTGCGCGAGACCGACCGCAAGGCCCGCTACGCCGTGGGCCTGTTCGCCCCGGGGCACCTCGGCCGCGGCTGGGGCACCGAGATCACCCGGCTCGTGCTCGACCACGCGTTCGACGGCCTCGGGCTGCACCGCGTCGACCTGCGCGTGCTGGCGTTCAACGAGCGTGCCATCGCCTGCTACGAGCGGTCCGGCTTCGTCGTCGAGGGCCGCGAGCGCGACAGCTGCCGGATCGGCGACGACTGGTACGACGACGTCATCATGGGCGCCCTCGCGACGGATCCACACCGTCGATGAGTGACCACGGGACCTTCTAGCGTCCCCTGATCACGCATCGACGGTGGGACGGCGCGGGGGCGACACGACCGGGGCGAGGACGGCGATGGCGACGCCGAGCGGGACGAGCACCCACAGCGCCGTAGCGAGGCCGATCTCGTTGGCGAGCAGGCCGATGAGCGGCGGGCCGAGCAGGAACCCGCCGTACCCGATCGTCGACACGGTCGCGATGCCGTCGGCGGCGCGGCCGGGCTGCTCGCCGCCTGCGCTCATCGCGGCCGGGAAGACCAGCGCGACGCCGGCACCCCAGAGGACGAGGCCCAGCACGATGCCCGCGATGCCGGGCAGGGCCAGCACCGACGCGACACCGGCCGTCGCGCACAGGCCGGCGATGCGTACGGCGCGGGCGCGACCGAGGCGCGCGATCAGCGTCGTGCCGGAGAAGCGCGACGCGGCCATCGCGACCGCCCACACGGCGTACGCGAACGCCGCGACCGAGTCGGCCTGGCCGCGGTCGCCGGAGACGTAGATCGCGACCCAGTCGGCGGCGGCGCCCTCGAGCATGGTGCCGCAGAGGGTGAGGACGCCGATGAGCCCGAGCACGCGCGTGAAGAGCCGGTGCCCGTGCTCGCTGCCCTGCTCGGCGGAGTCGTCGCGGTCGTCGTCCCACCAGCGGGCGATGATCAGCAGCGTGCCGCCCACCGACACGAGGGCGGCGAGGCCGAAGTGCACGACGAGCGGGAGCCCGAGCGCCGCGGCGCCGGCGCCGAGCGCGGCGCCGACGAACGCCCCGACGCTCCAGCACGCGTGGTAGCGCGGCATGAAGTCGCGCCCCGCGGCGCGGTCGACGTGGGAGCCCTGGATGTTCATCGCGACGTCCCACGACCCGAGGCCGGCGCCGAACACGAACAGGAGGGCGCCGAGGGTGATGGGGTTCGGCGCGAGCGCCATCAGCAGGAGCAGCACGCCGGTGCTGATCGACGTCACGACCTCGATCCGCCGGCTGCCCCAGCGCGCGGCGAGCGGACCGACCCACGGCATCGCGACGAGCGAGCCGAGGCCCGACATGAGGAGGACCAGACCGATCGTGCGCGGGTCGGCGTCCAGGCGCGCCTTCGTGGCGGGCAGCCGCGAGAGCCAGGTCGAGATGACCAGGCCGTTGAGCAGGAAGACCGACGCCGTGGCCAGCGCGAGGCTGCGCGTCCTCGTCGCCGTCACCACCCGACCATCCTGGCACGCGGGTCGATAGGGTCCAGAGCGTGGCGAGACGCAAGGTCGAGGTGCGCCGCGAGGAGATCCTCGCCGCGACCGAGGCCGAGGTGACCAAGCGCGGCTTCGCGCGCACGCGCGTCGGCGACGTCGCCGACGCGCTCGGCGTGAGCTCGGCGCTGATCTTCTACCACTTCGGCACCAAGGAGAAGCTGTTCGCCGAGGCGCTCGGGCACGCGGTGGAGCGGGACCTCGCCCGGCTCGAGAGCACCGTCGCCAAGGCGAGCGACCCCGTCGACGCCGTACGCCGGATCCTGTCGCTCTACTCGCCGCAGGGCGAGGGCAGCGGCTGGACGATCTGGGTCGACGCGTGGGCGGAGTCGATGCGCGAGCCGGAGATGCGCGCCATGAGCCGCAGCCTGGACCTGCGCTGGAAGGACGCGCTGGCGGAGCAGATCAAGCTCGGCAACGACCAGGGCGTGTTCCGCTGCGACGACCCCGATGACTCCGCCTGGCGGCTCTCCGCGCTGCTCGACGGCCTCGCCGTGCAGGTGATGGTGCATCGCACGCTCACCAAGAAGCAGCTGCGCCAGCTCGTCCACCGCGCCACCGCCGCCGAGCTCGGCGTCCCCGCCGACACCTTCGCCTGACAGTTCCGGGTTCGTCAGCGGGAGAGGCGGGCTCGGTCCTTCCAGGTCTGCTTGCGCTTGTCGGCGAGGACCTGGGCCACGACGTTGCGGCCCGGTACGCCGGTGACTCCTCCGCCGCCGTGGGTGCCCGACCCGGCCTGGTAGAGGCCGCGCACGGGCGTGCGCAGGTCGGCGTACCCGGCCGCGGGGCGGCCGTGGAACATCTGCCCGAGGGTGAGCTCGCCGTGGAAGATGTTGCCTCCCACGAGGGAGTACTCGTTCTCCATGTCGTAGGGGCTCAGGATCTGGCGGTGCAGCACCGAGTCGGTGAAGCCGGGGGCGACGGCGTCCATCCGCGCGAAGAGGCGGTCGACGTACGCCGAGAGCTCGGAGTCGTGGCGGTGCTTGTTCCACGTGTGCGGCACCCACTGCGTGAACATGCTCATGACGTGCTTGCCCTCGGGCGCCAGCGTCGGGTCGAACACGCTCGGGATGCAGATGTCGGCGAACGGCAGCGTGCTTGCGCGGCCGGCCGCCGCTTCCTGGAACGACGTCTCGACCTCGTCGAGGCTCTCGGCGAGCACGATGGTGCCGCCGTGGACCGCGGGGTCGAAGCCGGGCTTGCTGGTGAACTCGGGCAGCCGGTCGAGCGCGACGTTGACCTTCACCGTCCCGCTGCGCGACTTGTAGGACCGGATGTCCTCGACGAAGTCCGGCGGCAGCTCGGCGGTGTCGAGCAGGCGCAGGAACGACACCTGCGGGTGAGCGGTCGTGATGACCACCGGTGCGGTGATCTCGGTGCCGTCGTCGAGCGCGACGCCGGTCACCTCGCCCGCCCGCGTCGTGATGCGCGCGACCGGCGCATCCGTGCGCAGCTCCGCGCCGAACGTGCGTGCCGCGGCGGCGATCGCCTGCGTCACGCCGCCCATCCCGCCGCGTGCGAAGCCCCACGCGCCCATCCGGCCGTCGCCGAGGTCGCCGATGTGGTGGTGGGCGATGACGTACGCCGTGCCGGGGGTGCGCGGTCCGGCCCACGAGCCGATCACGGCCGACACCGACAGCACGCCCTTGACGGCGTCGGACTCGAACCGGTCCTCGAGCAGGTCGGCGGCGCTCGACGACAGCAGGCGGGTGAGGTCGACAGCCTTGCGCTCGTCGACGTCCTTGAGCCGGCGCAGCAGCCACGCCTGCCGCGCGAGGTCGCCGGGCTTCTTCGAACCGACCTTCGGCGGGATCTCCGCGACGAGCGGGCCGAGCACGCGCCCGAGGTCGTCGAGCCAGGCGTCCCAGCGGCCGATCGCTTCGGCGTCCTTGGCCGAGAACTTGGCGACCTCGTCGTGCCGCGCGCGCGGGTCCTCGGGCAGCGCGAGGTAGCGGCCGTCCCTGCGCGGCGCGAAGTACGGGCCCTGCGGGTAGACGTGGTAGCCGTGGCGCACGAGGTCGAGGTCGCTCACGAGCGTGGGCGGCAGCCAGGAGACGACGTACGACAGGCTCGTCACGGTGAAGTCGGGGCCGAACGGCTTCTCGCTCACCGCGGCTCCGCCGAGCACCGGGCGCTTCTCGAGCACGACCGTGCGCAGGCCCGACTTCGCGAGGTACGCCGCGGCGACCAGGCCGTTGTGACCGCCGCCGACGATGACGACGTCGTAGCTCTGCGGCATCGCGGGCCTCCCACACCTGTATTGACTCGTGAGTCAGCAAGTATGGCGGCTCCGCCACGGATGCAGGGCATAACGCGAACGAGATCTCGTTCCCGTCATGCCGTGTCCGTCACCCGGACGGTGTCCCGGGACGGTGCCTCGTCAGCCGTTGACCAGGTGGCAGGCGGTGGTGTGGTCGGTGCTCACGGGGAGTACGGGCAGCGCCTGCGTGCGGCAGCGCTCCTCGATCCCGAGGCGCGCGGCCTCGCCGGAGGCGACCACGGGGCAGCGCGGGTGGAACCGGCAGCCGGTCGGCACCTTCGTCGGGTCCGGGGGCTCGCCGGTGAGCACGACCTGCTCGAGCCGCTCCATCTCCGGTACGACGGAGAGCAGCGCCTTCGTGTACGGGTGCTGCGGGTCCGACAGCAGCGACTCGGTAGGGCCCTGCTCGACGATGCGACCGAGGTACATCACCGCGACGCGGTCGGCGATGTTCCACGCCAGGCCGAGGTCGTGGGTGACGACGAGCAGCGAGAGGCCGAGCTCGTCGCGCAGCTTGAGCAGCAGCGCGAGGATCTCGCCGCGCACCGAGGCGTCGAGGCTCGACACCGGCTCGTCGGCCACGATGATGTCGGGCTCGAGCACGAGCGCGCCGGCGATGACCACGCGCTGGCGCTGGCCGCCCGAGAGCTCGTGCGGGTAGCGCAGGAAGAACCGCTCCGGCGGACGCAGGCCCGCGAGCGACAGCGCCTCCGCCACGCGGGCGCGCTCGCCCTCGACCAGACCGTGCACGCGCAGGCCCTCGGCCACCGCCTCGTACACGGTGTGCCGCGGGTTGAGCGCGCCGGTGGGGTCCTGCAGCACGAGCTGCACACGGCGCCGGTAGGCCTTGAGCGCCTTGCCCGAGTACTCGAGCGCCTTCCCGTCGACCGCGACCTCGCCCGAGGTCGGCTTCTCGAGGCCGAGCAGCGTGCGAGCGAGGGTCGTCTTGCCGCAGCCGCTCTCGCCGACGAGCGCGACGATCTCGCCGCGACCGAGAGCGAGGTCGACGCCGTCGACCGCCCACGCCGTGCCGCCGCCGCCGCGGCCGCGGAACGCGACGTGGACGTCGTGCGCCTCGAGGGCGGCGCCGACGGCCGGGGTCTCCTGCTCGGCCGCGGTCATGCCGTCACCTGCTCGGGCTGGAGGAGGAAGCACGCGGTACGCCGGTCGCCGACCTGCAGCAGGTCGGGCTCGCCGCCGGTGGCGCACGACTCGACGGCCATCGGGCAGCGCGGGTGGAACGTGCAGCCGGACGGCAGGTCGCCGGGGAACGGCGGGTCGCCGGGGAGGCCCGCGGGCGCGTAGCGGAACCGGGTGTCGCCGATGCGCGGGAAGGCGCCGGCGAGAGCCGCGGCGTACGGGTGCTTCGGGTGGTCGAAGACCTCGTTGGCCGGACCCTCCTCGACGATGCGCCCGGCGTACATGACCGCGATGCGGTCGCACGTGCTCGAGAGCACCGAGAGGTCGTGGCTGATGAACACCATGCCGACACCGAGGTCGTTGACCAGGCTCGAGAGCAGGTCGAGCACCTGCGCCTGCACCATGACGTCGAGGGCCGTGGTCGGCTCGTCGGCCACGATCAGCCGCGGGCCGCAGGCCAGCGCCATCGCGATCATCACGCGCTGCTTCTGCCCGCCCGAGAGCTGGTGCGGGTAGTTCTTCGCCCGCCGTGCGGGGAGGCCCACCTGCTCGAGCAGCTCGCCCACGCGTGCGGCCGCCGACTTCGGCGTGGCCTTCGGGTCGTGCAGCAGGATCGGCTCGGCGAGCTGGTCGCCGATGCGCTGCACCGGGTTCAGCGCGTGCATGGCGCCCTGGAAGACCACCGACGCCTGCGCCCAGCGCAGCGCACGCACCTTGCCCCACGACAGGTCGAGGACGTTCGCGCCGTCGAGGCGCACCTCGCCGGTGACCTTCGCGCTGGAGGGCTGCATGCGGAGCACGGTGCTGGTGAGCGTGGTCTTGCCGCAGCCGGACTCGCCGGCGATGCCGAGCACCTCACCGGCGTCGACCGACAGCGTGACGCCGCGGACCGCGGGCACCTCGGTGCCGCGGGCGCGGTAGGTGACGTGGACGTCGTCGAACTCGAGCAGTGCCATCAGGCGCTCGCCTCCCTCGGGTCGAGGATGGACTCGATCGCCCGCCCGATGAGGTTGAACGCGAGAACTACCAGCACCACGCACACACCGGGGGAGCCGAGGTACCACCAGGCGCCCTGCGAGATCGCGCCGGAGGAGAAGCCCTGCTCCAGGATCGAGCCCCACGACACCGCGGTCGGGTCGCCGAGGCCGAGGAAGGACAGCGTGGTCTCCGACAGGATCGAGATGGAGACCGCGAGGGTCGTGTTGGCGAGCACGAGCGGCATCACGTTGGGCAGCACGTGGCGGGTCATCTGGTGCACGTTGCCCGCACCGAGAGCCTTGGACCGCTCGAGGTAGGGCCGCGCCGTCACCGACAGCGTCTGCGACCGGATGATGCGCGCCGTACCCGGCCACGACGTGACCCCGATGACGACGATGATCACCAGCAGCGATCTGCCGAGGATCGTCGCGAGCACGATGGCCAGCGGCAGGTAGGGGATGACCAGGAACCAGTCGGTGACGCGGTCGAGCGTGCCGCCGGTGAACCCCCGGAAGTGGCCCGACACGATGCCGACCGACGTCCCGATGAACATCGACAGGATGGTCGCCGCGAAGCCGACGAGCAGCGAGATGCGCGCGCCCCACACGACGAGCGCGAGGACGCTGCGGCCGGAGTCGTCGGTGCCGAGCGGGAACTGCAGCGACGGCGGCTGGAACGGCTGCCCCGTGGCCTGGGTGACGTCGAGCAGCGTCTTCGGGAAGAAGACCGGCGCGAGCAGGGCCATCAGCACGAAGAAGATGAGGATGCCGAGGCCGATCATGCCTGCGTGCTCGTGACGGAACGCCGCGGTGAACTTCGTGAACGCCGCGCGCCGGCGGGCGCGCACGATGGCGCGGGCCGACAGCTGCGGGGGAGCGGGGATCTCGGGTACGTCGCCGCCGGGGCGCTCCTCGACCGGGGCGCTCACGTGCGCACCCGCGGGTCGAAGTAGCCGTAGAGCAGGTCGGCCACCAGGTTGGCGAGGATGACCGCGGCCGAGAACAGCAGGAACAGCGCCTGCAGCAGCGGTACGTCGGGACCCTTGAGCGCGTCGACGGTCAGCGAGCCGAGGCCGTTGATCGAGAAGACGTACTCGATGGTGATGGCACCGCCGACGACGAAGCCGAGGTTGAGGAACACCAGCGTCATCGTGGGGAGGGTGGCGTTGGGCACCGCGTGGCGGCGGCGGACCATCGCGTCCATGAGGCCCTTCGCGCGTGCCGTGGTGACGTAGTCCTGGCTGCGCTCCTCGATCACCGACGCGCGCATGATGAGGGAGTACTCGGCGAGGTAGATCACCGTCAGCGTGAACACCGGAAGCGTGAGGTGCCAGATCACATCGAGCCAGCCGGCCGGGGTCGAGGTGTCGACGCCCGGCGTCGACAGGCCGCCGGTCGGGAAGATGCCCGGGAACGGGCCGACGCCGACGGCGAAGACGATGAGCACGATCATGCCGAACCAGAACTCCGGCATGGAGTAGAGGACGAGCGTGGTGCTCGTGCTGCCCTTGTCGAAGCGGCTTCCGCGGTTCCAGCCGCTGCGGATGCCGAGCCACACGCCGATGATCGACGCGAGGATCGTGGCGGAGCCGACGAGCAGCAGCGTCGGGTAGAGGCGCGGCTCGATGACGTCCCACACCGGCGCGCTGTACTTCACCGACGGGCCGTTCCCGCTGAACGGGTTGCGGATGTAGTCCTGGAACTGCTCCCAGAGCGGCGCGTGCAGCCGGGCGGTGAGCCGGCGGATGGCGTCGGGGTCGACGTTGCGGCCGCGGGTGTAGAGCGCCACCGGGTCACCAGGCATGACCCGGAAGAGGAAGAAGTTGAAGATGACGACGAAGATCAGCGTGCCCACCGCGGCGCCGACCCTCGACAGGACGTAGCGCGTGGTGGGGGAGAGCGACGTACCGGCCCGGCGCTTGGGAGCGCCGGGCCGGTGGTCGACCTCGGTCAGGAGGGCCACGGGCTACTCGCGGTCGTCGAGGTCCGCGGCCGTCCGGTTACGACGGCTCAGCACGACGACGATGATCGCGATGATCACCAGGGCGGCGATCGCAGCGAGGATGTACACCGTCGAGCTGTTCGAGGACGAGCTGCTGCTCGAGCCCGAGTCCGCCGAGACCGGCTTGATGTTCTCGTAGCTCCACGTGCCGTACTGGAACAGCAGCGAGCCGTCCGGGTCGGGCTGCGGGACGAAGCCGGTGAACCGGTCGGACCGGTAGGCCTCGGGGTTGTCGTAGTAGTAGGTGATGATGTACGGCGCGTCGTCGTACAGCATCTGCTGCATCTGCTTGACGGTCTCCCAGCGCTGGGCCTCGTCGGTCTGGCCGCCCTGCTTGGTGTAGAGCTCGTCGTACGCGGGGTTGCAGTAGAAGGAGTCGGACAGGTTCGCCAGGATCTGGCCGCCGTCCTTGTACGACCGGTTCGCGCAGGTGAAGGTCGAGAGCTGGTAGTTCGGGTCGGGCTCGACGACCCAGCCCCACTCGAACATGTCGAACTTGCCCTGGCCGATGATCTCGGTGAGCGCGTCGGACGAGACGACCTTCACGTTGGTCTCGACGCCCACGGCGGCGAGGTAGCTCTTGATGAACTGCACCGACTTCTGCGACGTGTCGGAGTCGCTGCGGGCGAAGAGCCGGAACGAGAGCTTGTTGCCCTTCGCGTCGGCGCGGATGCCGTCGGCGCCGGCCTTGTAGCCCGCCGCGTCGAGCAGCGACTTGGCCTTCTCCGGGTCGTAGGTGACCTCGTTGGCCGGCTTGAGGTGCAGCGCGGAGTAGAGCGGCGGGATGATCGTCGAGCCGGGGGAGCCGCCGCCGCCGAGCACCTTGTCGACGAGGGCCTGGCGGTCGATCGCCCAGCCGAGGGCCTGGCGCAGCGCCTTGTCCTTGAGCAGCGGGTTGCCGTCGCCGATCGGGGTGCCGTCGTCGAGCGCCGCGCCGGTGTTGAAGGCGAGCTCGTCGAAGCCGGAGTAGACCGCGTTGACGGTCGTGATGCCGGGCTGGTTCTGCAGCGTCTTGAAGACGTTCGCCTCGATCGAGTCGGCGAAGTCGACCTCGCCCTTCTTCAACGCCTGGCCGAGCGCGTCAGCGTTGGAGTAGATCTTGAAGACGACCTCGTCGACCGCCGGCTTGCCGCGGTAGAAGTTCGGGTTCGCCTGCATGCGGATGAACTGGCCGACGCGGCGCTCGACCATGACGTACGGACCGGCGCCGACGGTGGGCGACTCGGGCGTGCCCTCGTTCTTGTACGAGGTGACGGCCTTCTCGTCGATCTTCTCCCAGATGTGCTGGGGGAGGATGTAGACGACGAGCTTGGTCATGATCGGCGTCGGCTTCGACACCTTCAGCACCAGCGTGGTGTCGTCGGGCGCCTCGGCCGACGTGATGTTCTCGACGTACGAGCCGAAGTTGGTCTTCTCGTACTCGCCCTTGAGGATGCGGTTGAAGGTGTACGCCGCGTCCTTCGCCGTCATCGGCGTGCCGTCGGACCACTTCAGGCCGGACCGGATCTTGTAGGTCCAGGTCGTGTGGTCGGCCGACTCCTGCCACGACTCGGCGAGCCCGGGGACGATGGAGAAGTCCTTCGCCGAGTACTCGGTGAGGGTCGGGTACTCCATCTGGAAGATCTCGTAGGCCTCGGCCACGATGCCCGTGAAG
>JAXLSG010000005.1:0-236536 GCA_046330715.1 Candidatus Nanopelagicales bacterium
GACCTCCGCATGCGCCACGGCGGCGACGACGAGAGCCGGTGCGGTCGTAGGCGTCGTGAGGATCCGGGCCAGCGCGCTCATCCGCCTCGCCGCCTCTTCGGCCGTGGGGGGTGCGGGCAGGCGCAGCGGGTCGTCGGCGGTCTCCTCGCGGCGTACGCGACCGCGGTGCTCGTCGTCGACGAAGCCGGCGGCCACGACGCTGTGCAGCCGTGAGAGCACCTGCAGCGGCGCCTTGTCGACGAGACCGACCTGGCGCGGGATCTCGGTCTGCAGCGCGAGCGATGCAGCGACGACCCGTCCGATCGGCGACCCGTCGAGGGCGTCTCCGGAGACCAGCGCGTCGGGACGGACCTCGGCTCCATCGATGGCGGCGGAGGCCCACGCGCCCCGCAGGCGCGACCCGCTGACGACCTCGGCGGCGTGAGAGCGCAGGTCGCGGTCCCACAGCAGCGCGTCGACGTTGCCGCGCGCCGCGTCGACGGCCTCGGCGACGCCGGGCAGAGCGGCGAGCGGTGCGAGGACGTCGGCGGGCACGGCGTCACGCTACGGGGCCGCGCGTCGCGGACGGCCGACGGGTCGAGCCGCAGGCGGCACACGCGCGCGCTCGCGGCGCTACGGTCCCGTGCATGAACCCGGCGGCCGTGCTCCTCGCCCTCGAGGCCGCGGTCGTGGTGGTGCTGGTCGTGCGGTGGCTGCTGCGCCGTCGCGACCTCGGCAGCGAGGCGGACCGGGCGACGGTCGAGACCCTGCACACGGCGTCGCTCGCCGCTCCCGCCCTGCGCGAGGGGCTCACCGCCGAGGCGGCACGCGGCGCGACCAAGCACCTGCGCGCGCTGCTCGGCTCGTCGGGCGTCGCGCTCACCGACACCGAGCGCGTGCTCGCGACCGACGGCCAGCACGTCGACGGGCTGCGTCCGGACCACGTCGCCGGTGTGCTCGGCTCCGGGCGCTCCGCCGTCGTCCCGGCATCGGACGGCGTCTCGTTCGTCGTCGCGCCCCTCGTGGTCGACGACCTCGTCGTCGGCACCCTCGTCGCCGCCTCGACGGATCCCACCGCCGTGCTGACCCGCGCCACGACCGAGGTCGCGCGCTGGGTGTCGTCGCAGATCGAGCTCGCCGAGCTCGACGCCTCGCGCGCCCGCCTCGCCGAGGCGGAGGTGCGCGCGCTCCGGGCGCAGATCTCCCCGCACTTCATCTACAACGCGCTCACGGCGATCGCGTCGTACGTGCGCACGGACCCCGAGCACGCGCGCGAGCTGCTCCTCGAGTTCGCCGACTTCACCCGCTACTCGTTCCGGCGGCACGGCGACTTCACGACCCTCGCCGAGGAGCTGCGCTCGATCGACCGCTACCTCACCCTCGAGCGCGCCCGCTTCGGCGACCGCCTCCTCGTGACGGTCCGCGTGGCACCCGAGGTGCTGCCGGTGACCGTGCCCTACCTGTTCCTGCAGCCGATCGTGGAGAACGCCGTGCGCCACGGCCTCGAGGGCCGCGCCGGGCCGGGGCGCATCACGATCGTGGCGGAGGACGACGGCGCCGACTGCACCATCACCGTCGAGGACGACGGCATCGGCGCCGACCCCGAGCAGATCCGCGCGGCCCTGCTCGGCGAGAGCGACAGCGACTCCATCGGCGTCGGCAACGTCGACGAGCGGCTGCGCAACGTCTTCGGCGACGAGTACGGCCTGGTCGTGGAGACTGCTCCCGGGCTCGGCACGAAGGTGTCGATGCGCATCCCCAAGTTCGCACCGGGAGTCCACGCATGACCGACGACGACCGCCCGCTGCTGCGCGTGCTCGCGGTCGACGACGAGGCGCCCGCGCGCACCGAGCTCGCCTGGCTGCTCGAGCGCGACCCGCGCATCGGCACGGTGCTCACGGCCGCCGACGGCGCGGAGGCGCTGCGGCTGCTGGAGACCGAGCAGGTCGACGCGCTCTTCGTCGACATCCGCATGCCCGGCCTCGACGGCCTCGACCTCGCGCGGGTGCTGCGGCGGTTCGCGTCGCCGCCGGCCGTCGTGTTCGTGTCGGCGTACGACTCGCACGCCGTCGAGGCGTTCGACCTGCGCGCCGTCGACTACGTGATGAAGCCCGTGCGCGAGGAGCGGCTCACCGAGGCGGTCCGCCGCGTCGACGAGGCGCGCACGGTCGCCTCGGCTCCGGCGGCGTCGGCCGCCTCAGCCACGGACGACGAGTCGATCGCGGTCGAGCTCGCAGGCGTGACCCGGTTCGTGAAGCGGTCCGACGTCCGGTACGTCGAGGCGCACGGCGACTACGCGCGGCTGGTCACCGACGAGGGCCGCCACCTCGTGCGCGTCTCGCTCGCGCACCTCGAGGAGGAGTGGGCCGACGCCGGGTTCGTGCGGATCCACCGCCGCTGGCTGGTGTCGCTCGCGGCGATCGACGAGGTGCGCAGCGACGGCGGCCGGATGAGCCTGCGCGTGGGCGACGCCGTGCTCCCGGTGTCGCGACGCCACACCCGCGAGCTCCGCGACCGCCTCGTGCGCAGCGCGAGGCCCGGACGGGCATGAGCACGCCCGAGCGGCCGGCCAAGCGGGTCACGGTCGTACACCCGCGCACCGCGGCCGCCCGGTCGTCGCAGCGCCGCGGCGTACGCCGCGACGTCCGCGACCAGACGCCGCTCGGGGTCACCATGATCACGTCGCTGCGCCGCACGCAGCTGCGCCTCGCGCTGCTCGTGCTGGTCGGAGTCGTGGTGGTCGTCGGCGGGATCCCGTTGGCGTTCCTGGCCTTCCCCGACATCCGCGAGGCGCGGGTCGGCGGTCTCGCGGCGGGCTGGATCATCCTCGGTGTCCTGGTGTTCCCCGCGATCTGCATCGCCGGGTGGCTGTTCGCGCGGCAGGCCGACCGCAACGAGGACGAGTTCGTCGACCTGGTCGAGAGGTCCTGACCGTGTCCGGCGGCTGGTGGGCGGTGGCGGCGGTCCTCGCGGTCGTCGTGGCCACGATCGCGATCGGCGCGTTCGGCGTCCGCGTCTCGCGCACGACCCAGGACTTCCTCGTCGCGTCGCGATCGGTGTCGCCGACGCTCAACGCCTCGGCGATCGGCGGCGAGTACCTCTCAGCCGCGTCGTTCCTGGGCATCGCCGGCCTGGTCCTCAGCTACGGCGTCGACATGCTCTGGTTCCCCGTGGGCTACACGGTGGGCTACCTCGTCCTGCTGCTGCTCGTGGCAGGACCGCTGCGCCGCTCGGGCGCCTACACGCTGCCGGACTTCGCCGAGATGCGTCTGGGGTCGCAGCGGCTGCGGCTCGTGTCGTCGGTGCTCGTGGTCCTCATCGGCTGGCTGTACCTGCTGCCGCAGCTGCAGGGCGCGGGCATCACGCTGCACGCGCTCACCGGTGCCCCGACGTGGGTGGGCGCTGCCGTCGTCGCCGTCGTCGTCGGCATCACGGTGGTGGCCGGCGGCATGCGGTCGATCACGGTCGTGCAGGCGTTCCAGTACTGGCTCAAGCTGCTCGCCATCGCGCTGCCCGCCGTGCTCATCGTGGCGTTCTGGTTCCACGACGGCTCGCCCGTCTTCGCCGACGGCGACTGGGGTACGCCGCTGTCGGGCTACGGCGGCCGCGAGTACCCGCTCTACGCGACGTACTCGATCGTGCTCGCGACCTTCCTCGGCACGATGGGCCTGCCCCACGTGCTCGTGCGCTTCTACACGAACCCCGACGGCCGCGCGGCGCGGCGCACGACGGTCGCGGTCCTGCTGCTGCTCAGCGTCTTCTACCTGTTCCCGCCGATGTTCGGCGCGCTCGGGCGCGTCTACACGCCGCAGCTCGCCGGGACGCCCGAGGCCGACACGGTGGTGCTCGTGCTGCCCGGTGCGGTGTTCCCGGGAGCCCTCGGCACCGCGCTCTCGGCGCTCGTGGCGGCCGGCGCGTTCGCCGCGTTCCTCTCGACGGCGAGCGGCCTGTCGGTGTCGGTCGCGGGCGTGCTGTCGCAGGACGTGCTGAGCCGCACGAAGCGCCTGGGCGACGGCGTACGCCGGTTCCGACTAGGCACCCTCGTGGCGGTCCTCGTGCCGCTCCTGCTCGCCCTGGTGGCGGGCCGCACCGACATCGCGGAGACGGTGACGCTCGCGTTCGCCGTCGCGGCGTCGACGTTCTGCCCGCTGCTCGTCCTCGGCATCTGGTGGCCGCGGCTCACGGTCCGCGGCGCCACGGCCGCCCTCGTCGTCGGCGGTACGACGGCCCTCGGCGCGGTGGTCGCGGTGCTCGCCTTCGGACCGCTCACGGGCGTGCTGGGAGCGCTGCTCGGCCAGCCCGCGGCGTGGACCGTCCCGCTCGCGTTCGCCACCGCGATCGGCGTCTCGCTCGTGACGCGCGACCGCGTGCCGCGCACGACTCCGGCCGCCCTCGCACAGCTCCACGCGCCCGAGGCGCTCGACCTCCGCGGCGACGTCCGGCGCTGACCGCTCGGCGTACCAGCACGACCGTTCGGCGCTCGACGGACGGTCGTCGCGACCCGCACGGCGCGGGTCCGCGACCACCCGGCGAGGCCACGTTTCCAGCGTGTTCCGCCGCGTTGCGCGCGGCTCCACACTCTCCGCCACCAGGTGACCGAGGTCACACGACCCCCACTGCGGAGGACCGACACGTGAGCACCGAGAGCCCCGAGAGGTCGGGCGAGAACCCGTACCTCGTCGTCGAACGCAGCCCGGAGTTCCGTGCGCTGCGGTCGCGCTACCGCCGCTTCATCTTCCCGATGGGCGCCGCGTTCATGGCGTGGTACCTGCTGCTCATCTACTGCGCGGGCTGGCAGCGCGAGTGGATGAGCAAGCCCGTCGTCGGCTCCATCACCGTGGGCTACGTCTTCGCCCTGCTCCAGTTCCTGACGACGTTCCTCATCGCGTGGCTCTACACGCGCTACGCCAACCGCAACATCGACCCGGAGGCCAGTCGCCTCAAGGGCGAGGTCGAGCGTCTCGACAAGCTCACCGGCGCCCACCCCACCCACACCTCGGAGCACGACCTCGAGGAGTCCGACCTCTCGACGGGAGCCTGACGTGACGACCCTCGCCGCGATCACCAGCGACACCCAGCGGTTGCTGGCGATCATCCTGTTCCTCGCGTTCGTCGGGCTCACCCTCTGGATCACGGTGGTCATGGGCCGCCGTACCAAGAGCGCCGACGACTTCTACGCCGCCGGCCGCTCCATCGGCGGCATCCAGAACGGCATCGCGATCTCCGGCGACTACATGTCGGCCGCGTCGTTCCTCGGCATCGCCGGGCTCATCGCGCTCTTCGGCTACGACGGCTTCCTCTACAGCGTCGGCTTCCTCGTCGCCTACCTCGTGGTGCTGCTGTTCGTGGCCGAGCCGCTGCGCAACTCCGGCAAGTACACGATGGCCGACGTGCTGGCCTACCGCCTCAAGCAGAAGCCGGTCCGCATCGCTGCCAGCATCTCGACGCTGACGATCTCGCTGTTCTACCTGCTGGCCCAGATGGCCGGCGCCGGCGCGCTCGTCTCGCTGCTGCTCGGCATCACGACCGACACCGGCAAGAGCCTCACCATCGCCGCGGTCGGCGCGCTCATGATCATCTACGTGATCATCGGCGGGATGAAGGCGACGACCTGGGTGCAGATCATCAAGGCGTCGATGCTCATGGGCGGCACGATCCTGATCTCGTTCCTCGTGCTGCTGAAGTTCAACTTCAACATCTCCTCGCTCATGTCGGCGGCGCAGGAGGCCAGCGGCAACCCGAACTTCCTGGCCCCGGGCCAGAAGTACAAGGACCCGGTCGACCTGCTCTCGCTCGGTCTCGCGCTCGTGCTCGGCACGGCAGGCCTGCCGCACATCCTGACCCGCTTCTACACGGTGCCGACCGCCCGCGCGGCGCGCACCTCGGTGAACTGGGCCATCGGCATCATCGGCGCCTTCTACATCATGACGACGTTCCTCGGCTTCGGTGCCGCGGCGCTCGTCGGCGCCAAGGCCATCACCGCGGCCGACAAGGGCGGCAACTCGGCGGCCCCGCTGCTCGCCCAGGTGCTCGGCGGCGGTGCCGACTCCGTCGGCGGCACGGTGCTCATGGCGGTCATCTGCGCGGTCGCGTTCGCCACGATCCTCGCCGTCGTCGCCGGCCTCACGCTGGCGTCGAGCTCGTCCTTCGCCCACGACTTCTACAACAGCGTCGTGAAGAAGGGTCAGGCGACCGGTGCGGAGGAGGTCAAGGTGGCGCGCCTCGCGACCATCGTGATCGGCATCCTCGCGATCATCCTGGGCATCCTCGCCCAGAAGCAGAACATCGCGTTCCTCGTGGGCCTGGCCTTCGCGGTCGCGGCGTCGGCCAACCTGCCGACGATCATGTACAGCCTGTTCTGGAAGCGGTTCACGACCCGGGGCGCCGTCTGGGGCATCTACGGCGGCCTGGCGATGTCGCTCTTCCTCGTCGTGATCTCGCCGGTGGGCCTCGGTACGCCGACCTCGCTGTTCTCCACGACGACGCACTGGATCTTCCCGCTCACCAACCCCGGTCTGATCTCCATCCCGTTCGGGTTCTTCTGCGCCTGGCTCGGGACCGTGACGGCCAAGGAGCCCTCGTCGGAGGAGCTCTACCCCGAGCTCGAGGTCCGCTCGCTCACGGGCGCCGGCGCCCACTGAGCCCCACCGCACGCGGGAGGGACGTCCCCACCGGACGTCCCTCCCGCGTGATGCAACTCCCCTGCAACCCCCGTCTGCGGTAGAAACGAATCCCGCTCGACCCCAGCCGCTCGACCCGGAGGACATCCGTGAGCCACGACGCCATCGAGAACCTGTCGCACGAGGATCGCTCCTTCGCGCCGTCGGCGGAGTTCGCCGCCCAGGCCAACGCGACGGCCGCCCTCTACGACGAGGCGAAGGCCGACCGCCTCGCCTTCTGGGAGCGCCAGGCGCGCGAGCTCGACTGGGAGACGCCGTGGACCACGGCGCTGGACTGGTCGAACGCCCCGTTCGCCCGCTGGTTCGACGGCGGGAAGATCAACATCGCCGTCAACTGCCTCGACCGGCACGTGGCGGCGGGTCACGGCGACCAGGTCGCGTACCACTTCGAGGGCGAGCCGGGCGACACCCGCACCCTCACCTACTCCGACATGCTGCGCGAGGTGTCGCAGGCGGCCAACGCGCTCGAGTCGCTCGGCGTGAAGGCCGGCGACCGCGTCGCCATCTACCTCCCGATGATCCCCGAGGCCGCGATCTCGATGCTGGCCTGCGCGCGCATCGGCGCGGTGCACTCGGTCGTGTTCGGCGGGTTCTCGGCCGAGGCGCTGCGGTCGCGCATCGAGGACGCCGAGGCGGTGCTCGTCATCACGAGCGACGGCGGCAACCGCAAGGGCAAGGCGCTCGCGCTCAAGCCCGCGGTCGACGAGGCCGTCGCCGACACGCCGACCGTCCGCAACGTCCTCGTCGTGAAGCGCACGGGCCAGGACGTCGAGTGGACCGACAAGGACATCTGGTGGCACGAGCTCGTCGGCTCGCAGCCCGAGACCCACGAGGCGCAGGCGTTCGACTCCGAGCACCCGCTGTTCATCCTCTACACGTCGGGCACCACCGGTAAGCCCAAGGGCATCCTGCACACGACCGGCGGCTACCTCACCCAGGTCGCGTACACGCACAAGAACGTCTTCGACCTCAAGCCCGACACCGACGTCTACTGGTGCACCGCCGACGTCGGCTGGGTCACCGGCCACTCCTACGTCGTCTACGGCCCGCTGGCCAACCGCGCGACCTCGCTCATGTACGAGGGCACGCCCGACGCGCCGCACCCCGGCCGCTGGTGGGAGCTCGTCGAGAAGTACCGCGTCTCGATCCTCTACACGGCACCGACCGCGATCCGCACGTTCATGAAGCTCGGCGAGGAGATCCCCAACGGCTTCGACATGACGTCGCTGCGCGTCCTGGGCTCGGTCGGTGAGCCGATCAACCCCGAGGCGTGGATGTGGTACCGCCGCGTCATCGGCGGCGACCGCTGCCCGATCGTCGACACGTGGTGGCAGACCGAGACCGGCGGCATCATGATCAGCCCGCTGCCCGGCGTCACGGCGACCAAGCCCGGCTCGGCCATGCACGCGCTGCCCGGCATCGCCGCGGAGGTCGTCGACGACGAGGCCCACGCGGTCGGCAACGGCGGGGGCGGCTACCTCGTCCTCACCGAGCCGTGGCCCTCGATGCTGCGCGGCATCTGGGGCGACAACGACCGCTACGTCGACACGTACTGGTCGCGGTGGAAGGGCCTCTACTTCGCCGGCGACGGCGCGAAGCTCGACGACGACGGCGCCATCTGGCTGCTCGGCCGCGTCGACGACGTCATGAACGTGTCGGGCCACCGCATCTCGACCACCGAGGTCGAGTCGGCGCTCGTCTCGCACCCCAAGGTCGCCGAGTCGGCGGTCGTCGGTGCCACCGACGAGACGACCGGCCAGGGCATCGTCGCGTTCGTCATCCTGCGCTCCGGCGTCCAGGGCGGCGACGACGTCGTCACCGAGCTGCGCAACCACGTGGCGCACGAGATCGGCCCGATCGCCAAGCCGCGCCAGATCCTCATCGTGCCCGAGCTGCCCAAGACCCGGTCGGGCAAGATCATGCGCCGCCTGCTCCGCGACGTCGCCGAGCACCGCGACGTCGGCGACACCACGACCCTCGCCGACGGCGGCGTCATGGACCTCATCAGCCAGGGCCTCAACGCTCCCACCAGCTCCGAGGACTGATCCCGGCACGATCACGGCGCACCTGCCCGGCACCAGCAGGTCCGGGAGGTGCGCCGTCGTCGTGCGGGTGGTCGAGCGAGGGGTCAGCGGCCGGTGAACCGCGGCGGCCGCTTGGCGAGGAAGGCGGCGGCGGCCTCGGCGGCGTCGGAGCTCGTGGCCGTCACGACCTGGCGCTCGGTCTCGACGTCGAGGTACGCCGCGAGCCCGAGGTCCTCGGCGTCGCGCAGGTTGGCCCGCATCAGCTCGAGGGCCTGCGGAGCGCGCGACAGCAGCGACGACACCAGGTCGCTCACGTCGGCGCCGAAGCCCCGCTCGGGCACGACCTTGGTCACCAGCCCGACCCGGTGCGCTTCCTTGGCGTCGATCCGCTCGTTGAGCAGGTAGAGCTCCGCCGCTCGCGCCGTGCCGAGCAGCCGGGTCGCGAACCACGCACCCCCGAAGTCGCCGGAGACACCGGCGGTGAGGAAGCCGGTCGCGAAGGTGGCCTTGGCGTGCGTGATGCGGAGGTCGCACGCGAGCGCGAGGGAGAGTCCGGCTCCGGCGCAAGCACCGTTGATCGCAGCCACCGTCACCTGCGGCAGGTTGCGCAGCCGCTGCACGGCGGACGTCGACGCCCGCAGCTGCGCGGTCTGCTCGGGGCGCGAGCCGTCGCCGAGCATCGGGCCGAGCCCCTCGCGCAGGTCTCCGCCGGCGCAGAAGGCGGTCCCGGCGCCCGTCAGGACCACCACCCGCACGCCCTCGGCCGTCGCGACCGCGTCGAGCGCCCCGAGCAGGGCCGACACGAGCGCGGGCGTGAACGTGTTCATCCGCTCCGGCCGGTTCAGCACGATCGTCGCGACCGGGCCCTGGACGTTGAGCAGCACCGGCTCCTCGGACATGCGACCTCCTCGTACGGCGTCGCCTGCGACGCTACGGGAGCACCGCCGTGCCGCGCACCGGCTCGACCGACGAACCCGCTGTGCGGTGAGCTCCCCGCACGAGCGGAGGCCCGCCGGTGCCCGGGCCGGGCTTCCGGACATGTGGAAGGCTGGTCGAGCAGATCGAGGAGCGGGAGGTGGCATGGCCGAGCAGAACGTGGTCTTCGAGCGGCTGCCGCTCGGCGAGCGCTCGCGCCTGCTCCACGCCCTGCGGCAGGAGACGGTCGGCGGCATCCTGCTGCTCGGCGCGGCCGTGCTGGCCCTCGTCTGGGCGAACTCGCCGTGGCGCGACTCCTACTACGCCCTCGGCGCGACCACGGTCGGCCCGGAGGCGCTGCACCTGGACCTGCCGCTCTCCACCTGGGCGGCCGACGGACTGCTCGCCGTCTTCTTCTTCGTGGCGGGGCTCGAGCTCAAGCACGAGCTCGTGCTCGGATCGCTGAGCCGCCCCGCGAAGGCCGTCGTCCCCGTGGTCGCAGCCCTCGCCGGCATGGCGGTCCCCGCCCTGATCTTCGTCGGCGCCGTCCATGCCCTTGGCGACCCCGACGCCGCCGGCGGCTGGGGCATCCCGATGGCCACCGACATCGCGTTCGCCCTGGCCGTCCTCGCGATCGCCGGGCGCCAGCTGCCGGTGGCGCTGCGCGCCTTCCTGCTCACCCTCGCCGTCGTCGACGACCTCGGCGCGATCATCGTGATCGCCGTCTTCTACAACCACGGCTTCTCGCCGCTGCCGTTCGTCATCAGCATCGCCGGGATGGCGCTGTGGTGGTGGCTGCAGCAGCGCCGCGTGAGCATCTGGTGGGTCTACGTCGCGCTCGGCCTCGTCGTGTGGGGCCTGGTCCACGCCAGCGGCGTGCACGCCACCGTGGCTGGCGTCGTGCTCGGCCTGCTCACCCGCGTACGGCCGGACGAGGGCGAGACGGAGGCTCCCGCCGACCGCTACGAGCACGCGATCCGGCCCCTCTCGGCCGGCGTGTGCGTGCCGCTCTTCGCCTTCTTCTCCGCCGGCGTGACCTTCGTCGGGCTCGGCGGCGACGCCATCACGCAGCCGGTCGCGCTCGCGGTGATCCTCGGCCTCGTGATCGGCAAGCCCCTCGGTGTGTTCGGCGGGGCCTGGACCGTCGCCCGGTTCACCCGGGCCTCGCTGTCGTCGTCGCTGCGCTGGGCCGACGTCCTGGCGGTGGGCATCCTCGCCGGGATCGGGTTCACCGTGAGCCTGCTCATCGACGAGCTGGCGTTCGAGGGCGACCCGCTGCGGACGAGCGCGGCGAAGATCGGCGTCCTGCTCGCCTCCGTGCTGGCGGCGGTGCTGGCCACGGTCGCGCTGCGCCTGCGGGCCCGTGCCTACGCCGCCATCGCCGCCGAGGAGGAGGCCGACTCCGACGGCGACGGGGTCCCCGACGTCTACGGCGCGTCGCCGGGAGCGCCCGAGTCCCGATAGCCTCGGCAGGACGCGTCCCAGGGCGGGGCGCCTGGGAGGTTCGTGGTCGTGGCCGAGAAGCAGCAGTCCCTGGGCTCCATCGTCTCGGGCATCACCGAGGACCTGTCCGCGCTCGTGCGCGGGGAGATCGAGCTGGCCAAGACCGAGGTCCGCGAGCAGGTGCAGGTCGCGAGCAAGGGCGGCGGCATGCTCGCCGGCGCCGCGCTCTTCGGCTTCCTCGCGCTGGTCTTCCTGCTGCTCACGCTCGCCTGGGTCCTCGTGCAGCTCGGCCTGCCCTACTGGGCAGGCTTCGGCATCGTGACCCTCCTGCTCATCATCATCACCGCGATCCTCGGCCTGCTCGGCAAGAAGCGCCTCGACGAGGTGCAGGCCAAGGGCGGCCTGGTCCGCACGCAGGCCTCCATCGAGGAGACCAAGGCCGCGCTCGCGCGCAAGACCCCGGAGCTCCCGACCGTCGCGGCCCCGGCGTCCACGTCGACGGCCCCGAAGACCGCGGCGTCCACCGCTCCGAAGCCCACGACGCCGGCCCCCACGACGCCCACCGCCCCGAAGCCCCCGGCCGCGACCCCGCCGGCGGCCTGACGCGCGCATGGACCTCCCCGATCCGGCGTCGGTCGTCCGGGCCGAGGGGCCCTGGACGCACCGCGAGATCACTGCCAACGCCTGCCGCTTCCACGTCGTGGAGGCGGGCGAGGGCCCGCTGGTGATCCTGCTGCACGGGTTCCCGACCTTCTGGTGGACCTGGCGCCACCAGCTCGTCACCCTCGCCGACGCCGGCTACCGCGCGGTCGCGATGGACATGCGCGGGTACGGCGGCAGCGACCACACCCCGCACGGCTACGACCCGCTCACGCTCGCGGCCGACGTCGCCGGCGTCGTCCGGACGCTCGGCGAGAGCGAGGCCATCGTCGTCGGGCAGGGCTGGGGCGGCCTCGTCGCGTGGACGGTGGCCAGCCGGCACCCCGAGCTCGTGACCGGTCTCGTCGCGATCGGCATGCCGCACCCGGTGCTGCTGCGCAACGCGTTCGTGGGGATGCCCGAGCAGCGCCGCCTGGCCCGCTACGTCATCGGCTTCCAGCGCCCCTTCGTGCCCGAGCGCCAGCTGACCCGCGACGACGCCGCCCTCGTCGAGGAGTTCCTGCGCCGCTGGTCGGGCTCGGACTGGCCCGACGAGGAGACCGCGAAGGTCTACCGCGCCGCGATGCTCGTGCCCAACACCGCGCACTGCTCGGTGGAGTTCCACCGCTGGGCGGTGCGCTCGATCCCCCGCCGCGACGGCCGCAGCTTCCAGATGTCGGTCGCCGACCCGGTGACGATGCCGGTGCTGCAGGTGCACGGCATCGAGGACGGCGCCGTCCTGCTCTCGTCGGTCGACGGCTCCGAGGCGTACGCCGCGAACGGCTACACCCGCGTCGAGATGGAGGGTGTCGGCCACTTCCCGCACGAGGAGGACCCGGCCGCGTTCGACAAGGTCCTCCTCCCCTGGCTCGACGCCCTGGTCCAGGGCTGAGGGGGGCGTCGTGGAGGTCTTCCTCATCAACGTCGTCCTGGCGACGATCCTGATCTACCTGCTCATCAAGAAGGTCCGCCGCGACAACGAGGACCGTCCGAAGCGCTGGGACGACGACCCGAACCGGTAGACCTCAGCGCGGCACGAGGCCGTGCTCGTGCGCGAAGACCACGACCTGCACGCGGTCGCGCAGACCGAGCTTCAGGAGCACGTGCGCGACGTGCGTCTTGGCGGTCCCCTCTCCGATGCCGAGGGCGTCGGCGACCTCGGCGTTCGACAGCCCGCGGGCCACGAGGTCGAACACCTCCCGCTCGCGCGCGGTGAGAGTGGCCATGGCCGGTGGTGGCGGCGTGCGCGGACCCTGGTCGACGTAGCGCGCGACGAGGTGGCGCGTGGTCTCCGAGCCGAGGGCGAACTCCCCCGCAGCCACGGCCCGCACCGTCGAGGTGATGCGCTCGGCCGTGTCGGTCTTGAGCAGGAACCCCGAGGCGCCCGCGGCGAGGGCGGCGTACACGTAGTCGTCGACGGCGTACGTCGTCAGCACGCAGACGCGGGCGCGGGCACCGGACCGCCGCAGCCGCGCGGTGGCCTCGATGCCGTCGACCACCGGCATGCGCACGTCCATGAGGACGATGTCGGGGTCGTGCTCCGCGACGGCGCCCGCGACCGCTGCCCCGTCCGCGACCTCGCCGACGACGCGCAGACCGGGCTCGGCGTCGAGCATCGTGCGCAGGCCGGCCCGTACGACCGACTGGTCGTCGGCCACGAGCACGCGGACGACGTCGGGCTCATCCGGGGAGGGCGACACCGAGCCTCCAGCCTCCGCCGTCGACAGGTCCCGCCTCGAAGGTCCCGCCGAACAGCGCGACACGCTCCTGCACGCCGACCAGACCGAGCTGCGACCCCTCGCCGCTGCTCGCGCCCCGCCCGTCGTCGGTGACCTCGACGCGCACCTGGTCGGGCTCGAACGCGACACGCACCCGGCAGCCCGAACCGCCGGAGTGCTTGAGGGCGTTGGAGATCCCCTCCTGCGTCACCCGATAGACCGACGCCTGCACCTGCGGCGTCACCGGCCGGACCTCGCCGACCACGTCGAGCGCCACGGGGAAGCCCGCCTCGGTCGTGCGCGCGGCGAGAGCGCGGAGGTCGTCGATCCCGGGCACGGGCGCGCGCTCCGCGTCGGGGACGTCGCGCACCACCTCGAGCAGCGTGCGCAGCTGCTCGATCGCCTCGCGCGAGGTCGCGCCCGCGTCGCGCACGGCTTGCCGGGCGCGCCCGGGGTCGGAGTCCCACGCGTGCTCGGCGGCCCCGGTCTGGAGCACGACCACACCGAGGCTGTGGCTCAGGATGTCGTGCAGCTCGCGCGCGACGCGGGCCCGCTCGGCCTCCACCGCCGCCTGCGCGCGCAGCGTCGACTCGCCCTCGGCCAGCTCGCGGCGCGCCTCGTGCGCCGCCGAGGTCGCACGCCAGCGGCGTACGGCGTACCCGGCTGCGGCGGCGACCCCGAGCACGGCGAGGACGAAGAACGAGTCGAAGAGGATCGCCGGCCACGTGCGCTTCGCGTCCGACACGGTGAACACCGCGGCAGCGACCACCACCGCCGGGACGCGCGCGCCGTAGAGACCGGCACGCAGCGCCGCCACGAGGCCGATGACGGCCGACGGGCCGGACTGGAACGGTCCGAGGAGGATCGCGCAGGCGGCCATGAGACCCATCACCGCGCAGAAGCCGAGGGTCGGACGCACCCGACCCAGGACCAGGCAGGCGCCGGCGCCACCCATGAGCAGCGCCGTGGCGGTGCCTGGCTGCGGGTAGTCGGCGCTGGCGAGCCCGTCGGCGAACGCGAGGCCGCCGAGGAGCACGGCGAGGGCGACGTCGATCCCCCACCGCCAGTCGAGCCGCTCGGCCGCCGGGCGCACGCCGCGAGTGTAGGAGCGTGCGGTGTCCGCGGCCTCTGCCTTCCGGCAGAGGCGGTGCCCCTCCTCGGGCGGACGACGCCGCGCGCCGCCGTCCCTAGCGTCGACGCGATCCCGTCGACCCGAGGAGACCTGTCATGAACCGATTCCTGCGCACCGGCTACTGGGCGCTGCTGCTGGGCGGCGCCGTGCTCGCGGCAGGAGCCGCGCTGTCGCTGACCGTCGCCGGCCCGCTGTCGCAGCAGGCGCTGAGCGGCCGCTTCGAGCTCGGTGCGGTCCTGCGCATGCTGGGCACCACCGCGATCATCGTCGGCGTCGGCGCCCTCGCCGCCCGGCAGGCCGACCGCGCCGGACGGTTCGGCATCGTCGCCTACCTGCTGACGGTCGCCTCGCTCGTGCTCCACGCCGGCTGGATGTTCAGCGACGCCTTCATCTCCGGGGCGATGGCGACCCACGCCCCCGGGGTCCTCGACGGCACCATCGACGACTCGCGCATCGGCCTGGCCGCCATGGCCGGCTGGATCGCGAACGCCATGGTGCTCCTGCTCGCCGTCGCGACGCTGCGGGCCCGCGTCTTCCCGAAGGTGACCGGCTGGGCGCTGGTCGCCATGGGCGGTCTGACGCTGATCCCGCTGCCGCTCGACGGTCCGGCGTACGAGGTGCTCATCGGCCTCGCCGGTGCGCTGGCCGGGTGGGGTGCCACCCGCGTGGCACCGCTGCCTGAGGTCGCGGAGGAGCCCGCGGTGCTCGTCGCCTGAGGCGGGTTCAGCGGGTGGCGCAGGACCCGGTCGGGACCGCGTCGGTGGCGGTGCGACCGGTGGCGGCGGCGTCGCGGACCGAGCGCGGGGTGAGGGCGTAGCCGGTCTCGGGATCGGTCTCCGACGACGCGAAGATCACGCCCGAGACGTGGCCGTCGGCGTCGAGCAGCGGGCCGCCCGAGTCGCCGGAGATCACGGTGCCGCGCAGCGACACGATCTCGCGCGTGACGGTGCCGTGGCCGTAGATGTCGGAGCCGCGCGCGTTGACCACCGCGCGCACGCGGGCGGCCGACACGGTGAGCCGGCCGCCGTGGGGGAAGCCCGCGACCGCGGCCTCCTGGCCGCCCGTGGGGTTGCGCGCGAACTCCAGCGGCGCCGCCGACAGGCCGGGTACGTCGAGGACGGCGACGTCGAGGTCGGGGTCGAACAGGACGACCGTGGCGTCGTAGCCGCGACCGATGCCGCGGACGGAGACGGTGAGGCGGTCGGTGCCGGCGACGACGTGCGCGTTGGTCATGACGCGGTCGGCGGCGTACACGAACCCGGAGCCGGTGATGATCGAGCTGCAGCCCGGCGCCTGCCCCTCGACCTTGACCACGGAGTTCGTCGCGGCGCGCACGTCGCGGTCGCGCACGACGGCGGAATCCGGTGTGCCGACAGGGATCGACGGGTCGAGGGTGAACCCCGCGAAGGCGTCGGGGAAGCCGGTGGAGTCGAGCGCGGTCCGAAGGTTGCTCACGCCGTCGCGCACGACGCCGGGGAGCACGGTGTCGATCTGGCCGAGCACCGCCGAGCCGCGCACCTGCGTGGAGACCGGTCCGAGCGGCAGGGCGATGAGCGCCGACGCCACCACCCACGCGACGAACGCGAGCGACAGGACGCCGAACATCGAGCCGCCCGCGGAGTCGACCATGCGCGCCGGCTTCCAGGTGACGACGCTGCGGATCCATGACCCGAGCCAGCCGGCGAGCGCGTTGCCGACGGCGGCGCACACGAGCACGATCGCGATGCCGAGGCCGCCCTTGATCCAGCCGTCGTCCATCGACTGCAGCACGACCGGCGCGAGCGCCGCACCGACGAACGCGCCGGCGATGAAGCCCAGGAACGACAGCACGCCGCCGATCAGTCCCTGCCGCCAGCCGGTCACGATCGCGAGCGCCGCGAGCACCAGCAGCAGGATGTCGACGCCGTTCACCACTGCTCCAGCTCGCGGACCACCTGCTCGTCCCACGGGCGCTCGAAGCCCGACAGCGCCAGCAGGCGCGAGAGCAGGCCGGCGGTGAACCCCCAGACGAGCATCCCGCGTACGGCGAAGCCGGGGCCGGTGAAGCCCGAGGGGTGGCGCACCGAGCAGCGGTTCGCCGGGTCGAGCAGCTCCTCGAGCGGCACGCGCGTGACGCTCTCGACCTCGCCCGGGTCGACGACGCCGACCGGCGAGGGCTCGCGCCACCAGCCGAGCACCGGGGTGACGACGAAGCCGCTCGGCGGCAGCCACAGAGCGGGCAACGAGGCGAAGACGTCGACGCCTGCCGCGTCGAGCCCGGTCTCCTCGACCGCCTCGCGCAGCGCCGCCGCGACCGGGCCGTCGTCCTCCGGATCGAGCGCGCCGCCGGGGAACGCGGGCTGGCCGGGGTGGCTCGACATCGTCGACGAGCGCTGGATCAGCAGCAGGTCAGGACCTTCGGCGCCCTCGCCGAAGAGGATGAGCACCGCCGACTCGCGACCGCCCTCCGGCGGCGGGACGAAGCGCGAGAGCTGCTCGGGCCGCAGGTCGCGCGCCGCACTGCGGACCGGCTCGAGCCAGGCGGGGAGGGCGACGTCGTCGCGCACGTCGTTCATGCCGTGACGCCGAGGTAGGTCTTCACGAGCCCGTCGAGCTGCTCCTGCGACGTGATGGGCGCGCGCTCGACGTGCTGGACCACGCCGTCGGCCGCGACGAACAGCGTCATCGGCAGTCCCGACCAGCGCAGCGACGGCCGGGTGGCGGCGCCGGTGTCGCGCACCGACGGGTAGTGGACGCCGGCCTCGGTGAGCAGCGAGAGCGCCGACGCCGGGTCGTCCTGGACGTCGATCCCGAGCAGCGCGACCTCGTCGGTGGCGGTGTCGAGCGCGGCGAACAGCGGCAGCTCGGCCCGGCACGGCTTGCACCACGACGCCCAGAGGTTCACGACGTACGGCGTACCGCGCAGCCCCGCCAGGCGCACGGCGGGGCCCTCGCCGAGGCACGGCAGGGTGAGGTCGGGGAGGCCGTCGGCGACCGGCGCGACGGACGGGTCCGAGGCCGGGCACGGCGCGAGGTCGGCCTTCGCGACGAGGTCGGCAGGGGCCGACGCGGTCACGGCCGGGTCGACCGAGGCCGACCCGCTGGTCGTGGGGACGAGGGTGCCCGCACCCTGCGCAGAGCCGCACGCGGCGAGCAGCAGCGCGCCGCCCACGAGCAGCGCCGCGGCCCGCAGCCTCACAGCGGGCCCTGCGTCGTGACGAGCTTCGCGGCCTCGACCGGGTCGGTGGGGCCCAGGCCGAACGACGGGCAGAGCCGGGCCAGCGGGCACGCGCCGCACGCCGGCTTCTTGGCGTGGCAGCGGCGGCGGCCGTGCCAGATGACGTGGTGGCTGAGCATCGTCCAGCCGCGCTTCGGGAACAGCGCACCGATCTCGGCCTCGACCTTGTCGGGGTCGGTCTCGTCGGTCCAGCCGAAGCGGCGCACGAGGCGGCCGAAGTGGGTGTCGACGGTGATGCCCGGGACGTCGAAGGCGTTGCCCAGCACGACGTTCGCGGTCTTGCGCCCCACACCTGGGAGCGTGACCAGGTCCTTCAGACGGCCTGGCACCTGGCCGTCGTACCGCTCGCAGAGCGCCTGGCCGAGACCGATGATCGAGGTCGCCTTGTTGCGGAAGAAGCCGGTCGAGCGGATGAGCTCCTCGAGCTCCTCGCGCTCGGCGGCGGCGTACGCCGCGGCGTCGGGGTAGCGCGCGAACACGGTGGGCGTCACGAGGTTGACGCGGCGGTCCGTGCATTGCGCCGAGAGGATCGTGGCGACGAGCAGCTCGAGCGGTGTCGTGAAGTCGAGCTCGCACCGGGCGTCGGGGTAGGTCTCGGCGAGGATCCGCTCCATCCGCCGGGCACGGCGCACGAGCGCCGTACGGGTCTCGCCCGTCGGCGTGCTCTCCACCGTGGAATCCACCCGCGCAGCCTACGTCGGGGCCCGGACGGGCCCGGATCCGCACGACCTCCCTTCCTCGCGCTGCGTCGCTAGACTTCCGGGCATCGGACGCGGGGGCGTCCCCGGGCGCCGGAACGAGTCGAGGCGGGCGTGGATCCAGCAGGGCCTTCCCAGGGCGACGTCGGCGACGTGGCTTCCGATCTCGACGCCCAGCTCGCGGCCGACGCCAAGGCCGCGAAGGCCGAGGCGGCCAAGGCCCGCCGGGCTCAGCGCAAGGCCGAGCGAGCCGCCGCGCCGCCGCCGGAGCGCGACGCCGTCTACGACCAGATGTCGCTGCAGGACCTGCGCGCGGCACGAGCCACCCTGTCCGAGGAGGAGACCAAGGTCTCCTACTGGCGCCGCATCATCCAGGCGCGGCTCGACCTGGTGCGCCTCGACCGCGTCGATGCCGACCCGGTGGCCGACCTGCGCCGCGTGCTCACCGACGCGAGCTCGTCCCGGCAGCGCCTGGCCTACATCGACGCCCGGCCGGTCGACGACATCCCGCCGCTGCCCGACCTCGCCGAGATCTGGGGCCGGTTCGTCGACCCCGACGACACCGACGGCGTCGCGCAGCTCGACCGCGACCTCGACGCCGCGGAGAAGGAGCTGTCGGCGTACCGCCGCGAGCTCCACCAGCGCATCGACGGCATCACCGACGAGCTCATCGCGCGCTACCGCGAGCAGCCGCTGCTGGCGCTGCAGATCCTCCCCGAGGACCCTCTGCACCGCCAGACGCTCGCGTAACGCCCGTATCCCCTAGGGTTCCTGCTCGGACGCACCCCGCCGGATCGCCCCGGGGGGAGCGGCCATACGACAGACTGTGCATCGCTACCGCCGCAGCCGGCGGCGACCTCAGGGAGGACCCCCGTGGACGACGTGCTCATGAGCGCACCGCTGTTCGCCGCGCTCGACGTGGAGGCGGCGGCGGCGCTCAAGGCCTCCATGGAGGAGCGCCGGCTGCTCAAGGGCGACGTCCTGTTCGCCGAGGGCGACCCGGGCGACCGGCTGTACGTCGTCACCGAGGGCAAGATCAAGCTCGGCCACGCCTCCAACGACGGTCGCGAGACCCTGCTCGCCGTCATGGGCGAGGGCGAGATGTTCGGCGAGCTCTCGCTGTTCGACCCGGGCCCGCGCACGGCCACCGCGACCGCCCTCACCGACGCCATCGTGCTGGGCCTCGGCCACGCCGCGCTGCGCCCCTGGCTGACGGGGCGTCCCGAGGTCGCCGAGTCGCTGCTGCAGGCGCTGGCCCAGCGTCTCCGGCGTACCAACGAGGCGCTCTCCGACCTCGTGTTCTCCGACGTCCCCGGCCGCGTCGCGAAGGCGCTGCTCGACCTCGGCGAGCGCTTCGGCCAGCCGATGCCCGACGGCCTGCACGTCACCCACGACATGACGCAGGAGGAGCTCGCCCAGCTCGTCGGCGCCTCGCGCGAGACCGTCAACAAGGCCCTCGCCGACTTCGCCTCCCGCGGCTGGCTGCGCCTCGAGTCGCGCTCCGTCGTCCTCCTCGACGTCGAACGCCTCCAGCGCCGAGCCCGCTGACCGCGTTCCCTCCCCCGGGCGAACGGCCCGAGGGGTCAGGGGTGGAGGAGGCGGACGTCGGGTTCGTGCTCCTCGTTGGTGGCTCCGTCGGTGAGCTCGACCTCGCGGAAGCCGTGCCGCGCGTAGAAGGCGCGGGCGCGGGCGTTGACCTGGAAGGTCCACAGCTGCACCGGCTCCCAGCCCTCGTCGGCCGCCCGCTGCAGCGCGAGGCGCACGAGGTCCGAGCCGATGCCGCGGCCCTGCATCCCGGGTACGACGTAGAGCTGGTCGATCCAGCCGGGCGAGAGCGCCATCATGGCGACGACCGCGCCGTCGACCTCCGCGACCCAGCACTCGGTCGCGGGCACGAGGTGGGTCGCGACCCAGCCGCGCACGTCCTCGTCGTCGTGCGCGCGGGTCACGGTCGGGAGCGCCTCGGAGAACGACGCGATCCACACGTCGGCCACAGCCGCGGCATCGCGCCCCTCGGCCCGACGCAGGACCGCGGCGCCCGGTCCTGGAGCGGACGACGACGCCGGGTCGGCCGGGGAGGTCACGTCTCGTAGAGCAGGCAGAAGGGGTGGCCCGCGGGGTCGGCGAACACGCGGAAGCCCTCGGCGCCGCCGGGCAGCCGGCGCGCCCCGAGGGCGAGCACGCGCGACTCCGACGCCTCGATGTCGTCGACGTGGAGGTCGAGGTGCATCTGCTGCGGGTGGTGCGGGTCGGGCCACTGCGGCGGCTCGTGGTCGGGCGCGAGCTGGAAGGCGAGGTGCGGGTGCGCGTCCTTGTCGCCGAGCACCACCCAGTCGTCGTCCTGGTAGCCGATCGTCAGGTCGAGGATCGCGCCGTAGAAGCCGGCGAGCGCCACCGGGTCCGGGCAGTCCAGGACGAACGCGTGCAGCCGGCCGATGGCCATGAGGTCCTCCCGAGGAGCGTGCCGTGGACCCGATCCTCCCGGAGCGGACCGGCTCCGCCACCGGGTTTCGCGAGTCCGGGGTCGGTACGCCGTTACCCGCCGTCGCGACGACCATGCGCGGCCCCTTGACCGGGCGCGCGGGTCCGGGGAACAGTGCGCCGCGGAGGCCCCGCATGAGCGCTCTGCCCACCCGGATCGCGACGCCCGACGACGCCGCCCTGGTCACGTCGGTGATCGCCGACGCGTTCCGCGACGACCCGCTCTGGTCGTGGGCGATGCGCCGCGACGACGGCAGCACCGAGCACCACGCGGCGCTGTGGCGGATCTTCGTCGAGGGGGCCGTGCGCTACCCCACGACGTGGGTGGTCGGCGACGGCGACGCGGTGGCGGTGTGGATCCCGCCCGGTGGCTCCGAGATGAGCGAGGAGCAGGAGGCGGAGCTCGACCGACGCGCGCGCGAAGCGCTCGGCTCCCGCGCCGACCTGTACGTCGCGCTGTTCGACCGGTTCGCCGAGAACCACCCGCACGACGAGCCGCACCACTACCTGAGCCTGCTCGCGACCTCGTCCGCCTCGCGCGGCAAGGGCCTGGGCATGGCGCTGCTGCGCGAGAACCTCGCCGGATTCGACGCGCTCGACGTCCCGACGTACTTGGAGTCGTCGAACCCGGCGAACGACGCGCGCTACCAGTCGGTCGGCTTCGTGCCGCGCGGGCGGTTCCACGGGCCCGACGACGGGCCGGTGGTCACGACGATGTGGCGCCCGGTCGGAGGCTGAGCCGAGCTCAGGCCCCGTCGAGGTAGTCGAGCTGGGCGAGCACGGAGAGCCGGGCCGCGGGCCAGAGCTCGCGGGGGACGTCGGCGTACACGACCTCGACCACCTCGTCGGCGGTGCGCGCACCCGCGTCGAGCGCCGCGCGCACCTGGTCGAGGCGCTGCTCGCGGTGGGCGAGGTACGCCGACACCGCGCCCGACGGGTCGAGCAGCGCCGGACCGTGACCCGGGAGCACCACCGCGGCCTCCGACGAGTCGGCGAGGTCGCGCAGCCTGTGCAGCGACGCGAGGTAGTCGGCGAGGCGGCCCTCGGGGTGGGCGATCACCGTGGACCCGCGGCCGAGCACGGTGTCGCCGGTGAGCAGCGCTCGGTCCTGCTCGAGGTGGAACGAGAGCGAGTCGTCGGTGTGCCCCGGGGTCGCGACCACACGGATCGCGAGGTCGCCCACGACGACGACGTCGCCGTCGACGAGGCCCTCGTCGCCGAGGCGGTGCGCCGGGTCGAGCGCGAGCACCGGCGCGCCCACCCGGTGCGCGAGGTCGACCGCGCCCTCGGCGTGGTCGGGGTGGCCGTGGGTGAGCAGGATCCGCGTGACCAGCGAGCCGGCCACGACGCGCTCGATGGCGTCCAGGTGAGACGGGGTGCCGGGTCCCGGGTCGATCACGAGCACCTCGTCGTCGCTGCGCACGACCCAGGTGTTGGTGCCGTCGAGCGTCATCGGCGAGGGGTTGCGGGCGAGCACGCAGGTGGCGTGCACGGTGACCTGGCCGCCGAACCAGGGGGCGGGGTCGCCGAGGGGTACGGCGCGGCCGGTCATCCGTCGCTCCCGTAGTCGTCGTGGGTGACCTCGGCGAGCTGCTCGCGGGTGCGGGCGTGCACGAGTCGGACGCTGAGCCCGCCCGAGGCGTCGCGGTAGGACTCGGGCAGCCGCGGTACGACGGTCACCTCACGGGCCGCCGCCACGGCGTCGGCCGTCGTCGAGCATGCCGCGAGGAACCGCATGACGGCGAGCTGCGGCGGCCACATCGGCATGAGCCCCGCGGCGTACGCCGTCAGCGCGATCGCCGGGTGCCACCAGGCCGAGCGCTCGGCCTCGCCCCCGACGTGCCGCGCCTGCTGCCCCTCGGGCTGCACTGCGACCAGGAAGCGGGCGTCGAAGCGGCGGTCCTCGATCTCGGGCGTGACCCAGTGCGCGAACGGCACGAGCGCGGAGTCGTCGACGCGCAGCGACCGGCGGCCGAGGACCTCGGCGAAGGCGATCTCGCCGCGCAGCAGCGCGGCCCGCTCGTCCTCGAGGGCGTCGTCGTGCACCGCCGGGCGGCCAGCGGCGTCGACGGCGAGGAGGACGCCGCACTCCTCGAACGTCTCGCGCGCCGCGGCCACCACGACCGCGCGACCGCGGTCGCTCCAGGTGCGCGCGTCGAGCTCGGCGTCGTCGACGAGCCCGGCGGTGGGCACGAGCGAGTCGGACCGCTCGATCGCGCCGCCCGGGAACACGTGCATCCCGGCCGCGAACGCCATCGTCGCGACGCGCCTGAGCATGAAGACCTCGAGGCCGGGCTCGCCGTCGCGCAGCAGCACGACCGACGCGGCGTCGCGCGGGGTCGGAGCGGTCCAGACGCCGTCGCCGGCGACGAGCGAGTCGACGCGCGCCGCCTCCTGCTCGGTCCAGCCCGGGAAGCCCTCGACCTCGGCCACGGTCAGTCAGCGACCTCGGCGACGAGCTCGACCTCGACCGGGGCATCGAGCGGGAGGACCGCCACGCCCACAGCGGAGCGTGCGTGCACGCCGGCGTCGCCGAACGCGGCGCCGAGCAGCTCGCTCGCGCCGTTGACCACACCGGGCTGGCCGGTGAAGTCGGCGGCGCTCGCCACGAAGCCGACGACCTTCACGATCCGCACGACCTTCTCGAGGTCGCCCACGACCGACTTCACCGCCGCGATGGCGTTGAGCGCGCAGATCGCCGCGAGCTCCTTGGCCTCCTCGGCCGACACCTCGGCACCGACCTTGCCGGTCGCGACGAGGGCGCCGGACTGCATCGGCAGCTGGCCCGACGTGTAGACGTAGGACCCCGTGCGCACCGCCGGCGTGTACGCCGCGACGGGCGGCACCACCTCGGGGACGGCGAGGCCGAGCTCGAACAGCCGCTCCTCGACCGTCGCCATCAGGCGCTCCGAGGCCGCTTGAAGTAGGCCACGAGCTGGTCGGCGCTGGGACCGGGCACCACCTGCACGAGCTCCCAGCCGTCCTCGCCCCAGGTGTCGAGGATCTGCTTGGTCGCGTGGATCAGCAGAGGTGCGGTCGCGTACTCCCACTTGGTCATGGGGCGACCCTAGGCGGTGGCCCGCAGGGGCCGCGACCGCGTCCCGCGACCGGCGCGCGGGAGCCCGGGGGTTCGCCCTACGCTCGACCCGTGCCGTCCGCCTCCGCCCCCGACTGGCCGGGGGTCCGTCTCCACGTCGTGACCGGCAAGGGCGGCACCGGCAAGACCACCGTGGCCGGCGCCCTGGCCCTCGCGCTCGCGTCGGGCGGACGTCGCGTGCTGGTCGTCGAGACCGAGGGGCGGCAGGGTCTGGCCCAGCTCTTCGACGTACCGCCGCTGCCCTACGAGGAGCGCCGCGTCGCCGTGGCGCCCGGCGGCGGCGAGGTCTTCGCGCTCGCGATCGACCCCGAGGAGGCGCTCGTCGAGTACCTCGAGATGTTCTACAACCTGCGCCGTGCGGGGTCGGCGCTGCGCAAGATGGGCGCGATCGACTTCGCGACCACGATCGCGCCCGGCGTCCGCGACGTCCTCCTCACCGGCAAGGCGAAGGAGGCGGTACGCCGCAAGAAGGACGGCGTCCCCGTCTACCACGCGGTCGTGATGGACGCCCCGCCCACCGGCCGCATCGCGCGCTTCCTCAACGTCAACACCGAGGTCGCGGGCCTCGCCCGCACCGGCCCGATCCGCTCGCAGGCCGACGACGTGATGGCCGTGATCCGCTCGCGCCTCACCGCCGTGCACCTCGTGACGCTGCTCGAGGAGATGCCGGTGCAGGAGACCGTCGACGGCGTGCGCGACCTGCAGGAGGCCGAGCTCCCCGTCGGCGGCGTCATCGTCAACCAGGTACGCCGCCCCCTGCTGTCGCCCGCGGCGCAGACCAAGGCGCGCAAGCACAAGCTCGACACCGCCGCGATGCTGGCCGACCTCGAGAAGGTCGGCGTCACGACAGGTGGCGGCTGGCTCGCGGGCTCGCACGGCGCCGTCAGCGCCGAGGAGGTCGTCGCCGCGCTCGCCGACGAGGCGGCCGACCACGCCGAGCGGGTCGCGCTCGAGCAGCGCGGCCGCGACACGATCGAGTCGCTCGAGCGTCCGACGTACGAGCTGCCCTTCCTCGCCGACGGCGTCGACGTCGGCGCGCTCTACGACCTCGCCGAGACGCTGCGCGGGCAGGGCATCGGATGAACCCGCACGACATCGCGCCCCGCAGCCAGGTCCTCGACCTCGACGAGCTGCTCGACGACCGGTCGATCCGCGTGGTCGTCTGCTGCGGCGCCGGCGGCGTGGGCAAGACGACGACGGCCGCCGCGCTCGCGCTGCGCGCCGCCGACCGCGGCCGCAAGGTCGTCGTGCTCACGATCGACCCGGCCCGCCGGCTCGCTCAGTCGCTCGGTCTCACCGAGCTCGACAACGACCCGCGACCGGTCGAGGGCGTCCGCGGCACCGGCTCGCTCGACGCGATGATGCTGGACATGAAGCGCACGTTCGACGAGTTCGTCGAGGCGAACGCCGACGCCGAGCGCGCCGAGACGATCATCGCGAACCCCTTCTACCAGTCGCTGTCGAGCTCGTTCGCGGGCACGCAGGAGTACATGGCGATGGAGAAGCTCGGCCAGCTGCGCGGTCGCGCGGAGACCGAGGGCTCGTGGGACCTCATCGTGGTCGACACCCCGCCGTCGCGGTCGGCGCTCGACTTCCTCGACGCGCCGCGCCGCCTCGGCAGCTTCCTCGACGGGCGCTTCATCCGGATCCTCGCCGCGCCCGCCAAGGCCGGCGGACGCGCGTACATGAAGGTGCTCTCGGCCGGCTTCGGCATGTTCACCTCGGTGCTGACGAAGGTGATCGGCGGCCAGGTGCTGCAGGACGTGCAGACGTTCGTGGCCTCGGTCGACACCCTCTTCGGCGGCTTCCGGCAGCGGGCCGACGAGACCTACGCGATGCTCAAGGCCGACGACACCCGCTTCGTCGTGGTCGCCGCCCCGGAGCGCGACGCGCTGCGCGAGGCGTCGTACTTCGTCGACCGGCTCGAGGCCGACGACATGCCGCTCGCAGGCCTCGTGCTCAACCGGGTGCAGACCAGCGGGGTCGCCGACCTCGACGCCGCGACGGCCACCGCGGCCGCGGCACGGCTCGAGCAGGGCGCCCGCGCCTCGACCACCGCGGCGCTGCTGCGCATCCACGCGGAGCGGGTGGCGACCCTCGAGCGGCAGCGCCGCCTCGCCGAGCGGTTCACCTCCGCCCACCGCGCCGTGCCGGTCGCCGTGGTGCCCACGCTCGCGGCCGACGTCGTCGACCTCGACGGGTTGCGCACCGTGGGCGAGGCGCTCGGCTCGCCGCACGAGACCCACGGCCACGCCGGCTGACCAGACCCGTCTGAGAACGCACGGACGCCCGCGACCACGGGGGCCGCGGGCGTCAGGGGTGCTGGTGGGTCAGGCCACGCCGCTCGTGCGGGTGGTGACGCTGACCTCGGTGAGGTCGACGACGGTGTCGTACTCGGTGCGGGCGGTCTCGAGGAGACGGCGCCACGAGGTGACCTGCGGGCGGCGGCGCAGCAGGGCGCGGCGCTCGCGCTCGGTCATGCCGCCCCACACGCCGAACTCGATCCGGTTGTCGAGGGCGTCGGCGAGGCACTCGGTGCGCACGGGGCAGGCCAGGCACACGGCCTTGGCGCGGTTCTGCTCGGCACCTTGCACGAAGAGGGCGTCCGGGTCGCTGGTCCGGCAGGCTGCTGACGTCGTCCAGTCCGATGTCCAGGTCATCGCTGGGCGCACCCCCCACACTCTCGACGGGGCGATCGGGATCCGCGGTCCGGGCCCCCGGAGGGGTCCGTCCCCGTGAGCCGAGGCTCCCGGTCGGTGCGGAGCATCCTCGCTCCGACGGGGCCGACGCTACGCAGATCAAGATCGTTCGGATAGGACAGTCATGACTATCTCTGATAGTCATTATGTGCCATAGACATGGGCAGTGACAACCATCCGTGCGAGCGGTCCCACACCGCGCTCCCGCGGTGGGGCGGGGCGAAGTCGTGATCCGCGCCATACGCGACGTACCCTCGTCGGGTCATGACTTCCCCGCTGACGACCGCGTCCGAGCGCCGCGGCCCCTCCCTCGCCGCGTCCTTCGCGCGACTGCTGCTGTTCCTGCTGGTCAGCGTCGTCGCCGGGGTGCTCGTCGCGGGTACGGCGCTGCCCTTCGTCGGCGGCGCCGGCGTGGCGACGCGCACCGCGGTGGAGAGCTTCGAGTCGCTGCCCTCGCAGCTCGCGATCCCGACGCTGCCGCAGCGCTCGGTGATCCTTGCGAGCGACGGCACGGTGCTCGCGACGATCTACGAGCAGAACCGCATCGAGGTGCGCGTCGACCAGATCGCGCCGGTGATGCGCAAGGCGATCGTCGCGGTCGAGGACGGCCGCTTCTACACGCACCGCGGCGTCGACCCGAAGGGTGTGCTGCGCGCGTTCGTCGGCAACTCCACCGGCGGCACCGCGGCGGCCGGCGGTGGTGGCTCGACGCTCACGCAGCAGTACGTGAAGAACGTGTTCGTCGAGAGCGCGACCACGCCCGAGGAGGCGGCGGCCGCGCGCGCCCGCACGCTGAGCCGCAAGCTCAAGGAGGCGCGCTACGCGCTCGCCCTCGAGCGCACGCTCAGCAAGGAGCAGATCCTCACCGACTACCTCAACATCGCGTACTTCGGCGCGGGTGCCTACGGCATCGAGGCGGCGTCGCTGCGCTACTTCTCCAAGCACGCCAGCCAGCTCACGCTGCTCGAGGCCGCGACTCTCGCCGGCGCGGTGCAGCAGCCGGTCGCCTACGACCCGCTGCGCAACCCGAAGTCGTCGCAGAAGCGTCGTACCCAGGTGCTCAACCGCATGGCGGAGATGGGCTACATCACGCCGAAGATGGCAGCAGCCGCCGCGGCCGTGCCGACCGTGAAGTTCCTCAAGCCCAAGAAGCCGCGCAACGGCTGCACCACGTCGTACGCGCCGTTCTTCTGCGACTACGTGCGCCAGGTGATCCTCAGCGACCCGGCCTTCGGCAAGACGCCGGCCGACCGCGAGAACCTGCTGCGCATCGGCGGTCTGCGCATCCGCACCACGCTCGACCCCACGGTGCAGAAGGCTGCGCAGGAGGCCGTCGACAGCAAGATCCCGCGCAAGGACCCGAGCAAGAAGGTCGCCGCGATCACGATGGTGCGCCCGACCACGGGCGAGGTCATCGCGATGGCGCAGAACCGCTCGTGGGGCACGACGGGCAAGGGCGTCACGACGTACAACTTCAACGTCGGCACGAAGCTCGGCGGCAGCCAGGGCGCGCAGGCGGGATCGACGTTCAAGGCCTTCACCCTCGCCGCGGCGCTGGAGAAGGGCGAGAACCCCTACGAGTACATCCAGAGCCCGCAGCGCGCGACGTTCGAGGGCTTCAAGAACTGCAAGACCGGCGTGCCCTACGACAAGGTGACGATCAACAACTCCACCGGCTCGGGCAGCTTCAACATGCTCAGCGGCACGGCGTTCTCCATCAACACCTACTTCATGGCGCTCGAGGAGAAGATCACCCAGTGCGCCGCGCGCGACATGGCGACGCGCATCGGTCTCACCCAGGGCAACGGCGCGCAGCTGCAGGCCGTGCCCAACTTCACCCTCGGCGTCGACGAGGTCACCCCGCTCGGCATGGCGTCGGCGTACGCCGTCTTCGCCAACCACGGCATCCGGTGCAACACGACGGTGATCGCGCAGGTGACCGACCGCAACGGCAAGGACCTGCGTATCCCGCTCGCGAACTGCAAGCAGGTCATCGACCGCAAGATCGCCGACTCGGTCACGAGCATCCTCAGCCAGGTGATCGACGGTCCGCTCAAGGGCCGCACCGGTGCCGCGATGTCGCTCGGCCGCGACGCGGCCGGCAAGACCGGAACGATCAACAAGTCGGCGGCCGTGTGGTTCGTGGGCTACACCCCCGACCTCGCGGCGGCGGTCGCGACGTACGACCCGCGCGGCGGCTACGGCTTCCCGATGAAGAGCATCACGATCAACGGGCGCTTCTACCCGCAGGTGTTCGGCTCCTCGATCCCCGGTCCGATCTGGAAGGCGGCGATGGAGGCGGCCCTGGCCACCACGCCGGAGACCAAGTTCGACCTCCAGACGATCGACAACCTCGGCGTCTACGTCCCGCCGCCGCCGAAGCCCACGGCTCCCGCGGCGACCGCGTCACCGGGGATCAGCGGCTCGCCCGCGCCGAACCCGTCGGGCACCGGCGCGACGCCCGGACCGTCGACCAAGCCCAACCCGTCGCCCTCGCCGAAGCCGTAGCGCACGCTGCCCCTGACGCCGTGCGTCAGCCGGCCAGCGCGGCCTTCACAGCAGCCGCCACCCGACCGCCGTCGGCGCGGCCCGCGACGCGCGGGGTCAGGACCTTCATGACCTGGCCCATCTGCTTCGGCGAGTCGGCACCCGTCTCGGCGATGGCCTCGGCGACCAGGGCCGCGAGCTCGTCGTCGCCGAGCTGCGCGGGCAGGTAGCCCTCGAGCACCGCGAGCTCCGCGCGCTCGCGCTCGGCGAGCTCCGGGCGGTTCGCGTCGTCGTATGCCGTCGCCGCCTCGCGGCGCTTCTTGGCCTCGCGGCCGAGCACGGCGACGACGTCGGCGTCGGAGAGCTCGCGCGCCTCGGTGCCCGACACGGCCTCGTTCTTGACGGCCGTGAGGGCCATCCGGAGGGTCGCGGCGGCGACCTCCTCGCGGCCGCGGATCGCGGCGGTGAGGTCGTCGTGCAGGCGCTGCTCCAGGGTGCTCATGGGTCGATCCTCGCGCATCGGCGTACGACGGCGCCTCCCGGTAGCGCATACCCTGGTGGGGTGCCGCGCCTGACGACCACCCTGCTGGCCACCGCCGGGCTCGGCGTGGCCGGCCTCGCCTACTGCGTCGCCGAGGCTCACCGCTACACGCTGCGCCGGGTCGAGGCGCCGGTGCTGCCCGCGGGCCAGCCCACGCTGCGCGTGCTGCACATCTCCGACATGCACATCACGCCGCGCCACAAGGGCCGCGAGGCGTGGATCCGCTCGCTCGACGCGCTCGACCCCGACCTCGTCGTCGTCACGGGCGACTTCCTCGCGCACATGGAGGCGGTGCCCACGGCGATGTCGGCGCTCGCCCCGCTCCTCGAGCGGCCCGGCGTCTTCGTGCTCGGCTCCAACGACTACTACGAGCCCAAGCCCGTGCAGCCGTGGAGATACCTCATGGGGCCCTCGGACCTCAAGCAGCAGCGCGCGATGCTGCCGTGGGGCGACCTGGTGAAGGGCCTGCGCGAGGCGGGCTGGCACGACCTGTCCAACTCCCGCGCCTCGCTCACCGTCGACGGCCGCGGTCTCGACGTCCGTGGCGTCGACGACCCGCACATCGGCCGCGACCGCTACGAGGAGGTCGCCGGCGACTTCGACTCCTCGGCCGACCTCGCCCTCGGCGTCACCCACGCGCCGTACCTGCGGGTGCTCGACGCCATGGCCGCCGACGGCGCGGGCCTCGTGCTCGCCGGCCACACCCACGGCGGCCAGCTGGCCATCCCCGGGTACGGCGCGATCGTCACCAACTGCGACCTCGACCCCGCCCGCGCCCGGGGGCTCTCCCGCCACGCCCGCCCCTGGGACGGCACCGGCGACCCGGGCCTGGGCGGCGTCGACGGCCGCGGCACGGTCCTGCACGTCTCCGCGGGCCTGGGCACCTCGCCCTACGCCCCGGTGCGCTTCGCCTGCCCGCCCGAGGCCACCCTGCTCACCCTGACCCCGGTCGCCTGAGCCCCCCGCCGGCCCCCTGACCCAACCCGTTTTGGTGGCCGCCGGGCGGCACCCGTAGACTCAGCGGGCTCCACCGGGGTGTGGCGCAGCTTGGTAGCGCGCTTCGTTCGGGACGAAGAGGTCGCAGGTTCAAATCCTGTCACCCCGACCATCTGTCCTGTCTCAGGACATCGAGGACACCTCGGACCTACGGGTCCGGGGTGTCCTCGCGTTTCTGGGGCTGGTAATTGCGGGTGGGGTCGAGCGTGAGGGCGCGGAGCAGTTCGCCGGTGAGGGCGTCGACGACTCGGATGTCGAGGTCGTGGATGAGCATGACGACGCGGGTGCCGGCGTGGGCTCTGCCGATGCCTATGTGGTGCAGGCGGCTGTCGTGGCGCAGGGTGACGCTCCCGGTCTTGTCGACGAGGTCGTAGCGCAGCCGGTAGTGGGTGCCCTGGTTGCCGTGGGTCGGGGTGGCTTTCGGGCGTGATCGGTAGGCCTGGTCCGGTGTGCGGCCGGCGAGGGATCGGTGCGGTCGGGTCGTGTTGTAGTCCCTCGCCCAGGTGTCGAGCAGGGTCTGGAGCTCGGCGACGGTGGTTGCCGGTCGCCGGCTGGCGAGCCACTTCTTGAGGGTCTGCTGGACGCGTTCGACCTTGCCGCAGGTCTGGGGGTGGCTGGGTCGGGAGTTCTTCTGCGCGATGTGGAGCCGTTCGAGCTCGTTCTGGAACTTGTTGCGGCCGCCGCGGTGGCGGGCGGTGAAGACCAGGCCGTTATCGGACAGGACGCTGGCGGGGATGCCGTGGGCGGCAACGGCTTGCCGGAACGCGGTGATGACCAGAGCAGTGGTGACGGCGCGCTGGGCGGTGCAGGTCAGGACGTAGCGGGAGTGATCGTCGAGGAAGGTCAGGACCTCGGTGTCGGTGCCGTCGGCGAGGGTGATGTGGGTGAAGTCGGTCTGCCAGGTCTGGTTGGGCAGCTCTGCCTCGAAGCGCTGGTAGGAGCTGCGTGGCCGTTTCTGGGGTTGAGGGTCGATGCGTCCGGCTCGGTGCAGGATCCGCCAGACAGTGGAGACCGACACGGTGGTCGCGTGATGCTCACGCAGGTGCCAGGCGATCGTGTGCGGGCCGGCGTCCAGGCCGCCAGCGTGGAGCTGGTCGCGCAGCGCGAGCACCAGGTCGATGGCGGGCTGCGGGGTGGCGCGTGGGTTCGTCCGTGGTCGCCTGGACCTGGGCTCGAGGGCTGTGTCGCCCTCGACCCGGTAGCGGGCGAGCAGCTCGTAGACCCAGGACCGCGACACCCCGTAGGAGGCGGCGACCTCGCTGGGAGAACGGCCTTCGAGCTCGACCGCGGTGATCACCAGACGCGCCTTGGACATGCCCGAACGCTGCTGCAGGCCTGTCCGGGATCACGCGAGACACCTGTCCGGGATGTCGTGAAACCACACACTGTCACCCCGACCATCAGCAAGGGCCCGGCCTCAGGCCGGGCCCTTCGCGCATGGTCGGGGTGCGCACATGCAGGGAGGAGCCCGACCGCTCCCCCCGGTCGCCGCCCTCGCGCACGCGCCGTAGGCGCCCCTTCGAGCCGACCGACCGCGCCAGCGCGCGCAGCGACGGATCCTGTCACCCCGACCACCAGCAAGGGCCCGGCCTCAGGCCGGGCCCTTCGCACATGGTCGGGGTGCGCACATGCAGGGAGGAGCCCATCGCTCCCCCGGTCGCCGCCCTCGCGCACGCGCCGCAGGCGCCCCGCCGAGCCCTTCGACCGCGCGCAGCGCGCGCAGCGACGGATCCTGTCACCCGCCGACCGAAGGTCGGCCCCGCGCCACACCCCGACGCAAGCCCGCCCAGAAGGCACCGTCTCTCGACTCACCCAGCAGACGTCAGCGGCTGCAGTCGACGTACACGACCTGGTCGCCGGTCGCACCGTCCGGGTAGCGCACCGACGCGACCCCGAACGTCGCCGCCGGAACCTCCTGCATCGACCCGAGGCATTCGGGCCACCCACCCTCATGGGTGGAGCCGGACGCATCGATCCACGGGATGCTCTCGGCGAACCCGTACCCGGTCCCGTCGACCATCATCGTCGCGACCTTGTCGCCGACCTGGACCGGACCGGTCACCTCGCGCGTGGTGCTGCGCCCCGAACCGAGCACGTACCCGACGAACACCAGCAGGACCGCGCCCGCGACGAGCAGAGCGATCCGACCGGGCGGCAGCGCGACCGCGCGCTCCGACCGCTGCGTGTCGAGAGACATGAGGGACCTCCCCGTCGGTACCGCGACCAGTCTGCTCCCACCGGAACGATCACGAGGGCGCTTCAGCGCGAAGGGATCCCGCGGTCGAGGTCAGGGGACCCAGACGGAGTGGTCGTGGGCGAAGACGACGTAGCGGGGATCGAGCTGCTCGAGCACGGCCATCCACTCCGGCGCCACCGGGAGCGGCTCGTCGTGACCGGCGCGGCGCGCGCGCAGCGCGAGGACGTCGGACGCGTAGTCGAACGCGGTGCCGTGGCTCTGGCCCGCCACCACGACGACCCCGTCGCTGCGCCGCACGACGACCGACTGGTGGCCGGCCGTGTGACCGGGCGTCGGGACGATGCGTACGCCGGGCAGGATCTCGGCCTCGCCGTCGAGCACCTCCCACGCCGTGCCGGGCGGGTCGACGAGCTCGGGCAGCGTGTAGTCCTCGCCGGCCCGCGCCTCGGCGAGCTCGGTCGCCTGCACGAAGAACGGCCGACCCGCGAGCAGCGGGTTGCCCCCGCAGTGGTCGAAGTGCAGGTGGCAGTTGACCACCTCGGTGATCGCGTCGCGCCGCAGCCCCGACGCGTGCAGCGCGTCGTCGAGCGAGCGCGTGCGCGGCCGGTAGTGCGCGTCGACCTCGGGGTGCGAGCCCATGCCGGTGTCGACGAGCAGCACACCGCCCGCGTGCTCGACGGCGTACCCGAGCACGGCCTCGACGCGCGGCTCGCCGGACTCCGTCTCCGAGCCGGGGCGCACGAACCAGCCGAAGTCGACGCGACGGAGGCCGACGTCGAGCAAATGCTCAGGCATCGTCGGCGCCGGTGAGGTCGCGGTCCTCGAGCTCCCACGCGTGGTCGAGCATGTGCCAGGCCAGGCGTCGTACGAGCGTCTGCAGCTCCCAGGTGCGCGCCTTCTCGCCGCGCGCGTTGACCGCGCGGATTCCGTCGACGACGTCACGACGGTAGGCGAGCAGCGCGTCGCGGTCCTCCCACGTCTCGATCGGCGCCTTCACGCCGACCTTGGGCGAGAACTCGCCGATCTCCGCACGGTTCACGTGCCCCACGATCTCGTCGCGGCTGCGCCCGCCCCCGCGCGGCCCGAGGCGCAGCTCGGGCGAGACGCGCGCCGCCGTCTCGTCGAACGTGCGCCACGCGGCCTCGAGCAGCGCGACCTTGCGCTCGAGCTCGGCGTCGGACATCGGCCCGACCTCGCCCGTCGCGGTGCGACCCGAGACGCCGTAGTAGTCGGTCATGCCGGTGCCCTCGAGCTCCTCGACCACGCGCAGCCGGCCCAGCGCAGCGAACTCCTCGCCGTACCCGGCGCTCTCGGCGACGACGGCGTAGCGCGGGCGGTAGGACTCGAGCATCGCGAGGACGTCGCCGCCGTGCCGCACGCTGCGGTCCCAGCCGGGCCAGTCGAACGCGCACGCCACGACGCGCTTCTTCGCGCCCTGCTCCACCATCACCCGCACGGTCGTCGCCACCCGTCGACGGTAGGCCAGCGGTCCGGTCCCGGACAGGGGCTCGCGGCGATCCGCCCCACGGGTCGATGTGACTGTTACGGCTGAGCCGTCCGCGGTTTCGGCGGGTGCGGGGTGGGAGCGCACCCTAGGGTCGTCCCATGCTCGACCTCTACCGGTCCGCCATCGTCGACAGCGGGCGCTCCGCCGCGCTGTGGATGATGGTCGGCTTCCTCGTCACCTACATCATCACGCGGCGCATCACGCGCAAGATCCGCGCGCGGAACACCGCCGAGGTCGCGGTCGAGGAGTCGGGCCCGATCAAGGACATCCACATCGGTGGCGTGCACGTGCACCACCAGGTGTGGGGCATCCTGCTCGTGCTCATCACCGGCATGCTCGAGTTCCGGTTCCAGCCGTCGAGCCCGTGGGTCGAGATCCTCGCCGCCCTGTTCGGCATCGGCGCCGCCCTCGCGCTCGACGAGTTCGCGCTGTGGCTGCACCTCGAGGACGTCTACTGGAGCGACGAGGGCCGCAAGTCGATCGACGCCGTGATGGTCGCGGTCGTGCTCGGGATCGTGCTGCTCATCGGCGCCGCGCCCGCGGGCGTCAACTCGAGCGCCGACAACCAGTCGGCCTGGTTCGTCGTGCTGCTCGTCGTGATCCACATCGGCTACGTGATCGTGTGCCTGCTCAAGGGCAAGATCGTCACCGGTCTGGTCGGCTTCTTCGTGCCGATCCTCGGCCTCATCGGCGCCATCCGGCTGGCCAAGCCCGAGTCGTTCTGGGCCAAGCGCTGGTACGGCGAGGAGAAGCTCGCGAAGGCCGCCGAGCGCAACGCCGCCGTCGACGCACGCCGCGAGTCCCTGCGCGACAAGTTCGGCGGCGCCCGCATCGGCTAGGCCCCTGACCCCTCGCCCTTCGCGTGCGACAGGCGTCGGGTGCTGGGGGCGGACACGACGGAGCGGGTGGCACCGGCGTACCGGCACCACCCGCTCCCGCGGATCAGGGACCCTCGGTCAGCTGAGGGCCTTGTTCTTGATCGCGTCGAACTCCTCCTGGGAGATGACGCCCTGGTCCTTGAGGGCCGCAGCCTTCGCGATCTCCTCGGTGGCCGAAGCGCTGCCGCTGCCGGCGACGCTCTGGATGTACTCACGCTGTGCTGTGTCGGCCGCCTTCATGGCCTCGATCGAGCGCTGCTGCATCCCCTTGCCGCGGGCGATGAGGTAGACGAGGACGCCCAGCCACCACGCCACGACGATGAAGATGATCCACAGCGCCTTGGCGAAACCGCCGAGGTCGTCGCTGCGGAAGATGTCGGCGAAGACCGTCATCAGGACCCAGATCCACAGGAAGAACAGGGTGAACCAGACGATGGACCACAGGACCTCGCCGGTGCCGAACTCTGCCAAGGTGCTCACGGAGCAGACCTCCATATAGGGGTTGATACCTGGCCCGCCGACGGTTGGCTGGCGGTCCGTACGCCGACGGGCCAGGTGTTCCAGGGGAGAGCGTAGGCCCTCGCGACCCCCAGCCGGGCCACCGGCCCGGGGCCGCGCTGGCCCCGGTCCCCTGCTCTCCGGCCACCGACGCTAGGGCGCTGCCGCGCGCGGCCGGATCCTCCGGTTGGGATGAACCCGCGTCGGCGAGTTGCCCTGTGTAGCGGGCGCTCCGCGCGTCGCCGTGGCACGCTGCCGACGGCCCCGATGATCTTGGCGGCCGGAGAGGGGCTTCGGTGTCGAGCGCTGTCGTCGTCCGCGGACGGGTCGCGAGCCGCACGGTGCTGCTGGTCGCGTCGTTCGGGGCGTTCCTCGCCTTCCTCGACGCCACCGTCGTCAACGTCGCGTTCCCCAACATCAGAGAGTCGTTCCCCGAGAGCACGATCTCGTCGCTCTCCTGGATCCTCAACGCCTACAGCATCGTCTTCGCCGCGTTCCTCATCGTCAGCGGGCGCATCGCCGACCTGCTCGGCCGGCGTCGTGCGTTCACGACGGGCGTGCTCGTCTTCACGATCGCATCGGTCGTGTGCGCGCTCTCGCCGTCGGTCGGCTTCCTCGTGGGAGCGCGTGTCGTGCAGGCGTTCGGCGCCGCGGTCCTCGTGCCCGCATCGCTCGCGCTCGTGGTCGAGGCGTTCCCGGCGTCGCGGCGTACGCATGCGGTCGGCCTGTGGGGCGCGTCGGCGGCGCTGGCCTCCGGGCTCGGACCGCCGATCGGCGGCGCGCTGGTCGAGTGGGGCAGCTGGCGCTGGGCGTTCCTCGTCAACCTCCCCTTCGGTCTCGCAGCGCTCTGGGCCGGCCGCAAGCTGCTCGTCGAGAGCCGCGCGCCGGGACGCCGCCGGATGCCCGACCTCCTCGGCGCCGCGCTGTCGGCGTTCATGCTCGGGCTGCTCACCCTCGGCCTGGTCAAGGGCGAGGACTGGGGCTGGACGAGCCCCGCGACGATCGCGTGCTTCGTCGGCGCCGTGCTGCTCTTCCTCGGCTTCGTGGTCTCGTCGCGCCGCGCGCGCTCGCCGCTGCTCGACCCGGCGCTGCTGCGCATCCGCGCGTTCTCGGTCGGCAACACCGCGACGATCGTCGCGGGCATGGGCTTCTACGCCTACCTGCTCACCAACATCCTGTGGCTGCAGCTGGTGTGGCACTACTCGGTGCTCGTCTCCGGCCTCGCCGTCGTACCTGGCGCGCTGGTCGCGGCGGTGCTCGCCGCGCTGCTCGGCCCGGTGGCGGAGCGCCGCGGCTTCCGCTGGGTGATCGTTCCTGGCGCGATCGTGTGGGCGCTGGCCTACGTCTGGTACGCCACGCGCGTCGAGGTCACGCCCGACTTCTGGGGCGCGTGGATGCCGGGCCAGATCCTGTCGGGCATCGGCGTCGGCGCGACGCTGCCCGTCCTCGGCAGCGCCGCTCTCGCCGCCGTGCCCGGCGGACGGTTCGCCACGGCCTCGGCGGTCAACTCGAGCGCACGGCAGATCGGTGCGGCGCTGGGCATCGCGGTGCTCGTCGTCATCATCGGTACGCCGTCGGCCACGACGACCGTCGACGTGCTGCGCCACGGCTGGGTCTTCTCCTCCATCTGCTTCGTCATCACCGCGGTCATCGCGCTGTTCCTCGGACGGGTGCGTGCGGCCACGGCGTCCGAGGAGGACGACGACGACCCGGCGGTGCCCGCGGCCGTGCGGCTGCCCGAGCCGCGTCCCGCCGCCACCGCCGACGGCGCGCTCGCGGCGGCACCGCTGCTCTCGCGGCTCCCGGCGTCGGCGCGCGACCGGCTGGAGTCCGGCGCCACCCCGGTCGAGCTCGCGGCCGGCGAGCACCTCTTCCACGAGGGCGACGAGGCCGCCGACATGTACGTCGTGAAGGCAGGTCGGCTCGAGGTCGAGACGGGCGGCCGCACGGTGCGCGAGCTCGGCGCCGGCGCCGTCCTCGGCGAGCTCGCGCTGCTCACCGGCGGCACGCGCTCGGCGTCGGTGCGCGCGCGTCGCGACAGCAGGCTGCTGCGCGTCTCGCAGGAGCACTTCCGCGACGCTGTGGGCGACGACGCGCAGACCCTCACCGCCCTCTCGGGCGTGCTCGCGGAGCAGCTCGCCGACGGGCCGGTCGCCGGCTCGAGCGCAGCGCCGCAGCCGCGTCTCGTCGCCGTCGTCGCCGCCGCACCAGATGCACCCGTCGCGGCGGTGGCCGACAGCCTGGCCGCGTCGCTGCGGCGCACGCTGCGCGTCGCCACCCCCGGTCGCCTCGACCCCGACGGTCTCGAGCGAGCCGAGGCGGAGAACGACCGCGTCGTCCTCGTCGCCGACACCACCGACGACGAGTGGTGGCGGATGTGCGTGCGGCAGGCCGACCAGCTCGTGCTCGTCGCGCCGTGGACCGCGCGTGCGCCTGAGGGCCCGCCGCTCGACCGGGCCGACGCCGATCTCGTGCTGGTCGGTGCCCGGCCGCCGCGCGACCAGGTGCGCGCGTGGGCCGGCGCGGTGCGACCGTGGCAGGTCCTGACCGTCGACGAGGTCGACCTCGATGCCGGGCTGCGACCGCTCGCGGCGCGGCTGGCGGGCCGCTCGGTAGGGATCGTGCTCGCCGGCGGCGGCGCCCGCGCGATGACGCACATCGGCGTGCTCGCGGAGCTCGAGGAGGCCGGCGTACCCGTCGACCGGGTCGTGGGCTCGAGCCTCGGCTCCATCGTCGCGGCGCTCTGGGCCTCGGGCCTGACCGCCGAGCAGATCCAGGAGGCGTGCTACTCGGAGTTCGTGCGCGGCAACCCCTTCGGCGACTACACCGTGCCGACCGTCGCGCTCTCCAAGGGTCGTCGCGCCGAGGCGGCGCTGCGCCGGTGGCTCGGCGACACGTGGATCGAGGAGATGCCGCGCCTGTTCCGCGCGTCGATCACCGACCTGCAGTCGCGCACGGCGGTCGACCTGCGCACCGGGCCGGTCGTCGAGGCCGTGATGGCGTCGATCGCGCTGCCCGTGCTGTTCGCGCCACGACGCAGCGGCCGGGCGCTGCTCGCCGACGGCGGCATCCTCGACAACCTGCCCGTGCGCCTGCTGACCGAGCGCGACGAGGGCCCGGTCGTCGCGGTGAACATCGGCATGGGCGGCACGCCGTCGCAGCGCACCGACGGCCCGGGAGCCACCAGCGCCGAGCGTCCGGTACGCATCCCGTCGCTCGGGGAGACGCTCGTCCGCACGCTGTTCATCGGCAGCGGCGGCGCGGTCGAGGCGGCGCACCGCGCGGGCGCGGTCGTCGTCACGCCGTCGACCGCCGGAGTCGGGCTGCTCGAGTTCCACCAGCTCGACCGCATGGTCGAGTCCGGTCGCGCAGCAGGACGCGCACTCCTCGACGAGGCGGGCGACCTGCTCCGCTAGGCGTCAGTTGCGGCGTACGTCGATGACGTCGCCCTGCGCGGCGGCGGTGACCGAGCCCTTCGTGAACGACGCCGAGATCGCGTCGAGGGCGTCGTCGGTGCGCGCCGGGCCGTGGTGAAAGAGCACGAGGTGGCGCACTCCGCACTCGCGCGCCAGGTTCACGGCGTCGTCGACCGTCGAGTGCGCGTAGGCGTCGGCGAGACGGCGCTCGCTCTCCACGAACTGCGCGTCGTGCAGCAGCACGTCGACGTCGTGGATGAGGTCGCGCACCTCGTTGTCGATGCCGCCCGAGATGACGTGGTCGGGCACGTACGCCATCGAGCCGGAGTCGTCGCTGATGCGGTAGCCGAAGGTGCGACCACCCTTGTGGCGCACCTCGGTCGCGCGGATCCGGAAGCCCTCGATCACGTGGTAGCCGGACTCGAGCGCGGTGAAGGTCCAGGTGCCCTGCAGACCCTCGGGCGTGATCGGGAAGTTGGGCGGCGCCATCGCGGCGGCGAGGAGGTCGCGGCCGGTGCGTCCGTTCTGCGCGGGCACGTAGAGGTCGACCGCCGCGTCGGGACGGTCGCCCGCGATGAAGAAGGGCAGACCCTGCACGTGATCCCAGTGCAGGTGGCTCACCAGGATCGACCCGCGGTAGGGCTGCCCGTTCAGCCGCGGCGTCAGGTCGCGCAGACCCGTGCCCGCATCGAGCACGAGTGACGGCGTGTCGGAGCCGTCGGGCACCACGGCGACGCACGACGTGTGACCGCCGTACCGGACGAAGTCGGCACCGGGCGCCGGGGTGGAACCGCGGACGCCGAGAAGGATCAGACGCACGCGGCGCACTGTATTGGGCATCTCGGCGCGCCGGGGGGCAACGAGCGCGATCGGGTGAAGTGTCGGGAAGACGACACTTCGCGGGCGGTCCGAGGCGGCCCACTAGCGTGGTGGCGTGACCTGGACCGGGACCTGCCGCAGCCGCGGCTTCGCCGTGCTGGCCGTCGGCATCACCCTGATCCTCGTCGCCGTCGGCATCGGCACGGTGATCGCGCTGCAGGGGGCCGGCGTACCCGTCGGGCTCGGCTGGGTGCTCGCTGTCGTCGGTGTCGTCGTCGGCATCACGGGCTGGCTGCTGTCGTCGCTCGAGGTGCGCGTCGACCCCGAGCGGTTCGTCGTGGCGTTCGGCCCGTTCGGGTGGCCGCGCCGGGCGATCCGCATCGCCGACCTGCGCGAGGCGTCCGCGATCGTCGTGGAGCCGCGCGAGTGGGGCGGCTGGGGCTACCGCTGGATCCCGTGGGCGAAGGCGAGCGCCGCCGTCATCCGTCGAGGACCGGGCATCGAGCTCGTGCTGGCCGACGGGCGACGGTTCGCGGTGACGGTGAACGACGCGGTCGAGGGAGCGAAGGCCACGTCCGCGGCGATCGACGCCTCACGCTGACGCGTCAGGTGAACTGCAGGTAGACCCACGGGCTGCTGGCGGCGAGCGACCTCGACGCCGTGTCGTTGCCCACCGAGGCGCTGATGCGGAACACGATCCCGAGCGGCCGGTTGGAGTTCAGCGTGGCGTACCCGCGGGACGTGAAGTCGAGGCGGCCGCACGCCAGGTGCGCGACGGTGGACCACTTCTTGTTCTGGTAGGCCTGCACGGTCGTGCTGAAGCAGCGGCCCGGTCGGTACGGCATCACCGTGATCACCTGACGCGGGTTCACCGCGTGGAACAGGTAGATCTGCCCGACCTTGTGGTACCAGCCGGTGAGCGCGACGGAGACCGCGGCCTTCACGAACGGAGAGTTCACGGTGACGACGGCGTCGTCGTAGCGGTAGTCGCCGCTGAACCGCACGATGAACTGCGTCTGCGTGCGCATCGTGTAGGGCACCAGTGCGTTGCCCGCGGAGTTCACGGTCGCGTGGCCGATGAGCTTCGTACCGCCGAAGCCCCACCCGAGCGGGCGCGCGTAGACGTAGACGTCGCGACGGTTGTAGGTCGTGCCGAGGTGCACCGAGACGTACGCCGTGCGGCCGTATGCGAACACCGTGGCCGACACCTTCGCGGTGAGGGTGGTGCGCAGCCGGCTCACGGTGAGGCTGCGCGACGCGCTCGACGCGGAGTGCGTCGCGTTGCCGGCCCACGAGGCGCGCCACGAGACCGGTCCGCCCACGGCGGGAGTGTCGGTGTATGTGTAGGCGCCGTTCACATCGGTGCGCACGGACACCTCGCGGGTGCCCGCGAGGTCGGTGCGGCGCAGGGTCACGAGCTGGTCGCCGAGCGGTCCGCTGTGCCCGGTGACGACGCCCGTGACGGCGTAGGCCACGCCGCGCCCGGTGCTCGTCGGCAGGGCCACGGTGACGCCGCTCTCGTAGCGCGTGGCGTCGACCTTGCGGCTGGCCTGCACCGCGACGTGGCCGGAGTCGCCCGCGAACGACGCGGTGAACGTGCCGTCGGTGAGGCCGAGCGGGACGGTCGCTGTCCAGCTGCCGTCGGCACCCGTGACCGCTGTCGTGAGCGCCGTCGTGCCCGCGGCGTCGGTGCGCGACAGCGAGATCGTCGCCCCCTCGACGACGCCGCTCGAGCCCGACAGCACACCGCCGAGGTCGACGGACGACGTGGCGAGCGCGCTCGCGGGGCCGGTGATCGTCAGGGTGCTGGTGGCCGGCGCGACCGCCGTCACGACCCAGGTGGCGACGACGGTGGCGCGCTGGGCGTCACCGGCGAACGACGCCTTGAAGGTCGCGTCGGAGCTGCCCACGGCGACGGTCGCCGAGTAGTTGCCGTCGGACCCGGTCTTCGCCGTCGGGAGGTTGGTCGTGCCCGACGCGTCGGTGCGTGTGAGCAGGATGTCGGCCGCGGGGATCGGGCCACCGGGGCCGGAGAGGTTGCCGGTCAGGAGCACCGACGTGCTGACGAACGTGTGGTCCGGACCGGTCAGCGTGATCGCCGAGGTCTCCGGAGCCTTGAGGGCGACGAGGTGCTGCTGCTGCGCGGCGGCGTGGTCGGCGTCGCCGGCGTAGGAGGCGGTGTAGGTCGCGTCGTTGAGGCCGAAGGGCAGGGTCGCGGCCCACGTGCCGTCGGCCTGCGTCACGGCCGGGGTGAGCGGCGTGACGACCGCGCCGTCCTTGCGCGACAGCGACACGGTCGCGCCCGCGATCGGACCGCCCGGACCGGTGAGCGTGCCGCCGAGGTCGACGGTGCCGCCGGCGTACTGCGTCGCGGTGCCGCCGATCGTGAGGCTCGACGTCGCGGCGTACGAAAGCGACGAGTGCACGTAGACGACGCCGCGCGACGACGCGATCGAGCCGTTGCAGTGCGCGACGAAGCTGGCGGCGAGAGCCGTGACTGCACCGGTGTCGGCGTCGGTCGTGAGCTCGTCGAGGGTGAGGGTGCCGTCGAAGGCCGTGCACGACCGGCCCTCGCCCGAGAGGTCGAAGCCGGCGTCGAGGCCGGTCTGGTCGCCCGCCTTGGCGATCGGGTACGTCGTCCCGCTCGTCAGCTCCTCGCCCGCGGGCGGCTCGAGGACGAAGTCCCACGTCTCGGTGCCGACGACCGACACGTGGATCGACGACGTCGTCCCCGTGGCGTCGATCGTGGCGACCGGCGGCGCGACGCTGCGCGGCACTCCCTGCGTGAGGGCGTCACCGGCGTCGCCGGTGAACTCGACGACGGTCGTGTCGGCGGACGCGAGGGCGGGCACCCCCACGGCCGCACCGCCGACCAGCAGCGCCGCAGCAGCGACGGCAGCGGTCAGCGCGCGACGGCGCACGGCGGTCACGGGCACAGAGCGACTCCCCCCACATGACCGGCTCCCCGAGCCGGATGGGTTCCTACCGAAGCACCATCGACATCTGCCGGAGCATTCCGTAGCCGCCTTGCGCCGCACGGGTGACGACCTCTCCCCCGGTCGGCTCAGCGCCGCACCCCCGGACGCGACACAGCACGAGGCCGCCCCCGTCAGGAGGGCGGCCTCGGTGCTGTCCGTGCGGAGGTCGGTCAGACGAACATGAAGTACAACCACGGGCTGGTGGACCCGATGCTGTAGCCGTTGCTGCCGATGTAGGCGCGCACCCGGAACTTGTAGCCCACGTAGTTCCGGTTCGTGTACGCGTAGGCGTAGTAGCCCGCGGTCGGCTGGATCGTGGCGCAGACCGAGCCGGCGTTCTGCCAGCGACCCGCGGCGTAGATCTGCAGCGCGAAGGTGATGCATCCGGAGTAGCGCAGCGGGGCCGGGCGCGAGCGGAAGTACGCCGTGCCGCTGGCGTACTTGTAGACGCCCCCGGAGACCGACGTGTAGCTGCCGGCCTCGATCGACACCTTCGACACCACGTTCGCCGTCACGGCGCGCGCCGCGGCCAGGTAGCGGTAGTCGCCGGCGAACCGCACCGTGATCGTGGTCCGGGCGCGCATGGTGTAGCCGATGATCGCGTTGCCCAGCGAGTTCACCTTGACGTGCGCGATGAGCGTGCCGGGCGCGGTGCCGACCGTCGGGCCGAGCGGGCGGGCGTACACGTACACGTCGCGCCGGTTGTACGTCGTGCCCAGGTGGACCGTGATCGCCGCGCGCGCACCGTAGGCGTAGCTGGTCGCCGAGGTCTTGATCGTCACCGAGGTCGCCAAGCGGGAGACGGTGACCGCCTTCGACGCGGAGGCCGAGGCGTGCGTGTCGTCACCGGCGTACGCGAGCGTCCACGACACCACGCCGCCGACTGCGGGAACGTCTCGGTAGGACACGACGCCCGACGCGTTGGAGACCAGCGAGAACGAGCGAGTGCCGGCGAGGTCCTTGCGCGTGAACGTCACGGACGTGCTGGCCAGCGGAGCGCCGTTCGACGTGAGGACGCCGGTCACCCGGTACGCCACGCCGCGCGTGGCGGTCGCGGGAGCGGTGAGGGCGATCGCGCTGGAGTACTTGCCGAGCGTGACCACGTGCGTCGCGCTGAGGGGCTGGACGCTGTCGTTGCCCGCGAAGTGCACGGTCCACGAGGCGTCGCTGCTCGGCATCGTGTCGGTCACCGTGAACGACCCGTTGGCGGCCGTGGTGACGTCGGGCAGGTTCGTCGTACCGCTGCCGTCCGTGCGCGAGACGCTCAGCGCCGCCGACCCGATCGGGTTGGTGCCGTCGCTGAGCACACCGGTCAGCGAGACCGGCGCACCGGTCGGAAGCTGAGCGGCGCCGCCGAGGGTCACGGAAGCGTTGGCGGAGTAGGGGATCGACGAGTGGTAGTAGATCGCCCCGCGCGCGGCGGCGGTGCCGCCCTCGCAGTGCTGCTCGAAGGTCGCGGCGAACTTCGTGATCGTCCCGGTGTCGGCGTCACGCGCGATCTCGAGGACGGTGAAAGAGCCGCTCACCGTGTTGCAGCCGCGACCGTCGCCGTAGACGTCGAGCCCCGGGTGCGGAGCCACGGCGAACGAGGCCCGCTGCGCGTCGGTGTACGTCGTGCCCGCGACGAGGTCGCCTCCCGCTGGCGACCGCAGGTCGAGGTACCACCAGTGCGCGAGACCCGGCTGGATGACGGAGAAGTAGGCCTGCCCGGACGTTCCCTGCGTGCTGAACGTCGCGTCGGCCGGCGTGTAGGTGTACGTCGCCGGCCCGGCGATGTAGTCGCCCGTCTCGCCGGTCATGGTGAACAGTGTCGTGTCGGTGGCGGCCGACGCCGGACCGCCGGTGGCGACCACGAGCCCGATGGACATGCCGAGGGCGAGACCGCCCGCGAGAAGACGACGACGTACCGACACTGGAGCTCCCCCGTTCATCCGGCTCCCCCGAGCCGGGCAGGCGAGCAGGGTGGCACATCCGTGATCAAGAATGCGCGTTCCGCGCCGGATTGGGCCGAACGGGTGACGGGTCGATCGACCGGACGGCGCGGCGGTCACGCGACGCGACCGCGCTGTCCCTCACGGGACTGCGAGCGGCGCTACAGACCGGCGGCGACGAGCTCGGCGATCTGCACGGCGTTGAGGGCCGCGCCCTTGCGCAGGTTGTCGTTGCTGACGAACAGCGCGAGACCGCGGCCGCCCTCGACGCTCGAGTCCTGGCGCACGCGACCGACGTACGACGGGTCCTGACCGGCGGCCTGCAGCGGGGTCGGGACGTCGGCGACCTCGACGCCCGGCGCGGAGCCGAGCAGCTCGAGCGCGCGCTCGACCGACAGCGGTCGGTCGAACTCGGCGTTGATCGACAGCGAGTGGCCGGTGAAGACCGGGACGCGCACGCAGGTGCCGCTCACGAGCAGCTCGGGGATGCCGAGGATCTTGCGGCTCTCGTTGCGGAGCTTCTGCTCCTCGTCGGTCTCGAGCGAGCCGTCGTCGACGATGGAGCCGGCGAGCGGGATGACGTCGAACGCGATCGGCGCGACGTACTTCTTCGGAGCGGGCAGGTCGACCGAGCGGCCGTCGTGCACGAGGCCCGCGACGTCCTGCTCGAGCGCGGCGCGCACCTGCGACTCGAGCTCCTCGACGCCGGCGAGGCCCGAGCCCGACACCGCCTGGTAGGAGCTCACGACGAGGCGGCGCAGGCCGGCCTCCTCGTGCAGCGGGCGCAGCACCGGCATCGCGGCCATGGTGGTGCAGTTCGGGTTGGCGATGATGCCCTTGCGCATCTCGCCGATCGCCTGCGGGTTGACCTCGCTGACCACGAGCGGCACGTCGGGGTCCATGCGCCAGGCGCTGGAGTTGTCGATGACGACGGCACCCGCCTCGGCGAAGCGCGGGGCGATCGCCTTCGAGGTCGAGCCGCCGGCGGAGAACAGCGCGATGTCGATGCCCGAGACGTCGGCGGTCGCCGCGTCCTCGACGAGGATCTCCTCGCCGCGCCACGGCAGCGTCGTACCGGCGGAGCGCGCGGAGGCGAAGTAGCGCACCTGCGAGAGCGGGAAGTCGCGCTCGTCGAGGAGGCGGCGCATCACGGCGCCGACCTGTCCGGTGGCACCGACCACGGCGACGACGGGCTTGCGGCTCATCTCGGTTCTCCTTGCTCTGCAGGCGTTCTGCCCACTCTAGGTCGCGCGGCTCGCGCCCCGACGACCGGTTTTCCGGTGGCTCAGCGGCCGGTGCCGCCGTAGACCACGGCCTCGCCGTCGGCGTCGAGGCCGAAGGCGGTGTGCACGGCCTGCACCGCCGCGGGGGCGGAGTCGGCGCGCGTGACGACGGAGATGCGGATCTCCGAGGTCGAGATCATCTCGACGTTGATGCCCGCCTCGGCCAGCGCCTTGAAGAACGTCGCGGACACACCGGGGTGCGACCGCATGCCTGCACCGACGAGGGAGATCTTCGCGATGCCATCGTCGTAGGTCAGGTCGTCGAAGCCGATCTCGCTCTTGACCTTCTCCAGCGCCGACAGCGCCTTCTGGCCGTCGGCCATCGGGCAGGTGAACGTGACGTCGGTGCGACGGCTCGAGCCCGAGACGTTCTGCACGATCATGTCGATGTTCACGCCGGACTCGGCGACCGCGCTGAAGATCTCGGCGGCCTTGCCGGGGAGGTCGGGTACGCCGACGACGGTGACCTTGGCGTCGGCGAGGTCGTGCGCGACGCCCGCGATGATCGGCTGCTCCACTGCTTCCCCTTCGGGTGCGGACGAGTCGGAGACCACGAGCGTGCCCGTCTTGCTCGAGAACGACGAGCGCACGTGGATCGGGAGGTCGAAGCGGCGGGCGTACTCGACGCAGCGCAGGTGCAGCACCTTCGCGCCGTTGGCCGCGAGCTCGAGCATCTCCTCGTAGGTGATGGTCGGGACCTGGCGGGCCTTGGGGGCCACGCGCGGGTCGGCGGTGAAGATGCCGTCGACGTCGGTGTAGATCTCGCACACGTCGGCGTCGAGCGCGGCCGCCAGGGCGACGGCGGTGGTGTCGGAGCCGCCGCGGCCCAGCGTGGTGATGTCCTTGGTGTCCTGCGCGACGCCCTGGAAGCCGGCGACGATCGCGATCGCGCCGTCGTCGATGGCCGAGCGGATGCGGCCGGGCGTGACGTCGATGATGCGCGCCTTGCCGTGCGTGGAGTCGGTGATGAGGCCGGCCTGCGAGCCGGTGTACGAGCGGGCCTCGTACCCGAGGTCGTTGATCGCCATGGCGAGGACGGCCATCGAGATGCGCTCGCCGGCGGTGAGGAGCATGTCGAGCTCGCGCGGCGCCGGGTTCGGGCTCACCTGCTCGGCGAGGTCGATGAGGTCGTCGGTGGTGTCGCCCATCGCGGAGACGATGACCACGACGTCGTCGCCGCCCTGCTTGGTCTCGACGATGCGTCGCGCGACCCGCTTGATGCTCTCGGCGTCGGCGACCGAGCTGCCGCCGTACTTCTGGACCACGAGTCCCACGGTGGGGTTCTGCCTCACTCGGACGGGGGTTCACCGGACACCGGTCATCCTACCGGCGCAAGATCGACACGGCCCGCGCGTCCGGATTGTGGGATGTCCGTCCCACGCCTCGGACGACAGGACGATCCCCCGTCCGGCCGCTGCTGCGGCCCGCAAGCCCTCCAGCGCTGCCGGGCGCCCGGTCAGGTGAGGTCGTCGGCCTCGGGGTCGGCCTCGAGCGGGACCTCGAGACGGACGTGGGCGACGAGCGACTGCAGCGCGCGCAGGGCGGCCGAGGCGGCCGGTCCCCAGGTCGAGAGGTAGGAGAACTGCCACCACCACAGCGCCTCGAGGCGACGGCCGGCGGCCTGGTGCGCGAGCCCGTGCAGCAGGTCGGAGGTGATCTGGCTCAGGTCGTCGGACAGGCGCGCGGCGACGAGCTCGGGCTGCGCGTAGGGGTCGAAGACCTCGACGTACTCGTCGACCGGGCCGAGCAGCTCGCGCAGCCGGTTTCGCACGCGGTCGATGTCGGGCTCGGGGCCGGCGTCGGGCTCGAAGCGCTCGTCGGGCACGACGTCCTCGATCGCGCCCAGCGGCGCACCGGCGGCGAGCAGCGAGCTGAGCTCGAGCAGCAGGATCGACACGACCTCGTCGGGGTGCTCGGCACCGGCCACGACCTCGACGGCGCTCACGAACTGCGCGGCCGCGGCCGCCACGTGGTCGGACAGCTCGGCGAGGTCGGCGGGCTCGGGGTCGACGGTGAGGTCGTCGGAGGCGACGTCGTGCGTGCTCATGCCCGCAGCCTGTCAGACCGCGAGCCGCGGATGTCCGTCGAGCAGCGTGCGATCCGTGTCGCCTTCCGACGCTCGTCGTACGCCGTGCGCGGCATCGGGACGGGCCTGCCGCCTCGACCGCCGCGACGGGGTGGGCGCGGCGGTCACGGGGTCGCGGTCGACCAGCCTGTGGGGACGGTGGGGAGCCTGGGCTGCGTCTTAGGCAGCCTGGGGCACCTTCAGCGCAGAAATGGGGGGTCAGACGTCGAGGCGGCGGCGGCCTTCGAAGGCGCGGCCGAGGGTGACCTCGTCGGCGTACTCGAGGTCGCCGCCCACCGGGAGGCCGCTCGCGAGGCGGGTGACGGTGAGGCCCATCGGCTTCACCAGGCGCGCGAGGTAGGTCGCGGTCGCCTCGCCCTCGAGGTTGGGGTCGGTGGCGATGATGAGCTCGGTGACGGTGCCGTCGGCGAGACGGGTCATGAGCTCCTTGACCCTCAGGTCGTCGGGCCCGATGCCCTCGATCGGGCTGATCGCGCCGCCGAGCACGTGGTAGCGGCCGCGGAACTCGCGCGTCCGCTCGACCGCCTGCACGTCCTTGCTCTCCTCCACGACGCAGATCACCGCGGGGTCGCGGCGCGGGTCGCGGCAGATCCGGCACTCGGTCTCCTCCGCGACGTTGCCGCAGATCGAGCAGAACCGGACCTTGTCCTTCACCTCGACGAGCAGGTGCGCGAGCCGGCGTACGTCGGCCGGGTCGGCGGCGAGCAGGTGGAAGGCGATGCGCTGCGCGCTCTTCGGGCCGACGCCCGGCAGCCGGCCGAGCTCGTCGATGAGGTCCTGGACCACACCCTCGTACACGCGATCTCATCCTGCCGTCGTCGTCGCGGCCCTCAGTTCGGGCTCGCCTCTGGTCTCCCGACGGTACGCCGGAGAGGTGCGCTCCTCGGGGAGCGACTAGCCGTTGTCGTACTCGGTCATCACGGTGCCGCCGAGCTCGCGCTGCACGAGCGCGAGCCCCGACAGGTCGCCCTCGGCGTCGGGGTCGTCGACGCTCACGTCGTCATCGTCGTCGGGCACCGGCTCCTCGGCGACGACGGCCGCTGCGCGCTCGCGGGCCGACGGCCCCGACTCGGTCGGGCGCGCGGGCTCGGGCGCGGGGTCGGGCGGGGGCGGCGCGGCCGGGGCCGCGGGGGCGTCGGAGACCGAGGGGTCGAGGACCAGGTCGACCTCGACGTCGAGCCGCGCGACGTCGAGCACCGCGAGGCGCAGCAGCTCCATGTGGCCCTTGTTGCCGCGCAGGATCCCCATCCGCACGCGGTCGGGGTGCGCGAGGACCAGGGTCTTGCCGTCGAGCTGGAGCGGGACGGCGCCCTCGGCGAGGGTGTGCGCGACGCGGCTCGAGGACTTCAGCGCCTCGAGCACCGACGGCCACATCATCGCGACCTGCCCGAGGTCACCGCCGCCGCTCGAGGCGGCGGGCGCTGCGGGAGTCGCAGGCGCGGGTGCCGGCTCCGGAGCAGGGGCTTGTGCAGCGGGCGCGGCCGGCGGCTCGCTGGGCGTCGGCGCGGGAGCAGCCTCGGGCGCGGCTGCCGCGGTCGTCGGCGCGACCGACGACAGGCGCGGCGGCGCGGGCGGACCGCCCGGAGCGGCGGCGCGGGGAGCGGTGTCGTGGTGCGCGGCGGGCCGGGCCGGAGCCTGCTCGACGGGCGCGGGTCGCGACGGCGCAGCGGCGGCGGGCGCAGGAGCGCCAGCCGGAGCGTCGCCGAGGTAGGCGACCCGGCGCTCGATCCGGTCGAGGCGCGCGGCCAGACCGTTCTCGGTGTCGTCGGCGGCGGGCAGCAGCAGGCGCGCGCAGAGCAGCTCGAGCTGCAGGCGCGGGGCCGTGGCGCCCTTGAGCTCGGACAGCCCGGTGCTCACGAGGTCGGCAGCGCGCGAGAGCTGCGCGAGGCCGAGCTTCTCCGCCTGCCCGCGCATCAGGTAGATCTGCGAGTCGGGAGCGTCGAGCAGGCCGGCCTCGGCGGCGTCGGGCACCTCGTGCAGCACCACGAGGTCGCGCAGCCGCTCGAGCAGGTCGGTCGCGAACCGGCGCGGGTCGAGGCCCGCCTCCACGACCCGGTCGATCACCGAGAACATCGCCGCGCCGTCGTCGGTGGCGAGCGCCTCGACGACCTCGTCGAGCATCGCGGTGTCGGTGACGCCGAGCTGGCTCACCGTGTCGTCGTAGGTCAGGCCCTCGGGACCCGTGCCGGCGATGAGCTGGCCCAGGATCGACATCGCGTCGCGGACCGATCCGGCGCCGGCACGCGCCACGAGCGCGAGCGCCTCGGGCTCGGCGGGCACGCCCTCCTGCTCGCAGACCCACGCGAGGTGCTCCTGCAGCCGGCGTACCGGGACGAGGCGGTAGGGGTAGTGGTGCGTGCGCGAGCGGATGGTCGGGAGGATCTTGTCGGGCTCGGTCGTCGCGAACACGAACTTCAGGTGCGCCGGCGGCTCCTCGATCAGCTTGAGCAGCGCGTTGGCGGCATCGACCGTGAGCTGGTGCGCCTCGTCGATGATGTAGACCTTGTAGCGGCTCGACGCGGGGGCGTACATCGCCTTCTCGCGCAGCTCGCGGGCGTCGTCGATGCCGCGGTGGCTCGCGGCGTCCATCTCGACGACGTCGATCGACCCGGGGCCGTTGGGCGCGAGCGAGATGCAGCTCGGGCAGACGCCGCACGGCTCGGAGGTGGGACCCTCCTCGCAGTTCAGCGAGCGGGCGAGGATGCGCGCGGTCGAGGTCTTGCCGCAGCCGCGCGGACCGGTGAACAGGTACGCGTGGTGGGCGCGGCCGCTGTCGATCGCCCGGGCCAGCGGGACGGTGACGTGCTCCTGCCCGATGACGTCCGCGAGCCTGCCGGGACGGTAGGTGCGGTACAGGGCGAGGGACACGCGAGCACCCTAACCGCAGGCTCGGACGCCGTCCCCGGGGACGACCGGACTGCCTCCTCGCACGAGGTCCTGGGTCGCGCGAACCGCTTCCGCGGTCCGGCGTACCGGCGCATCCTGAGGGCATGGGAGCGGTGCGGGTGCTGGTGGCCGACGTCGACGCCGCGCTGCCCGGCTGGGCCGCCGCCGGGTACGCCGTGGCCGAGCGCTGGGGTCCGCCGTTCGCGATCCTCGAGGCCGAGGGCATGCCCGACCTGTGGCTGTCCGGACCCGGGACGTCGGCGGCGCGGACGGTCGAGGGGCTCGCGCCCGGCGACGCCGCGAGCGCGAGCGTGCGCCCGGTGCTCGAGGTCGACGACGTCGAGCAGACGGTGGCGCTGCTGAGCGCGGCCGGCTGGACGCCGGTGGGCGAGGCCGTGAGCGGTCCGGGCGGATCGCAGCGTCTGCTGCGCCAGGGCCCGGTCTTCCTCGAGGTCTTCAGCGCGGGCTGAGGTCGGGTTCGTCGACCGGGTCCGGGACGTACTCGAGGAGGTCGCCGGGCTGGCACTCGAGCACCGCGCAGATCGCCTCGAGGGTGCTGAAGCGGATCGCCCTCGCACGACCGGTCTTGAGGTTGCTCAGGTTGGTCAGGCTGATGTCGACGCGGCTGCTGAGCTCGGTGAGGCGCATCTTGCGCCGGGCGAGCATGACGTCGAGGTTCACGACGATGGCCATGTCAGACCGTCAGCTCGCTCTCGAGCCGCAGCTCGGTCGCGTTGTCGAACAGCCCGACCATCACGGCGGCGAAGGTGAACAGGAAGAGCGACACCACCTCGCCGACGCACCACGCCAGGAAGACCCCCGGGCTCTGGCCCGGCTGCATCGCCACTGTCGTCGCGACGAAGGCGACGAGCAGGTAGACCGCGAGGACGGCGAAGCAGTTCCGGATCAGCCGGACCAGCCCGACGGTGCCGGTCGAGAAGCCCTCTCCTGCCGCGACCCGGGCGGCGAACCGCCACAGCGCCACGAGCGCGACGGCCACCGGGACGCCGGCGACGACGGCCGCGGCGAACAGCGGCAGCTGCAGGTGAGCGAGCGGCGGATACTCGTGCGCCAGGTCGCTGCTGATCGCGTAGAGCAGGGCATAGGCCAGGACCCCGCCGACGGCGAGCACGACGAGCAGGGCGCGGAGGGCGATCGTCGAGAGCCGCATGCCGATCACCGTAGAGAACTTGTCGATCATCGACAAGGATTTGTCGAGATCCAGGTCAGTCTCGAGCGTCGTAGGCGGCGCGGGCCTCCTCGATCACGGGCAGGTGCTCGCGGGCCCACGCGTCGAGGGCATCGAGCGGCTCGATGAGGGTCGCCCCGACCCGGGTGAGCTCGTACTCGACGCGCGGGGGCACCTCGGGGTGCACGGTGCGCACGACGAGACCGTCGCGCTCGAGGCCGCGCAGGGTCTGGGTCAGCATCTTCTGGCTGATCCCCTCGATGCGCCGCGACAGCTCGCTGAAGCGCATCGGGCGCTGCGACAGCGACCCCACGACGAGCACGGTCCAGCGGTCGCCGATCCGGTCGAGCACCTGGCGGCTGGGGCAGCCGGCGGCGTACGGGTCGACGTCGAGCACGCCGCGCGCGGGCTCCGAGCTCGTGACCTGCATGGTCACCTCCAGGTAAGTACGGCACTTCAAGGTGCCTGCTCTCCGATGGGAAGCGACTCCAGGGTACGCCGGTTGTCGCTCGTGAGAAGCGCGGCCGATCCCGGTCGCCCCGCCCCCCAGGAGGAGCACGTGTCCGTCGTCGTCACCGGAGCCACCGGCCAGCTCGGCCGCCTCATCGTCGAGTCGCTGATCGAGCGCGGGGTCCCCGCCTCGGAGATCACCGCGACCGGCCGCAGCACCGACAAGATCGCCGACCTCGCCGCCGCCGGCGTCACCGTGGTGGCGTCGGACTACACCGACCCGGCGAGCCTCGACCCGGTCTTCGCCGGCGCCGACGTGCTCGTGCTCGTGTCGTCGAGCGAGATCGGCCAGCGGCTGCCCCAGCACCAGAACGCGATCGACGCCGCCGTGCGCGCGGGCGTCGGCCGCATCGTCTACACGTCGATCCCGAAGGCCAGCGAGACCCCGATGATCCTGGCGCAGGAGCACAAGGCGACCGAGGCCGCGATCGAGGCGTCGGGCCTGCCCTCCACGTTCGTGCGCAACGCCTGGTACGTCGAGAACTACACGCCCCAGATCCCGACGTACCTCGAGCACGGGATCGTCGGCGCCGCCGGCGAGGGCCGCGTCTCGCTCGCGACGCGCGCCGACTACGCCGACGCCGCGGCGGTCGTCGCCTCGACCGACGGGCACGTGGGCGCGGTCTACGAGCTCGGCGGCGACTCGGTCACCCTCACCGAGCTCGCGGCCCTCGTGAGCGAGGCGTCGGGCACGACCGTGGCCTACACCGACGTCGACGTCGCCACCCTCACCGGCATCCTCGTGAACGCGGCCGGCTTCCCCGAGCCCGTCGCCGCGGTGTTCGCCGACGTCGACGACCGGATCAAGGCGGGCGACCTGCACGTCAGCAGCGGCGACCTCGAGCGCCTCATCGGGCGTACGCCGACCCCGGCCGCCGACGCCGTGAAGGCCGCGGTCGCGGAGCTCTGAGCGCACGACCCCGGACGACAGACGAGGGCGGGAGCGCACGGCTCCCGCCCTCGGTCGGCGGAGGATAGGGGATTCGAACCCCTGAGGAGTTTCCCCCAACACGCTTTCCAAGCGTGCGCCCTAGGCCACTAGGCGAATCCTCCGCGGACGAGGATACGGGCGGGGTGGACCTGCACTGAAATCGGCCGGTGCGAGGCACCGTGCCGCGTCGCCTATGCTGGTCCGCGACTCCCCGTGCGGCGTCATCCCGCTGAACTCCCCCAGGGCCGGAAGGCAGCAAGGGTAGGTGGGCCCTGATGGGTGCGCGGGGGGTCACTTTCGTTCCCGGGGCGCTGGCCCCTCCCGGTCGGCGTGCCCCTGGCGTGCGACCCGTCGGGGGACTTCCCACGCGACTCGCGAGGGTGGTCGCACCGACCGCTGAGCGGGGCTCGCGCGCGTCTCGGAGGCAGGGCCGGAGGGCTCGCCTAGACTCGACAGGGTGATCTTCAAGGGCGTCGGTGAAGGACGGCCGTATCCGGAGCACGGGTGCGGTCCTGCCCAGTGGGCCGAGCTCCCGCCGCGCCAGATCCGCCTCGACACCCTCGTCACGACCAAGCGCATGCTCGACCTCGAGCAGCTGCTCGACGAGCAGTCGACGTTCTACGGCGACCTGTTCGCCCACGTCGTGAAGTGGGAGGGCGTCCTCTACCTCGAGGACGGCCTGCACCGTGCGCTGCGCACCGCGCTGCACGGCAGGCCGGTGCTCCACGCCCGCGTGCTCGACCTCGACGACCGCGAGTGGCGCAGCCGCCTGTCGGGCAGCGGTACGAGAGGAGCCGGCCGATGAGCATGCTCTCCGGCCAGGGCCTCGGACCCACGGGCGACCGGCCGCGCCGTCGCCACCCCGTGACGACGACGATCATCGTCGTCCTCATGATGGCGGTGCTCTTCGGCGCGACCTTCGGCATCGTGCGCCTGCTCCGCGGCAGCGGTACCGACCAGGCCTCGCCCGGAGCCAGCTCGCCCGCGCCGTGCGTGACGACCACCGTCGTCCCCGGCGTCGCGCTGCCCAAGCCGGGACAGGTCTCGAGCAACGTCTACAACGCGACCACCCGCGCGGGCCTGGCGAAGCGCACGGCCGCCGAGCTCGGCAGCCGCGGCTTCAAGATCGGGCGCGTCGCCAACGACCCGCTCGGGCGCTCGATCCCCGGCGTCGCCGAGATCCGTTACGGCACAGCAGGTCTGGCCAACGCGCAGCTCATGCGCTACTACATCGTCGGCGCCGTGCTCGTGCAGGACGCCCGCACCGACGCGACGATCGACGTCGTCCTCGGTCAGAAGTTCAAGGTCGTCACGCCGCAGGCCAAGGTCGACGCCGCGCTCAAGAAGCCCACGCCGGTCGCCTCCGGTGCCGGCTGCGCCTCCCCCTCGGCCAAGCCCAAGCCGACGGCGTCCGCGTCCGCGAGCCCCTCAGCCTGACCACCCACGTAGTTCCCCGGACATGATCATGTCTGGGGAACTGCGCGCGCTCGGGCGGAGAAGGGTCAGGCGACGGGGACCCAGACGAGGCGGAAGTCGCGGACCACGACGTCGGACTTCTCGAGCGGGATCGACTTCGTGGTGATGTTCTCCGCCTTCGCGTTCCAGCGCGCGTCGACCTCGAGCAGCTCCTGCTGGAGCTCGGCCTCGAGGTCGGCCACCGCCTGCTGCATCGCCGTCGCCTTGGTCTGCGCCGCTCCGACCTTCGCGTTCGCGGCCGACTGCTTCTTGGCCTGGCTGGCCATCGAGCTGCGGCTACGACGACCACCGAGCAGACCGCCGAGCACCGAGATGCTCGTGGCCGCGAGGCCGTAGTTGGCGTCGTACTCCTGCTGCAGCACCTGCGCGTTTATCTGAGCGTCGCTGAGCTTCATGCGCGCGCTGGTCAGCTTGGTCTCGTACTTCGAGCGCAGGGTGGTGAGCTCCTTGTCGGCCGCGGCGTCGACGAGGGTGTGGCACCGCGCGACGAACTGCTCGCGCGTCTCGCCCGGGCGCGCCATCGCCTTGAGGTCGGTGTTGACGAGCACCTCGGTCGTCCGCGAGCGGACGAGCTCGTCGACGAGCGACTTCTGCAGTGCGTTCCAGTACGTCTTGGCCTTGGCCTCCGACGGCACCAGGCCGTACACGGCGCCGGACGGTGCGGCCGGCACGAGGTCGCGGTCGTCGTAGTCGACGGCGACGAACAGGCGCGGGTCGGGCACCTGCGTGAGCGGCATCAGCACCGCCTCGAACTCCTCGGTCGCGACGACGTCGGTGCCCTCGTCGTAGGTGAGGTCGACGCGGGCCACGGCCGCGGCGCGCAGGTGCTGGCCGCCGCTCAACCCGCCGACCGTGGGGAGCCAGGGCGCGGCGGGGTCGACGTACGCGATGGGTACGCCGGAGGCGATCGTCGGCATCACCGGCGACTCGTCGGCGCCCGCGGTCGCGGGCGGGATCGTGAGCGGGCTCGTCGGCACGGGCGCCGGCGCCGGGGCTGCAGGTGCTGCAGGCGGAGCCGCCGTAGGAGCGGCGGCAGCGGGGTCGGCCGCTGCGGGAGCGGCGTCAGGAGCAGCAGGCGCGGCGGCCGCCGGGGCGGAGAGCGCGAGTGCCTCGCCGATCTGGTCGCGGGTGAGCGGGCCGCGCAGGTAGCTCATCGCCCAGCGCGTGGTCATCACCTCGGGCGCGTCCTTGCCCGCCTTGCGCAGCAGGAACTGGCGCTTGCCGAGGTTGCTGATCGTGTCGCCGACGACCTTGACGTCGACGCCGCCCGCGGCGCTCGACAGGCCGTCGACGAGACGCGCCTTGTCCTGCTCGGTCTGCAGCCGGCCGATGAGCCAGGTGCCCGCGTTCGACAGCGCCTTGTAGTCGACGTCGACGGGGTTCTGCGTCGAGAGGACGACGCCGAGGCCGAAGGCGCGCGCCTGCTTGAGCAGCAGCATGATCGGCTTCTTCGTCGGCGGGTTGGCCGTCGGCGGCAGGTAGCCCGCGACCTCGTCCATGTAGAGCAGCGCGCGCAGGTCGCTCGTGCCGCTCTGACGACGCATCCACGTGACGAGCTTGGCGAGCACGAGCGAGGTGACCGACTGGCGCTGCTCGTCGTCGAGGTGCGCGGTGGTGACCACTGCGCAGCGCGGACGGCCGTCCGGCGTACGCAGCATCGCGTCGATGTCGATCGGGTCGCCGGTGAGCCAGGTCGCGAACGACGGCGAGGCGAGCAGGCCGTTGAGCTTCATCGCGAATGCCGTGCGGTCGTTGGGCGGGAAGAACGCGTCGAGCTCGAGCACGCCGAGCTTGCGGATGGGCGGAGACTGCACCTGGCCGATGAGCGTCGCGATGTCGAGGTCCTGCCCCTGCGCCCAGGCGTTCTGGATCAGGTTGGCGAGCAGGATGTGCTCGCGCGAGGAGAGCGGGTCGCCGCTGATGCCGACCATGCCGAGCAGGCTGGTGACGTACGAGTCGATCTCGTCGGCGACGACCTCGGTGTCGGTGCCGGCCTTCGGTGCCGCGAGCGAGCCGACGATGTTGAGCGGCCGGCCCGACGACGACCCCGGCGTGTAGATGGTGAAGTCGACCTTCTGCCGCAGCTCGGCGAGACGCTCGGGGGTGATCTCCCAGCCGGCGAGGCCGTCGCGCCACGAGGTCGCCTGCTGCTCGGCGAAGGCGTCCATGTCGAGGCCGGCCTTCTGCGCGTCGCCCTCGTTGACCCACGGCCGGAAGTCGCTGCCGCGCAGCTCCGGGAAGATGAGCAGCAGATTGGTGAGGTCGCCCTTGGGGTCGATGAGGATCGTCGGTACGCCGGCCGCGAGGCACTCCTCGATGAGCACCACACCGAGGCCGGTCTTGCCCGACCCGGTCATCCCGACGATCACGCCGTGGGTGGTGAGGTCGGCGGACCCGACCACCGCCTTGTCGGGAGTGCGGTCACCGGTGGCGGGGTCGATACGACCCCCGAGGAGCAGGTCAGCCATGGGTCCGACCCTAGGGCGGACCCGGCTGCGACGACGACCGAACCGGCAGAGGTGACCGGCGTACCGGGCGTCTAGGACGCGCGCATCACCGAGAGGAACTCGTCGACCTCGGCACGGAGCACCTCGGCCATCTGCGCGAGGCCCTGGTGGATCGCGTGGCCGTCGACGCTGGGGGCGCTGCCGTCGACCGCGACGAGCATGTCGTCGACCATCGGCGACATCTCGCGCATGCTGCCCTCGATCGACTCCATCGCGTGCCGACTCTCGCCGGAGGCGTCGATCATCGTGCGCACCTGCGCCGTGATGGTCTCGGTGGACTTCGCGGTCGTGTCGGCGAGCGCCTTCACCTCCGACGCGACGACGGCGAACCCGCGGCCGGCGTCGCCCGCGCGCGCCGCCTCGATGGTGGCGTTGAGGGCGAGCAGCTTGGTCTGCGCGGCGACGTTGGAGATGAGCGCGACGACGTCCTCGATCTCGCGCGAGGCCTGGTCCAGGCGCGTCATGCGCGCCGTGGCCTCGCCGGCCTCGTCGACGGCGCTCATCGTGGTCTGCGAGAGGTTCGACGCCGTCACGGCCAGCTCGGTCGCGGCGGCCGCGACCTGCTGGGCGATGCCCATCACCGTCTCCTCGAGACGGTCGGCGAGCTCGAGCCTCGCGGCCTCGGCGGCACGGGTGCGCTCCTCGGCCGCGAGCATCGCGGCGGCGGCGCCGTTGATGGCGGTCGCGCCGGCGAGGAACTGGCCGCGCATGCCCATCGGCAGGACGCTGCGGTAGAACTGCCGCTCGCTGAGGGCGACCAGAGCGCCGGACACCTCGCGCGAGAACGCCTCGGTGCGGTCGAGGTAGTCGTTGAGCGCCGAGCGGGCCTCGACGGCGCCGGGTACGACGTCGAGCTCGCGCAGGCGCTGCGCCCGCACCTCGCCGTCGCCCTCGACGTTGGCCTGCAGGACGCGCGTGATCTCGGCGAGGACGGCGGCGTACGCCTGCACCGTCGGCCCCTCGGTGGTCGTGGTGGTCCGGATGCGGGGGGCCATCACGCGGCCGCCGTCCTCGTGAGCGACCAGACGAACTCGTCGTAGGTCATGCCGTTCTCCTCGGCGGTGGCCATGAGCAGCGCGAAGCCTGCAGCCGCGGCGTCGGTGGCCTTCGAGTACGCCGCCTCCGCCTCGAGCATCGCGAGGTAGACCGGGACGATCGCGTTGACCGCAGCGCGGTCGGGCGAGCGGCGGCTCGAGTGGAATGAGCGGATGCGGCCCAGGTCGTCGAAGGTCGGCGTCACGTGCGCGAAGACCCAGTAGTGCTGGCCGTCGGCGGCGAGGTTCTTCACGTAGGCGAAGACCTCCTGGCCGCGCTGGAGCCGGTCCCAGAGCAGGCGGAAGACACCGCGGGGCATCTCCGGATGCCGGATCAGGCTGTGCGGCTGGCCGACCACGTCGGCCTCCTCGAGCGCCGAGACGCGGCAGAACACCTCGTTGGCGTAGGTGATGCGCCCGTGCAGGTCGGTCTTGGTGACGATGATCTCCTCGGGGGAGAAGATCCGCTCCACGCCGGTGGGCGTGACGATCGGGCGCATGCGGCGCTCCTGGGGAAGGGAACAGTCACCGGCCCATCGGAGCGCTTCCGCGGATTCTGAGCGGATTTACCCCACCCATAACCTCGCGGCCCCTGGTCCGTGCTCCCGGGCCGATTTTCGGTGCGGCCCGGCCACCTTGTACCCTCCTCGACGGTGGCGTGTCCGAGCGGCCGAAGGAGCACGCCTCGAAAGCGTGTGAGGGTTTACGCCCTCCGTGGGTTCAAATCCCACCGCCACCGCCGATCGAAATGGCGTTTCCGCAGGTCAGAGCCTTGCGGGAACGCCATTTCATCGCTTCGGAGGCCATCTGGTCACAGAACTGGTCACGGAGCCTCCGTCACATGCCATATCCGATCACCAGCGCGGCGACCCTCGCGGCAGCATCTGGATATCGACATGGGAGTACATGTCGAGGGTGATGCCGACGTTGGCGATCCCGTCAGTGTCGCCGTGACTCGCGCGACAGACTCAAGCCGGTGATGACGACGGTGCCGCCGTTAGCCTCATGATGCTGGCGTGCCGGCCGGCTGGACTCGGTGAATCAGTCCGTCGGCTACCGAACGGGGTCGATCCTGGCTGGCAGGATTCCTTGGAAGACGTCGAGCGACGATCCAGCCAAGCGGGGGACCGATGAAGATCCTGGTCACGGTCAAGGCCTATCCCGGCCTAGGGCAGACGGACGGTGAAACGGTCTGTGTCGCGGGCGTGCGACTGGATGGCGCGACCCCCGGATGGGTTCGGCTATGGCCGGTCGGCTTTCGCGAGCTGCCTGCGAGCGCGAAGTTCCACAAGTGGCAAGTCATTGACCTTGCCGCGGCGCCGTCGTCGCGAGACATGCGGCCCGAATCGCATCGACCTGACCTGACCACTCTGACCGTGGGTCGCCGGGTGGACACGAAGAAGAACTGGTCCGAACGACGAGAGTTGTTGGGCCCGCTATTGGGACAAACCACGCTCTGCGCACTTATGCGCGCCCAAGATGACTCAAGACCGCCGTCTCTGGGCCTTGTGAAGGTCCGTGCGGGCGCCACCGCAGACGTCGTGGATGGTCCGGTATGGGGGCCGGAGAAGCACTTGTTGGCGCAGCTCAACGCGGCTCCACACCTGCTGCGCGACAAGGATCTCGCCCCGCTGAAACCTCCGGCGTATCAGGTTCGCTACCAGTGGCATTGCATGGATGACGACTGCAACGGCCACCAGCACTCGTCGTGCGACTGGGAGGTCGGAGCAGCGGCGTTGAACTGGCGCGGCAAGTACCCGGATCTGAGGGTTCCGCTGTTGCAGAAGTTCGGTGCGGAGATGCTCGACGAGGCTAAGGACACGCACTTCTTCGTCGGTAACCAGCATCAGCATCCGAGGACGTTCATGGTGCTGGGCTCGTTCTACCCGAAGGTGACCCAGTAGGTCCTCAGGCGTGGATGACGGTGGCGCCCCGACCCAACCGGTCGTGGACGGCATCGACGATCACCTGGCGGTGACACAACTGGTGCTCCCGCTCGAAGCAGAGCACGGCGGTCAGCTCGTCGCGCGCTAGGGCTTCGAGCTGGTCCATCGCTGCGACCGAGTCGGGGCGGGCCAGAAGAGTCGTGAAGCGGATGCACCCGGCCTCCACCTCCCCGGTCCGGAACGGCTCCCTATTCTCCCGCGGGTTCCCCAGGGCAGGCAGGTGCACGTACCGGATACCTGCTTCCGCCGCGGCCAGACCGAGCTTGGTCTTGGACAAGCCCGGCTTGCGGGACAGCGGGGTGAGCCGGACGTCGACCAGGACGCTGACCCCCAACTGGGACAGGGTCGCGATCAGCTCTAGGGCAGTACGACCTTCGTAGCCGATGGATACAAGTCCGGCGCTCATCGCGGTCATACCCCCAGCATCCAGGACACGGACGAGTCACCGGGCACCCGGGGTCTCGACGAGCCTTGTTCTTACCGCAGAGCGTCCTCCATCGGGCCAGGGGCGCAAGCATGCCGCGCGGTGTTGTGCGCGATTCGGCGCACTACCTCACCGATTCGCGCCTCGCCGTGCTTCAGGTGAGCGGCTGCCACCCACCCGACCGGTGCGTCTGGCCCCCTTCGAGGGGGCGGCGGTGTCGTACAGGGTGCCTGACGTCATCGAGCACTAGTTCCACTCATCCACGTTGTCAACCTCTACGGCAGCCCAGCGGCGACGTTTGAAGCTAACGTCGCCGGCCGTTCTTACGCGACCAACGGCTGCTTCATCGAGCACACCCGCTGCCGCCAGTTCGCCGAGCAGCGCGTCGATCTTGTCGTCAGCGGAGGCCGACCAGCGCAAGGCGTGGGTCAGGTATGGCTCAGCGATCTGGCTGAGGAACGGCTTGTCGAGCTTGGCCTCATCGTGCTTCGCCTCAACGAGCGCGACACTGACCTTGGTGGTGTCCCCGTCCCGCTGCCACAGGACCCTGCCGAGCCGCATCGTCCTAGGTCGGTCCTCGATTCCGTGGCGGACGACGTCGAAGTAGTAAGCGGTCGCTCCCTCAGGAGCTTGCTCCGAATGCAGACGGATCAGCCCCACGGTGGACTGAGGGTCGAGATCGGCGCGCATGACGATGACGAGTGCCTCGGTCTCGTCATCTGGTGTCTCCTCGTACGTCAGCGGGGTGACTTCGATACCGTCAATGTTCACAGTGCTCGCCACAACGGTCTGGCGTTGCGTCAGTTCAACCTGGAAGTACCGATCTGAGGCTTCGCCGGTGTGACTGGACGACCAGGTGCCGACTCGCCACTCAGTGCCGTCGGCGTCCGTCAGGCCCCCCTGGGTGCCAGCGCCACTAGCGAGCAGATCGCTCACCTCAGACGCCAGTGCCGCAGTGACAGGACCTTCAACCGTCAAAGTCCATATTTCTGCCCCGTCGTGGAGGGACGGCGTAGCGGCCGCAGAGGTGGTCGCCAGGGCGATAGCGCCACCACTCACGGGGAGGCGGACTGCGGAGGATGCTTGGGTTGCCATGCGTCACTCATACCAGGTGGGTACGACAGCGCAGACGTGCCTGGAAGAACGTTCGGAGTCAGTTCCGCCGACACTTGGTCATCTGGTCACGGAGGTCGTCACGGCGTCTCTCAAATGCCATCTCCGATCACCAGCGCGGCGACCTTCGCGGCAGCATCCGCCTGCATCTGGATGTCGACATGGGAGTACGTGTCGAGGGTGACGCCGACGTTCGCGTGGCCGAGGCGCTCCTGCACGACTCGTGGATGGACGCCGGCCCTGAGCGCGAGGGTGGCGTGTGTGTGCCGGAGGTCGTGGAGTCGGATCTTGGGTAGCCCGAGCCGCTTGGCGGTCTGCTCGAAGTAGTAGGACATCGTCTTGGGGTGAATCGGACGCCCGTCCTCCCGGCACACGACGAGGTCTCCGTCGTCGTAGTCACTGCCGAGTGCGAGCCGTTCCTGCAGCTGGCGTGAGCGGTGGGTCCGGAGAGCTGCGATCGTCGGGTTGTCGAGGGCCACGCTGCGGCGCCCCTTCGCGGTCTTAGGTGTTCCCCACGCCATGCCGGGGTCGCCCTTGCGTTGGACATCGGTCGTGATGAGGGTCCGCGTGATTCTGAGGACTCCGCCGTCCAGGTCGATGTCCTGCCAGCGCAAGCCGAGGACCTCCCCGCGACGCATGCCCGTGCTGGCCAGAAGCCACCAAGCCCCGGCAAGCCGGTCGTCGTCGATCCCGTCGAGGAAGGTTCGCAACTCGCTGGCTGACCACGTCGTCATGGTGGGCCGCGCTGTGACGCGCGGCGGATCGGCAGCATCGGCGGGGTTCCGGACGATGAGTTGCCACCGGACGGCGTCGCGCAGTGCTCGGTGCAGGATCGACGCGACGTAGGCAACGGAGCGGTTGGACAGCGCCCGATGCTCCGAGTCACCCGCGAGCAGCTCGGAGTAGAGCCCGTTGAGATCGGTGGGGTCGACGTCCTGCAGCTTGCGCCTGCCGATTCCTCTTCCAGCCGCGTGAAGTCTCACGTTGCGGCGGTAGGACTCGAACGTGGACGGTTTGACGGTGCGCTCCACAGCGGGCAACCAGGTCTCGGTGAGGAACGCCGCCAGCGTGCCGACCTGAGGGGCGACGTAGGCGTTGTCCGCGATCGACGTGAGCACCCGAGTGAGCTCGGCTTGCGCCGCACGGCGCGTGCTGAACCCGCGTCGTCGTGTCTGGCGGCGCCGGCCTTCCTGATCCTTGGTGTCGACGACAAACGACCACGTGCCGTTCGCCTCCTGCGTGACGCTTCCGCGTCGGCCTCCAGTCATGGGCTGCTCCTTCCGTGAGGCCTGCTCATATCGACGTTGACCGAGAACTCCCACCGTGTCGAGGGCCTCCGATCGGGCCTGTGGACGCCGTTCTTCGCTCAGCCGGACTCGTGTCCCGAAGTTGATGCCGGGGAGTCGCCAGCCATGAGTCGAGTCAGCGGGTGCCGTGGGGATGCGGATGAGCTTGCCAATGCGGACAACGGGGGTGGGCCAGCGGTCGTTCTTGACGAGGTCGTAGGCCAGGGTCCGGCCGATGCCGAGGATGGCGGCGGCGGTGGGGACGTCGACCAGGGGCGGGAGCTGGTCGAGTTCGCTGCGGTCCATGCGTTCCTCCTGTCGAGGTGGGGCTCGCTGGTACGAACCCTCACCAGGAGGTGTGCACTGGAACGGCACGAGACGCCGGTCCGGTGCAACGGATGTGAACTCCACCTCGGTGCCGCGGGCGCGCGACGGGTCGACACCCGCCTGGGGATCACCACCGGTACGGCGATACGTAGATCACGTCGAGTTCGTCGAGCGGGGTGCCCGGGTCGCGAGGCTCGGAGTGCGGTCGTGGGTCGTGGTGCAGCCCGTTGCGGCATCCGAGGCGTCGGGTCCAGAGGTTGAGCCGGCGTTGTGCGTGCTCGAAGGCTTCGTGCCAGTGCAGGGGTGCTTCGGGTCGCGCCGCGGGGCCGTAGGAGGCGTGCCACGCACCGTGGAGGGCGCCGAGCTCCTCGATGAACTCCGAGTGGAGATGCCAGCAGGGTGGCACGACCGTAGACCCCAGCGGGTAGCGGCCGGTCAGCCACACCACCCACCGACCCAGCTCCTCCAGGTCGCCATCGTCGTCTGGCGCGCTGGCCCTTTCGAGGTCGCGTTCGATGTCGGTCATGTCGGCTCCCCGCCTCGGTCACCGGGCCGCGCACGGAAGTGGCGGCCACTACCGGGAGGTGTGCAGGGACCCGCGTCCACGCGAGGCGCTATCCCCCTTGCTGTGGTCTCAGGCGCTGGGTGCCTCGAGCTCAAGCGCTGGTGGTTCAAGCTGGTGGTAGCGGTGCGGGTCGTACAGCTCCGCGACCGCAGGGGTGGTGGTGGCGAGCCTGTGGAGGTCGTCAGCGTCGAGGTCGGTGATGCCGCGCTGGTCCCGGGATGCCCACGCGTCGTGGCGATGCTGCGACTCGCGCGCGTCCTGCTGGGCGGCGGTGAGCTCGTCGCCGGCGATGACCTGGACTGCGGCCTCGAGGGCCTCGGCGGCGCGGTCTCGCTCAGTCCGCACGTTCGCGAGGCGTTCGTCGAGGGAGCCAAGCGAGGCGGTGAGGTCACGCCGTTCCCTTCTGGCCCAGAACGGCAGAGCCTCCAGTCGCTCGGCCGTGTCGTCGCGCTGCGCGCCCGCCTCAACGACGCTGGCGGTCGCCCGATCGACGGCGGCGTGTGCGCGGGTGAGGTCGTCGCGGTGGACCCGGTGCGCCTCCAGCTCGAAGCCGGGTCGGCGTCGGCTGGCTTCGCGGGCGGTGAACGCCCGCTCCCGAACGGTCTGAATGGCGGGGTCGAGCAGCGAGTGCGCGGCACGTTCCCGCCCGCTGGTCGCCAACGCCCGGCTGAGCAGCGTGATCGCGTCTCCCATGTCCCCAGGCACCGGTGACCGGTCGACGGGCTTGTTGTCGAGGTCGAGGTCCAGCGATTCCTGCCCGCGGGACTGCGATCGGAGGTGGGGGCCGGCGTCGCCGGTCTCGACCTCGGGCGTGGTGTGGATGTGGTTGCCGTCGCGGCCGCGGGTCATCGCGACATACAGGTGCTCCCGGTCCAGACCGGAACGCGCGAGGGTGATCGCGATGTCGGTGGTTGCGCCTTGGGCGCCATCGATGGTGGACGCCCACCCGTACTCCGCATGCCGGGCAAGATAGGCCGCAGGGAGCATGGTGAGGCCGCGGCCGGCGAGGTCCTCCACCACCAGCTCCGCACCCTCCGAAGTGGGAGCGAGGACGCGGAACCGGTCCCCGTTGCGGAGTGGCTCGCCACCGATCTGGATGTCGCGGGTGTTCTTCTTCGCGAGCAGTACGTCGCCGGCTCGCCAGTCCCGCTCGACGAGGCGCCCTCGTGTGGATGCCGTCCGCGACCTCAGCGTGAGGAGCGCTGGGCCGGTGACCTGCCCGGTCGCGACCGCAACCGCGCGGGCGCGCTCGTTCAGCGCGGTGACGTCGGTCCAGGCCTGGGCGAGCATGAGCGCATCCCGGCCGGACGTGAGTGCCTCGTGCCATTGGTGGAAGACGGCGTCGGCGGCGTCCTCGGACGACGCCGCGGGGTGGACCCGACCAGCGGCGACGTACTCGCGCAGAATGGTCGCATCACCGGCGCGCAGGCGCCGCGTGGCAGCGGCTTCGCCGGGGTCGGTGAACCGGTGCAGCTCCTCCAACCCGATCACCCTGCGTCGCAGGACTCGGCTGAGGTGCTCGAACATGCCCCCGGGTGCCTTGACCGCACCGATCTGGGCCGGGTCACCGACCAGGACCAGCCGTGACCCCGACGCGATCGCGCGTGCGGTGAGCTGCTCGAGGTCGGCGGTGGACAGCATCGAAGCCTCGTCCACGATCACCACCGACCGGGAGGCTGCCGCGAAGCTGCGGGCGCTGGAGGCGGCGCCCGGGCGCGCTTCGTCCTGGGTGCGGATCAGCCACCGGGCGACCGTCTCCCCTCGGGCGTCAACTGCAGCCGCGAGCTCGTTCGCCGCCCGGGCAGAGGGGCCGAGCGGGATCAGCTGATAGCCGCGTGCCCGCCACAGGGCCGCCGCCGCACCCAGCGTCGTGGTCTTCCCCGCCCCTGCCGGAGCGGTCAGCACCGTGACCAGGTCCCGCGACGAAGCAAGGCGGAGGGCGGCCTGGCGCTGCTCGCGCGACAGCCGCGTCAGCGGACCGGTCCAGAGCACCTCCGCGGTGGCCGGGGTGATGCGCGCGGGGTCCTGGAACCCGCGGGTGATCGCGCGTTCGATGATCGCCGCCTCCAACTGCACGGTCTCCGTCGAGGCGTAGCGGGCATCCGACGCCCGCGCCGTCGCACCCGTCGGATCCACGCCCAGACCCACCGCGCCCGCGTCGCGAGTGGCGAGTGCCCGATCGGTCAGTGCCTCGAGCAGGCGGACCGTGTCCGCCGCCGACACGTGCACCTCAGGTCCCAGGGACGGGATGCGCGCGGCGACCTGCGCGACCAGGTCAGCCCGCGACCAGATCGCCTTGCCCCGGCCAGCCGCCAGGACCGCCTCCGCGAGCACGACGTCCTGGGACACTGTTCGGGCCGTCACGTCAGGTGCTGAGTCGTCGACGGCGGACGAGACGACGGACGGACTCGATGCCTGTCCTGCAGCGAGGCTCGAGGGGGCGGACGAGGTGACGGACGGACCATCCACCACCGAGGCACGCAACCTCGTCGCTGTCGGCGTCTCGGGGGGTCGTCCGTCGGCGAGGCTGCGCGCCTCGAGCAGCGCAGCCGTGAGCTCTGGCGGGCTGATGCCCAGCTGATCGGCCTGGGACCGCCACCGGGCACGGAGGTCGTCAGCAGTGACCGTGTGGTCCTTGACCGGACGGGTCGACAGCACGGCGGTCTTCACGATCCGCGCTCGCTCTGCCGGTGTGAGAGGGCGGCCGAGGTCGGCCTCCGCCTCGGCGATCGTCGGGACGGCGTCGGCCATCACCGCGGTCGTCCGGGTCGACCACGTCGTGAGGAGCTGTTCCGGGATGCCGGAGATCTCGGCCTGACCGTGCTCGGACACCTCCCCGAACACCAACCCCAACCGCGACGTGAGCTCCGCGCGCAACGCGGTCTGGTACAGGACGCCGGCGGCCTTCTTGTGGTGGAACACCTCGTACCCGTCGATGGTCCGCCATGACCCGTCCACGCACTTCACCTTGTTCACGACCAGGGCGTGGGTGTGCAGCTGGGGATCCCCGGTCCGCGAGGTGGTGTGGTCGAACAGCGCCGTCGCGAACCCGGACGTGGCGATCTGCTCGACCCCGTCCCGACCACGCCGCGAGTAGGAGGCATGGGTCTCCAGGAACCCGAGAGCCGCCTTGACCGCGGCGGTATGGGCCTGGCGGATCTCCGCGGCGGTGGCCGGGTTCGCGAGCGCCCACAAGGCGGATACGGACTTGGGGGCGGAGAAGGTCAGGTCGTGCCCGGTGACCGCGTCCGGTCGCCACGCGCGCCCCAGTGCCTCACCCGTGGCCGGGTGCAGGCCGCGGGCGAACAGGGCCTCGAGCTGCTGCTCGAGCACCGGTCCGTCGAGCTCAAGTCCGAGCTCGGCCAGGCCAGCCCCGTGCCAGCGACCCGGTGCGTCGCCGCGTTCGGCGTAGTACTCGCACGCACCGTGGGCGACGGTGTCCTGGTAGTACCGCCACGATCCGCGGCCGATCTTGGCACTGGACAGCATCAACCACCATCATCCGATCAGACTCACTACAATCCGGGAAATCCGTTGGGGGGCAACGGATTACGACGGTAGCATGCATAGCCGACAATGCACATGTCTGATCTAGTTGGTGGTCTTGGTGGTCTTGGTGGTCTTGGTGGTCTCGGTGGTGCTCTCGGTCTGAGGTGTCTTCGGTGAGGATCGTTGATCGTGGTCGGCTCTGGGAGGCTGGGTCGTGTCGGCGTTGTTGTTCGTGCGATCACCGGCATTGTTCGTCGGGATCGTTCCGGTGATTCGTGCTCATGATCATGCTGCTCATCGCTGTCGATGCGCCGCGGGTCACGGCGCTGCGCGGAGGGCGGCAACCAGCTGCGCGACGCTCGGCGCGCCCGTCACCGTGTCGCCCTCGCGGAACATCCGGCATGCGAATGCAGCCGGCTGCCCTGGCGGGCTGAACGGATCGCTGCCGTTTATCCGAACCATCGGTGAGCCGGTGAACCCGACCGCGACTGCCTCATCCCAGGCATCGACGCGGCGCACCTGCACGTGCACGCTCGCCTGGTCGGTGACCTGGAGGGCGATGGACAGCCGGACGGCCGTGAGCTCCCAGTTGGGGCAGCCCTCCAGGTAGAGCAGCTCGACGCTGGGGTCGGTCACTCGTCAACAGTAGCCCCGTCCTGGTGTCGAGCTGCGGCCTCAGGTGACGTCGAGTTCGGCCGTCATGCCGTCTGCGTAGTGGTTGGGCTCGTTGCAGACGAGTTCGTAGCGGCCCGGAGCGAGGGTGAGGGTGACCCAGCCTGTGGTGCCGACGGTGATGCCGTCGCCTGCCCCCGATGCACAGGCGGCCGAGGCTTCGCCGAGGCTGCCGTTCTCGGACACCTTGCCATCGGCGTCAGGTGTGAGAGCGCCTGCCTGCTGACCAGTGGCCAGGGGCAGGATGACGAGTTCGTGGGTCCGTGTCCCGACGTTGGTGGCCACGAACGAGATCTGCCCGGCCGGGACACTGGTCGTGCTGGTGCGCAAACGCATCGGGATGCCAAGCGGAGCGGGATCGACGCCCGAGGTCATCATCCCCATGTCGGCGAGCCGGACGTCGACGATGCTGCCCGCGAGATTGCCGGGTGCAGCGCACGTCGACGTACTACCCATCATGGACCGGCCGCCCATCATCGAGCCGCCGTTGACAGGCGCAGAGGTGGAGCCGGAGCCGGTCGTCGTGGAAGCACGGCCGACGCCACCCATCATTGGGTTGACGGGGCCGTTGGTCACGTCGGTGGCCAGTCCGCATCCGGTCAGGATGAGAAGCCCGAGTCCCGCCAGCGGCACGGCTGCGAACGCTCGGCGTGCAGGGGTGATCATCGAGGCTCCTGAGATCTGGTGGCGGGTGTCCTTTTCGAAGACGATGGTGCTTGGCGATGGTCACGAGGGGCCTGAGATGCGATGAAGGTCCTATGAAGAAGTGAGACGACCGACTGATGGCACGTCAGGCGGTGTCGGCCGTCGAGGCCTGTGAGCTGTCGGCGATCCACGTGAGCGTCGTGCCTGTGGCGACCACGGCGTGATGGGCATCGAGGGCAGTGAAGGCGGTCACGCCGTCAACCGGAACGTGGCTGACGCGCGACCAGGTGTCGGGGCCTTCTCGGCGCCAGATGCGTCCGGTCGTGTCGATCCCCCAGACGGTTCTGTCGGTGGCGAGAGCGCCCCAGCGCAAGGTCGGTGCGTCGGCGACGTGACGCAGCTGTGCGCCGTCGTCGTCGCTACGGGCCAAACCGCCGATCGAGGTGACCCACAAGGTAGAGGTGTCGAGCGTGAGGCTGTCCGCGGCGACCGTGGCCGCCGGCTGCCAGCGCGTCCCACCGTCCTGGGACACGATGAGCCTGTCGTCGGATCGGCCGACCAGAGTGCTGCCGCGCACGGCGAGCGCGTGCAGATCGAGTCGACCCTGCCCGGTGACCACGGTCCACGTCGAGCCGTTGTCGCTGGAGCGCAGCAGGCCCAACGCCGCGCTGCCGGTCGTGGCGTTGTCGTGGCCGGACGCGTAGAGCGTGCCGTCGCTGTCGCGGGCGAGGCTGGTCAGGTCCGTCTGGGTCGTTCCGACTCGCGCATTGCTGCCGTCGGGTGCGACGTCGTAGAGCCCGTCGCTGGTGGCCGCGAGGACATGCCCGGTCGGCAAGGCCACCAGGGCCTGCACGGTGCCAGGCAGACGCTTCCCGGCGTTGGGTGTGGACGGCACTGCTGTCGACTGGGGTGAGCTGGACGACGGCGTAGCGAGGGGTGCCGCGCCTGACGTCGGCGCGGTGTAGGTGCCCGTGGAGCAGCCGGCGAGCACCACGGTGACCAGGCTCAGAGCCGCGACAGGGCCGAGCCAGGCGTATCGGGTGCGGGGGGATGAGTCGACGGTCACGTGTAGTCCTCTCCTTCGACACTCACCACGTGGCGGGTCGCGAGGACTGAGCCTGCGGGAGCAAGGTCGGATTTCGACGGTCGTTCGATGAAGGAACGACGAAGGTGCGTCTTCATGGATCCTTCATGATGACCCCGGGGTTCCTTGACCTTGCGCGTGCAGGCTGGAGGCACGCGACGAGCTCGGGAGGCCGTGATGATGGGCTGGTACAACGACACGACGACTGGCTACGGCTGGCTGATGGCCGGGCTCATGCTGGTGATGATCGTCGCGGTCGTGATCGGGGTGTGGCTGGTGCTGCGCTCCGGTCGTCACGATGAGTCCGCGTCCGCATCGCCTACGGCCCGGTCGGTCCTCGATCGGCGACTGGCTGCGGGCGAGATCGACGCCGAGCAGTACGGTCGGTTGCGGCGGCTGATGGAAGACGGTGGGGTCGCGGCTCCGCCGGGCGGTGGCGCACGCCGCTAGCCTGGCGATGGCACCGACGACCCTGGGAGTACCCGCATGCCCGACCCGCTGACCGTCCTTGTCGTCGACGACGAGGTCGCGCTCGCGAGCGTGGTCGCGGGGTACTTGGAGAAGGAGGGCTTCGTCGCGGTCCAGGCCTTCGACGGGCCGTCCGCGGTGGAGTTGGCCGAGTCCCGTCGGCCGGACCTCATCGTTCTAGACGTCATGCTGCCCGGGTTCGACGGGGTCGAGGCCTGTCGGCGGATCCGCACGTTCACCGACGCCTACATCATCATGCTCACGGCGCGCGACGAAGAGGTGGACAAGATCGTCGGGCTGTCCGTCGGCGCTGACGACTACCTCGTGAAACCGTTCAGTCCGCGCGAGCTGATCGCGCGCGTTCGAGCCATGCTGCGACGCCCCCGAGCCCTCCCCGTCAACCCCGAGGTCGCCCGTGTCGGCGACCTGGTCGTCGACGAGGAGTCGCGCACAGTGACGGTCGCTGGCAGCCCGGTCGAGCTCACGCGCACGGAGTTCGATCTGCTCGCCACGATGGCGTCCCGGCCGCGTCTGGCGTTCTCCCGTCGTCAGCTCATCGATGACGTGTGGGGGAGCGAGTGGTACGGCGACGAACACCTCGTCGACGTCCACATCGGGCACCTGCGTCGCAAGCTGGGCGACGACGCCGGTTCGGCGCGCTACATCCGCACGGTGCGTGGCGTCGGCTACGGCATGGGCGAGGGATGACCGTCCGCCGCCGCCCGCGCCTGGCCGTGCGGCTGATCACCTCGATGGCCGTCGTCATCGCTGTCGGAGGGCTCACCCTTCTTGTCACGGTGAACCTGGTGGCTCCGGGCCTGTTTCACGAGCACCTGTCGCACTTCGGGATGATGTCTCCGCAAGTGACTCAGCACGCTGAGGAGGCGTTCGCGTCGTCCTTCGCGATCGCGATCACCGTCGCCATGGTCGCGTCGCTGCTCGCGGCGGCGCTGGTCTCGTGGTTGCTCGTGCGACGTGTCGCGCGCCCGGTGGAGGAGCTGGCTCGCGCCGCGGAGACGGTGGCGGCCGGTGACTACCGGATCGAGGTGCCTGCGGAGCCCTTCTCCTCAGAGCTCGAGCAGCTCGGCACAAGCTTCGAGCACATGGCCGATCGGCTCGCAGCCACCGATGCGACGCGCACACGCCTGCTGGCCGACCTGGCTCACGAGCTGCGCACCCCGCTGGCCACGCTCGAGGCCTACATCGACGGGCTCGAGGACGGCGTCGTGATCGCCGACGCCGACGCTTACGCCACGATGCGTGCCCAGGTCGCGCGGCTGCGCCGGCTTGCTGTCGACGTTCGTGAGTCCTCGGCCGCGGCCGAGCACGCGCTGCACCTGGCTCTCGTCCAGTCCGATGCCGCCGAGCTGGTGACTCAGGCTGTCGCAGCAGCAGCGCCGCGCTACCAGGCCAAGGGCGTGCTCCTGCAACTGCAGAAGCCATCGGACCGCTTGCCTGTCCTCGCCGATCCCGAGCGGCTGGGTCAGGTGCTCGGCAACCTGCTCGACAACGCGCTGCGCCACACGCCCGCCAGCGGTGCCGTGACCGTCTCGACCGCCATGGCGGGGGGCGACGTGACCATCGACGTGGCCGACACCGGTGACGGCATACCGCCGACCCAGCTCGAGGCCGTGTTCGAGCGGTTCCACCGCGTCGATCCCTCGCGCACGAGTGCGGACGGGTCCGGCAGCGGGCTAGGCCTGACCATCGCACGAGCCATCGTGGTCGACCATGGGGGGACGCTGACCGCCACCAGTGCGGGGCCCGGTGCCGGAGCCACGTTCACCGTGACGTTGCCGGTGGCCGCGCCCGGCTGAGCGAGCGGTCGCTAGCACTGCCTCGCGAATTCGGGTAGATGCCGAACGATCGATCTGGGTGTGTCTTGGCTATGCCATGCGGCACACGGGTTTCGGGCGCTGGGATGGTTCTTGGTCGAACCTTCATAGAAACCGTCGGGCACGCGCCATGTCGTGGTCCGAGAGTGCTGGTGTGAGCACGCAACAGCACGACCACGCCAGTTGGGGCAACCGGCCATGACCTGGTGCCTGAGCTGGTGGACGCCGTCCGGGATCGCCCTGGCCGGGATCGTCGTCGCGTTCTGGGCCGGCGTCGCCTTCCTCGGCCTCCGGGCGTGGCGGCACCTGACTGCCGCGCGCAGGGTGCGGCTGACAACGCACGGCAACGGTGAGCGGCTCATCGCCGGCACCACCACGCAGGCGGCGCCCGACGACGGTGCCCGGATCAGGAGTACACGATGAACTGGTGGGCCATCTTCGCCGCGGGGCTTCTCGCCGGTGCCACGACCTGCGCGGCAACTCAGGGCGGGCTCCTGGTCGGCCTGATCACCCGGCAGAAGAAGGCAGCGGCCGCCGCTGCTGCTGCAAGTGCTGCCTCGACCTCCGTCCGCGTCGATGAGCTCGTGGCGGCCCGCAAGCAGCAGATGACGGGCAAGGCGGCGGGTGGGGCCTCGACCAAGACGGGCACCACCACCAAGGCTCGTGCCATCCCTGCAGCGCCTGCGCCGCGGACCGTGTCACTGTCCGACGACTTGGCGCCGGTGATGGGGTTCCTGGCAGGCAAGCTGCTGATCCTCACCCTCGTGGGTGCGGTACTCGGCACCATCGGTTCGCTGGTCACCCTCGACACCCGCATCGGGCAGTTCGCCCAGGTTCTGGCGGGTGTCGTCATGGTGACCCTCGGCCTGGCCACGATCGGCGTCCCCGGCTTCGACCGGTTCGTGTTCGCCCCGCCGGAGTCCTGGACGCGCGTGGTGCGCCGGTCGACCCGGTCGCAGTCGGCATTCGCACCGTTCCTGCTCGGCCTGGCGACGGTGCTCATCCCGTGCGGTGTGACCATTTCGATGATGCTGCTCGCGGCCACCAGCGGCTCCACGCTCGCCGGTGCCGCGGTCATGTTCGTCTTCGTCGTGGGCACTGCACCGCTGTTCGCGGCGTACGGCTACCTGACCCAGCGGTTCGTGAAGCCCGACTCCCGCCGGATGGCGTTGGTCATGGGGTCGGTCGTCGTGGCGATGGGGCTGTTCACGATCAACCAGTTCTTCGTCGCCGCCGGCTCGTCGTTCACCGCACAGAACCTGGTCGCTTCCGTCATCGGCACGAAGGCAGCAGCGGCCGCCCCGGCGACCGTGGCGGCGGCCCCCGTGAACGGCGTGCAGACCGTGACGATCAACGCCACGAGCGGTGGCTACGAGCCGGCCAGCATCGGGGTGAAGGCGGGCGTCCCGACCAAGGTCGTGTTCCACACCGACAACACCCAGTCCTGCATCGTCTACACCGTCTTCCCCAGTCTCGGGAAGCGCGCCGTGCTGCCGGTCTCCGGCGACACCACCGTCGACCTGGGCGTCCTGCAGCCCGGCGAGGTCCCGATCTCCTGCTCGATGGGCATGTACACCGGCACCCTCGTGGTGTCCTGACACGGAACGAGAACCAGTCATGAGTACCCGAACCTTGACCATCGAGGTCACCGGCATGCACTGCCCGTCCTGCGGCATCCTCATCGACGACTGCATGGAGGACGTCGACGGCGTGATCGCCTCGCAGACCAGCATCAAGACCGGCCTGTGCGTCGCCACGGTCACCGACGCCGTACCTGACAACGCCGTCCTCGCCGCCGTCACCGAGGCCGGCTACACCGGCCGAGTCCTGTCGAGCAGTCCGGCATGAGCCCCATCCAGCTGCTCGTCGGGCTCGTCGTCGCGGGGTTCCTCGCCGTGCTGGCTTTCGGCCTCCTGACCGGCCGCATCGCCTGGCGCCAACAGGGCTGCTGCTGCCCTGCCGACCCAGCGCTCGACCCCCGGATGCGCTCAGCCGACCCAGCTGAACCGATCGTCGCAACCCAGCCCCACGCCTGAGCGACCCGCACGAGGAGACGAGAACCGTGAGCATCGAAACCACCGGGCGCACCGTCGACCTCCAGGTCGGCGGCATGACCTGTGCGTCGTGCGCGGCCCGCATCGAGCGCAAGCTCAACAAGATGCCCGGTGTCGTCGCCGAGGTGAACTACGCCACCGAGATCGCCCGTGTCGTCCTGCCGGAGGGCACCACGGTCGAGGATGCCGTCGCCACCGTGGAAGCCACGGGGTACACCGCGACCCTTCCTCAGGCTGAGCCGGAGGTCGTAGACGACCAGGGCGACACCGTCGAGGTGGTCAACCCCGAACTCGCCTCATTGCGCGAGCGCCTGATCATCTCGACCGTTCTCACGATCCCGGTCGTGCTCATGGCGATGGTCCCGGCGTTCCAGTTCACCAACTGGCAGTGGGCCTCGCTCACCCTCGCCTTGCCGGTGATCGTGTGGGGGGCGTGGCCGTTCCACAAGGCCGCATGGACGAACCTCAAGCACGGTGCTGCCACGATGGACACCCTGATCAGCCTCGGCGTCGGTGCCGCCTACGTGTGGTCGCTGTACGCGCTGTTCTTCGCCGACGCCGGGATGCCCGGCGTCACGATGGGCTTCGAGCTGTTCCCGTCGCAGGCCGACGCCGGCGCGCACATCTACCTTGAGGTCGCGTCCGCCGTCACCGTGTTCATCCTCACCGGCCGCTACCTCGAGGCCCGCGCCAAGACCCAGTCCGGTGCCGCGCTGCGCGCTCTCATGAACATGGGTGCGAAGGACGTCGCGGTCCTGCGCGACGGCGTCGAGACCCGCATCCCCACCAGCCAGCTCGCAGTCGGCGACACCTTCGTCGTGCGCCCCGGCGAGAAGATCGCCACCGACGGCGACATCGTCGACGGCGCCTCGGCGGTAGACACCTCGATGCTCACCGGCGAGTCGATCCCGGTCGAGGTCGGCCCTGGCGACGCCGTGGTCGGCGCCACCGTCAACGTCGGCGGGCGACTCGTCGTGCGCGCCACCCGCGTCGGCGGCGACACGCAGCTCGCCCAGATGGCCAAGCTCGTGGCCGACGCCCAGTCCGGCAAAGCTCCCGTCCAGCGCCTGGCCGACCGGGTCTCCGCTGTGTTCGTGCCTGTCGTCGTCAGCCTGTCCCTGCTGACCCTGGCCTACTGGCTGGTGACCGGGGCCGGTGGCCAGTTCGCGTTCACCGCGGCCGTCTCCGTCCTCATCATCGCCTGCCCGTGCGCCCTGGGCCTGGCGACGCCGACCGCACTGCTGGTCGGCACCGGTCGCGCCGCGCAGCTCGGCATCCTCATCAAGGGCCCGCAGATCCTCGAGTCCACTCGTCGGATCGACACGATCGTGCTCGACAAGACCGGCACCGTCACCACCGGCCGGATGACCATGGTGGCCGCGTACCCCGCACCTGGTGTCGACGTCGACGACCTGCTGCGCAAGGTCGGCGCGCTCGAGCACGCGTCCGAGCACCCGGTCGGTGCGGCGATCGCCGCCGGCGCGCGCGATCGCGTCGGCGCACTTCCCGCGGTGACCGACTTCGCATCCGTCCAGGGCCGAGGCGTCCAGGGTGTCGTCGACACCGCCGCCGTCGTAGCCGGCCGCGCGTCCTGGCTCAGCGCCGAGTGGTCGATCACGCTGCCAGGCGAGCTCGTCACAGCCCTCGACGCGGCCGAGTCCGCTGGCCAGACCGCCATCGCCGTCGCCTGGGACGGCGCACCGCGCGGTGTCGTCGTGGTCGCCGACACGGTCAAGCCCACCAGTCGTCAGGCGATCAGCGAGCTCCGCGAGCTGGGTCTGACCCCGGTGCTGCTCACCGGTGACAACAGCCGTGCCGCAAACGCGGTCGCGGCCGCCGTCGGTATCAGCGACGTCGAGGCTGAGGTCCTCCCGTGGGACAAGGTCGCCGTCGTGAAGCGCCTGCAGGAGCAGGGCAAGGTCGTCGCCATGGTCGGCGACGGCGTCAACGACGCCGCCGCCCTCGCCCAGGCCGACCTCGGCATCGCGATGGGCACGGGCACCGACGTCGCCATCGAGGCCAGCGACCTCACCCTTGTGTCCGGAGACCTACGCGCGGCCGGCGACGCGGTGTCGTTGTCACGGCGGACCTTGCGGACCATCAAGGGAAACCTGTTCTGGGCCTTCGCCTACAACGTCGCGGCGATCCCGCTGGCCATGTCTGGGCGGCTCAACCCGATCGTCGCCGGCGCCGCCATGGCGTTCTCCTCGGTCTTCGTCGTCACGAACAGTCTGCGACTGCGCCGATTCCGCGGGCGCCACTCGACCGCGACATTCGAGGGCGCCCACGCGAGCGACCTTCGCGGTGCTGACGCGGCGACAACCGTGTGAGCCGAGTCGTCCGCGACGACGTCCCTGGGAACCTGACGTGATGACGGTCCGTCCCCACAGGTGCAACCACCCTCGAGCAAGGAGCCATCGTGAGCAAGGCGACCAATCAGGGCACCAAGGCCAAGGCCGCCGCCCTGCGCGCTGAGGCCGCGAAGGCCGATCGACGGCGACGCGCAGTCGTCATCGGTACCACGGCGGCCGGGCTTCTCGTCGTCGGCGGCGCTGTCGGTTGGGGCCTGTCACACACGACCACCGGTGCGGCAGCCACGCCTGCATCGTCGGCCTCGTCCACCGCCGTCGCAGGGCTCGTCAGCTACTCCAACCGGTCTCGCAATCACGTCACCGGTCCCGTGACCTACCCGCAGACCCCGCCAGTCGGCGGCGACCACTCGGCGGTCTGGCTCAATGCCGGCATCTACGACAAGCCTGTGCCGAACGAGAACGCCGTCCACACCCTCGAGCACGGCGGCTTCTGGATCACCTATCAGCCCAGCCTGGCCGCCGACCAGGTCACCGTCATCAAGACCGCGGTCAGCGGGCAGCCCTACGCGCTCGTGTCGCCCTACCCAGGGCAGCCGGCCGCCGTCGAGGCCACCGCATGGGGCGTCCAGCTCAAGCTCGACTCCGCCACCGACCCGCGCCTAGCCGCCTTCATTGCCGCGTACGCCGACGCGTCGAAAGCGCCTGAACCGCACGGAGAAGTGACCGGCGGGACCGGCACGCCAACCGGCTGAGGCGCCCACGGTAGAAGCGCCTGACGCCGGATTCGTGGCTCCGGTCGTTGCATTCGCGTGGCATGGCGAGACATGTGGCGAACGCAGAGGCGCGGACATCAGCAGTCGATTTCAGGGGTACGAGCAGTGCGAACGACTACGCCACGCGAACGCCAGGCATGTGGCGCGCTTCCGCGTGGTCGCTCGGCGCCGCACTCCTCATCGGTGCAGGAGCAAGCGCCACCGTCGCCCGTCGTGGCGACCGGTCCGCAGCCACAGGTCTCACCGCGCCATGCTTCGCGTCCCTCTCGCACCGCGAGCCAGGCCACGACCAAGCCGACGAGTGGGTCGGCCCACCACCAACCCAGCGTCGTGTTGAGCAGCAGCCCGACCAGTAGCACCGCGGAGAGGTAGGTGCAGAGCAGCGTCTGCTTGGAGTCCGCGACGACCGTGCTCGACCCCAAGGCACGCCCGGTACGTCGCTGGGCCCAGGACAGCGTCGGCATGATCGCCAGCGACAGTGCCGCGATGACGATGCCCACAGTGGAATGCTCGGCATGCTCTCGCAGAACCAGGGTGCGGATCGACTCAAAGGTGACGTAGGCGGCGAGTGCGAAGAAGGACCACGCGATCGCACGCAGCGCCCGACGCTCACGGGTTTCGGGCATCGGGTGGCGGAACTGCCAGAGGATGATCAGCCCGGAGGACATCTCGACCAGTGAGTCCAACCCGAACCCGACCAACGCGATCGACGACGCCGCAGCGCCGGCGGCGATGGATACGACAGCCTCGACCGAGTTGTAGGCCACCGACGCGCCGGCCAGCCACTGCGCGCGGCGCCCGAGGGCCTGACGCTCGTGCGGGCTGAGGTCTGTGCTCGAGGTCGCGGATGTCATCGGGAGTCCACTCCGAACCGCGGGCACAGCAGCACCGCAGCTCCGGTCGACCCCAGGAGCGCCTCCGCGCTGCTAAGAACCGCGACGAGTTCCGGCTCGGACGACAGCCTGTACAGGGAGGCCCGGCCCTGAGCGCGGACCGTGACCATTCCACACTCCAGCAAGCAGCGCAGGTGAGCCGAGACCGTCGACTGGGCCAAGCCGAGATGGTCGGTCAGCTCGACGACTCGGTGCTCCCCAGTCCTCAGGTGGCTCAGGATCGCCAGCCGGGACGGATCCCCCAAGCTGCGAAACAGAGCTGCCGCAGCCGACAGCGCGGCCTCGTCGGGCACGAAACCATCGGTCACGAACCCTTCGCTCTCAGGCGCTAACATCGTCATATGGCGATGCTACGCCTACCTTGCCCTGGGGCCGACCGGCATCACCCCATGTGGCCGGGGCCCAACGTCCGAAGCAGTGGCCATGCGGGCCTGCTGCGACGTTCGATGCTGCGCCTCCGGCCGGGAGTGGTCACAGAACTGGTCACGGAAAGTTCGGAAATGGCCGTCACCGGCCAGGACCCGTCAACCCTGCGCAAGCCTCTGACCTGCACAAACGCTCACATTGCGGGTCCAGGCGGACACCCCGAAATGGGCAAAATCGGAGTTCAAATCCCACCGCCACCGCCATTGTCCTGTCTCAGGACATCGAGGACACCTCGGACCTACGGGTCCGGGGTGTCCTCGCGTTTCTGGGGCTGGTAATTGCGGGTGGGGTCGAGCGTGAGGGCGCGGAGCAGTTCGCCGGTGAGGGCGTCGACGACTCGGATGTCGAGGTCGTGGATGAGCATGACGACGCGGGTGCCGGCGTGGGCTCTGCCGATGCCTATGTGGTGCAGGCGGCTGTCGTGGCGCAGGGTGACGCTCCCGGTCTTGTCGACGAGGTCGTAGCGCAGCCGGTAGTGGGTGCCCTGGTTGCCGTGGGTCGGGGTGGCTTTCGGGCGTGATCGGTAGGCCTGGTCCGGTGTGCGGCCGGCGAGGGATCGGTGCGGTCGGGTCGTGTTGTAGTCCTCGCCCAGGTGTCGAGCAGGGTCTGGAGCTCGGCGACGGTGGTTGCCGGTCGCCGGCTGGCGAGCCACTTCTTGAGGGTCTGCTGGACGCGTTCGACCTTGCCGCAGGTCTGGGGGTGGCTGGGTCGGGAGTTCTTCTGCGCGATGTGGAGCCGTTCGAGCTCGTTCTGGAACTTGTTGCGGCCGCCGCGGTGGCGGGCGGTGAAGACCAGGCCGTTATCGGACAGGACGCTGGCGGGGATGCCGTGGGCGGCAACGGCTTGCCGGAACGCGGTGATGACCAGAGCAGTGGTGACGGCGCGCTGGGCGGTGCAGGTCAGGACGTAGCGGGAGTGATCGTCGAGGAAGGTCAGGACCTCGGTGTCGGTGCCGTCGGCGAGGGTGATGTGGGTGAAGTCGGTCTGCCAGGTCTGGTTGGGCAGCTCTGCCTCGAAGCGCTGGTAGGAGCTGCGTGGCCGTTTCTGGGGTTGAGGGTCGATGCGTCCGGCTCGGTGCAGGATCCGCCAGACAGTGGAGACCGACACGGTGGTCGCGTGATGCTCACGCAGGTGCCAGGCGATCGTGTGCGGGCCGGCGTCCAGGCCGCCAGCGTGGAGCTGGTCGCGCAGCGCGAGCACCAGGTCGATGGCGGGCTGCGGGGTGGCGCGTGGGTTCGTCCGTGGTCGCCTGGACCTGGGCTCGAGGGCTGTGTCGCCCTCGACCCGGTAGCGGGCGAGCAGCTCGTAGACCCAGGACCGCGACACCCCGTAGGAGGCGGCGACCTCGCTGGGAGAACGGCCTTCGAGCTCGACCGCGGTGATCACCAGACGCGCCTTGGACATGCCCGAACGCTGCTGCAGGCCTGTCCGGGATCACGCGAGACACCTGTCCGGGATGTCGTGAAACCACACACCACCGCCACCGCCATGACGAAGGGGCGCCCCGCTGGGGCGCCCCTTCGTCATGCCGGCGGCGCGCGCATGCCGGGAGGAACCCCTCGGGCCGCTCGCGCCTCTCCTCGCGCCGCGCCGCAGGCGCCTCGCCGAGCCGACGCGCCCCTCTCCCCCCGCGTGACGGATCCCACCGCCGATGAGACGCCGCCCGAGCAGGAGGGCGGACGCTGCGCATCGAGCCCGCAGAGCCAGCACGAAGCCCGCCCCGCTCCCGACAGAGGAGATGCAGCCTCAGCCCAGGGCCGCCGCGAACGCCCGCACCAGCGGGTGGATGGGCTCCCCCGCGATCGCGCCGACGTGCGGCTGGAACATGCTCGTCACGTAGAACGGGTGGTCGGGGAACTCGAGCACCTCGGCCCCCGCGTCGGGAGCCGTCGCACCGACCACCACGCCGTGCGCCACGAGCGTCTCGATCGCCGTCGGCGACGCGGCGTACCCGCAGAAGTGCATGCCCACGAACGGTTCCGGCGACCACTGCGCGAACCGGGTGCCGGGCACCGGTGTCACGAGCCGCTCCTCGCCCTGCAGCGAGCAGGCCAGCGGCACCACGACGTTGTCGTCGGAGACGCCGTCGGACTCGGCGTGCGTCGCCGGTGCGCCGACGACATCGCGGACGAACTCCAGGACGGCGTACTGCATGCCGCCGCACGTGCCGAGGAAGGGCACGCGCGTCGTGCGGACGGTGCGCAGCGCCTCGAGGACCGCGGAGTCGTCGGCGTACGGGCTGCCGGGCACCAGCCAGATCCCGTCGTACGCCGCGACCTGGATGCCGGCATCGGTGGCGACCCACTCGGCCTCGACGCCGAGCTCGTCGCGCAGGCGCGGCACCAGGGCGTCCAGCTCGCGGTGGCTGCGGTGCGTGCTGCGGTCGCCGAGCAGCGCGATCGTCGTCATGTCAGGCCTCCGTGCGCCGCGAGGCGAAGAACTCCGAGAGCAGCGCGGAGCACTCGTCGGCGAGGACGCCGGCCACGACCTCGGGGCGGTGGTTGAGGCGCCCGTCGCGCAGCACGTCCCAGAGCGACCCGGCCGCGCCGTACTCGTCGTTCCAAGCGCCGAACACGACGCGGTCCACGCGCGAGAGCCACGCGGCCCCCGCGCACATCGGGCACGGCTCGAGGGTGACGGCGAGGGTCGCGCCGTCGAGGCGCCAGGTGCCGAGCCTCGCCGCGGCGGCGCGGATTGCCACGACCTCGGCGTGCGCGGTGGGGTCGTGGGTCGCCTCGCGCTCGTTGCGCCCGGCGCCGATCACGGCGCCCGAGGCGTCGACGACGACCGCTCCGATCGGCACCTCGCCGAGGGCCGCCGCTGCGCGCGCCTCGTCGAGGGCACGGCGTACGGCGTCGACGTCGGCGGGGCGCGGCTGCACGGCCCGATCATCGCGCACCAGGGTCCCGCGCGGACGCAGCCTGCGCTCCCCTCACGGCCGGCTGGGGAGTCTGAGCTGCCTCTGAGGCAGCCTGGGGCACCTTCAGCGCAGAAAGAGCGCCGAGGGTCAGGGGGCGTCGATGGACTCGAGGAGGGTGTCGAACTGGTCGCCGAAGCCGAGGCGGTTGGCGATGCCCGCGAGCTGCTCGTCGGGGTAGAGCTCGGGGTCGTCGAGGAGCAGCTCGAGCTCCTCCACACCGAGGCCGAAGTCCTCGACGATACGCAGGTCGCCGCCGGGCTCGGGGTCGTCGCCGTCGTCGTCGTCGGGCATCGGCGTGCCGAGCCGCTCGAGGGCGGCGAGGCCGATCGGCCACTCCTCCGCGGCGTACACGTCGGACACCAGGACGCGCACGTCCTCGCCGAGCACGCGGACGAGGACGAAGAACTCCTCCTCGACCGACACCATGCCGAGCACGCCGCCCTCGCCGGGCTGCGCGCGGCAGGCGCTCACGAGGGTGGTGAACTCCGACCCGATGCGGGAGGGCAGCTGCTCGAGGCGCCAGAGACCCTCCTCGCGCCAGGCGGCGAACGCGAAGTCGACGTCGGTCTCGTCGGACACGTCGACCTCCTCGTCGCGGGCGGGACGCCTCGCGGCGTCACCGCCTCAGCGTGGCAGAACGCGCGCGGGGTCGCGCACCGTTCGCGCACCTTGCCCTGCGTGACGGCGTGAGCCTCACCACGAACGCGCTCCCGCGACGTCGTACGCCGCTCCGCGGGCAAGAACCGCGTCGCCCTCTGCGGGACACAGGTCGTACGCAGGCCGCCCACTGCGCGCGGCACGGGCACCGAACCGCGTGGCGGTTCGCGGGAACGAAGAGCCGCTCCGCACGCGGTTCGGGCACGGGAGGGCGTGGCCGTTCGCGGGAAGGAAGAGCCGCCCCGCGCGCTGTGCGGGCGCGGAACGGCGTCGACGTCCGCGGGACGGGAGGTCGTGCCGACCGGGTCGTGTGCGGGGTGCGCGACCCCCTACCCTGCGGCCATGCCCGAGCTCCGCATCCACGTCGCCGACCACCCGCTCATCGCGCACAAGCTGACGACGCTGCGCGACGCCCGGACGGACTCGCCCACGTTCCGCCGTCTCGCCGACGAGCTCGTGACGCTGCTGGCCTACGAGGCGACGCGCGACATCCGCGTCGAGCGCGTCGCCGTCACGACCCCGGTGGCGCCGGCGATGGGCGTGAAGCTCGCGATCCCGCGACCGCTCGTCGTCCCGATCCTGCGCGCGGGCCTCGGCATGCTCGACGGCATGATGCGCCTGCTCCCGACCGCCGAGGTCGGCTTCCTCGGCATGATCCGCGACGAGGAGACGCTCATCGTCTCGACGTACGCCGACCGCGTGCCGCACGACCTGTCGGGCCGCCAGGTCTACGTGCTCGACCCGATGCTCGCGACCGGTGGCACGCTCGTCGACGCGATCGACCTGCTGCTCCAGCGCGGCGCCACCGACGTGACGGCGATCTGCCTGCTCGCGGCACCCGAGGGCCTGCAACGGCTGCGCGACGCGTACGACGGCAAGGACGTCGCGGTGCAGGTCGTCACCGCCGGCTGCGACGAGAGGCTCAACGACAAGGGCTACATCGTCCCGGGCCTCGGCGACGCCGGCGACCGCCTCTACGGCGTCGTCGGCTGACGCAGCACGTCCCCTCGTACGACGACGGCGCCGCCCCCGCTCGGGGGACGGCGCCGTCGGTGCTCGTGCGAGGTCAGACGGTGAAGACCTTCACGCCCGCGGCCCACGAGGTGTCGGCCGTCGTCACGATGCGGTACGTGCCCTTGAGCAGGGCGCGCTTGCCGAACGTGAACGCGCCGGTCGACGTCATCGTGACGCCGGCGACCGTGCGCCAGCCCAGCGAGGTCGAGCGCTGCAGGGTGGCGATGCCGCCCTTGCGGGTCGCCGCGCCGTACACGGTGGTGTAGGCGCCGCTGACCGACTTCTTCACGGTGATGATCGGCACGACCTTGACCGAGCGCACGATCGCGCTCGAGGGCTGCGTGAAGTAGTCGCCCTTGAAGGTCCAGCGGAACGCCGTGTTGCGACCCAGCGCTGGCGTGTAGCCGTTGTACCACTTGGTCCCGATGGCGAAGACGTTCTTGCCCGACGTCGAGCCGAGCGAGACCCACGAGGCGCCGTTGTTGGTCGACCACTCGAGCGTGCCCTTGTCGACCTCGGCCGCGCTGGCCGCGGCGTACGCGCCGCCGAGCGGGTCCTGCAGGTAGAGGTTGTAGGACTGGTAGGGCAGCTTCGAGCGGTATACGGCGACCGACTTCGACAGCGCGAACGTCGCGTGCGCGGCGGCCTTGTTCGACGCCGGCTGAAGGTCGGGCAGGGTCGCGGCGACCGGGATGTAGCGGTAGGTCGACGCGCCGTTGTCGCGCTTGCGCGCGGTGTCGGGAGCCTCGACGGTCCACGTGCTCGGCGCGCCGCTGATGGTCGCGAGCGCGTACTGCGTCTCGGTGAACGTCGAGCCGGAGTAGACGTCGCGCCACACGTAGAACGAGCCCTGGTAGCCGCGCAGGTCGTAGGTGTCGTTGAGGCCCGGCGCCAGCAGCGCCGTGCTCGTGACGCCCGCGGGCGTGCCCGCGGCCGGGGTGTCGGCGGCGATGGCGACGATCGTCTTCGGCGTCGCGGCCTGCTTGATGTTGACGACGTCGTAGACCAGCGTGTCGGCGTCGACGTAGGTGAAGGAGTACGGCTTGGGCACGTAGACCGTGGCCGCGGTCGACGTCGAGACGTAGGACTTCTCGAAGTAGCCGGGCTTGGTCGCGGCGGTGGTCATCGCGGCCGAGCGCACGCGGGTGACCGAGCCGGTGGTGAGCATGACCGAGGCCTTGGTGCCGTCGGTCGAGACGGCGAACGCGAGGAGGTCCTCGGTGGGGTCGCCGGCCGAGTCGGTCTTCTTCACGAACTGGCCGGTCGACACCGCGCTCGGGGTGCCGGAGATGACGCCGCCCGAGTAGGTCGCGGCGTACTTGTAGACGGTGTCGTCGGCGTACCAGAAGACGTCGGAGCCGTCGGCCGACACGACCGGGTTGCCTTCGCAGAAGGTGCTGAGGACGCGGGTGTCGACGTTGGTGCCGTCGTCGTGCGTGAGCACGAGCGCGTAGGTGCGGTCGTAGGCGTCGGCCGTGGCCGCACCCGCCGACATGCACGCGGCCCACGTCTTGCCGTCGGCCGACGCGTCGTAGCCGTAGGTCTGGTAGCCCGCGGGCGTCGCCTGCGTGCCCGCGCCGCCCGAGGCAGCGGCGGTCGAAAGCGCGGCGTCGCCGGCGATCGCGGACAGGTACGCGAACTTCGGCGTCACGGGCGCGGCCTGCGCGGATTGCACGGCCGGCACGAGCGTGACGGCGAGCGCGCCCGCGGTCGCGAGGACGGCGACGCGCGTCCGGCGCGTCGTGGTGCTGGAGGTCATCTGACGATCCCCGTTCCCCCGGATTCCCGGGACGGTCTGGTCGTTCGGCACGTGCGCTCGGTGCGCGCGCCGCCGGAGCAGTGTGCCACGGCGAAAGGGACGAATCGGAATCCCGGAAGGATCCCCGGCCCTGCTGTGGTCGGTCCGTCACTCGGCGTACCCGCAGGTCAGAGCCTCACGCACGGCTGCGGCGTGGCATCGGTCACCCCGGGCAACCGCACCGCCCGCAGGCCCGGGTCGGGCTACCGTCCCGGCATGGGTCTGCGCGACGTGCTCCACCCCGAGGGCTTCCACGGCCGCGGGGTCGCCTCGGCGTACTTCGAGGGCTGGTACGTCAAGCTCGTGAACGCCGACCGGTCGGCGCGCTGGGCGGTGATCCCGGGCGTCTTCCTCGGCACCGCGGGCGGCGACGAGGCCTTCGTGCAGGTGCTCGACGGCATGACCGGCCGGTCCTGGTACCACCGGTACGACGTCGCCGAGTTCGGCGCCGAGAGCGACTGCTTCGACGTCCGCGTCGGCCCGAACCGGTTCAGCGACCGCGGCGTCGTGCTCGACCTGCCGAGCCTGCGCGGCGAGGTCCGCTTCACGACGCCGCTCGACCCGTGGCCGGTGACGCTGCTCTCCCCCGGCGTCATGGGCTGGTACGCCTGGGTCCCGAAGATGGAGTGCAAGCACGGCGTCGTGTCGTTCGGCCACGACCTCGCCGGCGCGCTCGAGCACGAGGGCACCACGACGTCGTTCGACGGCGGGCGCAGCTACCTCGAGAAGGACTGGGGCGCGGCCTTCCCCGCGGGCTACGTCTGGACGCAGTCCAACCACTTCTCCGACCCGTCGACGTGCCTGTCGGCGTCGATCGCGCTGATCCCGTGGCTGCGCTCGGAGTTCCGCGGCCACATCGTCGGCCTCAAGCACCGCGGCGAGCTGCACCGGTTCGCGACGTACACGGGCGCGCGCACCACCGAGCTCGCCATCACCGACGACGAGGTGCGCTGGACGCTGCGCGCGAAGAAGGGCAGCACCCTCGAGATCACGGCCGACCGGCCGCGCGGCGCCCTGCTGCACGCCCCGGTGCGCACCGAGATGCACAAGCGCGTCGAGGAGACCCTCGACGCCACCGTGCACGTGCGCCTCACCGACGACGACGGCCACGTGCTCCTCGACGACACCGGCTCCTGCGCCGGGCTCGAGGTGCACGGCGACCTCGAGCGGCTGCTCGCCACCGACTGACGCAGCGCAGGGCCGACGGCGGGACCGGTCGCGGGCCTCGTGCGACCGGCCCCGCCGCGCATCCCCCGCGTCAGGGCCTCGACGGGTACGGCGAGGGCAGGACGGCGTCCTTCTTCACGAGGTCGATCGCGCCGTACACGGTCGTGCCGCTGGGTCCGTAGAGGAACAGCGTGAGCGGCTCGAGCGAGGGCGGCGCTCCCTCGGGCAGGTAGCCCTGGGCCGCGGTGGAGAGGTCGAGCTTCGCCACGAGGGCCGCGATGGCCGGGTCGGCGCCGTCGGGCGCGGTGAGGTCGAGGCCCACGTCGGCGCGCAGATTCGTCGTGAGCTCCGCCGACGACGATGCCGGCACCGTCGCCCACCAGCTGCCGACGACGGAGACGGGCGCCTTGCCCGGCAGCACGACGTCGAGCACGAGCGAGCCGTCCGTGCCGAAGGTCAGCAGGGCGCGAGGACGGTTCCCCTTCTCGTCCGGGTAGGCCTGCGTCGTGGTCGCCTTCAGCATCACGAGATCGGGGATCCACCGCGTGCCCTCGAGCGCCGTCACCGGCTTCGTGGGCTCGGCAGGCGTCGGCATCGTCGAGGTGGTCGGGCGCGAGACCGGCGGTGCGCCCGTCGTGGCGCTGTCGAGGGCGCGCACGCCGACGAACGCGGCCGCGGCGACAGCCCCGACGGCGATCGACGCGCCGATCGCGGTGGACCGACGGCGTCGCCGGTCACCGAGACGCCGGACCTCGGACGCCGCGAGCGGCGCGCCCGGCGCGACCGGAGCCGCCTTCTCGAGCAGTTCACGAACCGAGGACATCGCCCACCTCCCGGATGTCGGCACGTACCTGCTGGCGCGGCATACGCGGCTGAGGCGCGGGCGGTGGCGGCTCCGGCTCGTCGCGCAGCAGGTCGGCCAGCGCGGCGCGTCCGCGCGCGAGCCGCGACTTCACCGTGCCGCTGGGCACGCGCAGCGTGCGCGCGATCTCGTCGAGCGGCAGGTCGCACATCTCGTGCAGCACGAGCACCGCGCGCTGGTCGTACGACAGCTGCGCGAGGGCACGGCGTACGGCGACGACCTCCGCCGACGCCACCGGCGCGACCGAGTCGGCCGCGGCCACCGACGGCGCCGCGCGCCTCGCGGTGACCAGCCGGCGCCAGGCCGACACGCAGTGCCGGTAGGCGACGGTGCGCACCCAGCCCTCGGGGTCCTCGTACGACGACACGCGGTCCCAGCGCTGCCAGGCGCGGACGTAGGCCTCCTGCAGGGCGTCCTGCGACTGCTCCGCGTCCAGCGTCATGAGGGTGAGCTGGCGCAGCAGCCGCGGATGGGTCGCGACGTAGAACGCGTCGAACTCGAGCTCGGCTCGCACTGCCCCACCCCCTCGCTGCGGTGTGTACGGACCAGACACGCGCGAGCGACCCTCGGGGTTCCGTCCCCGACGCCACGAGTGTGGGGGCGCGACCGGTGGCGGAACAGGGGTCGGCGTACGACGGTTGATCCCAGCGACCGACTCCGTGCTCCCCCCGACACCTGGAGGACCCATGACCGTGCGCGACGCCTCGACCCGCTGGACCGGCGACCTGCAGAGCGGCAGCGGCATCACGACGCTCGACTCGAGCGGCACCGCGCAGTTCGCCGTGACCTTCCCGCAGCGCATCGGCGAGCCGGAGGGCACGACCAGCCCCGAGGAGCTCATCGCGGCCGCGCACTCCGCGTGCTTCTCGATGGCGCTGTCGGGCGGCCTCACGCGTGCGGGCACGCCGCCGACGTCGCTCACCGTCAGCGCCGAGGTGGAGATCGACCGCGTCGACGGCGCGCTGCAGATCACGGCCGTGCGCCTCAGCGTCGACGGCGTCGTGCCGGGCTCGAACCAGGCGGAGTTCGCGGCGGCGGCGGCCGAGGCGAAGGCCGGGTGCCCCGTGAGCAAGGCGCTGGCCGGCGTCCCGTCGATCACCGTCGAGGCGACGCTGCTCCCGGGCTGAGCGGATCCGGCCGGCAGCAGGCGGCCGGTCGCGCGCCTCGGGCAGACTGGACGCGTGACCGACCTGCTGGAGTACGCCGCGAGCCTCCCGCTGTCCGCGGTGCCCGCGGGCGAGGTGCTGCTCGAGGAGGGCAGCCCGCCCGGACGGATGTTCGTGCTGGCCTCGGGCTCGGTGCAGATCGAGCGCGACGGCGTGCCCTTCGCCCGGATCACCGCGCCCGGGGCGGTGTTCGGAGAGATGTCCTACGTGCTCGACAAGGCTGCGACCGCCACGGTGCGCGCGACCACCGACGTGCAGGTGCACGTGGTCGACGATCCCGGCGCGTTCCTGTCCGACAACCCGGGTGCCGCGCTCGAGGTGCTGCGCACGACGGCCGCGCGCCTCGACGGGCTCACGCAGTACCTCGTCGACGTGAAGGCGCAGTACGCCGGCGAGGCGGCCGAGGGCCACCTCGGGATGGTCGACCAGATCCTCGACACCCTCGTGCACCACCAGGCGCCGACCGCCCGCACCGGGTCGGCGCGCGACCCCGAGGGCGACCACGACCACTGAGGTCGCGGGTCAGAGCGCGATCGACTCCACGTCGTAGACGCCGTACCACTCGGCGCCCCCCGCACCGAGGTCGAACGTGATGTGCGGCGGCACCGGGCCGGGCTGCTTGCCCGCGTTGAAGACGCGCGTGGCACCGAGCGCGTCGTGCCACGAGCCGCCGGTGATCCACGGCGCCTGGTGGATGTGGCCGCAGAGCACGAGGTCCGGGCGATGCTCGTCGATCCAGGCGGCGAGGTCGTGGTCGGGGAACTCGCGCCGGCCGTCGTTGCACAGCACGGTTCCCGCCGGCGGCGAGTGGTAGAGCCACACCCACCGCTCGGGTCGGTCGACAGCAACCGCGGCGAGCTGGTCGGCGACGGCCTGCCGGCTCACCGGGCCGTCCCACCACGGGCAGAGCGTGAAGCGCGTGCCGTCGAGGTCGACCGACGTGCCGTCGACGTGCACCCGCTCGTTCCCGACCTGCTGCAGCCACGCGGCGACCTGCTCGCCGTGCTCGCCCGGACCGTCGAGGTCGTGGTTCCCCGACGTCACGAGGACGACGGCCTTCTCGGCGAGGAGGTCGAGGTACTTCTGCAGCACGACGGTCTGGACCGTGAACGGCACCGGGCTCACGACGTCGGCGAGGTCGCCCACGATCGCGACGACGTCGACGTCGTCGGCCGCGCGCACGAGCCAGTCGTAGTGCGGCAGGCGGTAGTGCAGGTCCGACACCGCGAGGATCCGCACACGACGAGTGTGCCTCATGGGTCGCGGAGCGGCCCGGCGTACGCCGGAGGTCGGCTACGGCGCGAGCTGCTCGAGCACCCGCTCGGCGTTGGCGAGTGCGGCACCCTCGTCGTCGGCACCGACGGTGCTGTCGTCCCAGTTGAGGTCGAGGAAGACCTCGGTGATGCCCTGCTCCTCGAGCCGCTCGAGGTCCTCGCGGATCTGGGATGCCGTGCCCTGCAAGGGGATCCGGGCCTCGCCGGTGGTGGGCTCGTCGGTGAGGCGCACGATCCCGCGTACGACGAAGCGCAGCGCGCTCGCGTCGCGACCGGCCTCGGTCGCGGAGCCGCTGATGAGCGACACCTGGTCGCCGATGGTCGTGAGGTCGGTGCGGCTGCTGGAGATCCAGCCGTCGGCGATGCGCCCGACGCGGCGCAGCGCCGCGGGTGCTCCGCCGCCCATGAGCAGCGGCGGGTGCGGCTGCTGAACCGGCTTCGGGTCGACGTGCGAGAGCGGGACGTCGTACAGCGCGCCGTGGTGCTCGACCGGGTCCTGGGTCCAGATCGCCTTCAGGACCTCGACGAACTCCTCGGCGCGGGCGCCGCGGCCCTCCATCGGTACGCCGACGGCCTCGAACTCCTGCGCCGACCAGCCCAGACCGAGCCCGACGTCGAGCCGGCCCTCGGAGAGCACGTCGAGGGTGGTCAGCGACTTCGCCAGCACGATCGGCGCGTAGTACGGCGCCATGACGACGGCGACGCCGATCCTGATGCGCGACGTGACGGCCGCGGCGTACCCGAGGGACGCGATCGGGTCGAGCACGGCGTGGTAGGCCGCGCCCCACTCCTCGTCGACCGGGTGCAGGAGGCGCTGGAAGGTCCACAGCGACGCGAAGCCGCGCTCCTCCGCCTCGACCGCCACGCGGCGCAGGGTCGTGGGAGTGGCCCAGGTTCCCGAGACGGGCAGGCCCAGCCCGAGGCGCACGGCTAGTCCTCGTCCAGCTGCTTGCCGCCGAAGAACATGAGCGGGTCGGAGAGCAGCTCGATGCCGATGCCGTCGGGGTCGCGCAGGTACATCGACTCGGGGATGCCGCGCTGCGGTCCGTCGTAGGGCACTCCGGCCGCGTCGAGGGTCGCGCGCAGCGCGTCCCAGCGGTCCTGCGGCACGGAGATCGCGATGTGCTGCACGCCGCCGATCGCCTCGATCCCCTGCTCGAGGCCGAGCCCCGGGAAGTCGAAGAAGCCGAGCAGCGTGGAGTTGCCGACGTCGAAGAACAGGTGCGCCGAGCCGGGGTAGTCGCGGTTCTCGACGAGCTCGACGAGCGGGAAGCCGAGCAGCCCCTGGTAGAACTCGATCGTCTGCTCGACGTCGGAGCAGATGAGCGCCGCGTGGTGGATCCCGCGCCCCGGCGAGGCGGGGCGCTGCGAGGCCGGCAGCAGGTAGCGGTCGCGCAGCTCCTGGCGGCGAGCGGCGATGACGACGAGCTCCTCGTCGGTGGGCGGCATCGGCGTACTCCTCGGTCGCTGCGGTGGTCGGTCGACCCTAGCCACGGGGTGCGGAACAATGGTGCCCGCAGGATAGTTGACCTTTGAACTACTCGCTCGTGAACCGCCCGGAGGCTGCCGTGCCCGCTGTGACCGTCGACGACATCACCGTCCTGCCGCGCGTGAAGCGGCCCGACCCGGGTCTGGTGCAGGGACGTCCCGTCGTGTCCGTGACCACGGCGCCCGGCGGCTTCGAGGGCGAGGGCTTCCCGGTCCGTCGCGCCTTCGCCGGCGTCGACGCGGCCGCCATCGACCCGTTCATCATGATGGACCAGATGGGAGAGGTGGAGTACGCGCCGTACGAGCCTCGCGGCACCGACTGGCACCCGCACCGCGGCTTCGAGACCGTCACCTACATCGTCGACGGCACGTTCATCCACCAGGACACCCACGGCGGCGGCGGCACGATCAGCAACGGCGACACCCAGTGGATGACGGCCGGCAGCGGCCTGCTCCACATCGAGACGCCGCCCGAGTCGCTCGTGATGTCCGGCGGCCTGTTCCACGGCCTGCAGCTGTGGGTCAACCTGCCGCGCGCCTCGAAGATGGAGCCGCCGCGCTACCAGGACCTCCGCGCGTCCGACGTCGCGCTGCTGTCGTCCGACGACGGCGGTGCGCTGCTGCGCGTCATCGCCGGCGAGCTCGGCGGGCACGCCGGCCCGGGCTCGACCCACACGCCGATCACGATGGTGCACGCGACCGTCTCGCCGGGCGCCTCGATGACCATCCCGTGGCGCCGCGACTTCAACGCGCTGGCTTACGTCATGAACGGCAGCGGCACCGTGGGCGAGGAGAAGCGCCCGTTCCGCACCGGCCAGCTCGCCGTGCTCGGCAACGGCGGCTCGCTCACGATCGCCGCCGACGCGAGCCAGGAGTCGCGCCACCCCGCGCTCGACGTGATCCTGCTCGGCGGCGCCCCGATCCGGGAGCCGATCGCCTGGTACGGCCCGTTCGTCATGAACACCCAGCGCGAGCTCATGCAGGCCGTCGACGACTTCCAGAAGGGCCGCCTCGGCATCGTCCCCCCGGACGCCATCCGCCCCTTCCGCGGCTGACGAACCTGCAGTCAATGTGCCCCGCGGTGCGTTAGGGGCACCTCAAGCGCCCCATGGCCAGGCGCGCGAGCCCGCCGAGACACCCAGCTCCGCGATCGCGGTGACCGGCGGGCGAGGTCGGCCCGCAGCAGCCTCCCGCGCTGAGAGCACCTGCTTGATCACCGCGCGCGGGCGATCCCGGATGTCGACGGGCAGCAGGGTGATCGCCGTGACGCCAGCCGCGGCGTACCGCGCGTTGCGTCGCACGGTGCGTTCGAAGCCTTCCCCGCGAGCGTGGTACTCCTCGCTGTCGACCTCGATCGCGAGACCGACGTCGTCCAACCACGCGTCCGGGATGGCGATGAAGGCCCCATTCCCCGACACCAGACGGACGTTGAGCATCACGCACGGCACGCAGGCCTCGTCGAGCAGCGAGGCCACGTCTGCTTCCGGTACGGAATGGGCACCGGACTCGGTCGCCCGGAGCGCTGCCCGCAGGTGGGCGCTCCCTCGCATGGGCCCCTCGACGGCCTCGCGCTCGAGGTCCTCCCAGGAACACCGACGTCGCTGCAGCGCCTCTGCCACCAGAGCCAGCACGTCGCGCTCGCGCGGGATCCGACGCGCAGCATCACCCACTGCCCGAGCCACGGGCGCAGAGGGGAACCCGGCGACCCTGACCGAGCCAGGATCACGTCGGGTCCGCTCGACCCGGACGAAGCCTGTCGATAGCCGACGGCGCTCGTGGTCGACCAGCACGTGGACGGGCTCGGGCCGCTCCGCGTCGTCGTCGCGTGCCTCGGCCAGCCCCAGCGCACGGAAGCCGTAGCCGCGCAGCGCCGTGGTCCCTGTCAGGACCGACCCATCGCCGGCGTACAGCAGGGCGGCGAGAAGGCGCTGCTGCCGTGACGGCGTCCCGCCGCCGACGAGGTGGACGCCGGGCAGCACACGGGTCCACATGCCGCCCGCTGACCGGCGCGACGTCGTCGAGCGATGGACTCCGATCTCGGCCAGCTGGGCGGCGGTGATGAGGCCGAGCTGTGCGTCGGCAGTGGCACGGATCGCCGCGAACGACGTCGAGAGCCTGGGCATGTGGGACAGCGTGCGGAGCGTACCCACTGACCGACTAGGGCCGGCCACGAGACCTGTGGACGACGTGGGGCGCGGAAGGTGCCCCTAACGCACCGCGGGGCACATTCACTGCAGAAGGTGGAGTGTTGGCGGAGTGACAGATATTTCTGCTTCGAACTACTTGTTTCCGAACTGAAGTATCTGCCACGGTGTGTCCCAGTGCAGGACGACGGGGTTCTGCCGGGAGGATGGGGTCCGACATGAGTGCCAAGCTGGTGGTCCGCCACACCGTCGACGACTACGCCGCGTGGCGTGAGGTCTACGACACCCTCGAGCCGCTGCGTGCGACGCACGGCTGCACCGACGCCCTGGTCATGGTCGACCCGGGCAACGGCAACGACGTCTTCGTCACGCACGACTTCCCGACCGTCGACCAGGCCGCGGCGTTCGCGCACGACCCGGGCCTCAAGGACGGCATGCAGCGCGCCGGCGTCGCCGGCCCTCCGCGGATCGAGATCTTCACGAGTGTCTGAGAACGACCCTGGCCAGAGGCCACGACGTCGCGCGGGGAGGGCCGGTTCCGACCGGCCCTCCCCCGCCGCGCGTGGAGTCGTCCGCGTCGGGCCCGACTTCGCAGCAGAGTTCCCCGACGGAGACGCGGCCGCCACCGAGGCGCACGCGACGCTCGTGCGGACCGGCGACGCACTGCTGCGCGAGCTCGACCGCCGCATCCAGCTGACCTTCGACGTACCTCAGCCGGTCGCCACCGCCCTCGCCGTCATCGAGGGGGCGGACGGACCGCTCACGCCCAGCGAGATCAGCGCGCGGGTGATCGTGCCCTCGGCCACGATGACCGCCACCCTCGACACCCTCGAGCGCCGTGGCTGGATCGAGCGCCGCACCAATCCCGACGACCGGCGGAGCTATCTGGTCTCGGTCACCGACGAGGGCCGAGCGATGTGCGACCGGATGCTCGCAGGGGTCCGGACCGTCGAGCGCGACACCCTCGGTGTCCTCTCCGAGCGCGAGCTCGCGACCCTGCTCAAGCTGCTCGACAAGGTCCTCGCCCGCGCCGCGGAGGTCGCCGCGGAGCCGGCGCTGCCGCTCGACGGGCGCCGCAACCGCCCGCAGCGCAACGGATAACCGCCCCCGACCGGTCGCGCGGCTGCCCAGCTCTGAGCGTCACCTCGACCGCGACGGGCGTCGACCGGAGAACGGTCCCCCGCCGCGTGGCAGCGCGGCATGCGGCAGAGTCGGGGCATGACCACGTCGTACGTCGTCCTGCGCAGCACCCGGTGCTCCGTCGTCATCACCGACGACGACGCCGTGCCGCGGATCGCGCACTGGGGAGCACCCCTCCCCGACCCGCTCGGCACCGACGCGCTCGACGCGCTGCTCGACGTCGCCGTGCCGCAGGGCAACCACGACGTCGCGATCCCGATGGGTCTCGTGCCCGAGCACGCGCGCGGCTGGTCGGCGTACGGCGGGCTCGCGGTGCACCGCGACGACGGCACCTCGTGGGCACCGCTGCTCACGCGGACCAGCAGCAGCCAGGACGGTACGACCTACACCTGGAACGGCACCGACGATCGCGCGCGCGTCTCGCTCGCGATCGCGGTCGCGCTCGACGAGCACGGCGTCGTGCGCCTGCGCGCCGAGGTCACCAACGACGGCGCCGGCACGCTGCACGTCGCGGGCCTCGCGCCCGTGCTGCCGGTGCCGCAGCGGGCCGTCGAGGTCCTCACCCTCACGGGCCGCTGGACCCGCGAGGACGTCGAGACGCGCACCCTGCTCGAGGTCGGTGCGCTCGCGCTGGAGAACCGTCACGGCCGCACGTCGCACGAGGTGCAGCCGACCCTCATGGCCGGCACGCGCGCGTTCGCGCAGGAGTCGGGCGAGGTCTGGGCCGCGCACCTCGCGTGGAGCGGCGACCACGCCGTGCGCGCGGAGGTCCTGCCCGACGGCCGTCGCCTGCTGTCGCTGCACGAGCTGCTGATGCCCGGCGAGGTGCGGCTCGCACCCGGCGCGACGTACGCGACGCCGACCGTGCACGCGGCGTACTCGGCCGGCGGTCTCAACGGGATCAGCGACGCGTTCCACGACCACGTCCGCGCCCGGCCCGGCCACCCGCGCACTCCACGACCGGTGCTCCTCAACACCTGGGAGGCCGTGTACTTCAACCACGACCTCGACGAGCTGAAGCGCCTCGCCGACGCCGCCGCCGAGGTCGGTGTCGAGCGGTTCGTGCTCGACGACGGCTGGTTCCGCGGCCGCGACGACGACACGAGCTCGCTCGGCGACTGGTACGTGGACGACGCGAAGTACCCCGACGGCCTCGACCCGCTCATCGCCCACGTCACGGGCCTCGGCATGCAGTTCGGGCTGTGGGTCGAGCCCGAGATGGTCAACCCCGACAGCGACCTGTTCCGCGCGCACCCCGACTGGGTGCTCGGCGTCGAGGGCGTGCCGCAGGTGATGGCACGCCACCAGCTCGTCCTCGACCTCGCCCGTCCCGAGGTGTCGGCGTACCTGTTCGAGCGGCTCGACGACCTGCTGTCGCGCCACGACATCGGCTACCTCAAGTGGGACATGAACCGCGACCTCGTGGCCGCGGGTGGTCGCGACGGCGCGGCCGGCGTCCACGCGCAGACGCTCGCGCTCTACGACCTGCTCGACGGACTGCGCCGGGCGCACCCCGACGTGGAGATCGAGTCGTGCTCCTCGGGCGGCGGTCGCGTCGACCTCGGCATCGGTGCCCGCACGGACCGGTTCTGGACGTCGGACTGCAACGACGCCCTCGAGCGCCAGTCGATCCAGCGCGGTTTCTCCTACCTCCTGCCGCCCGAGCTCATGGGCGCGCACATCGGCGGCGAGTGGTCGCACACGACCGCGCGCCGGCAGTGGTTCCCGTTCCGCGGCGCGACGGCGTTCTTCGGCCACCTCGGCCTCGAGTGGAACCTGCTGCACGCGAGCCCCGAGGACCGCGCCGCGGTGCGCGACACCATCGCGCGCCACCAGGAGCTGCGGCCGCTGCTGCACCACGGCCGCACCGTGCGCGTCGACCACGCCGACCGCTCCGCGCTCGTGCACGGGGTCGTCGCGCACGACGGCAGCGAGGCGCTGTACTCCTACGCCCAGCTCACCGCCCCGGACCGCACGGTCCCGGCGCCGCTGCGCCTGGTCGGCCTCGACCCGCAGCGCCGCTACCGCGTCGAGCGTCTCCTCCTTCCCGGCGCGAACTGGGCGCCCGGCAAGCACGAGCCGTCGTGGTACGCCGACGGCCTCGAGGCCGACGGGGCGCTGCTGGTCGACGTCGGCCTGCCGCTCGGGATCCACCTGCCGGAACAGGCCACGCTCGTGCGCGTCCGCGCGGTCTGAGCGGCGCGACGCGCCCCGAGGCTGCCCGAACCTGCGGCGCTCCCGCAGGACGGCACGGTTGTATGGACCCATGACCGATCCGATCCGCTGGGGCATCCTCGGCGCCGGGCGCATCGCCTCGACGTTCTGCGACGACCTCGCCCGGCTCGACGACCACGTCGTCGTCGCGGCCGGATCACGGCGCCCGGGCGGTGCCGACGAGTTCGCCGAGCGGTTCGGCGTACCCCACGTGCACGGCTCGTGGGACGACCTCGTCGCCGACCCCGACGTCGACGTCGTCTACGTCGCGACCCCGCACCCGGCCCACCACGCCGGCGCGCTGCTCGCGCTGCGGGCGGGCAAGCACGTGCTCGTCGAGAAGCCGTTCACGATGGACGCCGCCCAGGCGCGCGAGCTCGTCGCGGCCGCGCAGGCGAGCGACGTCTTCCTCATGGAGGCGATGTGGACGCGCTTCCTCCCGGCCATCGTCGCGCTGCGGGAGGTGATCGACGAGGGGCGCCTCGGCGACCTCGTCGCGGTCCATGCCGACTTCGGCGTCGGCTTCGAGGAGGACCCCGACGGACGCTGGTTCGCACCCGAGCTCGGCGGCGGCGCGCTGCTCGACCTCGGCATCTACCCGGTGTCGTTCGCGTCGATGCTGCTCGGTACGCCGTCGAACGTGCTCGCCGCGAGCGACCCGGCGTTCACCGGCGTCGACGGCCACACGTCGGCGATCCTGCGCGACGGCCTCGGCCGTCACGCGCTCGTCACCACGACGATGTTCGCCAACACCGAGACGCGCGGCGTGGTGGTCGGGCGCGACGCCCGGATCGAGGTCGACAGCCCGTTCTTCCGCACCATGGGCTTCACGATGTTCTACAGCGACGAGACGCCCGAGCGGGTCGAGCGGCCCTACCAGGGCAACGGCATGCGCTTCGAGGCGATGGAGGTCGCGCGCTGCATCCGCGAGGGGCTGCGCGAGTCGCCGGTCATGCCCCTCGCCGAGACCGTGGCCATCATGGGCACCCTCGACGAGATCCGGCGCCAGATCGGCCTCACCTACCCGTCCTGACCCGCGTGATCTTGCTCGGGTGCGAGCTTCCCGGCCCGGGTACCTAGCACGGGAGCACGATCACGCGCCCTGGGTCAGTGGGCGTAGGTCGGGGTGATCGTGGCGCGGCCGAGGGTGTGGAACGCGAGGTTGAACGAGACCACGGCCGGGCTGGCCGACGCGTCGACGCCGAGGCTCGGGACGTCGACCGCGTGCACCACGAAGAAGTAGCGGTGCGGCATGTCGCCCTGGGGCGGAGCGCACCCGCCGTACGCCGCGGTGCCGAAGTCGGTCGTCGCGTGAAAGGCGCCGCCGGGCAGCGTCGCGTCGGACTCCCCCGCACCCTGCGCGAGCTCGTGCACGTCGGCGGGGATGTCGACCGCGACCCAGTGCCAGAAGCCCGACGGGGTCGGGGCGTCGGGGTCGAAGCAGGTGACGACGAAGCTCTGCGTGCCCTCCGGCTCGCCGCTCCAGCGCAGGTGCGGCGAGCGGTTGGCGCCGCCGGCCGAGCCGTGCACGTGGTCGAGCGGCGTGATCGAGCCGCCCACGACGTCGTCGCTCGTCACCTCGAACTCCGCCACCGGCGGGAGGTAGTCGTAGGGGTCGGGCGCGACCTTGCGATCGAGGCTCATCGGGGCTCCTCAGGGGTGCGGACCGTCAGGCCCCAGCCAACCGCACGAGCGCGCCGGACGCAGCCCGTTGGAGCTCGTCATGGCAGGCAGCGACGACGGAGCGATCAGGACTCGCCAGGAGCGTGCTGTCGGCGCTGAGCGTGGGCGCGGGCGTGCTCGATGGCCGACGGCGTCGTGGCGAAGACGTGCCGCTCGTGCGCGAGCTCGTCGTACACACCGAGGCGCGACAGCACCTGCTCGTGCTCGGGCCGCACGCCCGACAGCAGCACCGTGATGTTGCGCCCCTCGAGCCGCGCGATCGTGTCGCCGAGGACCGAGGCGCCGGTCGCGTCGAGGCTCACCACGCGCGACATGCGCAGGATCACCACGCGTACGTCGGACACCTCCGACAGCTCGAGCAGGAACGAGTGCGCGGCGCCGAAGAACAGCGACCCCTCGAGGCGGTAGGCCACGATGTGCTCCGCGAGCAGCGCCGTCTCCTCGGCGTCGTGGCCCTCGGGATCGAGCACCACGGCCTCCTCGTCGACGCCCGACGAACGGGCGACCTGCTGCAGCGCGAAGAAGCCCGCGACGACGAGACCGAGGATCACCGCGGTCACGAGGTCGAAGGCCACGGTCGCGACCGCGGTGAGCACCAGCACGACGGCGTCGCCGCGGGTCGAGCGCAGCAGCGCGCGCACGCTCGACACCTCGACCATGAGGAACGACGTCGCGAGCAGCACGCCGGCGAGCGCGCTCAGCGGGATGCCCGCGACGAACCGCGCGAGGAACACGACCACGACGAGCAGAACGAGCGCGTGGACGATCGCCGCGAGCCGCGACCGCGCGCCGCTGCGGACGTTCACCGCCGTACGCGCGATGGCCGCGGTCGCCGGGATGCCGCCGAAGAACGGCACGGCGATGTTGGCCAGGCCCTGCCCGAAGAGCTCCTTGTCGGGGTCGTGGCGCTCGCCGACGCTCATGCCGTCGGCCACCGTCGCCGAGAGCAGGCTCTCGAGCGCACCGAGCGCCGCGACCGCCACGGCGGGCAGCACGAGGCTCGACAGCGACGGCCACGGGATGTCAGGAACGGTGGGCAGCGGAAGACCCGCGGGGATGCTGCCGATCACCGGTACGTCGAGGTGCGCCAGCGAGACGACCACGGCCGCCACGATCACCGCGGGCAGCGACACCGGCCACGCCGGCCGGAACCGCACCGCGAGCAGCATCACGGCCACCACGAGGCCGGCGATCACGGGCTCGGCCCACTGCGGGTCCGAGAACCAGGTGCGCACCGCGTCGAACGCGACCGCCACGACCTTCTCGCCGTGCCCCGGTACGCCGAGAGCCGCAGGCACCTGCTGCAGCGCGATGACGCAGGCGATGCCGAGGGTGAACCCCTCGACCACGGGCAGCGGGATGTAGCGCATCCACCGGCCCGCACCGGTCCAGGCGAGGAACAGCAGCAGGACGCCGGCCATCAGCCCGACCACGAGGACGGCCGAGCCGCCGAGCTGCGCCACGATCGGCACGAGCACCACGGTCATCGCACCGGTGGGGCCGGACACCTGCAGGTTGCTGCCGCCGAACGCAGCCGCGACGGCGCCCGCGACGACGGCGGTCACCAGGCCGGCCTCGGCGCCGAGGCCGGAGGTGATGCCGAACGCCAGTGCGAGGGGCAGGGCGACCACGGCGACCGTGATGCCGGCGATGAGGTCGCGGCGCGGGTCGCGCTTGAGCGTGTCCCACTCCGCGCGGCCGGGCAGCAGGGCCCGTCCGCGCTCGAGGGTGCGGGAGACCAGCGAGGTCTCGGGCCCGGCGGTGCTCATCGGCGCGTCTTCCGCAGCTCGCGGCCGAGGGCGCCCTGCTCCTCGGCGACCTTGCGCAGGATGGCGCGGCCCGCGAGGAGCAGGTCCTTCACCTCGGGCACGCTCACCGAGTAGACGACCTCGCCGCCCTCGCGCCGCTGCACGACGAGACCGGCCCGGCGCAGCACGGCGAGCTGCTGGGAGAGGTTGCTCGCCTCGATGTCGATCGCCGCGAGCAGCTCGTGCACGGCGTGGTCGCGCTCGGTCAGCAGCTCGAGCACGCGGATCCGGGCGGGGTGCCCGAGGGTGCGGAAGAAGTCGGCCTTGGCCTGGTAGAGCGGGACGGGCACGACGGGTCCTCACGGCGGTCGAACAGGGTCGAATGAAGTATCCGCACAGTTGCGAAATCTTTCAAGTAGGGCTCCCTCTGTGCACAGATCTGGGGACAAGCTGGGGACGACGACGGCGTCCACGGAGGACAAGCTGTGCACATCCTGTGGGGCCCCGGTGGACGACCGGAGAGCTCGAAATTGGTCACGGAAACCCCTTGTGCCCCTTGCCGAACCCCGGATAGAACTACGCCCACGCCGAGCACGACGGGCGGGACCGCGGAGGCGACTCCACGGCCCAGGAGCAGCGAGACCGGACCACCAGCAGGCCGAGCGATCGGCTGGCGGGAGACCGGAGGAGCGGCACCGGGGACGGGTCCCGAGACCGGGTGAGCGGCGACGCCGAGAACGATCGGCGGGCCACGGAGCAGCCCCTCGGGGCAGCACCAGGCGGCCGGAGCGGGCGACCGCGACGGAGGCCGGCCCGACGGACGCGCACGGCGGCCGCCGACACGAGCGGTGGGCGCGCGGAGGCTCCTCGGAGCAGCCGCTACGGCGCAGGAGCGGGAGACCGCGACCGCGACGGGTCCGCAGCACGTGCGGCAGCATGGAAGCCTGCTCGCAGCGGTCGGGGCAACCCGGCCGCGGAGCAGGTGGACGTGCAGCGGGGCCCCTCGATCTCATACATCGAGGGGCCCCGCACCTGTTCCAGGATGGCGCATGCCGGCGGCGGATCCGCGGCACGACACGGCCGACGTGGCTGCCCTCACAGCGGATCGTCCGGATCCCGGCGTACCCGGCCCGGTGCCCCGGCCCGGTGCCCCGGTCATCTCCTCGGCTCCCTGAGACCGAGCCTGCTCCCGCGCTCCCACCCACCGCCTACGCTGCCGGTCATGAGCGTCGAGCGCCCGGAGCGGGGCGGTGCCTGGGACTTCCGCGGCCGGCTGCAGCCGGAGTACTCCCCGCAGCGCGACGGCGACCCGGACCCCGGCGAGGTCGTGTGGGCCTGGGTGCCCTACCGCGAGGACCCGGCGCAGGGGAAGGACCGACCGATCGTCGTGATCGGCCGCGACGCCGACGACCCCGAGATCCTCGTGGCGCTCATGCTCTCCAGCAAGCACCACGACGGCGACCGCGACTGGCTGCCCATCGGCGCCGGCGACTGGGACGGCGAGCACCGGCCCAGCTGGGTCCGCATCGACCGGCCCCTGGCCGTCACCGAGGACGGCGTACGCCGCGAGGGCGCGATCCTGCCCAAGGACGTCTTCCTCCAGATCGTCGAGAACGCCGGCCGCCGCGCCGTCCCCACGCGCGGCGGCGCCCCGCGCCCGACCACCCCGCCAGCTCCCGCGAAGCGCGACGGCCTGCTCTCCCGCCTCGGCCGGCTCTTCCGCCGCTCCTGACCGTCGACGGGTGACCAGCGGACGCTAGAAGGTCCCCTCATCACGCGTCGACGGCCCCGTGACGTCGGTGACCTCGGCGAGGCGGCCGCGCAGGAAGGCGCGCTCGGCGCCGTCGGACACCAGGGCCAGAGCGCTGCGGTACGCCGCGGCGGCCTCGTCGTTCCGGCCGAGGCGGCGCAGCAGGTCCGCACGGGCGGCCGGCAGGTAGTGCCACGAGCGCAGCGCCGGGTCGTCGGCCACGGCGTCGAGCAGCGCGAGACCGGCCTCGGGCCCGTCGGCGAACGCCACGGCCACGGCCCGGTTCACCTCGACCACCGGGCTCGGCCACACGTCGGCGAGCCGCTCGTAGAGGAGCACGGTCGCGCGCCAGTCGGTCTGCTCCCAGGTGGGCGCCTCGGCATGGGCGCCCGCGATGCAGGCCTGCAGGAGGAACCGGCCCGGCGGCCGCTGCGGTCCGGTGAGCCGCAGGCCGCGTACGACGAGGGCGTCGCCGCGCTCGAGGGCCTCGCGGTCCCACAGGCTGCGGTCCTGGTCCTCGAGCAGCACGAGCCGGCCCTCGGCGTCGACGCGCGCGGCGCGGCGCGCGTCGGTGAGCTCGAGCAGCGCGAGCAGACCCAGCACCTCGGGCTCGTCGGGCATGAGGACCGCGAGCACCCGCGCGAGGTCGAGCGCCCGTGCGACCAGGTCGGCGCGTACCAGCTCGGGCCCGGGACTGGTGTGGCCCGCGGTGAAGGCCAGGTGGATCACGGTCAGCACGCCGTCGAGCCGCTCGGGCAGCTCGTCGTCGGCCGGCACCCGGTAGGGGATGCGGGCCGCGGCGACCTTCTTCTTCGCGCGCGTGATGCGGGCCGCCATCGTCGGCTCGGGCACGAGGAACGCGCGCGCGATCTCGTCGGTCGTCAGCCCGCAGACCAGGCGGAGGGTGAGCGCCGTGCGCGACTCGGGCGCCAGCGCCGGGTGGCAGCAGGTGAACACCAGCCGCAGCCGGTCGTCGACGGCCACCGCCGCCTCCTCGTCGTCAGGGTCCTCCGCCTCGTCGACGACGAGGTCGGGCAGCCGGGCGCGCAGCGCCGACTCGCGGCGTACCCGGTCCAGGGCGCGGTTGCGTGCCGTCGTCGTCAGCCACGCGCCCGGGCTGCGCGGCACACCGCGCTCGCTCCAGGTGCGCAGCGCCTTCTCGAACGCCTCCTGGGTGCATTCCTCGGCCGTCGCGAGGTCGCCGTCGAGCAGGCGCGCCACGGTGGCGAGGACGCGTCCCCACTCCCCGCGGTGCGCCCGCTCGACGGCGGCGACGACCTCGGTGCTGACCGGCTCGGTGCTCACGTACCGGTGGTGCCGATCAGGTCGGGATGACCGGGCGCACCTCGACCACGTCGATCGGGCACGTGTGCGCGAGCGCGAGCGCCTGGTCGAGGTCGGCGCAGTCGATCGTGTAGTAGCCGCCGAGCGCCTCCTTGGTCTCGGCGAACGGGCCGTCGGTCACGGTCGGGGCGCCGCCGTTCTTGCGCACGGTGGTCGAGGTCGACGACGGCGAGAGGGCCTCGCCGCTCACGATCGTGGCGCCGGCGGCGTGCACCGACTCGCCCCACGCGTTGTGTGCCTGGATCATCTGCTCCCACTGCTCGGGCGTCACGTCGGCCATGCCCGACTCGTCGCCGTACAGCAGGAACATGTAGCGCGTGGCCATGGTGGTCTCCTCCTCGTTGCGCGGATCCCCCCGCACCCTCTCGACGGTCAGCGTCCGCCGGAATCGACAGCCCTGTCCCACGAATCTGACGACTCGTGCCGATCCGTCAGGTCGAGGTCGGCGCCGGAGACCGCCGGGTAGCCTCGCGGCATGGCCGACACCGACCTGCAGACCTCCCTGGCCGCCCTCGCCGAGCACGAGGCCCGCGTGCAGTCGGGCCCCCTGACGCGCCTGATGCGCCGCCTGGGCCGCACTGCGCAGTTCGCCGCCGTCTACCGCCGCGTCGGTCCCGTGATCGACCCGCGGATCGCGCACATCAACGACGGCAAGCTCATGGCCAAGCTCTACGGCTTCCCCGTCCTGATCCTGCACACGACGGGTGCCAAGAGCGGCCTGCCCCGCTCCTCGCCGCTCCTCTACGTCCGCGACGGCGACGACCTCATGCTGCTCGGCACCAACTTCGGCCAGCCCAAGCACCCCGCCTGGACCGCCAACCTGCTCGCCCACCCCGACGCCGCGGTCGAGGTCGGACCCGTCCGGCTCGCCGTGCGCGCCGAGCAGGTCGACCAGGAGACCGTCGACCGCGTCTTCCCGTCCTTCGTCGCCGTCTACCCCGGGTACGCCGACTACCTCGGCCGTCGCGAGGGCCTCGCCCCGCGCATGTTCCGGCTCCGCCCGGTCGCCTGACCTGGACCGATGGTCGATCGAGAGCCCTGAAACCGCGTACAGAAGGCAAGCCTGACTGCTTCACTGTCCGTGACGACGCCGCAGAGCGTCACCGGACGACAAGGAGCCCGACGTGGACTGGGGCACGTACTTCAGCTTCGGGAACATTCTCTGGACCATCATCGGCGGCGCCGTCATCGGCGTGCTCGCCCGCTTCTTCATCCCGGGCAAGGTCCCGATGAAGCTCTGGCTGACGATCCTCGTCGGCATCGTCGGCATGGTCATCGGCGACCTGCTCGCGGCCGCCATGGGCCGTGGCGAGACGTTCGGCTTCGACTGGACCCGCCACTTCCTGCAGCTCGTCGTGGCGATCGTCCTGATCCTCATCCTGCGGGCGGTCACGAACCGCAGCGCCAGCTCCGCCACCTGATCACAGGCTGGTCACCCCAGCCGCACCGACATCGGCGCACGCGACCCGGGCACGTAGCCTGGGCGCGTGCGCCGCGTCATCTCGGTCCTGGTGTGCGCGGCCGCCCTCGCGGCGTGCACGACCTCGCCGAGCGCGTCCCCCACATCCGCCAGCCTGACCGCGTCGAGCACGTCACCGACGCCGAGCGCCTCCCCCACGCCCACCCCCTCGTCGACGCCGAGCACGGTCTCCCCCTCGCCCACGCCCACGGGCGCCGACGCGCGCATCGTCCCCGTCGGTACGGCACAGTGGGCGCGCATCAAGGCCGCCGGCATGGCCCGCCCCGGCTGCCCGGTCACGCGCACCGACCTGCGCCGCGTCGAGGTCAACCACTGGGGCTTCGACGGCCAGGTGCACCGCGGGGTGCTCGTCGTGCGCTCCGACGTCGCCGAGAGCGTCGCCCGCATCTTCACCGAGCTCTACGACGCCAAGTTCCCCATCCGGCGCATGAAGCCCCTCGAGGAGTACGGCGGCGACAACGAGAAGTCGATGGCCGACGACAACACGGCGGCCTACAACTGCCGCTCGGCCACCCAGCAGAACGCCCCGCCGACGCAGTCGCCCCACGCCAACGGCCGCGCGATCGACGTGAACCCGTACGAGAACCCGTGGCAGGACCCGCGCTGCAAGCCCTGCTGGAGCCCCTCGGACACCTACGGCGCGAACCGCTCGGGCAAGGGCGTCATCGTCAAGGGCGGCGTCGTCTGGACCGCCTTCACCCGCGAGGGCTGGATCTGGCAGGACATCGACGTCAAGGACTACATGCACTTCGACACCGGCTATCCGAGTCGTCCGTTCAGCCCTTCGGGCTGAACGGACGACGCGCGAGCCGGTGTCGAAGCTGCTTGCCAGCACCTCCAAGCTCCCTCGCTGCCGCTCGGTCGCGTCGGCGCACCCCTCCCCACCGAGCCGCTCGCCGAGGCCTCCGGCCCCGGCTCCCGTCACGGCACCTCCTCGCTGCGCTCGTCGGGGTCGGGGTACTGCCAGCACGGTTCACTCGTGGCTCGACAGCTGGTACTGGCGTCGCTCGCTCGCGCTCGGTTGCTCGCGGACCTGACCCCTCGTGGGGGCCTACGGCCCCCGTCGCGGTCCGGCACCTCCTCGCTGCGCTCGTCGGACGGGTGGCGCGCACATGGGCGCTTCACGGCACGAGACCGGGACGTCCCTCCTCGTCGCACACGCCCTCGGCGGCAGAGGTAGCACTGCTCGCTTCGCTGGAAGGGCCATCGACCATGGGAGGGGCGCCGTCCACAGGTCCGGCGGAAATCCTTGCTTTCCGCAGGGCCTGTGGGCGGCGACGCTCCCTGCCCGCCACCGGAGAGCTCGAACGACGAAGGCCCGCACCCGGTGAGGGGTGCGGGCCTTCGCGGGTCGGCGGGTTCGGTCAGCCCTTGACGGAGCCGGCGAGGAGGCCGCGGACGAAGAAGCGCTGGAGCGAGAAGAACACGATCAGCGGGACGATGATCGCGATGAACGCGCCGGCGGTGATGAGGTGCAGCTGGGCGCCGTAGGTGCCCTTGATGTTCGACAGGTACACCGTGATCGGTGCGACGTCGACCGTTCCTCCGGCGAACGTGAGGCCGACGAGCAGGTCGTTCCACACCCAGAGGAACTGGAAGATCGCGAACGACGCGATCGCGGGGACCGACAGCGGCAGCACGAGCGTGCGGAAGATGAGGAAGTGGCTCGCGCCGTCGACGCGGGCCGCCTCGAACAGGTCGCGCGGCAGCTGGGCGATGAAGTTGTGCAGCAGGAAGATCGCCAGCGGGAGCGCGAACATCGTGTGCGCGAGCCACAGCGGCACGAAGCTCGTGCCACCGGCCGGCCACATGTCCTGCCCGATCACCGGGATCGACTGGAACACGGACTTCAACGACGGGATCGGGCCCCAGCCCTTGTTGAACAGCGTCAGCAGCGGCAGCAGCGCCATCTGCAGCGGGACGACCTGCAGCGCGAAGATCAGCAGGAACAGGAAGTTGCTCCAGCGGAACTTCACCCAGGCGAGGCCGTACGCCGCCATGAGCGCGAGCACCAGCGGCACGATCGCCGCCGGGATCGAGATCACGAACGAGTTCACGAAGTAGGGCCAGATGCCCTGCGGGATCGTCTGCCCGCCGCTGATGACCTCGCTGTAGTTGCTCAGCGTGAAGTCGAACGGCGGGACGAACGCCGTCCACCACCCGGTGTCGGTCGCCTTCTCCGACGGGCGGAGCGAGGTCACGAGCAGACCGAAGGTGGGAACGGTCCACAGGATCGTCAGGATGATGACGAACGCGCTGGCCCAGGGGCTCGACAGGTTGCGGCGCATGGCCGACGACATGCCGTCGTTGTGCGGAGCAGCGTTCTTGACGACTGCCTCTTCGAAGTCGGCGGTCAGGCCGCCGGTCTCGACGCTCATCGGATCTGCTGCTCCTTCCGAAGCTGGACCACGTTGTAGACGATCAGCGGGGTCACAGCGATGAACAGGATGACGGCCAGCGCACTACCGCGACCCTTGTCGAACTGCACGAAGGACTGCGCGTACATCTCGTTGGCGAGGACCTGGGTGCCGAAGTTTCCGTTCGTCATCGTGCGCACGATGTCGAAGACCTTCAGCACTCCGATGGCGATGGTCGTCAGGACGACGACGAGGGTGCCGCGGATCATCGGGACGGTGACCTTGCGGAACAGGTTCCACCCGGTGGCGCCGTCGAGCATGGCGGCCTCGGTGACGTCGACGGGGATCGCCTTGATCGCCGCGGAGAGCACGACAAGGGCGAAGCCGGTCTGGATCCAGATCATGATGACCATGAGCAGGAAGTTGTTCCACGGCTCCCAGAGCAGCCAGTTCGGCGGGTTGGCCCAGCCGAGCTTCATGACCACGGCGGAGAGCAGACCGACCTGCTGGTCGTCGACCGACGGGTCGCGGTACTCGTAGACCAGGCCCCAGATGATCGAGGCGCCGACGAACGAGATCGCCATCGGCATGAAGATCAGGGACTTCGGGATCGACTCGCGGCGCATGCGGTCCATGAGGAGCGCGAGCACCAGGCCGAGGACCGTCGAGAAGATCGGCGTGATGACGATCCAGAAGAAGGTGTTGCGCAGGAACACCCAGTTGTCGGGCGTCGTGAAGATCCAGGTGTAGTTCTTGATGCCGACGAACTTCTTGCCGTTGGCGTCCTGGAAGCTGCCGATGGTCGTGAGGATCGCCGGTACGACCAGGCCCACGAACAGCAGGATCACGGCGGGACCGAGGAACACCAGCCGGGCCAGCCCGTTCTGGAACCGACCGGCTGCCCGAGCAGCGAGCCAGAAGACGATGAGCAGGACTCCGAAGAAGACGAGCACCCAGCCTGCTGCCAGTGCCACCTTCGACGCCGTGGCGAAGAGAAGAACTCCGCACACGGTCAGGACGATGCCGACGAGGATCTCGCCGGCCTTCGATGCCGCGTTCATGCCGCGCGACCGCCCTCTCGTGGTTGCTGCGTAAAGGGGGACGTCAAGGGTCCCGGAGCGATGTCCGGAGACGAACCGGGGCCCGGGAGAGTGTCTACTCCTCCCGGGCCCCGGCCGGTGTCACTTCGTCACGGTTTTACCCGTGAGGGGCGACATGTCGTGCGCGACGTCAGCTGGACGGCCAGGCAGCGTCGATGTTCTGCAGCGTCGTCTGCGTCGACTGGTCGGTGGCGAACCACGCGGTCAGCTGCTTCCACTCAGCACCGGCGCCGACGGCGGCGGGCATGAGGTCGGAGGCGTCGAAGCGGAACGTCGCGTCGGTCTTGGTGAGGTACTCGGCCGACAGCTTCGAGATCGGGTCCTGGTACAGCGACAGGTCGACGCCGCTGTTCGCGGAGACCCAGCCACCGAGCTTCACCTTGTTGGAGGCGAACAGCGACGAGGAGAGGTAGGTCTGGAAGGACTGGACCTCAGGCTTGTCGGAGAACGCCGTGACGAACTCGCCACCGCCCACGATCGGGGTGGGGACCTTGTCGCTCATCTGCGGCAGGTAGAAGGCGAACACGTCGCCGGTGTCGGAGATGACAGCGTCCTTCTTGAACGACGGCCACTGGGCCGCGTAGAACGACGCCTGCTGCAGCATGCCGCACTTGCCGGCGAGGATCGGCTTGCCGGCGTCCTGGAACGCCGTCGTCGCGATCGTCTTCACGTCACCGAAGCCGGCGTTGACCCACGCGGGGTTCTTCATCCAGCCCGCCACCACGTTCATGGAGTCGGTGATCTGCGGCGAGTTGAAGAGCACGGTGTGAGCGATCCACTGGTCGTAGACGTCGCCACCCTGCTGACGCAGGACGACCTGCTCGAGCCAGTCGGTCGCCGGCCAACCGGTGGCGCCACCGGACTCGATACCGCCGCACCACGGCTTGATGCCGTCCTTGACCATCTGGTTCGACAGAGCGGTCATCTCGTCCCACGTGGTCGGGACCTTGTAGCCCTTGGCCGTGAAGACCTTGGGCGAGTACCAGACCAGCGACTTCATGTTGGAGCCCAGCGGCGCGGCGTAGAAGGTGCCGTCGACCGTGCCGTAGGTCTTCCACTGCGCGTTCCACTTGTCCATGTTCGCGGCGACGCTGTCGGGCGCCTTGACCGGACCGTTGTCGCCGGCGACGAGCTTGGCGAGCAGACCGGGCTGCGGGATGAACGCGATGTCGGGAGCGTTGCCACCGGCGATACGGGTCGGGAGCTGCGCCTCGAACTGGTCGCTGCCCTCGTACTTGACCTTGATGCCGGTGCACTTCTCGAACTGGGCCCACGCCTGCTCGAACTTCTGCTGCTCGGGCGGCAGGATCGAGGTGAAGACGGTGACCGTGGTGTTCGGGTGCGACCCGTACGCCGCGTAGTCGGCGCAGGCGGGGTCGGTGTTGGTGGCGCTGGCGCTGGCGCTGCTGTCGCCACCGGAGGAGCTGCCGCACGCGGCGAGCAGCATTGCTGCCGCGATGCCACCGATGACGGCGGCGGTGCGGCGGCTGGGACGAACGGACATGTGGTGTCTCCCTCGAGCCGATGAGAGGTTCCGGGTGGCTGATCCCCGGCGTTGTAAGCGCTTCGCATCCTGGCCCTGTTACAGGGGCGGAAGCAAGAGGTAACAGGCGAGTTTCGAGCCTGCAAGCGATTACAAAATGGTCTCGGAAGGGACACGGTGGAGCGCTCCCACCAGAGTAGCATAGCGCGGGTCGCCCCGCCGTGTCTCCCCCTCGGTCACGGCGGGCGCGTCGTCACGATGCGTCTGCTGACGAATCTGCCACGGCTCGGGCCACCTCGCCCGTCGAGCGGGCGCACCGTCACCCGACCGAGACGTGCCGACCGGGCGGTCCTCGCCCCGGTCCGGCGACCGTGGCACCGTGCTCGTGACGTGCGGCGAAGCCGCCTGCGCGCGCCCCTGCTGCGTGATGGACTACGCCCGTGGACGTCCCCCTGCTCGCGTCGATGCCCGAGCCCGAGCGCACCCGTGTGCTCGAGGCCTGCAAGCCCTGCCACTACCGCCGCGGTGACGCGCTGTTCCACCAGGGCGATCCCAGCGACGGGCTGCACGTGGTGGAGAGCGGGCGGCTCGCCGTACGCGTGACGACGGAGACCGGCGACTCCGTGACGCTCGACGTCATCGGACCGGGACGCGTCGTCGGCGAGCTCTCGCTGGTGCGCCCCGGCACCGCGCGCACCGCGACGGTGCTGGCGCTCGACGACGCGACCACGCGCATGCTCACGCTCGACGCGTTCCAGGCTCTCGTGCGCGAGCACCCCGCCGTCGCGACGACCGCGGCCGCGCTCCTCGCCGACACCGTCGAGCGGCTCACCGGCCAGCTCGTCGAGGCGCTCTCGGTCAACGTCGACCGCCGTGTCGCGCGCCGGATCTGGACCCTCGCCGCGCTGCACGGCGGACCCGTGCCCGGCACGTCGCTCCCGCTGACGCAGCAGGAGATGGCCGACCTCGCCGGCGCCGCACGGCCCACGGTGAACCAGTCGCTCAAGCGCCTCGAGGCGCAGGGCGCGATCGCGCTCTACCGCGGCGGCGTACGCATCGTCGACGCCGACGTGCTGCGCAAGCGCGCCGCGCTCCCCGCGGGCTCGCACTGACCGGCGTACGCCCGCTTCCCCTGTGGCGTCAGGGGATCAGCGCGTCGAGCCAGCCCTGCAGGGCTGCGAGCGCGCCCTCGCTGATCGCGTGGCCCCCGCCGTCGCGGTACGCCGTCAGGGTCGCGCCCGACGCGTCGTGCAGGTAGGTCCACGTGCGGTCGAGCAGGTCCGCGGGGATGGTCGTGTCGGTCTCGCCGTGCGCGACGAGCACCGAGGCTCCCTCGAGCCGGCCCTCGGTCGTGGGCACGCCCGCGTCGAAGGGCAGCGTGCCGTAGAGGACCGCCGTGCCCGTCCAGCGCTGCGGGTCGTCGAGCAGCAGCCCGCCCGCGAAGGCAGCACCGCCGCTGAAGCCCGGGAGCACCACCGGTCGGCCATCGGGCGCCTCGGCATCGACCCAGGCGCGGAACCAGTCCATCGTCGTGCGCAGCGACTCGGGCACCGGCCGCCCGATGCCGCGGTTCTGGAACCACGTGTACGAGCCGCCGAGGTCGATCGGCCCGCGGACCGCGGCGTACGCGAACCGCTCGGGGAGGTACGCGGCGAGCCCCACGATGCTGCCCTCGTCGGAGCCGCGCCCGTGGAGCAGGACGGCGAGCGGGGCCTCCGGGTCGGCCGAGCCGGCCCGGACGACCTGGACGTCGGAGCTCACAGCACCGGCCGCAGCTCGTCGGCGGTCGCGACGCCGGCCCAGCGCACGAGGTCGCCGCGGAGGTCGAGCGGCTCGACCGGCGCCGAGTGCTCCCACTCGCCCCAGCTCTCGCGCGGCAGCATCCACTGCACCTCGAACTCGTGGCCGTCGGGGTCGTGCGCGTAGAGGCTCTTCGTCGCGCCGTGGCTCGACTCGCCGACGAGCGCGCCGAGCTCGGCGAGGGTGACCTGGGCCTGCGCGAGCTCCTCGATCGTGTCCACCTGCCACGCGAGGTGGTAGAGCCCGATGCCCGGCCGCTTCGGCCCGAACGACGTCCCGACCTGGAACAGCCCGAGGTCGTGGTGGTTGCCCGAGCGGGGCAGCTGGAGGAACGCGGCGGGCACCCGCGGCTCGCGCGCGATGACGCGCATGCCGAAGGCCGCGTCGTAGAAGGCGATGCTGCGCTCGAGGTCGGCGACGTAGAGCACCGCGTGGTTGAGGCGGACGGCGGCGATGGTCATGGCGCGACGATAGTCAATAGTTGATGCTTCATCAAATGCCTCGTCAGGGATATGCTGGCGCCATGACGCTCAAGGACGCCGAGCTCGACCCGCGCGTGACCACGTTCGGGCGGCTGCTCGAGGCCTGCCACGGGCTCGAGGTGCGCCTCGGCGCGCAGCTCGAGGGCGCAGCCGGCATCCCGCTCGGCACGTTCGAGGTCCTGCTGCGTCTGTCGCGCTCGCCCGAGGGAGCGCTCACGATGGGCGAGCTCAGCCGCCAGCTCGCCCTCACCACCGGCGGGATCACGCGCCTGGTCGACCGGCTGGCCGACGCCGGGCTCGTCGAGCGGCGCCCCAGCCCCACCGACCGGCGCGTGCAGTACGCCGTGATCACGCGCGCCGGCGAGACGACGCTGCGCAGCGCGCTCGCCCACCACACCGACGCCCTCGTCGCGGTCTTCGAGGGGTTCAGCGCCAAGGACCTGGCCACGCTCGACCGGCTCCTGGACCGGCTGCGCGGCTCTGCTTCCTGAGCGATCGCTCAGGGAACGGCCGGTCCGTGGGCGCGCTCACGTCGCTTACCCTGGACGCTCCACGCGCCGTCTCGGGAGGAGCGACGTGACCGACCCAGTCGCGACCCCTGCGACCGATGCCGACCCGGCGACCGACAGCACCCCCGCTCCTGCGGTGAGCGAGCTGCGCCGTCGGCTCGGCTGGGTCGCCGTGGGCATCTGGGCCGCGGCGCTCGTGACCTTCATCGCCACCCAGGGCTTCCCGTTCGACCGCGGCTACCAGACGCTCTGGATCCTGTCCGGTCTGCTCGCCGCGAGCGTCGGACGCACCTGGCGCGACGTCGGCCGGATCTTCGTCGACTGGGTGCCGGTCATCGTGATCCTGTACCTGTACGACTTCTCGCGGCACGCCGCCGAGGCCCTCGGCCGGCCGGTCGCGATCACGCCGCAGATCGACGCCGACCGCATCCTGTTCTTCGGCGTCGTGCCGACCGTGTGGCTGCAGGAGCACGTCTACGACCCGAACGCGACGCACTGGTGGGATGCCGTCGGGTCGCTCTGGTACATCTCCCACTTCCTCGGCGTGTGGGCGATCGCGGCGATCCTCTACCTGCGCGACCGCGACCACTGGTTCAAGTGGACCCGCGCGCTCGTCGTCCTCTCCTTCGCGGGGCTCGTGACCTTCGCCCTGATCCCGACCGCTCCCCCGTGGTACGCCGCCCGCGAGGGCATCCTCCCCGCGATCGACCGCATCTCGACGCGCGGCCTCGACATGGTCGGCCTGCACGGCGCCAAGCAGCTCATCGACCTCGGCGCCGCGACCGCGAACGACGTGGCAGCGATCCCCAGCCTGCACACCGCCTTCGCCGTCCTCATCGCGGTGTGGTTCTGGCCGCGCGTGCCGCAGCAGCACCGTTGGTGGCTGCGGCCGTTCCTCGTCGCGTACCCGATCGTCATGCTCGCGGTGCTCGTCTACAGCGGCGAGCACTATGTGATCGACGGGATCATCGGCGCGATCTACGTCTTCGGAGTCCTGTGGGCGCTGCGCGTGTGGGACCGCTGGCGCGCGCGCCGCGCGCAGGAGCGCGCCGAGGCCGAGCAGCTCGACGCCGAGGCCGAGGCGCTCGAGGGCGAGCAGGCGGTCGACCTCACCACCAGCAGCACTCCGGACCCCGCTTCCTGACCGCTCAGGAGGCGCCGCGCACGGCGGCGGCCCGCGCGCGCATCCGCGCGTGCATGCCCTGCATCGGGTCGACCGGACCGAGCACGGTCTTCGGGAGCTTGCACACCATCGTGTAGACGGTGTCGACCACGTTCGCGACCGGCGAGAGCGACGCCTGCGACACGAGCTGGTAGGAGTCGAGCTCCGACATCCCGGTGAGCTCTGCCACCCATCGCGTCATCTGCTGGTGGCTGATGCGGAAGGCGTCCTCGAGCGGACGCGTCGACCCCGTCGTCATGATCTCGGTGTCGGACTCGATGCGCGGCCACGGCGTCGGCACGCCCTTCACGAGGTCGGCGATCACGACGGTGTCCATCGCGCACTCGACGGCGACGCCGCACGTCTCGCCCTCGCCCTGCCGCGCGTGCCCGTCCCCGAAGCTGAACATCGCGCCCTCGACGTTGACGCCCAGGTAGCAGGTGACCCCCGCGCGCATCTCCGGGGTGTCCATGTTGCCGCCCCAGTCGCCCGGAGCCAGCGACGACCGGACCTCGCCCAACGCGGGGGCCACGCCGACGGTGCCGTGCATCGGGTCGAGCGGGAGCGCCGCGGTGAACGCGGTGTCGCGAGCCGAGTAGTGCACCGCTCGGCCGGCACGGTCGATCTCGTAGATCCACGTGCGCTCGGCGAGCGCCTGCTGCAGCGATGCGGTCAGCGGCGTCGACGTCAACGCTCCGAAGAACGGCACGGTCGAGCTCACGCCCCATGCCTCGCGGGGCTCGATCGAGACGAAGTGCACGGCGAGGGTGTCGCCGGGCTCGGCGCCCTCGACGTAGAACGGACCGGTCTGCGGGTTGAGCATCCGCGGGTCGCAGACCTCGCTCGGGAGGTCGCTCGTGGAGCGGACGCGTCCTCCGAAGCAGTCGAACGTCCACGTCGAGAGGACCTCGCCAGGACGCAGCGACGCGACCGGCGCGGCGCCGCCGAAGGTGTAGGTGAGGATCGCGGGATCGGCGTCGGGATCGGGACCCCACGCGCGCACGGGCTCGTCCATGGCAGGCAGGGTGGCACGGTGCACGAGACGATGCGGCGGCTTCGGCGTACGCCGCCGGTTCAGTGCGGAGCGAGGTCGCGCACGACCTTCTCGGCCTGGTCGAGGACCTGCACGACCTGCAGCCGCAGGTGGTCCCACTGCCGCGACAGGTCGGTGCCGATGGCGTCGGCCTTGGCGTAGTCGCCGTGCTCGGCGGCGTCGAGCGCGGACATGTACCCGGACATGGAGCGCGCCGCGAGAGCCGTGCCGCCGTGGTTGACGACGACGGTGATCAGGGCGAGGGCGATCATCAGACCGGCGAGGCGTCGGAACGCGAGGAGCAGCACGGCGTGGTCATCGACCCCGCCGGACCCCGTTCTTCAGCCGAGCGCCGCCTCAGCCGGACGACCGGGTCACACCACGCTGCGTGACCGGGACCGGCGTCAGGTCGCGAGCGCGGGCAGCACGTCGGTCGTCAGCTGCCCGAGCTGCGCCCGCACCTCGTCGACCGGGTCGGTGCCGTGGTCGCGCACCACGAACTCGTCGACCCCCGCCTCGCGGTACGCCGCGAGCTGCTCCACGACCTGGGCCGGGACCCCCTCGACGTCGCGATCGCCTCGGGGAGAGGCGGTCAGGCGGATGCTCCCGCCGTTCGCCCGAGCGACGTCGCGGCTGCGGCGGCCGATCTCGACGCAGCGCTCGTCGAGCACCGCGGCCTTGCGAGCGAACTCCTCCGGCTCGGCCCAGGTGTGCCACACGTCGGCCCAGCGGGCGGCGACGCGCATCGTCCGCTGCTCGCCCCCGCCGCCGACGAGCAGCGGCAGCCGGCTCTGCACGGGTGACGGGTCGCACGGCGCGTCGACGAGCGTGTACGTCGTCCCGGCGAACGTCGTCGTCTGCTCGTCGAGCAGCGAGCGCACGACGGCGCACGCCTCGTCGAGCGCCGCGATGCGCTCGGCCGGCGGAGGCAGCGGGATGCCGTACGCCGCATGCTCGTTGGGCTGCCAGCCGGCACCGAGCCCGAGCACGACTCGGCCGTCGCTGATCCGGTCGAGGGTCGCGGCCATGCTCGCGACGACCGCCGGGTGGCGGTAGGTGTTGCCGAGCACGAGGCTGCCGAGGCGGACCGAGCTCGTCACGGGCGCGAGCGCCGACAGCGTGGTCCAGCACTCGACGACCGGGCCACGCACCGGTCGCCCGTCGTCGGCGTGCGGCATGAAGTGGTCGCAGAGGTAGACGGCGTACCACCCCGCCTCGTCGACCGCGCGGGCGAGATCGCGCGTCTCCGACCACGGACGCGCCGGGTCGACGCACAGGCTGAACCGCACGGCCCACCACCTCCGGGTCCATGGTCGCGGACGGGACCTCGGTTTCGGCAGGCCCGGTGCGAAGGCCCGGGATAGCGTCCGCGGCATGACGGAGGGGAGCGCGGTCGAGCCCGCGCGTCGGTCGCTGGGGTGGCTGGGGCTCGTCGGCGTCCTGGTGCTCTGGCTGCTCGGCGGTCTGGTCGGCGCGTTCGTGGCGCAGGCGCTGACCGGGTCGGAGGACGACGGGTTCTCCGGCGTCTCGACGATGCTCGCCCACAGCGCCCTGCCCTCGCTGCTGTCCGCGGTCGCCGTCGGCGCGGCGGTCACGTGGTTGCGCTGGTGGCCGGAGGTGCTGCGCGACAGCACGCGCGCCCGGGCGTGGGCGTGGGTGTTCCCCGTCGGCCTGGTCGTCGGTGGCGCGGTGCTGGCCAGCTGGTCGCGGCTGTCGGGTGCCGGTGCCTCGCTCGTCGTCTCGCTCGTCGTCACCGTGCTCGCCGTCGCAGTGTCGGAGGAGCTGGCGTTCCGCGGCCTCGCGCTGACCGCCCTGCGCGACCGGATGCCCGAGTTCTGGGCCGCCGTCGTCACCACGCTGCTGTTCGGTGCGGCGCACATGCTCAACGGCGGGTTCGGCAACATCGTCCAGGGGATCGTCACCGTCCTGGTCGGCTACCTGCTCTACGTCGCACGACGGGTCTCCGGCCTCCTCGTCGTCCCCGTCGTGCTGCACGCGTGGTGGGACCTCTGCGTGTTCTCCAGCGACCTCGGCACGGGCTCCGACACACCCAGCACGCTGTTCGAGGTGACGCTGCTGCAGCTCGTGCTGGTGGTCGTGGCCCTCGCGACGTTCCGGCTCTGGCAGCGCGCCCGCTGACGGCGCGCCGCCCGACCCGCGCGCGGTGGTGCCGGCGCCGGTCGGGCAGGATCGCCGCGTGACCCGTCGCTGGACCCCGCTCGACATCGCCCGCCAGGACCGTTCGCCCTACGTCGACGCCCTGACGGCGTTCATCGACGCCGAGCACGTGCGGTGGGGCATCCCCGGCCACCAGGGCAGCCCGGAGGCGCAGACCTTCCTCGCCGAGTACGTCGGGGAGGACGTGCTGCGCCTCGACGTGCAGACGATGGTGCAGGGCATCGACCTCGGTCCGGGCAACCCGTTCGACGAGTCGCTGGACCTCGCCGCCGAGGCGTGGGGGGCACGGCGTACCTGGTTCCTCACCAACGGGTCGAGCCAGGGCAACCTCGTCGCCGGCCTCGCCGTGGCCGGGCTGGGCGGGTCGCTCGTGGCGCAGCGCAGCGTGCACTCGTCGGTCGTCGACGCGCTCGCGATGTCGGGGCTCGAGGCCACGTTCGTCACGCCCGACATCGACACCAGCCTCGGCATCCTGCACACGCTGACGCCGCAGGCCCTCGACGAGGCGCTGGACGCGACCCCCGACGCAGCAGCCGCGATCGTCGTGACGCCGTCGTACTTCGGGGCGTGCGCCGACGTCGAGGCGCTCGTCGCGGTGGCCCACGCGCACGACGTCGCGCTCGTGGTCGACGAGGCGTGGGGCGCGCACCTCGGGTTCCACCCCGACCTCCCGACGAACGCGGCACGGCTCGGCGCCGACCTCGTGATCGCGTCCATGCACAAGCTGGGCGGCTCGCTCGGGCAGACGGCGCTCATCCACCTCGGCCACGGTCCGTACGCCGACCGCCTCGAGCCCCTCGTCGACCGCGCGATGCGGTCGATGCGCTCGACGTCGGAGTCGACGCTGCTGCTCGCGTCGCTCGACCTCGCTCGCCGCCAGCTCGCTGCCCGCGGCACCGAGACGATCGGGCGCAGCCTCGCGTCGGTGCAGCGGCTGCGCGACCGCATCACCGCCGACGGCCGTTTCCGCGACGCGACGCCGCGCCTGCGCGAGTTCCCGTCGGTCGTCGACATCGACCCGCTGCGCGTCGTGATCGACACGCGCGCCGGCGGCATCAGCGGTCACGAGGCGCGGCGGCTGCTCTTCCACGAGCTCGGCCACCACCTCGAGCTCTCGACCGACGACGTGGTCGTGACCATCGTCGGCGCGGGGGTCGAGCCCGACGCCGACGAGTTCGCCGACGCGCTGCTCCGGCTGCCGCAGGCGTCCACCGCGCACCGCGAGGTGTCGAGCCCTCCGCCGGCGGGTCCGCGGCGGATGACCGTGCGCGAGGCGTGGTTCTCCGACGCCGAGGTCGTCCCCGCGTCGGAGGCGGTCGGGCGCGTGTCGGCCGACAGCGTGGCGGCGTACCCGCCGGGCATCCCCAACCTCATGCCCGGCGAGGAGATCACGGCGGAGAACCTCACGTTCCTGCGCGAGACCGCGGCCGCGCCGTTCGGGCACGTGCGCGGCGCCTACGTGCCCGACCTCTCGCTCGTCCGCGTCGTGCGCTGACCCGCGCAGACCTGCCACGGGAGGCCGTGCGGGTCTAGCGTCGAGCCGTGCGCGCGATGATCCTCAAGGAGTTCCGCGAGCTGCGGAGGGACCGCCGGACGCTCGGCATGCTCGTCGCGATGCCGTTGCTGCTGCTGGTGATCTTCGGCTACGCCGCGAGCTTCAACGTCGAGACCGTGAAGACCGCGATCGTGGGCGCCCAGGCGGACCAGCTCGCCGCGACGCTGCCGACGTCGTTCTTCGACGTCACCGTCACGGACCCGTCCGGCGACCAGGCCTACGCCGAGCAGCTGCTGCAGGACAACAAGGTCGACGTCGCGTTCGTGACGGGCCAGACGCCGGTGCTGGCCCTCGTCGACGGCTCGAACCTGTTCGCCGCGCAGGCGATCGTGTCGGTGCTCAACCGCGCCGGCGACAAGGTCACGACGCAGGTCCTCTACAACCCCGACCTCGAGACGTCGTGGGTCATGGTGCCCGCGATCATCGGCCTGATCCTCACGTTCATCGGCACGATCGTGACGAGCATCGGGCTGGTGAAGGAGCGCGAGTCGGGCACGCTCGAGCAGCTCGCCGTGATGCCGATCAAGCCGACGCAGGTGATCCTCGGCAAGATCGCGCCGTACTTCCTGCTCGCGTCGATCGACATGATCGCCATCACCGTGATCGGCATGCTGCTGTTCAAGGTGCCCTTCAACGGCAACCCGTTCGTCTTCGCCCTCGGCGCCGCGCTCTTCCTGTTCGTCGTCCTCGGGCTCGGCGTCTTCATCTCGACGATCTCGCAGACGACCGGGCAGGCGATCCAGACCGCGTTCTTCTTCCTGCTCCCGCAGATCCTCTTGAGCGGCATGATCTTCCCGCTCGACGCGATGGCTCCGGGCGTCCGCTGGATCGGCTACCTCCTGCCGCTCACCTACTTCACGATGATCAGCCAGGGCGTGATGCTGCGCGGCGCCTCGCTGGCCTCCCTCTGGATCCCGTTCACCGTCCTGACGGTGATGGCCGTCGTCGTGTTCACCGGCGCGACGCTGCGCTTCCGTCGCGACCTCGCGCCAGGGCGTCGGCGTCATGCGGCCGAGGAGCGGCACGAGCACGAGGCGCCGACGCCATGACCTTCGGCGTACGCCGGGCCCGTGTACGGCTCGGCAGCACGCTCGCCCTCGACGACGTGACGCTCGAGGTCGAGCCGGGAAGCGTCGTCGCGGTGGTCGGAGGCGACGGCGCCGGCAAGACGACGCTGCTGCGCGCTCTCGTCGGAGAGGTGGTCCTCGACGAGGGCACGGTGACCGCACCCGATCCGCGGCGTATCGGCTACCTGCCCGCCACGACCGGCTCGTGGCCCGCGCTCACCGTGCGGCAGAACGTCGACTTCGTCGGTGGGATCTACGGGCTGTCGGGCGCGCGGCTCGACGAGCGGCGCACCGAGCTGCTCGAGCGGGCAGGCCTCACCGCGGCCCAGGACCGCACCTCGGCCCAGCTCTCCGGCGGCATGCGCCGCAAGCTCGGCTTCTGCCTCGCGATGGTGCACCAGCCCGAGCTGCTCGTGCTCGACGAGCCGAGCACCGGCGTCGACCCGGTGAGCCGCGTGGACCTGTGGCGGCTGGTGTCCGAGGCGGCTGCCGCTGGCGCGGCGGTCGTGATGTCGACGACGTACCTCGACGAGGCCGAGCGCGCGGCCCAGCTGCTCGCGCTCGACGCGGGGCAGGTGCTGGCGCAGGGAACGCTCGACGAGGTGCTGGCGACCGTGCCCGGGCGCATCACGGTGTCGCCGGTGCGCCACCAGCACGGCCGCTCGTGGCGGCGCGGTCTGCTGCACCACGAGCAGTGGCCCGACGGCGCGGAGATCCCCGCCGACGCGCAGGTCGTCGTCCCCGATCTCGAGGACGCGGTCGTCGCGCTCTCGCTCGCCCGACGCGCGTCGGCAGGTGCGGCATGACGGTGCTGGCCCGCGCGACCCGCGCGACGCGCGTCTTCGGATCGTTCACCGCGGTCGACGACGTCTCGCTGGAGGTCGCTGCCGGCGAGGTCGTGGGCCTGCTCGGCGCGAACGGCGCCGGCAAGACGACGCTCATCCGGATGCTGCTCGGGCTGCTGCCGACCACGAGCGGCGACGTCGAGATCCTCGGCGGCCCACCGGATCGCGAGCGCAGGCGCCGGCTCGGGTACGTGTCGCAGGGGCTCGGCCTCTACGGCGACCTGACGGTCGCGGAGAACCTCGGCTTCACCTGCCAGGCGTACGGCGCACCCGTGCCCGAGCTCCCGGAGCAGCTCGCCTCCACGTCGTCGACGCTCGTGCGCGACCTGTCCCTCGGGCTGCAGCGCCAGCTCGCGTTCCTCGCCGCGCTCGCGCACTCGCCCGAGCTGGTGGTGCTCGACGAGCCGACGTCGGGCGTCGACGCCGTCGCGCGCGCGGCGCTGTGGGACACGATCCGCGAGCAGGCCGAGCGCGGTGCCGGCGTGCTCGTGACGACGCACTACATGCAGGAGGCCGAGCAGTGCGACCGGCTGCTGCTCATGTCGCGCGCCCGGCTCGTCGCGCAGGGCAGCTCGGCCGACATCGTCGGCGGCACGCAGGCGTGGGCCGTGCGCACGCCCGACTGGGCCGCCGCCTTCTCCGCCCTCAACGACGCAGGTGCGCCCGTGATGCTCGCCGGCCGCGACGTGCGCGTGGCGGGCTCCGATCCCGACGTCCTGCGCGGAGTGCTCGCGACCGCGGGCATCGACGCCGACGTCGTCGCCGTCCCCGCCACCATCGAGGAACGCATGATGGTCCTCGCCCGCAACGACCCCGACGCCACCTGACCCCTTCTCCGCAGTGAAGGTGCCCCGCGGTGCTCTAGGGGCACCTCGAGCGCCCCCGATCCTCAGGCAGTCTCCGTGGGAGCTGCCGCGGTCTGACCTGCGTCGGGGGCGCGGAGGGTGCCCCTATCGCACCGCGGGGCACATTGACTGCAGATTCGGGGTCAGTCGGTAGCGTGCGGGCATGGTGGCTCCTTACTCGTTGGTGGGTCGGACGGCGCTCGTCACCGGGGCGGGTGCTCCGGACGGCATCGGTGTCGCGACGGCGCGGCTGCTCGGGCGGATGGGGGCGCGGGTCGTCGTGAGCGCGACGTCGGACCGCGTGCACGAGCGCGCTGGCGAGCTCGCGGCCGAGGGCATCGACGCGATCGCGCTGCTGGCCGACCTCACCGACCCCGACCAGGCGCAGCGGCTCGTCGACGAGACGGTCGGGCACCTCGGACGCCTCGACGTCCTCGTGAACAACGCGGGCATGGTGCAGACCGGCGTCGCCCTCGAGAGCGGCACGCTCGTCGACCAGCCGCTCGACTCGTGGCTGCGCCAGCTCGACATCACGCTCATGACCGCGGTGCACCTCACGCGCTCGGCCCTGCCCGTGATGCGGGCGCGGGGTCACGGCCGGGTCGTCATGGTCTCGAGCGTCACGGGTCCGATGGTCTCGGCGTCGGGCAGCACGGCGTACGCCACTGCCAAGGCCGGCATCGACGGGCTCGTGCGCACCCTCGCGATCGAGGAGGGGCCGCACGGCATCACCGTCAACGCCGTGAACCCCGGCTGGATCGCGACCGGCTCGTCCGAGCCCGACGAGCTCGTCGCCGGGACCTTCACGCCGGTCGGCCGCTGCGGTACGCCGGACGAGGTCGCAGCGCTCGTCGGCTTCCTCGCGAGCGACGAGGCGTCCTACGTCACCGGGCACCCGTTCGTCGTCGACGGCGGCAACATCGTGCAGGAGCACAAGGGCCCCTGAGCCCGGACGCGTCGTCGGAGTCGTCGACGCCGTACGCCGTCGTCAGCCGATGTGCTCCATGGCCACGCGCCACCGACCGTCGGACTCCTTGCGCCACACCAGGATGCCGCGTACGTCGACCCGCTCACCCGCGTCGCCGCTCGCCCACGACGCCTCGCACCAGACGGTCGCGAGGTCGCCCGAGCCCAGCGTCCGCAGCGCACGGATCGACGCGTCGCGCAGCCGGTTCATGCCGGCGGCCATCTCGAGGAGCGCCGCGCGTCCCTCGACCGCGTGACCCGCGTCGAAGACGGCGTCCTCGGTGTAGTCGAGCACCCAGGCGGTCGGGTCGTCAGCCGAGAGCGACGCCTCCAGACGCCGCTCGGCCGCACGGATCTCGCCCTCGTCGAACTCCTGCCGGCCCATCGTCGCCCCTCGTCCGTCGTGGTCGCCGTGCCGATGGTGCCGCGCCGAGGCTGCGCGCACCAGGTCACTCGGCCTCGAGCGCCTCGCCCACCTCGTCGGCGACCGCGAGGATCGACTCGACGTCCTCGGTCCGCGTGCGGTAGTTGACGATGCACGGCCGCAGGCACGCCACGCCGTCGATCACCGCGCTCGTCACGTACACGCGCCCGTCGACCTGCAGCGCCCGCGCGAGGCGCATGTTGTGCGCGTCGACGTCGCCCGAGGCGGGGAGCCGCCGGATCGGCACGATCGACAGGTCGGGCGAGGGCAGCAGCGGCTCGAACCGCGGGTGCTCGACCGCCAGCCCGTGCAGGTGGCGCGCGAGCAGCAGGTTGCGCTCGATCGCGTCGCGGAACGCGTCGGCACCGTGCGCGCGCAGCGCGGTCCACAGCTTGAGCGACCGGAACGGCCGCGAGTACTCGAGCGTTCCGTCGACGGGGTGGCGGAAGCCCTCCTCCTCGACCATGTACGACGCGTCGTGGCGGAACGCGCGCGTGAGGCTCTCCTGGTCGCGGACCATCAGGACGCTGCACGCCTTCGGCACGAACATCCACTTGTGCGCGTCGACGCTGGCGGAGTCGGCGCGTGCGAGACCGGCGAAGAGCGCACCGGCTGCGGCGCTCCCGGCAGCGGGAAGGCCGTAGGCGCCGTCGACGTGCATCCACACGCCGAGCTCGGCGCACACGTCCGCGATCGCGTCGAGCGGGTCGACCGCGCCCGTGATCGTCGTACCCGCTGTCGCGACGACGGCGACCGGTACGAGGCCGGCGGCCAGGTCGAGGCGGACGAGGTCGCGCAGCGCGTCGGGATCCATCCGCCGGTGAGCGTCGATCGGGACGCGCCGCAGGTTGCCGCGTCCGAGCCCGAGCACCTCGACGGCGCGCTCGATGCTCGAGTGCGCGTCGGACGAGGCGTACACGACCGGCGCCGTAGCAGACAGGCCGTCGACGCGGCTCGACGGGAAGGCGCGCGTGCGCGCAGCCATGAGCGCCGTGAGGTTCGACGCCATGCCGCCGCTGCTGAACGTGCCTCCGTCGAGCGGGTAGCCGACGAACTCCGCCATCCACCGCAGCGCCTGCTGCTCGACGAGGTAGGCCGCAGCCGACTCGGCAGCGAGGTTCGTGTCGTGCGAAGTCGCGAGCGCGTCGGCGAGCACCGCCGACTCGAGCCCCGACGACCCGATGTAGCCGAAGTAGCGCGGCCGCGCGTGCGCCAGCGACTCGTCGAGGATGTGCGCCGCGACGTCCAGTGCCGCCGGTACGCCGACCCCGGCGCGCGGCAGCGGCGCGTCGGCGATCTGCTGCGTGTGCTCGGAGATCGGCGGCTGCGCCGGCCGCGGCTGGTCGAACGACCGCCAGGCCTGGCCGACCAGGTCGAGGCCGTGGTGCAGCGCCTCCTGGCGCTGCTCCTGGAGCTGGACGGCGAGCTCGGAGAACCCCTCGCGGTGCGTCATGCCCCGCATCCCACGGCCTGCGACCCTCCGATGGCAACCGGGCGTCCGGTTCCGCCCCCGCGGGACGCCCGCCGCTGGCACGCTGTGCCGCGGGAGGGGGGCCACCATGCGCGTGCGGGTGCTCGGACCGGTCGCGGCCGGACCCGACGACGGCCCGCTGGTCGAGCCGCCCGGACAGGTGCCCTCGTCGGTCCTCGCGCACCTCGCTCTGGCCCGCGGCCACGTGCTCTCGCCCGAGGGCCTCGCCGACAGCGTGTGGGACGAGCACCCCGACAACATCCGCAACGCCCTGCAGGCAGCGGTGTCCCGCCTGCGTCGCGCGTACGGCGACGACGTCGTGCTCACCTCGCGCGGCGGCTACCGCCTCGGCGACGACGTCGTGGTCGACGCCGACCTCGCCCGGTCGCTGCTCGACGCGTCGACGGCCGGCGACGTCGCTGCGGGCGCCCACGCTCTCGAGCTGTGGCAGGGCGAGCCGCTCGCGGGCCTGACCTCGGCGGCGAGCGACGTCGCGCGCCGGTCCCTCGACGAGCTGCGCGGCGAGCTCGTCGCGTCGCACGCGGAGAACCTCGTCCGCCGCGGCCGGGCGCGCGAGGCGCTGCCGCTGCTGACCGATGCGGCCGCGCGGTCGCCGTACGACGAACCGCTGCACGCCCAGCTGATGCGCGCGCTCGTCGCGGCGGGACGTCCGGGCGACGCGCTGACCGAGTACGACCGGCTGCGGCACAGGCTGTCCGACGAGCTCGGCATCGATCCTTCGCCCGAGGTCGCGAGCACCTTCGCGGCGATCCTGTCCGGGCCCCAGGAGCAGGTCCACGCCCAGCCGTCGGTGTCCGAGCCGCGGCTGCGGACGGTGCTGCTCACCGACGTCGTGGGGTCGGCACGGCTCTGGCGCGAGCACCCGGAGGTGATGCCCGGGGCCCTGCTCGTGCACCACGACCTCGTGGCGAGCACGGCCGCGCGGCACGGCGGGACCCTCCCGCCCGACCAGGGCGAGGGCGACGGCCGCATGGTCGTGTTCGCGTCGTCGGCCGACGCCGTCGCGTGCGCGCTCGATCTCCAGCGCGCTCTCGCCGAGCAGGCCTGGCCGAACGGCCTGCGGCTGCACGTGCGCGCCGCGCTCGCCCGGGGCGAGCTCGTCGAGGCGTCCGGCAACGAGTTCGGCCCGGCGGTGCCGCAGTGCGCCCGTCTCCGCTCGCTCGCGCACGGCGACCAGCTGCTGCTGACCGCCGACGTCGCGACCGACCTGCCCGAGGCCGCGGGTCGTTGGCGGCTGCGCCCGCTGGGGCGCGTCCCGCTGCGCGACTTCGGGGACGCCGACGTGCTGCAGCTCGACGACCCGGACGATCCCCGCGACTTCCCGGCCCTGCGCACCGCCGTACGCCTGCCGGCGAGGACGACGCCGGTGCTCGGGCGCGAGCAGGAGACGGCGGCGCTCACCACCGACGTGCGCACCCACCGGCTGGTGACCGTCACCGGGCTGGGCGGCAGCGGGAAGACGACGACCGCGGTCGCCGTCGCGCGCGGCCTCGTCCCGGAGTTCCCCGACGGCGTCGTGTTCGTCGACCTCTCGATGTGCGAGCAGCTGCCGGACGCGCGCGCCCAGGTCGGAGCCGTGCTCGTCGGCGCCGGCTCGAGCTCGACGACCGACGCGCTGCGCGCGCTCGGGTCGCGCACCCTGCTGCTGCTCGACAACCTCGAGCAGCTCGCCGACGGCGACGTGCTCGTGGCCGGCCTGCTCGAGGAGACCACCGCGCACCTGCTCGTCACGAGCCGCGTGCCCGTCGGCGCCGCCGGCGAGGTCGTCCGACCGCTCGGGCCGCTCGACGAGGGCGACGCGGTCGCGCTGCTGTCCCAGCGCGCCGCCGAGCAGGCGCCCGGACGCGACGCCGATCCCGACGCGCTCGTCCGGCTGGCGCGCGGCGTGGGCTGCGTCCCGCTCGCGCTGGAGCTCGCCGCCGGGCGTCTGCGCGTGGTCGGCGCGGACGAGCTCGCCGACTCGCTCGACGAACGTCTCGGGATGCTGTCGACCACCCGCGGGCGGCCCGAGCGGCAGCGCGCGATCGAGACGCTGCTCGCCGACACGTGGGGCTCGCTCTCCGACGGGTCCCAGCTCGTGCTCCTGGCCCTGTCTCTGTCCCGCACGGCCGCGGACCCTTCGCGCGTCAGCGATCTCACGGGCCTGCCGATCGTCGACGCGGCCGACGCCCTCGACGACCTGGTGAGCCGAGGTCTCGTGCTCACCCACGACGCCGTCGGTACGTCGACCACGTTCACGGTGCTCGAGCTGATCCGGCGCCACGCCCTCGGCGCGTCCGCTCCGGACGTCGTGGCGTCCGTCGCGCGTCGGCACGCGGCGTCGACGGCGGCGTCGATCGTGCGCAGGGGCAGCCGCACGGTCGCCGACCAGCGCGACGACGTGCTCGAGGCCGTCCGCACGGTCGGCATCGAGCCGTCGTCGTACGACGTCGACGTGCGCGTCCCTCTGGCCAGGGCCGCGCTGTGGCTCGGCCGGTGGGACGACGTCGTCGCGCTGCTGGACGGTACCGAGGGCCCCACGGTCGACAACCTGCTCGGTGTGGCGCTGGTGCGCGGGGCAGCTCCCGACGACGTGGCGCGCGGCCGCGAGCTGCTGCGTCGCGCGGCCGACGACGGCGACGCCGACGCGGCTGCGTCGCTCGGAGGGAGCCTGCGCGACGAGGACCCGCCGGCCTCCTACTCCTGGTACCTGCGAGCGCTGGAGCTCGACCCGACGGATCCCTACGCCCTCGGGAACGTGATCGAGCACGAGCTCGTCGCGGCGGGCGACGTGTCGCCGCTGGCCGCCCGGCACGACGCGCTCGTCGCGGCGCGCGAGCGCCGGCGCCAGCAGCTCGAGCGCGCGGAGGACCTCCCGTGGTCGGCGTACGACCTGGCGCGGCTGGCCATCTGGCTCGGCGACGACGACGCGCTGCACCACCTGCTCGAGGGCGTCGCGACGAGCACGAGCGCGCGCCAGATCGAGACGACGCTCGCGTCGTTCCGCAGGCTCGCGACCGAGGCCGACGACACCTGGCGCCTCGGCACGCAGGTGCTCGAGGTGGCGCTGCGCAGCCGCACGGTGGAGCCGCGATCGGCGGACGCGGTGCTGGTGCTCGCCGGCGCCTCGGCGGAGAGCACGCACGAGCAGGTCATGGAGTGGGGACCCGTGCTCGTCGAGGCACTGCGCGGGACGCAGACCGAGATCGTCTCGGGCGGAACGGATCGCGGCGTCAGCGCGCTCGCGGCGCAGGTGGCATCGGAGGCGGGGCTGCGCAGCGTCGGGTGGCTCCCGGGGCGCCTGCCCGCGCGGGTCGGCGAGGACCCGGCCTACGACGAGCTGCGCCGCACCGAGGGGCTCACCTTCACGCTGCGCGAGCCGCTCGCCTACTGGGGCGACCTGCTCGACAGGGGTGTCGACCCGTCATCGGTGCACGTGCTCGGCCTGGGGGGCGGCCCGCTCACGGCGCTCGAGCTGCATCTGGCGGAGGTGCTCGGGGCCGCGGTGGCGCGCGGACCGCTGTCGGCCTCCGACGCCCGCGAGGACGTCCGCGGTCGATCCGTGGACCGCACCGCTGCGTCGGTCCGGGTCTGGCTCCAGCCGTCCTAGCCCGCGCGCAGCGCGACGGCAGGGCACGTCGCCGTGGCGCCGGTCGCGGGCGTGATCGTCACCCGGCCTCCCGACGACGTCCACGTCCACCGGCCGTCGCCGTCGGGGCAGCCGACGGACAGCCCGTGCAGCGTCAGCGTCGAGCCGTCGGCCTCCCACGTGCCCTCGAGGAAGCCGTCGGGCCCGAACTGCGTGGCGCCGCCCGACGGGCGCAGCTCCAGCGTCTGCGTCGTCACCGGGCCCGAGCCCGTCGTCGCGAAGGTCCACGAGCCCACGAGCGCCGACGCTGTGGCGGGGGCGGTAGGGCTCGCCGTCGGCGACGCCGCGACGCCGCCGGCGAGGATGATCGACTCCTCCTCCGCCGTGAGGGCGCGGGTCGCCCGCTGGCGTGCGAGGGCGAGCAGGTCGTCGCGCGGCGCGCACACCTCGCAGGTGTAGAGGCTCACCGCGCCCGACTGCACGTCCGGCACGGGGTCGGACGTGAAGTTGGCGCCCTCCTCCGAGGTGACGAGCAGGTGGCTGTCGTCGCCGAGGAACCGGGCAGACGACGCCACGAGGCTCGCCACCGGGTACGACGCGAGCTGGGTGCCCGACAGGTCCCACACGCGGACCGTGCCGTCGAGCCCCGACGTCACCACGTGCGCGCCGCTCGGCGAGAACGCCGCCGTCAGCACCTGGGCCGAGTGCCCCTTGAGCACGGCGACCTGCGTCCCCGTGGCGACGTCGTAGATCCGGGCGGTCTTGTCCATCGACGCCGTCACGAGCCGCGTGCCCGACGGGTCGACGGCGAGCCCCTGCGCCGTGGCGTCGTGCCCTTCGAACCACCGCGTGACGTGACCGGTGGCGGGGTCCCACAGACGCGCACCAGGACCCGCGGTGACGGCGACCGCGGAGCCGTCGGGCAACCACGTGACCGTGCGGCGGGCGAGGTCGCCGTCCTTCTCGATCTCGAGCGGGGTGAGGCCGAAGTCCTCGACGAGCGGTGTCGACGCGGTGACGGCGCCCGACGTCACGTCGACGATGCGCAGGCTGCTGCCCGACGCGACCGCGAGGCGTCGTCCGTCCGGCGCGAACGCGACGGAGTACGGCCGCGCGGTGACGGTCTCGTGCGTCCTCGGGTCGGGGCGCGTGCCGAGGTCGGTGATGCGGTGCACCACACGGCCGGTCGAGGTCTCGACGATCCTGACCTCGTTCGCGGGCGCGACCGCGACCACCGCGGCGAGCGCGCCGTCGGGCGACACCGCCGGCACCCCGCTCGCGCCGCGGTCCAGGACGCGCTCGACCTTCCACCCGGCCAGGTCGAGCAGCTCGACCGTGCCGTCGCTCTGCGACACCACGGCACGCTCGCCGCCCGGCAGGAGCGCCAGCCCGACCGCAGGTCGCGACGTCGTGGTCGTCGACGTCGGCAGCGCACCACCGAGACGCCAGAGACGGGCCGAGCCGTCGTCGGAGGCCGACGCGACCTGGCCGCCGACGGGGTCGACCGCGACGTAGGACACGTAGTCGGTGTGGCCGCGCAGCTCGACGACCGATCGGCCCGACTGCGGGTCCCAGGCACGCAGGACGCCGCTGCTGTCCGACGTCAGCACGAACGAGTCGTCGGTGGCCCACTGCAGGTCGGTGACCGGCGAGTCGTGGGTCAGCACCGCGAGCTCGCGGCCGTCGTGGCCGTCGACGAGGGTGGCGTCGCCGTTCGACCAGGCGATGCCCACGGTGCTGCCGTCGTGGGACCAGCGCGCCACGAACGGCGTCGAGCCGCGGTGGCGCACCTCCGACTCAGGACGTCCGGGAGCGGCGATCCGTACGACGCCGTCCACCGACGCCACGGCCGTGGTGCGCCCGTCCGGCGCCAGCGTCGCGTCGATCGGGTCGGCCGGCTCGGTGGCCAGCGCGGGACCGACGGCGGAGGTGCGCACGTCGACGACGTGCAGCGTGCGGTCGTACAACGACAGGAGCACGGTGCCCGGCGTCGGTCCCGGCTCGACGGACGCCACCGGTGCTGCGAGCTCGAGGGGCGGACCGACCGTGACGGCTGCCGCGTCGACGACGCGCGCGACGCCCTGGCTCGAGAAGGTCACCACGGAGGACGTGCCGGGCGCGGTGGCCGCCCCGAAGGCGTCGCCCTCGAACGGCGCGGAGCCCACGAGCCTGCCGTCGGTCGTGCTCCACACGCGCGCCAGCCCGTCGTTGCCGAGCGTCAGCAGCCGCGTGCCGTCGGAGGTGTAGGACAGCGAGACGGTCGGCTTCGCCTTCTCGCCGTTGGGTTCCGGGCGCATCACCGCCAGCAGGTGGTCGGCGAGCAGGGCGCGGCGCAGCGCGTCGTCGGACTGCGGGGTGCGCCCCGTGCGCGCCGCCTCCAGCGCCATGAGCAGGCTGACCTCGGGGTCGTGGTCGAGCTCGGTGACGGCCACGGCCGACGCTGCCTGCGTCTGCGCGCGGGCCGCGGCCGACTGCGCCGCGCCGCGCTGGCCCAGCGCGAAGCCCGCGAGCACGAGCGACGCGACAGCCACTGCGGCCACCCCCGCCACGAGGCGGCGCTGCCGTCGCGTCGCCTGCGCCCGCGACGCGACGACGTAGGCGCGCTGACCGACCGTGGGGCGCGGGTCCTCGGTCGCCGAGGCGAGCCAGGCCTCGGCGGCCGCGAGCTCGGCACCTCGCAGCAGCCGCGAGCCGTCCTCGCCCGAGGCCTGCCACTCCTTGCTGCGCACCAGGATCCGCGTGTGCTCGTGCACCTGGTCGAGGTCGAGGTCGAGCCCCTCGCAGATCCGCGCGACCGCCGAGTCCAGATCGTCGGACGGGCGCGCGAACACCCAGTTGAGCCGCGCGACCGACTCCGGGACCTGCGCGGCGTCGAGGTCCTCGAGCGCCACGGGTACGACGCGCTTCCCCGACTCCTGCGCGTGGGCGATCTCCCGGCCGCACACCTCGGAGGCGATCGAGCTGCGCGAGAGGAGCACCACCACGCCGGCGCACGCGTCGATCCCGGACTCGACCTCCGCCATCCACTCGGCCGTCGGAGGGATCCCGGACCAGTCGACCCAGACGCTGCGTCCGGCGGCCTCGAGGCGGCCGACGAGGTCCTGGGCGCGCACGAGGTCGGCGCGGCTGTAGGACAGGAACACGTCGCGCGGCCCGGCGCCCGCACTGGACTCCGGCGCGACCCCCTCGCGCACGTCGGTCATGGCCCCCCGCCTTCCCGGACGCGCGCACTGTAGCCCCGCCCGCCGGTGGCGGCGGCGCACTTGGCCAGGTCGTTGCCCGGCCGTGTCAGCGGTCCGTCAGCGCAGTCCCGCACTCTCCTGCCCGCCGAACCCCGACGGCCACCAGGAGGACCCCGTGCCCACCCCCGACCCCCGCACCGCCCGCACCCGCGGCCTCGCCCTGCTCGGGCTGACCCTCGCGCTCTCGACCACCGCGCTCGTCGCCTGCTCGTCGGGCTCCACCGCTGCTCCGGCGTCGCCGGCCGCTGCCACCAGCTCGACCGGCGTCAGCCCGACGGCCGCCAGCCCCGAGCCCGCTCCGGTGCGCGTCCCGCTCGGGCAGAAGGTGACGCTGCCGAGCGACGCGATCGAGGTGAGCCACGTCGTCGACAAGGCCGCTCCCGAGGCGCGCAAGCCCGACACGCCGGGCACCCACTGGGCCGCGTTCCAGGCCTCGCAGTGCGCCGTGACCGACTCGCGGCAGGGCACCTGGAAGCTCCTGCTCGCCGACGGGTCCACGGCATCGGAGCCGACGGCGTGGCCCGAGGAGCTGCCGCACGCGCTGCTGCCGTCCGACGAGGTGCTGCCCGCCGGCTCGTGCGTCGCGGGCACCGTCTACATCGCCATGCCCGACGGAGCGACGGCCGCGGCCGTCGTCCTCGAACCGCGGGCGCTGCACCCCACCCGGCCGCAGGTCGACTGGGTCGTGGGGCGCACGTCCGCCGCCAGCTGACGGCCGCGGGGGTGTCGTCAGAAGCGGGCGCCGGTCGGCTCCGGCCGGCGCCCGCTCCGCCCCCGTCCCCGTCGTACGACGAGCACGAAGGGCGCGAGCCCGCGCTCGGAGGCAGGATGGTGCGGTGACGTCGCCGACCGAGGACCTCGCCGCCCTGGTGGCGTCCGGCGGCGTCGTCGCCCTCACCGGCGCCGGCATCTCCACCGAGTCGGGCATCCCCGACTACCGCGGACCGTCGGGCGCCTCGCAGCGCCGGCACGCACCGACGACCTACCAGACGTTCACCCGCGACGCCGTCGCCCGCCGCCGCTACTGGGCGCGCAGCCATGTCGGCTGGCAGCTGATGAACCGGGCGCGCCCGAACGACGGCCACCGCGCGCTGGCCGCGCTCGAGGATCTCGGTCTCGTCGACGGCGTCGTGACCCAGAACGTCGACGGGCTGCACGAGGCCGCCGGGTCGCGCACGGTCGTCGACCTCCACGGCCGCCTCGACCGCGTGCGCTGCCTCGCGTGCGGCCGCGTCGTACCGCGCGCGGAGGTGCGGGCGCGCCTCGACGACGCGAACCGCGACTGGAGCGCGACCGTGACCGCGGTGAACCCCGACGGCGACGTCGACCTCCCCGACGAGCAGTTCGACGGCTTCACCGTCGTCGACTGCGACGCGTGCGGCGGGCTGCTCAAGCCCGACGTCGTCTACTTCGGCGAGAACGTCCCGGTCGAGCGGGTCGCCGCCGCCAACGACCTCGTCGACTCGGCGCGCGCGCTGCTCGTGCTCGGCACGTCGCTGCACGTCTTCTCCGGACGCCGTCACGTCGTCCGCGCCGCAAAGGCGGGCACGCCCGTCGCGGTCGTCAACCAGGGACCGACGCGGGCCGACGAGATCGCCACGATCCGCCTCGACGCGCCGCTCGGCGCGACGTTGGCAGGGCTCGTGCGCACGATCGCACCGGAGCGCGCTGCGGCGCGACCTGCGTGACCGCACGACGGGACGTCCCGCACTCCGGGACGACCGTTGAAAAAGCGCGAACGACGTGAAGGAACGGCCCGTGAAAACGCTTGCGCTGCAAGAACTCTCGGCAGGCGAGAGAACGCGCGTCCGGACGTAGGCAAGCCTTCCCCAACCGCTCGGTCTCGGTTGTGCGTCGGCATTCCGTCCTGAGGAACAACGCGTTCACGCGAGCCTCACGCGCCCCTAACTTCCGCGTCACCGCACGGCTCGGGCCCTGCGCTTGCGAGGGCGACCTCGTAGGACGCGAAACGGAGAACCTCCATGTCTGTGGCACGCAACGCGCGCGCCCTCGCGGCCATCGCCGCCAGCGCGCTGCTCGCGACGGCCTGCGGGTCGTCGCTGGACAACGGCGGCTCGTCGTCGTCCGGCGGCAGCACCGGCGGCACGGTGAAGATCGGCTACGTCGCCCCCATCACCGGCGCGCTCGCCGCGTTCGGCGAGGGCGACCAGTACGTCGTCGACACGATGACGGCGTACTTCAAGGACCACCCGATCCAGGCGGGCGGCAAGTCGTACTCGGTCGAGATCCTGCTCAAGGACTCGCAGAGCGACCCCAAGCGCGCCGGCGAGGTCGCGGGCGAGCTCATCAACACCGACGGCGTCGACATCCTCATGGCGCACGCGACCCCGGAGACCACGGTCCCGGTCGCTGCGCAGTGCGAGGCGAACGCGACCCCGTGCATCACCGCCGACACCCCGTGGCAGCCGTGGGTCGCCGGCCTCGGCGCCAACCCCGGTGACAAGTCCACCGCCCTGAAGTGGTCGTACCACTTCTTCTGGGGCCTCGAGGACATGGCCGCGGTCTACATGGACATCTGGGGCCAGGTGGGCACGAACAAGAAGGTCGGCGCGCTCTACCCCAACGACGCCGACGGCCAGGCGTTCACCGACACCGCGCACGGCTTCCCGGCCATCATCGGCCCGGCCGGCTACACGTTCGACAACCCGGGCCTCTACCCGAGCGGCACCCAGGACTTCTCGTCGCAGATCTCCTACTTCAAGAAGAACGACGACCAGATCCTCGACGGCATCGTGCCGCCGCCGGACTTCATCAACTTCTGGAAGCAGGCCAAGCAGCAGGGCTACAACCCGAAGGTCGCCACCATCGGCAAGGCCATCGAGTTCCCCGCCGCCATCGCCGGCCTCGGCGACCTCGCCCAGAACCTCGCGACCGAGGTCTGGTGGGCACCGTCGTACCCGACGAAGTCCAGCGTCACCGGCACCACCTCGCAGCAGTTCGCCGCCGACTACACCAAGGCGACGAGCAAGCAGTGGAACGTCACCCTCGGCTTCTCGGAGTCGCTGTTCGAGGTCGCAGCCGCGGCCGTGACCGCCGCCGGCGGCACCGACAAGCAGAAGATCGCCGACGCGCTCAAGACGATGAAGGTCGACACCCTGGTCGGCACGCTCGACTGGAACTCGGGCCCGTTCCCGAACATCGCCAAGACCCCGCTCGTCGGTGGTCAGTGGCGCAAGACCGACGGCGGCCAGTTCCCGTACGACCTGGTGATCGTGTCGAACGCCCACGCCAAGGAGATGGGTCTCGACGTCCCGCTCGGCGGCAAGGTCGAGCCGCTGCCCAGCAGCTGATCGCAGCACACGCAAGGACGCCCGTGCGGGGCGGGGAGACACCTCCCCGTCCCGCACGGCCGCAACTCCCCCACCGTCGTCGGGAGGTCGGATGAGCCCCATCCTCGAGGTCGAAGGACTCTCCAAGCGCTTCGGCAAGGTCGTCACCGCGGACGACGTCACCTTCTCCGTGGAGCGCGGCACCGCGCTCGGCATCGTCGGCCCCAACGGCGCCGGCAAGTCGACGCTGCTGTCGCTGATCGGCGGCGTGCTGCCACCCGACGCCGGCGTGATCCGCTACGACGGCAAGGACATCACCAAGGCGTCGGCCGGCGCCCGCAGCACGATGGGCATCGCGCGCTCGTTCCAGATCCCGCGCCCGTTCGTCGACATGACCGTCTTCGAGAACGTGTACGTCGGCGCCTCGTTCGGCGGCCGCACGTCGGGCCAGGCCGGGTACGACCAGGCTGCCGAGGCCCTCGAGATCGCCGGTCTCGGGCATCTCGCGAACGTGCCCGCCGGGCAGCTGCGCCTCCTCGATCGCAAGCGGCTCGAGCTCGCCCGCGCTCTCGCCACCCAGCCGCAGCTGATCCTGCTCGACGAGATCGCGGGCGGTCTCACCGAGAAGGAGCTCCCGCCGCTCATCGAGATGATCCGCGGCCTGCGCGACTCCGGCGTCACCGTCATCTGGATCGAGCACATCGTGCACGCGCTGCTCGCCGTGGTTGACGACCTCATGTGCCTGGCGTTCGGCCGCATCCTCGCCCAGGGCGACCCGCAGACGGTCATGCGCAGCCCCGAGGTCGTCGAGGTCTACCTCGGCTCCACCTTCGACATGGGCGAGGCGGCGTCATGAGCCTGCTCCAGGTCTCCGGGCTCGACGTCCACTACGGCGACTTCCAGGCGATCTACGGCATCGACCTGTCGGTCGCCGAAGGCGAGACGCTCGCCGTCATCGGCGCGAACGGCGCCGGGAAGTCCACGCTGCTCAAGGCGATCGCCGGTCTGGTTCCTCCCACGAACGGCGACATCGTCTTCGACGGCACGAGCATCGCCACTCTCCCGCCGCACAAGCGGGTGCCGCTCGGCATCGCGCTCACGCCCGAGGGACGCAAGATCTTCCCGAGCCTGAGCATCGAGGAGAACCTGCTCGTCGGTGCGCACACCAAGCGCCCCGGGCCGTGGAACCTGAAGGCGGTCTACGAGGCGTTCCCGCTCGTGGCCGACCGCAGGGACCGCTTGGGCACCAACCTCTCCGGCGGCGAGCAGCAGGCGGCGGCGATCGGGCGCGCGCTCATGAGCAACCCGCGGCTGCTGCTGCTCGACGAGGTGTCGCTCGGTCTCGCGCCGGTCGTCGTCGAGCAGATCTACGCCGCGCTCCCGACGATCACGGGTCAGGGCACCACGGTGCTCGTCGTCGAGCAGGACGTGAACCAGTCCATGAAGGTCGCCGACCGCGTGCAGTGCCTGCTCGAGGGCCGCACGGTCCTCGAGGGCGCGCCCGCCGAGCTCAGCCGCGACCAGATCGCCTCCGCCTACTTCGGGATCTGAGGGACGACGCAGATGCAGTGGATCAACGCGATCGTGCAGGGAGTCCTGCTCGGCGGCCTCTACGCGCTCCTGGCCGCCGGCCTCTCGCTCATGTTCGGCGTCATGCGCATCGTGAACCTCGCGCACGGCGCGCTCGCGATCCTCGCGGCGTACGTCGGTCTCGTCGTCATCGAGGCCACCGGCGTCTCGCCGTTCATCGCGATGGCCGCCGTCGTGCCGATCATGGCGGGCGTCGGCTATCTGCTCCAGTGGGGCATCTTCAACCGCGCTCTCGCCCAGGGCGGCCTCGCACCGCTGCTCGCGGCGTTCGGCCTCTCGGTCGTCATCACCCAGCTGCTGCAGGCGAAGTTCACGGCCGACAGCCAGAGCCTCCCGACCGGCAGCCTCTCGGTGGCGAGCATCCAGATCACGCCCGACCTCTCCATCGGCGTGCTGCCGCTCATCACGTTCGTCGTCGGCGTGCTGGTGATCATCGGGCTGCAGGCGTTCATCTCGAAGGCGCCGCTGGGTCGCGCCATGCGTGCGGCCAGCGACGACCCCGACACCGTGAAGCTCATGGGCATCGACAACCGGCAGGTCTACGCGCTGTCGACCGCGATCGCGATCGGCATCGTCGGCGTCGCGGGCATGTTCCTCGGGATGCGCGGCAACTTCGACCCCTACTACGGGCAGGCGATGCTCATCTTCGCGTTCGAGGCGGTCATCATCGGCGGCCTCGGCTCGCTGTGGGGCACGCTCGTCGGCGGCATGGTGCTCGGCGTCGCGCAGGCGGTGGGATCGCAGATCAACCCGTCGTACGGCATCCTCGTCGGCCACCTCGTGTTCCTGATCATCCTCGCGTTCCGACCGACCGGTCTGCTGCCCAAGGCGGTGACGACGTGACGACGCAGACGCACCCCGCGGTGGTGCACAGCCACACGAAGGTCCGGCGCGGCACGCGTTCGTCGTGGATCGGCCTCGGCGTCCTGGCGCTCGTCGTGCTCTTCCTGCCGATCGTCCCCTACCTGTCGGCGGTCAGCCGCGGCACGCAGGCCAGCCTGGTGACGCTGTTCTCCCTCATCACCATGGCGACGATGTGGAACCTGCTCGCGGGCTACGGCGGCATGCTCTCGGTCGGCCAGCAGGCCTACATCGGCATCGGCGCCTACGGCCTGGTCTACCTCAGCGACAAGGTCGGGCTCGACCCGTTCATGGCCGTGCCGCTGGCCGTCGTCGCGGCGGGGCTCATCTCGATCCCCATCTCCTACCTGGTGTTCCGCCTGCAGGGCGGCTACTTCGCGATCGCGACGTGGGTGGTCGCCGAGGTCATCGCGCTCATCGTGATGCAGATGACCATCTTCGGCGGCGGCATCGGCATGACGTTCGTCGGCTTCGCCGGGCTCACGCCCGGGCGTCGCATCGCCTACGTCTACTGGCTCTCGCTGGCCGGTGTGGTCCTCGCGGTGCTCGTCACCTACCTGATCATGCGATCGCGGCTCGGCCTCGGCTTCACGGCGATCCGCGACGACGCGACCGCGGCCGCGTCCCTGGGCGTCCGGGTGGTGCAGTCGAAGCGGTTCGTGTTCGTCGTCGCGGCGATGGGCTGCGGCCTGGCCGGCGCGATGATCGCCGCGAACACATTGCGGGTCCAACCCACCGGCATGTTCTCGGTGAACTACGCCGTGTTCATGATCTTCATCGTGGTGATCGGCGGTATCGGCACGATCGAAGGCCCCATCCTCGGCGCCATCGTGTTCTTCGCCCTGCAGCAGTGGCTGTCGGGCCTCGGTGTCTGGTACCTCGTGATCCTCGGCGTGATCGCCGTCCTCATCACGCTGTTCCTCCCGCGCGGCCTGTGGGGCCTGATCTCCGGCAACGGCAGGTTCCGGCTGTTCCCGGTGGGCTACCGGGTCACGTCGGCGAGCGCCCTGCTCGGTACGTCGGCGCCGGCCGACGGGACCGACGCGGCGGCCGCTGCCGACGCGTGAGCCGCGTACGACGATGACGGGGTCGGTGCGGTTCTGGTTCCGCGGCGCCGTGCACGAGCTCGACGGCGTACCGCCGACGCTGAGCGTCCTGCACTGGCTGCGCGACGAGGGGCGCAGCCGCGGGACCAAGGAGGGCTGCAACTCCGGCGACTGCGGTGCGTGCACGGTGGTGCTCGCCGAGCGCGCCGGCGACGAGGTGCGGGTGCGGACGGCCAACTCGTGCCTGCTCCTCGTCGGCATGCTCCACGGCCGCGCGCTGCTCACCGTGGAGGACGTCGCCGACGGCGAGGAGCTGCACCCTGTGCAGCGCGCGATGGTCGAGCACGCAGGATCGCAGTGCGGCTACTGCACGCCCGGCTTCGTCATGTCGATGTGGAGCACGGCCGAGCAGGCGGCGGCGCGCGGAGCCGAGCCGTCGCGCGAGGAGCTCGCGGAGTCGCTGACCGGGAACCTCTGCCGCTGCACGGGATACCGCCCGATCCTCGACGCCGCCGTCGACGCCACCGCCGAGGTGGTACTCCGTGGCGCCACGACCCTCGCGCCCGGCGCCCTGGCCCGCTGCCTCGACGCGCTCGGCGAGCCCGAGCCGCTCGCACTGACGAGCGGCTCGGCGGCGTACCTCGCACCGAGCTCGCTCGACGGGGTGCTCGCCGCGCTCGCCGCGCACCCCGGTGCGCAGGTGGTCGCCGGCGGCACCGACCTCGTGCTGGCGCTTCGGCTCTCGGGCGACGACCTGCGCGACGACGTCGTGCTCGTCTCGACCGAGGCGGTGCCGGAGCTCGCCGACCTCGGTGCCGATGCGACGCACCTCCGGATCGGAGCCGCGACCCGCCTCGACGCCGCCTGGGCCGAGCTGGTCGCGCGGGCCCCGTCGCTCGACCGGATGGCGCGGCGCTTCGCCTCGCCCGCGATCCGCGGCACCGGGACCGTCGGCGGGAACCTCGTGAACGCCTCCCCCGTGGCCGATCTCGTCCCCGTCCTGGTGGCGCTCGACGCCGAGGTCGTCGTCGCCGGGCCGGCCGGCACGCGGACGCTGCCCGTCGACGGCTTCGCGACCGGCGTCCGCCGCACGGTCCTCGAGCCGGGCGAGGTCGTCGTACGGGTCGACGTACCGCTGACCTCCTTCGAGCGCAGCCTGCGCGCCTACAAGGTGAGCCGCCGGTTCGACGACGACATCTCCACGGTGAGCGCGGTGCTGGCCCTCGACCAGCACGGCGGCCGCATCGACGACGTCCGCGTCGTCCTCGGCGGCATGGCGACCACGGTCGTGCGCGCGCGAGCGGTCGAGCGGGTCCTCGTCGGACGGATGTGGGACGGCGAGACGCTGCGTGCCGCCCAGGCCGCGGTCGGCTCCGACGTCACGCCGATCAGCGACCACCGCGCCGGGGCGTCGTACCGCGACCGCGCCGTCCGCGGCCTGCTGCAGCGCTGGTGGTACGAGACCGGGCACGACGCGCCGGCCGCGGACCTCGACGTGTGGAGCGCACGATGAGCGGCCGGGTCGTGGGTCGGGCGCTGCCCGACGAGTCGGCCGGGCTGCACGTGACCGGCCGCGCGACCTACGTCGACGACATCCCCGAGCCCGAGGGCACCGCTCACGGCGTCCTCGTGCTGTCGACGGTCGCCCACGGACGGATCACGAGCCTGGATGCCGTTGCGGCGCAGTCGGTTCCGGGCGTGCTCGCCGTCGTCACGACTCGCGACATCCCGGGCGTGAACTCGCACGCCCCGCGGGTGGGCGTCGACCCCCTCCTCGCCGACGACGAGGTGACCTACCTCGGGCAGCCGGTCGCCATGGTCGTCGCCTCGGACCGCCGCGTCGCAGAGCGCGCGGCTGCGCTCGTCGAGGTCGAGTACGACGCGCTGCCGTTCGTCCTCGACCCGCTCGAGGCGCACGCGGCGCAGGACTACGTCGTCCCCCCGATGCACCTGGTGTCGACCACGGTCGAGGCGGTCGGCGCCGCGCTGGCGTCGGCACCGCACCGTGCAGGGGAGTCGCTCCGCCTCGGCGGGCAGGAGCACTTCTACCTCGAGACGATGGCCGCGCTGGCGACGCCGCTCGACGACGGCTCGGTCGTGATCCGCTCGTCGACCCAGCACCCGACCGAGGTGCAGCACGTGGCCGCGAAGGTGCTCGCCCTCCCCTACCACCGCGTGCGCGTCGAGTGCCGACGCATGGGCGGGGCCTTCGGCGGCAAGGAGTCGCAGGCGGCGCAGGTGGCATCGCTCGCGGCACTCGGCGCGATGCTGCTCGGCCGTGCGGTGAAGGTGCGGCTGGACCGGCGTACCGACGACCGCGTCACCGGCAAGCGCCACCCCTTCGACGCGACGTGGGACGTCGGGTTCGACGACGACGGCCGGATCCTGGGCTACCGCGCGACCCTCGTGTCGAACGCCGGCCACACCGCCGACCTGTCCGGTCCCGTGCTCTCCCGTGCGCTGGCCCACCTCGACAACGCGTACTGGCTGCCGCACGCCGACTTCCACGGGTACGCCGCGCGCACGAACGTGCAGAGCAGCACGGCCTTCCGCGGCTTTGGCGGCCCGCAGGGCGCGCTCGTGACCGAGGTGATGCTCGACTCGGTGGCGCGCCACCTCGGCGTCGACCCGCTCGACGTGCGCCTCGCGAACCTCTACCGCCCGCGACCCACGGCCGACGATCCTGGCGCCGGGCTTCGCACCCCCTACGACACGGTCGTCGACGACAACGTGCTCCCCGAGCTCGTGGACCAGCTCGTCTCCACGAGCGACTACCGGCGCCGACGGGCCGAGGTGGCGGCGTACAACGCCTCAAGCCCGGTGCTCAAGCGCGGCCTCGCCCTGACCCCGTTGAAGTTCGGCATCGCGTTCACGCTCACGCATCTCAACCAGGCGGGCGCGATCGTGCACGTCTACACCGACGGCTCGGTGCTGGTGAACCACTCCGCGACGGAGATGGGCCAGGGCGTGAACACCAAGGTCGCGCAGGTCGTGGCCGAGGTGTTCGGCCTCCCTCTCGAGCGGGTGCGCTCGACGGCCACCGACACCGAGAAGGTGCCCAACACGTCGGCGACCGCGGCGTCGACCGGCAGCGACATGAACGGCATGGCCGCGCAGACCGCGGCGCTCGAGGTGCGCGGCCGGCTCGCCGAGGTCGCCGCCAGGGCGCTCGGCTGCGCCGCCGACGACGTCGAGTTCGTCGACGGCGAGGTGCGCGGTGGCGAGGGCTCGCTCTCCTTCGCCGACGTCGTGGGCGCGGCGTACACGCAGCGGGTGCAGCTGTGGGCCGACGGCTTCTACCGCACGCCCGGGCTGCACTGGGACCGCGAGCGGATGAAGGGACGGCCGCACCAGTACTTCTGCTACGGCGCGGCCGTGAGCGAGGTCGTGGTCGACACCCTCACCGGCGAGCACCGCGTGCTTCGGGTCGACGTGCTGCACGACGTCGGGCGCTCGCTGAACCCCACCATCGACCGCGGCCAGATCGAGGGCGCGCTGGTGCAGGGCATCGGCTGGCTCACGACGGAGGAGCTGCGCTGGGACGAGGGCACCGGTGCGCTCGAGACGCTGGCGCCGACGACGTACAAGATCCCGGCGGTGCACGACCTGCCCGCCGATCTGCGGGTGACGCTGTTCGACGGCGCGAACCCCGCCGACACGATCCACCGCAGCAAGGCGGTGGGCGAGCCTCCGTTGCTGCTGGCGTTCTCGGCCTTCCTCGCGATCCGCGACGCCGTCAGCGCCGTGGGCGAGCACCGCACCGATCCGCCGCTGCGCGCGCCCGCGACCGCCGAGGCCATCCTCGACGCGATCGACGCCGTCCGACCCGCCTGACCCCGACACGCGAGAGCGGTCTCACTCGGCGAAGCGCTCGAAAGCAGGCAGTTCTCGCGCAGTTGGCCGAGCGAGACCGGTTACGGGAGGTCGAGGAGGCGGCGGGCGTTGGCGTGCAGCACGAGGTCGGTCGCCTCCGCGCCGAGGCCGGTGCGCTCGACGAAGCCGACCGGGTCGAGCTCGCGCAGGTCGAAGGGGTGGTCGGTGCCGATGAGCACCTGCGTCGCGCCGACGTCCTCGACCAGGCGGCGCAGCGCGACCTCGTCGTAGACCGCGGTGTCGTAGTAGAGCGAGCGCAGCACCTCGCCGGGCGGGGTCTCCGACGTGTGCGCCTGCGGCTTGCGCTGCCACCCCATGTCGAGCCGGCCGCGCAACCCCGGCAGGCACCCGCCCCCGTGCGCGAGGCAGAGGGCGAACGGCCGGTCGACGAGGGTCCCCGCGAAGATCAGCCGAGCCGCCGCGATGGCGGTCTCCATGGGGTAGCCGGCGAGCTGCGGGAGCCAGAAGTCGGCCAGGCGCGCCGGATCGGGTACGGCGCTCGGGTGCAGGAACACGAACGCGCGACGCTCGCCGAGGAAGTCCCACAGCTCGTCGTGCACGGGGTCGTCGAGCTCGAGACCGCCTCCGCGCGAGCCGATCGCGATGCCGCGCATACCGAGCTGGTCGAGGCAGCGTCGCGCCTCCCCCGCCGCTCCCGGCCAGCCGAGCGGCACGGACCCCAGCGGGAGCAGGCGGGTGGGCTCGTACGAGCAGTAGTCGGCGAGCGCGTCGTTGCCGCGGGCCACCAGCTCGAAGACGAGGTCGATGTCGACGCTGCGCGACGCCATGAGGAAGGGCGGCAACGAGATGGCCTGGGCGTCGAGACGCAGGTCGTCGAGCTCGGTGATCCGCAGCGCAGGGTCGGTCATCGACGGAGCGAGCGGGATCGGCGAGCCCGCGCCGACGCCGCTCACCTCGGAGTCGATGTGCACCGACCCCTCGTGCAGCGACGTGAGATCGGCCCGGCCGCTCTCGGCGAGCCAGTCGAGCACCGGCCGCGGCATCGCGTGACCGTGCACGTCGATCGCTCGGCTCACGACGGCCTCCTTCGTCCGGGGACGGGCGCGACGCTAGCGATCCGCGGCGCCGGAGTCGCGACCGTGCACCGCGGTGAGGAACACGGCGTACGCCGGTCCGCTCACCCGAAGACGACGGTGCGCGAGCCCGTGAGCAGCACGCGGTCCTCGGCGACGAGCCGCACGGCGCGGGAGAGCACGCGGCGCTCGACGTCGCGTCCGATCTCGACGAGGTCCTCGGCGGTCTGCGCGTGGGTCACGCGCTGCACGTCCTGCTCGATGATCGGCCCCTCGTCGAGGTCCGCCGTCACGAAGTGCGCTGTCGCGCCGATGAGCTTCACGCCGCGCTCGTGCGCCTGGTGATAGGGACGCGCGCCCTTGAAGCCGGGGAGGAACGAGTGGTGGATGTTGACGATCCGCCCCGGCATCTCGGCGCAGAACTCGTCGGACAGCACCTGCATGTAGCGCGCGAGCACCACGACGTCGACGTCGTGCTCGACGACGAGCTCGCGCAGCCGCTGCTCGGCCTCGGGCTTGGTCGCGGCCGTCACCGGGAGGTGCACGAAGGGCACGCCGTACGACTCCGCGAGGGCGCGGCAGTCCTCGTGGTTGCTCACCACGACCGGCACGTCGACGTGCAGCTCGCCGAGCGCCCGGCGGTAGAGCAGGTCGGCGAGGCAGTGGTCGAACTTCGACACCATGAGGAGCAGCCGGCGGTGCGCATCGCGCCGGCGCAGCGTGATCTCCGGGGCGAACCTCGCGACCTCGGCGTCGAGGGCCGCGCGCACGTCGTCGAGCTCCTCGACGGGCGACTCGAAGCGCGTGCGCAGGCAGAAGACGCCGAGGTCGGGGTCGGTGAACTGCGCCTGCTCGAGGATGTTCGAGCCGCTCGCGAGCAGGCCGGCGGAGACGGCGTGGACGATGCCCGCGGTGTCGGGGCAGCGCAGCGTGAGGATGTACTCGGGCACGGTCGACCTTCCCTCGGCAGCGGGTTCCTCCCGACGCTAGCCGTGGACGAGGTACGGCCGACGCGGGTGCCACGGTGATGTGGCCAGGCTCATCCGGGCGCGGTGTCAGGGACGGCGGAGGTGGCCGGTGCGCGTGGCGTCGGGGTCGACGCGGAGCAGCATCGCCTCGGTGATCTCGGTGAGCTGGTCGACCTGCGCTGGCGTCAGCGCGTCGAAGACGTACTCCCGGACCGCCTCGACGTGGCCGGGTGCGGTCTCCACCAGCTTCGCGTAGCCGCCGTCGGTGAGCGTCGCGTTGGTGGCGCGACGGTCGCTGGGGCAGGGGCGGCGCTCGACGAGACCGCGCTCCTCCATGCGAGACACGACGTGCGACAGGCGCGAGAGCGTCGCGCTGGTGCGCTCGGCCAACGAGGTCATCCGCAGGGTGCGCTCGGGCGCCTCGGACAGCATCGCGAGCACCCAGTACTCGAAGTGGGTGAGGTCGGAGTCGCGCCGCAGCTGGGCGTCGAGCGCCGCGGGCAGCAGCTGGATCAGCGACCCGAGCCGCACCCAGGCCTCGCGCTCGCGCTCGTCGAGCCACCTCGGGGACGTCATGGAAGGAGTCTAGCGCAGATTGTTGACACTACAACCTTTGCGGCGTACGGTGCTCTCAGTTGAAGCAACAACCAAAGCACCGGAGGGCTCCATGACCACCGTCTCGATCATCGGCAAGGGCAACATGGGCGGCGCCATCGCGGGCATCGTCACCGCCGCAGGCATCACCCCGCAGATCGTCGACCAGGGCCAGGACGACGTCGCGGTCACCGGCGACATCGTCGTGCTCGCCGTCCCCTACGGCGCCCTCGAGCACATCGTCGCGGCCCGCGGCTCGCAGCTCGCCGGCAAGATCGTCGTCGACATCACCAACCCGGTGAACTTCGAGACGTTCGACTCCCTCGTCGTGCCGTCCCACTCGTCGGCCGCCGCCGAGCTCGCCGAGGCGCTGCCCGAGTCGAAGGTCGTCAAGGGGTTCAACACCAACTTCGCCGGCACGCTGGCCGCCGGCACCCTCGGCGACCTCGCCACCACCGTGCTCATCGCGGGTGACGACGCCGACGCCAAGAAGACCCTCGCCGACGTCGTCGCCGCGGGCGGTCTCAAGGTCGTCGACGCCGGTCCGCTCTCCCGCGCCCGCGAGCTCGAGGCCGTGGGCTTCCTGCAGATCACGCTCGCCGCGGCCGAGAAGGTCTCCTGGGTCGGCGGCTTCGGCGTCGTCGCCTGAGCGCACCTGCACGAACGAACGGCCCCCGTCCGCCTGGACGGGAGCCGTTCGTCGTACGCGTCGGTGGTACGGGTCTGTGGTACGCGTCAGTGGTGCGGGTCAGTGGTGCGCGTCAGCCGACCGGGGAGCCCGCCGGCTCCTCGGCGCGGGAGTGCGTGCCGCCGCGCGGCTCGTCGTCGTCGCTCCCCCGACGTCCGCGTCGGATCAGCCAGACGACCGTGCCGCCGGTCAGCACCAGCAGGAGCAGCGCGGCGTTGGCACCGCTCCAGCCCGAGCCGGTGTCGCCGGTGCTCGAGTCGGGCTCGGTGGTCGAGGGCGGCGGGGCCGACGAGCGGGCGGCGAGGTAGTCGGTGAGCACCGCGAGCTCGCGGTCGCCGTACTCCTCCCCCGGCTCGATGTAGGTGTTCTCCGACCACTCGTTCCAGCTGATCACGGCGACCGCGTCGGGCGAGGAGCGGAAGGCGTTGTCGAGGCTGGCGATGAGCGTCCGTCCGTCGTCGCGCGGGATGACCCGCGTGCCGCCGAGCGTGGTGCCGTCGAAGCCGGGAGCCGCGGGGGCGAACCAGAGGCCGCCGTGGGCGTGCACGGCCTCGCTCATCGCGGCCATCTTCTCCGTCGTCGCCGACGAGTGCGGGTCGCTCGAGGACCAGTAGTAGGCCTCGCCGTCGACGATGTCGGCGACGCGCGTGTAGCCGTCGACCGTGCGCGACGCCGCCAGCAGGATCGCCCGGTGCCCCAGCGCCTGACGCACGCGCAGGACGTCGGCGAGGCTGTAGCGGTCGGTGCCGGTCCAGATGATCACGGGCTTGCCGTAGTAGCGCGATGTGAGCGCCGAGCCCCAGCGGTCGACGAGGTAGACCATGTCGCGCTCGACGGTGGCGACCGGCAGCGGGTCGCGCTCGAAGGTCAACGCCTCGTAGACGACGCCGAGGTCGAGCTTCTGCTCCTTGGCCGCCGCGACCAGCCGGTCGAGCCGGCGGTTGAGCGGCACGGTCGACTTCCACGACGTGAGGAAGCCGTCGATGCCGGCGGCCCGCGCCTGCCGCACCTGCTCGCGCAGGACCGCGGGGTCGTCGCTGCTGTAGCGGCCGGCCAGCGGGTAGTCGCGCTTCGCGCGGTCCCACGACGACGACGTGAACCACTGGTAGAAGTACGCGTACACGGGCACCGGGTGCACGGGGTCGATGCTCGGCGACACCGACGCCGCCGGGGTCGGCATACCGCTGGTGGTGGTCGCCGACGACGAGCCCGCCACGACGGCGAGCCCCACGACGAGGAGCAGGCCCGCGACGACCGAGGCCGCGACGCCGACGACCAGTGGGGTGGAGTCGCGCGAGCGGTGGCGTCCGCTCATGCGCTGCCCCCGCTCCGCCGCGACCGGCGCGCCCACGCCTGGCCGGCCAGCACGAGGCCGAGGCAGACGGTGGCACCGAGCGCGGCGAGCACCAGGACGTCGACGCGGGTGACGACGCGCATGTCGACCTGCGAGCTGCGGCTCACCAGCATCGTCGACGACGCACCGACCGCGGCCGACCGGTTGGTGAGCACGTACTCGCCGCGCACCAGCGCGGGGAGGACGGTCAGACCCTCCGACGTCACGATGACGGGCTTGCTCGAGCCGTCCGGACGCGTGACGTCGACGACCGACTCGATGCGGGTGCCGAACAGGACGTCGCGCACGGTCACGGAGACGTCGTAGAGCGACAGGCTCACCGGCCAGACCGGAGACTGCGCCTGGCTGAACCGCTGCTGCCCGGCGAAGACCGCCTGGCCGCCGTCGACCGTGACGGTCTTGACGGAGTACGTGACCGGCAGGACCTTCCAGTCGCCGCCGATCTGCCGCGCAGTCTGCGCCGCGACCATGACGCCCTCGCCCGCGGCGGTGGTGCCGGTGGCGCTGACCGACTGGTCGCCGGAGGTGAGCACGACCTCGGAGATCCGCTCGGGAGCGATCGCCTTGCCCTTGGGGTCGTGGAACGAGAGCACGACCGGACGGCTGACCTCGAGGGCGAGCACGAGGTGGCGCTCGCGCGGTGCGCTGGTTTCGGCGCGACCCACCCGCAGCAGCTCCACCTGCGCACCGGGCGCGAGGGTCGAGGCCAGCGACACCTTCGCCGCCACGCCGTTGAGGTCGCCGACCACGGCGCTCGCGCGGCCCTTCGCGTCGGTCGTGAAGCTGGCGCCGTCGACGAGCACCGAGACGCCGGCGACGGCGGGCACGGTCTCGAGGACGACGGTGCCGGTGACGGGACGGAGCACGAGGGTCCAGCTGCTCGCCGACATCGGGTCGAACCTCGACCGCGCGGTCGTGATGGACACTCCCTTGCCCGCGCGCAGGCCGTCGACCGACCAGGTGACGGTCTGCGGGGTCGGGACGCCGCCGACGAGCCGCGACTTGCGGGCCAGAAGGTTCACGACGGTCGTGCGTCGCGGGTCGACGTCGATGATCTGGCCGGTGACCGAGTGCAGGCGCACCCGGCGCACGCTCGACACGGGCACCGACGTCGAGCCGGGCGAGATCTTGAGGGCGACGAGCGCCGACACGTCGAGGCCGACGGTGAGCCGGCTCTGGTGCGCGACCGTGTGCGGCGCCGACGACACGTAGGCCAGCGAGAGCGTGCGGCGGGAGTCGAGCTTCTTCGACGCCAGCCGCACGGTGTCCTTGATGCCGTTGAGGTCGGCGACGTCGACCGTGGCCGAGCCGTCGGAGCCCGTCGTGACGGTCTGGCCGCCGACGACGAGCCGCACTCCGGCCAGCGCGGGCGACGTCCGCAGGACGACGGTGCCCGACGACGTGTCGGCCGCCACCGCCCCGGACAGGCCGACGAGCGCGATCAGCGCCGCGACGGTCGCGAGGGCGAGCGTGCGCACGGAGGGACGGGCGCTCATCGCTCCTCCTCCACGACCGCGCGGCTACGGCGACCCCACTGGCTGTACGCCGCCCACGCCACCACTCCCGCCACGACCAGCACGGCGACGACGTAGATGCCCACGAGCAGGGCGCGCTTGGGCTCCGCGGGCGCGGCGGTCGGCCCGGCGGCGTGCGCCGGAGCGGCGGCGAGCACGCCCGCGACGATCACCACGGCGAGCGCCCCGAGCTGGACGAGCAGACGACGGAGGAGGGTCATCGCTTCACCTCGTAGATCACGACGACCTCGCGCATCGTGCCGTCGAACACGGCCGACTCCGAGTGCACGACGCGACCGCCGTACTTGCGCACCATTCCGAGCAGGCGCGACGAGAACGACGGCGATCGAGCGGCGGAGTAGGCGTCCCACACCAGGTAGCGGTAGGTGCCCGCGCGGACGGCGTGGTCGGGGTTGATGATCGGCGAGTAGGACGGGTTGCGGCGCAGCGGGTTCGGGCTCACCGAGAGGGCGTCGGCGCGGCGCCCGCTGTAGTACATGACGATGTTGGCCATCGTCGGACCGATGGTCATCACCTTGGCCCCCGACGGCACGTTGCCGTCGATCCAGATGCCCGCCTCGCGGCCGCCAGGACTGCCGCCCGCGCCGGCGGTCGGCGACGCCACCGGGTCGACCACGAGCTGCGCCGACGGCACGAGGGTCACCAGGACGAGGGCCGCGGTCAGCCCGACGCCGGTGACGGTGCTCCAGGCGCGGCGCGGGCTGCGGTCGATGAGCGCCGCGCACGCGCGCGCCGCGAGCACCGCGACAGCAGGCGCGAGCACGAGGAGGTAGGGGAAGCCCTTGACCGGCCACACCTCGAAGAACACGAACGGCACGATGATCCACGCGAGCAGCAGGACCTCGCGCCAGGACGAGCGACGCCGCAGCAGCACCAGCCCGACCACCGCCGTGACGATCGTCAGCACGCCGATCGCGACCGGGATGTCGGTGAGGTAGAAGAGGAAGTCGTGGTTGGGGCGGCGGCTGAGCTGCCACACGATGTAGCTCTGCCCGCGCGACCCGCCACCCGCGAGAGCGGTGGCGATCGGGTACGTCGCCGCGAGGCCGAGCGCCGCGACGACCGCGAGCACGACGTAGCGCTTGGGCCGCCAGAACCTCGGCACCAGCGACAGGAACACGAAGACGGCCATCACCATGATGACCGCGGTCTCCTTGGTGAGCGTGGCCAGGCCGAGCAGCGCACCCGCGGCGACCAGCCATCTCCCGTTCTCGGTCTTGGCCAGCAGCGCGAGGCAGACCAGCGCGGCCGTGGTGAAGAACGTCATCGGCCCGTCGAGCAGCACCTGCCGGTTGAGGATCACGGCGAACGGCATCACCGCGACGAGCAGCGCGGCGATCGCGCCCGCGCGCCGGCCGTAGAGCAGGTGGCCGAGCGCGAAGACCAGCGCGATGGTCCCGATGCCGAACAGCGCCGAGGCGTAGCGCCCCGGGGTGTCGGGCACGCCGTCGGCGTACCAGGGGGCGATCAGCATCTGGAACAGCAGCGGGTGCGCGCGCACGATCGGGAAGTTGGCGAGGAAGTGGTCGTTGCCCGCGAGCGACGCCGCCTGCCCGGCGTAGACGGCCTCGTCGCTGTTGACCCCGACTCCGCCGAGGTCGGCGAGCCGCAGCCAGCTGCCGACGACGAACGCGACGACCAGCACGCCGAGGTCGACGGCCCGGCCGCTCACGCGCGCGGACCGCAGCGCGTCGAAGCGCCCCGGCACGACCTCGAGGGTGTCGGTCCGGGGCTCGTCGAGGTCGGGGTCGGCGAGCTCCGGCCCCGGCTGCGCGGTGAGATCGGCGGTCACGACACTCCCAGCCGGCTCGTGCCGAAGGCCGCGTCGTCGAACGCGATGTCCCAGGTGCCAGTGGCCACCGTGTCACCGATCTGCAGAGAGGTCATGGGCGCGGTGCCCACGTTGTACGTCGGGAAGGTGAGCTCGGAGACCGGGGCGCCGTCGAGCCAGACCTCGGCCGCGCCGTCGGTGCCGTTCGGGCCGACCTTCACGTGCAGCTCGAGCACGTGCCATCCGGCGCCGGGCGTCACGCTGCTCGTGACGGCGGTGGCGACCGAGTCGCTCTTGAGCTGGAGCTTGCCGGTCGACGTGAGCGAGACGAACGCGCCCGTGCCGGTCGGTGTCGTGCGCAGACGCAGCAGCGTCACCGCGCTCGTGCGGCTGATGACGTCGAACGCCACGCGGGCGTAGGCGTCGGAGCTCGACGGCACCGTCTTCTTCGCGAACCCTGCGGTCGAGGCCGCGGTGCCCTCGGCGGCGAACGTGCCGCTGTGCACGGCTGCGCTCTGCACGGGCAGGTTCGTGACGGTGGTCCAGCTCGCGGTGGTACCCGACTCGAACCCGTCGGAGAAGAGCGGCGCTGCCGCGTCCGGCGTCTGCACCGGGCCGGTCGCCGGTGCCGACACGTTGCCCGCGGCGTCGCGGGCGGTGACGACGTACTGGTACGTCGTCGACGCCAGCACCGTGGAGTCCGTCCAGGCGAGCGTGCCCGGGTCGAGCGTCGCCACGAGGACGCCGTCACGGGTGACGTCGTAGGCGACCACGCCGGTGTCGTCGGTCGACGCCGTCCACGAGAGGTCGACCGAGAACGGCGAGGTCGCCGTCGCGGTCAGCGCGGGCGCCGTGGGTGCCGTGACGTCGCCGGAGGGGCCGAGGCGCGTGGTGCCGAAGGCGGCGTCGTCGAACACGACGTCCCAGCCGACCGCGCTGGAGGCGGTGTCGCCGACCTGCAGCACGGAGACGGGGCCGGCCGTGCCGAGGTCGGTCGCGCCCGAGAGCGCGTCGACGAGGACGCCGTCGAGCCAGACCTCGACGGTGCTCGAGGCGCCCGCCGAGACGATGTGCAGCTCGACGGAGTGCCAGCCCGGGCCCGGGATCGCGCTGCTCGTGCGGGTGATGGTCGACAGCGAGGCCGGACCGCCGGTGAAGCCGAGGCGGCCGGTCGAGCTGAGGAACACGAACCCGACCGAGCCGGTCGCGCTGTCGCGCAGACGGAGCAGGGTGACCTGCCCGCCGTTCTGCGCGAGGACGTCGAAGCCCACGCGCGCGTAGGCGTCGGAGTACGGCCCGGCCGTGAGCGTCTTCTTCGCCCACGTGACGCCGGAGGCGCTCGAGCCCTCGGCGGCGTACGTGCCGTTGCGCACGGTGGCGCTCTGCACGGTCAGCCCGCTCACGGTCGTCCAGGCGGACGTGGTGCCGCTCTCGAAGCCGTCGGAGAACACCGGCAGCGGCGGCGCCGGGGTGGTCGCGACGGCCGCCGAGCCCGGCAGCGACGCGTTGCCGGCGGTGTCGACGGCGACGACGGTCCACGAGTGCGTGGTCGACGGCAGCACGCCGGTGTCGGTGTACGTCGTGACGGCGCCGTCGACGGTGGCGACGAGGTCGCCGTCGCGCAGCACCCGGTAGGCACCGATGCCCGAGGCGTCGGTGACCGCCGGCCACGAGACGTCGACGGTGAACGCCGAGGTCGCGGTGGCGGACGCAGCGGGCGCGCTCGGCGCCACGGTGTCGGCGACGGGGCCGAGCCGGCTGGTGCCGAACGCCATGTCGTCGAAGGCGACGTCGTAGGTCAGGCCGGTCTGCGTCTCGCCGAGCTGCAGGATGCCGACGGGTGCGGCGCCGACGTCGACCGCGGTGCTCGACAGGTCGGCGACGCGGGCGTTGTCGAGCCAGACCTCGACCGCGCCGTCGGCCACGCCGGGCGCCGAGTCGGCGCGCAGGTGCAGCTCGAGCGCGTGCCACCCGGGCGCCACGACGAGGCTGCTCAGCGTGTTGGTGCCGAGCGCGTCGTTGTGGAAGCCGAGCTGGCCCGTGGTCTCGACGTACACGTAGCCGAGCGACGCACCGGTGCCGTCGCGCAGGCGGAGCAGGTTCACCTGGTCGGGCTGGGCCACGACGTCGAACCACACGCGGGCGTAGGCGTCGGAGTAGCTGCTCGGCAGCGTGCGCTTGGCGTACGTGCCGCCGTTGGTGGTCTGCCCCTCGAGGGCGACGGAGCCGCCGTGGACCGTCGAGGTCTGGAACGCCAGACCGGCGTGGCTGCCCCACCCGGTCCAGCTGCTGCTCTCGAAGCCGTCGGCCACGAGCGGCACCGGTGGCGCCGGAGTCGTCGCCGTCGCCGAGGCGCTGCGCACCGACACGTTGCCGGCGACGTCGCGCGCCCGCACCTCGTAGGTGTGCGTCGACGAGCCGAGCACGTCGTTGTCGGTGTACGCCGTGACCGCGCCGACCGAAGTCAGGAGCGCGCCGTCGCGGAACACGTCGTACGCCGTCACTCCGGTGTTGTCGGTGGACGCCGGCCACGCGAGGTCGACCGAGAACGGCGACGTGGCCGTCGCCGACAGCGCCGACGGCTGCGACGGGACGGTGGAGTCGACGGTCCACGACCAGGTGGCGGGCGTGGTGTCGGACGACGTGCCGACCTTGGCCGTCACCTTGAACGTGTGCTTGGCCTGCGACAGGCCGGTGTAGGTCTTCGGGCTCGTGCAGCTCGTCGCCGCCGCGCCGTCGAGCGAGCAGGTGAACGAGGCGTTGGCGGCCGACCCGTGGAAGGTGAAGGTCGCCGAACTGCTCGTCGTACCGACCGCCGGGGTCGAGTCGAAGTAGGTGTCCGGCGGCACGGTGAACTTGTAGGTCTGCACGTCGAACGTCCGGCCGGTCGAGTCGGTCGGGGCCACCGTGACCGAGGTGCCGGAGACCGACACCTTGAGGAAGTGGGTGACCTGCGCGGCGCTCGTCGGGGCCACGCCGCGACCGCACGCAGAGCCGGTGCCCGACGACGGCGACCAGCCGATGGCGTACGCGTCGTTGGCGAGCAGGCAGGGACCCACGGGCTGCAGGTTGTTGGGGCTGCCCGGGATCGCCGCGAGGCCCGCGCCGGTGATGTAGGTGATCGGCATGCCGGCCGCGCTGGCGGTGTTGCGCTGGTAGATGTGCGCGTGGCCGTTGAACAGGATCTGCACGCCGCCGCGCCCGAGCAGGCCCTCGAGGTTCGCCGCACCCTGCAGGTAGGTGTCGGACGGCTCGTCCTTCTGGTCGGAGTACAGCGGGTAGTGCGAGAAGGCGAACTTCAGCTGCGGCGTGTGCGTCGCGAGGTCGTTGGCCAGCCAGTCGTACTCCGGCGTGCCCGGCGTGAAGTGCGCGAGCGCGTCGTTCGCGTACGGGTCGGCGGTGCCGGGGTTGAGGTCGCCCCAGGCGGAGTCGAGCACGTAGAAGCGCGCGTTGCCGACGTCGAAGGCGTACCACTCGCTGCCGTAGTTCGACGGGTTGCTGCCGTTGACGCAGCAGTAGCTGTCGTTCTGGTAGCGACCGCCGGAGGTCGCCACGGCGCGCGCCTGCGTCCACGTGGTGATGTCGGTGTGCGTGACGCCGGAGACGCCGTGGTTGCCGACCGCGGTGAACAGCGGCAGCGTCGCGCCCGGGACGGTCCAGCCCTTCGGGCCGAAGATGGCGCTGGTGGCGGTCTGCTGCAGGTCGCCGTAGTCGACCTGGTTGCCGTTGGGGTAGCCGTTGTCGCCGACGGAGACGGCGAACTTCGCGCCGCTCGCCGCCATCTGCGCGAGCAGGTTGGCCTGGTCGGGGTTGTTGCCCGAGGCGTCGACCTGGCCCCAGTCGCCGAAGACGGCGAACGTGTACGGCGCGGTCGAGCCGAAGGCCGTCTGCGTGGTGAAGCGCGGCGACGGGTTGCTTGCGAGGAGGTCGGTGCCGGCCAGCAGGACGCGGTAGCAGTAGGTGCCCGCGGCGGGCAGGTCGACCTGCGCGGTCCACTGGTACTGGGCGACCGGCCCGACCTGGATCGACACGCGGTTGGTGGCGACGGTGGTCGACGGCGTGCACGCGCCAGTGCCGTCGACCGCGCCGTAGACCACGGTGGCCGTGGTGGCGGAGCGGTCGGTCGCGAAGTTGATCGCGACGTGGTTGCCGACGAGGTCGGTGAGGTACGGCGCGCGCGTGAGGTGCGCGTCGTAGGGCGCGAGCACCTTCACCGACGAGGTCGGGCTGGCGACCGACGCGTTGCCGGCGCCGTCCTTCGCCTTGACCGTGTAGAAGTACACCGACCCGCGCACGACCGCGCTGTCGGTGAACGAGGTGCCGGTGGTCGAGCCCGCGAGCGTGGTGCCGCGGTAGACGTCGTAGCCGGAGATGCCGCTCGGGTCGGTGGCGGCGGGCCACGTCAGCGCCACGGTGGTGCCGTCGGTGGTCGAGGACAGCGACGCCGGAGCCGCAGGCGCGGTGAGATCGACGGTCCAGGTCGCGGTCGCCGGCGTGGCGTCGGCGACGCCGTTGGCCGTGGCGGTGACGGTCACGGTGTGGGCGCCCGCGGCCAGGTTGGTGTACGACACGGGGCTGGTGCACGCGGTCGCGCGACCGGCGTCGAGCTTGCACGTGAAGGTCGAGCCGCTGATCGTCGAGTGGAAGGCGATCTGCGCGGTGCGCGCGTTGGTGAACGCCGGCGGCGAGGTGTCGATCACCGTGTCGGGCGCCGCAGGCGTCGCTGCCGTGACCGCTGTGACGGGGGCGGTGGCGGTCGAGGTGTTGCCTGCGGCGTCGCGGGCCACGAGCGCGTAGGTGTGCGTCGACGCCGCCGCGACCGTGGAGTCGGTCCACGTGGTGACGGCACCGACGGACGTGAGCTTCGCGCCGTCGCGCAGGACGTCGTAGCCGGTGACGCCGACGTCGTCGGTCGAGGCCGACCAGGTCAGCGCCACGGACGTCGGCGTGACGCCGTTGGCCGTCAGCGACGCGGGAGTGGTGGGTGCCGACACGTCGACGCGCCAGGTGGCCGTCGCGGGCGTGGTGTCGGTGGCACCGCCCGAGGTGGCCGCCACGGAGAACGTGTGCGACCCGGCTGCCAGCCCGGAGTACGTGACCGGGCTCGTGCACGCGGTGCCGGCCGCGCCGTCGAGACGGCACGTGTAGGTCGCCGGCGTGCGCGACGAGTGGAACGTGAACGTCGCCGAGGTGCTCGACGTCGACGCTGCGGGTGCGCTGTCGAGCAGCGTGTTGGGTGCAGGCGCCGCCTGCGCCGGCGTGGCGACCAGTGCGGTCGCGCACGCCAGGACCACTGCGGTCGCCCACGCCCCCGCGCGGCCGAGTGCCCTGCTGCTCATGATGGTCGTCCTCAGTCGGTGACGGCGGGCGACGCCGGCGTCTGCGCCGCGTCGGTGGTGGTGCTGCGGAGGTCGATCTCGACCTCCTGCGAGCGCTGCTCGGGAACAGCCGGCGCGCCGCCGCGCACGAGCGCGGGGATGCGGTCGGCCCACGAGAAGTCCGGCGTCGCGAGACGGCGGGCACGGATCCCGGTGAGGAAGTCGGTGAGGATCGAGCGCTCGTTGACGAGCAGCTCCTCGTAGCCCATGCCGTCGACCACCAGCGCCGGGGCGACGTAGCGGTACGGCGGGAAGCCGTACGCGTCGTCGGTGTTGGCGATGAGCTCGTCGACGAGGCCCGACGGGTCGAGCGGTGCGAGCTCGAGCGGGTTGCGCTCGATGATGAAGAGCTCCTCGACGCGCACGGTGCGCGCCATGGTGGTCGGCACGAGCCGGTCGACCGTGTACTTCGGCGGCGGCACGACGTACTGGGTCAGCGCGTTCATGCTCATGATCGGCAGGTTCTGGTCGCCGAGCCACGTGCCGATGCCGCGCCCCTCCTTGGAGTGCAGCCGGCTCTGCACGCGCAGCTTGCGCCACTCCTTCTTGGAGAGGTCGCCCGCGTTGACCGCGCGCAGGGTGTGCTCGCTGATCGTGAGCGGCTTCGGGTAGGTGAGCGCGACGCCCTCGCGGTCGATGATCGTCATGTCGTCGGACAGGAACTTGGCGTCGTTCTCGCGCAGCAGGCGCAGGATCGTGCCGGTCTTGCCCGTGTCGGTGCGCGCCGACAGCATCACCCCGCGGCCCTCGAGCTCGAGGCACGCCGAGTGCAGCAGCATGTAGCCGCGCGAGACCATCACGAAGCGCAGCAGCGCCTCGATGATGTTGGTGTAGAGCACGTGCGGCGAGCGCACGAGCATCGGACCGACGACGACCTGGATCGTGTCGCCGAGCTCGATCGCGAAGTCGGAGCCGCGACGGCCGAGGTGCTCCTCGTACGTGACGCCGGCCGGGGACATGTACTGCGTCATGCGCGTACGCCGGCGCATCGAGCCGCGGCCGATGTCGCCGGGGCGCACCTCGATGTCGAAGGGACCCTCGAGCTCGTCGGACCGGAACGGCTCGAGCTCCTTGAGCAGCACCGTGGAACCCACGGTGACGATCCCGTGGATGTCGTACCGGTGCGCGAGCCCGGTGGCCGCGCGCGCGTCAGGCCGGGCGAGCGACCGGAGCGTGCGGAGGTCGACCACCAGCTCCACCGGTCGACCCTTGCCGGGTCGGGGGGAGGCTGCCGGCGGGGTCAGCGGCGTGCGGCCCCCCGAGGTCGCCTGCTGCTTGTCGGGCGTGATGGTCATGCGGGCTCCTAGCTCGGAACAGCAGTCGGTCGGCCACGAGGAAGCGCACCAGGAAGGCGAGCGCCAGCGTGACCAGGTTGCCGATCAGGTACGGGACGGACAGCGTGTAGGTCATCCAGGACAGGACCGGCAGCCGCAGCAGGAGTACGGCGTTGTTCACCGCTGCGAAGCCGAGGTACCGGACGTACCACGGCCTGTTCTTCTCCCCTCGGTAGACCAGGCGGTCCACCAGGAGGAAGTTCCAGAGGGTCGACAGCTGGGTGGCCAGGAAGGCGGCCCACCCGAGCTGGACATGGGCGATCTCGACGAAGAACCAGAGCGCCGCGCTGTTGACGAGGATGCCCGTCGCGCCGGCGCCGGCGAAGCCCGCGGCCTTGCGGCCCTGGGCCACCAGGTGGTCGCGACGGCCGGGCTTGGCCCGGGGCTCCGTGCGCGCGGGGACGGTGAACACCGGGCCGGCGACCTGGCAGGACCCGGCGACGCGGTGGTGGGCGACGGTGAGCGGCTTGTCGCCGCGCACGGCCCAGCGGGTCCGCGGCAGCGGGCGCGCGGGCTCGGGGATGCGGTCGAGGCGGACGGCGAACCCGCCGCCGTTGCTGCTCACCGACCCCTGCGGCACGAGGCTGTGCAGCAGGCGCTCGACGGTGGGCACCGCGGGCTTCGGCGGCGTGCCCGTGCGGGCGCGCGACGCCGAGCGCGACCGGGTGCGCGCGGTGCGGTGCACGACCACGAGGTCGGCGTGGGTCTGGCGCGCGGTGCCGACCAGCCCGGCCACGAGGTCGGCCGGGTGCGGGCGCGACCCGTCGAGGACGACGAGCCAGTCGACGGGGCGGCGACGGCTCGGCCGTGCCGAGGCCACCTGGCCGAGGGCGGCGCGCCGGGCGGCGCGCATGCAGCGCTGCGCGTGGCGGGCCTCGACGAGGGTGGTCCAGAGGGTGTCGGTGGAGGCCTGCCCCGAGTCGACGACGTAGAGCAGGTCGGCGTCGACGTCGCCGACGATCGCGTCGAGCTCGGGGGCCGCAGCGGCCGGCTCGGCGGTGCCCGGGCGCGCGAGGACGAGCACCGTCACGGTGTCTCCATCTACGCGCGGAACGGACACGTGCCCCTCGACCCCCACAAGCCCCCCGGCTCCAACAAGGGCTGAACGCTAGTTGAACGGTGTTACAACCGAGGGCGTCTCCCGGGAGGAGACGAATCCGTGACATTCCTTGGACGCCAACGAGTTGCGGAGGGTCACGGCGACCGCACAACCTGTCGTTCGCGTACTCGCGGTCCACTGCGGATCGTCAGTGGATGTGTGCACTCGGTACCGGACTACGCCGTACGAGATGACATTTCTGCACGCCTCGTCGGCAGCTGCTCACGGTCGGAGAGCCACTGCTCCGATCGGGTGAACTTCTGTGGGGGAGCGTGCGTTCCGTGAGTGCTCTGCACGCTCGGTGCACGACTACGACGAACGGGTGACGCGGATGACGAGGTGCACGGTCACGCAGCGCGACCGGACGATCCCGAACAGACCGTCGTCCCGGCTGGGCAGGGCCCCTCGTGCGTGCCACCATGGACAGGTGGCCGACAACGTGACAGCGAGCCTGCGCGTCGAGTGCGTGCGCTGCGGCGCCGTCGAGGTGCCGATGGAGTCGGCCCGCCTGGTGCCCGGCACCGACGGCGGCGCGACCCGCGCCGAGTTCCGCTGCTCGCAGTGCGGCATCCCCGGCTCGATCGAGGTCGACGACCGCACGGTGCGGCTGCTGCTCGCGGCCGACATCCCGCTGCACGCGCCGGGCGTGGGCTCCGGGTCCGACCGCCAGCGCACCTGACCCGTCGCCCAGCCCCTCGGGCTCGCTCTGCGTCGCGGTGGCGCGCGCCTAGTCGTCGGAGCGGCGCAGCGCGACGTCGAGGCCGGCCTTGGCCAGGTCCGCCGTCGTCGCGTCCGGGAGGTAGGCCTCGGTCAGCGCGAGGCTGATGCGCGGCAGCGCGGCCTCGTCGCGGAACACCATGAACATCGGGACGTGGCGCGGCTGGAACTTGGCCTTGAACGCGTCGAGCGAGCGGAAGCCGTAGAGCGGCTCGAGCATGGCGCCGAGCCGGTCGAGCATCGTCGAGAGCCCGCCGAGCTCGTCCTCGCCCGAGTGCGCGAGCGGCGCGCCCGAGAGCGACACCCACTGGGCGCCCTGCGCCTGGAACGACAGGCACGCGCTCGCGATGAGGAACTCGGTCACGGGGCGGAAGCCGTCGGGCAGCCGGCGCATCACGTCGAGCGTCCAGCCGGTCGTGGTGCCGTGCGGCCCGAACACCGGCAGCCACGACGTGATGCCGTGCACCCGGCCGTCGGCGTCGATCGCGAGGCCGACGCGCACCTCGGGGTCGAGCGCCTCGTCGATGCCGCCGAGCGTGAAGCCCATCTCCGGCAGCCCCTTGTCGCCGACCCACACCTCGCTGATCGCGCGCACCTGGGCCAGCACCGAGCGCGGCTGGTCGGCGAGCCGGCCCTCGACGTAGCTCACGCCCTCCTTCTTCGCACGGTTCATGGCGCTGCGCTGGGTCTGCCACTCCTTGCCCTTGAAGACGAGGTCGGGCAGGTCGATGACCGCTTCCTCGGCGACCTGCACGCTGCGGAACCCGCGCGACTCCGCCCAGTCGACGACCTCCTGGGACACGGAGAACAGGCAGAACCGCTGACCGAGCTCGTTCTGCCGGTCGACGAACGCGTCGAGGACCCGCGCGCGTACCTCGGCGTCCGCGCCCACCGGGTCGCCGAGCGCGACGGCCACGCCCGCGTGCGGCTGGAACGCCTGAGTGCCGACCGCCTGCCCGTCGTCGCGGACGACGAACCAGCGGTTCTCGGGCCAGGTGCCCATCCACGACAGGGAGCCGCCGCCGTCCTCGCGCAGCAGGGCGATGCCGTCGGCGCGGTCGGTGGCCGCCGAGGCGTCGAGCTTGGCCGCCTGACGCGGTGACACGGCCCGGAACGCGTTGCGCCCCGCGATCAGCACGAGCAGCTGCGCGAGCCAGAGCACGAGGTCGGCGACCGACGCCGGCAGCGCGTCGCCCGCACCGATGTCGAGGACGACGTACGCCTCCTCGCCCGCGATGATCGCGGCGGTAGCGACGATCGCGACGAGGCCGACGAGCACGAGCCCGATGACCGTGAGGACCATCGCCCAGACCCACGCGCGGCGCCGTCCCTTGCGCAGCCCGTTAGCGAGCAGCAGCGAGATCGCGGCGCCCACGAGGACGACGACCGTGCCGTCGTCCTTGCTCGACGCGGCGCCGAGCGGCCCGTCTGCGGGCACGAACCACACGATGAGCCGGATGATCGCCGCGAGCAGGAACAGCGTCGCCGCGGTGACGCGCCACTCCCGCCGGGTGAGGCGGGGACGCCGCAGCGACGGGCGGGCACCGACGAGGAAGGGACCGAGCAGCAGGCCGAGGAAGACGCCGATGAGGTGCTCGAGGTCCCAGAGCAGCCCGATGTAGAGGAAGGCGAGGACGGCGTACAGCCCGATGACGAAGCGCAGCCGGCCGCGCCACGGCGGCAGCAGCGTCACGCTCGCGGCGGCCACTGCACCCATGGCTCCGGCGCTGAAGCCGACGTCGAGGTCGTCGGCGACGCGCGCGGCCCAGTCCCACCCGCTCGACGTCCCGCCGACGAGGGCGATGAACGCCGCGGCGCCCAGGATGCCCGCGGCCTGGCACGCGAGCGTGGCGACCACCGTGCGTCGCGTGCCGAGCCGCCACTCCGACCAGCCGACGAGGATCGCGAAGCCGCCGGTGACCGCGAGGTACTGCGCGGGGGTGAGGGCGAAGAGCGCGCCGGTGACGACCGTGTACCAGCGGCCCGCCTGGAACGCGGGCAGGCCGTAGGCCACGACGTCGAACAGGTCGCGGTCGACGAGAGGGTTCCAGAGCGTCTGGGTCGCGACGCCGAGAACGAGCATGACCACGACGACCGCGATCGTGAACGGCACGACGCGCAGGATCGCGAGCGCGCCGCGGGGCCGGGCGGGTGCCAGCGTGTCGTCGTCCTGCGCGTCGTCGTCGACCACGGTCGTGCTGTCGCTCATCCGCCCCGCCCTGTCGTACGCCGTCCCCGTGCCCGCCCAGTCTCTCGTGGACGCGGACCCGGCGTCCCACGTTCGGCGGGCTGGCTCACGTTCCGCGCAAGACCCGTGACCCACCGGCGTGAGGGCTGCTAGTCATGCGGTGTCAGACGCATCCGACGCGGAGGATGTCATGAACGAGCACAACGTCTGCCCGTGGTGCGGCGAGGTGGGTCGCGCCACGACCCCGCTCTCCCGCCGCAGCTTCCGGACCACGCACGAGGAGACGTGCGGTGCCTCCGGCAACCTCGACTGGCTCACGCGCATGCGCGCGCAGTGGGGCATCACCGACGACTACGACGCCCACGTCGTCGACGTGCGCGAGGACGTCCTCAGCGGGAGCTGACCCGCTCGCGCGCGGCGTCGCGCAGCGCGCGCCACAGCAGCTCGCGGTCGTCGCCCGGCCCGTCGCTCTCCTCGGGGTGCCACTGCACGCCGATCGCCCACGCGGTCGGGTGCTCGACCGCCTCGACCACGCCGTCGTCGGCGACCGCAGCGCGCCGCAGCCCCGGCGCGACGACGTCGACGGCCTGGTGGTGGCCGTTGCGCACGTGCCAGTCGCGCTCGCCGAGGATCTCGAGCAGCCGCGTGCCCTCGTCGATGCGCACGTGCTCGTCGAGGAACAGCCCGCTGTCGTGGTCGCCGTGGTGCAGGTGCGACGGGTCGAGGTCGGGCACGAGGGTCCCGCCGTACGCGACGTTGAGCAGCTGCACGCCGCGGCACACCGCCAGCACGGGGACGTCGCGGTCGACCGAGCCGCGGATCGCGTCGATCGTGAACACGTCCGCCGCAGGGTCGACGCCGTACTCGTGCGGAGCCGGACCGGGTACGCCGTACAGCTCGGAGTCGACGTCGCCGCCGCCGAGGATCAGCACCGCGTCGGTGTCGAGCACCTCGTCGAGCGGGGGCAGCGGCGCCGAGGTGTCGACGAGGCGCCAGTCGAATCCGAGCGACGCGACCTCCTCGAGCGCCACCTTCGTCAGCGACCGCACGAGCCCGGCGACGTGCTCGTTGAGGTCCGGGAAGTTCAACGACACCAGGACGACCAGGCGCGGGCCGGTGCGCGGCCCGTCGTCGTCGGGCATCACCTCGTGCGGGAGGACCACGGTGCTCACGGTCGCCGACCGTACCGCCTCCTCCGACCGTGAGGTCAGGAGGAGGTGCGGCCGTAGAAGAGCATCGAGGTGAGGTCGGAGAGGCGCATGTCCGGGCGCTCGCCGTAGGTGAGCACCGAGTTGATGCGCGGGGTCGGGCCAGCCACCTTCGTGACGCGGTGCAGCGCGTGGTGGCCACGGAAGATGGCCATCGCGCCGGGCGAGCTCTCCAGCCGCACGAGCAGTGCGGGGTCCTCCTCGATCGCGGCCTGCACGACGTCGTACCGCTCGTCGGTCTCGTCGCGCGTGCCCGGCACGTAGTCGAAGTCGCCGCCCTCCTCCGACTGCTGGTACATGACCGTCACGGAGAACTCGCTGTTGTCGAAGTGCCAGCCGAGCTCGTCGCCGGTGCGGAAGGTCGTGACCTGCAGCGCGTCGAGCGGGTCGGCGCTGCGGTAGAGCACGTCCTTGGAGAGCACCGCGGCGATGAACGCCGTGAGGTCGTCGTGCTCGTAGAGCCGGCGCAGCGGGGCGTCGGCCGGCAGCTGGTCGTAGGCGATGCCGTGCTTGGCCGACCGCACCGTGCGGCGCAGCGGGTGGTCCTCGGCGACCGACTCGTCGGGCACGGTGAAGTAGACGGTGTGCGTGGTCTCCGAGCTGTGCGCCGACTGCGCGTTGCTGTTCGCCACGTCGATCATCGCTGCCACGGCGTCGGGGCGGACGAAGCCGGGCAGCGAGCAGACACCCTTCTCCGCGAGCTCGGCGCCGCACGACGCGAGGAAGGCCTGCCCCTCCTCCGATCCCAGGTCGTGGATCGGGTAGCGCTCGAGGTCGACGACGTCGGCGTACGGCGCGACGGGGGCGATCGGGGCGGGGGTCATCGGGTCCTCCACGCGGGCGGCCGGCGGGTGCTGGCTCCGAGCGTGCTCCCCGGCCTCCATCAGCACAACTCCACTTCGCGGACGATTCCATCAGCAGTGCTTATGCTCGGCCCATGACCGCCGCGTGGGACGCCGTCGAGCTGCGCCACCTGCGCACGCTCGCCGCGGTCGCGCGCACCGGCTCGTTCAGCCGCGCCGCCGATGAGCTCGGCTACACGCAGTCGGCCGTGAGCCAGCAGGTCGCGCGGCTCGAGGCGCTGACCGGCGCGCGGCTCGTCGAGCGGCCGGGCGGGCCGCGGCCGGTGTCGCTGACGCCCGCGGGCGAGCTGCTCGTCGCCCGGGCCGACGCCCTCGGCGGCGAGCTCGCGCGGGCGCGGGCCGACCTCGAGGCGCTCGCCGCGGGCGAGGCCGGCGTCCTGCGGGTCGGCTGCTTCTCGAGCGTGGGGGTGCGTCTGCTCCCGGCCGCGCTGAGAGACCTGTCGGCGCAGCGCCCCGGCATGCAGGTGCGCCTGGTCGAGGCGGAGGACGACGGCGACCTGCTCGACCTGCTCGAGGCCGGGCGCCTCGACGTCACGTTCGTGGTGCTGCCCGTGCCCTCGGGACGTTGGCGCACGGTGGAGCTCGTCGAGGACCCCTACGTCGTGGTCGTGCACGACGGGCACCCGCTCGCGTCGCGGCGCACGCCGCTCGAGCCGCACGAGCTCGACGGCGTACCGCTGGTGACCTACGGCGAGATGCGGTCGGTGCACGCGGTCGAGAACCGGCTCGGCAGACCGGGTCTCGCCGACCAGGTGGTGCTGCGTTCGCACGACAACGGCACGATCCTCGCGCTCTCGGCGGAGGGGGTCGGCGCCGCGGTGGTGTCGTGGCTGTCGGTCGACGAGCACCGCCCCGGCATCCGCGTGCTGCCGCTGCGCGGGGTCGCCCCGCGCGTCGTCGGGCTCGCGTGGCACGGCGACCGGCCCGCGCTGCCGGCGGCGGAGGCCTTCGCATCGCTGGTGCGTGCCGCCGCGGTCGAGGAGCAGGCGAAGGCCGCGGCGCTGCTCGACGTCGTCGGCTGAGAGCCGGTCAGGACCTGCACAGGGGGTCTCAGGCAGAGGCACCGCGCTTGCCAGGAACTCCCCAGGTTGCGGGTCGACTGTCGTGGCATGAGCATCACGCAGACCCGTCCGACCGAGGTCGCCGCGCGTCCGACGGCACCGCGCGTCCGGGCTCCGTTCCCCGCCAGCCCCGACTCGCGCACGATCGTGGGCGACGTCCTCGTGTGGATCGCCGGCCTCGGCCTCGGCGTCGTCGTGGCCATCGAGCTGCTGACGCGCACGAGCCTCTCGGGGCCGGGCGCGCTGCTCACCGAGGCCGGGCGCTGGACCGCGCTCGTCGGCACCTACGCGTCGCTGCTGCTGCTGGTCCTCGTGGCGCGCGTGCCGCTGCTCGAGCGCTCGGTCGGCATGGACCGGCTGATGTCGTGGCACCGCAAGCTCGGGCCTGTCGCGCTGCTGCTCGTCGCCGCGCACGTCGTGCTCGTCACCGCCGGGTACGCCGCGTCGACCGCGGTCTCCTACCTCGCGCAGACGTGGGACTTCCTCACCGTCTACCCGTGGATGCTCCCCGCGATGGCCGGCTTCGTCCTCATGCTCGTCGGCGGGTTCACGTCGTGGCGCGTCGCGCGACGCCGGATGAAGTACGAGACCTGGTGGGTGACCCACCTCTACTTCTACCTGGCCATCGCGCTCGCTTACCTGCACCAGGTGATGTACGGCCAGCAGTTCGTCGACCACGCCTGGGCGCGCTACGTCTGGATCGGCATGTACGCCGTCACGATCGCGCTGCTCGTCGTCTACCGCGTCGGCGCGCCGATCTGGCAGTCGCTGCGGATGGACCTGCGCGTGCACGCGGTCGAGCGCGAGTCGGCCGACACGGTGTCGGTGTGGATCTGCGGCCGCGGCGTCGACCGGTTCCGCCTCCGCGGCGGCCAGTTCTTCGGCTTCCGCTTCCTCACCCGCGACGGCTGGTGGCAGTCGCACCCGTACTCCGTGTCCGCGGGCTCGTCGCCGGAGTTCATCCGCGTCACGATCAAGGACCTCGGCGACCACAGCCGCAGCACCGCGCTGCTGAAGCCGGGGACGCGCGTGGTGCTCGAGGGCCCGTACGGCATCTTCACCGCCGACGACCGGCGCACCGACCACGTGGTGCTCGTCGCGGGCGGCGTCGGCGTCACGCCGGTGCGCGCGATCCTCGACGACCTCCCGGCCGGCGTGCAGATCGACCTGCTCTACCGCGCGCCGCGCGCCGATGCGCTGGTGCTGCGCGACGAGCTCGAGTCGATCGCCGCGTCGCGCGGCGGCTCGATGCGGCTGCGCTACCTCGTCGGCTCGCGCCGCGACTACCCGATCGACGCGCGCACGCTGCAGCACCTGGTGCCGCACGTCGCCGGGGCCGACGTGTACGCCTGCGGCCCCGCCGACCTCGTCGCCGCGGTGCACGAAGCCGCGAGCGTCCTCGGCATCCCCGAGGGCCGGATCCACGACGAGGCCTTCTCCTTCCACTCCCCCGACCACTACGCGTTCGAGAGGACGACGTCATGAAGCGCGCAGCCCTGGTGGGCGCCGGCACCCTCGCCGGCGTCGCCGCGATCCTCACCCTGAACCCCGAGGGCTCGACCGCGACGTCGGTCGCCGCCCCGTCGACCTCGACGTCGACCACCGACGGCACGTCGTCGAGCGGCACGTCGTCGAGCGGCACGTCGTCGTCCGGTACCTCGTCGTCCGGTACCTCGTCCTCCGGCACGAGCTCCTCGGACTCGACGTCCTCGGGCTCGACGTCATCCACCTCGTCGGGGTCGTCGAGCTCGGGCGCCACCGACGGCACCTACACCGGCGACGCCGTCGACGTGGGGCACGGCTACGGCACCATCCAGCTGCAGGTCACCGTCAGCGGCGGGAAGGTCACCGACATCACCGCGGTCGCCGTGCCGCAGAACGACCCGCGCAGCTCGCAGATCAGCTCCTACGCCGTGCCGCAGCTGGTGTCGCAGGCGATCGAGGCGCAGAGCTCGAGCATCTCGGGCATCAGCGGCGCGACGTTCACGAGCAACGGCTTCGCGCAGTCCCTCGCCAGCGCCCTCACCCAGGCCGGCCTGTCCTGACGTCGGACCCCGACGTCAGCGCGGCGTCAGGATCGGGTCCCGCGCGTCAAGGACGCGTCAGGGCGCGGCGCGTGACGCCGCGCACGGGTCTGTGCTGGAGGCATGGCACAGATCCAGCACCCCGAACCGCTGTGGACCTCGCTGCGCCGCGCGCCTGACGACTCACGACCACCCGCTCCTCTCGTCCTCGGCCTGCTGCTGTCGGCCCTGCTCTGCTGGGTGGGCGCCGCAGGCGTCCTCGCGCTGCCCACCGCCGTGGCCGTCGGCGGAGCCGTCGTGCTCGCGATCGTTGCGGCGTGGTGGCAGACCGTCCCCGCGTCTCTGTGCACGGCGCTCGTGACCTTCCTGGTCGTCGACGGGTTCGCCCTGAGCAGCCTCGGCGACCTGCGCTGGGACGGCATGCCCGACGCTGCCCTCCTCCTCGTCCTCGTCCTCGCCTGCGTCGTGTCGTCGGAGGCGCGCCGCGAGTACATCGAGGCGCGGACGGTGCGAGCGGAGGGTGCGCGTCAGGGAGGCGTAAGGAACAGCGCCGACGCCGTAAGCGACTCGTGAGGACGGCATCCCGAGCCGTCGTCCGTGGGGTTGCCTCGACGGGTCGCCGACCGTCGGCGGCCCGAAGGGACAGCTCATGACCGACCTCGTGGTCGCCGCCGTCGTCGTGGCGATAGGTGCCGTCGTCCTCCTCGTCGCCCGGGGGGTGGAGCGGCTGTGACCGTGCTGTCTGCTGCCGCCCTCGTCGTCGGCGGGCTGCTGCTCGTCTACCTCGTCGTCGCGCTGCTGCGCGCTGAGGAGTTCTAAGACATGAACGCCTACGTCGCAGCCGCGCTGCAGGTCCTCCTGCTCGTCGCTCTGCTGGCCGCCGCCTACCGCCCCCTCGGCGACCTCCTCGCTCGCACCGTGGAGTCGCGTCGTCATCTCGCGGTCGAACGTCTCGGCTACCGGCTCGTCGGCGTGGACCCCGACGCCGACCAGCGGTGGCCGGTCTACCTCCGATCCGTCCTGGCCTTCTCCCTCGTCTCGATCGTCGTGCTCTACGGGATCCTCCGGCTGCAGGCCTTCCTGCCGTACTCCTTGTCGCGCGACGGGATGCCGTCGCTGCAGGCGCTCAACACCGCCGTGAGCTTCGTGACGAACACCAACTGGCAGTCGTACTCGGGCGAGGCGGCGCTCGGGTACTCGGCGCAGATGGCCGGGCTGGCGGTGCAGAACTTCCTCTCCGCTGCCGTGGGGATCGCCGTCGCAGTCGCGCTGGTGCGGGGACTGAGCCGCAGCGGCACCGACCGGGTGGGCAACTTCTGGGTCGACCTCACGCGCATCACGCTGCGCATCCTGCTGCCGCTCGCGTTCGTCTTCGCACTCGTGCTGGTCGTCAACGGAGTCGTCCAGAACTTCAACGGCGACACCACGATCACGACGCTCGCCGGCGGGACGCAGACGATCCCCGGAGGGCCTGTGGCCAGCCAGGAGGCGATCAAGGAGCTCGGCACGAACGGCGGTGGGTTCTACAACGCGAACTCCGCGCACCCCTACGAGAACCCGAACGGTCTGACGAACCTGCTGCAGATCTACCTGCTGCTCGTCATCCCGTTCAGCATGCCGCGCATGTTCGGCCGGATGGTCGGCGACGTCCGCCAGGGCCGTGCCGTGGTCGCCGTGATGGCTACCTTGTGGGCGGCCTGCACCGCCGCGCTCGTCTGGGCGCAGGCGGCCGCTGCCGGCCCCGCGACGCAGCTCGCCGGCGCCGCGACCGAGGGCACCGAGGTCCGGTTCGGCGTCCCGATGTCCGCAGTGTTCGCGGCGGCGACGACCTCGACGTCGACCGGCGCCGTGGACTCGATGCACTCGTCGTACACGGCGTACGGCGGCGGCATGGCGATCCTCGACATCGTGCTCGGCGAGGTCTCTCCCGGCGGAACCGGGTCCGGTCTCTACGGCATGCTCGTCGCCGCGATCGTGGCCGTGTTCATCGCCGGCCTCATGGTCGGCCGGACGCCGGAGTACCTCGGCAAGAAGGTCGGCGCCCGCGAGATGAAGCTCGTGTCGCTCTACATCCTCACCACGCCCGCGATCATCCTCGTCGGCCTCGGCGTCGCGATGGCTACCGAGAGCGGGCGCTCCTCGATGCTGAACCCAGGTGCCCACGGCCTGTCGGAGGTGCTCTACGCCTTCGCGTCCGCGGGCAACAACAACGGCTCCGCGTTCGCCGGGCTGAACGCCAACACCGACTTCTACAACGTCGCGCTCGCCCTGGCCATGGGGCTCGGGCGCCTGCTGCCCATCTGCTTCGTGCTCGCCCTCGCCGGGTCCCTCGCGCAGCAGGGCATCACGCCGCCGAACGCCGGGACTCTTCCCACGCACCGGCTGCAGTTCGTGCTGCTCGTCACCGGCGTCGTGCTGATCGTCGCCGGCCTCACGTTCGTCCCGGCCCTCGCGCTCGGACCGCTCGCGGAAGGACTGTCATGACGGCCACCACCCCCGGGCCGCTCGAGCACCGGGTCGGGTCCGGGGCCTTCGACGCCCGCAGCCTGCTGACGTCGCTGCCCGACGCCGTGCGCAAGCTCGACCCCCGGCTCATGTGGCGGTCGCCGGTCATGTTCGTCGTCCTGGTGGGGGCCGTGCTGACGACCGTCTCGGCCCTCGCCTCGCCGAGCGCGTTCGCCTGGTGGATCACGGTGTGGCTGTGGCTCACGGTCGTCTTCGCCAACCTCGCCGAGGCCGTCGCCGAAGGTCGGGGACGGGCTCAGGCCGCTACCCTTCGTGCCACCCGACGCGACACCACCGCCCGTCTGGTCAAGGACGGGGCGGAGCAGCAGGTGCCGGCGACCGCGCTGCGGGTCGGCGACCTCGTGGTCTGCGAGTCCGGCGACGTCATCCCCGGCGACGGCGACGTCGTGGAGGGTGTCGCGAGCGTGGACGAGTCGGCCATCACGGGCGAGTCGGCACCGGTCATCCGCGAGAGCGGCGGCGACCGCAGCGCCGTCACTGGCGGCACGAAGGTCCTGTCCGACCGCATCGTCGTCCGCATCACGGCAGAGCCGGGCAAGACCTTCATCGACCGCATGATCGCCCTCGTCGAGGGCGCGAGCCGTCAGCGCACTCCCAACGAGATCGCGCTCAACATCCTGCTCGCCTCGCTCACGATCATCTTCCTGCTCGTGGTGCTCGCGCTGCCGCCGCTGGCGTCGTACTCGGGGGCACCGACCGATGTCGTGGTCCTCGTCGCGCTGCTCGTCTGCCTCATCCCGACGACCATCGGTGCCCTGCTCTCCGCGATCGGCATCGCGGGCATGGACCGGCTGGTGCAGCGCAACGTGCTCGCGATGTCGGGCCGCGCGGTCGAGGCCGCCGGCGACGTGTCCACCCTGCTGCTCGACAAGACGGGGACCATCACCTTGGGCAACCGGCAGGCGGTGGAACTGCTCCCCGCACCGGGTGCGAGCCCGGACGAGCTCGCGGAGGCGGCGCAGCTGTCGAGCCTCGCCGACGAGACGCCCGAGGGACGCTCCATCGTCGTGCTCTGCAAGGAGCAGTACGGCCTCCGCGCCCGCGAGCAGGGAGAACTGGCGCATGCGACCTGGGTCGCCTTCACGGCGCAGACGCGGATGAGCGGCATCGACGTGGACGGCCGGTCGATCCGCAAGGGCGCCGCCGGCGCCGTGCTCGGGCACGTGGCGGAGCAGGGCGGCCGGGCCCCGGAGGAGGTGACCGCCATGGTCGACGCCATCGCGGCTGCCGGCGGCACGCCGCTGCTGGTGAGCGAAGGCGACCGCATCCTCGGAGTCGTCCACCTCAAGGACGTGGTGAAGTCCGGGATCCGCGAGCGCTTCGACGAGCTGCGCCGGATGGGCATCCGCACGGTGATGATCACCGGCGACAACCCCATGACGGCCCAGGCGATCGCTGCGGAGGCGGGCGTCGACGACTTCCTCGCCGAGGCGACGCCCGAGGACAAGATGGCTCTGATCAAGCGCGAGCAGGAGGGCGGGCGCCTCGTCGCGATGACCGGCGACGGCACCAACGACGCTCCCGCGCTGGCGCAGGCCGACGTCGGCGTCGCGATGAACACCGGGACGTCGGCCGCCAAGGAGGCCGGCAACATGGTCGACCTCGACTCGAACCCGACCAAGCTCATCGACATCGTCGAGATCGGCAAGCAGCTGCTGATCACGCGTGGTGCGCTGACGACGTTCTCCGTCGCGAACGACATCGCGAAGTACTTCGCGATCATCCCGGCGATGTTCGTGGCGGCGTACCCGGGGCTCCAGTCGCTCAACGTGATGCACCTCGCCAGCCCCAGCTCGGCGATCCTGTCGGCAGTCGTCTTCAACGCGCTCATCATCGTGGCGCTGATCCCGTTGGCCCTGCGCGGCGTGCGTTACACGCCGGCGAGCGCGAGCGCCCTGCTGACCCGCAACCTCTGGATCTACGGGCTCGGCGGCATCGTCGCCCCGTTCGTCGGGATCAAGCTGCTCGACCTCCTCATCTCCCACATCCCCGGGATCGGCTGACATGGCGACCGTCCGGCAGGCGGGCGTGGCCCTGCGCCTGCTCCTCCTCATGACCCTCGTCCTCGGCGTCGTCTACCCCGTCCTCGTGTGGGGTGCCGGCCGCGTCGTCCCGTCCGTGTCCGACGGGTCCTTCGTCACCGACTCGTCCGGCGCCACCGTCGGCTCGTCGCTCGTCGGGCAGCCGTTCGACGGACCCACGTGGTTCCAGCCGCGGCCGTCGGCGGCAGGCGACGGGTACGACGCTCTGTCCAGCGGCGGCTCGAACCTCGCGATGGACAACCCCGACCAGATCGCGGCGGTGACCGAGCGGAAGGCCGCGGTCGTGGCGGCCGACGGCGTCCCGGCGGCGCAGGTGCCACCGGACGCCGTGACCGCGAGCGGGAGCGGCCTCGATCCCGACATCAGCCCCGAGTACGCCTACCTGCAGGTCGCGCGCGTCGCCCGCGCGCGCGGTCTCGACGAGGCGGCGGTGCGACGCCTCGTCGACGAGCACGTGACCGGCCGCGGGATGGGCTTCCTGGGGGAGCCGCGCGTGAACGTCCTGGCGCTGAACCTCGCACTGGAGCAGATGGGGTGACCGTGCCTGCCGAGCGCACCGACCTCGCCGACGTCGCCGACCGGCCGACGGCCGGGCGGGGTCGGCTGCGCATCTACCTCGGTGCCGCACCGGGCGTGGGCAAGACGTACGCCATGCTGGGCGAGGCGCACCGGCGTGCTGCTCGAGGCACCGACGTCGTCGTCGGCATCGTCGAGACCCACGGGCGACCGCAGACCGAGGCGATGATCGCCGGGCTCGAGGTGGTGCCGCGCCGCACGGTGGAGCACCGCGGCGCCCGGTTCCAGGAGATGGACGTCGACGCCGTCCTCGCGCGCCGCCCCGAGGTCGTCCTCGTCGACGAGCTCGCCCACACCAACGTCCCTGGGTCCCGCACCACGAAGCGGTGGCAGGACGTGCACGAGCTGCTCGCGGCGGGGATCGACGTCGTCTCGACCGTGAACATCCAGCACCTCGAGTCGCTCAACGACGTGGTCGAGGCCATCACCGGCGTACGCCAGCGGGAGACGGTGCCAGATGCCGTCGTCCGCGCCGCGGACCAGATCGAGCTGGTCGACATGAGCCCCGAGTCGCTGCGTCGGCGCCTCGCGCACGGCAACGTGTACGCGCCGGAGAAGGTCGACGCGGCGCTGGGCAACTACTTCCGGGTCGGGAACCTCACGGCGCTGCGCGAGCTGGCGCTGCTCTGGGTCGCCGACCGCGTCGAGGAGGGTCTCGAGCGCTACCGCTCGCAGCACGGGATCCAGCAGACGTGGGCCGCGCGCACGCGCATCGTCGTCGCGCTGACCGGCAGCGCGCGCGACCAGGCGCTCCTGCGACGGGGTGCCCTGATCGCGGGTCGGTCGGCGGGACGCGCGCTCACGGCTGTCCACCTCGTGCGGGGCGACGGCACCCGAGGCGCCCGCCCCGAGACCCTCGCCTCGCTCCGGCAGCTGACCGAGGACCTCGGCGGCACCTTCCACACGGTCGTGGGCGACGACGTCGCCACCGCGGTGCTCGACTTCGCACGGTCGGTGAACGGCACGCAGGTCGTGGTCGGTACGTCGCGGAGGGGTCGGTGGAGCACCGCGCTGCGTCCCAGCACAGCGGACCTCATCGTGCGCGACTCGGGCGACATCGACGTCCACGTCGTCACCCGCGGTCCGGTGGACCCCGACGGGTCGGAGCGCGTCGAGACGATGCCTCGCGTGCAGGGGCCGCGCCGGGCCTGGTCGTGGCTGCTCGGGCTCGCGCTCCCGGTGGCCCTCACCGCGCTGCTGCTCCCGTTCCGCGACGCGCTGACCCTCAGCACCGTGCTGCTCGCCTTCCTGCTCGGCGTGGTGGCGAGCTCGCTGGTCGGAGGGCTGGTGCCGGCCGTCGTCACCGCGGTGGAGGCGAGCCTGCTCGCCAACTACTTCTTCGTCCCTCCGGTCGGCACGTTCACCATCGCCGAGCCCGAGAACGCCTTCGCCATCGCGGTCTTCGTCGGCGTCGGCGCGGTCGTCGCCACGATCGTCGACCGCAGCGCAGCGCGAGCGCGCGAGGCTGCGAGACGTGGCGCCGAGGCCAGCGTGCTGGCATCGCTGTCGGCGGGCGTGCTGCGGCGCAAGGACGGCGTACGAGCGCTGCTCGACCAGGCGCGGGAGACCTTCGGCATGCGGAGCGCCGCCCTGTTCGAGTCGGTCGACGGGCCGGTGTCGGTCGTCGAGGTCTCCGGCGACGACCCGCCGCTGTCGCCTGAGGGCGCGGACGTCGCCGTCGACGCCGGCCCCGGGCTCGTCCTCGCGCTGTCGGGTGCGCCGCTGCCGGCCAGCGACAGACGCATCCTCGACGCGTTCGCGGCCCAGACCGGTGCGGTGCTCGACCGCGACCGGCTCGCGGCGCGGGCAGCGGACGCCGCCCGGCTTCGCGAGACCGATGCCGTGCGCACCGCGCTCCTCACCGCCGTGTCGCACGACCTGCGCACTCCGCTGGCCGGCATCAAGGCGTCGTTGACCACGCTGCTCGACGACGACCTCGCCGTGACCGCGGTAGACCGCCGCGCGCTCCTCGAGGACGCGAGCCGATCGGCCGACCGGCTCGACGCGCTGGTCGCGAACCTGCTCGATCTCAGCCGCATCCAGACGGGTGCCGTACGAGCCCGGCTGGAGCCGACCTCGCTCGACGAGGTCCTGCAGCGGGCCCTGCACGGCGTCCCGTCCGAGCGGATCGCCGACGAGACCGACGACAGCTCGCCGCTCCTGCTCACCGACGCCGCTCTGCTCGAACGGTGCGTCGCCAACCTCGTCGAGAACGCGGTCCGTCACTCACCGCCCGAGGAGCCGGTCCGTCTGTGCGCTGCCGAGGTCCCAGGGCGCCTGCTGCAGCTGCGGGTCGTGGACCGCGGCCCGGGTGTGCTCACCGACGAGCGGGAGCGGATGTTCCAGCCGTTCCAGCGGCTCGGCGACGTCCCCGAGGGATCCGGGGTGGGTCTGGGCCTCGCGGTGGCGCGCGGACTCGCCGGCGCCATCGGCGCCACTGTCGAGGCGGAGGACACGCCGGGTGGCGGGCTCACCATGGTCGTGTCGATCCCGCTGGCCGGATCCTCGGCCGACGCTGGGACCCCGTCGTGACCCGGGTCCTGGTCGTCGACGACGACGTGGCCCTCGCCCGCGCGCTCGCCATCAACCTGAGGGCCCGCGGCTACGACGTCGCGACAGCCGGAACGGGGCGCCAGGCGCTCGACGCCCTCGCCCGGATCCACCCGGCCGTGGTGGTCCTCGACCTCGGGTTGCCCGACCTCGACGGCATCGAGGTCCTGCACGGCATCCGCGGATGGAACAGCGTGCCTGTCGTCGTGCTCTCCGCCCGCACCACGAGCGACGAGAAGGTCGAGGCCCTCGACGCCGGGGCGGACGACTACGTCACCAAGCCCTTCGAGATGAACGAGCTCCTCGCCCGTCTGCGTGCGGCGGTACGACGCGGCGCGACTGCCGGCAGCACCGGTGCACCGGTCGTCGTCGAGGCCGACGGCTTCACGGTCGACCTCTCCTCCGCCGTCGTCACCCGTGGCGGCCAGCAGGTCCGCCTGACGCCGACGGAGTACCACCTGCTCGAGGTGCTCGCCCGCAACGTCGGACGCCTGGTGCCGCAGCAGCAGCTGCTCAACGAGGTGTGGGGTCCGGGGTACGAGCGCGAGACCCACTACCTGCGCGTCTACGTGGGACAGCTGAGGCGCAAGCTCGAGGACGACCCCGCGTCGCCCCGGCACATCGTCACCGAGCCGGGCCTCGGGTACCGCCTGGACCCGTGAGCGCGTCAGCCGCCCTGGGCCTCGGCCCGTGCGCGGATCTCGTCGGCGCGCAGGTCGGCGGCCGTCGCGCCGCCGATCGTCCAGTTCTCGGGGGCGACCGTCCAGATGCCCCCGCGCACCAGCGAGCGGTCGGCGCCGAGGATCTCGACCAGGAGGTCGGTGAACCCGGCGAGGAGCCGACGGCGCTGCTCCTCCGGTCGGCCGGCGAGCAGGGCGAACTGGAAGAACGGTGCCTCGGCGGCGCCGTCGGAGACCAGCGACCCACCGACGGCGACGCGGTGCGCCGGGTAGGTCTGCGCGAACGCGCGGACGCGCGCGACGGGGGTCTCGAGGACCTCCGCGAACAGGGCGCAGGCGCGCTCGAGGAGCACGCCGACAGCAGCGTCGGGGTGGCGGTCCTCGACGAGATGGAACACGACGACGGGCACTGGTGCCTCCTCTCTGCCGGACGACGCAGACGGGCGCGGGGCCTGCGTATGGAGGAGCCCCGCGCCCGTCGTCCGTGGCGGCTCGACGAGCCGCGGTCCGATCAGGTGTAGACGGTCAGGAACGTCTCGGTGACCTCGCGCTTGTAGTAGTCGAGACCGCGCGCCAGCTGGTCCATCGTCCACGTGACGCACGGACGGTCGTAGTTGAAGTTGTAGCCGCCCGCGAAGACCTCGTTGCGGTTGCCCGACGGGTCGAAGAAGTAGATCGTCTCGCCGCGCGTGATGCCGTGGCGCGTCGGCCCGAGGTCGATCGGGACGTCGTCGTGCACGAGCGTGTCCGCAGCGTCCTGGACCTTGCCCCAGTCGCGCAGCTGGAAGGTGAAGTGGTGCAGGCCGCCGTCCTCGCCCTTGAGCAGCGCGATGTCGTGCGTCTTGCTGCTGCACGACAGCCACGAGGCGATGAGCGGAGCGCCGTCGTCCATGCTGGCGACCATGCGCTCGACGGGCGCGAAGTCGAGCACGTCGACGAAGAAGCGCTCGGCCGTCTCGAGGTCGTCGCCCTTGAGCAGCATGTGGTCGAGGAACGGTGCGCCGATGCCCTTGAGGTTGCGCGGGTGCGACATCGGGTTGAGCACACCGACGTCGACGCCGAGGTAGGTCATGTCCTGGTAGAAGTCGACCTGGTGGCCGAGCATGTGCACGGTGAAGCCGTCGCCGACCTCGGCGTTCTCGCCCTTGGAGAAGCGGGTCACCGTGTAGCCGAACTTCTGCGCGGAGGACTCGAACTGCGCGAGCTCCTCCGGCTTGCGGACCTTCATGCCCAGCCGGACGAGGCCGACGCCGCCCTCCTCGAGCACGAGCGAGTGGTGGTCCCACTCGTCCCAGCCCTTGAAGTAGACCTTGCCGTCCTGCTCGCCGGTCTCGTAGAGGCCGACGGTCTCGCTGTAGTGCTGGCGGGCCTCCGCCATGTCCGTGACCTTGACGTGCACGTAGCCGAGCCTCATGACACCCATGCGTGCTCCTCGTTGAGCGGCCCGGCGTCCACCGGGGCGGCTGTGGTGGCCTGAGGGAACCGCAGGTCCGGTGCCGACGACGATGCCCGTTCCGCCATCCCGAACAGACCCGCCCTGGGTGGGCCTGCGGTTCAGAACCGTTGGCGCAGTGAGGTTTCCCTTGCCTACGTCGTCCCGCGTGGTCGCTAGGGTGCGCGTGTGAGCACCTCGATCGCCGTCGTCACCGGGGCCACCGGCACCCTCGGCCGCCGGCTGGTCCGGACCCTGTCCGCGCGCGGGCTGCAGGTCGTCGCGGTCAGCCGTTCCGGCGACGCGCCGGGCGAGGGCGAGACCGTGGCGGTGGCCGCCGACGTGGGCTCCCCCGACTGCGTCGCGACCGTCCGCGACGCTCTTCCCGACGGCCGGCTCGCGGCGCTCGTCCACGCCATCGGGCTGCCGGGTGCGCCCGGCGTCCTCGAGGTCGACCCGGCGCTGCTCGGCGTCGCCGTCGACCTCAAGGCGGGCGGGCTGCTCCGGCTGCTCGCCGCGGTCGACGACCGGCTGGGCGAGGGCAGCCGGGTGGTCGCCGTCGGAGGCCATCTCGGCATCGAGCCGACCGAGCACGCGCCGCTGGCAGGAGTCGCCAACGCCGCGCTCGCGAACCTGGTCCGCCAGCTCGTCGGGCCGCTCGGGCGGCGCGGCGCCTCCGTGCACCTGGTGGCACCCGGACCGTTCGAGAGCCCGCGCGTGGATGCGCTCGTCGCGGCGCGCGCGGCGGGGCGAGGTCAGTCCGTGGAGGAGGCCCGCGCCGAGCTGCTGTCGGAGCTCCCTGCGGGTCGGCTGCCCTCGCCCGACGACGTCGCGTGGGCGATCTCGAACCTCCTCGATCCCGAGGCCGCGGTACTCACCGGGTCGACCCTCTTCCTCGACGGCGGCGCGCGGCGGGGCATCTTCTAGGTCGCGCCCGTGCGTGACCTCACTCGACGGGCAGCCGGCTCGGGTCGTCGAACGGCACGGCGTGCGGCTGCGTGTCGGCGGCCGCGAGGCGCTTTCCGATGTCCTCGGCGGCGGTCCGGACGGCCCGACCGAGCTCCTCGCGCCTGGGCCCGATGCGGTAGAGCGGTCCGCTCAGGCTGACCGCCGCGACCACGACCCCGAACGAGTCCTTCACCGGTGCCGCGACGCAGGCGACGTCGCGCACGACCTCGCCGTTCTCGTGCGCGATGCCGGTACGCCGTACCTCGAGGAGCTGCGCCTCGAGCGCGCGCCGGTTGGTGATGGTGTTCTCGGTGTAGCGGCGGAGCGTCCCGCCGAGCGCGGCCTCGAGCTGCGCGGGCGTCGCGAACGCGAGGAGCGCCTTGCCCAGGCCGCAGCAGTGCGCCTCGAGGCGGGACCCGACGCGCAGACCTGTCACCGACACCTGGTGCCGCGACGCGACCTTGTCGATGTAGAGCACCTGGCCCCGCTCGAGCACACCGAGGTTGATCGTCTCGCCGGTCTGCTCGCTGAGAGCGGCCAGCACCGGGGCGGCGTACGTGCGCAGGTCGGAGCCGGCGCGCATCGTCTCGTAGAGCTCGACGATCCTCCAGCCCAGCCGGTAGCGGCCGCGACCCGCGTTCACGAGCAGCCCGGTCTCGACGAGGCTCGTGAGCAGCGCGTGCGCGCTCGAGCGCGGCATCCCCAGCGCCTCGGCGGCCTCGGACACACCCCACTCGGGGCGCTCGATGCTGAACAGGTCCAGCAGCGGGCCCACCTTGGTGATGGTCTGGAGCATCGCCACCCACGTCCTCGTCCGGTACGGCACAGGCAGGGTAGCCCCGCGTGCAGGGGCTACGACGGCCTCCGCCGCCGGGCGGGTTCGGCATGGCCGCCGTCCGCGCACGCGCACGCGGGCGCGGTCCCGTCATACGGGACCCTCGGCGACCAGGCCTCGACGCCTCCCTACCCTCGGACGACGACACAGGGAGGCGGAGGATGGCCGGGACCACGGCGCGCATCGTCGTGCTCGGTACCGATGTCGCGCTCGACTGCCACCCCGGGGAGACGGTCCTCGCGGCGCTCCATCGCCACGGACACGCGGTCCGGGCGGGCTGCCGTCGCGGCGGCTGCGGCATCTGCAAGCTGCACGTCGTCGACGGCTCCGTCGGCTACACGCACGTGGTGGCCGCGAGCGTGCTCACCGACGACGAGCGCGCCGACGGCGTCTGCCTGTCCTGCCGCGCCGTACCCGAGGGCGAGGTCACGCTCGAGGTCCGTCCCGAGGACGTCACGCGGCCGAACGCGCTCGCGAGCCTCTACGCGGCGCTGGGCCTCCCCGTGCCGGCCGACGCGACCTCCTGACGAGCAGTCAGCGGGTGATCGCGTACCCGACGACCACGCCGAGCAGGCCGACCCACCAGCCGTACCGCGCACCCGCGGCGACGACGGGCTCGGCGTACCCGTAGACCGTCGAGAACTGCGCAGGGCCGAACGCCGGGATCGACAGCGCGCAGAGGATGACGGCCAGGCGTACGCCGTCCGGCGCCAGCACGATCACGGGGAGCAGCAGCGCGATCCTCAGCAGCACCAACGAGATCCAGCGGGCGAAACCCGGCCGTGCGGGGATTCGCTGGGTCGGGTGCAGCACCGAGCCGACGAACACCGCGGCCCCGGTGGCGGCGAGCACGGGCGCCATGGCGAGCGACACGGTGGCCGTCCACGCCGGCGCGGGTCCGACGAGGTGCAGGGCCAGCCCGAGCACGAGCGCGATGACCGGCGACTGGTCGACCCACGACGAGCGCGTCCGCTGCGGGATCGGGGCGTCGCGGCGCAGCAGGTGCACGTAGACGGCCCACAGCGGGGCACCGAGACGGTCGGCGAGCACGCCGACGAGCAGCGCCGTCGGCCCGCCGAACGCGGCGGCGAACGGGACGACGAAGAACCCGGTGTTCGGCGTACCGGTCCAGGCCCAGAGCACGCCGCGGCCGGCACGGCGCTCGCCGCGCGTCAGCGACAGCGCGACGACGAGCAGGACGCCGCACACCGCCACGACCGCGAGCGGCCACACGACGTCGCTGATCCCGGTGAGCCGCCAGGCTGCCGACACCGAGAGCACGACCGACGCGACGAGCAGCTGCGCACGCACGTAGCGCGGCCAGGTGCGTTCGAGGGAGGGACGGCGCGACGCCCAGTAGCCCAGGGCCGCGCCGAGCGCGTAGGCGGCGAGCACGACGAGGCTCATGCGTCACCCACGTCTGCGGACGATACCCACGCGGTGGTACGCGGCCGGCGCAGCGCCCGCGGGACGGGACCGGTCAGAGCGAGAACTCGGCGAGGTCGCCCACGTCGGGCTCGCCCGCAGCGTGGGCGAACACCGACATCGCCTCCAGCACGAGGCGCCGCTCGTCGGCGTCGAGCCGGGAGAGGATCTCGCGCACGTCGTCGCGCCGACGGGCGGTGACCCGGTCGACGAGGCGCCGCCCGGCCGTCGTGAGCGACAGCAGGGTCTCGCGACGGTTGTCGGGGTTCTGCGCCCGCCGGATCCAGCCGCCGGCCACGAGGCGGTCCGCGTTGCGGGTGAAGGTCGAGGGGTGGACGCCCAGCGCCTCGGCCAGGTCGCGGTTGCGCACCGGCTGGCCCGCGGTCGAGAGCACCACGAGCACGCGGAACTGCGGGACGGTCACGCGGTCGAGCTCGGGCGCGATGGAGCGCGCCACCACGGCCAGCAGGGCGCGGGACGCGGTGAGGACCGCGGCCGCTGAGGTGTCGACATCGCTCACGGGGGCATCCTGCCAGGCCATCCCGGGCTTGCCTGAGGAACGGTTGGCACTCTACATTCGTTGTAGGGATGCATGAATGGGGTGAGCATGGCTCTGCAGACCGCACCGACGACCTCGACGCGACCCGCTCTCCGGGACCGAGGCTGGTTCCCGATCGTCTCCGTCCTCGCGATCCTGCTGGTCTTCGGCGTGGTCATCACGCGCATCGTGCGGCACGACGTGGTGGCCGGCTGGTCCGTGCTGGCCACCTGCTCGGCGCCCGAGAGCACCGTCGTCGCGGCCGTCTCGAGCACCCTCGACACGTCCGACTGCACCGGTACGCCGTCGAGCGGGGCCCACGAGCGCGGCTGGCCGGTCGTCGCGACGGTGCTGCCGGCGTCGGCAGGCGCCTCGCCCGAGGTGACCCGGGTGCGCACCGACAGCAAGGCACGCACCATCACCATCGACTACCGCCCCAGCAGCACCCCGACCGCCGCGGGCCACATCGTCTTCGTCGAGGTGCCCCCGAGCGCGCTGCCCGACGGGCCGGTCGCCGTCACGTCGGCACCGCAGGGCTGACCGCGCGCGTCGCGGACCGCCGGGTGCCGTGCGAGGGTGGACGCACCACCGACAGACGGGACCCCCCATGCCCCTCGACGACGACGCCCACCGCCTGGCCACCGGCGCCAACCTCGCCACGGTCGTGACGCTCATGCCCGACGGCCAGCCGCAGGCGCTGCTCACCTGGGTCGACTCCGACGGCGAGCACGTGCTGGTCAACACCGAGCCGCAGCGCCAGCGGTTCAAGAACATCGAGCGCGACCCGCGCATCACGGTGCTCATCCACTCGGCCGACAACCCGTGGGACTGGGCCGAGGTGCGCGGCACCGTCACGCGCACGGTCGACGGCGACGAGGCGCGCGCCCACATCGACGCGCTGTCGAACAAGTACCTCGGGCACGACTACACGAACCCGATCGGCCCGCGCGGACGCGTGATCCTCGAGGTGACCCCGACGAAGGTGAACACCCCGCGGTCGATGGGGCGCTGACCCGCTAGTTGTCGCCCGACCGCCACGGCTCGCGCCAGGCGGGCTTGCCCTCGACGAGCTCGTCGACGCCCGGCGGGCCCCACGTGCCCACGACGTAGGGCGCGACCGGGGGCGGCGACTCGATGAGCGGCTGCACCACCCGCCAGGTCTCCTCGACGAGGTCCTGGCGGGCGAAGTGCGTGCGGTCGCCGACCATCGCGGCGTGCAGCAGCACCTCGTACGCCGTCGGGCCCTCGCCGCCGACCTTGGCGAAGTCGAGGTCGAGGCCGACCAGCCGCGGACGCGGCTCCTGGTCGAGGTGCGCCTGGATGCGCAGGCTCGTGCCGGGGTCGGGTCCGATGCGCACGACGAGCTCGTCGGGATCCGGGCGCGGCGCCTCCCGCGGCACGAAGCCGAGCCACGGGATCTCCTTGAAGATCACGCGCACCTCGGTCGCGGTGAGCGGCAGGCCCTTGCCGGCGCGGATGACGAACGGCACCCCCGACCAGCGCCAGTTGTCGATGAACAGCTCGAGCGCGACGAACGTCTCGGTGGTCGAGTCGGGCGCGACGCCGTCGACGTCCTTGTAGCCGAGGTACTGGCCGCGCACGCAGCGCTCCGGGTCGGCCGGCCCCATCGCGCGGAAGACGTCGCGCTTGCGGTCGTTGATGCTGTCGGGGTCGCGGCCGTGCGGCGGCTCCATCGCGATGAGGCTGAGCACCTGCAGCAGGTGGTTCTGCACCACGTCGCGCAGCGCGCCGACCGGGTCGTAGAAGTGGCCGCGACCGTCGACGCCGAAGTCCTCGGCCATCGTGATCTGCACGGACTCGACGTACTGCCGGTTCCAGACCGGCTCGATGATCGAGTTCGCGAAGCGCAGGAAGACGATGTCGTCGACCGAGAGCTTCCCGAGGAAGTGGTCGATCCGGAAGATCTGCGACTCCTCGAGGTACTGCGCCATCTCGGCGTTGAGCGCCTTCGCCGAGTCGAGGTCGTGGCCGAAGGGCTTCTCGACGACGACCCGCGCGTTCTCCGTGAGGCCGGCGCGCGACAGGCCGCCGACGACGGTCGAGAAGAGCGACGGCGGGATCTCGAGGTAGAAGGTCGGACGCTGCACGTCGGCCATCGCGGCAGCCAGGCGCTGGTAGACGTCGTCGGTCGAGAAGTCGCCGTGGACGTAGAGCAGCCGGTCGGAGAGGCGGGTCAGCACGTCCTCGTCGATCTGCTCGCCCTTGGCCTCGAGCGACGAGCGCACGCGGTCCATGAGCTGCTCGTGGGTCCAGTCGTCGAACGCGACGCCGATGACCGGGCAGTCGAGCAGGCCGCGCCGCTCCAAGCGGTACAGCGCCTGGTAGGTCATGACGCGGGCGAGGTCTCCGGTGATGCCGAACACCACGAGCGCGTCGGACAGGGCGTCCTCGTCGCGGTGGATCTTCGGCATCGCGGCGGGCTGCTCGGCGGTGCTCATGAGGCTCCTCGTCGTCGATCGGTGCCCTGATCATGGCGCACCTCGACCCGCGCGCGCCGCCGTACCTGTCGGCGGGATCAGCGGCGGCTCACGCCGGGCCTGCGGACGCCTCCGTCTGCTGGGCGAGGTACGCCGCGGCGCCCACGAGCCCGATCGCGGCGAGCTGCGACTCGAACCAGTCGGCGTGCTCCTCCTCGTCGCGCACCATCTCGTCGAAGCGGGCGGCCGTGCCGTGGTCGCCGAGCTGGCGGCACTCGTGCGCCGCCGCGTTGAAGGTCGCGATCGCGCGGAGCTCCCCCTCGAGGCCGAGGCGCAGCATCTCCTCCGCGGTCTCGCCGATGGCGACGGGTCCGAGCCGCTGGAGGTTGGGGTGCGCGTCGAACAGCAGGATGCGCTGGATGAGCGCGTCGGCGTCGCGCATCTCGCCGATCGACAGGTCGTAGAACACCTTGCCGAGGCGCGGCAGGCCCTGGGCGTCGAGCATGCGGGCGTGCAGGAAGTACGCGTTGGTGACGGTGAGCTCGAGGGTCAGCGCCTCGTTGAGCAGCTCGACGATCCGCGGGCTAACCGGCTGCATGCCAGACCTCCAGGTAGGTGACGTCGTCGTCGGCGCGGTCGAGCAGACGCTTCGCGCACGCCCGTACCGCGACGGTGCAGCCTCCGCAGCGGGTGCCGGCTCCGGTCGCCGCGAGCACCGCACCGACCGTGGTGGCGCCGGCGTCGACGCTCGCGCGCAGGTCGCCGTCGGACACCACGAGGCAGTGGCAGAGGATCACGAGATAAGGGTACCCTTACTTCATGGAGCGCGAGGCCTCCCAGCCCGGGTCCGACGCCGGACGCCGTGCGTGGCTGGCCGCCCGCCGGCGCACCCTGGAGCTGCAGCTCGAGGCGTGCTCGCCGCGCGCGAGCCGCTACCGCGTCGAGCGGATCGTGCGGCTGCGCCGGCTGCGGCACGAGGTCGACTCGGCCCTGCGCGCGACGGCGTCCTAGAGCCCGTCGGCTCCCGCCGGCCGCGGCACCACGATGAACCCGTCGTCGGCGGCGGCCGCGCGGTCCTCGGGCAGCACGAGCATCCGCTCGGGATGCTGCGCCCAGAGCCACGCGAGGTAGGCGCAGAGCACGGCGTCGACCTGGTCCTCGACCACGCGCAGGTCGACCTTGCGGGTGGCCGTCGCGAGCGCCGCGACGAGCGCCGCCCAGTCGGCTGATGCCGTGAGCCGCAACGGTTCCTCGCACACCCGGGCGACGTGGTCGACCAGCAGCAGGTGCTGCTCGCGCAGGTGCTCGAAGCTGCGTCCCGGCTTGTTCTTGTACGTCAGCACGCGCGGTACGCCGAACAGCACGAGCATCGCCGGGTGCGGGTAGACCTCGATGCACGTCGGGGTCCCCGAGGCCGGCACGGTGGCGGGATCCGTCGACCAGCCCATCAGCTCCGCGAGGCGGGCTGCCCGCGGCGGGCTCATGTGCGGCCGGCCCAGGTTGCTCGTGTGCGCCGACGCGCCTCGGGCGCCGAACAGCTGGCCGACCCGGCGCTCGCACGCGCGCTGGCCGGTCGGGTTGCTCACCAGCAGCGGGGCGTCGACCGCGACCACGACGTCGGGGGCCGCGCCGTCGAAGGCCGCGACGACCTCCTCGTCGGTGAAGACCGAGCGGCAGTCGAGCAGCCGCCCGTGCCCGTCCAGGCGGGCGATCCCCGTGCGCGCCCGCTGCCCCCACGCCAGGTCGATGCCGACGTACGCCGCTGCCACCACGTCCCGAAGCATGGCAGCGAGCCGCGGATGGGCCGTTCGGAGGAGGACACCGGACCTCAAGTTCCGCTCACGGGCGCCGACATCCCATCCAGACGCGGGACTCAGGGGGGTCCCCGAACCCGAGGGGGGACACGACCCATGGACGACCTGCTCGCCGAGCTGGATTCCTACGACACGACCTCGAAGGCCGACCGCGAGCGCCGTCGCCGCCTGGTCACCACGGCCGCGATCGTCGGCCTCGCCTTCGTCGGCGTGGGCCAGCTGGCCACCGGCGCGCTCTTCGAGGACAGCGCCACGGCCGCGGTGTCCTACGCGTCCGGCAACGTCGCGATCCAGGCCAACGGCTCGTCGAGCATCGCGCTCGCACCGGCCACCAACCTCGCGCCCGGCGACACGGTCTACCGCGCCGTGAACGTCGCGAACACCGGGTCGCTCGACCTGCGCTACGCGATCTCGGGCCAGACCACCTCCGACACCAAGAACCTCTCGAGCGTGCTCAGCTACACGATCTACACCGGTGTGGCCCCGGGTCCGTGCTCGATCGGCAACATCGGCGCGGCCCCGGCCATCGCGAGCAACAAGACGATCGGCCTCGCGTCGACCGCGCTCGTCGGCAACAAGGCCAACGGCTTCCAGGCGGGCGACCGCAACCTGGCGACCGGGCCGGCCAACAACGAGGACCTCTGCGTCGCGATGACCCTCCCGCTCGCGACCACGTCGGCCTTCGCGAGCGCGTCGGCGAACGTCACGCTCACGTTCGACGCGGAGCAGACGAAGAACAACTGATGACGTCGGTGGCCGTCGCGATCCCGCGGCGGCCACCCACGTCGGGTCGACGCCACGAAGGGGGGTGATGGCGATGACGACGGTCGAGGAGATCGCGGCGCCGGCATGGCGCAGCGGGTCCGCGATGGTGCTCGCGCGCGCTCAGGCCGCGCGCTGGCGCTCGTGGCTGACGATGCTCCTGATCGCGCCGTTCGTCGTCCTCATCCTCGCGTCGTACGCCGTCCCGCTCTGGTACCAGCTGCACGGCAACCGGCTCCTCGTCGTGACGAGCGGATCGATGTCGCCCGAGATCGCCGCGGGCGACGGGGTCGTGATCCAGCAGGTGACCGATGCGTCGCAGCTGCGGGTCGGGCAGATCATCACCTTCTACCCGGTGGGCTCGGCCACGCTCGTGACGCACCGGATCGTCGGGATGGCCCGCGTCGAGCGCGAGGACACCCAGGGCAACGGCGTCCTCGGGCCTGACGGCCAGCCGATCAAGGACCCGTACGTCAAGACCAAGGGCGACGCCAACCGCAAGCCCGACCCCAACCTCACGCCTGCGACCTCGGTGCGCGGCATCGTCCGCGAGGTGCACCCGGGCTGGGGCGTGCCGCTGGCGTGGGCGCACTCGCCGATGGGCCGGCTGATCCTGTTCGTGCCGCCGCTGCTCATCCTCGCGCTGGCCGAACTGCGGTCGCGGTCGCTCGTCGACCTGTCCTCGATCACCGGCCCGGCACGACGGCTGGTGCGGCGCCGCCCGATCGGTAGCGACGACGACACCGCGGGAGGCGCAGATGCGCCGTCTGTCGCGTGACACCGCGCGCCGCCTGCGGCTCCCGCTGGCCGTGGCGCTCGCCGTCGTCGCCTCCGTCGTGCCCATGGTGAGCACCACCTCGGCGCAGTACACCTCGAGCGCTGCTGCGACGACGACCCTCGGCACGCGCGCGGCCTGCGGCGGCGGTACGCCGTACGCGACCCTGCTGGGCAGCGCGTCGTACCTCCCCTCGGTCTGGTGGCGCTTCTCGGAGACCACCGGCACGACCACCGTCGCCGACGGCAGCGGCCACGGCCGCGCGGGCACGCTCACCGGCAGCGGCGTCACGTTCGGTACCGCCAACACCGGGCTCGTCACGTGCGACACGACCTACGCGATGCGGCAGCTGGGCAACGCGGGCAGCACCGGCCGGGTCGTGAGCACCACGCCGGTCACCTCGCCCACGACGCTCACGATCGCGACCTGGATCCGTACGACGTCGCTCAACGGCGGCCGCATCGTCGGGTTCGGCGACTCGGCCACGGCCGGATCGACGATCCAGGACCGCGCCCTGCTGCTCGACCGCACCGGCCGCGTCGTGTTCCAGGTCGCGACGACGACCGGCAACGTGCTGCTCACGAGCCCGGCGGTCGTGTCCGACAACGTGCTCCACCTCGTCGTCGCGACGCTCTCCGGGACCTCGGCGCGGCTCTACGTCGACGGTGTGCAGGTGGCCGCCGGCATCGTGGCGGCCCCGCGCGCGACGTACACGGGCTACTGGCGCGCCGGGTGGGAGCAGAACATCACCGCGATCATCACCGGCTCGCGCAACCAGGCCGCCCTGCGCCAGGACGAGGTCGCGATCTGGGAGGGCCGGGCGCTGTCCGGCGCCGAGGTCGCCGCTCTGTGGGGCGCCAACCACTGGTGACCCGCGGGGCACCGACGACACCGACGACAACGACAACGACAACGACACGGACGACGAGGAAGGAGGACGCAGTGGCAGGACGACGTCGCACCCTGACGGCGAGCTTCGCCGTCGTGAGCATCGCGGCCATGAGCGCCCTCGGCGTCGCCCTCGTCGTGACGCAGAGCCAGTTCATGCGCCAGCAGGCCCTCGACGACGCGGTGCGCACGGCGGTCGCCTACGTGAAGACCGGCGTCAACGACCGGGTGCCGCTCAAGGAGTGGACCTCGGAGCAGCTCTCGCCGGCGTCGCAGAAGGTCCTCACCGCCAACCTGCGGACCGACGCCGACCTGCGCGAGGTCCGCGTCTTCGCCACGTCGGGCCGCCCGCTCTACGACTCGGCGGGCTCGTCGCAGAGCTACGCGTTCCCCGACACCGACCGGCTCGACCTCGCGCTCGGAGCGGGGACGCCGACGGCCGAGATCGTCACCCAGGTCGAGAGCGGCACCTCCGCCGAGGGCAGGTCCGCGACCACCGTGTCCGACGCCGAGACTGTCCTCGACGTCTACGTCCCCGTGCGGGCCAAGGGATCCGGCGCTCCCGTCGCGGTGGCCCAGGTCGTGCTCGACTACTCGAGCAACTGGGCGGCCACGTCGGCGGCGCTGCAGCGCGTCGCGCTCCTCGTCGCCGGCTGCCTGGTGGCCGTCTGGCTGCTGCTGTTCCGCACGGTCCGCCGCGCCAGCCGGGTGCTGCGGGCCTCGGCGTCGGAGAACGCGCGCCTCGCGCTACTCGACCCGCTGACCGGCCTGCCGAACCGACGTCTGCTCTCGCAGCGCCTCGAGGTCGCGAGCGAGCAGGCGACGATGAACCGCACCCAGCTCGGTCTGCTCATCATCGACGTCGACCAGTTCAAGGAGATCAACGACTCGCTCGGCCACGACCGCGGCGACCAGCTGCTCCAGCAGGTGGCCAACAGGCTCTCGGGCATCGTGCGCTCGACGGACACGGTCGCGCGCCTCGGCGGTGACGAGTTCGCGATCCTGCTGTCGAGCGTGCGCAGCATCGACGACGGCGTGATGTTCGGCCAGCGCGTGCTCGAGCAGTTCGCCGAGCCGTTCCACATGGACGGCCTGGTCCTGCACGTCGAGACCTCGGTCGGCCTCGCCGTCCTCCCCGACCACGCCGACGACATCACGACGCTGCTCAAGCACGCCGACATCGCGATGTACGTCGCGAAGGCGGGGCGCATCGGCCTGAGCGTCTACGACCCGGGCGGCGACTCGAGCTCGACGGCGAAGCTGATCCTGCTCGGCGACCTGCGCCAGGCGCTGTCCAGCGACGACCAGCTGAGCATGCACTACCAGCCCAAGATCGACCTCGAGTCGGGCGACATCGTGGGCCTCGAGGCGCTGCTGCGCTGGAACCACCCGACGCGCGGCAACATCCCGCCCGCCGAGTTCGTGCCGCTCGCGGAGCGCACCGGCCTCGTGCACAGCCTCACCCGCAAGGTGCTCGAGCTGGTGCTGAGCCAGATGCGCGAGTGGCGGCAGTCGGGCTGGGAGGTTCAAGTCGGCGTGAACCTCTCGGCGCTCAACCTCTCCGAGCCCGACCTCGACCACAAGATCGCGGCCCTGCTCGCGGAGTACGACGTGCCCGCGGAGCTGCTCGAGTTCGAGATCACCGAGTCGGCGATCGTGCAGGACCCGGAGCGCGCCGCGATCACGCTGCGCAAGATCGCCGCGATGGGGTCGACGATCGCGCTCGACGACTTCGGGATCGGCAACACCTCGATCAGCCAGCTGCGCGACCTGCCGGTCGACACGCTCAAGATCGACCGCTCGTTCATCGTCGACCTCGAGAACGGCAACGAGGTGCTCGTCCGCGTCGTCACCGACCTCGCGCACGAGTTCCAGATGGTCGCCGTCGCCGAGGGCGTCGAGGCCCGAGCCACGGCCGACCACCTCAAGCGGCTCGGCTGCGACCTCGCGCAGGGCTTCCTCTACGCGCGCCCGATGCCCGCCGACGAGCTGCTCGAGCACTACGCCGAGCACGGCATGCGCCCGCGCGACGACGCGTCGGAGCTCACCGCCTCGTCGACGTCCTAGAGGACGGCGGGCGCGGGCGACCGCGTCCAGTGCAGCCGCACGACCACGGTCGAGACGGCGATGCTGATCACGACGGCGGTGAGCAGAGCGGCGTAGATCTCGCCGGACAGGAGCCCCGCCGTGACGAGCAGCGAGGCCAGCACGAAGCTCAGCTCGCCGACCTGACCGATCCCCACGGCCAGCTGCAGCGGTCGACTCACACCGGCGTACCGGGCAGCGACGGCGGCGACACCGACCTTCGTCACGACGAGAGCAACGAGGATCAGCACGAGCCACGGCCAGCCCTCGAGGACGGCGCGCGGGTTGATGAGCGTGCCCACCGACACGAAGAACAGCACGGCGAAGACGTCGCGGAAGGGCACGAGCTGGCGCCGGGCGGTGATCGACTCCGGCGACTCCGCAACGGCCAGGCCGGCGATGAACGCGGCGAGCGCCGCCGGCACGCCGAACACCACGGCACCGAGACCGGCGAGACCGAGGCCGACACCGATCGACACGAGGAGGAACAGGTCCGGCTCCGAGCCGAGGTGGCGCAGCGCTCGGGGCAGCAGCCAGGCGGCGCCGGCCGAGACGACGAGGAAGCCGAACAGGCCCAGGATCGCCAGCGCCGGCGGTCGGTCCGAGACACCCGCGACCGACAGCAGCAGCGCCGCGAGCAGGACTCCGCAGATGTCCTGCAGCACGCTCCACGTCAGCATCGCCTGCTCGGTCCCCTGGTCCGTGCGACGCCGCCGGCTCCGGACGATGTTGACCACGACGACGCTCGACGACAGCGCCACCGCGAGCCCCAGGACGAGCGCCGTCGTCAGGACGATGCCGAAGGCTGCGAACAACCCTGCGGTGAGGAGCGTCGTCAGCGCGACCTGAGCAGGCACCGCGAGGAGCAGCGCACGCTGCTCGCGCCCGATGCTGTGCAGGTTGATCTCGATGCCGACCTCGAAGAGCAGCAGGACGACGCCGAACTCCGCCAGCAGCTCGACGTGCTCGCGAGGCGCGACGTAGCCGGGCGTGAACGGCGACACGGCGACGCCCACCGCGAGGAAGCCGAGCACGGCGGGGAGACCGAGCCTGCGCGCGAGCCATCCGGCCGCGGCGGCGGCCAGGAAGATCAGGCCGAGCTGCAGGATCTCGCCGGACACCGCCACGCGCTCAGCTCCTCGACCCGGTGGTCGTGCGCGACCTCGTGCGGCTCATCGCGTGCTCCTGACGTCGGCGGCTGCCCGCCGTCCGTACGACGCGACGCTGCGTGCGACCTGGGCGGTGGCTCGACCCTACTGGCACGAGGCTCTCCCTGCTCCCGGCCGGCACCCGACTCAGCCAAGACGGGCCTGCAGCCCGACCGCGTCGTACGGTGCGCGGCCGTCGGCGTCGTTGTCGAAGAAGATCCAGACGTCGCAGCCCTGCGCGCGCCAGCCGCGCACGCGCTCGGCCCATCGGTAGAGCTCGGGAGCGCTGTAGCCGCCGTGGTAGAGGCGCCGCGGCCCGTGCAGGCGCACGTACACCACCTCGCTCGTGACCTGCTCGAGCATCGGGAAGACGCCGGCGCCGTCCGACACAACGGTGCCGATGTCGTACGCGCGGAGCAGGTCCGCGGCCTCGTACGCCGCGAAGCTCGCGTGCCGCGGCTCGAGCACGTGCTGCAGCGGCACGTCGGCCGCCACCTGGAGCCACGTGCGGTCCGCGAGGCGGTCGTCGTGCTCCGTCGCCAGCGCCGCGGCCTCCCCGGTGGTCCGTGGCAGCAGCTCGAGGAACGGCACCAGCCGCTGCTCGTCGTACGTCGTCGACGCCGGCAGCTGCCACAGGAAGGGGCCGAGCCGCCGACCCAGCACGAGGGGACCGCTCGCGAGGAAGTTGGCGAGCGCCGTGCGGCAGTCGCGCAACGACCTCAGGTGCGTGATGTACCGGGATCCCTTGAGGGCGAACCGGAAACCGTCCGGCGTCTGGTCGAGCCACTGCGCGAAGTACGACGGCCGCTGCAGCCGGTAGAACGTCGCGTTCACCTCCACCGCCGACAGGTGCGCGGCGATGTGGCTGAGCTCGCGGCGCTGCGGCAGCCGCTCGGGGTAGAAGTCGCCGCGCCAGCGTCGGTAGGACCAGCCCGAGACGCCGACGTGCACGCCCACAGCAGCGCGTCAGTCGTCGACCGGGTCGCGCAGCGCCGCCTGGTCGACCGCGGCGCCGGCACCGTCGCGGGCGGGCGGGACGCCGTACCCGTCCGGGTCCTGCGGGTCGTCGAGGTCGTGGTCGAGCCCGGTGCCGGTCAGCGCGTCGAGATCCTCGGCGTCTCCCTCGTCGCCGGGCACGAGCTCCGCATCGAGCTCTGCAGGGTCGCCGTCCTGCTCGAACGGGGTCGCTGCGTCGTCGACCGTGCTGCCCTCGTCGACGGCCGTGGCCGCGCCGTCCTCGTCGAGCCCGGTCATCACGAGGTCGGGGTCGAGCAGGTCGTCGAGCAACGCCTGCGCGGGATCGGTCACGGGAGAGCCTCCGCCGTAGACGGGGTCGTCGCTGGCGTCGACCGACTCGGCGTCGACGAGGTCGGGTCCCTCGAGCGGGTCGACCACGGGAGAGCGGTCGTCGAGGGCGTCGGTGCCGCGCACGCGTCCGGCGAGGGCCGCCTGGATCGCTGCCTGCTCCTCGGCCATCTGCAGGCGCGACGCCTGGTCGCCCATGTCGCCGAGGGGCTCGTCGCGGACGGTCGGGGGCAGCTGCTCGGACATGCGTCCTCCTGGACGTCGTCGGTGCGGGACCGCCCGCATGCCCGGGAGCGCGACGCCCAAACGCGCGGCCGACGCCGACCCGGCCTTCTGCCGAGGCGTGCGGCATGGCAGCGTGCGGGCATGCCTGCGCAGCCGCCGACGACCGCCGGCTGCGTCTGCCCGGACCTCGGCCCGGCGGCGTCGTGCATCACCGGACCCGGGCAGGCGTGCGTCTCGCGGCTGCCGAAGGCGCACCTGCACCTGCACCTCACCGGCGGCATGCGCCACGCGACGCTCCTCGACCTCGCGCACGAGCGCGGCATCAACCTCCCCGACCGCCTCACCGACCCGCGGCCGCTGCACCTCGACGTCGAAGCCGACCGACGCGGCTGGTTCGCCTTCCAGCACCTCTACGACGCGGCCCGTCGGGTCGTCGACTCCCCCGCGGTGCTGCAACGGCTGATGCTCGAGATGTGCACCGACGAGAGGGCCGAGGGGTCGGGCTGGGTCGAGCTGCAGGTCGACCCGTCCGGGTACGCCGTGACCTTCGGCGGTGCCCACGCCTTCCTCGACGCGCTCCTCGACGCCGCGGCCACCGCGTCGGAGACCACGGGTGTCGGGGTCGGCGTGATCGTCGCGGGCAACCGCACGCTGCACCCGCTGCAGTCCTCGACCCTCGCCCGCCTCGCGGCGCAGTACGCGCCGTCGTCGCGCTGGGGCCGCGGAAGCGCGGGCCGCGGCGTGGTCGAGGTCGTGGGCTTCGGCCTCTCCAACGACGAGCGGCGCGGTCCGGCGAGCCAGTTCACGCAGGCGTTTCGCATCGCCGACGCCGCAGGGCTCTCCGCTCTCCCGCACGCCGGCGAGCTCGCCGGTGCGGCCTCCGTGCGTTCCGCGGTGCTCGACCTCGGCGCGGTGCGGGTGGGGCACGGAGTGCGCGCGGTCGAGGACCCGGAGACCCTGGAGCTCATGGCATCCCGCTCGGTGGCGGCCGAGGTGTGCCCCACGAGCAACGTCGCCCTCGGCGTCGCCGTGTCGGCCGCCGACGTGCCGGCGACGCTGCTGCGTGCTGCCGGCGTACCCGTCGCGCTCGGCGCCGACGACCCGCTGCTGTTCGGGTCGCGGCTCGCGGCGCAGTACCGCCTCGCGCGCGACGTCTGGGGCTGCGACGACCCGGGGCTGGCCGACCTCGCAGCCGACTCGGTCGCCGTGTCGCACGCGCCCTCGGAGCGCAGAGCCGCTCTCCTGCAAGGGATCAGCGACTGGCTCGTCGAGCGGGGCTGAAGTCGTCTAGCTCGTCAACGCAGCCCCACGACCACGTAGTGCGTCTCGCCATCGTCGAGCGTCACACCGATCCGCCAGAGGAATCCTGAGCCGATCCGGGCGGTTCCCCAGCTGTATCGCCATGACGATCCTGCCGTTCGGTAGGCGCTGCCGGTGTCGGGCTTGGCGTTGCTCACCGTCTCGTTGACGTTCGCCGACGTCGCTGCCCCTCGCGTGGGTGCGACCCACAGAGGAGCCGAGACCGGCGCCACGACCTTGCCCTTGGCGTTCAGGACCTGGAACTGGGCCGACACCGTGGACCCCGCCTTGAAGACGCTGGTCTTTGACCGCGGCTGCGCGACCGGGTCGTTGATCGGATCGACGAATCCCTTCCACAGGTAGACCACCTTGAACCGCGTCGTCACCGTGGTGCGGTTGCCGGCCTTGTCCACGGCCGTCGCGGTCGCCGTGAAAGAGCCGACGTGGTTCGCGTTTCCGCCGCTCACCGTAACGCTGCAAGACCCAGCCAATCCCGAGCCCGAGTCGGAGGCGCCGCAGGAGACCACGGGCACAGCCCCCAGGACGTACTTCGCCCCGTCTGAGACACCCCTGATGGTCACTGTCGGCGGCACTCCGTCCGTGATCACAGCCAGGCCGCCCGGGTCGACGATGGAGCCGTTGGCCACTCCGTCGTCGTCACCGATACCGCCGTCGGTCAACGTGATGTCCACGTGGTCGGCGAAGATCGCGACTCGAGTGCTCGGAAGCAACGACCAGGTGCCCGCGGTGGCGTTGTACTTCGCATAGCCGGTCACGCCGGCGGTCGTGGCGGTGTAGATCGAGATGGTCCGGCTCGCACCGGCGGTCAGTCCGGTGGCGATGAAGTTGGTGAGCCCTTCGGGCAGACCGACCCCGGCCGGAGGCGGTGTCGCCACCTTCGTCGTGTCGTGCGGATCGATCGTGTACACGTTGGTCAGGTCGGTCCCGGTCGGCGCCGCGACGGTGACGTAGGACTGTGTCCCGGGATCGCCTCCGAGGACGGGAACCGAGGTCACGTTGGGCTGCAGCGCGTCGGGTACGCCGTCTCCGTTCCCGTCCCCGGTCTGACCCGACGCGCCGAGCGACGGCACCTGCGCCTCGACCAGCGGGGAGACGTTGTCCCCGTCCGCGGCCTGGGCCGGCGTTCCGGGGATCCAGACACCGCTTCCGACCGCATACAGAGTGGCGGTGGTGGTGGGCGGGGTCGCGTCGATGTGCGCGAAGATCGAAGGCGACCCGGGCTTGGTCACCGACACCTGGTACTGCGCGGTGTTACCGACCACCTTGAGCGAGACCGCGCCGTTCCCGTCCGTGTAGCTGTAACTGCCCGACGCACCCACCGAACCGGTGAAGCCCGGCGCGAACTCCACGGGGAACTGCGCATTGCTCGTCGGCGACACCGAGACCTGAGCCCCGCTCGCCGGCGAACCGTCCGCGTCCAGCACCGTCACCTGCACCACGCCGACCGGGATGTCGATATCCGGCAGCACAACATCCGAGCTCGCATCCACCGTCGCCCACGCCGAGTAGGAGGGCTCGAAATCGCTCCCGCTGTAGGTGACATACAACCCGCACGACGGATCAGCCACGACCGGCACCTCGTAGGTGCCATCGGCACCGGCATACACCTGCGTCTGAGAGTTCGACCCAGCACACGTGATCTGGACCCGCGCACCCACCGGCACCCCACCCACCAGCACCCGACCCGACACCAGCACCGTCGCGGTGCCGATCACCCAATCGATCGTGGTCGCACCTGAGCCCAGCGCCCGATCCTTGCTGGTTGCCCCCAGTCCGGACCCGGCCGGTCCAACCACGCGCAGGTCGTAGGTTCCCGCGACGACGGTCAAGCTGTAGACGCCGGTGGTGTCGCTCGTCGTGGCCGCCGCGACGGTGGTAGTCCCCGCTAGGTATGCCGTGACGGTCGCGCCCGGCAAGAGCGTCCCCGCGGTATCACGGATGGTGCCGGTGATCTGGGCGGGAACATCGGCTGCGGCGGCCCTTCCTGCCGAGAGCCCGAGCATGAGGGCAACTGCGGCAAGCACCGAGAGCACACTCTTCAGGCTGCGGTAGCTGCTAGGCCTCCAGAACACGTCGAGCACGGCTCCCCCTCAGTCGACACCCCCCGGCATCGGTCTCACGAGGCTAGTGAAGGCACGCCGGACGCGCGGCTGTCTTCGGGGTTCTCCCGCAGGGTGGGATGTCGTCTCGCGGGCTGACTACGTCGTACGCCGGTCGTGCTCGGCGGCGTCGAGGTCGGCCGACGTGTCGCGCGTGAGGTCGGCGTGCACGAACGACTCCGACTCGGGCAGCGCGAGGTGCACGTCGTTCATCTCGTGCAGCTCCACGGTGAGGTCGCGGGCCGCCAGACCGAGCACGTGACCGGCCTGCGTCGCATCGTCGCTGACGAAGTGCAGATGGTGCCCGGGCACGGTGACCGCCTGGGTGAATGGCGGGCTCCAGAACCCGACGAGGGTGCCGCGCACGCCGCGGACCGACCACTCGGCCTGATGCTCGACGGCGGTGACGAGCGGTACGCCGTGCTCCGACCGGCAGGCGGCGCGCAGCAGCAGCTCGTCGAAGTCGCCCGTGACACGCACTCCGACGAAGAGGTTCTCCGACGCGCGCTCGACGTCGAGGGCGTCGGTGAGCGCCACGAGCGACGGTGCATCGACGTGCTCGACGATGCGGTCGGTGAAGAAGCGCGTGACGACGGCGAACGGCGTGAGCGCGGCGTCGGACGCCTCGTGGACGTCGCCGTCGCCGCGCGCCTGGAAGCAGCGGCCGTCGAGGAGCACCATCTCGCCGTCGAGCGCGTCGAAGGTGCCGAGCCCGAAGTCGCCGTAGCGCTTGAGGTCCCCGACGGTGAGGCAGCCGTCGTTCACGCCCTGGACGAGCGCCCCCGACGTGGAGACCTGGAACAGCGAGTGGTGCTCGAGCTCGAGCTCCACGGCGAGGATGCGGCGTACGACGTGGTCGACGCTGGTGCCCTCGTCGGCGGCCCGGCGGTCGAGCAGCGCCGCGAGCGCGTCGGGGACGACGACCGAGACCTGGCGGGGCACGCGCCGACGCTACGGGACCGAGCCTGCCTAGGGTGTCGGCATGGAGCAGCGCGCGGAGATCGTCGACACCGGGTCGCGGTGGGCGAAGGCCGCCCGGATCACGGTCCACGCGCCGGCAGCCGAGATCTTCGACCTGCTCGCCGACCCGCGTCGGCACCCCGACTTCGACGGCTCGGGCACTCTTCGCGGCTCGGTGTCTGGTCCGGAGCGCCTGAGCCTCGGAGCGCGGTTCGGGATGGACATGCACCTCGGCGTGCCCTACCGGATCGGCAACGAGGTCGTGGAGTTCGAGGAGGGGCGCCGCATCGCGTGGTGCCACTTCTACAAGCACCGCTGGCGCTACGAGCTCGAGCCGGTCGACGACGCGACCACGGTCGTGACCGAGACCTTCGACGCGCGGACCGCGCTGTTCCCCCCCGGGCTCTACGTGCTCGACGCGTACACGAAGAACCAGAAGGCGGTCGCCGCGACGCTCGTGCGCCTGCGCGACCTCGTCGAGGGCTGACGCCCATCTGCTCGTGACCGGCGTCACAGTCGGCGAGGAATAGTTGTCGGTTCAACCATGTTCCGAGACGGTGCAGAACGCCCCCACTCTCTCGAAGGACATGTCATGAGCACCGGTCTCCTCATCCTCCGCATCGTCGCGGGTCTCCTCCTCGCCGCCCACGGCTCGCAGAAGCTGTTCGGCTGGTTCGGCGGCTACGGCATCGCCGGCACCGGCGGCTGGCTGGAGTCGATCGGCTTCAAGCCCGGCAAGGCGATGGCCGTCGTCACCGGTCTCGCCGAGCTGCTCGGCGGTCTCGCGCTCGCGCTCGGCCTGCTGACCCCGCTGGCCGCCGCCGTCGTCATCGGCACGATGGTCGTCGCTGCGTGGACCCACGCCGCGAACGGCATCTGGGGCTCCAACGGCGGCTACGAGCTGCCCCTGGTCTACGCGACGGTCGGTGCGGCGCTCGCCTTCACCGGCGCCGGCGACTACTCGCTCGACAACGTCCTCGGCCTCTCGTTCGGCACCGCCGCCGGCATCGGCGCGGTCGCCCTGGGCCTGGTCGCGGCAGGCGTCAACATCCTGCGCGCCAAGGCTGTCCAGCGCTCGACCGTCTCGGTCGTCGACGACTCCGTCGCCGTCAGCGCCTGACCTCACGACTCTGCGCGGGCACCGGCCACCCCGGTGCCCACGCAGTCGTGCGTCTAGGCGGCGCGGCGTACCGACTCGTAGGGCGGGAGCCCTGCGGCGATGAGCGCGGCGTTGACCCGGGCGTAGGAGACGGGGCCGGGCTCGAGGCCGGCCTGCAGGCAGAAGTGCCGACGGTTCGGCGCGCTCTCGCGCAGCCGGGCGAGACGCACGCGGTCGTGGAGGAGCTCAGTACCGCCGGCCACCCGGGCCGCCGGCTCGCGCAGCGGTGCGGACTCGAAGAGCGAACCCTGGATCGACTCGTGCATCGCTCCGCCTCCTCGAGGTACCTGCTCTGCACTCCTTATCGGTACGACGATCCGCGGTTCTTCAACGTTCCCAGGGTGATCCGTCGTTCAGTCGACCGGTCCGCTCGGCAGGGTCTTCGCGACGTCGGCCACGAACGCGCAGCCGTCGAAGTCGGCGTCGACGCTCCAGCCCAGGCGGACGATCACCGCGCTCTTCGACGGGACCATCGCGACCACCTGGCCGTAGTGGCCCTCCATGAGCAGCGCGTCCTTCGGGTAGCCGGGCGTGGTCGCGCACTCGCCGCCGTCCGGCTCGCCCGGGATCCAGGTCTGAGCGCCGTAGCCGTGCCCCTCGCCCGTCGGCATCGCCGGTGTGCCCGCGAGCTTCCACCAGCCCTTCGGGATGATCTGCGTCCCCTTCCAGCTGCCGTCGTCGAGCATGAGCTGGCCGAGCCGCGCCCAGTCGGCGGTGCTGGCCCACAGGTACGACGACCCCACCCACGTGCCCGACGCGTCGGTCGACAGCGTCGCGGTGGTGAGGCCCAGCGGCTCGAAGAGGTTGGTGTAGGCGTAGTCGACGTACTCCTGGTCGCTGCCGAACTGCGCCTTCACGACGGCGGCGAGGATGTTCGTCGACGCGCTGAGGTACTCCCAGTACGTCGCCGGCTGGTGGTCGAGCGGGTGCTGCGCCGCCCAGCCCGACATGTCGCTCTCGCCGTACAGCATCTGCACGACGTCGCCGGTGGGGCCGTAGCCCTCGTCGATCTGCAGCCCCGAGCGCATGAACATGAGGTCGGCGATCGTGATCTTCTTGCGGTCGTCGGCCTTCCACTGCTCGACCCAGGAGGGCGCGCGACCTGAGGGGAACGCGTCGACGACCGGCGTCTCGATGCTGATGCCCTCCTGCTGCAGCTTCTTGTACGCGAGCATCCCCGTGACGGTCTTGGTCATCGACCAGCCGAGCAGCGCGGTGTTGGGCTCGATGCCCGTGCCGTCCTCGAGCAGCACGAGCTTGCCGTCCTGCACGACCGCGACACCGCGCGCGGCGAGACCCATCGGGTCGCCGGAGCCGACGAACGCGGCGTCGACCACCTTCTGCAGCGCGGCGGTGTCGACGCCGGTCGCCGTCGACGTGCCGTCGCCCGCGGGCCACGGCGCCGGGTCCGCCTTGGCGGGCACGTACGGCTTCGCGCTCGGGTCGGCGGGCGCGTCGAGCACGCAGCCGCGCTTGGTCTGCAGCGCCGACGTGCGCGAGACGATGCCGAGGAACTTCGACGTGACCGTGTGGTTGGTGTCGTCGACGCTCGTCGAGACGACGCCGAGGATCGGGCTCTGCGGCGTGACGTCGGCGGCGACGAGCTGGTCGGTCGGGAGGTCACGACCGCTGACGTACTTCGCGCTGCACACCGTCTGCGCCACGACGCCGGCGGCGTTGGACGGGATGTGGAACCACATGAGCGCACCCACGACCGCGGCGATCAGCACCACGAGGACGATCCCGATCCCGATGGCGATCCGCTTCACCCAGCGCACGACGTCCTCCTCCGGTACGCCGCTGCCCGCCCGGACGTCCCGGACGACGACCGCACGACGCAGACCGGTCGCCCCGGACGCTACTCGCCGGCGGCCGCCAGGTCCCCGTCGAGGGGCGAAGCCGTCGACGCATCTACGTCATTGCGCCGAGGGGCGGTACGTCGTAGCGCAGGCCCGTCCTCGGCCGTCCTCCGCTTCGACGCGGCCCCTCGTCGCGGCATCGTGGGGATCCGTACCGAGGAGGACCATCCGTGACCGCCCTGCTCACCGTGCTCGTCGTCGACGACGACCACCGGGCACGTGCTGCGCTCGTGCGCGCGCTCGACGACTGCCCGGGGCTGCGCGCCGTCGGCCTGGACCAGGAGCAGGCGGCGCGGCTCGCCGACGTGCGGGCGACGCACGCCGACGCGGTCGTGGTCGACCTGCCCCGCGCGACGACGCGGTCCTTGCGCGCGGTCACGTCGCTCGCGGCCCTGGCGCCCGTCCTCGTCACCAGCCTGTCGGGCGCCGTGGCCGGTGCTGCCCGCGCGGCCGGAGCGACCGCGTTCGTCGAGAAGGACGGCGACGGCGACGCGCTGGTCGACAGGATCGCCCTGCACGTGCGCGCGTCGGTCGCGCAGAATGCAGACGTCCACGTCCACGGGCACGACGGGGAGGCGGGCTCATGACCGGCAGCGGGGACGAGCAGATCGGCGTGCTGCTCGTCGACGACCACACGATCGTGCGGCGCGGGCTGCGCTCCTACCTCGACACCGAGCCGGGGATCGAGGTCCTCGACGAGGCCGCCGACGGCGAGGAGGCGCTGGCGCGCATCGCGGCCCTCGAGCGCGGCGGACGGCTGCCCGACGTCGTCCTCATGGACCTGCAGATGGACGGCCTCGACGGCGTCGAGGCGACGCGGCAGCTCAAGCAGCGCTGGCCCGTCGTCGACGTCGTGGCCGTCACCTCCTTCGTCGAGGAGGGCCGGATCCGCGCGGTGCTCGAGGCAGGCGCGACCGGCTACCTGCTCAAGCACGCCGATGCGGCCGATGTCGTCGACGCCATCCGCGCGGCGATGGCCGGGCAGGTGCGGCTGGACCCCGCGGCCGCGGCGGCGCTCGCCGCGTCGTTCCGCGCGCCGACCACGAACGCGGTCGACGACCTCACTCCTCGAGAGCGCGACGTGGTCGTGCTCGTCGCGCGCGGTCGCACCAACCGCGAGATCGGCAAGGAGCTCGGCGTCACCGAGCGCACGGCGCGCACGCACGTGTCGAACATCCTCGCGAAGCTCGGGCTCGCCAGCCGCACCCAGGCGGCGATGTGGGCCGTGCGCGAAGGGCTGGTCGACGCGCAGGACGTCGCCCCGTGACCGAGGAGCTCGCCCCGTCCGAGGAGAGGCCCTCGCCGCGGCGCAGCACGTCGATGCCGACCGAGCCCGAGCTCGAGCCGCTGCCACCGACGTCGGCCCCTCTCGAGCGGCAGCTGCTCGACCTGTTCTTCGACCGAGCACCCTTCGGCCTGGCGCTCTTCGACCTCGACGGCCGGCTGCAGCGCTGCAACCGCACGTGGAGCGGCTACTTCGAGCTCTACTTCGGCGCAGGTCCGGACTACACCGTGCCCGGCACACCGATCACCGACCTCATCCCCGGCAACGACGAGGCCCTCGCCGAGCTGTTCGACGCCGTGCGCTCCGGGCTCGCGGTGCGCCAGGCCGCGCACCGCATCGCCATCCCCGGCGTCGAGACCTACTGGGACGTCGTCTTCGCCCCCGTCTACGACGACGGGCGGCTCGTCGGCGTCCTCGACGTCGTGACCGACGCGACCGACCGGGTGCTCTCCAGCGAGCGGCTGCAGGCGCGCGTGCAGGCGTTCACCTCGGTGGCCGCGTCGATGACCGTCGACCAGCCCCTGCTGCAGACCCTCGACGGCGTGCGCGAGCAGCTGCTGCGCACCACGTCGGCGACCGCGTGCTCGGTCGTGACCTGGCTCGTGGGGCCCGACGACGGCTCCGACTGGTTCACGATGGCGGCCGACCCGGCCTTCGGCCCCGGGTACGCCGACGCCGTCAAGGCCATGCACCTCGCCGACGACCGCGACCAGCACGAGCTGGCCCGGCGTCCCATCTCGGTCGTGCCGGGGGCCCGCAGCCAGCTGCTCCTCGATCCTCGGTTCGCCCCGGTCGCGCCGTACTGGTCGGCGCCGCGGCCGGAGTGGGACGACCTGGTCGTCGTGCCCCTCGTCGCCGGCGCCGTGGCGTACGGCGAGCTGCACCTGCACCTGCCCGAGGGAGCGCGCATCACGCCCGACGACCACGACTACCTGCGCGCGATGGGCGACCAGGCCGCGCTCGCGGTGCAGAACCGCTGGCTGTTCGACGAGCAGGCCTCCGCGGCCGGTCTCGCGGAGCGCCAGCGTCTCGCGCGCGACCTGCACGACTCGGTGAGCCAGGCCCTCTTCTCCATGACGATGCACGCGCGAGCCGCGGAGCGGCGCCTGGCCGACCTCGGCCCCGAAGCAGATCCTGCGCGCGAGGAGGTGGCCCTGCTGAACGAGCTGACGCGGGGCGCGCTGGCCGAGATGCGGGCGCTCATCTTCGAGCTGCGGCCGCAGTCGCTCTCCGAGGAGGGGCTCGTGGCGGCGCTGCGCAAGCAGGGCGCGGCGGTCAGCGCTCGCGAGCATGTGGGCGTCGACGTACGCGGACCCGACACCCGGCTCCCGCTCCCGCCTGCAGCCGAGGAGCACCTCTACCGCATCGCGCTGGAGGCGCTGCACAACGCCGTCAAGCACGGGCACCCGACGCAGGTCGACGTGGAGGTGACCACCATCGCGGACCAGGTGCGCCTCGAGGTGGTCGACGACGGGATCGGCTTCGACCCGTCGCAGCACCGCCCGGGCCACCTCGGCCTCGGCACGATGGGCGAGCGCGCCGGGTCGCTGGGCGGCACGCTCGAGATCTCCTCGCGCCCAGGTTCGGGGACCACGGTCGTCGCGACCGTCCCTGTCGTGCGCTGACGGCCGGGCCACCGCACCCGCCTACGTCATCCGGCCGAGATCGCCCTCGGCGCAAGCACATCGGCGTACCACGGCTCTGCGCCGACGCGACCGACCCCGCTGCGACGGGACGCTCCTTGCATCGACAAGAAGGGAGCTCCCGATGAGCACCAGCCAGTGGATCCTCTCGTTCACGCTCCTCGCGTGGGCCCTCGTCCGCAACGTGGGGACGCGCCGCGTGACGCGCGGGACGTTCGTCCTCCCCGTCGTCATCGTGCTCGCTGCGGTCGCCGGTTTCCTCAACCCGCTGCCCACCGCGGGCAACGACCTCGCGCTCGTCGCGGTCTTCGGCGCCGTCGGCGTCGGTCTCGGGCTCGCGGCCAGCGCCGCGACCCGGCTCGAGCACTGCGACGGCGTCCTCACCGCCACCGCGGGCGCCGCGTTCGCCGCGCTCTGGGTCGTCATGATCGGCGCCCGCATCGCCTTCGCGCAGTGGGCGACCGGACCCGGCGCGCACGACGTCGGACTGTTCTCGCGCGACCACCTCATCACCGGCGCCGACGCCTGGACCGCGGCCTTCGTCGTCATGGCCCTCGGCATGGTCCTCGCCCGCACGGCGGCGCTCGCCGTCCGGTCCTACCGCCTCACGACCGCACCGGCCGTCGCGCCGGCGTCGGCCTGACCACCGACCCTCGATCCCCAGGAGCCACCGTGTCCCACGTCCTCGGCCGGATGACCGGCACCCCTCTGCGCGCTGCCACGGCGTGGACCGCCCTGGCCGTCGGCGTCACCCTCGTCGGCGCCCTGGTCGTCGAGCTCGTGGCACCGGACTCCGACCCGCTGCTGCGACGTCTCCCCGTCGTGCTCGTCCTGCTCGCGCTCGCCCTGCTCGTGGGTCGGCGGGTCGGGTGGCGGGCGCTGTCGGCCGGCGGTCCGTCCACGTGGCACGACCTGCGGCTGCTCGTCGTCCCGCTGCTCGTCGTCATGGTCCCGCTCGCCTGGGGCTGGGCGCCCGACCCGGGCACGCTCGCGCTGCTCGTGGTCGGGTACGCCGCGACCGGCGCGTTCGAGGAGCTCTGGTACCGCGGCGTCGTGCTGCGCTCCGCGCTCCCGCTCGGCCCGGTGCGCGGCGCGACCGTCAGCGCGGTGCTCTTCGGCGCCGCGCACCTGTCCAACATCGCGTTCGGCGCCAGCCCCGCCGTGACCGCGGCGCAGGCGGTCGGATCGGCAGCCGGCGGCTTCGGGTACGCCGTCCTGCGCCAGCGCACCGATGCCCTGTGGCTGCTCGCTGCGCTGCACGGTCTCGGCGACCTGCTGCTCCACACGACGGGCATGCACGGCGCGGCGATGTGGGCCGTGCTCGTCGGTCACGACGTAGCGCTGTTCGCGTGGGGCCTCGTGTGCCTGCGCGGTCTGCGTCGCGGTCCCGGTGCTCGTGCGCACAGCTCGGCCGTCCGACCGGTCGCCGAGGACCACGGCGTACCGCGCTCGCTCCGCCGCTCGACGGTCGTCGCCTGCGCGGTCTATGTCGGAGCGTGGCTGCTCGGGCTCGGCGTGGCCGGCGGCTCCGTCGACCGTGCGCTCGACGACGACGGCGTGCGCTCCGCTCTCGTCGACCGCGGGAGCGCCGTTCTCGCGCAGTCGACGCTGGTGCACGGCGTCGCGGGCGCCGCGCTGCTCGCCGTGGTCGTCGGTCTGGCTCCGCTGCTCGCCCGGCGCGGCGCCCGGCGTCTGCTTCTCGTCGCCGGCTCCGGTGCGGCCGTGCTCTCGCTGCTGCAGTGGGGCGTCGGCGTGCTGATGACCACCGGCGCCGTCGACCACGAGGCCACGTGGAGCGCCGCGCTGCTGCGGACCGTCGACCGGCTCGACGTGGTGAAGCTGCTGCTCCTTGCCGTCACGGTCGTCACGGCGGGCGCGGCGGCGACCGGGCTCCCGCGGTGGTGGCGACGGCTGTCGTGGGCGACGGGTGCCCTGCTCGTCGTCGGCGCGGCAGGGCTGCTCGTGCCCGCGCCGCTGCTGACCGGGGTGCTCGCGCTGTCGCTGGTCTCGCTGCTCACGTGGGCTGGCTCGCTCGCCGTCGCAGGTCGGCCGCGAACGGGGGGCACGGCCCGCGAGCGTCGTCTGCCCCACCGGCTGCGCGCCTGCGCGGTCGCCTCGGGGACGCCGGTCGAGGAGGTCGTCACCACCGCTCCTGCGGTCGGCCGTCAGATCAGGTGACGGTCGCTGTCATCGCGACGTCGGGGCGGTCCGAGCGGTGCTCGAGCTGGCTGCGGTAGATCGTCGCCCTCCCGACGATGACGGAGGCGATGGCCAGCGCGAGCATCGCCGGCGGCACGACGGCGAGGTTGCCGGTCATCTCGGCGACCATGAGCGTCATCGCGATCGGTGCGTGCGCGATCGAGCCGAACACCGCGACCATGCCGACCAGGGCGAAGATGGCCGGGGAGTCGCCGACGCTCCCGTGCAGTGCTGGCACCTCGTGCAGCAGCGCCCAGAAGGCCGCGCCGAGCGAGGCGCCGATGACCATGCCGGGCCCGAAGATGCCGCCGGAGCCGCCCGAACCGATCGACAAGGAGGTCGCGACGATCTTCGCGAACGGGATCGCGACCAGGACGAGGAGCGGCAGCCCCAGAACGCCCTGCGGTGTCATCAGCTCCTGCGCCGTCCCGTAGCCCGTGCCCAGGACCCCCGGTACGACGAGTCCGAGCAGGCCGACGAGCACCCCGGCGATGCCCGGGAGCAGCCACCGCGGCAGGGCGATCCGGCGGCAGGCCGCCGTCACTCCGTAGAACGTGGACGAGTACAACCGGCCGACCAGACCCGCGGCCACGCCGAGCACGGCGAACCAGACGAACTGGGAGGCGCCCGTGAAGCCGATCGCGCCCTGGTCGCCGAAGACCGGTACGAAGCCGTCGACGGCGCCGTACACGACGTAAGCGACGACGCTGGCCACGAAGCCCGGCAGCAGCGCGTCGGCCTCGAGGTCCTCGAGGTAGAGCAGCTCGACGCCGAGCATCGCGCCACCGAGAGGGGCGCGGAAGATGGCCGCGATCCCCGCGGCCATCCCTGCGGTGACGAGCACGCGCGCCGTCGGGTAGGGCAGCCGCGTCAGCCGCGCGACCGCCGAGGCAGTGCCGGCGCTGATCTGCGCGGTCGGCCCCTCGCGTCCGCCGGACCCGCCCGACCCGATGGTGATGGCCGAGGCGACGAGCTTGACGACGACGACGCGCGGCCGGATCCCCGTGGGGTCGTGGTGGATCGCGTGGATCGCCGCGTCGGTTCCGTGCCCCTCCGCCTCGGGCGCGAACCCGAACACGAGCAGGCCGGCGACCAGGCCGCCGAGCCCGACCACCAGAGGGATCGCCCACGGCCGCGCGAACGACGACGCCGGCGAGCCATCGCCCTCGCCCAGGGTCGAGGCGGGCGTGTAGCCGCCGAGGTCGACGAGCAGCAGCCGCGTGCACGTCTCCAGCGCCCACATGAACACCAGTGCGCCCGCACCCGCGGCGACGCCGACGACGACCGACAGCCCGAGGAGCCGTCCGTCCACGCCGTACCGTCGCCACGGTCGACCGTCGCCGGTCGCGGACGGAGGTGGAGCCGGGCGCCGCATCCGCATGATCAGGGTGCAGGGACCGACGAGACCGTGACGGCTCCCGAGGCGCCCTCGATCGTGAACGGGGTCGCGGGTAGCTCGCTCTCGGGCATCTCGACGTACACGAGGACGACTCCGGTCACTCCCTCGGTCGACGTCGTCGCGTCGTACTCCAGGCGCATCACCCGGGTCCGCGGGTCCGACAGCACCTTGGTGATCCGCGGCTCGAGGCCCACCGTCGCCGGCAGGACGAACGGCACGATCGGCCAGCCGCGGCCGGGCAGCGTGTGGCCGGGGGTGCTGGCGCAGTCGACGGGGTCGAGCGCGAGCGTGACGGTCGCCGGCGCGGTGCCTGGCTCGGCGGGGCAGGTCGCCAGCACCTGCCAGTTCTGCACGACGTCGCGGCGGGTGAAGCGGGTGACCACCAGTCCGATGACGAGCAGGACGACGACCACGGCGAGCGCCTGGAACCAGAACCGGTCCCGTACTCCGGTGCGTGCCGTCCCCGACGCAGCCTCATCCGTCACGCCGCCAGGTTAGTGCTGTTCGACAACTGATGCAGATATACACCGATATTCTGACCGCGCCTGCTTCCCCCGGAGCACCTCTCCTCCGGGGGCGGCAGCGGGCGGGCAGGGTGTGCTGTCCGGACGTGCGAGCCCCCCGCGAGCCCAGGGGTTCGCGGGGCGCTCGCGGGGCGCTCGTCGTGCTGGCTAGACCAGGTCGAACCGGTCGGCGGTCATGACCTTGTCCCAGGCGGCGACGAAGTCGCGCACGAACTTCTCCTGCGCGTCGTCGGAGGCGTACACCTCCGCCAGCGCGCGCAGGATCGAGTTCGAGCCGAACACGAGGTCGGCGCGGCTGGCGGTCCAGCGCACCTCGCCCGAGCCGTCGCGACCCTCGAAGACCTGCGCGGTGTCGTCGGTCGCCTTCCACGTGGTGGAGATGTCGAGCAGGTTGGCGAACCACTCGTTCGACAGCACGCCGGGGCGGCTGGTGAGGACGCCCAGCGAGCTGCCGTCGTACGTCGCGCCCAGCGAGCGGAGGCCGCCCACGAGGACCGTCGTCTCCGGCGCCGACAGACCCAGCAGCCGCGCCTTGTCGACGAGCAGCTGCTCGGTCGAGCGGGTGTGGCCCTTGCCGAGGTAGTTGCGGAAGCCGTCCGACCGGGGCTCGAGCACTGCGAACGACTCGACGTCGGTCTGCTCCTGCGTGGCGTCGGTGCGACCAGGGGCGAACGGCACGACGACGTCGACGCCGGCGTCCTTGGCCGCCTTCTCGATCGCCGCCGCACCGCCGAGGACGATGAGGTCGGCGAGCGAGATCTTCTTGCCGCCGGCCTCGAACGCCGCCTTCACTCCCTCGAGGGTGCGCAGCACCGTCGCGAGCTCGGCGGGGTCGTTGACCTCCCAGCCGCTCTGCGGCTCGAGGCGGACGCGGGCGCCGTTGGCGCCGCCGCGCTTGTCGGTGCTGCGGAACGTCGACGCCGACGCCCAGGCGGTGCGGACGAGCTGCGCGACCGAGAGGCCCGACGAGAGCAGCGCCGACTTGAGCGCGGCGACGTCGGCGTCGCTCACGAGGTCGTGGTCGACCGCAGGGACGGGGTCCTGCCAGATGAGCTCCTCGGCCGGGACCTCCGGACCGAGGTAGCGGCCGATCGGGCCCATGTCGCGGTGGGTCAGCTTGAACCACGCGCGCGCGAACGCGTCGGCGAACTGGTCGGGGTTCTCGTAGAAGCGGCGCGAGATCTCCTCGTAGACCGGGTCTACGCGCAGAGCGAGGTCGGTCGTGAGCATCATCGGCGCGTGCCGCTTGGCCGGGTCGTGCGCGTCGGGCACGAGCTCGGCGGCCGCGGGGTCGGTCGGCTTCCACTGCTTGGCGCCGGCCGGGCTCTCCGTCTGCTCCCACTCGAAGCTGAACAGCGTCTCGAAGTAGCTGTTGTCCCACGTGGTCGGCGTGGGGGTCCACGCGCCCTCGAGGCCGCTGGTGATGGCGTCGCCGCCGACGCCGGAGCCGTAGCTGCTCTTCCATCCGAAGCCCTGCGCCTCGAGGTCGGCGCCCTCGGGCTCGCGACCGACGTGCGACGCCGGACCCGCACCGTGGGCCTTGCCGAAGGTGTGGCCGCCGGCGATGAGCGCGACGGTCTCCTCGTCGTTCATCGCCATGCGGCGGAACGTCTCGCGGATGTCGCGGGCCGCGGCGAGCGCGTCGGGGTTTCCGTTGGGGCCCTCCGGGTTCACGTAGATGAGGCCCATCTGCACCGCGGCCAGCGGGTCGGAGAGCTCGCGGTCGCCGCTGTAGCGCTTGTCGTCGAGCCAGACGTCCTCGGTGCCCCAGTCGACGTCGTCGGGCTCCCAGACGTCCTCGCGTCCGCCGCCGAAGCCGAAGGTCTGGAAGCCCATCTCCTCGAGCGCGACATTGCCGGCGAGGACGAGGAGGTCGGCCCACGAGATCGCGCGACCGTACTTCTTCTTGATCGGCCACAGCAGGCGCCGCGCCTTGTCGAGGTTGCCGTTGTCGGGCCAGCTGTTGAGCGGCGCGAACCGCTGGTCGCCCGACCCCGCGCCGCCGCGGCCGTCGGTGATGCGGTAGGTGCCGGCGGCGTGCCACGCCATGCGGATGAAGAGCGGGCCGTAGTTGCCGTAGTCGGCCGGCCACCAGTCCTGCGAGTCGGTGAGCACGGCGGCGATGTCGCGCTTGACCGCGGCGAGGTCGAGGGCGCGGAAGGCGTCGGCGTACACGAAGTCGGGGTCGTTGGGGTTGCCGTCGGCGGGGTGCTCGTGGAGCACGCTGACGTCGACGCCGTCGGGCCACCAGTCGCGGTTGGACCGCGAGCGGCGCTGGGCTGCGGAGGCGGTGGTGCTGTCGGTCACGGTGCAACTCCTTCGGTTCGGCGGCGTGAGCCCTGGGTTCGTGCGGAGCGCGGCTCGGGCGCCGCGCAGGCGGGGCACAGGCCCCAGTAGGTGACCTCGGCCTCGTCGATCAGGTAGCCGTGGTCGTCGGACGCATCGAGGCACGGCACGTCCCCGACGGCGCAGTCCACGTCGTCGATGCGGCCGCAGCGGCGGCACACGACGTGGTGGTGGTTGTCGCCCGTGCGCATCTCGTAGCGCGGCACCGAGCCGGCCGGCTCGATACGACGCAGCAGCCCGGCCGACGTCAGTGCCTTGAGCACGTCGTAGACCGCCTGGACCGAGACCTCGCCGAGGTCGTCGCGCACCGCGTGGATCACCGTCTCCGTGTCGGAGTGCGGGTGCGTCCGCACCGCCTCGAGGACGGCGAGCCGTGGACGGGTGACGCGCAACCCCGAGGCCCGCAGGCGGGTGGGGAAGTCGGTGAGGTCCACCTAACCCAGCCTGCTCCCTGATCTGGAATCGGTCAAGACAAGGCCGGGAACCTCTCGATCGCCGCACCCGTTTCAGTCACGACGTATCAGGCGTCGACGTTCCTGCTCGTAGAGGAGTGCGCCGCCCCGGCGCGCAGGACCAGGAGGGAGGCAGCCATGAGCACCGAGTCGACCCGACGCGTGGTGGAGCTGCTCCTCCCCGTCCTCGACGACAGCGGCGTGGCCGGCTGGCTCGAGCGCCCCCGCGGCCAGCTCGGCGGGCGTACGCCGCAGGAGCTGCTCGACGACGGCGACGACGACACCGTCCTCGCGATGGCCCTCGCGCTGCGCGCGAGCGCCTGACTCCTCAGACCGGCCCGAGCCCCAGGCGGATCCGCGCTGCGCGCTCCGCCGGCGAGGTCGACGACAGCGCCCAGGTGAGGACGTCGAGCAGGCCGCGCGCGGCCTTCACCGCGCCGGGCCGCTGCGCCAGCCCGAGCAGCGCGGCGTCCCGCGGGTCGAGGGTGGCGGCCGCGGCCATCGCCAGAACGCGGTAGGGACCGCGGTAGACCACGGGCAGGTTCGGGGCGCGCAGGAACGCCGCGACGTCGTTGGTGGCCGGAGCCCGACCGAAGCCAGGATCGGAACGGAACTCCTCGAGCTGGTCGCGCAGCTCGGCGTACGACGCGGGCAGGTCGGTGGCCCCGAGCAGCTGCGCCGACACCGCCCACTCCGCGACGTACGCATCGGGACCGCCGGGAATCTCCGTGCCGCCGAGCGCGAGGTGGGCGCTGAGGAACGAGTCGGTGAAGGCGTCGTGGACCCAGCGCAGCAGCTCGGGATCCGATGCTGCGTATGGCCTTCCGTCGGGACCGGTCCCGGTGACGCGCTCGTGCATGCTGCGCACTCCGGCGGCGACCGACTCCGCCGTCGCGACGTCGGCGAAGGTCGTGATGACCAGCCACTGCGTGGTGCGGCGCAGGCGTCCGATGGTGTCGGTCTCGTACGCCGAGTGCTCGGCCACGCCGGTGACCGCGGCGGGCTGCAGCGCCTGCATCATCAGCGCGCGCACGCCGCCGACGAGCGTGGTCAGCGATCCGTGCACCGCCCACGACGGTCCGTCAGGCTCGACGAGGCAGTCGCGGTCGCCGGTCGTGATGCGCTGGACCCACGGCGGCGTGCCGTCCGGATGCCCGGACAGCAGACGGCGGAAGGCCTTCGCGACGGCGGGGGCGGGCGAGGACGGCACGCGCAGCGGCGACCCCTCGGGGGACTCGGTGGCGGGCGTCGCGGGCACGACGTCAACGCTCACCCGTCGGAGCACCGCCCGCAACTCCGCGGGCTCAGACCTTTCCGCGCGCGAGCGCCAGCAGGTGGTCGAGCACGCGCGGCGCTCCGGCGCGGATTCCGTCGTGCTCGTACTCGTTGGTGATCCACGGGCGCAGGCCCTGCACGCGACGGGCCGTGTCCTCGGAGAACGCGCGCGGCACGTACATGTCGTCGACGTAGACGGCCGCGGCGCACGGCACCTCGTTGGCCGCGAGCACGTCGGGGTCGTACAGCGCGGGCCAGGCACGGTCGGCGAGCAGGTGCGCCGCCTCGCGGAACGGGACGAGCGCGGCCATGTCGTCGAACATCCACGGGTAGATGTGCTCGCCCGTGAGCAGGGTGGGGTCGTCGGCGTACGCCGCAGGCACCAGCCGCTGCGCGGCCCACGACGTCGTGAGGCCGTGGGCGTAGCAGGACTCGTGGACCACGGCGTAGAGCGGGTTGCGGCCGAAGGTGGTCAGGTGCTCGACGTCGTGCAGGAACGCGGGGCTCAGGGGCGGCAGCTCGAGGACGTGGTGCAGCCGCTCCGCGCCCGGCCCCATGCCGAGCAGGAGCCCGAGCTGGCGCAGGCGCGCGTGGGTGAGCCGGTCGCCGCCCGGCAGCCGCACGTCGTCGGTCGTGACGAGCTCGCCGAGGCGCGCCATGCGGTCGCGGTCCTCGGGGTACCGCTCGTAGTACGCCGCCGTCTTCTCGGCGACGGTGCGGTAGGTCGCGGCGTAGACGTCGTCGATGCCGGCGTCGAGCGGCGGGAGGCCACCGGTGATGATCGCCTCGCGCAGCGACTCCGGGTGCCGCGACAGGTAGGCGAGCGAGCAGAAGCCGCCGAAGCTCTGGCCGAGGATCGTCCACCGCTCGATGCCGAGCGCGCGGCGGAAGCACTCGGCGTCCTCGACGATCGCGTCGGCTCGGTGCAGCGCGAGCCGCTCGGCCAGCGCCTCGGGGCTCGAGCCGAGCGCGTCGAGCGGACCGATCGGGGTCGAGCGCCCCATGCCGCGCTGGTCGAGGAGCAGCACGCGGAACTCCTCGAGGGCGCGCGGCAGGAACGCGACGGCGTCGGCCGTCTCGGGCCGCGGTCCCTCGAAGCCGGGACCGCCCTGGAAGAACACCAGCCACGGCAGGTCGTCGCCGGCCTTGTCGACCGCGACGACGGCGCGCGCGAACACGTCGATCTGCGTGCCGTCGGGATCGGCGTGGTCGAGCGGAACGGCGAGGGTGTGCTCGGTGACGACCAGGCCCGGCTGCCGGTAGGTGCGCGACTGCATCGACGCCCTCCTCGTGTGCGACGTACGACGCAGCCAACCACGAAGCCGCGCGAGGCTCCTGCCGTCCGCGCGGAGTCGTGCACGGCGATCTACGCAGGCACCTCCCCGGCCCAGCTCACGCACACGAGCCGGTCGCCCTGCACCGCGACGTCGACGGTGCTCGTCGGCGTGAGCGGGTGGTCGATCGCCCACTCCACCGGGACGCCGTCGAGCAGGAACGGCAGGCCGCAGAGGAACAGTCCGCCGTGCCCGACGAGCACCGACGTGCCGGGTTGCGTCACGACCTCGCGCAGCAGGTCGCCGAGCCGTGCGACGAGCTCGCGGTGGCTCTCTCCCCCGCCGACCCGCCGGTCGGCGTCACCGTGCTCGAGCCACGCCGTCACGACCTCGTCGTACTCGGCCCAGTGCGCGTCGTCGCGCGAGCCCTCGTACGCACCGACGTCGAACTCGCGCAGCCTCTCGTCGACCTCGACCGGTACTCCGAACCGCTCCCCGACGATCGCCGCGGTCTGCTGCGCGCGCAGCACCGGGCTGGTGAGGACGCGGTCGACGTGGAGGTCTGCCAGCCGCTCGGCGAGGTCCGCCGCCTGCGCGCGTCCGACGTCGGTGAGCGGGTGCTTCGTGCCGCGGTTGGAGAACTCGCCGACGAGGTTGGCCTCGCTCTCCCCGTGCCGCGCCAGGACGATCCGCACCTGCTGCGCTCCCACAGGATCGACGCTAGACCTGCGACCGCTGCGATGGAGCGCGGCCTCGGCCGCAGGCCTCTCGCGCTGCTCACGTTCTCGGATCGACTCGTGCACGTACGAGCTCGGCGCTCAAGGCGCGAACCGCCGCTCGTCGACGACGCGTGGTGGAACGACCACGAGCCCGACCACCGACCGAGCCGGTCGACGCAGGGCTCCGACGAGGAGCGAGCATGCTCAGGAACCGCGCGACGACCCTGCTCATCACCACCGGGGCGGTCGGCGCCCTGGTCCTGGTCGGTGCAGCACCGGCACAGGCGAGCAGCACCAGGACCAGCAGCACCACGCAGAGCGCCTACTCCTGGAACGACTACCGCACACCCGTCTCGCCGGCGGGGTTCGTGATCCCGCGCGGCTACGTCAAGGTCAGCGCCGCCGTGACGGTGAAGCGCGGCTCGACGACCATCGCGAGCAACCGCTCGGTGGTGTCGGTCGGCGCCGGCACGTACACGGCGTACTCGACCTTCCGCTACCGCAGCCGCACCGCGTACGTCGCCCACCGCACGGTCGCGGTGACCTACCTCGAGCCCGACAGCTGCGTGGTCGACACCGTCGTGCCGACGGACACGAGCGTGGAGTACTCGCTCACCTGCACCGGCACGGGATGGGACCCCGACTACAACGACATCGTCGGGACCGCGCAGACCGACGTCACGCAGGAGACCGCGATCCAGTTCCCGTGGTGGAGCGCCGGGCAGACGATCACGTCGGCCGACGAGAACTGGGACGCCGTCGACCTCTTCCTCGACGGCACCGCCTCGCAGCGCTACACCGCCTACCGCTACGGCCCGGTCCTCACCAAGGCCGTGCACCGCACCGTGACGGTGAAGAAGGTCGTCAACACGTCGGTCATGACGCGCACGGAGTGGAACGTGCTCGAGAGCGGCGACTCGCTGTCGTGGGTCCAGCACGTCGTCGGCTCGCGCGGCACGATGTTCTACGACGACGGCGGATCGTTCCTGGGCACGGCGTACCGCTGGAAGAACACCAGCGGCTCCTACACCTGCATCTGGTTCGACGGATCAGGCCACGCCACCGACTTCTACTGGTACGGCTGATCACCCCGGACACGAGGTCGGAGAGCCAGGTCAGCCGCGGCGCACCCCCGAGACGAAGCGGGCAACTCGGCAGCAACCCCGATGACGCCCAGCCCGACAGGCGCGGGCGGGCTCATGACTCCTTCCCTTGCTGCTGTCGAGTGGTGTCGAGTGGCTAGCCTCCCCGGGCCTCGTCGACGACGTATTCCCGCGCTCGCGCAGCGTCGCATCCGCAACCGCGACGGGAAGGGCCGCGGCAATGTCACGTCAGAGATGCCGGACGAAGATGTCGTAGCCGTCTACGTTGCCGTCTCGCGCGTACAGGTTGGAACCGGAGCACATGAAGGAGACGTATCGACCCGTAGCAGCGACGCCTACGTCGTTGCAGAAGCCCGTACTTGGGCGACCACTCGCGTCCGCCGAGAGAAGCGATTGCCTCCCCGTAGCGGCGTCGAGGACTACGACCTGCGACGTGGTAGGGCTCGAGGGTTGCGCCGGGAAGACGGCGCCGAAGATCCGGTGCTGATCATCGACATCGGTCGTCCATGCAAACGTGCCCGTCCACAACGGGATCGACGTGAACGTCGTCACGGGGCTCTTGAGATCCGTGATGCCGTACCCGTAGGCGTTGCTCGCGAGCCCCGGGAACAGAGTGGGCGAGTCGGTCTGCACATAGGCCCAAGCGCCCGCGGGGCCAAGGGCGAGAAGAGCACCTGAACCGTCGGAGAGGTCTCGTCCGGAGCTGTCGGTCAGAAGCGACCGAGTCTGCAAAGTCACGCGATCCTGGACCAGGCCCACCGGTCCTGAGGGCGTGGTGACGCCCAGACCCAGGTATCGACCGTCGGGCGAGAGCGGTCCCGCTGCGGTGAGGGCGCTGCCTGCGGTCAAGGGCTCGCCCAGGGAGATCCCCGAAACCTCAGTCGCCGCACGGGAGTCCCAGATGTACATGCCAGGCACATCGGTAGCTCCGAGGTTGGTGGCGTTCGTGGAGAACAAGACCACGGATCCGTCGCTCGACATGCTTTCCGGCACCGATCCGGCGTTGGGGAACCCGCCGAGGGCGGTGTGCGATACCAGACGCACCACGCCGGTCACCATGTCCCGGATGAAGAGGTCCTCCTGGCTTCCGTTCTTGTCCCCAGGAAGGATGTCCGATGCCCCGCTCTGGAAGAGGACGTACCGTCCGTCCGCCGAGATCCTGTTCGAGAAGGATGAACCGTTGCCCGGCGCACCCTTCGGCGTCGCGGACACCAGTTGGGTTGTTGCCGTCCACGTGTCACGCCGGTACACCTGGTTGGAGTCAGAGATGGGCAGCCCCGGGACGAGGTTGTTCGCCAGGCTGCTGAACGAGACATAGCGGCCGTCCGCCGACACCGACGGGGCGATCGAGGCGCCGTTGCCCGTCCGCCCATCCGGTGTCACCGACACCGCGATCGTGGCGGGCGGGCCGGCCGTGAGCAGCGTCGTACGGACGAGGGCGTCGCACGGCCACTGCGCGGTGATGTAGACCCGGACGGGCTTTAGGCGCACCACCAGCGACCGAGCCGAGGCCAGCGGTACGCCGCAACCCGGCTCGATGATGACCGGGCCGTCGGTCACCTCGTCGACGGGCCCGACGGTGGCGAGCGAGCGAAGCGGCACCAGGAAGACCGCTGGGGCGCGCGTCGGGAAGAACCGCGCCGCCGCCGCAACGGAGGTGCTGTAGATGGTGGTGGCACCCGCCAGCCACGAGACCGTCCCGTGCGCGTACGTCGCCAGCGCCCTCATCTGGATACCGGGGAGGAGCGACACGGGTCCGGCCGCCAGCACGGCTGGGGGTCGAGTGCGCCCGGCTTCGAGCCGGAGAGCACGGATGGCCGCAAGGCCTGCCGTGGTGCTGGGCCTCGCGGGCCACAGCCAGACCGGTCCCCTGTGAGCAGCGCCGATCGTCACAGCGGCGGCCGCGAGTGCCTCCGGGAGCACCGTGGCTGTGCGCGCAGTCCCCCACCTCAGTCGGGAGAGAGTCACAGACAGCTGGGGAGCGTCCGCCGCCTTGGCCGTCGAGACCTTCGCACCGGCCCACGACGCCACCGCGGACACGGAGGCGGCGCACGGCAGGGCGCGCCCGCGGCCTACGGCGATCACACGGGCCGGTCGGAGCCGACGCACCTCAGAACGGAGAGCGGTCGCGGATCCCTTGCCGCACATAGGCACGGGCAGAACAGCCCACCCGGGGAGAGACCCTGCCAGCCATCCCGCTAGCGCGTCGCCGTCTGCGGTGACGACAAGCACTCCGCGTCCCGCCGGCAGCCCACTCGGGAAGGCGCGGCGCGACCAGACGATCGCGTTCGTCGTCGACCTGCCCAGGGCGCCCAGCGGCCTGACGAAGCCGCCGCCCACGTTCGACGCGTCGAGCACGCCGCCCGGGGCCGGCGCCGGATAGGCGTAGGCGGGGGAAGCAGCCGACCGCGCAGCAGAGGCTGCCCGACCCGCGTCGGGGATCCCGCCCGTGGCGGACGCGGCGGGTGCTGCCGAAACGACGACGAGAGCCGCTGCAGCGGCACTCACCAGCCGGAAGATCATCTTCACGCTCGGTGCTCCCATTCCTGCGCCGACCGGCGCTAGCAGACCTCGATCGATGACGAGCTGAGTGACGTGCGTACCGCAGAGTGGGTGCCGAAGGCCTGGACCGTGGCGAGGACCTTGGTCGACGGAGGCGTGCAGTAGTAATTCGAGAAGGACACCGTGTACGACGACTGTCCGCTGACGTAGTCCAGCGGGATGCTGCGCAGCAGGGTCGAGGAGGACGGGTCGCCCAGATTGACCGTCAGTCGGGAGACCCCTCCCCCAGCCGCCTGGGTGAAGGACACCTTGATCTGGGTCCCCGAGCGCCAGATCCTGGTGATCCGCGGCGTCTGCAGGGTGCTCGTGGTCGGGGAGGCAGTCGGCTTCGCGGACGGCGTCGGCTTCGGCGTCGGCTTCGGCGCCGTCGCGCGGGGCGTCGCTGCCGAGGCCGTCGAGCTTCGGGGTCGCGAGGCGGTCGACGACAGGGCCGGGGCCGCGCTCCTCGAGGCGACCGGACTGATGGGGGCGGCCGTGCGGGCGGCAACACTCGGCGAGGCCGACACAGCCGGCGAAAGGCTCGCCAGGGACGAGGCGGAGGCGGTCCGGCTTGTCGACGGATCACTCGACGCCGCCGCGGCGAGAGCCGGCGCGCTTGCACCGGGGGACCCGGAGGACATGACTCGTGCTCCCAACCCTGCGGCAGCGAGCGTGACAGCAGCCGCGGCGATCCACCCGAGGGGCACGCGCGTCCGGCGACGAACGCCGGCCGAGGACGATCCCTCGACCGCGAGGGCCGGCGGACTGGCGACGGCCGCATCAACGACCCGGGATCGCAGCAGGGTGTCCTCGGCGCCCAGGTCCGCAGCCCCCAGGTCCTCGGCTTCTATGCCAGCTCGGTGGCGGCGCGTCGTCTCCTCATCGGGCGGATGTCCCCGGAGGACGGTCGCCTCAGGCTCGACGCCGTCGAGCGCCGCCACGGATGCGATCGCGCCTGCCGAGGCCACACCGTTGACGTCTGAGACGACCACGGACGCAGGTGCGACTGGAGCGGGCGCTCGCCAGACAACCAAGGTCGGCGCCCGAAGGCCGCGGGACGCCTCGACCTCCTGCAGGGCCTGCGCGAGCTCGGTCACACTGGCAAACCTGTCCTCGGGCCGCTTGGCCATGGCTCGGTGAACCACCCCGACCAACCCTGCCGGAAGGTCGTCTCTGTCGATCGGCGGGGGCGGCGCGAAACGTACTTCGTCGGCGAGACCGGCGATCGTCGTGGACCGGAACGGCCGCTGCCCTGTGAGCAGCTCGTACAAGGAGATCCCGAGCGCGTACTGGTCGGACGCGGGCGAGTAGGATTCCTCGGCCAGCACCTCCGGGGCGGCGTAGCCGTTGGTGAAGGCACCTGTCGCCTGCTCGGCTCGGGCTCGCGCGATCGCTACGCCAAAGTCGGCCAGCAGAGGTGCGCCGGTGGCACTCAGCAGGACGTTCGCCGGCTTGACGTCGCGATGCAGAACCTCCAGCTCGTGCGCCGCGCTCAATGCCGAGGCGACCCCGACGCCCACCTCGATCGCGCGGGACGGCGAGATCTCGGAGCGAATGGACTCGTCGGCGACGCTGCCGTCCGGAGAGAAGCGCATGGCGAAGAACGGTCGGCCGTCCGAGAGAAGGCCGTAGTCGATGAGGTCGACGACGTGCGGGTGCGAGTCGAGACGCGCGAGAGTGCGCACCTCCTCGTCGAAGCGCTCCTCGTCCCGCGGGCTGCCGAGCCCCACAGACAGGACCTTGAGCGCCACCTCGCGATGCGTCGAGACCTGTTCGGCCAAGTAGACCGATCCGAAGGCGCCGGACCCAAGGAGCCTCTCGACCCGATAGCCCGGCGCCCAAAGGCCCGCACGCACCTCATCGCTGCCTGGCAACTCCCCCACCAACCCCCCTGGCGTCCCCTGCTCGTGAGGCTATCGACACGCGCGCACGCATGGACTGCCGATGCCGCGCGGACGTTGTGATGCTGGTCGCGTGAACTGCCGCCGTCTCACCCTGCTGCCGCACCGCGGGCGTCCCCGATCGAGCTCGCTGCGAGCAGTCCATTGAGCGCGCCCCGCAGGTGGGCGCTCGTCGCCGGGCGGCACGTGACCAGAGCCTCGTCCGACAGACCGATCCCGCTCAGGATCCACGGGTCCACGTCGGGTCCCGCCGCCAACGCGACGTAGAGCGAGCCCTGCTCCGGGAAGCGCGCGTCACCGAGGTCGACCCGGACGCCGGCGCCCGATCTCATGGCTCGGCGAACCTCCGCGAGCCGGTCGAGGTTGATGCCGTCGACGCTCGAGTCCGAGCCGGAGAGCGCTCCCCGGGTCAGCACGATCGGAGCCTCGTCGTCCTGCTCTGTCTCGACAAGCCCGGACACGAGCTCCACCAGCTCGTCGCAGGCGGAGTCGAGGGTCCGAGCGGCCAGACGGTGGTGTCCCTCGAGATCGATGCTGTGGACCACCGCGATCTGCGGGCGGAGGTACAAGAACAGCACCGCGCTCACGGAGTCGCGGTCGTAGGTCACCATGCGCACCACCGACAGCGGCCAGGCCGCCGCGGAGAGGATCTGCGCGGGGGCCGACTGCACCTGGAACTCGCCGTCGCCCACCTCCTCGACGTATCCCTTGGCGGCGCAGGCCCGCATCGCGTGCAGCATGGCGGATGCCGCTTGCTCCGCGTCCATGTCGCCGAACGGATGGACGCCGGCCCCGGGCAGCGACGGGAGTTCGAGGGCGAGCGTCAGAGCCTCGAGCTCCAGGATGGTGAGGCCGTCCAGCACCTCGTCGTTCTGGATCACGGCGCTCACCAGCCACCACCTCCACCGCTGCTGGAATCTGAAGTCGTCTGCGTCTGGGTCCTCGTGCCGTCAGCGGTCGTCGACGTAGCCGTCGTCTCCGTGTGCGTCGCCGTCACGGCATCCGTGTCGAAGGCGAAGTACGTCGTGTCGATCGATCCGGCGACGGAGACGGACTCGGACTTGGTCACGGCGTCCGTGTAGGTGCCGTCGGGTGACAAGGACTGCGAGTGCGTCTGCGAGAGCGTCACTCCGCCCGCAGTCACGCTGTCCGTCGATGTCGTCGAGACGAACTCACCGTTGTGCTCGTGCGCCGTGACCCCGTGCGTGTATCCGCCGACCTGGTAGTCCGCCGCCACCTGCTGGTCGAAGTCTCCCGTGGCGAAGTTGATCTTCTGGTGGATCTCGCCGTGCGTCGCGAGGATCCCGTCGATCCCCACGCCGTAGCTCCCGGACGGTGCCCACACGCCCGTCTTCGGGTCGTAGGTCACGTCAAGGCCTGCCTGAAGCTGCACAGGACCGATGTGTACGCCGGGCGTGGCGAGGATCCCGTAGGCGCCGTCCTTCGTCTTCTCCAGACCCAGGCCGACCGCCTGGACCTTGAAGGAGCCGTCGTACACGTTCTCCGTGAACTCCGTCTTGATGGCAGCGACCTTTACCGACACAGTGCCGTCGGCGTTGATGACGATGTGGTTGTCGCGGTCGCCAATCCGGATGTTCTGCAGGTGCAGCGCCTTGAGAGCTGCTGGCGCGGACGACACGAGCAACATCGGCGCCATCATCGGGTTCAGGTACTGCGCGTACTTCCACGCCCGGTCGGCGCCGCTGAGGATGCCCTTCCAGCTCGGGGCAGCGCCGCCGAACGGCCACGGTCGCGGCGGTGCGCCGCTCCGGCCCGAGCCTCCGGCCGCCCCGTCGACGGACGACGCGGCCCGCTGCTCCGCCGCGTTCTTCGCGAGAGTCGCTCGTGCCGAGTGGAGGTACGCCGCGGCGCTGACCAACGAGCGACTGTACTGGTGGTCCCAGCTCTGCCGGAACCGGTCCGCCTCGTGGCCGTGCCAAGGTGCGTGGTGGACGTGCGCGTTCAGCGTCGACCTGCGAGCGTCGAGGACGCCAGCCGCGTGCCCCAGCAGAGCGGCGATGCGCTCCAGCTCGTCGGCATCCGCGCCGTATCCGATCACCGCGTCCACCCCTTCTCTGGTCCGTAGCGGATCGATTGCTAGCAGAGCGGGTGGTGCGCCAGCGGCGCACCACCCGCGCGCTGCGTCAGGAACCCGACGCCTGCTCCTGCTGCTGCGCGTTGGCGAGAGCGGCGTGGCTGGCGTCCTCGAGGGCGCGGATGACCTGGTTGAGCTGACCGACGTGCTGGCCGGTCCAGTCGTTCACGAAGCGCTCCCGGTCGGGGCCGGCCCACGGGGCACCAGTGATCGTCGGGGTCAGCTTGCTCACGAGGTGCTGGATCTCGTTGGCGGCGGCGCTCAGCTCACGACCGAGCTGCTGGATCGCCGGGATGTCCATTCCGGTGTACGACATGACGTGTCCTTCCGTTGTGTCGCGGTCGGCGGGCGCCGACGCGAAGTTCTCCGAGCTTCACTCTGTGCGATCTGGTGCGAACGTAGGAGTCCGCCGTGGGATCGCTCAATGGGCAGAACTCCCCTCCCCCACCTCGGCGACGTCGTCCGGCAGCGCGGTCTGGACGAGCGTCGTCCGTCCACCGCCCACGAGCAGCCCTCGACCCGGGGGGAAGTCGCCGCGCGAGACCCGCGGGAACGGGGTCTTGAACAGCTGCAGCCCGTCGCCCTGGTCCGGCTGAAGGCTGAGGCCCTGCAGACCCGACCGCGCGGCGGCGAGAAGCGGCCACGAGGAAGCGACCGTCGAGGTCTCGCCCTCCACGAAGGCCAGCTGACGCCGCGTGCGGATCTGCTTCAGCAGCTCCTGAAGGGAGTCGTCGGCGACACCGTTGAGGAAGTCGGCGATGCCCTCGACCACGACGACGACCTGCCGTCCGTCCCAGCCGCCGGAGGCCGCTGATCCGAGGAGCGCGCGGGCGTTCTCCGCCGCCTGCTCAGGTGACGTCGCGGCACTGGTCCACCCCTCCAGGAGAGCGGTCGGCGATGCATCCGCGGAGAAGAAGTGCGACTCCACGCCCGGCAGCGCTCGACGGGTAGCCGCATGCCAGGTGGCGAGCGCGGTGGTGCGTCCGCTGCCAGCCGGACCCGTGATCAGATAGACACCGGTCGGCTCGAAACCCCACGGCTGCAACGACTCGTCGTCGAGGCCAAACACCACTTTCGTCCCCACGGTGGCGGGAAGACCGGCGAGGGAGACGCGCTCGGGCAGGCGGTAGATCGCCGGTGCCTCGGCCGCGCCCGCGCGGCGCATCGCGGCCGCGAGCCGCGAGACGGACGTGGCCTGACCGGAGACCGTCGGGTCGTCGCCCAGGAGAGCGACCTGCACCTCGACGCCGTCCAGAAGGCCGCGGCCAGCAGGCGCGTCTGACGGGAACTCGTCCGGTCGGAGCCCCAGCACCGCGTAGTCCATCTCGCTCGCGAGCCGCAGGACCAGACGGCGCTGGAACGTCGAGGCGAGTGCGGATGGCACTGCGCCTGGCCGGTCCGCCGTGGCGATCACGTGGACGCCCACCTGCCGGCCGTCGGCTGCGATGGACTGGAACGTCTCGAACCAGCGGACGAGCATGCCCTGCTCGAACGCGGCACGGAAGGCGCCGAGGTTGTCGACAAGCAGCAGGATGCGTGGCTCCTGGGGCGCCGACGCGCGCTGCCGGTACTCCGCGAGATCGCCGGCCTGCACCGCGGCGAAGCGGCGCGCCCGGTCGTCGATGAAGCCCCGCAACCACCGGAGCGTCCGGATTACGCGCTCCTCGTCCTCTGCGCCGATGATGCTGCCGACGTGCGGCAGCCCCTCGAGCATCGAGAGCCCTCGCCCGGCGAAGTCGAATCCGTAGACCTGGCACGGACCACCGCGGGCCATCGAGAGCCCGGCGCTGGCGGCGAGCGTGCGAAGCGCCACCGTCTTGCCGGTGCCGCTCGTACCGAAGATCACCATGGAACCGTCGACGTCGGGCAGGAACTCGAGCACCGGCTGCGCCTGCTCGCTCGGTTTGTCCGCGACACCGATGGTGAGGAAGTCGTCGCGCCGCAGCGTAGGGAGCTTCGTGAGGTCGTACAGCGGTGCCAGCGGGTCGAGCCACGGACGACGGGGCGACGGGATCGCCGCCTCCACCGCGGCCGCGTCGATACGGTCGACGACGGTGGCGATATCGCTGGGCAGCCCCACGTCGCGCGGCTCCACACCGTCGTCGCGGGTCGACTCCCACGTCGTAGACGGACCGATCCTGTTCTCCTGCAGGACGATCTCGGGCCGCGCGGGCTCGTCGGTCGTCGCGCCGCCGACGTAGCAGGTCTGGAAGGCGGGCAGCCGTCGGGCGCCCGAGCGGGCGACGGCACGGCCCGGGATGTCGGCGGGGAAGTACGCCGCTTCCGGGGAGCCGATGACGTCGACGCTGTCGGGCTCGTCTGCCATCCGCAGCGCGATGCGCAGGTTGGTGTTCGCACGCAGGTTGTCCTTGATGACGCCGGACGGCCGCTGCGTGGCGAGAATCAGGTGGAGTCCGAGCGACCGACCTCGCTGCGCCACATTGACCACACCGTCGACGAACTCGGGCACCTCGCTCACGAGCGCGGCGAACTCGTCGACCACGATCACGAGACTCGGCGGCGCTGCCGCACGGTGCTTGCGCTCCATGGTCGCAAGGTCCTTGCAGCCGTACGCGTGCAGCAGGTTCTCCCGGTGCTTGAGCTCGGCGTGCAGCGACAGGAGCGCCCGGCGGACGAGCTGCGGGCTCAGATCGGTGACCAGGCCCACGCAGTGCGGCAGCCGGACGCAGTCGGCGAAGGCCGAACCGCCCTTGTAGTCGATGAGCAGGAACGTGAGCCGGTCGGGGCTGTGCGCTGCCGCCATGCCCAGGATCCAGGTCTGCAGGAACTCGCTCTTGCCGGCTCCTGTCGTGCCGCCGACGAGCGCGTGCGGACCGTCCTTGCGCAAGTCGATGTGCAGCAGATCTGTGGCCGACTGCCCCACGAGAGCGCGCAGCGACGTGTCGCGGCGGGCAGCTGCCTGCTCGCCCGGCACCGGCGGCAGCGAGCCGCTCTGACGCCAACGATCGATCACGGCGGAGGTGGACCGGGCGAGATCCACGCCGGTGAGCGCGAGCAGCGACACCGACCGCGGGATGTCGGACTGGTCGTCGGCCGCGGCACCGGCATCGACGACCGGCGAGAGACGACGGGCCAGCGACTCGCTGTCGGCCTGCGACACGGTCTCGATGGTCGCGGGGTCAACAGTCTCGCCGCCGGCGACCAGCCCCACGACGGAGCGGTCCGTGACGTCGACGTACACGCGGCAGGCCGCCGGCAGCTGCGCGACCGACGGGGCGACCCAAAACAGGTGCACTCCCGCAGCCGGGCCGTTCTCCGCGAGCGAGACCAGGCGCGCCTGGTCGATAGGGGCGTCGGAGTCCACCAACAGGCACACGAGCGGAAGCGGAGGAGCGTCGCCCTGACGCGGACCAGACTCGAGACGTTCCGCGATGAGCTCCTCCAGCGCGGACACGAGTGCGATCGCCGAAGGCCGTGTGGCGCAGAGGGAATCCGCCCCCGACAGGATGCCCGCGCGATCGTCGGTGTGCGGCAACCACTTGATCCAGTCCCAGGCTTTCGCGCCCTCGGGACCCACCACCGCCACCAGGCTCAGCTCGAGCGGCGAGTGCAGGCCCACCAGCTGCCAGAGCACACTGTTGGCGACGTCCCTCGCTCGCGATCCGGGTCCGGCGATCCCCACGCTGCCGCAGTCCGCCAGCGCGGCGACGACGGGCACGCCGTCGATGGCGCGGTGCGCGGCAACGAGGGCGTCGAGCTCGCGGAGCAGGCCCAGGTCGCCCTGGCGGGCGTGTCCCGTGTCGACCCCGTACAGCGCCGGCCGGGTGCCGAGACCGATACGCATCTCTCCGAAGCCCGGCCGGTCCGGTCGTCGAGACCACATCCGCGGGTCCAGCGCCCCGACCCAGCTCAGGATCTCGCTCGTGGAGGGATGCGCGTCGAGCCTGCTCGCTCGCTCCGTCGTGCGCGCCTCGTCGAGCTCGTCGCCCAGGACGCCGAGGTCCTGGCGGTACTGCTCCGAGGCGGCGCGGAACGAGCGCCGACCCTGCCACCGGCCTTCGAACGCGTTGCCCACCAGCATGAGCGGCGTGAAAGCGATGAAGAGGAGCGACGCCGGGTTCTTGGTCACCGCCAGCGTCGCGAGAGCCAGCAGGATCGGGAGCAGCAGAGCGATGACGGGGAACGCCGTCGGCCGCGGCCGCGATGGCGCCTCGGGCGGTGTCAGCAGCACCGGCGCCAAGGCAGGTTCGATCTGCGGCGAGCGGGTGAAGAGCACGGCGCCGTCGTCACCCGCCCGGCTGGGGGCGTGGGCGACCTGGACGAGGCTGAGGGTGGTGTCGCCGAGGACGACCTGATCGCCGGGTCCCACGACCGCGCGTGTGACGAGCTCTCCGCGCATCTCGACACCGTTGGAGCTGCCGAGGTCGACGATCTCGATGCTGTCCCCGACGTTGAGCCGGGCGTGCCGCTTGGACACCAGCGGATCGGTCAGCCGTACGTCGCAGTCACGGTCGCGTCCCACGATCGCCGAGCCGCGGCGCAGCGCGAACTCGTGCCCGGCGTCCGGGCCGGATTCCACCCGTACGGTCACAGCGGTCTGCGCGGGTGCTCCGCCGTCGTCGCGGCTGCCCGACGGGACCAGCGACACCGACTGCCCCGAGGCCAGTCCCGACTCAGCGACCGGCGAGCGCGGATCCAGCGCGCGCCAGCCGGCACCCTGCTGCACCGACAGTGTCGGCGCGCTGACCGTCACTCTCGCGGGAGAGGGATCGCGCGACGCGATCGCCTCCGCCAGGTCAGCCACCGTCGCAGTGGCGTCGAAGGTCACAGCGAGGTCGGACGTCGAGCCGCCTGGCCGCGCCAGGCGAACGCGCAACTTCATCCTCGGTTCCCTCCGCCACCACGACGCAGGCTCGCCGGGTTGATGTGCGCCCACCAGCGGCGCCAGCGCGGCAGGCCGTCGGTGAGGCGGGCTCGCGCCGTCTCGACGTCGGCCCAGTACGCCGCAGCGTCGTCGTCGGTGGGCACCTCAGGAGCGAACGCCGCGCGGTCGGCGTGCGTGGCGAGAGGCGCGACATCGACCGGAGGCTCGGCGAGGGCGAGCGCGCCGGCGGTCTCCGAGCGGGTCCCGCGGCCAGGCAGGTCGCGTCCGGTGTCGCGCGCCCAGTCGACGACCTCGTCCCAGCCACCGGCGATCCGTTCCGCGGTAGCGGTCGCTGCCAGCCGACGACGACGACGCCGTCTCTTGAGGTAGAGCAGCAGGGCGATCGGGATCCCGAGCAGCACGAGCGGGATCGCCAGGACGGCACCGACCTTGGCCACCAGCGCTACCCAGGGGTTGGTCGCACCGGTCACCTCGGCCGCGGGGGCCGGCTGCCGCTCGGTGTCCGTCGCGCTCTGCCCTGCAACGGCGGTCTTCAGCTTCGGCGAGACCGGCGGGGGCGGCGGGTCGGGGACGTTGTTGGTCTTGCCGGTGATCTTCGGCTTCACGTTCTTGTCGGTGGGCGCCGGAAAGAACGGCACCCACCCGTAGCCCTCGATACCGACCTCGACCCAGGCAGTCACGTCGCTGCCCTTCACGACGCCCGACGGGTCCACCTGACGCACCCCCACGACGACGCGGGCCGGGAGGGTGTCCTTGTCGCCACTGGTGAGCAGGAGGCTCATCAGCGCGGCGAACTGCTCGGCGTCGCCCACCCAGGGCTGCTCCGCGGCCATGAGGTCACGGAGCCGCCCGACGCTGTGACCGGCGACGCTCGGCGGCTCCTTGCCCTGACCGTGGCTCAGGACCATGCCCGACAGTCCGGTCGCGATGCTGGTCGCCCGCGTGAACGCGCCCGTGCTGGTCCCGCCCAGCTTGGACGCGACGTCGGAGAGCTCCTTGAGCACCGGACCCGTAGGAGCCGGGACGGAGACGTTGAGCGCTCCGGCCGACGTGACCGCCGGGTCGGCCGCGAGCGCCGTGCTGACCGGTCCCTTGCCCGGTGCCGCATCGACCGGCCGGATGGCCGTGTCCAGCGTGTAGCTGTCGCCCTGGGTCACGCCACCCGTGTTCGGCTGGGTACTGATGCCGGCGACGGCGCTCGCGGTCGAGGCGTTGTACCGCAGAGTGGCGGCCAGCTCGTCCTTGCGGGGTCCGTCGAACTGCAGCGAGGTCGGCGCGCCGACGGTGGGCAGCCAGATTCCCTCGTACTTGCCCACGGTGACGGTGTACGTCTCCCGCGGCAGTCCCTCGGTCGCCGGGTCCGTGGCGAACACGGGACCCACCGGCTGGAACCAGCCGGAGGAACCGGCGTCGACACCCGGTCGCGGCGGTCCTGGGTTGCCGGCCACGTTGTAGACCGTGCCGTCGTAGAGGTCCATCGTGGCGATGCGCACGACCGAGGTCGGGGCGGGCGTGATGCTGAACAGCTCCTGGTCGCCCAGCCCGGTCGCGGGGAGCTCCCAGTGGCGGAGCTGGGCGAGCGGGCTCACCCAGCCGTGCGGGTCGAACGGCGGGACGAGCGACTCGCGCAGCACCACGCGCTCCTGCGACCCCGGCGCGGCCAGCGCGGGTGCGAGCGCCAGGCCGCCGAGCGCGGCCACAGCGAGCACAGCGACCGACCCGAGCACTCGGGTGCGCCCGCCATGGAACACCACTTGCTGGGTGCGACGGAAGCGGAGCACGAGGTAGAGCGAGGCCACCAGGAAGTACACGACGCCCTGCAGCAGGAGGCTGTAGGGGTCGAGCCCACCGAGCAGGATCGATGCGACGAGGACGACGACGAGCGGGATCAGCGGTGCCCACGAGGTCGCCACGCGACGCGCGAGGGTGTAGCTGACGACCGAACCCAGTAGTCCGATCAGGTACGGCAGGGCGAGCAGCGGCCCGGACGAGCCCACCGGCGGGACGACCGAGATGAGCTGCCGCCATCCGTTGAGCACGACGTCCGCCAGGCTCCGGATGGTGGTGACGTCGGGGACGATTCCGCCCCCCGTGCCTCGCAGCGCGACCGCGCCTGCGAGCAGGAAGTAGCTGAGGAGGACGGCAAGGCTGATGAACACCCACGGAGCGCGAAGCCGGATCGCTCCGAAGGCGATGACGAGGCCGAGCAGGACGCCGAAGGCGCCGACCACGAGGTAGGTCCAGCCGCCGTAGACCGCGCCGAGCCCGACGAGACCGAGCAGCATGAGGGCCACTACGAAGGCGGCATCCCCCAGCTCGGCTCGCGTGGGGAGCCACGACGTCGGTCGTGCTGCGGCGCTCACGCGGCCACCGCCGCGAGCAGACGGGGCAGGTCGGTGAGGCGGCCGACCGTGATGCGCAGGGCGCGGCCCGCCGCCGCGAAACCCGATGCGGACTCGGGATCGCAGACGATCAGGACCGTCCGCACGTCGGGATCGATCTGCGCGGCCGCCGCGGACCAGGAGTCCCAGGGCGTGAGCGAGCCGCCGACGAGCAGCGCGAGCGTGAGCCCGCCGGAATGGCGCACGAGGTGGCGAGCACTGGTGAGCAGGTCCGTACCCGACCGTCGGGCTTCGATGGCGGAGACCCGGTCGAGCAGCAGCTGCGTCGACGCGGTGGGGATGGTGGTCTCGCCACCGACGACCGTGAGCTCGATGCCATCGAGCACCGCGCGCGTCCCAAGAGAGGCGAGGACGGAGACCGCCAGCTCGTACTCCTCCTCCGAGGAGAACTCGTCCAGGTTCTCCGACACCAGCAGACCGAGGTGGCTGCGGCGGGTGTCGATGAACTGGCGGACCATGAGCTTCCCGGTGCGCGCCGACGTGCGCCAGTGGACATGCCGCCGGTCGTCGCCCGGCACGTAGTCGCGCAACGCGTGGATCTCGACGTCGCTCGGCGACACCTCCGTGGTGGCACGACCCTCGAGGTCGCGGAGCATCCCGGCTCCCAGGCTCTCCAGCGGGGTCGTGCGCGGGTGCACGAACACGTCGAGCGATGTCGACCACGCGGCGCTGCGAGCGAGCAGGCCGAGTGGGTCGCTCCGCACCGTGCGCGCCGGACCCAGCGCGATGACCGCCCGACGGTGGGTCGGGATCGTCATCAGCTCCTCGTGCTCCGCGCCCGCCGGAAGGCTGGGGATGTCGAAGACGGCGCGGCCCGATCCGACCACCAGCTCCACCTGGAACGGAAGCAGGCGCCGCGTCGACGGGTTGGCGACCTGGATCGCCGCGCTCGCCGGCTCGCCGACCACGACGCGCCGCGGGTGCGCGTCGATGCCCACCGTCGCCGTCAGCTTCCCGAGCGTGAACAGGAATGCCAGCGCGAAGGCGACGAACGCGGCGCCAGCCATGACGAGCAGCTCGCGCCAGCCGAGCCACAGCCCGAGGACCCACCCCAGCACGCCTACGCCCAAGAAGATCAGTCCGAGCGGCGTCACCCAGCCCAGCAGCCGTCGCAGCCAGTGCAGGCGGTCGGAGACGAACCTGCCGACAGCCGCACCGGTGTCGCGAACGTCGGCCCACGCCGAGCGCAGCCGCGGGGGGCGCGCCGCGCGGGTCCCTTCAGCCGGCGCCTGTACCGCCTCGGCGGTCGCCGGTCCGTCGTCGACCGCGGTCATGCAGCGCTCACCGTGGGTGGCGCGACGTCCTGCAGAACCCGGTCGATGACACCCTCGATCGTCGCCCCGGCGAACTGCGCCTCGGCGTGCAGCTTGAGCCGGTGCGAGAGCACCGGCTGCGCCAACGCCTTCACGTCGTCGGGGAGCACGAAGTGTCGACCGTGGCTCGCGGCCCAGGTCTTCAGCGCACGGACGTAGCTGATCGCGCCGCGCATGCTCACCCCGAGGACGACCTCGGGCACGCGGTCGGGACGCGTCTCGCTGACCACGTGGCTGACGTAGGACAGGATCGCGGGGTCGACGTACACGGTGGAGGCGAGCGCCGCCATCTCCGCGACCGCCTGGCTGGTGATGAGCGGCTTCACCGCGGCGGTGCGGTCCCGGATCGCGGAGTCGCCCAGTAGTGCAACCGTCGAGCTGTGGTCGGGGTGGCCCAGGCTGGTCTTCATGAGGAACCGGTCGAGCTGCGCCTCGGGCAGCCGGTAGGTACCCGCCTGCTCGATCGGGTTCTGCGTCGCGATGACCATGAAGGGCTTGCCGACCGGGTAGCCGACACCGTCGACCGTGACCTGGCCCTCCTCCATGACCTCGAGGAGCGCCGACTGCGTCTTGGGCGACGCGCGGTTGATCTCGTCGGCGAGCACCACCGAGGCGAAGATCGGGCCGTTGTGGAACTCGAACTGCGCCGTGCGCTGGTCGTAGATCGTCACGCCGGTGACGTCGCTCGGCAGCAGATCGGGCGTGAACTGGATGCGACTGTGCGTGCCCTGCACGGTGTTCGCGATCGACTTGGCCAGGATCGTCTTCCCCGTGCCCGGCACGTCCTCGAGCAGCAGGTGCCCCTCCGACAGCAGGCAGGTGAGCGCGAGCCGCACGGTGTCGGGCTTGCCGACGACCGCGCGCTCGATGTTCGCGCTCAGCTTCGCGAACGTGTCCGCGAACCAGGTGGCCTGCTCCGGCGTCATGGTGGTCATTCAGTCCTCTTCCCGGCTCGTGGCTTGCATCGCGGCATGAACGGTCAGCATCCGTGGCTCCTGGTATCGATTCCCGGCGAGACGACACCGTCCACGTCAGCGGTGATCGTGTGCGACTGGCCGCAGTAGGCCACCCACCAGTAGCCCGTGGTCGAGCCCGAACTTCCCGACTTGGTCAGGGTGTTCGAACAACCCGAAACCCCACCGCACCAGTCGTTCCCACCGTCGAAGTGCGGCGTAACAGCGTGGTTGCCGCTACTGAAGTTCGACCAACTGACCGTCAAGTAGAAGGCTCCGGCCGGACAGGTCGACTTCGTGCAGCGGGCTCCCCAAGAGACGCTCACAGTCGGCGGGGGAGGTGGGTTCACGATCGTTCCGGAAGCCGAAGCGGACAGCGTTGCACCGGTCGTCGCCTGGACCAGGCTGACGTTTGCCGTGTAGCTCTGCCCCACCTGGCCGGTGAACTGGCAGCTGAAGTTGAGCGTCGAGTTCGCGGGCAGCGTCCAGGTGCTCGGGCAGCCGTTGCTTGAGATCGGCCCTCCCAGGGACAGGTTGATCGTGGACGCCAGTCCGTTCCCTGAGCCATTGCCGAGTTGCACGGTCACCGTCGGGTTCCCCGGGGCCGTGACGATCGACACCGTCGGGGCCACCGGCGGACCGAATGGGACGACGGAGGCCCAGGCCGCCGAGGTCGAGCAGTTGAGCTCGTTGCAGGCGGTGACCGTGAAGGTGTAACTCGTGCCGTTCGTCAGCGTGCCGGTCGCGAAGGTCGCTACTCCGGTGCCCGAGGAGCCGCCCGAGGGGAACGACCCCTGCGCCGTCGCGCCGCCAGAGGCCGTGACGACCACCGACTGCCACGCCAGGCCGTTGGATGCCCCCAGCTGGTAGGTGATGCGCGCCGCCCGATCGAGCGGCGAGCCGGCGGTGACGGTCGCCTTGTCCGGAGTACCGGCCGCCTTGACCGCAGCGGAGCCACCGGTCGCCGACTGGCCACCGGTGTTGGTCACGTTCAAGGACACCGAGTAGTCGCCGTAGACGGGGACGTCGACCGTGGTCGAGCCCGCGGCGACCGCCGCGTTCACGGTGGTCGACCACGCGCCGCCCACGACCACCTTCAACCCGCTCGTCGGGTCCATGGTGCCGTGCGCCGCGGTGTTGACCGCGACGGGATCCCAGCTGACGACGATGGTCTTGCCCAGGACGGAGGAGTCGAGCTGCGCCTTGGGCGTCGGGATGCCCGACACCACGTCGAACGGTTCGACAGGCGTCTGCGACAGCCCCTGGCCCTGACGGTTCTGGTTCGCGACGTCCACCTGGAACGTGTAGCTGCAGCCGACCTCGAGGCTCAGGGTCTGGGATCCGGTGAAGTCGGGGCTTGCGACGGTGACCGGGTTGCGGGCGCATGGTCTACCTGCCCCGCTGGCCGGCTTCTGCGGAAGGGGTGTGACGACGACCGACTTGATCGCCGATCCAAGCTTCGTCACGACCCACGACACCGAGGCGGTGCCCCCGAGCGCCACGCTGGCCTTGACGGACTCCACGGTCGGCGTGCGGTCGAACGGCCCGAACGGACCACCCGGCTGGCTCTGCGAGCTGGTCTTGGACTGCGGGCTCGTCGCGACCACCACGAACGTGTAGCGGGTGGCCGGGTCGAGACCCTTGACGTCGGCGCTCGCCGGGAGGTTGTTCGGGGTCTTCACGACCGTTCCACCGCCCACCGGGGTGGCCTCCACCACGTAGGAGAGCGTGGGAACACCGCCCTTGTTCTGCGGCTCGGCCCAGGTCACGGTCGCGGCGCCAGCCGTCTCGTACACCTCTGTGGCGACCACGTTGGTCGCCGGGCCGGGCGGGCCGTAGACCGTGAAGCTCCAGCGCCCGTTCACGACGTTGACCGTGTCGCTGACGCTGAAGTCCAGCGAGGTGGCGCCTCCGTCGAACGACGCGTTGCGCGTGAAGGTCACGACGGAGCCGTTCGGGCGGCTCACGCTGCCGTCGGAGGACTTGGCGGTGAAGGTCAGCTTGCTCAGGTCCCGGTACGCCGGCGAGATGCACTGCGCGAGGTCGAGCGTCACCTTCTGGTCGGCGGAGAAGCTCATCGCCGGACAGGCCTGCAGTGGCGGCGGCGGCAGCTTCGTCACCGTCACGTTCACCACTCCGGTGCCCGGGTGCACCGCACCGGTGCGCACGACGGAGTAGGTCACGCGATAGGAGCCGGGCGCCTGCTTCACGGCGGCCGAGACCACAAGCGACGAACCGGTGAGGTTGGCGACGACTCCGTTCGGCGCCTGGACGTCGCGGAAGGCGAGGGTCGCGGTGCTGTCGGGGGTCGCGAGGAACGCGGCGAGGTCGATGGGGGCCGCCGGAGTGCCGTCGTTGGCCACGGTGACGCTCGCCGGCAGCATGATCGGGTCGGCGGGATGCCGGTCGACGGTCACCGGAACGGTGATGTGCGCGACGAGCTCGTCCGCGACCTGGGTGCCCTCGGGCAGGTCGGTCACCAGCAGCGGCACGTTCCCGGGCCCGCTCGGCGCCGCCACCAGCGACAGGTGCTGAGCGTCGACCACCGTCGCGACGACGCCGGTTGCCGCCGGCTGGGTCCGGTTGACCAGCCGCACCGGCTGACCGGACACGCTCCGGACGTACTTGGTGATGTCGAGCGTGACGGCCGGTCCACCCTCCTTCACCGTGAGCGGCGGCGGCGGCAGGATCGCCTGCGGCTTCTGCGCGATGCCCGGGATGTAGATGAGGCCCTGCGCCGGCGGCTGCTTATCGTCGATCGTGCTGGCGATGGTGTACCAGGCGTACTGGTCGACCTTCGCGCGGCGCACGACCACACCGGAGGCGCTGCTCGAGACGACCACCGTCGACGGATAGGCGCCGACGAGCTTGACATCGGTCGCCTTGCCGTTGGGGTTGCTGTCGTTCTTCAGCACGGGGATGGTCACGGTGGCGTCGACGCCGGGATCCGCGGAGTCCGGGACGACCACGAGCGGCAGCAGCGGCGCGCTGGGGTCTGGCGTCACGCTGAGGGTGCCCGTGGCCTGGCGACCCTGGGCCTCGATCGCGTAGGTAGTGCTCAGCGGGACCGTTCCGGCCCCCACGGTCACACGGATGCGGCCATCGACCACGCGGAAGCCCTCGCGCAGACCGTCGGGCAGCAGCGTCACCTTCTGCCCGCTGGGCGAGAAGTCGTTGGCCAGGACGTCGACGTCGATGCTGCGGTTCGGCCGCGCGCGCACCACGTCGGGGACCGCCACCGGGGTCGCCGGCGCCGCTGCGGGCGCGATGACGACAGTGACGGTGCTCGGGGGACTCTCGACGCCGGACAGCGTGCGGACCCGGTAGGGGAAGGTCGCCACGCCGGGCGTGGTGCCCGCCGTGAACTCGTAGCCCTTGTCGGAGAGCTGTACCGAGCCGGAGCCCAAGGGCGCAGGCTGCTCGACCGGGTCGGCGAGCTGCACCGGGAAGCCGCCGTGGTCGAGATCGGATGCTGCGGGGATGGTGACCTTCTGACCCACGAACAGCCGCGCCTGCAGCGCCGGTGGCTGCGACGGCGTGTTGGTCGAGGACGGGTCGGTCACGACGACCTTCACCGAGCCCGAGGCGCTGTCGCCGTGCTGGTTGACGACGCTGTACGTCATGAGCACCACGCCTGGCGTGGTGGGCGCGACGAGGCTAATGACATCGCCGTTGGCGAACGCCGTCCATCCGCTGTCGGCCGTCAACGGCTGGGCGGGCTCATCCGACCGCATCTTCGGCGTGCGGAAGCCGACAGCGGAGAACGGGAGTGGCTGCAGCGTCAAGGCGCCGCCCTCCGGGTCGGCGTCGTTGTCGAGCACGGGGAGGTTGACCGCGGACCCGGCCTGGACCGTGGCGGTGTCGTCCTGCGTCAGCGGAGCGGCGTAAGGGACTTCGTCGCTGACGGCTCGGACCGTCACGGTCGAGGACGCGGTCCTGGTGCCGTTGCTCACCGTGTAGGTGAGCAACGCCGAGTCGAAGAAGCCGGGCAGCGCGGATACGCGCAGCAGCCGTCCGTCGAGGACCTGGGCGGCGACCGTCGGCTGGGATGCGCGGGCTGCTCCGGCCTGCTGCACCGAGGTGACCATGAGCAGGTGGCCCGACGGGTCGAAGTCGTTCGCGAGGACGTCGACGATCACCGACCCCTGGCTGCGCAGCCCGGCGCTGTCGGGCGAAGCGACGGGGTCGGCGTTCCCGTCGGCCTTGACCACCGAGACCCGGATGACGCCGTAGGCCCACCTGCTCGGGCTCGAGGCGGAGGTGGCGCGGTAGTAGACGATCACGTCACCGGGCTGCGACGGGGTGAACGTCAGCGTGCCGTCACCGTTGTCGCGCAGGCCCGGCACCGGGCGTCGCAGGCTCAGGATGAGGCCGCCGGTGCCGAACGCGGTGTCGTTGGCGAGCGGCTTGAGCGTGATCGACTGACCGAGGACCGCGACCGCGTAGTCGGGACGGACGATGGGCTTCTCGCGGTCGGGCTGGACGACCTTGACGGCGAGGGATCCTGGTGTCCCTTCGCCGACGCCCTTCTGGTCGTCGCGCACCAGGAACTTGACGGCGAACGCCGCCGGGAGCTCGGACGACCCCCGCACGGTGATCGTGCCGTCGGGCGAGCACCGCACGCCGGCGGGCGCTCCGACGCACTCCAGCGTCATCGGGTCGCCCTCAGGGTCGTACCAGTCATCGAGCACACCGAAGCTGGCCGAGCCGCGCTGCGGCACCTTGAGCACCTGAGCGGGAGGGCCCTGAAGCAGCTGGGGCTCGGTGTTCGAGCCGTCCGTGATGACCCGCACGGTCACAGGGGTCGGCGCCGACTTCGCACGTCCGTCGGACGCCACGTAGGTGAGACGGGCGACGCCCGAGGCGGACTCCGCGGCGCTGATCTGGAGAGCCTTGCTGCCGTCGATCGTCGCCACCGTTCCGACCGAGGCAGGCGAGACGGGCGACACAGCCGTGGCGTCGACGCGGAGCACCAGATCGTTGGTGTTCTGGTCGTTCGCCAGCACCTTCAGCGGTGCGGTCGCGCCGGGGCGTACACCGAACTTGTCGGGTTCGGTCTTGATGGTCGCGGCCCTCTGGTCCATCTTCAGGTCGGCCTGCTCGGACCCCTGCTGGTTCTCGGTCGCGGTCTCGTCCTTGATCTTGTCGTGCCACTGCAGCACGTGCGCGAGGTCCGTCGTGAGCGAGGTGTCGCCGGTGGACGGGTCGTTGAGCACGACGTAGCCGTGGTTGACGCGCAGCACCAGAGCACCGCCCGGCTTCTTGCCCGGCATCGCCGGCGTAGGGGGGAAGTCGCCATCATCGCACGGACCCTGCGCGACCAGCGGCGTGTCCGACCAGGCGGCGATGCAGTACTGGCCTACGACCACAGGGCGGGCGGGCCGACCGGTGCCCTCGGCGAAGTGCTGCAACACCGGGCTGCCGTCGAGCGGAACCGAGTAGAGCTCCTTCTCGGTGGCCACGAGCACCGAGTCGGCGCTCGGCCCAGGGAGCTGGAGCACCGCGCCAGACGTGGAGGGGAGAGGCGCCACCTGGCCGCCGGGCAGCACGACGCGCTGGTCGGCCATCTCCACGACCGGCTTCACGTCGGCGAAGTCGTCGCCCGACCCGACCACCGTCACGGAGCCCACCTGCCCGCCCGGGAGGGGGAAGGAAGGCCCGACGACGATGGCGCCGTCGGACCACCGGTAGAGCGTCACCTCGGAGACGGCCGGCCGCGCCACGGCGAGCGTGCCGTCTGTCCCGATCGCGGCCTTGGCCCCGGCGCCGGTCTCGATCGGGGCGGTGCCGGGCTTGGTGAAGTCGGAGGCGAGCACGTTGCGTGTCGGGCCGAACCACGCGCGACCACCGGGGTCGAGCACGGCCGTGTTGGGACCGCCCGCCGCCACCTGCTGCTCGGGCTGGAGTGTGATCTCCGGCGACAGGAGACCGGTCGCGGGGTCGAGCGCTGCGGCCTTCTGCTTGCCCGTGTTCCAGACGACCACGTTGGCGCCGTCCTGGAGGACGTCGAAGGGGCCCTGGGTGATCGGCGCGTCCACCGGCGTCCCGGTGTCCTTGATCGCGGCGATCACGCGCGTGACGCGGCCGACCTTCTGGTCCACCGTCCAGACGCCGGAGTCGTTGAGGTCGACCTTGTCCGTCGGGTAACCGTTCGCGGTGACGACGACCGCGGCGACGACGCTCAGCGCGAGGACCTGAGCCGCAGTGCCCGCCAGGACACCACGACGGTTCGACACCCAGCCGAGCAACGACATCGACGCCCCCGTGACTTGCTTTTCCCTCGGCCTGACTGCGACCGCCCGAGCGCAGCATAGAGAAGAGGGACCTCTTGACGTCGATGGGGACTACTCCCCCTTACGGTCCATTGACCGTACGTCGTCACGTCAACGCCGACGGTCACCCGGCTGCGCCGAACGGGACGCCGTAAGTCCTTCTGCCAGATCGGAATCCACCCGGACATCGTCCTTCTCGGCAGTGGAACCGCCTCATGATCGTTCTGCCATGCCGGACTGCGGGACGGCTGATCAGGCCATGCGCACGAGCTGACGACCACCGACGACGACGATGTCGCCGATCGCGACAGGCGTCGGATCGCCCGGCACGCAGGTGCGCTCGGTGCCCGTGGCGCTCCTGACGACAGTCCCGTTCGTCGAGTGCCGGTCGGTCACGACGAGACGACCGTCGACGACGGCCAGCGCGGCGTGCGTCTTGGACAGTCCCCGTGTCGGGTCGTCGAGGGGGACCAGCTGCGCCGTCATCTCGCCGTCGGCCGCAGCCGGGTCGCGGCCGACGAGGACCAGGTCGGAGACCGTCAGCTCCGTGCCGTCGTCGAAGCGGAGACGCGGCGACTCCTCCGACGACGATCCCCGTCGCGGACGGGCGATCGTGTAGGCCTCCACGTCGTCCAGCCCGCCCGGCACGGCAATGATCGGGGCAGCAAGGGCAGCGTCGTCGACCACGTCGGCCACGACCGGCGCCGCCCAGGAGACCGAGGAGCCCCCCGGCGGTGGCGTCACCGTGCCGGCCTCCGTGGCGGCAGGCGCCACGGGAAGCGGTTCCGCGACGGTGGGTGGCACGACCGCGCGCGCGACCGGCGCGGCGTCGACGGGCGGGTCGGCAGGCATCTCCGGGACGGGCGCGGGGCTCGGGTAGGCGCCCTCGAGCTCGGCGCGCAACCGCGCGACCGTCGAGCTGTTCATCGATCCCGAGACCGCGATCGCCTCGCCGTCTGGGCTGACGATGATCGACGCGCGCACCTCCCGGTCCTCCTTGATGAGCAGGAACAGCAGCCCGACCAGGCAGAACAGACCGAAGACCACCGCCAGGAAGATCGCCCACCCGGGGATGACGCGCTTGACGCCGATGGCCTCGGACTCCGAGGTGGAGCGGACGGTGTAGCCACCTGTCTGCAGGACGGCGACGGCACGGTTGAGCGCAGCCTGGCCCTCGTGCGCCGGCACGGGGAACGTGAGCGTCGTGGGTTGCACAGTGCCTCCGGCTCAGGCGTCGTCGATCGGTGTCTGGAGAACAGGTCGCGAGGGGAGCGGGTGGTCGGACTCGAGCAGCGGCAGGTCGTCGATGGTGACAATGCGGGCCGCGACGGCGTACTCCACCAGCCGAGCCCTCCGGTTCATCGCCAGCTTGTCGGTGGCTCCGTGCAGTCCCTTGACCCCGGACGCGGTGAGCTTCTGGCAGACGTGGTCGAGCTTGCGGTTGAAGGTCGTGAGCGGCCAGCCGAGCCGATCGGCTGCGGCGGCCGACGTCGGCAGCGAGCCGACGTTCAGCGCACCCGCCCTGAGCAGCGGTTCAGCCAGGGCGAGGACGAGCAGCCGCTGGCTCGCCGAGAGAGAGATCCGACCGATGGTGGTCGTACCTGTCCGGTCCTCGACGACGTCGGTCGGTGCGAACGCAGCGTCGCCGAGCGCGATCTCGAGCTCGTAGGTCGTCGGACCGGCGGTGAAGATGACGACGCTCTCCGGGAAGACCAGCGGAAGCGAGCCCCCAGGGGCGAGCCAGGCCTGCATGAGACCCGCGCGGTCGGCGACGGTCGCGGCCAACGTGCTGCCGGTGTTGGTGAGCCACCACATGCCGTCGCTCTGGCGGATCACGAGGAAGCGGCGGTGCAGGTAGGGGTTGTCGTCGATCGCGAGGTCGCCCTCACGGCCTACCACGAACTCCTCGTCCGGGCTGACGGGGAACAGCTCACCGCAGAACGACACCGAGACGTCGGGCAACGACCTCTGCTCCACGGTCATGAGAG
>JAXLSG010000006.1:0-180572 GCA_046330715.1 Candidatus Nanopelagicales bacterium
TCGCCGAGTCCACGGTTGAGACAGCGCTGAAGTCGTTACGCCATTCGTGCAGGTCGGAACTTACCCGACAAGGAATTTCGCTACCTTAGGATGGTTATAGTTACCACCGCCGTTTACTGGCGCTTAAGTTCTGAGCTTCGCGCTTGCGCGCTAACCCGTCCCCTTAACGTTCCAGCACCGGGCAGGCGTCAGTCCATATACATCGTCTTGCGACTTGGCATGGACCTGTGTTTTTAGTAAACAGTCGCTTCAGCCTGGTCTCTGCGGCCTCAGCCAGCTTCAGGAGCAAGTCCTGTCACCGGCCGGGGCCCCCCTTCTCCCGAAGTTACGGGGGCATTTTGCCGAGTTCCTTAACCATGGTTCACTCGATCGCCTTGGTATTCTCTACCTGACCACCTGTGTCGGTTTGGGGTACGGGCCGCGGTGTCACTCACTAGAGGCTTTTCTCGGCAGCATAGGATCACTGACTTCGCCTAATCGGCTCGGCATCGGATCTCAGGCACATGAGACGCGGATTTGCCTACGTCTCGCCCTACATCCTTACCCCGGGACTACCATCGCCCGGGTTCAGCTACCTTCCTGCGTCACCCCATCGCTTGCCTACTACCGGTTCGGTTCCCGCGTTCCGCCTCGATCCGTCCGAAGACATCACGAGGTTTCGTGCGGTTAGCATCACCGGGCTCAGCATGGGCGCAACACCACGGGTACGGGAATATCAACCCGTTGTCCATCGACTACGCCTGTCGGCCTCGCCTTAGGTCCCGACTTACCCAGGGCAGATTAGCTTGACCCTGGAACCCTTGGTCATCCGGCGGAGGAGTTTCTCACTCCTCTTTCGCTACTCATGCCTGCATTCTCACTCGTGTGGCGTCCACGGCTGGGTTACCCCGCCGCTTCGCTCGCCACACGACGCTCCCCTACCCATCCACGCACCTGGACCGTTGCCGGCCTGGTTATCAACGTGAATGACACAACTTCGGCGGTATGCTTGAGCCCCGCTACATTGTCGGCGCGGAATCACTTGACCAGTGAGCTATTACGCACTCTTTCAAGGGTGGCTGCTTCTAAGCCAACCTCCTGGTTGTCTCTGCGACTCCACATCCTTTCCCACTTAGCATACGCTTGGGGGCCTTAGTTGGTGTTCTGGGCTGTTTCCCTCTCGACTACGGAGCTTATCCCCCGCAGTCTCACTGCCACGCTCTCACTTTCCGGCATTCGGAGTTTGGTTGACTTCAGTAAGCTTGTAGGCCCCCTAGGCCATCCAGTGCTCTACCTCCGGAAAGAAACACGTGACGCTGCACCTAAATGCATTTCGGGGAGAACCAGCTATCACGGAGTTTGATTGGCCTTTCACCCCTACCCACAGGTCATCCCCCAAGTTTTCAACCTTGGTGGGTTCGGGCCTCCACGCCGTCTTACCGGCGCTTCACCCTGCCCATGGGTAGATCACTCCGCTTCGGGTCTAGGACGTGCGACTCATACGCCCTGTTCGGACTCGCTTTCGCTACGGCTGCCCCTCACGGGTTAACCTCGCCACACATCGCTAACTCGCAGGCTCATTCTTCAAAAGGCACGCAGTCACGGAGAGAGCAAGCTCTCAAGACGCTCCTACGGCTTGTAGGCACACGGGTTCAGGTACTATTTCACTCCCCTCCCGGGGTACTTTTCACCTTTCCCTCACGGTACTTGTCCGCTATCGGTCACCAGAGAGTATTTAGGCTTAGCAGGTGGTCCTGCCAGATTCACTCGGGATTTCTCGGGCCCCGAGCTACTTGGGATCCCTCTCGACAGTCGATGCAGTTTCGGCTACGGGGGCGTTACCCTCTATGCCGGCCCTTTCGCATGGCCTTCGCCTACCACATCGATTTCTTACTGTCTGACCGCTCGCCAGAACGGTCTGAAAGGTCCCTCAACCCCGGTACTGCAACGGCTGGCGCCTATCACGCAGTATCGGTTTGGCCTCTTCCGGTTTCGCTCGCCACTACTCCCGGAATCACTGTTGTTTTCTCTTCCTGTGGGTACTGAGATGTTTCACTTCCCCACGTTCCCTCCAACCGCCCTATATATTCAGGCGGAGGTGACTGGACATGACTCCAGCCGGGTTTCCCCATTCGGACATCCCTGGATCACAGCTCGGTTGCCAGCTCCCCAAGGCTTTTCGCAGGCTCCAACGTCCTTCATCGGCTTCTGGTGCCAAGGCATCCACCGTGTGCCCTTACTAACTTGGCCACATAAAACTAGATGCTCGCGTCCACTGTGCAGTTCTCAAGCTACGGGCGGGATCCCTGGTCGGGTGCGGTGCTTGCCGGGCTCTCCCGGCAGTCCATCCGCGGACCAGGCCCCGACCGAAACGCCCGAGCGCTAGAAGCGATCGGGCGTCGGTCTCGAAGGATCGGTTGCCCGTTCCCTCAGGACCCAACAGCGTGTCAGGCGCCTCCCGGTCGGCGCCGGCGTTCCACTCCCCGAAGGGTTGTACTGGCCGGCGTCGCTCGAGCGACGCCTCAATCGATGTTCCACCCATGAGCTACCTCGGCAGAACGTGTGTCTGCACTAGAGGCTCTGCACGACCGGCGTACCGGTCGTCAGGTGCTCCTTAGAAAGGAGGTGATCCAGCCGCACCTTCCGGTACGGCTACCTTGTTACGACTTCGTCCCAATCGCCGATCCCACCTTCGACGGCTCCTTCCTTGCGGTTAGGCCACCGGCTTCGGGTGTTACCGACTTTCGTGACGTGACGGGCGGTGTGTACAAGGCCCGGGAACGTATTCACCGCAGCGTTGCTGATCTGCGATTACTAGCGACTCCGACTTCATGGGGTCGAGTTGCAGACCCCAATCCGAACTGAGGCCGGCTTTTTGGGATTCGCTCCACCTTGCGGTATCGCAGCCCTTTGTACCGACCATTGTAGCATGTTTGCAGCCCTAGACATAAGGGGCATGATGATTTGACGTCATCCCCACCTTCCTCCGAGTTGACCCCGGCAGTCTCCTATGAGTCCCCGCCATAACGCGCTGGCAACATAGGACGAGGGTTGCGCTCGTTGCGGGACTTAACCCAACATCTCACGACACGAGCTGACGACAACCATGCACCACCTGTATACCGCCCTTGCGGACCCCATATCTCTATGAGTTTTCGGTATATGTCAAGCCTAGGTAAGGTTCTTCGCGTTGCATCGAATTAAGCAACATGCTCCGCCGCTTGTGCGGGCCCCCGTCAATTCCTTTGAGTTTTAGCCTTGCGGCCGTACTCCCCAGGCGGGGCGCTTAATGCGTTAGCTACGGCACGGAGAACGTGGAAGGTTCCCCACACCTAGCGCCCAACGTTTACGGCGTGGACTACCAGGGTATCTAATCCTGTTCGCTCCCCACGCTTTCGCTCCTCAGCGTCAGTAGTTGCCCAGAGACCCGCCTTCGCCACCGGTGTTCCTCCTGATATCTGCGCATTTCACCGCTACACCAGGAATTCCAGTCTCCCCTGCAACACTCTAGCTAGCCCGTATCGAGTGCAGGCTCGGGGTTAAGCCCCGAGTTTTCACACCCGACGTGACAAGCCGCCTACGAGCTCTTTACGCCCAATAAATCCGGACAATGCTTGCACCCTACGTATTACCGCGGCTGCTGGCACGTAGTTAGCCGGTGCTTCTTCTGCGGGTACCGTCACTTTCGCTTCGTCCCCGCTGAAAGAGGTTTACAACCCGAAGGCCGTCGTCCCTCACGCTGCGTCGCTGCGTCAGGCTTTCGCCCATTGCGCAATATTCCCCACTGCTGCCTCCCGTAGGAGTCTGGGCCGTGTCTCAGTCCCAGTGTGGCCGGTCGCCCTCTCAGGCCGGCTACCCGTCGTCGCCTTGGTGAGCCGTTACCTCACCAACAAGCTGATAGGCCGCGGGCCCATCCCTCACCGAAGTTCTTTCCACCAGACCCGATGTCGTGCCTGGTCGTATCCGGTATTAGCCCCGGTTTCCCGGAGTTATCCCAGAGTGAGGGGCAGGTTGCCCACGTGTTACTCACCCGTTCGCCACTGATCCCAGGGGCAAGCCCCTGTTCACCGTTCGACTTGCATGTGTTAAGCACGCAGCCAGCATTCGTCCTGAGCCAGGATCAAACTCTCCGTTGATGTCTATTGGTAGGTCGGCGGAATAGGCCGACGGTTACCGACTGAAGAGTTCCTGGCAAAGATCAAGCTGTGCTCGATCAATACCAAAGGAAATTACATAACCGTTCATCGACAGGCCCTACGACTGTTGTCGCGGTGCCCCCCGACGGACGGGGTTGTTGGCATCGATTGTTGACACGCTGTTGAGTTCTCAAGGAGCGGGCGCGCACCGAGACACCCACCGATCTCTCGGTGGAGGGCCGTCGGGGCAACTCGCCTAACTTATCGGAGCGTGAGCACCGGGTCAAATCGGTGGTCGTGCTCCGTGTCGTGCTGTGTGTCTGTTCGGATCCCGCCCGCCGGAGCGGGGGCAGCAGAGGTGCTCGACCATCAGGCCGAGGTGCTCGGTGCTGGGGGGTCCGGCCCCGGGACCGGCCACCGAATCCGGTGTCCGTTCCTCCCTGTCGGGCTGACGAGGAAGACATTAGGCAACCGCGGCGCCGCAGGTCAAATCGGGCGGATCGCCCGCCGCCGGCGCGAGCGCCGCCCGTGGAAACGCTTGCGCGCCAACGGTTCCGCGCGGGCCGCGCAGCTCGGCGCACGGCGGATCAGAGCCGATCAGGCCTCCGCGACCCGGATGCCGCCGATGTGACGCCGCCCACGCCGGAGCAGGATCCAGCGTCCGTGGAGCAGGTCCGCGTCGGTGAGGACGGCGTCCTGCTCGGTGACGCGCTCGTTGGAGACGTAGGCGCCGCCCTCCGCGATCGTGCGTCGGCCGGCGCCCTTGGAGGCCACGAGACCGCTGCGCGCCAGCGCGTCGGCGACGCCGAGCCCCTCGGCCCACTCCCCCGCGGTGACGTCGGCGTGCGGCGCCTCCGAGAGCGCGGCCTCGAGGGTGGCGGGGTCGAGCGCGGCGACGTCGCCCTGGCCGAAGAGCGCCTGCGCGGCGGCCTCGACCTTGGCGCGCTCGTCCGGCCCGTGCACGAGGTCGGTGAGCTCCTGGGCGAGCGCGCGCTGGCCCTCGCGGGTGTGCGCCCGCTCGCGCACGGCCTCCTCGAGCGCCTCGATCTCCTCGTGGGTGCGGAACGAGAAGTAGCGCAGCAGCGCCGGCACGAGGGCGTCCTCGACGTTGAGCCAGAACTGGTACCAGGCCCACGGCGAGGTGAGCTCGGGGTCCAGCCAGATCGTGCCGCCCTCGGTCTTGCCGAACTTGGTGCCGTCGGTCTTGGTCACCAGCGGCGTCGTCAGGGCGTGCACGCGGTCGCCCGTGACGCGGCGTACCAGGTCGACTCCCGCGACGATGTTGCCCCACTGGTCGGAGCCACCGGTCTGCAGCGAGCAGCCGTACTGCTGGTGCAGCTGCAGGTAGTCGTAGGACTGCAGCAGCTGGTAGCTGAACTCGGTGTAGGAGATGCCGTTGCCGGCCAGCCGGGCCGCGACGGCCTCGCGGTCGAGCATGCGGTTGACGCTGAAGTGCTTGCCGACGTCGCGGAGGAACTCCAGCGTCGACAGTCCCTGCGTCCAGTCGTAGTTGTTGACCATGACGGCGGCGTTGGGCACGCCCTCGAACTCGAAGAAGCGCTCGAGCTGCGCGCGGATCCGCTCGACCCAGGTGTGCACCAGGTCGACCGGGTTGAGCGTGCGCTCGCCGGACTCCTTGGGGTCGCCGATGAGGCCGGTCGCGCCGCCCACGAGCGCGAGCGGCCGGTGGCCGGCGAGCTGGAACCGGCGCACGGTGAGGATCTGCAGCAGGTTGCCCATGTGCATGCTCGGAGCGGTCGGGTCGAAGCCGCAGTAGAGCGTGATCGGCCCTGCCGCGGCGTCGGCGCGCAGGGCGTCGAGGTCGGTCGACGTCGCGATCAGGCCCCGCCAGGCGAGGTCGTCGAGCACGGCCACGCGGGCGCGTGCGGCGTCGTCGAGGGTGTCGAGGTCGAGTGCGGCTCCGGTCGTCACGGCGTCATCCTCCCGCACGGCGCGGGCCGCTGACGTGCGGGTTCCCGCCGACCCACCAGCGCCACGGGACCTCGGCGGCGCGCGTGATGCCGATGCGCGGCCCGGTGGCGACCTCGGCGTCGTCGACCGGCTCCCCCGCCCGCAGGCGCAGCGGACCGCGCGCCGACGTGACCCGCTGCCCGGTCCAGGTCCCGTCGAGACCGAGGCACGAGGCGAGGTTCGCCGGGCCGGACGCCAGGGACCGGTCGGGTACGCCGGGACGCCGCCGCGACCGCGCGAGCTCGAGGCCCGACACGACCTCGCCGGCGCGCATCAGCACCGCGGACGCGCGGCCGTCGGGACCGCACACGACGTTGGCGCACCAGTGCATGCCGTAGGTGAAGTACACGTAGACGCGGCCGGGAGGTCCGAACATCACCTCGGTGCGCGGGGTGCGGCCGCGCCAGGCGTGCGAGGCGGCATCGTCCTCGCCGGCGTACGCCTCGGTCTCCAGCAGGCGCACGGCGACCACGCCGTCGTGGGTCTCGCTCTCGACGACGCGGCCGAGCAGGTCGCGCGCCACGACCGCGACGTCTCGGTCGAAGAACGAGACCGGGAGGACGCGGCCGCGGGCCATGGACCTGCCTCAGGCTCCGGGGCGCGCGGCCGCCCAGGCGGCGTCGGCGTCGACGACCTCGCGGACGGCGGCGAGCTGCTCCCGGACACGGGCCGGGGCGGTGCCGCCGTACGCCGAGCGCGAGTCGAGCGCGCCGCGCAGCGACAGCACGCCGCGCACGCTCGGCGTGAGGTGCTCGCTGATGTCGTGCAGCTCCTCGTCGGAGAGGTCCCACAGCTCGACGCCGCGCGCCTCGGCACGGCGTACGCAGCCGCCGGCGACCTCGTGCGCCTCGCGGAACGGGACGCCCTGGCGCACCAGCCACTCGGCGATGTCGGTCGCCAGCGCGAACCCCTGCGGCGCGGAGTCCTCCATGCGCTCGACGTCGAACAGCAGCGTCGCGACGCAGCCGGTCATCGCAGGCAGCACGAGCAGCAGCGTGTCGACGGCGTCGAACGCGGGCTCCTTGTCCTCCTGCAGGTCGCGGTTGTAGGCGAACGGCAGGCCCTTGAGCACCGTGAGGATCGCGGTCAGGTCGCCGACGAGCCGGCCGGCCTTGCCGCGCGCGAGCTCGGCGACGTCGGGGTTCTTCTTCTGCGGCATGATCGACGAGCCGGTCGACCAGGCGTCGTCGAGCCTCGCCCAGGCGAACTCGCGCGAGGTCCAGAGGCAGATCTCCTCGCCGAGGCGCGAGAGGTGCACGCCGATCATCGCGGTGGTGAAGAGGAGCTCGGCGACGAAGTCGCGGTCGCTCACGGCGTCGATGGAATTGGCGACGGCGTCGCGGAAGCCGAGCTCGCGCGCAACCGCCTGCGGGTCGAGCGGCAGCGACGAACCCGCGAGAGCGCCTGCGCCCATGGGCGAGAGCGCCGTGCGGTCGTCCCAGTCGCGCAGCCGGTCGACGTCGCGCGCGAACGCGTGCACGTGCTTGGCGAGCTCGTGCCCGAAGGACACCGGCTGCGCGTGCTGCAGGTGCGTGAAGCCGGGCGACGCCGTGTCGACGTGCGCCTCGGCCTGGCCGAGGATCGCGCGCTGGAGCTCGACGACCGCGGCCGCGACCGCACGCGCCTGGTCGCGCAGGAACAGCCGGAAGTCGGTGGCCACCTGGTCGTTGCGCGAACGGCCGGCGCGCAGCTTGCCGCCGAGGACGCCGAGCCGCTCGGTGAGGCCGCGCTCGAGGGCGGTGTGCACGTCCTCGTCGGCCGGCACCGGCGTGAACGCGCCCGAGAGCACGTCGGCCTCGAGCCCGTCGAGCGCGCCGATCATCTGCTCGAGCTCGTCGTCGGTGAGCAGGCCCGCGCGGTGCAGCACGCGCGCGTGGGCGCGGCTCTGCGCGAGGTCGTAGGGCGCGAGGCGCCAGTCGAAGTGCACCGACAGCGACAGCGCCGCCATGGCGTCGGAGGGACCGCCCTCGAACCGTCCGCCCCAGAGGCGCTGGGAGCCCTGATCGTCAGCCACGGGCCTGCGACCGCCTCTCGTCGTACGTCGTCATCGGTTCTTCTCCGCGAGGGCCAGCATCGCAGCGGCGACCTCGGCTCCCCCGTCCGGGTCCCGCGCCACGAGCAGCACCGTGTCGTCGCCGGCGACGGTGCCGAGCACCGACGGCAGCACGGTGTGGTCGATCGCGGAGGCGAGGAACTGCGCGGCACCCGGGGGCGTGCGCAGCACGACGAGGTTGGCCGAGCTCTCGGCCGACACCAGGACGTCGCCCGCGACGCGCGTCAGGCGCGTGAGCGCCGCCTCGTACGCGACCGCGCCGACCGGGCTCGTGTCGCCGCCCTCACCGGGTACGGCGTACACCGACGCGCCGTCGGACCTCGCGACCTTCACCGCGCCGAGCTCGTCGAGGTCGCGCGAGAGCGTCGCCTGCGCGACGGCGTGGCCGTCGTCGGCGAGCAGCTCGGCCAGACGCGCCTGGCTCGTGACCTCGTGGTGCTCGAGCAGGTCGACGATGCGCGCGTGGCGCGCGGCCTTCGTGTGCGGCGAGGTCATCGCGCGCCATCCAGGATCGAGGGCAGGGCGGCGACGAAGGCGTCGGCCTGCGCCTCGGTCAGCACGAGCGGAGGCGCGAGCCGGATCGTGCTGGGGCGCACGGCGTTGAGCAGGTAGCCGTGCCGCCGCGCCGAGACCTCGACGGCCGCCGCGACCGGCTCGGCGAGCTCGAGCGCCCGCCACAGCCCGACGCCGCGGTGCGACGCGAGCAGCGGGTGGTCGACCGCGTCGAAGGCCGCCGACCACCGCTCGCCGAGGGAGCGCACGTGGTCGAGCAGCTCGTCGCGCTCGATGACGTCGAGCACCGCGAGGGCGGCGGCGCACGACACGGGGTTGCCGCCGAACGTCGAGCCGTGGTCGCCGGGCACGAGGACGTCGGCCGCCTCGCCCGTGACGAGCACGGCGCCGAGCGGCATGCCGCCGGCGAGGCCCTTGGCGAGGGTGACCACGTCGGGGACGACGCCCTGCGCCACGCTCATCAGCCACTCGCCGGCGCGGCCGATGCCCGACTGCACCTCGTCGACGATCAGCAGAGCGCCCGCGGCGTCGCAGATCTCGCGAGCCGCCGCGAGATAGCCCTCGGGCGGCAGGATGACGCCGCCCTCGCCCTGGACCGGCTCGACGACGACCGCCGCCGTGCGCTCGTCGACGGCCGCACGCAGCTCCTCGACCGAGCCGTAGGCCACGAACTCGACGCCGCCGGGCAGCGGCTCGAACGGCTCGCGCTTCGCGGGCGTGCCCGTCACCGCCAGGGAGCCCGCCGTACGTCCGTGGAAGCCGCCGTGCGTCGAGACGATGCGCGTGCGGCCGAGCGCGTTGCCGCGCTTGCGCGCGATCTTGAGCGCCGCCTCGTTGGCCGTCGCACCGTCCTGGCAGAGGAACACGCGCGTCGGGGCGGGCACCAGCGCGGCGAGCCTCTCGGCCAGCGCCACGCCGGGCTCGTGCAGATAGAGGTTGCTCGTGTGCACCAGCGTCGAGACCTGGCGCGTGACCGCCTCGACGACCGCGGGGTGCGCGTGGCCCAGCGACGACACGGCGATGCCGCCGAGCAGGTCGACGTACTCGGTGCCGTCGACGTCCCACACGACGGCGCCCTCTCCGCGCGCGAGCGCGACGGGTGGAGTGCCGTAGTTGCGCAGCATCACGGCGTCCCACCGCTGCTGCAGGTCGTGGGTGCGCGTCATGACAGCCCCACGACCTCGTCGCCGGGCTCGTCGTCGAACAGGTGCGCGTCGTCGGGCAGCACCATCGTGCCGATGCCCGACGACGTGACGACCTCGAGCAGCACGCCGTGCGGCAGCCGACCGTCGATGACGTGGGCGCGCGGTACGCCGCCCCGCACGGCCCGCGCGCACGCCTCCATCTTCGGGACCATGCCGCTCGCGAGACCGGGCAGCATCGCCTCGAGGGCGCTCACGCCGATGGTGCGGATCACCTCGTCGCTGGCCGGCCAGTCGGCGTACAGGCCCTCGACGTCGGTGAGCATCACGAGCTTGTCGGCACCGAGCGCGATCGCGAGCGCGGCAGCGGCGGTGTCGGCGTTGACGTTGTAGGCCTGGCCGTCGACGCCGCGGCCCACCGACGACACGACGGGCACGAGGCCGTCGTCGAGGAGCTGGCGCACGAAGTCGGGACGCACCTCGGTGACCTCGCCGACGAGCCCGATGTCGACGGGCTCGCCGTCGACGACGACGTCGCGGCGCTCGGCGGTGAACAGGTGCGCGTCCTCGCCGGAGAGGCCGACGGCGTACGGGCCGTGGGCGTTGATGAGGCCGACGACCTCGCGCTGCACCTGGCCGGTGAGCACCATGCGCACCACGTCCATCGCCTCGGGGCTCGTGACGCGGTAGCCGCCGCGGAACTCGCCCGGGATCCCGAGCTTCTCGAGCATCGCGGAGATCTGCGGGCCGCCGCCGTGCACGACCACGGGCCGCAGGCCCGCGAGTCGCAGGAACATGACGTCGGCCGCGAACGCCTCGCCCAGCGCCCGGTCGACCATGGCGTTGCCGCCGTACTTGAGCACCACGGTCGCGCCGTGGAAGCGCTCGAGCCACGGCAGCGCCTCGGCGAGCACCGCCGCCTTCGCGAGCGCGTCCGCGCGGTCGCCGGTCATGTCGAGTACGCCGAGTTCTCGTGGACGTACGCGGCGGTGAGGTCGTTGGTCCACACGGTCGCGGACTCCTTCCCCGAGCGCAGGTCGACGGTGATCGTGACCTCGCGGCCGGACATGTCGACGAGCGTGCGGTCCTCGCCGGTCGCGCCGTCGCGGCACACCCACACGCCGTTGATCGCGACGTCGACGGCGTCGGGCTCGAACGCCGCGCTCGTCATGCCGAGCTCGGCGAGGATGCGGCCCCAGTTGGGGTCCTCGCCGTGGATGGCGCACTTCACGAGGTTGGCGCGGCTGATCGCCCGCCCTGCCTCGACGGCGTCGTCCTCCGTCGCGGCGTTGACGACCTCGATGCGCACGTCCTTGCTCGCGCCCTCGGCGTCGGCGACCAGCTGCCGCGCGAGGCTCGCGCACACCTCGGTGACCGCCGACTCGAGATCGGCGTACGCCGGGGTCTCCCCCGAGGCGCCGCTCGCGAGAAGCAGCACGGTGTCGTTGGTCGACGTGCAGCCGTCGCTGTCGACGCGGTCGAAGGTGACGCGGGTCGCTGCGCGCAGCGCGCGGTCGAGCGTGGCGGCGTCGGCGACCGCGTCGGTCGTGACGACCACGAGCATCGTCGCGAGCGACGGCGCGAGCATGCCCGCGCCCTTCGCCATGCCCGCGACGGACCAGCCGTCACGAGCTGCCTGAGCCGTCTTGGGCACGGAGTCGGTGGTCATGATCGCGGCCGCCGCGTCGCCGCCGCCGTCGACCGAGAGAGCCGCGATCGCGGCGTCGGCGCCGGCGAAGAGCTTGTCGGTGGGGAGCCGCTGGCCGATGAGCCCCGTCGAGCAGACGGCCACCTCGCCGGCGCCGATCTCGAGCGCGGCACCGACGTGCTCGGCGGTGCGGTGCGTGTCGAGGAAGCCCTCGGGACCCGTGCACGCGTTCGCGCCGCCGGAGTTGAGGATCACGGCCCGCACGGCACCGGCCTTGAGGACCTGCTGCGACCACAGGACCGGCGCGGCCTTGACGCGGTTGCGGGTGAAGACGCCGGCGGCTGCGGTCAGCGGCCCGTCGTTGACGACGAGCGCGACGTCCTTGGCGCCACTGGACTTCAGCCCGGCGACGACGCCCGCGGCGCGGAAGCCCTGTGGCAGAGGGAGGGAGGCGGTCACGGTGCGACCCCGATCGCGGTGAGGCCTGCGGTCTCCGGCAGACCGAGGGCGAGGTTGGCGTTCTGCAGCGCCTGGCCGGCGGCGCCCTTCACGAGGTTGTCGATGGCCGACACGACGACGGCGCGACCGGCGTGCTGGTCGCCCGCGACCTGCAGGTGCACCGAGTTCGCTCCGAGGGTCGCGCCGGTCTGCGGCCACGAGCCGTTCGGCAGCGCGGTCACGAACGGCTCGTCGACGTACGCCGCGTGCAGCGCCTCCTGCAGCTCCTCGGTCGTCACGCCCTCCGCCAGCCGGGCCGTGGTCGTCGCGAGGATGCCGCGCGGCATCGGTGCCAGCACCGGCGTGAACGACACGGTGACCTGCTCGCCCGCGGCACCGGTGAGCGCCTGCTCGATCTCCGGCGTGTGCTGGTGGACGCCGCCCACCTTGTACGGCGAGAGCTGGCCCATGACCGAGCTCGCGAGCAGCGTGTCGCTCGGCTTGCGGCCCGCACCGGTCGTGCCGCTCGCCGCGACCACGACGACGTCGTCGGGCTCGACGAGGCCGGCGGCGAGCAGCGGGGCGAGCCCGAGGATCACGCCGGTCGGGTAGCAGCCGGGGTTCGCGATGCGCGTGGCACGAGCGATCTCGGCGCGCTGGTCGCCGAGCTCGGGCATGCCGTAGGTCCAGGTGCCGCTGTGGCTGCCGCCGTAGTAGCGCGACCAGGCCTCGGGGTCGGCGAGCCGGTGGTCGGCGCCGAGGTCGACCACGAGGGTGTCCGGCGGCAGCGCCGCGGCGATCGAGCCCGACTCCCCGTGCGGCAGCGCGAGGAAGACGACGTCGGCCTGCGCGAGGACGTCGACGTCGGTCGCGACGAACGAGCGGTCGGCCAGCGGGGTGAGCTGCGGGTGCAGGTCGGTGACCCGCTTCCCCTCGCTCGAGCCGGCGGCCAGCGGGCCGACCTCGAAGGAGGGATGGCCGAGCAGCAGCCGCACGAGCTCGCCGCCGGCGTACCCGGAGGCACCGGCGACGGCCGCGACGTAGGTCCTGGTCACGGCGCGAGTATACGCATATCCGGATGGATGAGCGTCGGATGCCTAGGCGGAGGGATCCCCGTCGTACGCCGCCACCTGGCGCAGCGTGCGCACGGTGGGGTCGGCCTCGACCGCCGCCACGACCCGCTCCGGGTCGTCGGTGGCGTGCAGGAAGTGGCCGGCGGCGGCGTCGACCTCGCCCGCGGCGATCCGGTCGACGAGCCGGCAGAACGCCTCCGGCGGCGTCCAGTCGTCGTCGTCCAGCGCGCCGAGGTGAGGCAGCCGCTCGACGAGGGCGTCGGGCCAGGCCGTCATGTCGGTGCGCACCATCCCCGGACTCACCAGGAAGCACCGCACGCCGGTGCCGTCGAGCTCGACCTGGAGCGACTCGACGAGGCGCGCCACGGCCGCCTTGCTCACGGAGTACTGCGTGACCCACGGCGACGGTCGGTGGCCGATCCCGGAGCCGAGCACGACCACGCGGCCCGACCCGCGCGCGACCATGCCCGGCAGGACGCCGTGCAGCGTGGCCGCGGCGCCGTGCAGGTTCACCTCGACGCCGGCGAGCCACTCGTCGAGGTCGGCCTCCCAGAACGCCCCGGTCGCCTGCAGAGCACCCGCGTTCACGACCACGAGGTCGAGCTCGCCCGCCTCGGCCGCGACGGCGGCCATGCGCGGGGCATCGGTGACGTCGGCGACGTACGCCGTGACCGCCGGGCCCCACGTCGTCGCCAGCTCGGCGAGGGCGTCGCCACGGCGCGCGACCGCGACCACCTCCCACCCGTCGGCGACGAGGTGGTCGACCAGCAGCCGTCCCAGGCCCCGAGTGACGCCCGTGACGAGCGCTCTCATCCCCGCAGCACCGCGCCGACCGCGGCCCCCGCCGCGGCCACGGCGGCGTCGCGCGCCTCGGCGACCTCGTCGACCTTGAGGGTGCGGTCGGGCGCACGGAAGCGCAGCGCGTACGCCAGCGACTTGCGGCCCTCCCCCACCTGCTCGCCGTCGTACACGTCGAACAGGCGCACCGACTCCAGCAGCGGACCAGCACCCGAGACCAGCGCGGCCTCGACGTCGGCAGCGGGCACGTCGGACGCCACGACGAGCGCGACGTCCTCCTTGGCCACCGGGTACGTCGAGATCGGCGTGGCCGTCACGACGCCGGCTGCTGCGCCGATGAGCGCGCCGAGGTCGAGCTCCATCACGGCCGTTCGCTTGGGGAGCCCGGCGGTCTCGCACGCCTTGGGCGCGATCTCGCCGGCGTAGCCCACGACCTCGCCGTCGAGCACCAGCTCGGCGCAGCGCCCGGGGTGCCACGGCGCCGGGGCCGTGCCACGACGGACCTCGAGCTCGACGCCGACGGCGTCGGCGACCAGGCGGGCCGCCTCGATCGCGTCGGCCCACGACGCGGTCGCGCCCTCGCCCCACCAGCCGGAGGGCGTGCGCGCGCCCGCGAGGGCCACGGCGACGTGGAGGGGCTGCTCGGGCAGCAGCCCCTCGAGCGCTGCGATCTCGTCGTCCGAGGGCCGGCCCGCGACGGAAGGCCGGGGCGGGTCGGTGACGCCGCGCGGGTCCTGGCCCTCGCGCAGCCGCACGACCGAGCCCGTCTCGAAGAGGGCGACGTCGGACGAACCACGACCCACGTTGCGCCGCAGCGACGCGAGCAGGCCGGGCACCAGGGTGGTGCGCATGCCCGGCTGCTCGTCGGAGAGCGGGTTCGCGAGCAGCAGCAGGCGACGGCGGTGGTCGTCGGCGGGCAGCCGGAGCGCGTCGAGGTCGGCCTGCCCGAGGAACGGATAGGCGAGCGCCTCGACGTAGCCGTCGGCGGCCAGCGCGCGTCCGACGCGACGACGCGCGCGCTGCGCCGCCGTGAGCCCGTAGCCGGCGGGGGCCGAGGGCAGCGTCGCCGGGATGGCGTCGTAGCCGCCGAGGCGCAGCACCTCCTCGACGAGGTCGGCCGGGTCGGTCAGGTCGGGGCGCCAGGTCGGCGGCGTCACGCGCAGGACGTCGGCGTCGGCGTCGGCCACCGACGCGCCGACGGCCTCGAGCCGCTGCACGACGGTGGCACGGTCGACCTCGATGCCGGCGACGCGCGAGGGCAGGTCGACCGCCATCTCGACGACGGTCGGCTCGTGCGCGGCCTCGACGGCCGTCATGCCGACGTAGGAGCCGCCGCCGTGCTCGAGCAGCAGCGCGGCGGCGCGTGCCGATGCGTACGGCGCGAGCACGTGGTCGACGCCGCGCTCGAAGCGGCGACCGGCCTCGCTCGACAGCTTGTGCCGGCGCGACATGTGCGCGACCGCGGGCGCGAGGAAGTGCGCGGCCTCGAGCGCGATCTCGGACGTGCCGTCGTCGATCTCGGTGTCGAGACCGCCCATCGTGCCGGCGAGGCCGATCGGGCCGCGGTCGTCGGTGATGAGCAGGTCGGCGGCGTCGAGGGTGCGCTCGACGTGGTCGAGGGTCTCGAGGGTCTCCCCCGCGCGCGCCCGGCGCACGACGATCGGGCCCTGCAGCTTCGCGCGGTCGAACGCGTGCAGCGGCTGGCCGGTCTCGAGCATCACGTAGTTGGTGACGTCGACCGCGAGCGACACCGGGCGCATGCCCGACATCGAGAGGCGGCGCTTCATCCAGTACGGCGACGGCGCCTTCGGGTCGAAGCCGACGATCGTGCGCAGCGTGAACAGGTCGCAGCCCTCGAGGTCCTCGACGACGCACTCGTGCGGAGTGCCGGCGACCGGCGCGGGCAGCTCGACGAGCTCGAGCCCCGGGTCCTTCAGGGGTACGCCGTACAGGTGCGACAGCTCGCGCGCGATGCCGCGCATCGACAGGCAGAAGCCCATGTCGGGCGTGATCGAGAACTCGAGGACGGCGTCGCCGAGCCCGAGGACCGGACCGGCGTCGTCGCCGACCTCGGCGGTGCCCGGCGGCAGCACGATGATGCCGTCGTGGTCGTCGCCGAGGCCGAGCTCGCGCTCGGAGCAGATCATGCCGTCGGAGATGTGGCCGTATGTCTCGCGCGAGGCGATCGCGAAGCCTCCCGGGAGCACGCTGCCTGCGAGCGCCACGACGACGAGGTCGCCCTCGACGAAGTTGCGCGCGCCGCAGATGATCCCGCGCACGCCCGGGGTGTCGGGGTGGCCGTGGGCCGCGCCGACCTCGACCTGGCACCAGCGGATCGGCTTCTTGAAGCCGGTGAGCTCCTCGATCGAGCGCACGTGGCCGACGACGAGCGTGCCTGTCACCTCGGCCCCGAGGACGTCGACGGACTCGAGCTCGAGGCCGGCGGTGACGAGACGCTCGCCGATGGACTCGGGCGTCTCGGTGCTGGGGAGGTCGACGTACTCCCGCACCCATGACAGCGGGACGCGCATCAGACCTCCATGCCGAACTGGGTGGTGAACCGCACGTCGCCCTCGACCATCTCGCGCATGTCGGTGACGTCGTGGCGGAACATGAGGGTGCGCTCGATGCCGATGCCGAACGCGAAGCCGGAGTAGCGGTCGGGGTCGATGCCCGCGGCGCGCAGCACGCGCGGGTTGACCATGCCGCAGCCGCCCCACTCGATCCACCGCGGGCCGCCCTTGGCCGCGGTGAACCAGATGTCGAACTCGAGCGAGGGCTCGGTGAACGGGAAGTACGACGGACGCCAGCGCGTGCGCGTCTCGGGACCGAACATCGCCGTGGCGAAGTGGTCGAGCGTGCCCTTGAGGTCGGCCACGGTGATGCCCTCGTCGACGACGAGGCCCTCGACCTGGTGGAAGACCGGCGTGTGCGTCTGGTCGAGCTCGTCGGTGCGGAACACCTTGCCCGGGCAGATCACGTAGATGGGCGGCTCGCGGTCGAGCATGGTGCGGATCTGCACCGGCGAGGTGTGCGTGCGCAGCACGACGCCGCTGTCCTCGGTGCCCACGAAGAAGGTGTCCTGCATCGTGCGCGCCGGGTGGTCGGGACCGATGTTGAGCGCGTCGAAGTTCGTCCACTCGGCCTCGACCTCGGGACCCTCCGCGACCTCCCAGCCCATCGAGACGAAGACGTCCTCGATGCGCTCCATGATCGTGGTGAGCGGGTGCCGGGCTCCGGCGGGGCGACGGCCGTAGGGCAGCGTGACGTCGACGGCCTCCTCGACGAGGACGCGCGCGTCGCGCTCCTCCTCGAGCTCGACCTGACGGCGCTCGAGCGCCTCGCGGACCTTGCCGCGTGCCTCGCCGACGCGCTTGCCGGCCTCGGCCTTGGCCTGCGGCGGCAGCGCACCGATCTCGCGGTTGGCCAGCGCCAGCGGGCTGCGGTCGCCGGCGTGGGCGAGCCGCACCTCCTTGAGCGCGTCGAGGTCGGACGCCGCAGCGATCGCGGCCAGGGCGTCGGCGACGGCGGCGTCGACGCTCTCCTGGCTCAGCGCGGCGACCTCGACGGGGTCGAACGACTTGTTCGGGGCGGACATGCTGTCTCTTCCTGTACCGGGCCCGTCGACCGACGGGCGCCACCGAGTCTAGGGACCGGGGCGCGCTGACCTGCGGCGTGGGAGGACGGCGCGGTCAGCGCCGGGGAAATCGACCGTCGACGGCCGCGGCGAGGAGGCTGCGCGGCTCGGAGGTCATGACCCGAGGTTCGCGCGGACCGGCGTACGCCGTCAAGCGCGATCCCGCACACGACGCTGCCCCCGGATGCGATCGCATCCGGGGGCAGCGCGTGGCTGAGTGCCTCAGGCCTCGGAGAGCTGCTCCATCTCCATGCCGCCGCCCATCTGCTCCTCGAGCACGGTGAGCGTGCCGTCGCCGAAGCGCGGGTCCTGGCCGCGGGCGGCGAGCGCGGCGGCACGTGCGTCGCGCTTGCTCTGCGCGAGCGCCTCGCCGGCTGCGATCTCCTCGTCGGAGAGCGGGTAGCTCTCGACGTAGGAGACGCCGTGGTGCTTCTCGATGTAGGCGTCGAGCTCGGGACCGGACTCCCACGACGTGATGAGGCAGTACCGCGCCTCGTCACCGGGGTGGTAGACCGCGTGGTAGAGCCGCTGGGTGTCGACGATGAGCTGCGCGCCCTTCGGCAGCGCGATGCGCGTCTCGGTCGCGGCGTCGTCCTTCACCTCGCGCAGGACCATCATCGAGTCCTTGTCGTCGGTGAGGTTGAAGAAGCCGCGGACGATCCAGCCGGTGCCCTCGGGGTTGAGGCGGTTGTTGTCGTCGCGGTGCAGGTTGTAGAGGCACTCGCCGTACTGGTTGGGCTGCAGCTCGATGATGCGGCAGCGGCCGACGTTGGCGCCGGGCTCCTGCGCGCGCTCGGTCAGCGTGGGCGCGATCGCGGTCTGGCTGTCGATCCAGACGCCGTCCTTGTCGGTCTTGGGCGGCGTGTGGTTCCAGAAGCCGTCGCACTCGACGTCGCCGTACGCCGAGGCCAGCGGCGCGAAGCGCGTGTCGCCCGAGGACTTCCAGTCGACCCACTCGACGCCGAGCCACTCCTGCGGGTCGACCTCGCCGGCGTAGGGCTCGAGCACGACGTAGCCGTTCTCGCGGAACGCCTCGAGCTTGGTGTAGCCGTTCTCGGTGTAGGTCGCCATGGCGCAGCAGTCCTTCGGATCGCGATCGGGGGCAGGGCCCATCATGCCAAAGGAGCACCCCAGGTTAGGTCACCCTAACCTGGGGTGTGTCCACTCTCACGCGGCCGACGGGCGCAAGTTCTGGCCCAGCCTCGTCGCTGCGCTCCTGATGCTCAGGCCTCCGACATGACCATCGTCGGGTCGTAGCCGTAGAACGCCGTGCGGGCGGCGCGGCGCTCCTGGGCGTGGATCTCGCCCTCGACGGCGGTCTTCTGGTCCAGCGGCGCGCTGTCGACGCGCTGCTTGGGGTTGTGCTCCCAGAGCCACTTCTCGAGGTCGGGGCCGGACTCCACCGAGGTGATGAGGCAGTACCGCGGCTCGCCCGCCGGGTCCTGGTGCCACACCGAGTGCCACATGCGCTCGGAGTCGACGAGCAGCTGCGCGCCAGCGGGCAGCGCGATGCGGGTCTCGGTCGACGGGTCGTTGATGTCCTCGCGCAGGACCATGTACGAGTCGGGGTTGTGCGTGAGCTGCATGAACAGCCGCAGGACCCAGCCCTCGCCCTCGGGGTTGAGGCGGTTGTTGTCGTCGAGGTGGCTGTTGTAGAGCGCGTCGGCGTAGGAGTTGGGCTGCAGCTCGATGATGCGGCAGCGGCCGACGTTGGCGCCGGTGGCCTTCACGCGCTCGACGAGCGTCGGCGCGACGGCGACCTGCGAGTCGATCCACACGCCGTCCTTGTCGGCCTTGGGCGGGTCGAAGTGCCAGAAGCCGTTGCACTCGATCTCGCCGTACGCCGAGGCCAGCGGCGCGAAGCGGGTGTCGCCGGAGGACTTCCAGTCGACGTACTCGAGGTTCTTCCACTCGGCGGGGTCGATGGGCTGCTGGTAGCTGTCGAGGACGACGTAGCCCGTCTCCTCCAGGATCGACAGCGTCAGGTGGTTGAGCGACATGCGAAGGCCCCTCCCGGGCGCGACGCGCCGCTCGGGCAGCAGCGCGGTCGCCGACCAGTGTGACGCATCAGCGCGCCGGAAACCCGTTGCTGCGCAGGGGTTTTCATCACATGGTGCAGTTAGGGAAGCCTTGCCGAAGAGATCGCGCAGGAGCTCAGACGCCCGGGTTGCGGTCGTAGGCCGCCGAGCGGCGCACGCCCTCGCGCGGGTGCAGGTCGTAGGCGTCGTCGGGCGCGAGCACCGTGGTGACCAGCGGCTTGGGCCGCACGACCCGGTAGGCCGAGTACGCCGCCATGCCCAGGCCGATCGTCAGGAACACGATCGCGGCCGAGTGCCCGAACCCGTTGCCGTCCTCGGGCGCGATGCGGTCGAACGGGAGCAGGCGCACCAGCGTGGTGCCGCCCGGAGCCGGCGTCGAGATGTTGGGCAGCACGAGCGTGCCCACCGTGGCGTCGGGCAGGCGCACGACCACGAGGTTGGTCCCCGTGGCGGGCTGCTCGGTCGCGGACACGACGGTCGCCGTCACGACCGGGGCGGTCGAGGCCCAGGCGAACATCGCGCCGACGAGGAGGAGCAGCCCGACGATCACCCAGCGCGTGATGGCCCACAGGCCGCGCTTGGAGTCGTAGTACTCGCGGGTCTCGCCCTTGTAGCCGAGCGTCCCTGCACCGAGCTGGTGCTCGGGGAACCTGGTCTTCATCGTCCCCAACCCCCTCCGCGGGACCTGGAGCGGTCCCACTCCTGACGGTACGCCCGTCCACCGTTCGTGTCCGCACGAATCGCGGACATCCTCACCCGGTATGACGCGGTGGGTCAGCGCCGGCGCTGCGCCCGCGCGGAGGCGTAGAGGCAGACGGCGGCCGCGGTGGCGAGGTTGAGGCTCTCCGCACGCCCGTGGATCGGGACCTTCACGACCTCGTCGCACAGCGCCCGCGTGCTCTCGGGCAGGCCCCAGGCCTCGTTGCCGAAGACCCACGCCGTGGGCCGCGCGAGCGAGCCGTCGTCGAGCAGGTCGTCGAGGTCGCGCTCCGCGGCGCCGTCGGCGGCGAGCACGCGCAGGCCCGCGCGCTGCAGGGCCGGCACGAGCTCCTCGACCGAGGGACCCGTGACGACGGGCAGGTGGAACAGCGAACCGGCGGAGGCGCGCACGGCCTTGGGGTTGAGCGGGTCGACGCTCGCCTCGGTGAGCACCACTCCCCCGACACCCGCGGCGTCGGAGCAGCGGATCACGGTGCCGACGTTGCCGGGGTCGCGCGCGTGCGCGAGGACGGTGACGAGGGTGGGTCGGTGCTCGAGCAGGTCGTCGAGCTCCGCGCCCACCCGGGCGCACACCCCGACCATGCCCTGCGGCGTGACGGTGCCCGACAGCGACGCGACGACCTCGCCGGACGCGCGGACGACGTCGGCACCGGCGGCCCGGGCCGCGGCCACGACGTCGGCGTGCCGGTCGGCCGCCTCGGCGGTGACGTAGAGCTCGAGCAGGACGCCGGGAGCGGCCGCCGCCTCGCGGCAGGCCTGCGGGCCCTCGGCCAGAAAACGACCGTCCCGGTCGCGGAACGCGCGCTTCACCAGACGTCGAGCCGCCGTGACCCGCGGGGAGCGGGTGGAGGTCAGCTCGGTGGTGCTGCTCATGCGTTCGCGACCGGGACGGTCGGGAGCGTGCGTCAGGCCGCGGAGACCGGGGCGTTGACGTCGGCCGGCAGGTTCGCCTTGGCCACCTCGACGAGCGCGGTGAACGCGGCGGCGTCGTTGACGGCGAGCTCGGCGAGCATGCGGCGGTCGACCTCGACGCCGGCGGCCTTGAGGCCCTGGATGAAGCGGTTGTACGTGATGCCGTTGGCGCGGGCACCGGCGTTGATGCGCTGGATCCAGAGGCGACGGAAGTCGCCCTTCTTCTTGCGGCGGTCGTTGAAGGCGTAGACCTCGGAGTGGAGGATCTGCTCCTTCGCCTTGCGGTAGAGGCGCGAGCGCTGACCGCGGTAGCCGCTGGCCTGCTCGAGGACCTCGCGGCGCTTCTTGTGGGCGTTCACTGCGCGCTTGACGCGAGCCATGGGGAATCTCCTGCGTGAGAACGGGCCGCACCGGCCCGAGTTGAGTCGGGGGGTGTGGCCTAGCGGCCGAGCAGCTTCTTGGCCTTCTTGACGTCGGCGGGGGCCATCTCGGCCTCGACCGACAGCCGGCGCGTGCGGCGGCTCGACTTCACCTCGAGCAGGTGACGCTTGTTCGTGCGCTCGTGCACGAGCTTGCCCGAGCCGGTCACCTTGAAGCGCTTCTTGGCGCCGCTGTGGGTCTTCTGCTTCGGCATGTCGCCGTTCTCCTCGTACGTCGGTCGTGCTGCGGTCGTGCTGGTCTCGGTGCGACCGGCGTGCCGGTCGCGGTCGTGCTCAGGCCTCGGCGGCCTCGGTCGCCTCGGCCGGCGCCGCCTGCTCGGCGATGACGGCCTCGGCGGGCGCCTCGTCGACCGGGGCGTCGCCCGCGGCCTTGCGCGCCTTCGCGGCGTCCTTCTCCGCCTGGGCCTCGGCCATGGCGTCGGCCTTCTTCTTCGTCGGCCCGAGGACCATGATCATGTTGCGGCCGTCCTGCTTCGGGGAGTACTCCACGAAGCCGTAGTCGACGACGTCGTCCGCGAGCTTCTTGAGCAGCCGGAAGCCCAGCTCGGGCCGGGACTGCTCACGACCGCGGAACATGATCGTGATCTTGACCTTGTCGCCCGCCTTCAGGAACCGCACCACGTGACCCTTCTTGGTCTCGTAGTCGTGCGCGTCGATCTTCGGGCGGAGCTTCATCTCCTTGATGACGGTGTTGACCTGCTTCTTGCGGTCCTCACGCGCCTTCAGGGCCGACTCGTACTTGAACTTGCCGTAGTCCATGAGCTTGCAGACGGGCGGCTTGGCCATCGGCGCGACCTCGACCAGGTCGAGATCGGCCTCCGCGGCCAGTCGCAGCGCATCCTCGATGCGCACGATGCCGACCTGTTCCCCGTTGGGGCCGACAAGTCGGACCTCGGGGACGCGGATCCGCTCGTTGATGCGGGGCTCGGCGCTGATGGGCTCTCCTCGGGTCGCTGGCGTCGTACCGCGACGGGCCCTCATGAGTCGAGGCCCCGCGCGCACGCGCAGGGCCTCGCAAGTCGTCGTGAGCGCCCGCAGGCGCGCACGGCCGGCGCCCCCGTCGGGGTGCCGCGACCAGGACCCGACGACCCGGAGGTCGTGCGGGTGGGAGCGAGGGCTCCGCTTGTGCAGCCCCTCCCCACGTACGGGACGGGCCGGTCCGGGGGCAACTGTACCCGGACCGGCCCGTGGGGCCCAAACCGCCGCGGTGGCGGCGGGGTGGAGCGTCGTACGAGGTCAGGCGACCGCGGGACCCTCGTCGGGCTGGCCGACCGCCTCGCCGCCGCCGCGGGTGAGCGGGTACACGACGGCCGCGACGACGCCGCCGATGAGCGGCGCCAGGATGAACAGCCAGACCTGCGAGAGGGCGGTGCCGCCCGCGAACAGGGCCGGGCCGAAGGAGCGGGCCGGGTTCACCGAGGTGCCGTCGAGCGGGATGCCGAAGGCGTGGATGGCGGTGAGCGCGGCACCGATCGCGAGGCCGGCGGCGGCCGCCGTGGCGAACTTGTCGGTGACCAGCAGGATCACCAGGACGAACACGGCCGTGGCGAGGACCTCGAACACGAAGGCGCCGGCCAGGTTGATGTGGCCGTTGTCGTAGGAGTTCGTGCCCAGCCCGCCGGTCTCGTCGGTGACGCCGCCGCTGCTGACGAGGAACTTCAGGACACCCGCGCCGACGATCGCCCCCAGGAACTGGGCGATCCAGTAGCCGACGGCCTCCTTCGCGGGCTGGCGCTTGGCGAGGACCATCGCCAGCGTGACGGCCGGGTTCACATGCGCGCCGCTCACGGGGCCGAAGGCGTAGGCGACCATGATGAGGACGAAGCCGAAGGCCACGGCGACGGCGATGACGCCGGCCGACGTCAGGCCGGAGACGGCCGCGCCGACGGCGACCAGGACGAGGAAGAACGTGCCGAGGAACTCGGCGAGGAGCTTGCGGGTCTGCATGACCGGCCCTTTCGGGGTCGTGGAGGGGTGCCCCGGCATCGTCCCGGGGTCGCCGCGCTCCGGCACGTTGACACGCTCACGGTGGCCGCAAGTTCACCCCGCGAAAGCGGGTGAAACGGGCATAGCGGGCACGATGGCGCCCGAGTCCCTGACCGCAGCAGCAGCTCCGCCCGAGCCTGTGCGGCCCGGGCGGAGCGCTCGTCGGGAGGTACGTCGAGGTCAGCGGCAGGTGCCCGTCCCGCTGTCGAGGACGGCCCCGGCCTCGGAGACGAAGCTCCAGTCGTAGGAGCCGGCGTGCAGCGTCAGCGCGAGGGCGCCGAACGTCGCGTCGTCGTGCACCTGGGAGTTCGTCCGCACCGTGGTGATCGCGTAGTGGTTCTTGCCGCCACTGCCCACCACGAACTGGCGGACACCGGCGTCGCTGGCCGCACCTGCGGCGGTCATGGGGGCGAACCGCTCGTAGTCGTGGTCGTGGCCGGAGAGCACGAGCTCGGCCTTGGCGTCGACGAGGTCCTGGAACAGCGCCGTGACCGACGTGTTGTCGCCGTGCTCGCCCGAGGAGAACCGCGGGTGGTGCCAGTAGGCGACGGTGCACATGGCCGGATGGGCGGCGAGGTCGGCCTTGAGCCAGCTCTCCTCCGCGGAGCCCGCGCCGCAGCCGCCGACGGCGGAGCAGTTCGAGTTCAGCGCGACGACGTGCCACGCACCGACGTCGTAGGAGTAGTAGCCCTTCGCCGGGTCGCCCGCGCGGGAGCCGAAGTAGGAGTAGTAGCCGGTGGCGCCCGAGGTGTTGTACTCGTGGTTGCCCGGGACCGGCCAGGTGATCGGCAGGAACCGGCCGAAGGCTGCGGCGTACGAGGTCTGGAACGCCGACAGCGTGCCGCTCTCGTACTGGTTGTCGCCCAGCGGTGTCACGACGTCGACGCGCGGCATCGCGGCGATGCGGTCGCCCACGTACTTCTGCCGGCACTCCGTCGCCGTGCCCGCTCCGGACTTGTACGAGCCGGACGCCGGGTCGCACGACGAGTCGCCGAACGCCACCAGCACCGGGTCGCCCGAGGTCGACGTCGGCGTGGGCGTCGGGGTCGTGGTGGTCGGGGTGGGCGTGGGCGTCGTGGTGGTCGGCGTCGGCGTCGGCGTCGGGGTCGGCGACGTGGACGTGGCCGTCGGGGTCGCCGTCGTCGTCGGGCCGGCGCCGACGAGGTACTGGCGCAGAATGTCGGCGTACACGCCGTGGCCGGAGGCCGAGGCCCACTCGACCGCGGACTCGATCGACGTGCCCTCGCCCCACTCGTTGTAGGTGGTCACGAGCTGCAGCGGCTCGTTCGACGCCACCATCGACGCGACGTCGGTCGCGAAGCGCGCAGGGTCGCGGACCAGCCGCGGTGCGGCGTCGCCCTTGAGCCAGAAGCCGGGAGAGACCACGAAGGAGCGGCCCTTCTGGTGGTCGGTCGCGGAGGCGGGACCGTACTGGTGCCATCCGTCGGGCTGGCTGGTGCAGTTCTGGTAGCCGCTGAAGACCTTGAGCACCACGTGGAAGCGGCCGTTGTTGGCCTGGGCCCAGCGGTCGGCGGTCGTGCAGTCCTCACCGTTGCCGTAGACGAAGAGCACGGGCTTGCCGTCGATGGTCAGCCAGCTCGGGTCGGTCGCGTAGTGCGCGCTGATGTAGTCGAGGTCGGACGAGATCTGCGCGACGGACGGCGACGCGTTGGCCTCGCCCTCGTAGTACAGGGTCCAGCGGAAGCCGGTCCCCTGCGCCGCCGCGAGCAGGTTCGCGATGCGGCCGTCGGTCTTCGTGCCGACGCCCCACCAGCTCGCGATACCCGCCTGCAGTCCGGCGTACTGCATGTCGCCGATCTGGCGGACGAGCGTCGCGGCGTCGGAGCCGTTGTAGTACCCGGCGGACGGCGTGTAGTTGGTGAACGGGTTGTAGCCCGACTGGTTCCACGCCTCGGGGAACCAGGGGTAGTAGAACGCGGCGCGCAATACGCCGGTGCCCCGGTACGGCGTCGTCCCGGTCGGTGTCGGCGTCGGTGCCGGCGTCGTGACCGTGGGCGTCGGGGTGGGCGTGGTGCTCACCGTCGGGGTGGGGGTGGGCGTCGGCGTGGCCGAGGGGACGAACACGACGTCGACGAAGTAGTTGGTGGCCGTGCCCGGCGTCTTGCGCGGGTACGCCGACCGGCTCGTGTGCAGGTAGACGCCGGACTTCGCCGTCAGCGGCGTCACCGTGACGGGGTACGTCGTGGGCGCGGTGTAGGCGTAGCGGCCCTTCGGGGCGAAGTACGAGGCGGTGTAGGTCTGGCCCGCGGCGAGCGTGACGGGAGTCGCGAGGCTGGCCTCCTGCCACCCGGACGCGGACTCGTTGGTGAAGGTCACCTGCGCGATCCGCCTGCCGCTCGAGGACCACAGCGAGCCGGTGTGCGTGCCGGTGCTGCCGGTGCCCTTCCAGAACCGCAGGGCTGTGACCTGGCCGGCGGCCGAGGTCGTGAACCGCACGCCGAGCTCGGTGGCGGAGGTGTCCGTGGACGACAGCACGGCAGGGGTTCGGCCGGCGAAGAGCGACACGGAGTCGCTGGCGCCGGCGGACGACGTCAGACCGCCCAGGGCGAGGGCCAGGGAGGCGGTCACAGCGGAGACGAGGGCGAAGCGCGGAATGCTCACGATCTGCTCAATCGGCGGTCGCGCTCCCGCGTCTTGAGACTGCTACGTCACTCCGGGGACCGTGGGGAAAGCGCTCCGACCGCCACGCCGAGGGGGCAGCGGTGCGCGAGCACCGGGTCGGCCACCAGCGCCCGCGCGACGCCGTCGGCCACGGCGGCCGCGTCGGCACGGGGGTCCGGCTCGACGAGGAGCAGCAGGTCGCCGAGACGTCCCTGCGGCCCCTCGGGCGCGGGCCGCAGGTCGGCGCGGACGACGCCCTCGGCCCGGTCGAGCACGCCGCGCACCGCGGCGTGGACGTCGGGGTCGTCGTACGCGTCGGGCATCGGCGCACCGTGCGCCAGGCAGCCCAGGGGCGATCCGGTGAGCGCGTGGCGCACCGGGCCGCCGAGGTCGAGCAGCACCGCGTCGGCGCCCTCCTCGAGGGCGGCTGCGGCGACCTTGTCCGCGCGCGACGGGATCCCGCGCGCGTCCGGGTCCCACGCGGCCATGGCCGCGACCGAGGTGAAGGCGAGCAGCCCGCGCCGGCCGTCGGGGGCGACCATGCTCACGGACGCCATGTGCGAGTCCTTCTCCCCCGGCCCGGGCGCCTGCTCGTCGACCGAGTCGAGGACGGCGACCAGCGGCACCATGAGCCGCGCGTCGCGCAGCGCCGCGACCACGTCGGCGTCGTACGCCGTGCCCTGGGCCCAGCCCGCGAGGGCGGCCGCCACGGCGGGGTCGGGCGAGCCGTCGTCGTCGGCGAACGCCGGGTCGGGCACCGTCATCCCGCCGAAGCGCGGCTCGCCGGGGCGGTGCTTCTCGGCGGCGCCGTGCTCGTGGGACATGCGCCGATCCTCGCGCACCGCGCGCGACGGCTCGGCGCCGGGCGTCGGCCGACGCGCGCGTCCCGGTCGTGCGGGCGGCGCGGCGCTGCTAGAACTGTTCCGATCCGCGGGACGTGCCCGCGGCGGGGAGGACTCCATGACCGTCGTGCTCGGCTACGTCCGCACCGACGAGGGCCAGGCCGCCCTCGCGACCGCTCTCGACCTGCTCCAGGAGGGCGAGCGTCTCGTCGTCGTGAACAAGTCCGAGCCCGACGAGCTGCAGGGCGAGTTCTCCGAGGAGCAGGAGGCCGACGCGTTCCGCGACCACCTCGCCGACATGGGCGTCGACGCCGAGGTGCTCACGCTGACCGCCGCCGACGAGCCCGCCGAGGTCCTGGTGTCGCAGGCGACGGCGAGCGGTGCCCGGCTGGTCGTCATCGGCCTGCGCCGTCGCTCCCCCGTCGGGAAGATGCTGCTCGGCAGCACGGCGCAGGAGGTCCTGTTCAACGCGCCGTGCCCCGTGGTCACCGCTCGCGCCCAGTCGTAGGGCGCCGTCGGTCAGAGCCGGCAGGCGAGGATGTCGGTGACGAGGATGCCGCGCGCGCCGAGGTCGTAGAGCTCGTCCATCACGCGGTGCACCTCGCGCTTGGGCACCATCGCGCGGACCGCGACCCAGCCCTGGTCGTGCAGCGGCGACACGGTCGGCGACTCGATGCCCGGCGTGATCGCGCAGGCCGTCTCGACGTGCTCGGCGCGGATGTCGTAGTCGACGAGGACGTACGAGCGCGCGACGAACACGCCCTGCAGGCGACGGACGAAGGTGTCGACCGCGGTCGACTGCGGGACGCCGGTGCGCCGGATGAGCACGGCCTGGTTCTCGAGCAGCGGCTCGCCGACCACGACCAGACCCGCCTGCTTCAGCGTCGTACCGGTCTCGACGACGTCGGCGACCGCGTCGGCCACGCCGAGCCGCACGGCGTTCTCGACCGCGCCGTCGAGCTTCACGACGCTGGCCTCGATACCGAGGTCGGCCAGGCGCGAGCGGAGCAGCCCGTCGTACGACGTCGCGATGCGCCGGCCCGCGAGCACGGTGGCGGCGTCGACGCCGGCGTCGTCGGCGGGGACGGCGAAGCGGAACGCCGAGCGGGCGAAGCCCAGCTCGAGGATGACCTCGGCGTCGCTGCCGGAGTCGATGAGCATGTCGAGGCCGGTGATGCCGACGTCGAGCTGCCCGGTCGCCACGTAGGTCGCGATGTCGCGCGGGCGGAGGAAGAAGAACTCGACGTCGTTGTCGGGGTCGAGCACCACGAGCTCACGGGCGCTGTGCGCCGCGGGGTAGCCCGCCTCGCGCAGCATCTCGCGCGCGGGATCGGACAGCTGGCCCTTGTTGGGCAGGGCGACTCGCAGCACGGCGTGATCCTCGTGGTCTCAGGGTCGGACGGACGGCACGGGACCTACAGATGCCGGTAGACGTCCTCGAGCGACACGTCGGCGGCGATCATCAGCACCTGGGTGAAGAAGATCAGCTGCGAGATCTCGGCGGCCGCGCGCTCCTTGCCCTCGAACTCCGCGGCCATCCAGGCCTCGGCGGCCTCCTCGACGACCTTCTTGCCGATGCCGTGCACGCCGTCCTCGAGCAGGCGCGTGACGGTGCCGGACTCGGGGTCCTTGGTGGCCCACTTCATGGTCAGCTCTGCGTGGAGCTCCTCAAAGGTCTTCACGAGGCAAAGCCTACGGAACCGCGAGGTGCCATCCCGCGCAGGGTCAGCGCGGTGAGCAGCGCGGCCTCCACCGCCTCGCGCCCCTTGTCCTCCGACGAGCCGGGCAGGCCGGCACGGTCGAGCGCCTGCTGCTCGTCGTCGCAGGTGAGGACGCCGAACCCCACGGGCACTCCGGTGTCGAGGGCGACGCGCGTGAGTCCGTCGGTGGCGGCCGAGCAGACGTAGTCGAAGTGCGGCGTGCCGCCGCGGATCACCACGCCGAGCGCGACGACCGCGTCGTGGTCGGCGGCGGCGGCCTTCGCCACGACCGGAAGCTCGAACGCGCCGGGGACGCGGATCAGGTCGTACGCCGCGCCCGCCTCCTCGAGCGTGCGGGTCGCGCCCGCCACGAGGGCGTCCATGACGGTGTCGTGCCACGACGCCGCCACGACGGCGACGCGCAGGCCGCGCGCCCCGCTCAGGTCGGCGCTCGGCGCCCCGCTGCCGCTCATGCCCGGTCTCCGTCCGTCGTGGTGGTGGTCTCGGGTGCGTCGTCGAACCCGTCGGCGAGCACGTGGCCCATCCGGTCGCGCTTGGTGCGCAGGTAGTGGAGGTTGTCCTCGTGCGGCGCCACCTCGAGCGGCACGCGCTCGGTGATGGACAGACCGTAGCCCTCGAGGCCCGCGCGCTTGGCCGGGTTGTTCGTGAGCAGGCGCATGCTGCGCACGCCGAGGTCGGCGAGGATCTGCGCGCCCTGGCCGTAGTCGCGCGCGTCGGCCGGGAGGCCCAGCGCGAGGTTGGCGTCGACCGTGTCGGTGCCGGCGTCCTGCAGCTCGTAGGCCTGCAGCTTGTGGAGGAGCCCGATGCCGCGGCCCTCGTGCCCGCGCATGTAGAGCACCACTCCGCGGCCCTCCTCCGCCACGCGGCGCATCGCGGCGTGCAGCTGCGGACCGCAGTCGCAGCGGCGCGAGCCGAAGACGTCGCCGGTGAGGCACTCGGAGTGCACGCGCACGAGCAGGTCCTCGCCGTCGCCGATCTCGCCGTGCACCAGCGCGACGTGCTCGACGCCGTCGAGGCGCGAGCGGTAGCCGACCGCGCGGAACTCGCCGTACTCCGTGGGGAGCCGGGTCTCCGCGGCGCGCTCGACCTGGCGCTCGTGCTTGCGCACGTAGGCGATCAGGTCGGCGATCGAGATCATCACGAGGCCGTGCTCGTCGGCGAACTTCCGGCACTCGGGCGCCCGCATCATCGACCCGTCGTCGTTGACCATCTCGCAGAGCGCGCCTGCGGGGCGCAGGCCGGCGAGGCGCGCGAGGTCGACCGCGGCCTCGGTGTGCCCGGCGCGGCGCAGGACGCCGCCCTCGGCAGCGCGCAGCGGCACGACGTGGCCCGGGCGCGTGAGCTCCCACGGCTCGGTCGCGGAGTCGCTGAGCACCTTGATGGTGCGGGCGCGGTCCTCGGCGGAGATGCCCGTCGCCTTCACGTCGCGCGCGTCGACGGTGACGGCGTACGCCGTGCCCTTCTTGTCCTCGTTGATCACGGTCATCGGCGGCAGGCCGAGCCGGTCGAGCTCGCGGCCGGGCATCGCGACGCAGATGTAGCCGCTGGTGTACCGGATCATGAACGCGGTGAGCTCGGACGTCGCCCGCTGCGCGGCGAAGATGAGGTCGCCCTCGTTCTCGCGGTCCTCGTCGTCGACGACCACGACGGCGCGGCCGTCGCGCATGGCGAGGATCGCGTCCTCGACCGCGTCGAGACGGATGCCGTCGTAGTGCACGACCTGTCCGTCGTGGAACTCCTGGCCGGTCACGATGTCCTCCACTCCAGCATGCGCTCGACGTACTTCGCGACGACGTCGACCTCGAGGTTCACGGGGTCCCCCACCTGCTTGCGACCGAGCGTGGTGAGCTCGAGCGTCGTGGGGATCAGCGAGACCGAGAACCAGTCGCGCTGTGCCTCGACGACGGTGAGCGAGACGCCGTCGACGGTGATCGAGCCCTTCTCGACGACGTAGCGGCCGAGGTCGTCGGGCAGCGCGACGCGCACGACCTCCCAGTGCTCGCCCGGGATGCGCTCGAGGATCGTGCCGGTGCCGTCGACGTGGCCCTGCACGAGGTGGCCGCCGAGGCGTGCCTGCAGCGTGACGGGCCGCTCGAGGTTCACCGGCGAGCCCGGGGCCAGCGCCCCGAGCGACGAGCGGTTCAGCGTCTCGAGCATGACGTCGGCCGAGAACTCGGCGTCGTCGTGCTCGACGACGGTGAGGCAGACGCCGTTCACCGCGATCGACGCACCGTGCACGGCGTCGGACACCACGAGCGGCCCGCGCAGCCGCAGCCGCACGGCGTCGCCGAGCTCCTCGACCGACACCACGGTGCCGAGCTCCTCCACGATCCCGGTGAACACCTGCTAGCCCCTCTCCCTGCGCACGCGCGCGTCGATGCGCACGTCGTCGCCGACGCGTACGACGTCGACCACGTCGAGTCGCAACGCCTGACCGATCGAGTCCATGCCCGCGTCGTCGAGGGCGGCCCGCCCGGCGCCCAGCAGCGCCGGTGCGGCGTACCAGCGGACGGCGTCGACGAGACCGGCGCGCACGAAGGCGGCGGCCAGCGTGGGGCCGCCCTCGAGCAGCACGTGCTGCACGTCGCGCTCGTGCAGCGCGGCCAGCACCTCGCGCGGGTCGTGGGTGCGCAGGTGCAGCGTCTCCGCGGCGTCGTCGAGCACGCGGCTGCCGGCCGGCACGTCGCGCTGCCCCACCACGACCCGCAGCGGCTGGCGGCCCGACGCGACCTCGCCGTCGCGGCGCACCGCGAGGTGCGGGTCGTCGGCGAGCACGGTCCCGGTGCCGACGACCACGGCGTCGACGAGAGCACGCAGTTCGTGCACCTCGGCGCGGGCCTCCGCGGAGGTGATCCAGCGGCTCGAGCCGTCGGCGGCCGCGATCCGGCCGTCGAGGGTGGCCGCGGCCTTCCAGGTGACGAACGGCCGTCCGTGGGTGACGGCGAAGGTCCAGGTCTCGTTGAGGGCCGCGGACTCCGCGGCGAGCAGCCCGCTCTCGACCTCGATGCCGGCCGCGCGCAGGACCTCCGCACCGCCGGCCGCGACGGGGTTGGGGTCGGTCTGCGCGAACACGACGTGCGCGACGCCGGCCTCGACGAGCGCCTGGGCGCACGGCCCCGTGCGGCCGGTGTGGGCGCACGGCTCGAGCGTGACGACGGCGGTCGTGCCGCGCGCGGCGGCTCCTGCGGCGGTGAGCGCGGCGGCCTCGGCGTGCGGCGTGCCGGCGCCGCGGTGATGGCCCTCGGCGACGGTGCTGCCGTCGGGCGCGAGCAGCACGCAGCCGACGCGCGGGTTGGGGCCCGTGGGCACGCCCGGGGTGGCCGCGAGCGCGAGCGCGCGGCGCATCGCAGCCTCGAGGGCCTGCTGGGGCGGGCGGGTCATGGAGCGGCGTCCTTCGTCGTGTCCGGCCCACGGACCCGGGGCGCGAGGACACGCCGACGCCGACGACGAGCACGCGCACGTGCCCGGCGTACGGACGCAGGCGCGCGCGTCGCCTCCCATCCGGACTCTCACCGTCGGCTCCGGATGACCTGCGAGGCAGGCTGACCGGATCAACCGGCCGCTGGATGCGGTCGGGTCGCGGGCTCTCACCGCCGGTTCGGACTTTCACCGACCCCGGGACGCGCGAGCAGTTGCTCGTACGCCGGGAAGTCTACGACAGCCTCCCTGGGAGGCCGCTGTCAGCACGGTGGGGAGGCCCGGCGAGACGTGCTCCCGGTACGCCGGTCAGGCGTGCGAGCACCACCACGAGGCGTCGGTCGCGCGCTGGGCCTGCGCGGCGAGCGAGCGCACCGCGGCGGCCGGGTCGTCGGCGCCGTACACGGCCGAGCCGGCGACGAACACGTCGGCACCGGCGTCGGCGCAGACCTCGATGGTCTCGGCGGAGACACCGCCGTCGACCTGGATCCAGAGGTCGAGGTCGCGGCCCTTCACCAGCTCGCGGGCGCGCCGGATCTTCGGCACCACGACGTCGAGGAAGCGCTGACCGCCGAAGCCGGGCTCGACGGTCATGACGAGGAGCATGTCGATCTCGGGGAGCAGGTCGACGTAGGCGTCGACCGGGGTGGCGGGGCGCAGGCCCATGCCGGCGCGGGCGCCGGCGCGGCGGATGTCGCGCGCGAGCTTGATCGGCGCGGTGGCCGCCTCGACGTGGAAGGTGACCGACCCGGCACCGGCCTCGGCGTAGGCCGGGGCCCAGCGGTCGGGGTCCTCGATCATCAGGTGGCAGTCGACGGGGGTCGTGACGGTCCGCAGCAGCGATTCCACCACCGGCAGGCCGAGCGTCAGGTTGGGCACGAAGTGGTTGTCCATGACGTCGACGTGCAGCCAGTCGGCCGCGCCCGCGACGCGCTCGCACTCGTCGGCCAGCCGCGCGAAGTCGGCCGACAGGATGCTCGGGGAGACCTGGACGCCCATGGGCCGAAGGCTATCCGTCGTACGGAGGATCGTGTCGTCGGCACGCCTCGCCGATGACCCCTGTGCCACCATCTCCGCACGGCCGTGGGGGGCTCGAGGGCGCACGGCCGGAGGAGGACCGTCACGATGACCACGGGCACGCGCCTGTCGGCCGCGCTCATGCACGTCGACCACCCCGACCACGCCGTGCGGCTCCGTGCCCGCAACGCGCTGGTCGTGATCTACGCGATCGTGGTCATCGGCATCCCCGCGAGCCTCGCGCTCTTCTTCATCCCGCAGGGCGTCAAGGTCGGCCTGGTCGCCCTGGCGGCGACCGCGCTCATCGCCGGGTCGGCGCTCCTGATCCGCGCGGGTCGGGTCGACCTCGGCATCTCGCTGTTCTTCGCGGTCTTCATCGGCTCGTTCCTGCTGTCGGTGCTGTTCACGCGCGACGCGCGGCTCGTCGCGGTCTACTTCACGATGCCGGTCGGCATCGCCGGCGTGACGCTGCGGCTGCGCGGCATCGCGATCGTGACGGCCGTCTGCGTGGCGCTCGGCGTCGGCGTGACGCTCGCCTTCCCGCTCACCACGATGATCACGGGCTTCGAGGTGATCATCGCGTCGCTGCTCCTCGTCGCGATCGCGCTGACGGCCTCGGTGCTCGGCCTGCAGGGGCTGCGCGGCGAGATGCAGCGGGCCGACAGCCTCGCCGGACGGCTCAAGCGCAGCAACGAGGAGCTCGAGTCGCGGGTGGTCGACCGCACCGAGCAGCTGCAGCACGCGCTCGACCGGCAGGAGCAGCTCGTCGCCGAGCTCGCCGAGCTCTCCCTGCGCGACCCGCTCACGGGCCTGCACAACCGTCGGCACGCCGACGCCGAGCTGCCGCGGCTCGCGTCCGCCGCCGACCGGCACGAGCAGCCGATGGCGATGGCGATGGCCGACCTCGACCACTTCAAGCTGGTCAACGACGGCTACAGCTACATGACCGGCGACGAGGTGCTGCGCCGCTTCGCCCTGATCCTGCGCCAGTCGACGCGCTCGTCCGACGTCGTGACCCGGTACGGCGGCGAGGAGTTCCTGATCCTCATGCCGCAGACGACGATCGACCAGGCGCTGGTGCTCTGCGAGCGGATCCGCCAGGAGGTGCAGGACCACGACTGGAGCGACGTCGCCGACGGCCTGCACGTGACGGTGAGCATCGGCCTCAGCGACTCGGTGAGCAGCGGCGGCCTCGTGACCCTCGGCGCCGACGCCGACGCGGCGCTGCACCGGGCCAAGCGCGAGGGCCGCAACCGCGTGGTCGCGGCGCACCGCGACGCACCGCCGCAGGGACGCTGACGCCGCAGGGACGCTGACGCAGCTCAGCGCACGCGGCGCAGGATCGCGAGGTACATGCCGTCGGTGCCGTGCACGTGCGGCCACAGCCGCAGGTCCGGCCCGGCCTTGAGGTGGTCGACCTCGGGCAGCAGCGTCGGTACGTCGACCCGCTCGACCAGGCCGCCGCGCACGGCGTCGTCGACGACCACGACGGTCTCCGCGAGGTGCGGGGAGCAGGTCGCGTAGCCCACCACTCCCCCGACCCGAACGGCGTCGACGGCCGCCGCCAGGAGGTCGCGCTGCAACGACGCGAGGGCCGCGACGTCGTCGGGCTCGCGACGCCAGCGGGCCTCCGGGCGACGGCGCAGCACGCCGAGGCCGGTGCACGGCGCGTCGAGCAGCACCCGGTCGAACGACCCTGGTCGCCACGGGCCGACCGTCCCGTCGGCCGCGACGACGAGGTGGTGGCCCGGCGCGCCCTCGAGCGTGCGGGCCACGAGCCGGGCGCGGTGCGGCGCACGGTCGGCGGCGAGCAGCGAGCCGTCGCGCTCGGTCGCGAGACCGGCCAGCAGCGCCGCCTTCCCCCCGGGACCGGCGGCCATGTCGAGCCACGTCGCATCCGTGCCCTCGACCGCCGCACGGGCCAGCGCCAGCGCGACGAGCTGGCTGCCCTCGTCCTGCACGCCGGCAGCACCGCTGCGCACCTCGCTGATCGCGCCGGGCTGGCCGCTCTCGAGCGCCACGGCGTACGGCGACCAGCGACCGCGCTCGGTGCCGGGCACCTCGAGCAGGTCCTCGACGGTGCAGCGGCCCGGGCGCGCGACGAGGGTGACCGACGCCGACTCGTTGTCGGTGGCGAGCAGGTCCTCGGTCTCGGCCCACGAGGGCCGGCCGTTCCAGTCCGAGAGCGCGTCGTGCAGCGCCTGCACGATCCAGCGCGGGTGCGACTGCACCACGGAGAGATGGCCGACCGGGTCGTCGTACGGGTCGGGGGCCACCTCGGCGACCCAGGCGTCGAGGTCGCGCTCGCCGACCCGGCGCAGCACGGCGTTGACGAACCGCGACCGGGCCTCGCCGCCGACGAGCCGGGCGAGCTGCACGGTCTCGCCGACCGCCGCGTGCGGCGGAACGCGCATGAACAGCAGCTGGTGGGCGCCGAGACGCGCGACGTCGAGCACGCCGCGGTCGACCTCGGTGAGCGGCCGCGCGCTGCACGCCTCGAGCACGGCGTCGAGGAAGCCGCGGCGGCGCAGCGTGCCGTAGGCCAGCGTGGTCGTGAAGGCGGCGTCGCGACCGTGCAGCCGGGCGTCCTTGAGCACCTGCGGCGCGATGAGGTTGGCGTAGGCGCCGTCGTCGTCGACCGCGCGCAGGATGTCGTACGCCGCGAGCCGCGCGGGGTCCACGGGGCGACGGTCGGCGCGCCAGCGGGCCGGCCGCGAGTGGTGGCCGCGGTCGCTCACGCGCCCACGACCTCGCCGTCGCCCGGACGCACGCCGCGCGCCCAGTCGGCCGCGGCCATCGGCTTCTTGCCCGTGGGCGTCACCTCGCCGAGCCGCACCGGGTGGCTGGCCGTGCCGACGAGCACCTCGTGCTTGGACACCACGAGGGCGCCCGGTGCGACCGTCGCCGCGTCGGGCGCCGGCACGACGGGACCGAGCTTCAGCCGCTCGCCACGGAAGGTCGTCCACGCGCCCGGTGCCGGCGTGCACGCGCGCACCTGGCGGTCGACGCGGACCGCGGGCTGCTGCCAGTCGACGCGCGCGTCGTCGACGGTGATCTTCGGCGCGAGCGAGACGCCGTCGTGCGGCTGCCGCACCGCAGCCATCACCCCGGCGTCGAGCGCGTCCATCGTCGCCACGAGCAGCTGGGCTCCGGACGCCGACAGGCGCTGCAGCAGGTCGCCGCTGGTGTCGCGCGGACCGATGCTCTCGGCCACCGTGCCCAGCACCGGACCGGTGTCGAGCCCCTCCTCGAGCAGGAAGGTCGTGGCGCCGGTGACGTCGTCGCCGTGCCAGATCGCGTGCTGCACGGGCGCGGCGCCGCGCCACGCGGGAAGCAGCGAGAAGTGCAGGTTCACCCAGCCGTGGCGCGGGATCCCGAGCGCGGCACGGGGTACGAGCGCGCCGTACGCGACCACGGGGCAGCAGTCGGGCGCGATCTCGCGCAGCCGGTCGAGGAACTCGGGGTCGGAGGGCCGCTGCGGGCGCAGGATCTCGATGCCGCGCTCGGCGGCGACGGCCGCGACGGGCGACGGCGTCAGGGTGCGGCCACGACCGGCAGGCGCGTCGGGGCGGGTGACGACGGCCGCGACCTCGTGGTGCGAGTCGAGCAGTGCCCACAGGGCGGGGAGGGCGACGTCCGGCGTGCCGGCGAACACCAGGCGCATGCGGCTACAGCCAGCGCGACGAGATGCGGTGCGGCGAGACCTTCACCTGCGCGGGCGGCTGCCCGAACCACTCGGCCTCGCGGATCGCCTTCATCGCCTCCTTGCGCGTCTCGGCGTCGAGGCGGTCGATGAACACGATGCCGTCGAGGTGGTCGGTCTCGTGCTGGATGCAGCGCGCCATGAGCTCGCTGCCCTCGAGCACGACCGGCTCGCCGTGCATGTTCATGCCCTTCGCCACGACGCGCAGCGAGCGGCGCGTGTTGAAGGCGAGGTTCGGCAGCGACAGGCAGCCCTCGTCGCCCTCCTGCATCTCGTCCGACAGGTCGAGCACAGGGTTGATCAGGTGGCCGATCTGGTCGTCGACGTCGTAGGTGAAGACGCGGAGGCTGACACCGAGCTGCGGGGCCGCCAGACCGGCGCCGGGCGCGTCGAGCATCGTGTCGGTGAGGTCCTTGACGAGCTTGCGCAGCTCCTTGTCGAAGGTCGTCACCTCCGCCGCCGGCGTGGTGAGCACCGGGTCGCCGAACAGGCGGATGGGCTTGACGGCCACGGACGGTTCTCCTCGGTAGCGGGTGCGGCGTACGGGTCTGCCGCGCCCACAGTCTAGGGACAGCCGGTCGCGCGGCACGCGCCGCGGCGCGTGCTCACCCCAGCACGACCGGGTCGACGCGCACCGTGACCGGTCCGCCGTCCTTGCGCGCGCTGCGCACGGCCGACGCCGCATGCAGCGCAGCGGCGAGCTCCGCGCCCTCGCGGCGCGGCGCGGTGACGAGCGCACGCACGCGCGGCTCGGGGTCGACCGCGCGCGGCGGGGGCGGCAGCGGCACCGGGCCAAGGACGGCCGCCGTGGCGGTGAGCCGGGTGTGCGACAGCAGGTCGGCGACGTCCTCGGGGCGTCCGGTGAGCTCGGCCACGCGCCAGGCGGGCGGCAGCCGCAGCAGCTCGCGCTCGGAGAGCTCGCGCGCGGCGAAGCCCGCCGGGTCGCCGCGCACGACGGCCTGCACGGCGGGCAGCGCGGGGTCGGCCACGAGGACCACGACCCCGCCCTCGGCCGCGGGGCGCACGAGGCTCGCGGCCGCGGTCCAGCGGCGCACGGCCTCCTCGGCGGCGCGCAGGTCGGGGCGGTCGAGCATGAGCCGGCCGTCGAGGAGGAGCGCCGCGGCGTACCCGCCCTCGACGCGCGGCTCGGCGCCCGGCGTCGCGACCACGAGCGACGGCCGCTGCTCGACGGAGTCGAGCACGCCCGAGCCGCCGGGGTCGCGGCCCGACACCCGCACCGGGTGGCCGGGGAACGCGCGACCGAGCTCCTCCGCCGTACGCCGCTCCCCCACCGAGATCGCTCGCATCCGCTCGCCGCCGCAGCGCGGGCACCGCCAGTCGCCGGCCAGCCGCCCGCACCACCCGCACGTCGGGACGGCGTGCCCGCTGCTGACACCGAGCGGGCCGTGGCAGTGGGCGCAGCGTGCGGCCTGGCGGCAGGACTGGCAGGCGAGAACCGGCACGTAGCCGCGGCGCGGCACCTGCACGAGCACCGGGCCGCTCTGCAGCGCGGTCTGGGCCGCCTGCCACGCGGCGTTGGGCAGCCGGGCCGTGCGGGCGGCCTCGTCGCGCGCGAGGTCGCTGTCGGACCCGGCCGTGACGACGCGCGGGCGCCGACGGCGCTGCTCGGTGCGCGGCAGCACGACCTCCCGCGCCCACCCCGACGCCACGAGGGCCTGCGCCTCGACCGAGCGCGACGTGGAGCCGAGGACGAGCGCGGCGCCGGTCTGCGCCGAGCGAAGCACGAGCACCTCGCGCGCGTGCCAGTAGGGCGCGTGCGGGTCGGCGAGGCTGTCGTCGCCGTCGTCCCAGAGCACGACGAGCCCGAGGTCGTGCACCGGCGCGAAGACCGCGGCGCGCGTGCCGACCACGACACCGGCCCGGCCGCGTCGGATCTCGAGGTACGCGCGGTAGCGCGCAGCCGGACCGAGGTCGGCGGTGAGCACGCGGTGGCGGCCCGGACCCAGGCGCGCCGAGAGCGCCTCGTCGAGACGTCGTACGTCGCGGGCGTCGGGCGCCACGACGAGCACGCCACGGCCGGCCGCGGCGGCGGCCTGCGCGAGGACCGCGATCGCGACGGCTGGGTCCTCGCCCGGCCCCGCGGTCCACACCGCGCGCGGCCCGGGCTCGTCGGCGGTGAACACGACGCCGACGTCGCCCACCCGGGCGACGAGCGCCGTGCCGCCGGTGCACGCCGTCCACGGGCCGGCGTCGCGAGGACGCGGCACCGGCGCCAGATCGGGCTCGGGCAGCGCGTCGACGGCGGTCTCGGTGGCGGCGTGGCGCGGCGGCACGGCGGCGCGCAGGACGTCGGCCAGCGTGCCGGCCCAGCGGTCGGCGACGGCGCGGGCGAGACCGAGGATCTGAGGCGCCAGCACGGGATCCGGGCTCACGACCTTGGCGATCCGCTCGAGCCGGCCGGGGTGCGTCGAGGATGCGGCGCGCTCGACGACCCAGCCGTCGACGAGCTTGCCGGAGAACCGCACGCGCACGCGGGTGCCGGGCTGGGCAGTGGTCGTGAGCGGCTCGGGCACGACGTAGTCGAACGTGCGGTCGAGGTGCGCGAGGGGCAGGTCGACGACCACGCGCGCGACGGGATCGACCTCGGCGGGGCCGGGCGGCGGCTTGACCTTGGTGCGCCGGACCTTCGACGCGACGAGCGCGAGCTGCTCGCCGGCGTCGGAGGAGGTCACGGCTGAGTTCTACCGGACGCCTCCCCCGCGCGCCCGCCCCGTCCCCGGGTCAGGACGTGGCGGCCAGGTCCGCGCGGTCGATCCGGTAGAGCGCGTGCGGACCCCACCAGTCCTCGGGCTTGGCCTTCGGGTGGTGGAAGACGCCGTCGTAGCGCATGCCGATGCGCTGCATGACCGCCTGCGACGCCAGGTTCGGCGGGACGGTGAAGGAGACGATCTCCGGGAGCCCGAGATCCTCGAGCCCGTGGCGCACCGACTCGCGCGCGGCCTCGGTCGCGATGCCCAGGCCCCACCAGTCGGCCGAGAGCCGCCAGCCGACCTCGACGAGCGGCTCGACGTGGCCGAAGGGCGCGGGCCACGCGGGCGGCACGAGACCCACGAACCCCACGAAGTCCGCGGGACCGCGCTCGGACTCGAGCACCTCCACGGCCCACGAGGTGAAGCCGCGCTCCTCGTGGAGCTTCATCGCGCGGTCGACCGTCTCGTCGGACTGGGCGCGGTCCTGGGTCGAGGGGAACCAGCGCATCACGCGCGGGTCGGCGTTGAGGGCGGCGAACGGCTCGCGGTCGGAGTCGCGCCAGGCGCGCAGACGCAGACAGGGCGTCCGCAGCTCGGTCAGAGCCATGCGGACGCCCCCTCGCGGTGCATCGTGCCGGTCAGAGCCCGGCCGCCGAGCGCAGCGCCTCGGCGCGGTCGGTGCGCTCCCAGGAGAAGTCCGGGACGCCGCGGCCGAAGTGGCCGTACGCCGCGGTCTGCGCGTAGATCGGGCGGAGCAGGTCGAGGTCGCGGATGATCGCGGCCGGGCGGAGGTCGAACACCTCGAGGACCGCCGACTGGATCTCGCTGTCGGGCTTCACGCCGGTGCCGAAGGTCTCGACGAACACGCCGACCGGGTGCGCCTTGCCGATCGCGTACGCGACCTGCACCTCGCAGCGACGGGCGAGGCCCGCGGCCACCACGTTCTTCGCGACCCAGCGCATGGCGTACGCCGCGGAGCGGTCGACCTTCGACGGGTCCTTGCCCGAGAAGGCGCCGCCGCCGTGACGGGCCATGCCGCCGTAGGTGTCGACGATGATCTTGCGGCCGGTGAGGCCGGCGTCGCCCATGGGGCCGCCGATCTCGAAGCGGCCGGTCGGGTTCACCAGCAGGCGGAAGCCCTCGGTGTCGATGGTGAGGTCGGCGAGCTCCGGACGGACCACGAGCTCCTCGATGTCGGGCGCGAGCAGCGTCGCGAGGTCGATGTCGGCGGCGTGCTGGGTCGACACGACGATCGTGTCGAGGCGCACGGCGCGGTCCTCGTCGTCGTACTCGATGGTGACCTGCGTCTTGCCGTCGGGGCGCAGGTAGGGGATCTGGCCCTCCTTGCGCACGTGCGCGAGGCGGCGCGCGAGGTTGTGCGCGAGGTGGATCGGCAGCGGCATCAGCTCAGGCGTGTCGTCGCACGCGTAGCCGAACATCAGGCCCTGGTCGCCCGCGCCCTGGCGGTCGAGCTCGTCGGCGGCCGCGCCCTCGCGCTCCTCGAGAGCGTCGTCGACGCCCTGGGCGATGTCGGGGCTCTGCGAGCCGATCGACACGCTGACGCCGCAGGAGGCGCCGTCGAAGCCCTTCTTGCTGGAGTCGTAGCCGATCTCGAGGATCTTCTCGCGCACGAGACCCGGGATGTCGACCCAGCCCGAGGTGGTGACCTCGCCGGCGACGTGCACCTGGCCCGTGGTGATCAGCGTCTCGACGGCGACCCGGCTGCGCGGGTCCTCCTTGAGCATCGCGTCGAGGATCGTGTCGCTGATCTGGTCAGCGATCTTGTCCGGGTGGCCCTCGGTGACCGACTCGGACGTGAAGAGGCGACGGGCCACGGTGCGTGCTCCCAGGGTGGTGCGGACGGCTGTCCGTCGTACCTTACCGGCCGCGTCCGCAGCACCCCGGAGGCGCCGCGTTCCGTGACCTCGGCGCGGTCGGTCAGCCGTGCAGGCGCGGGACGACGGCGTCCCACACGGCGTCGGCGACCGCCGTCTTCGAGGCCCGCGGTACGACGGTCGAGCTGCCGTCGGAGCCGAGGATCACGGCCTCGTTCTCGTCGACCTCGAAGCCCTGCCCGTCGCCGACCTCGTTCACCACGAGCAGGTCGCAGCCCTTGCGGGCGAGCTTGGCCCGGCCGTGGTCGAGCACGCTCCCTCGGCGTCACCGGTCTCGGCGGCGAAGCCGACGACCACCTGCGCGAGCGAGCCGGCGTCGCGGCGTGCGACGAGCTCCGCGAGGACGTCGGCGGTGCGCTCGAGCACGATCGGCGGCGGCACGGAGCCCGAGTCGTCCTTCTTGATCTTGTGCTCCACCGTGCTCGCGGGCCGGAAGTCGGCGACCGCGGCGGCCATCACCACGGCGTCGGCGTCGGCCGAGGCGTCGAGCACCGCGCGGCGCAGGTCCTCGGCGGAGCGGACGCGGACGACGGTGGCGCCGGCCGGGTCGGGCAGGGCCACGTTGGCCGAGACCAGGACGACCTGCGCGCCGCGCGCGACCGCGGCCGCCGCGAGGGCGTAGCCCTGCTTGCCGCTGCTGCGGTTGCCCAGGAAGCGCACCGGGTCGAGGTGCTCGCGGGTGCCTCCCGCGGAGACGACGACGGTGCGGCCCGCGAGGTCGCCGGAGCGCCGCGCGAGAACGGCCTCGCAGGCCTCGAAGATCTGCTGCGCCTCGGGCAGCCGGCCCGGGCCGGTGTCCTTGCCGGTGAGCCGGCCGACGGCCGGGTCGAGCACGAGCACGCCACGGCGCGCAGCGTCGCGACGTTGGCGCGCGTGGCCGGGTGGTCCCACATCTCGGTGTGCATCGCCGGAGCCATGACGACCGGGCAGCGGGCGGTGAGCAGGACGTTGGCCAGCAGGTCGTCGGCGAGCCCGGCCGCGGCCCGGGCGAGCAGGTCGGCGGTGGCCGGCGCGACGACGACGAGGTCGGCCTGCTGGCCCAGGCGGACGTGCGGGACGTCGGCGACGTCGTCCCACACCTCGGCGGTGACGGGCTTGCCCGACAGCGCCTCCCAGGTCGGAGCACCGACGAACTTGAGCGCCGCGCGGGTCGGGACGACGGTGACGTCGTGGCCGCTCTCGGAGAGCAGGCGCAGCAGCTCCGCGGCCTTGTACGCCGCGATCCCGCCGCCGACGCCCAGCACCACGCGGGTGCGGGCGGCGACGACGGGATCGGCGTCGGTCACGTGTGGTCGCTCAGCGAGCGGAGGTCACTCGGCGGAGAAGGACGAGACCTGCTCGGCCTCGGGGTCGAACGCCTCGGCCGTGAGCAGGCCGGCGTTGATCTCGCGCAGCGCGATCGACAGCGGCTTCTCCTGCACGTGCGTCTCGACCAGCGGGCCGACGTACTCGAGCAGGCCCTCGCCGAGCTGGGAGTAGTACGCGTTGATCTGACGGGCGCGCTTGGACGCGTAGATCACGAGCGAGTACTTCGAGTCGGTCGCCTCGAGCAGCTCGTCGATCGGCGGGTTGGTGATGCCCTCAGGGGCAGCGGCGGTGCCGGACACGCGGGCGCCTTTCGTCGTGGGTCTTCGGGCGGGCGGCTGCCCGCGGGGGTCGGCCGGTCCGAGCGCGCGCGATCCCGGGAGGGGTCTACCGCTGATCGGACGCCGACAGGCCCATCAAGGATACCAAGTCCGCGGCGGCACCCTCGACCGACGCGTTCACCACGGTCGCGTCGAACTCCGACTCGGCCGCCAGCTCGACCTGGGCGGTCTCCAGCCGCCGGGCGATGACCTCGGCCGCCTCGGTGCCGCGCCCGACCAGGCGGCGCACCAGCTCGTCCCACGAGGGCGGGGCCAGGAAGACCAGCAGCGCCTCGGGCAGCGAGGCCCGCACCTGGCGGGCGCCCTGGAGCTCGATCTCGAGGAGCACGGGGGTGCCGGCGTCGAGCCGCTCCTGCACCGGGCCGCGGGGTGTGCCGTAGAAGTTGCCGGCGAACTCGGCGTACTCGAGCAGGTCGCCCCGCTCGACCATCGCCGCGAACTCGGCGTGGTCGACGAAGAAGTAGTTGACGCCGTGGGTCTCCCCGGGCGCGGTCGGCGCGTGGTGGCCGACACCGAGACCCACACCTCGGGATGGGTACGCCGTACCTCGGCGACGACGGTGCTCTTCCGACCCCCGAGGAGCCGGAGAGCACGGTGAGCCGGGCGTTCAGGCGGAGAACTCCTTCTCCAGCGCGGCGATCTGGTGGGTGCCGAGGCCGCGCACCCGCCGGTTCTCGGCGATCTGCAGGCGCTCCATGATCTCCGCGGCGCGCACCTTGCCGACGCCGGGCATCGACTCGAGGAGCGCCGAGACCTTCATCTTCCCGATGATGTCGTCGGTCTGGCCCTGGGCGATGACCTCGCCGATCGAGGCGCCCGAGCGCTTGAGCCGGTTCTTGACCTCGGCGCGGATCCGACGGGCCTCGGCGGCCTTCTCCAGCGCGGCAGCGCGCTGCTCGGGAGTCAGGGGCGGCAGGGCCACGGTGGTTCCTCTCGTCGTTCCCGGCTCGGTGCGCTCCCGACCCTAGCCGCGAGGCCGGGCGCGTCAACCACGGCGGTCCGCCCGAGGTGCCCGTGACCTGGGACGACCCCTTCTCCGAGACCGTCGGGCGCGGTCCCCGCCGGGCGCCGGGTGAGGCGCACGTCTCGCGGGAGCTCGTGCCGTGGAGCGGTCCGTGAGCGGGCTTCCGGGGCGGGCACCGGCGTAGTTTCGGGACGTGGAGACGACCGAGCTGACCGGGCGCGCCCGCGCGCTGGTCGACAGCCCCGCGCTCACCTACCGCCAGCGCGTGCAGGCGCTCGCGGCCCTGGCCGAGGAGGCCCTCGACCCGCCGCCGGTGTCGGCCGAGTGCGCCGAGGCGCTCGCGACCGGCCTGCTGTGCGACCTCGCCGAGGGGCACGCGCCGTACCGGCCGCGCTACCTGCTCCCCGACTACGCCCGCGCGCTGCGCCAGGGCTCGCAGTTCCTCGACCTGCCCGCGCCCACCGACCTGCACGAGGCGATCGCCTTCCTGCTGTCGATGTACTCGCAGGTGCCCTCGATCACCGGCTACCCGGTCTACCTCGGCGACGTCGACCGGCTGCTCGAGCCGTACGCCGAGGGCGTCAGCGACTCCGAGCTGCGCAAGCTGATGAAGCTCATGTGGGTCACGATCGACCGGTCGCTGCCCGACGCGTTCACCGCACGCGAACCTCGGGCCCGACGACACCCGCGTCGGGCGCACGATCCTCGACCTCGAGCGCAAGCTGCTGCAGACGGTCCCCAACCTCACGCTGCGCGTCGACGCCGAGCGCACGCCCGACTCGCTCGTGCTCGACGCCGTGCGCACGGTGCTCGCCTGCGGCAAGCCGCACTTCGTCAACCACGCGATGATGTGCGCCGACCTCGGCCCCGACTACGGCGTCGTGTCCTGCTACAACTCGCTCAAGGTCGGCGGCGGCTCGCACACGCTCGTGCGGCTCAACGTCGCCGAGTCGGTCGCGCGCCACGAGGGCGACGCCGACTCGTGGCTGGCCACCACGCTCCCCCACCACGTGGCGCTCAACGCCGAGCTGATGGCCGCGCGGATCACCTCGCTCGTCGAGCAGGCCCGGTTCTTCGACCACACCTGGCTCGTCGACGAGGGGCTCGTGTCGCTCGACCGGTTCTCCGCGATGTTCGGGATCTACGGCCTCGCCGAGGCGGCCAACGCGCTCACCGAGCGGGCGGGCGGCACCGGCCGCTACGGCACCGACGCAGACGCCACGGCCCTCGGCTGGCGGATCGTCGAGCGCGTCGCCGGGCTCGTCGCGGCGACCGAGATGCCGTACTGCGCAGGCAATTCCGGCCGCGCGTTCCTGCACTCGCAGAGCGGCATCGACTCCGACCTCGGCGTCACCGCCGGCACCCGCATCCCCATCGGCGAGGAGCCGCCGCTGCTCGACCACCTGCTCGCGGTCGCACCCAACCACCGCTTCTTCGCCTCGGGCGTCAGCGACATCGTGCACTTCGACGACACCGCCGTGCGCAACCCGCAGGCCGTCGTCGACGTCGTGCGCGGCGCTCTCGCGAGCGGCATGCGCGACGTCACGTTCAACCTCGACAGCAACGACTTCATCCGGATCACCGGCTACCTCGTGCGCAAGTCCGACCTGGCCAAGCTCGAGGCGACCGGCACGGCGCGCCACGGCAGCGACGTGCTCGCCGCCGGCGCCGTCGCCAACAGCCACGTCACCGACCGCGTCGTGAAGCGCGTCGTCAGCGCCGAGTCGGCGCCGCGCGTCGGTGGCTGACACCGCAGCCCCCACCGGGCTGCTCGCCGACGTCGTCCGCTTCTCGTGGGTCGACGGCCCGGGCAACCGGTACGCCGTGTTCCTGCAGGGCTGCAACCTCGACTGCCTGGCCTGCCACAACCCGCACACGATGCCGCGCCAGACGCCGCGCGCCCGCGTCGTCACGGTCGACGAGCTCGTCGACGACGTCGCGCGCCTCGCGCACTTCCTGTCCGGCGTCACGGTCTCCGGCGGCGAGGCGACGCTGCAGGCGCCGTTCGTCGCGGCTTTCTTCACCGCGTTGCGCGACGACCCGCGCACCTCGCGGCTCACGCGCTACGTCGACAGCAACGGGTGCGCGTCCGACGCGGTGTGGGACCTCCTGCTGCCCGTCACCGACGGCGTCATGCTCGACCTGAAGTCGCTCGACGTCACGACCCACCTCGAGCTCACCGGCTCCACCAACGACCAGGTGCTCGCCAGCCTCGACCGGCTCGTGCGCGAGCACCGGCTCGCCGAGGTCCGGCTGCTCGTGGTGCCGGGCCACAACGACGCCGAGCACCTGCTGCGGCGTACCGGCCTCTACCTCGCCGACCACGCCCCCGGCGTGCCGGTGAAGGTCATCGGGTTCCGGCCGCACGGCGTGCGCGCCACGGCCCGCGACATCCCCGCTCCGACCGACGACGAGCGGGCGGCGTACGGCCGCTGGGTCGCGGACGAGGTCGGCGCGGACCTGGTGACGGTGGCCTGAGCGTCCAACCGCAAAGAGTTCTTCAAAGAGTTCTTTGCGATGTACCGTCGCCGTCATGAGCGACTCCGACGGCTCCCGGATCCACCTTGACGCGCGGTCCCTGCGCGGGCTGGCCCACCTCGTGCGGCTGCAGGTGCTCGGCCGGCTGCGCGAGGGCGGCCCCAGCACCGCCACGGCCCTCGCGGCCGAGCTCGGCCAGTCCAGCGGGGTGACGAGCTACCACCTGCGCCAGCTCGCGGCGTACGGCTTCGTGGTCGAGGACGACACCCCGCGCGCCAGCCGGCGCGAGCGGTGGTGGCGGGCGGCGCACCGCAGCACGGTGCTCGAGCACAACGTCAGCGACGACGTCGAGACCACGATGCTGGTCGACGAGTACCTCCGCAGCGTGGCCGGCGCGTACGCCGAGCGGCTGCTGCGCTTCGCCGACTCGCTGCCCGCGCTGCGCGAGTCGCTCGGGCCCGAGTGGGCCGACGCCGCCGACACGAGCGACTGGGGCGTCGTCGTCACCCTCGAGCAGGCGCACACCCTCGACCGGCAGATCCACGCGCTGCTCGACGCGCTCCCCCAGCACGACCGAGGTGCCGCTGCCCGACGGCACCCAGCGCGTCGTCGTGCAGCTGCAGGTCATGCCCACCGTCCCGAGGGCCGCGTCGTGAACGCCGTCGTCGAGGCGCCGCGCACCGTCGACCACCGGGCGCGCGTCGCGCTCTGGGCCTACCTGCTCGCCGAGGTCGTCTCGACGACCGGCACGCGCATGTCGATGGTCGCCATCCCCTGGTTCGTCCTGACCACCACGGGATCTGCGGCCACGACCGGCGTCGTGGCGTTCGCCGAGACGCTCCCCTACGTCGTCGTGCTCGCCCTCGGCGGCCCGGTCGTCGACCGGTTCGGGGCCTGGCGGGTCGCGATCGTCGCCGGCGTCACCGCCGCGGCGCTCGTCGGCGCGGTCCCTGCGCTGTACGCCGCCGGCGCGCTGCACCTCGGCGTCCTCGTGGTCCTCGTGGCGACGGTGGGCGCGGTGCGCGGGCTGGAGACGTCGACGTACGTGCTGCTGCCCGGGCTGGCGGAGAAGGCGGGCATGCCGCTCACCCGCGCGACAGGTCTGCACGACGGCATGAACCGCACGGCCGGCATGCTCGGCGTGCCGCTCGCGGGCGTGCTCATCGCCGTGTCGTCGGCACCGGCCGTCCTCGTCGTCGACGCGGCGTCGTTCCTCGTCGCGGCCCTGCTGCTCGGCCTCCTCGTGCCGCGCATCTCAGCCGCCGACCCGCGACGACGAGGTGGCCGTCGACTACGACGTGCCGCGCGGCCGCGTGCGCGCCTACGTCGCGGAGCTGCGCGAGGGGTTCGGGTTCCTCGTGCGCGACCGGATGCTCGTCGCGATCGCGGTGCTCGTGCTCGTGACGAACCTGCTCGACCAGGCCTACAGCGCCGTCATGGTGCCGGTGTGGGTGCACGACGAGCTCGGGTCGCCGCTCGCGCTCGGCCTCATCGGCGGCGTGTTCGGCGTCGGCGCCGTCGTCGGCTCGTCGGTGTTCGCGTGGCTCGGGCCGCGCCTGCCCCGCCGGCGCAGCTTCGCCTGGGGCTTCCTCGTCGGCGGCGCACCCCGGTTCGTCGTCCTCGCGCTCGCCGTCGTGCTGCCCCCGGTGCTCGCGGTGTCGCTCGTGGCGGGCCTCGCGGTCGGCGCCATCAACCCGGCGCTCGCAGCGACCGAGTACGAGCGCATCCCGCGTCACCTGCAGGCACGCGTCATCGGTGCGCTCGCGGCGGTCGCGATGGCGGGGATCCCGGTCGGCGGCCTGCTCGGCGGCCTCGCGGTCGAGCGGCTCGGTCTCGACGTCGCGCTGCTGGTGTTCGGCGGCGTCTACCTCGCGACGACGCTCGCGCCGTTCGTCTTCCCGGTCTGGCGCGAGATGGACCGCACCGCCGAGAACCCCGTGACCGTCGACAGCTGAACCGATCCCGCCGGAGACGACCGAGGGCGCCACCGTCGTACGACGGTGACGCCCTCGAAGGTCGTGCGACGTGCTACTTCACGACCACCGGCTTGTCCTGCGGGAAGCGGATCCGGTCGTCGTCCTTCTTGGCCGACGTCGCCTTCGGCAGCGCCTTGGCGGCCTCGGGACGCAGGGCCGGAGCCACGCCGTGCGCGTCGGCGATGCCGCGCACGATGGCCCACGCCTGGCGGGCGTGACCGGCGGCCGCGGCGTACTTCCACGACTGGAACTCGCCACGAGCCTGCTTCGCGAGGGCGTCGGCCTGCGCGAGCGCGTACTTCTCGGAGCCCGAGAGGGACACGCCCTGCAGCGAGCCCGCGACCTTGTTCGCCCAGTTGAGGTAGCCGGCGAAGAAGTAGCGGGCCATGTTGTCGCGGTCGAACTGGCCGAAGCCGTTGCTCACCGCGATGTACTGCATGATCGTGTCGCTCTCGTCGCCGCCCCAGACGTACTGGTAGTCGTCGACCGCGTCGTAGTCGACGCCGCTCGTCGGGTCGTAGCCGTCGTGCGGGTGCGACAGGCCGAGGTGGTGGCCCACCTCGTGCGTGAGCGTCGTGGTGATGCCGTAGCCGGCGTCACGGACGTCGGGGTACTCGAACGCGAAGACGTAGCTCTGGGTGCCGTCGATCCAGTTGTCGTCGGCGAAGCCGAGCAGGCCGAACTGGTCGCCCATCTTCTCGTTCGTGGTGTTCCAGACGTAGACGCCCTCGACGTAGTTCTTGCCGGACGCGGGCAGGAAGAGCGAGCGGCGAGGGTCGAGCGAGCAGTACAGCGCCGCCTCCTTCGTGCCGTAGTCGTCCCAGCAGCCCTTCGACGTGGTGTCGTTGCCGGCCCACACGTCGAACGCCGTCGCGGTCTCGCTGTCGGAGGCGCCGCGCTGGTTCAGCGTCGCGGAGAACGAGTGGTAGGGCTCGAGCTGCGACCACTCGGACTTCGAGCTGCCGACCTTGACCCAGTCAGCGCCCTGCGAGGCCGGGTCGTCGTCGAAGAGGTTCACGACGACCTTGGTCTTGCCACCGGGCTGCGGCGCGGTCACCAGCGGGTCGTACAGCGGCGACGAGGTGAAGAGCAGGTTGAGCGCGATGTAGCGGACCACCTTGCCGAGGTCGCCCCCGAGCTTGCTGGCGGGGCGGTAGGCGTTCTTGCCGTACTCCCAGACCGGCGGGATGCGGTAGTCGGCCTTGCCGTTGCCGTCGAGGTCGGCGTCGTCGACGTTCCAGTTGTTGCCCCAGGCCTCAGGACCCGCGGACAGGTCGTAGAACCAGGTGCGCCCGGAGGTGCCGCCCCACGCGATCATGCCGCGCGAGCCGCGGGTGGCGCCGAAGTTCACGCCGGTGTCGGGGTCGGGCTCGTCGGTCTTGCGGAAGACGTGGAACTTGAAGTCCTTGCGGCCCCACCAGTTGACGAGGAAGACCGTGTACGACTTCTGGGTGTCGATGCCCAGGCGGCTCGCGGCGTTGGCCTCGAGCACCTTCTCCGCCGACGGCGCGTCGATGTTGAGGATCGGGCCGGTGACGTCGAGCTTGTTGTTCTTCTGGTCGTTGTAGGCCACCTGGAAGGCCGTCGGGTCGCTCGGGGTGCCCAGCGCCTTGAACTTCGAGAAGACCGCGTCCTCGAACGACTTCGGCGCGTCGACGAACCGGTAGCGGTAGTCGAACGACAGCCCGAGGTTGCGCCCGTCGAGGCCGTAGAACTGCGGGTAGCGCACGAGCGGCGTCGACGACGCGGGCAGCACCTTGCTGATGCCCTTGACGACGTCGTCGTCGTACCCGACGAGCACGACGTTGACAGGGAGCTTCTGCTTGTACTGCACGAACTGGCCGGGGTTGAGCCCGTCGCCCTTGAACGTGGTGGTGCCGGAGGCGGCCGTGGTCGGGGCCAGGAGCCCGACGGTGACGGCCGCGGCGGCCGCCGCCGAGAAGGCGGTCAGCTTTCCGAGGCGCATGAGACAGACCCTCCAGGGGGTGGGTGAGGTGATGGGGCCGAACCTAAGCCCGCTCCCCTGGCGCGATCACGCCATGGCGCCATCCCGCCGGGGGTCGATGTCGATCCGTGACCTGTTCGGAGGTACGCCGTGACCGGAGGTGATCCCGCCCCCACTCTCCGCTGACCCGAGGGTCAGCAGGCCGCCGTCAGGCCAGCGAGGTGGCGATGGCGGCGGCAGCTGCTGCGACGTCGTCGGCGCCGGTGATGGGGCGGCCGATGACGAGCAGGTCGGCGCCGTCGGCGATCGCCTGCTCGGGGGTGGCGACGCGCTGCTGGTCGCCGAGAGCGGCTCCCGCGGGACGGACGCCGGGCGTGATGAGCACGATGTCGTCGGGCACCTCGGCCCGGATGGCTGCGACCTCCTGCGGCGAGCAGACGATCGCGCGAGCGCCGGCACCCACGGCGAGGACCGCGAGGCGTCGGGCGGCGTCGAGAGCCGGGCCCCGCAGGCCTACGGCCGCAAGGTCGTCCTCGGACATCGAGGTGAGCACGGTGACCGCCACGACGCGCGTCTCTGGCAGCGCGTCGGCCGCGGCGCGGATCATCGCCGCTCCCCCGCTCGCGTGCACCGTGAGGTACGCCGGCGCCAGGTGCGCGACCGAGCGCGCGGCGCCTGCCACCGTGTTCGGGATGTCGTGGAGCTTGAGGTCGAGGAAGACGTCGCGGCCGCCCGACGCCTCGCGGGCGGCGTGCACGGCGTCGTCGCCGTCGCGGAGGTAGGTCTCGAGACCGACCTTCATCGTCGAGACGTGCGGACCCGCGGCGCGGGCCCACTCCGTGATGGTCGCGAGGTCGGGGCCGTCGAGGGCGACGGCGACCGGGGCGAGCGCGCTCATCCCTCGGCACCTGCCTCGAGCTCGTCGTCGGCGTCGGCCTCGACGTCGTGGCCGGGCGCGGCGACCGGACCGCCGGAGACGGGCACGGGGTGCGCGCGGTGCGCGTAGCCGACGGCGTCGGACAGCGACTCGAAGCCGCGCTCGGCCAGGGCGACCGCGAGCTCGCGGCCGATGCGCGCCGGGGCGCTCGGGTCGTTGAACGTCACGGTGCCGACGCTGACCGCGCTCGCGCCCGCGAGCACGAACTCGAGGGCGTCGAGGCCGGTGCGGATGCCGCCCATCCCGAGGATCGGGACGTCGGGCATCGCCGCGTGCACCTGGTAGACGCAGCGCACGGCGACCGGGCGGATCGCGGGGCCGGACAGGCCGCCGGTGACGCCGGCCAGCGCCGGGCGCATCGTGTCGGTGTCGATCACCATGCCGAGCAGCGTGTTGATCATCGACAGGCCGTCGGCGCCGGCGTTCACCACCGAGCGCGCGATCTCCACGATGTCGGTGACGTCCGGCGACAGCTTGGCCAGCACCGGGATCCCCGGGGCGGTGTTGCGGCGTACGGCGTGCACGACGTCGGCGGCCGACTGCGGGTGGCAGGCGAAGACCTGACCGCGGTCCTCGACGTTGGGGCAGGAGATGTTGACCTCGATCGCCGCGATGTCGCTGACGTGCCGCAGCCGCGAGGCGAGCCGGGTGTACTCGTCGACCGAGCCGCCCGCGATCGACACGACAGCTCGGGCGCCGCGCTGGCGCAGCCACTCGAGGTCGCGGTCGAGGAAGGAGTCGATGCCCGGTCCCTGCAGGCCGATCGAGTTGAGCATGCCGCTCGGCGTCTCGGCCATGCGCGGGGTCGGTCGGCCCGAGCGCGGGTTGAGCATGATGCTCTTGGTGACGACGGCGCCGATCGTGGTGATGTCGAAGAACTGGTCGAGCTCGCGGCCGGCGGCCGCGCAGCCCGACGCGGTGAGCACCGGCGAGGGGAGCTCGAGCCCGGCCAGCCACGCCGTCATGTCGACGTCGGGCTCGCTCTCGGCTGCGCCCGGACGCGGCCCGTGGGTGATCACGGCGCGGGTCATCAGTGGCCTCCGGTCGTGGGTGCGCCGAGGGTGCCCTCGGGGATCGTGCCGACGTCGCTCCACCGCACGCGGTCGCCGCGGAACACCGGGCCGTCGGTGCACGAGCGCAGCATCCGCGTGACGCCGTCGTCGCCGACGACCGGAAGCACGCAGGTCATGCAGACGCCGACGCCGCAGGCCATCGACTCCTCCACCGCGCACTGCGAGTAGGCGCCGTGGTCGGTGGCGATCTGCGCGACGGCCGCGAGCATGCCCATCGGGCCGCAGGCGTAGACGACGTCGGCGTCGGTGCGCTCGAGCACGCCGGGCAGGACGTCGGTGACGCGGCCGCGCTCACCGACCGAGCCGTCCTCGGTCGTGATGGTCAGCGACGCCGTGATGCGCTTGGCCTCGAGGACGCCGAAGAGCTTCGACTCCGTCGCCGCGCCGAGCACGACGTCGACGCGGCAGCCGCGCGCGCGCAAGGCGTCGGCGAGGGAGAACATCGGCGCCGAGCCGTAGCCGCCCGCGACGAGCACGCACGACACGGCCTGCTTCGGCAGCGCGAACGGCCGGCCGAGCGGGCCGACGATGTCGACGGCGTCGTGGCGGTGCAGCCGCGAGAGCCACTCGGTGCCCTTGCCGTGCGCGGCGAACACGATCTCGAGCGTGCCGCCGTAGACCCCGCGGCTCTGGACCGAGTAGATCGAGAACGCGCGGCGCAGCAGCATCGACGAGTGCTCGCCGCCCACCGCGAGCGCGACGAAGTGCCCGGGCCGGGTCAGCTCGGCGATGCCCGGGGCCGTGAGCGTGAGGACGTGGTAGTCCCCCGCGCGACGCAGCCCGAGCACCTCGCCCGTGACCTGGATCGGTCCCTGCTTGCCCTGTGGCGTCATGCCTCGCGCTTCCCGTCGCTCGTCCCCGCCGCAGATCCTGTCGCATCGGGCGCCTGTGCGGCACGCAGGGCGGCCAGGTCGGCCGCCCACTCCTGGAGCGACCGCACCCCGACCTCGCCGTGGAGCAGGGCCTCGATGCCCTGGACCGTGGCCGCGAGCCCCTGCACCGTGGTGATGCACGGGACGCCGCGCGACACCGCGGCGGTGCGGATCTCGTAGCCGTCGAGGCGCGAGCCCACGCCGTACGGCGTGTTGACGATGAGGTCGATCTCGCCCGCGAGGATGGCGTCGACCGTGGTCGGCTCGCCGTTCTCGCCGCGGCCGTCGTGCTGCTTGCGCAGCAGGGTGGCCTTGAGTCCGTTGCGGCGCAGCACCTCCGCCGTGCCGCCGGTGGCGAGGATCTCGAAGCCGAGGTCGGCCAGGCGCTTCACCGGGAAGACCATCGAGCGCTTGTCGCGGTTGGCGACCGACACGAAGGCGCGACCCCGGGTCGGCAGGCCGCTGGAGTACGCCGCGGTCTGCGACTTGGCGAAGGCGGTGCCGAACACGGAGTCGATGCCCATGACCTCGCCGGTCGAGCGCATCTCCGGGCCGAGCACGGTGTCGACGCCGTGGAACCGGCCGAAGGGCAGCACGGCCTCCTTCACCGCGATCGGCGCACCGATCGGCAGCGTGCCGCCGTCGCCCCACGCCGGGAGCAGGCCCTCGGCGCGCAGCTCGGCGACCGTGGCGCCCATGGTCACGCGGGCCGCGGCCTTCGCGAGCGGGACGCCGGTGGCCTTGGCCACGAACGGCACCGTGCGCGACGCGCGCGGGTTGGCCTCGAGGACGTAGAGCACGTCGCCCGCGAGCGCGTACTGCACGTTGAGCAGGCCGCGGACGCCGACGCCGGCGGCGATCGCCTCGGTGGAGCGGCGGATCCGGTCGATCTCGCCCTGGCCGAGGGTGATCGGCGGCAGCGCGCACGCCGAGTCGCCGGAGTGGATGCCGGCCTCCTCGATGTGCTCCATCACGCCGGCGAGGAACAGCTCGTCGCCGTCGTACAGCGCGTCGACGTCGATCTCCACCGCGTCGTCGAGGAAACGGTCGACGAGCACGGGGTGCTCGGGGCTGGCCTCGGTGGCGCGGTCGATGTAGTCGCGCAGCATCGACTCGTCGTAGACGATCTCCATGCCGCGGCCGCCCAGCACGTACGACGGGCGCACGAGGACCGGGTAGCCGATGCGGTCGGCGACCTCGGCCGCCTCGTCGAACGATGTCGCGAGGCCGTGCGCCGGGGCCGGGAGGTTCGCCTCGGCGAGCACGCGGCCGAACGCGCCGCGCTCCTCCGCGAGGTGGATCGCCTCGGGGCTGGTGCCCACGACGGGGACGCCGGCGTCCTTGAGCGGCTGCGCGAGGCCGAGCGGCGTCTGGCCGCCGAGCTGCACGATGACGCCGGCGACCGGACCCGCGGCGAGCTCGGCGTGGTAGACCTCGAGCACGTCCTCGAGCGTGAGCGGCTCGAAGTACAGGCGGCTCGACGTGTCGTAGTCGGTCGACACCGTCTCGGGGTTGCAGTTGACCATGACGGTCTCGTAGCCGGCCTCGCGCAGGGTGAGGCTGGCGTGGACGCACGAGTAGTCGAACTCGATGCCCTGGCCGATGCGGTTCGGACCCGAGCCGAGGATGAGGACGGCCGGCGTCTCGCGCGGCTCGACCTCGGTCTCCTCGTCGTACGCCGAGTAGTGGTACGGCGTCTTCGCGGAGAACTCCGCCGCGCAGGTGTCGACGGTCTTGAACACCGGGCGGATGCCGAGCGCGTGGCGGACGCCGCGCACGACGTCCTCGGGCATCCCGCGCACCTCGCCGATCTGGCGGTCGGAGAAGCCGTGCCGCTTCGCGAGGCGCAGCAGGTCGGGGCTGATCTCGGGGGCGTCGCGCAGGGCGTCGCCGACCTCGTTGAGCAGCGCGACCTGGTCGAGGAACCACGGGTCGATGTTCGTCGCCTCGTGCAGCTCCTCGACGGTCGCGCCGGCCCACAGCGCCTGCTGCACCTTGCGTAGCCGGCCGTCGTGCGGGACCTTCACGGCCTCCAGCAGCGCGGCGATGTCGACGTCGGACTTCTCGCCCGCCCACGTGAACGGCGCGTCCTTGCGCTCGATGGAGCGCAGCGCCTTCTGGAGCGCCTCGGTGAAGCTGCGGCCGATCGCCATCGCCTCGCCGACGCTCTTCATCGTGGTCGTGAGGGTCTGGTCGGCGGCCGGGAACTTCTCGAACGCGAACCGCGGCACCTTCACGACGATGTAGTCGAGCGCGGGCTCGAACGACGCCGGCGTCTCGCGCGTGATGTCGTTGGGGATCTCGTCGAGGGTGTAGCCCACCGCGAGCTTCGCGGCGATCTTCGCGATCGGGAAGCCGGTGGCCTTCGACGCGAGCGCCGACGAGCGGGACACGCGCGGGTTCATCTCGATGACGACCATGCGGCCGTCGTCGGGGTTGATCGCGAACTGGATGTTGCAGCCGCCGGTGTCGACGCCGACCGCGCGGATGACCGCGATGCCGACGTCGCGCAGGTGCTGGTACTCGCGGTCGGTCAGGGTGAGCGCGGGCGCGACCGTGATGGAGTCGCCGGTGTGCACGCCCATCGGGTCGACGTTCTCGATCGAGCAGATGACCACGACGTTGTCGTTCTTGTCGCGCATCAGCTCGAGCTCGTACTCCTTCCACCCGATGATCGACTCCTCGAGGAGGACCTCGGTGGTGGGAGACGCTGCGAGACCGGCACCGGCGATGCGGTGCAGGTCGGCCTCGTCGTAGGCGATGCCGGAGCCGGCGCCGCCCATCGTGAACGACGGGCGCACGACCACGGGGTAGCCGAGGTCCTGCACCGCCGCGAGGCAGTCGTCCATCGAGTGGCAGATCGCGCTGCGCGCGGACTCGGCCGCGAGGCCGGCGTCGTTGATCTCGGCGACGATCTCCTTGAACTTCTCGCGGTTCTCGCCCGCCTCGATAGCGTCGACGTTGGCGCCGATGAGCTCGACGCCGTACCGCTCGAGGACGCCGCTCGCGTGCAGCGCCATCGCGCAGTTGAGCGCCGTCTGGCCGCCCAGGGTCGCGAGGAGGGCGTCGGGGCGCTCCTTGGCGATGATCTTCTCGACGTACTCCGGGGTGATCGGCTCGACATAGGTCGCGTCGGCGAACTCCGGGTCGGTCATGATCGTCGCGGGGTTGCTGTTGACCAGGACCACGCGCAGGCCCTCGGCCTTGAGCACGCGGCACGCCTGGGTGCCGGAGTAGTCGAACTCGCAGGCCTGGCCGATGACGATCGGGCCGGAGCCGATCACCATGACCGAGCGAAGGTCGTCACGCCTGGGCACGGGCGGCCTCCATCACGTCGCAGAAGCGGTCGAAGAGGTACGCCGAGTCGTGCGGACCGGCCGCCGCCTCGGGGTGGTACTGCACCGAGAAGGCCGGCACGTCGAGGCAGCGCAGCCCCTCGACGACGTCGTCGTTGAGGCAGACGTGGCTGACCTCGACGCGGCCGAAGGGGGTGTCGCTCACGCGGTCGAGCGGGGCGTCGACCGCGAACCCGTGGTTCTGCGCGGTGATCTCGACCTTGCCGGTCGTGCGGTCCATCACCGGGACGTTGATCCCGCGGTGGCCGTAGCGCAGCTTGTAGGTGCCGAAGCCGAGCGCGCGCCCGAGCACCTGGTTGCCGAAGCAGATCCCGAACAGCGGGCGGCGCGCCTCGAGCGCCGCGGTCACGAGCGCGACCGCGTGGTCGGCCGTGGCCGGGTCGCCGGGACCGTTGCTGAAGAAGACGCCGTCGACGCCGACCTCGAGCATCCGCTCGGGCGTGGTGGTCGAGGGCAGCACGTGCACCTCGATGCCGCGCTCGGCCATGTGCCGCGGGGTCGCACCCTTGATGCCGAGGTCGACCGCGGCGACGGTGAACCGCTTGTCCCCCACGGCCGGGACGACGTACTCGTCGTCGGCGCTGACCTCGTCGGCGAGCGACGCGCCGAGCATCTGCGGGCTGGCCAGCACGCGCTCGAGCAGCTCGTCGACCGAGCGCTCAGCGGCCGGACCGCTGAAGACGCCGACGCGCATCGCGCCGCGCTCGCGCAGGTGGCGGGTGAGCGCGCGGGTGTCGACGTCGCTGATGCCCACGATCCCCTGCTCGCGCAGGTCGTCGTCGAGGGTGCGCTGCGAGCGCCAGTTCGACGCGACGCGCGAGGGGTCGCGCACGACGTAGCCCGCGACCCAGATGCAGCGCGACTCGGCGTCGTCGTCGTTGACGCCGTAGTTGCCGATGTGCGGCGCGGTCTGGACGACCACCTGCCGGTGGTAGGACGGGTCGGTGATCGTCTCCTGGTAGCCCGACATCCCGGTCGTGAACACGGCCTCGCCGAAGGTCTCGCCGACGGCGCCGTAGGACCGGCCGCGGAACACGCGGCCGTCCTCGAGCACCAGCACCGCAGGAGCGGCGTCGAGCAGCGACGTCATGCGGTCACCGCCTCGACGAGCGCGCCGTCGAGGACGGTCGGTCGTCCGCGCAGGAAGGTCGCGACCACGCGCACCGGCAGCGTGCGTCCGGCGTACGGCGTGTTGTGGCTGCGGCTGTTGAGCTCCGACGCCACCACCGTGCGGCTGGCCTCAGGGTCGACCAGCACGAGGTTGGCGGGCTCGCCCACCTCGAGCGGACGGCCGTGGCCCTCGAGGCGGCCGATGCGCGCGGGCGCGTGCGACATGCGGTCGGCGACGCCGGCCCAGTCGAGCAGCCCGGTGCTCACCATCGACTCGGCGACGACGCCGAGCGCCGTCTCCAGGCCGACCATGCCCATGGCCGCCGCGCCCCACTCGCAGTCCTTGTCCTCGACCGGGTGCGGCGCGTGGTCGGTGGCGACGATGTCGATCGTGCCGTCGGCCAGAGCCTCGCGAAGCGCCTGCACGTCGCGCGCGCTGCGCAGCGGCGGGTTGACCTTGTAGACCGGGTCGTACGACGCGACGAGGTCCTCGGTGAGCAGCAGGTGGTGCGGCGTGACCTCGGCGGTGACGTCGATGCCGCGCGACTTCGCCCAGCGGATGAGCTCGACCGAGCCCGCGGTGGACACGTGGCACACGTGCAGGCGCGACCCGACGTGCTCGGCGAGCAGGACGTCGCGGGCGATGATCGCCTCCTCGGCGACCGCCGGCCAGCCGCGCAGGCCCAGGACGCCGGAGAGCGCGCCCTCGTTCATCTGCGCGTCCTCGGTGAGGCGCGGCTCCTGCGCGTGCTGCGCGATGACGCCGTCGAACGCCTTCACGTACTCCAGCGCGCGGCGCATGATCACGGCGTCGTGCACGCACTTGCCGTCGTCGCTGAACACCCGCACCTGAGCGGCGCTGGTGGCCATGGCACCGAGCTCGGCGAGCTGCTGGCCGCCGAGGCCGACCGTGACCGCCCCGATCGGCTGCACGTCGACGTACCCGGCCTCCTGGCCCAGGCGCAGCACCTGCTCCACCGTGCCGGCGGTGTCGGCGACGGGGTCGGTGTTGGCCATGGCGAACACAGCGGTGTAGCCGCCGGCAGCCGCGGCGCGCGAGCCGGTCTCGACCGTCTCGGCGTCCTCGCGCCCGGGCTCGCGCAGGTGGGTGTGCAGGTCGACGAGGCCGGGCAGGGCGATCAGCCCGGTGGCGTCGATCTCGACGGCGCCGTCGGCGCTCGCGCTGCCGGCCGGCTCGACCTCGGTGATGACGCCGTCGCGCAGGACGAGGTCACGCGGCTCGCCGCCGAGGATGCGGGCGGAGCGGACGATGTAGGTCTGGGTCATGTCAGGCCTCCGTGCCCGCGTCGGTGGTGGGTGCGTCGTCGCCCAGGCCGAGCTGCGCGCCGCCGAGCAGCAGGTAGAGCACGGCCATCCGGACGCTCACGCCGTTGCTGACCTGCTCGACGATCACGGAGCGGTCGGAGTCGGCGACCTCGGCCGCGATCTCCATGCCGCGGTTCATCGGGCCGGGGTGCATCACGATCGCGTGGTCGGGCAGCAGCGCCATCCGTCGCGCGTCGAGGCCGTAGCGACGGCTGTACTCGCGGGCGCTCGGGAAGAACGCGGCGTTCATCCGCTCGCGCTGCACGCGCAGCATCATCACGGCGTCGGCGTTCTTGAGCGGACCGTCGAGGTCGTACGCCGTGGAGCACGGCCAGCTCTCGACGCCCACCGGCAGCAGGGTCGGCGGGGCGACGAGGGTGACCTCGGCGCCGAGGGTCGAGAGCAGCAAGACGTTGCTGCGCGCGACGCGGCTGTGCAGGACGTCGCCGACGATGACGATGCGGCGGCCCTCGAGGTCGCCCGTGCCGCCCGCGAGGTGGCGGCGCATCGTGAAGGCGTCGAGCAGTGCCTGCGTGGGGTGCTCGTGCGTGCCGTCGCCGGCGTTGACGACCGAGCCCTGGATCCAGCCCGAGTGCGCGAGGCGGTGCGGGGCGCCGCTCGCGTGGTGGCGGATCACGACGGCGTCGGCGCCCATGGCCTCGAGGGTGAGCGCGGTGTCCTTGAGGCTCTCGCCCTTGGACACGCTCGAGCCCTTCGCCGAGAAGTTGATGACGTCGGCGGAGAGCCGCTTGGCCGCGGCCTCGAACGAGATGCGGGTGCGCGTCGAGTCCTCGAAGAAGAGGTTGACGACGGTGCGGCCGCGCAGGGTCGGCAGCTTCTTGACCGCGCGGTCGGTGAGGGACGCGAGCTCGGCCGCGGTGTCGAGGACGAGCAGGGCGTCGTCGCGGTCGAGGTCGGCTCCGGAGAGCAGGTGCCGCTTCACGAGGCGTCCTCCGATCGGGGAGCGGAGTGGCCGGCGATGAGGACCGCGTCCTCGCCGTCGTGCTCCGAGACGAGGACCAGCACCTTCTCGGAGGTGGAGGTCGGGATGTTCTTGCCGACGTAGTCGGCGCGGATCGGCAGCTCGCGGTGGCCGCGGTCGACGAGGACCGCGAGCTGCACCGCGCGCGGGCGGCCGATGTCGTTCATCGCGTCGAGCGCCGCGCGGATCGTGCGGCCGCTGAACAGGACGTCGTCGACGAGCACGACGACCTTGTCGTCGATGCCGCCGGCGGGGATCTCCGTGGGCAGCAGCGCACGGGCGGGACCGCGACGCAGGTCGTCGCGGTACATCGTGATGTCGAGCGAGCCCACGGGGACCTCGCGGCCCTCGATCTCGCGGATGCGCTCGGCGACCCGGCGGGCGAGGAACGCTCCACGGGTGGGGATGCCGAGCAGGACCAGGTCGTCGGCGCCCTTGGCGCGCTCGACGATCTCGTGAGCCACGCGCGTCAGCGCGCGGGCGATCTCTGCACCGTCGAGGACGGTGCGTGCGTCGTCAGGAGTCCGAGCAGCGGACATCACTGCGACCCCCTTCCCCGCCTCACAGGACGGATTTAAAGGACGTCGGTCCCTGCGACCCTATCCCCCTGGCGGGGCCGTCGCGCACCACCCCTGGGTGTGGCGCCGGTCGCTCACGCAGCGCAGTCGAGCTCTTGGTCGGGCACCGAGCGCAACCGTCGCGTCCGAGCAGGTCGTAGGCAATATCCACCGAATGGCCCATCCCACCCCGGCGCGAACGTACGGTCACTTTCCGTAACATCGTCTGTGACACTGAGGATGCGAACGACCACCCGACGCGAGGGGACCGAACCATGGCCAGCGACTACGCACGAGCGCTCGGCGCCCGCCTGCGGTCCATCCGACAGCAGCAGGGCCTCTCGCTGCACGGCGTCGAGGAGAAGAGCCACGGCCGCTGGAAGGCCGTCGTCGTCGGCTCCTACGAGCGCGGCGACCGCGCCGTGACGGTGCAGAAGCTCGCCGAGCTCGCCGACTTCTACGCCGTCCCCGTCTCCGAGCTGCTGCCCGACGCCTCGCCGGCCGCCGCCGCCGAGCCGCCGCAGCGCCTCGTGCTCGACCTCGAGCGCCTCGGCCTCGTGCCCGCCGAGAAGGCCGGCCCGCTCGCCCGCTACGCCGCGGCCATCCAGGCCCAGCGCGGCGACTACAACGGCCGCGTGCTCTCGATCCGCCAGGACGACCTGCGCACCCTCGCGGTCATCTACGACGAGGCCCCCAGCCAGCTCGCCGAGCAGCTCATCGCCTGGGGCGTCCTCAACCCCGAGGCGAGGCGCGCGCTCGATTAGTCGGCGCCTCCAAGCTCGTCGCTGCGCTCCTCGCGTCGGCGCACCCCTCCCCGTCGATCCCCTCGGCGACGCTGTGCTTGCTGGCGCCTCCAAGCTCCTTCGCTTCGCTCAGTCGCGTCGGCGCACCCCTCCCCGTCGATCTCCTCGGCGGCCCTTCGGGCCGCCTCGTCGTTCGAGTCTCCTTGCTTCGCTCGTCGCGGGGTCGGGGCACTGCAGTCGTCGGCGAGCTCTCGATCTTCCCGTCCGCGTCTTCGCGTCATGTGGCTCGGATCGCGACTTCGTCGCGAGGCCGGTCGGGCCGCTCTCAACTGCTGACCACCTCGCCGCCCGAGGGCCCGACCGAGCCGTCCGGCGCTCGCTCTCACCGACAGTCGGCTGACGTTCAGCGCAGCGGGAGGTCGGGGGCGGGGGGCGGGACGGGGTCATCTCGGAGGAGGTCGGCGAGGGCTCGTAGGCCGGTGCCGTCGCCGCGGTCCCAGGTGTCGAGGCGCTCGGGCATCGGGGCGGGCAGCCGGGCGTCGCGCTCGGTGGTCACCGGCCACACGTCGAGCAGCCACTCCGTGGCCGCGCGCAGGTCGGCGCCCTCGTCGAGGCTGATCTGGAGGCGTACGCCGTCGCGCTCGGTCGTGAGGTCCCTGACGTCGCGGACCGGGCTCCCGGCGCGGCGGATGGCCCGGAGCGGGCGTCCGCCCGCGCCGCGCTCGTAGTCGTGGGCGCGCTGGGCGATGCGCTCCAGCACCTCCTCGCCCGTGACGCCGAGCGGGAGCCCGGTGATCACCAGGTCGCCGCCGACGGCGTTGATGGTGCACTGGAGGCGCAGCCGCACCGCCTGGCCCGCGAGCAGGCGGTCCACGTCGCCGACGACCCGACCGGCCGGCATCGACGGCCCGCCCGCCTCGGTGGCTCCGGCGAGCAGCGCTCCGACGACGCGCTCCGGGTCGAACGGGGGCACCGGGCCGTCGGCGTACCAGGAGCCCTCGACCAGACCCAGCGGGACCGGGCCGATCTCCTGGCGCTCCGCGGCGAGGGCGAGCTGGCCGTACGCCGACAGCCGGACCTCGACGTACTGCGCGTCGGCGGGCGGGTCGCCCCACCTGCTGCCGGCGTTGCCGTGCAGCTCGACCAGGGGCAGGTGCCGCCGCCACGGGACGCCGAGGTCGACGAGCACCGGCCAGGAGTAGCGCGGCCCGAGCCCGTCGGTCGCGGCCGCGGCGGTCAGGACGTCGGAGCACCGGGCGTGCTCCTCGCCGGCCAGCAGGTCGACGGCGCGCAGCAGCGCGACCTCGACCGCCCCTAGCCCGGTCCGCGCGCTCATGCCGCCACCCGCAGCGCGGGCTCCCCCGCGACGATCGACGCCACGGGGACGTCGGTCACGAAGACGTCGAGCGGTCCCCACGCGGTGTCGACGTGGACGTCGCGGCAGCGCAGCAGCCGTGCCGCGGTGAGGTCGGAACCGAGCGCACGGGCCGCGGCCACGAACGCGTCGACATCGTGCGGGCGCACCACCACGTCGAGGTCGGCAGGTCGTACGTCGAGGCCGCGCACCGCTCGCGCGGCGCTCCCCACGACGACGAACGACGCCCCGAGCGCCTCGAGCTCGAGGGCCAGCGCGACCGGTCGCAGCATGCGCCGAATCTAGCCGCGCCCCCGGAGGACGACCCCCCGAACGACCGACGCCGTCGGCGGCCGTGTGACGTCGTAGACAGCGGCAGCCACCGTCTCTCGACGACGTGCGGGTCGGCGTAGCGTCGGGGCGAGGGCGCGTGCGGAGCGCGGGGCTCCCGCCCCTCCCGAGGTGATGCGGTCATGTCCGTGCAGAGCCGAGCCACGACCACCCACGAGCCCTATCGCTGGGTGTTCGTAGGCGTGGAGGCCTTCGTCCTGATCGGCGCCGTGAGCGGCGTCGTGCAGCTGTGGACCGGCAGCTTCGCGCCACCGGTGAGCGACCTGGAGCCGCTCGGCCTCGACAGCTGGCGACTGCCCGCCGTGTGGCTGCTCGCCTCGGTCGCGGTGCCCTCCGCGATCGCGCTCGTGGCCGCAGTGCGACGGTGGCGGCGCACGCCGGAGATCGTGCTCGTCGCGAGCGCGCTGCTCCTGGTCGAGGTGCTGGTGCAGGTGCCGTTCGTCGGCCCGAGCGTGCTCCAGGTCGTCATGGGCACGATCGCCGTCGTCCTGGGCGCGCTCGCCTGGCACGCGCGACGGACAGGCGCCTGGTCGCACGACTGACGCGTCCAGCGCGCCGTACCGGCGTACGGGTCAGATGCCGCTGGCGACGCTGGTGCCGATGCGGTGGACGCGCATGCCGTTCGTCGTGCCGGGGACGCCCGGGGGCACGCCGGCGATGATGACGATGAGCTGGCCCACCGTGACGCGGCCGATCTCCTGCAGCGACGCGTCGACGAGACGGACCATCTCGTCGGTGCTGGTCGCCTTCGGGACGAGGAACGTCTCGACGCCCCACACGAGCGCGAGCTGGCTGCGCACGCGCGGGTTGGGCGTGAACGCGAGCAACGGGATCGGCGGGCGGTGGCGCGCGACGAGACGCGCCGAGCGGCCGGTCTCCGTGAAGGCGATGACGGCGGAGGCGCCGACGTCGTTGCCGACGTTGACGGCCGCGCGCGTGATCGAGTGCGACGTGGAGTCGTTGCGCTCGGAGATCTCCGGCAGCTTGTGGAGCGCCTCGACCTCGACGTGCTCGATGATCTTCGCCATCGTGCGGACGACGTGCGCGGGGTGCGCACCGACCGACGTCTCGCCGGAGAGCATGAGCGCGTCGGCGCCGTCGAGCACGGCGTTGGCGACGTCGCTGGCCTCGGCGCGAGTGGGGCGCGTCATCGAGATCATCGAGTCGAGCATCTGCGTCGCGACGATGACCGGCTTCGCGCGGCGGCGGGCGATCGTGATGGCGCGCTTCTGGACGAGCGGCACCTGCTCGAGCGGGAGCTCCACGCCGAGGTCGCCGCGGGCGACCATGATCCCGTCGAAGGCGTCGATGATCGACTCGAGGTTCTCGACCGCCTGCGGCTTCTCGATCTTCGCCAGCACCGGGAGCCGCACGCCCTCGTCGTCCATGATGCGTACGACGTCCATGAGGTCGTCGGCACGGCGCACGAACGACAGCGCGATCATGTCGACGCCGAGGCGCAGGCCCCAGCGCAGGTCGGCGATGTCCTTCTCCGACATGGCCGGGACGCTCACCGCGACGCCCGGGAGGTTGAGGCCCTTGTGGTCGCTGACGCGACCGCCCTCGACCACGCGGGTCACGACGTCGGTCTCGGTGACCTCGAGCGCCTCGAGGGCGACCTTGCCGTCGTCGACGAGGATGAAGTCGCCGGGCGAGACGTCGCCGGGAAGGCCGGCGTACGTCGTGGAGCACCGGTCGACGTCGCCGGGCACGTCGTCGGTCGTGATGGTGAACCGCGCGCCGGGCTCGAGGACGACCGGGCCCTCGGCGAACGTGCCGAGGCGGATCTTCGGCCCCTGCAGGTCGACCAGGATGCCGACACCGCGCCCGGCCTCGTCGGCCGCGGCGCGCACCCACTGGTAGACGCGCTCGTGGTCGGCGTACGACCCGTGCGAGAGGTTCATGCGGGCGACGTCCATGCCCGCCTCGATGAGGGAGCGGATGCCCTCCTGGGTCGCGACAGCGGGCCCGAGGGTGCAGACGATCTTGGCGCGGCGCACAGGATGACCTTACTGCAAGCGGTTTCAGGGAATGGTCAAGGCAGCCTCGCGGGTGGGTCGTCGACGCGCCCGCGAGGACGTCGGTCAGGCGAGCAGCTGGCGCGCCGTCGGCGGGATCGGCGCGGGCAGGTTGGTGGAGCCGACGAGCCAGCGGTCGACCGCCGACGCCGCGGAGCGGCCCTCGGCGATGGCCCACACGATGAGCGACTGGCCGCGACCGGCGTCGCCGGCGGCGAAGACGCCGGGCACGCTGGTCATGTAGTCGCGGTCGCGGTGGACGTTGCCGCGGTCGTCGAGCTCCACGCCGAGCTGGTCGAGCAGCGCGCCGCGCTCCGGGCCGGTGAAGCCCATCGCGAGGAAGACGAGGTCGGCGGGGATCTCGCGCTCGGTGCCCTCGACGGGCACGAAGCGACCGGCGTCGAAGCGCACCTCCACGAGCTCGAGCGCACGCACGCGGCCGTTGCCGTCGTCGACGAAGCGGTTGGTGGAGACGGAGTAGAGCCGCTCGCCGCCCTCCTCGTGGGCGCTGGTGACCTTGAAGGTCATCGGGTACGTCGGCCACGGCTGCGAGCCCGGACGGCTCTCCGGCGGCATCGGCATGATCTCGAGCTGCGTCACCGACGCGGCGCCCTGACGGTGCGCGGTGCCGAGGCAGTCGGCGCCGGTGTCGCCGCCGCCGATGACGATGACGTGCTTGCCGGCGGCGTCGATCGGCGCGACCTCGAGGTCGCCCTCCTGCACGCGGTTCGCGCCGGGCAGGTACTCCATCGCCTGGTGCACGCCCGCGAGCTCGCGGCCGGGCACGGGGAGGTCGCGCCACTGCGTGGCTCCCACGGCCAGCACGACGGCGTCGTAGCGGCGACGGAGGTCCGAGCCGGTGACGTCGGTGCCGACGTCGACGCCGGCGCGGAACTTCACGCCCTCGGCCTGCATCTGCGCGAGGCGGCGGTCGAGGTGGCGCTTCTCCATCTTGAACTCGGGGATGCCGTAGCGCAGCAGCCCTCCGACGCGGTCGGCGCGCTCGAACACCGCGACGGTGTGGCCCGCCCGCGCGAGCTGCTGGGCGGCGGCGAGGCCCGCGGGGCCGGAGCCGATGACGGCGACCGTGCGCCCGGACTGGCGCGGCGCCGGCTGCGGGGTCACCCAGCCCTCGTCCCACGCGCGGTCGACGATCTCGACCTCGACCTGCTTGATGGTGACCGGGTCCTGGTTGATGCCCAGGACGCACGCGGTCTCGCACGGGGCCGGGCAGAGGCGACCGGTGAACTCGGGGAAGTTGTTCGTCGCGTGCAGCCGCTCGCTCGCCGCGCGCCAGTCGTGCTGCCACACGAGGTCGTTCCACTCGGGGATGAGGTTCCCGAGCGGGCAGCCGTTGTGGCAGAACGGGATGCCGCAGTCCATGCAGCGCCCGGCCTGCTTCTCGAGGTGGTCGGCCGGGAACGGCTCGTAGACCTCGCGCCAGTCCTGGATGCGCACGTCGACGGGCCGGCGCACCGGCGTCTCGCGGCTGGTGGTCAGGAAGCCCTTGGGGTCAGCCACGGGTCGCCTCCATGATCGCGACGGACACGTCCCGGCCTTCGCGCTCGGCCGCGGCCTGGGCCGCCAGCACGCGCGCGTAGTCGCGGGGCATCACCTTGGTGAACCGGCTGTCGAACGCCGGGTCGGAGAGCAGGGCGGAGGCGACGGTCGAGCCGGTCTCCTCCAGGTGGCGGACGACGAGGTGCCGCAGGAGCAGCACGTCGTCGGCGTCGACCGCGAGCAGGTCGACCATCTCGGGGTTCACGCGGGTCGGCGTCGCGTCGAGCAGGTAGGCGACGCCGCCGGACATGCCCGCCGCGAAGTTGCGGCCGGTCGGGCCGAGGACGACGACGAGGCCGCCGGTCATGTACTCGCAGCCGTGGTCGCCCACGCCCTCGACGACCGCGGTCGCACCGGAGTTGCGGACGCAGAACCGCTCCCCCACCACACCGCGCAGGAACAGCTCGCCGGAGGTCGCGCCGTAGCCGATGACGTTGCCGGCGATGACGTTCTGCTCGGCGACGAACGTCGCGGTGCGGTCGGGGCGGACCACGACGCGGCCGCCGGAGAGGCCCTTGCCGACGTAGTCGTTGCTGTCGCCCTCGAGGCGCAGCGTGACGCCCGACGGGAGGAACGCGCCGAACGACTGACCGGCCGAGCCGGTGAACGTGATGTCGATCGTGCCGTCGGGCAGGCCCTCGCCGCCGTAGCGGCGGGTGACCTCGGAGCCGAGCATCGTGCCGACGGTGCGGTTGACGTTGCGCACCGTCAGCGTCGCGCGCACCGGCTCGCCGCGCTCGAGCGCCGGGGCGGCGATCGCGATGAGCTCGTTGTCGAGCGCCTTGTCGAGCCCGTGGTCCTGCGACGTGGTGTTGTGGCGAGCGGCGCCCTCGGGCAGCTCGGGCACGTGCAGGATCGGCGTGAGGTCGAGCCCGTGGGCCTTCCAGTGGGACTGAGCGGCCGTGGTGTCGAGGAGCTCGGCGTGGCCGATCGCCTCCTCGAGGGTGCGGAAGCCCAGCGCGGCGAGGTGCTCGCGCACCTCCTCGGCGAGGAAGAGGAAGAAGTTCTCGACGAACTCGGGCTTGCCCGCGAAGCGCTCGCGCAGCACGGGGTTCTGCGTCGCGACGCCGACCGGGCAGGTGTCGAGGTGGCAGACGCGCATCATGACGCAGCCCATGACGACGAGCGGCGCGGTGGCGAAGCCGAACTCCTCGGCACCGAGCAGCGCCGCGATGACGACGTCGCGACCGGTCTTGAGCTGGCCGTCCGTCTGCACCACCACGCGGTCGCGGAGGCCGTTGAGCAGCAGGGTCTGCTGCGTCTCGGCGAGGCCGAGCTCCCAGGGGCCGCCCGCGTGCTTGAGCGAGGTGAGCGGCGACGCGCCCGTGCCGCCGTCGTGGCCGGAGATGAGGACGACGTCGGCGTGCGCCTTCGCGACGCCCGCCGCGACAGTGCCCACGCCGACCTCGGCCACCAGCTTCACGTGCACGCGGGCACGCGGGTTGGAGTTCTTGAGGTCGTGGATGAGCTGGGCGAGGTCCTCGATCGAGTAGATGTCGTGGTGCGGCGGCGGCGAGATGAGGCCGACGCCCGGCGTCGAGTGACGCGTCTTCGCGACCCACGGGTAGACCTTGTGGCCGGGCAGCTGGCCGCCCTCCCCGGGCTTGGCGCCCTGCGCCATCTTGATCTGGATGTCGTCGGCGTTGACGAGGTACTCGCTCGTGACGCCGAAGCGGCCCGACGCGACCTGCTTGATCGCCGAACGCTTCGAGTCGCCGTTGGGCAGCGGCACGAACCGCTCCGGGTCCTCGCCGCCCTCGCCGGTGTTGGACTTGCCGCCGAGGCGGTTCATCGCGATCGCGAGGGTCTCGTGCGCCTCGCCCGAGATCGAGCCGTAGGACATCGCACCGGTCGAGAAGCGCTTGACGATCTCGCTCGCAGGCTCGACCTCGTCGATGCTGATCGGCTCGCGCTCGCCGGTCTTGAAGGCGAACAGGCCGCGCAGCGTCATCAGCCGCTCCGACTGCTCGTCGACGCGCGAGGTGTACTGCTTGAAGACCTCGTACTGGCCGGTGCGCGTCGCGTGCTGGAGGCGGAACACCGTCTCCGGGTCGAACAGGTGCGGCTCGCCCTCGCGGCGCCACTGGTACTCGCCGCCGACGTTGAGGCGGCGGTGCGCCGGCGAGATGCCGGTCGGCGGGTAGGCGACGTCGTGGCGCGCGAGCACCTCGGCGTGCAGCTCGTCGAGCCCGATGCCGCCGAGCTTCGACGTCGTGCCGGTGAAGTACTTCTCGACGACCTCGTCGGAGAGGCCGACCGCCTCGAACACCTGCGCGCCGCGGTACGACGCGACCGTGGAGATGCCCATCTTGCTCATCACCTTGAGGACGCCCTTGCGCCGCCTTCACCAGGTTGCGCACGGCCTTCTCCGGCGCGACCTCGGTGATGACGCCGCGACGGGCGAGGTCCTCGGCGGTCTCCATCGCGAGGTAGGGGTTCACGGCGGCGGCGCCGTAGCCGATGAGCAGCGCGACGTGGTGCACCTCGCGCACGTCGCCGGCCTCGACGATGAGCGACACCATCGTGCGCTCCTTCTGGCGCACGAGGTGGTGGTGCACGGCCGAGGTCAGCAGCAGCGACGGGATCGGCGCGAGGTCGGTCGTGTGGTCGCGGTCGGACAGCACGATGAAGCGCACGCCCTCGGCGATGCGCGCCGACACCTCGGCGCAGATCTCGTCGAGGCGCGCCTGCAGCGCGGCGCCACCGCCGTCGACGTCGTACAGGCCCAGGATCTTGGTGGCCGCGAAGCCGGGCAGGTCGCCGTCGGCGTTGATGTGCAGGATCTTCGCGAGCTCGTCGTTGTCGATCACCGGGAAGGGCAGCACGACGTTGCGGCACTGGGCCGCGGTCGTCGTGAGCAGGTTGCCCTCGGGGCCGATCAGGCTGCCGAGCGAGGTGACGAGCTCCTCGCGGATGGCGTCGAGCGGCGGGTTGGTCACCTGCGCGAAGAGCTGCGAGAAGTAGTCGAAGAGCAGGCGCGGGCGCGAGCTGAGCACCGCGATGGGCGTGTCGGTGCCCATCGAGCCGATCGCCTCGGCGCCCGTGCGCGCCATCGGGGCGACGACGATGCGCAGCTCCTCCTCGGTGTAGCCGAAGGTCTGCTGGCGGCGCAGCACGCTCTCGTGCGTGTGCACGATGTGCTCGCGCTCGGGCAGCGAGTCGAGGTGGATCAGGCCCGCGTGCAGCCACTCGTCGTACGGGAAGTCGGCCGCGAGCTCGGCCTTGATCTCCTCGTCCTCGACGATGCGGTGCTGCTCGGTGTCGACCAGGAACATGTGCCCCGGCTGCAGGCGGCCCTTGCGCACGACGGTCGCGGGGTCGATCGGGAGGACGCCGGCCTCGGAGGCGAGCACGACCAGGCCGTCGTCGGTGACCCAGTAGCGCCCGGGTCGCAGGCCGTTGCGGTCGAGCACGGCGCCGATGACGGTGCCGTCGGTGAACGCGACGTCGGCGGGGCCGTCCCACGGCTCGATGAGCGTGGCGTGGTACTCGTAGAACGCCCGGCGCGCAGGGTCCATCTCGGTGTGGTTCTGCCACGCCTCAGGGATCATCATGAGCACCGCGTGCGGCAGCGTGCGCCCGCCGAGGTGCAGCAGCTCGAGGACCTCGTCGAACGACGCCGAGTCGCTGCCGCCGTCGGTGCAGATCGGGAACAGGCGCGACAGGTCACCGGGGATCAGGTCGCTCGCCAGCTGCGCCTCGCGGGCGCGCATCCAGTTGCGGTTGCCCTTGACGGTGTTGATCTCGCCGTTGTGCGCGATGAGGCGGTAGGGGTGCGCGAGCGGCCAGCTCGGGAAGGTGTTGGTCGAGAACCGCGAGTGCACCAGCGCGAGCGCGGAGTCGAAGCGCTCGTCGGACAGGTCCGGGAAGAACGTCGTCACCTGGGCGGTGGTGAGCATGCCCTTGTAGACGATGGTGCGCAGCGACAGCGACGGGAAGTAGACGTCGGCCTCGTGCTCGGCGCGCTTGCGCAGGCAGAAGGCGCGGCGCTCCAGGGCCATGCCCAGCGCGTGCCCGCCGGTGGCGCCGACGAAGAGCTGCTTGAAGCGCGGCATGACGCTGCGCGCGGTGCGGCCGACGCCCTCGGGGTTCACCGGGAGGTCGCGCCAGGCGATGACGACGAGCCCCTCCTCGCCGGCGATCTCCTCGATCTGCTTGATGGCCGAGGCCTCGGCCTCGTCGTCGTCGGGCAGGAACGCGATGCCGACGGCGTACGCGCGGCGCGGGGGCAGCTCGACGCCCTGCTCGGCCATGACGGCACGGAAGAAGCCGTCCGGGACCTGCACCAGGATGCCGGCGCCGTCACCGGAGTCGGGCTCGGAGCCCGACGCGCCGCGGTGCTCGAGGTTTTCCAGCGCGTCGAGCGCCTTCCGCACGACCCCGTGCGACTTCTCCCCCGAGAGCTGGGCGACGAAGGCGACGCCGCAGGCGTCCTTCTCGTGCTCCGGGTGGTAGAGGCCCTGGGGTGAGGGGATGGCGGACCACATGGGTGGCTCCCGTCGTCGTGCTCGATGCCGCTGGATCACAGCAGAGGGACGACGTTGGCCGCACTGCAGCGGGGCTCACCGGCCGTGACCGGGCCGCCGCGCTGGGGTGAGCGTAGCCGACGCCCCGCCCCGGGGGCACCGGGGTGTCCGAGGGCTGGTCCGCGCGTGTCGCGGGCCTCCCGTCGCAGGTCAGCGGCCCGGCTAGGCCAGCGAGGTCCCCACGACCGTGCCGACGCCGTACGTGACCGCCGCGGCCAGGACGCCGACCACGAGCTGGCGCAGGCCCGAGAACCACCACGAGCGCGCGGTGACGCGGGAGACCAGCGCTCCCGCGCCGAACAGGCCGATCATCGACAGGACCGCCGAGGGCCACAGGACGGTGACGCCGAAGAAGTACGGGAGCAGCGGGATCAGGGCGCCGAGGGCGAAGGCGAGGAACGACGAGCCGGCCGCGAGCCAGGGGTTGGGCAGCTCGCCCGGCGCCAGGCCGATCTCCTCCTTGGCATGCACCTCCAGCGCCGCCTCGGGGTTGCGGCCCAGCTGCATCGCGACCGCCTCGGCGAGCTCGAGGTCGACGCCGCGGCGGACCCAGATCTGGGCCAGCTCCTTCGCCTCGCCCTCGGCGTTGCGCCGCAGCTCGATCCGCTCGTTCTCGAACTCCTGCTCGGCGAGCTCGGCCTGGCTCGCAACGGAGGTGTACTCCCCCGCGGCCATCGAGAACGCGCCGGCCGCGAGACCGGCCAGACCGGCGAGGACGACGCCGGTGGTGCCCTCGCCCATCGCGGCCGAGCCGCCGGCCACACCGGCCATCAGGGCGAAGTTGGAGACCAGGCCGTCCATGGCCCCGAAGACGGCGGGCCGCAGCCAGCCGCCGGTGACGTCGCGGTGGTGGTCGTCGGGAGGGATGGTGCCGCTCACGGGTCGACGGTATCGCCCTCGGCGTCGGGGACGGACGCGCCCTCGCCCGGCTCGTCGTCCTCGACGGCCTCGGAAGAGGCGTCGGAGGAGCCCGCAGCCTCCTCTGCCTGCTGGGCGGCGTAGGGCGGGTCGAGCTGCTCGGGGGTCTCGCGACCGGGACGCAGCCGCGCGCTGACCACGATGTAGATGAGTGCGCCCACGGCCACGACGATCGCCGTGAACACGTTGAGCCGGATGCCGAAGAAGTGGTGCGCCTCGTCGATGCGCAGCGACTCGATCCAGCCGCGGCCGACGGCATACAGCAGGACGTAGAGCGCGAACGCGCGGCCGTGGCCCATCCGCCAGCGCCGGTCGGCCCACACGACGACCGCTGCGACGCCGAGGCACCACAGCGACTCGTAGAGGAAGGTCGGGTGGAAGGTGGCGTACTGCTCGTAGCCCGCGGGCCGGTTGGCGACGTCGATCTCGAGGCCCCACGGCAGGTCGGTCGGCGCGCCGAACAGCTCCTGGTTGAACCAGTTGCCGAAGCGGCCCATCGCCTGCGCGAGCGCGATGCCCGGCGCGATCGCGTCGCCGAACGGCGGGAGGGGGACGCCGGCACGGCGTACGCCGATCCACGCGCCCACGCCGCCGAGCACGACCGCGCCCCAGATGCCCAGGCCGCCGTCCCAGATGCGGAACGCCGCGAGCAGGCCCTTGCCGTTCTCGCCGAAGTAGATCTGGTTGTCGGTGATCACGTGGTAGAGCCGGCCGCCGATGATGCCGAACGGCACCGCCCAGATCGCGACGTCGGCCACCAGGCCGGGTCGTCCGCCGCGCGCCACCCAGCGGCGCCCGCCGATCCAGATCGCGACGAAGATGCCCGCGAGGATGCACAGGGCGTAGGCCCGGACCGGGATCGGGCCGAGGTTCCAGACGCCCTGCGACGGGCTCGGGATGGAGGCCAGCAGGTCCATCGAGCCCGTCACAGGGTGCGCCAGGTGCGAGCGATCGTCACGAGCCCGAGGCCTGCGAGATCAGCGTCTCCAGGCCGGTGAGGTCGTAGTCGCCGGTGGTCGCGTTGGTGTACGCCGCCGACGGGACCTCCTTGCCGTTGAGGTAGAGCGACGGCGTGCCGGGGACCTGGTCGTTGGTGAACGTCACGCTGTTGTTGGTGACCCACTGGCCGTACGTCGAGTCGTTGAAGCACTTCTCGAACGTCGAGTAGGCGTCGCCCTCGATGCCGGCCTGCTTGCCGAAGTCGAGCAGCTGCTGGTTGCTCCAGCCGTTGCCCTCGACCTGCGGCTGGTTCGCGAACACCAGCGTGCGGTACGGCTCACCCTTGCCCGCGTCGATCGCGCAGCCGTAGGCCATGCCCGCGCGGTAGGACGAGTACGGGTTGGGGCTGGTCGAGGCGAAGCGCTGGTCGAGGAAGGTCGCGACGCGCCAGACCAGGTTGATCTTGCCGTCGGACACCCACTTCTCGAGCGTCGGCCCGTTGGCCTTGTCGAAGCTGGCGCAGATCGGGCACTGGAAGTCCTCCCAGATCGCCAGCGTCGGCTTGCCCGAGGCGGTGTTCACCGGGACGCCCCACGGGTTGGTCGCGGAGGCGTTGTTCGTGCCCTTCGGGATCGCCGCGCTGTCGACGATGGTCGTGCCCGCGCCCTGGGAGCCGTTGGCACTGTTGTTCTGGGAGCCCTTGACGGCGAAGAAGATGATGCCCGCGACGAGCGCGAGGATGACCACGCCGCCGACGATCCGGATGAGATTGTCGCGGCGCCGCTGCTCGGCCTCGGCGGCCGCGCGGGCCTGCGCCGCCTTCTCGCGGGTGGTCTTCTTGCTGTCCTTGCCCTTGCCGTTGCTGGGCGTGCTCATCGGGTCGGCTCCTCGGTGGCGATGTCTTCGGGGTCGATCTCGTCGTCGTCGTAAACGTCGTCGTCCAGCTCGGCGTTCGCCGGGCGCGGCCCGCGGTCGAGCGAGAACTTGGTCACCGGCCACTTCACCAGCCAGACGGCCATGCCGGCGAAGAGCAGGTCGCGCGCGATCTCCGCGGCGTAGCGGGCGTCGCGGCCTGCGGCCGTGGTGTCGCCGCCGCCGCCGAAGCAGCCGCAGTCGATGTTGTAGCCGCGGATCCACACGCTCGCGATGCCGGCGATGAACGCGGCCATGATCAGCGCGGTGCCGAGGGCGGCCCAGCGGGTGAGCAGGCCGACGAGGAGCAGCAGTCCGAGCACCAGCTCGAGGGTCGGCAGGCCCCAGGCGATGACGTCGACGATCCCGTTGGGCAGGCCCAGGCGGTAGGCGACGATCGCGGTGCGCATCGCCTCGGAGCCCTCGAAGAGCTTGGCCGCGCCGGACCAGAAGAGGATCACGGCGAGCACGACCCGGAAGAGCGTGCCGATCCACGCCCGAACGTCGCTGCTCATGCGGCGATCATCTCCCACTCCGCCGCGTGGCAGCGGCACCGGCCCTCGACACGCTCTGACGTGCTGCGCGTGCCCCGTGTTCCCGGCTCCACGCTACGTGATGGGTTGTCGATTCAACCAACAGGCTCGGCGGCGCGGCGCACGCCCGCGGCCAGCTCCCCCGCGAGCCGCTCGACGGCCGCGCACGCGGCCGCCGTGCTGTCGGCCTCGAGCACGCAGCGCACGAGCGCGGCGCCGACGATCACCCCGTCGGCGTACGCCGCGATCTCGGCGGCCTGGTCGCCGGTCGACACCCCGACGCCGACCGCGACCGGCAGCGACGTGCGGGCCTTGGTGCGCTCGACGAGGTCGCGCGCGGAGCCGCCGACGGCGGCACGAGCGCCCGTGACGCCCATCGTCGACGCGGCGTAGACGAAGCCGCTCGACGCGGCCGCGACGGTCGCGATGCGGTCGTCGGTGCTGCTCGGCGCGACGAGGAACACGCGGTCGACGCCCGAGGCGTCGGTGGCCGCGGTCCACGGGCCCGACTCCTCCGGCGTGAGGTCGGGGGTGATGACCCCGACTCCCCCGGCCGCGGCGAGGTCCGCGGCGAAGCGGTCGACGCCGTAGCGCTCGAGCGGGTTCCAGTACGACATCACGAGCGTCGGGATCCCGAGCGCGGCCACGCCGCGCACCGTCTCGAGGACGTCGTCGGTGTGCGTGCCGGCCTCGAGCGCGCGCTGCACGGCGTCCTGGATCGTGGCGCCGTCCATGAGCGGGTCGGAGTAAGGCAGTCCGATCTCGACCGCGTCGACGCCGCCGCGCACCATCGCGGCGATCACCTCGACGTCGTCGCCCTTGCCGGGGAAGCCCGCGGGCATGTACCCGATGAGCAGCGCGCGCCCCTCCGCCTTCGCCGCGGCGAAGGCCTCGTGCAGCCGGCTCATGCCCGACCCTCCTGCGGCAGCTCGCCCTCGATGAGGCCGAACCAGCGGCTCGCGGTCTCGACGTCCTTGTCGCCGCGACCCGAGAGGTTCACCAGGATCACGGCGTCCGGGCCGAGCTCGCGTCCGAGACGCATCGCGCCGGCGAGGGCGTGGGCGCTCTCGATCGCGGGGATGATCCCCTCGGTGCGGCAGAGCAGCCCGAAGGCCTCCATCGCCTCGCGGTCGTCGACCGGCTCGTACGACGCGCGGCCGGTCTCGTAGAGCCAGGCGTGCTCCGGGCCGACGCCGGGGTAGTCGAGGCCGGCGCTGATGCTGTGCGACGGACGGGTCTGGCCCCACTCGTCCTGCAGGACGTAGGTGCGGGCGCCGTGCAGCACGCCGGGCGACCCGCCGGAGAAGCGCGACGCATGGCGGCCGGTCTCGACGCCGTCGCCGCCGGCCTCGTAGCCGTGCAGCGCCACCGACGGCTCGTCGAGGAACGCGCCGAAGATGCCCATCGCGTTGGAGCCGCCGCCGACGCAGGCGGCGACGGCGGTCGGCAGCGCGCCGGTGAGCTCGAGGACCTGCTCGCGCGCCTCGAGGCCGATCACCTGGTGGAAGGTGCGCACCATCTCGGGGAACGGGGCGGGGCCGGTGACGGTGCCGAGCAGGTAGTGGGTGCGGTCGACGTTGGTGACCCAGTCGCGCATCGCCTCGTTGATGGCGTCCTTGAGGGTGCGGCTGCCGGCCAGGACCGGGACGACCTCGGCGCCGAGCAGGCGCATGCGCGCGACGTTGAGGGCCTGGCGGCGGGTGTCCTCCTCGCCCATGTAGACGACGCACTCGAGGCCGAGGAGCGCTGCGGCCGTAGCGGTCGCGACGCCGTGCTGCCCGGCGCCGGTCTCGGCGATGACGCGCTGCTTGCCCATCCGGACGGTGAGCAGCGCCTGGCCGAGGACGTTGTTGATCTTGTGCGAGCCGGTGTGGTTGAGGTCCTCGCGCTTGAGCAGCACGCGCGCGCCGCCGCAGTGCTCGGAGAACCGCCGCGCGTCGGTGAGCGGGCTGGGGCGGCCGACGTAGGTGCGCTGCAGGCGGTCGAGCTCGGCCATGAAGCCGGGGTCGACGACGGCCTCGCGGAACGCGGCGTCGAGCTCGTCGAGGGCGGCCGTGAGCGCCTCGGGCACGAAGCGGCCGCCGTACTGGCCGAAGTGGCCGGTGCTGTCGGGGCCGCCGGGGATGCGGCCGGAGAGACCCTGCTCGGTGGTGGTCATCAGCGCTCCTCGCCCTTGGACATCGACGGGTGCGCGCCCGCGGTCACCAGGTCGTGCACGGCGGTGCGGGCGTCGCCGTCGGTCACGAGGCTCTCGCCCACGAGCACGGCGTCGGCACCGGCCTCGGCGTACGCGATGAGGTCGTGCGGCCCGCGCACGCCCGACTCGGCGATGCGCACGCAGCTGTCGGGGATCGACGGCGCGACGCGCGCGAAGGTGGCGCGGTCGACGTCGAGGGTCTTGAGGTTGCGGACGTTGACGCCGATGACGGTCGCTCCCGCATCGACCGCCCGAGCCACCTCGTCGGTGTCGTGCACCTCGACCAGCGGCGTGAGGCCGAGCGACCGCGCGCGCTCGACGAGGGAGACGAGGGCTCCCGCTCGAGGGCGGCGACGATGAGCAGGGCGACGTCGGCGCCGTACGCCTTGGCCTCCCAGAGCTGTAGCCGCTGACGATGAAGTCCTTGCGCGTACGCAGGTCAGTCGACGGCCTCGCGGACCGCGACGAGGTCGGCGAGCGAGCCGCCGAAGCGGCGCCCTCGGTGAGGACGCTGATGATGGGCGCCGCCGGCCTCGTACTCGCCGAGCGCGGCCGGGTCGGAGATGGCGGCGAGGTCGCCCTTGCTGGGGCTGCGCCGCTTGACCTCGGCGATGACGCTGACGCCCGGACCGCGCAGCACGGCCTCCGCGTCGATCGGCGTCGGCCGGGGTGGCGGCGATCGCCTTGAGGTCGTCGAGGTTGGTGCGCGCCTGACGCACGGCGAGGTCCTCGCGGACGCCGTCCAGGATGTCGTCGAGCACCGTCATGGGTGAGGGTTATCCGTCCGGCGGGACGGGCACCTTCCGCGGGTCAGCCCGCGGACGACCCCATCCAGGCCACGGCGGGCACGCCGGAGAGGTTGCGCAGCACGGTGAACACGGCGATGAGCGCCACGAACGACCACAGCGCCGCCGGCCGCTCCCACCACCCCGGGGTGGTGCAGCGGCGGGTCGCCGCGCCACGAGCGCACCAGCCAGCGCACCCAGAGCACGACGGCGAGCGGCAGCAGCACGAAGACGGCGAGCGCGTTGTGGTCGACTGCCCCGCGCACGTCACCGGTGACGAGGAGTGCACGGCGCGCAGGCTGCCGCAGCCGGGGCAGTCCGTGCCGGTGAGGTACTTGGTCGGGCAGAGGGTAGTGGCCGGGCTGGTTGGGGTCGACGAGCTCGATGTACGCCGTGGCAGCGAGGGTGACGCACCGATGGCGAGCGGGTGCGGACCCGGCGCCAGCGAGAGGTCGACGCGCCTGCTCCACCGAGGGCTCGGTGGTCGGCGCGGTCATGGGCGGATCAGTGGTCGGCGGTCTCGGGCTGCTTGCCCATGCCCATCATCGACATCACCTTGCCGACGACGGCGCCCACGACGACGAGCTCGAAGCCACCGGACCAGGTCCAGTTGCTCCTGCACGACCGCCACGGCGCCGACGACGAACGCCAGCATGATGATGATGACGGCGTCCGCGGCAGCAGGGCAGCGTGGTCCTCGTGCTCGGCGGTCATCGCGGTCCTCCTCGGGCGGTTCTGGTGGCGCATTGTGTCAGAACAGGGCCGATCTCGCGCATCGGGTCGATCAGCCCGTGCCGGGGCCGTCCGCCGGACGGGACGGCGGCGCGCCGTCGCCTGCTGCGCCGTCGCCCGCTGCGCCGTCGGCGGTCGGGTCGACGCCGCGGAAGTCGAGCAGGTCCCAGGCGGACTCGGCGGTTCTCGCCGGCGGACGCCGGTCGGTCAGGTCGTAGCGGCGGCCCATGGTCGGCCAGCGCGACCTGTGCAGCAGGGCCAGCACGCCGCCGACCACCACGAGCAGGCCGCCGAGCGCGGCGGGCAGCCACCACGACGTGGTCGTGACGGGCACGCCGGACACCGTGACGCCGAGCTTCTCCACGAGCCGGTCGACGGTGGCGCCCTCGCCGGAGGGGTCTGGGGAGCGTGGAGGCCCGCGCGCACCGCGAGCACGGCCTGGCGCCGCCCGCGAGCAGCAGCAGCGCGCCGACGGCGCGGCGCCGACGCCGCGCGTGGCGACGCGAGGCCGGCGATGCCTGCGAGGAGCGACGAGCGGCAGGGCCCTCCGAGCGGGGCGATGTCGAGCTCCAGGTGAGGGTGACGACGATGTGCGGGGCAGCCCGGGCTGCGCGCTCGTGGCGGTGACCCAGGTGCGCCCGAAGCCGATCAGCAGGCCCGCGCCGACGGTGACGAGCAGCAGCGCGAGCCGGTGGCCTTCCTCGACGAGGGCCGGCCCGAGGGTCGCCACCTGACGGCGCTGCCGTGGACGGTGCTTGCGGGGCTCGCGTCGTCGGTCGCCTCGGGCAGCGGCTGGCGCAGCGCCTCGGCCTGCGAGCCGGCCGGGCGGACGGTCGAGGCGATCGCGACCGCGCGCAGGACTCGCGGCGGCCTTGTTGCGGCACTCCTGGTCCTCGGTCTCGGGGACCGAGTCGGCCACGAGGCTGGCGTTCGCACGCGCGACGCCGTCCTCGATGACGCCGGTGCGGATCGCGATCGCGGTGTCGAGGTCGCCCGCGAAGTCGAGGTAGCCGACGCACCCGGCGTAGATGCCGGCGGCGCACCGGCTCGAGCTCGTCGATGATCTCCATCGCGCGCGGCTTCTTCGGCGCGCCGGACAGCGTGCCCGCCGGGAAGGTCGACGAGGACGTCGTACGCGGTGCGGCCCTCCGCCAGGCGGCCGACCACGGTCGAGACGATGTGCATGATGTGGCTGTAGCGCTCGACCTTCATGAACTCGACGACCTCGACCGTGCCGGGCGCGCACACGCGGCCGAGGTCGTTGCGCTCGAGGCCTTCCGAGCATGAGGTGCTCGGCGCGCCTCTTCCTCGTCGGCGAGCAGCTCCTCGGCGCAGGCGTGGTCCTTCCTCCGGGGCAGGCGCCGCGGGGCGCGAGCCGGCGACGGGATGCAGCAGCCTGCCCGTCCTCGACCTTCACCAGCGCCTCGGGCGAGGAGCCCACGACGTCGAAGGCGACCTCGTCGGAGAGCCGGCCGCTGTCGTCGGTAGAGCCGCGGACGCAGCAGGTACATGTACGGGCTCGGGTTCGTCACGGCGCAGCACGCGGTAGACGCTCGAGCGACGCCGTGCACGGCGCGGAGAACTGCTGCGACAGCACGATCTGGAACGTCGCTCCGCGCGGATGTACTCCTTGCTCGCCTCGACGCCCGCGAGGAACTCGCGCGCGCGCGAGATGACGTCGACCTGCGCGGTGGCGCGTCGCATGCCGAGGCCGACGCGGCCGCGCTCGTGGCGAGGTCGCTCTGCATGACGTCGAGCCGGCGCACGGCGTCGGCCCACGTCGTCGACGCGCTCGTCGGAGTCGTCGTAGTTGATGGCGTTGGCGATGAGGAGCACCGAGCCGTCGTGGTCGAGCACCGCGAGTCGGTGGCGAGGAGCACGGCGAGCTCGCGCACGCCGATCTCGTCGGGGTTGGCGTCGGGCAGCTGCTCCCAGCGGCGCACCGCGTCGTAGGACAGGTACGACCATGCCGCCGGTGGAGCGGCGGGAGGCGCCGGGCAGCCGCCGGTGTGCAGCGCCGCGATGGTGTCGCGCAGCGCCCGAGCGGGCTGCTGCCCGTCGGCAGGCCGACCGGCGCGTTGCCTCTGCCACGGCGTCGCTGCCGGACTCGGTGAGCATCGCGGCGCAGCGCACGCCGACGAAGGAGTAGCGCGACCACGAGCGGCCGTGCCCGGCCGACTCGAGGAGGAACGCAGAGCCGGCGCGCTCGCCGGCGAGCTTGCGGTAGAGGCCGATCGGCGTCTTCGCCGTCGGCGAGCAGCCGGCGTACGACGGGGATCACGCGCCGGCCGCGCGCGAGCAGCCGGAACGTGTCGAGGTCGGGCGCGATCGTGCCGAGCGCGGTGGAGTACGGCGTCGCGACGCTCATGCCGCGCCTCCTCGTCGTCGGCAGGTCGGGCGCGTCGGAAGCCCCGTCGGCGGCAGCTCCGTCGTCGGCCAGCAGCAGCAGGTCGGCGCGTCGAAGCAGGTGCGTCGCCGGTGTGGCACGCGCCGCCGGTCTGGTCGACGGTAGAGCAGCACCGTGTCGCCGTTCCAGTCCAGGCGATCTCGCGCACGTGCTGGGCGTGGCCTGACGTCTCGCCCTTGACCCGGCACCGCCGCGAGCGTGCGCGACCAGTACGGCGCGACGGGTCTCGAGGCGCGGCGCAGCGCCTCGGCGTCCATCCACGCGGTAGAGCACGAGCACCTCGCCGGTGCTGCTGCTGGGCGATCGTTGACGAGGCCGCGGTCGTCGAAGCGCACGCGGTCGAGGGAGGTCACGGGTCATTCTGCCGTGCGGACCACCAGCAGCGAGCGGGTTCCGTCCGGGTCCGGTCCGTCGGGCAGGTGTCAGCGCTTGCCGGTGAGCCGAGGCCAGGCCCTCGCCGGTCACGAGCACCAGCAGCAGCACCAGACCGATGGCGAGCCAGAGCAGCGAGGCACCGCCGCACCGAGAGCCGTGCCCGAACTGGTAGAGTGGCCCACGAGGAAGAAGCCGTAGGCGCCGACTGGCTCCACCCGCCCCAGCGCTGGCCAGCGATAGTCGCGACGCCACCCACGAGGCAGAGCGCGGTCACGACCGCCATCACCACCAGCACGACGAGGATCAGGGTGAGGAGCGGCGCGAAGACCGACTCCTGGGCAGGGGTGAGCCGCGGGTCGTTCATGACGTCCGACGCCGCGCCGTAGGCCGTGAACGAGCGCCAGGTGGAGAAGAGCAGCAGCAGACCCACCACGACGGCGAGCGCCGCGACCGGCGCTCGCACGTTGCGCAGGACGCCGGGGCTCGCCTGCTGCGGCGCAGCGCGGTGCGACGCGGGGGCGGGCGGGCCGCCCACGTGCTGACGGCATGCCGGGAGCCGCCGTCGGCACGGCCCTGCGCGACGCCGGGAGCGGCGTACGGACCGGTGGGGGGCAGCCACCTCGCCGACGGGGGTGCCGAACTGGTTGACCTGGGTGCCGTTGGGCATCTGGAACGTCCGCGTGGGCGCGGGCGCGCCGTACGCGGCGGGGCCGGGGGGCGGGGGCGGCGGCGGGGCGCCGTACTGCGCCGGCGGGACCGGCAGGGGCGCCATCGGCGGGGCGGTGGTGGGCTCCGGGACGCTCGGGCTCCCCGGCGGCGGCTGCGGACGCCCCGTGGCGAAGAAGTCGTAGCCCGGATCGGCCATGTCCCTGCCCCTCCCTAGCGGCGGCGCACGGGTGCGCGCCCCGGTGGTCATCGGCAGCGGACGGATTCTTGACCGTCGCGCGGGTGATCGCGGCGGCTCCTAGGGTGGCGTGGTGACCCTGCCGCTGTGCCGCACCGAGCGCGCCGCCCTCTGCGACCTCATGCTCGAGGTCGGTCCCCGCGCCCCGACCCTGTCGGGCGCCGTGGACCGCCCGCGACCTCGCCGCGCACCTCGTGGTGCGGGAGAACCGCCCGGACGCGGCAGCGGGGCTCGTGCTCCCGCCGCTGCGCGGGGTGGCTCGACCGGGTGCAGGGGCAGACCGCGCGCGAGCCGTTCGAGGCGCTCGTGGCGACCGTGCGGTCGGGGCCGCCGGTGGTCGCCCGCCCGGATCGAGGCGGTCGACGTCGAGACGAACACGGTCGAGTTCTTCGTGCACCACGAGGACGTGCGCCGCGCCCGCGCCGGCTGGCAGCCCCGCGAGGCTCGCCCCGCGCGACGTCGCCGTGCTCTGGGAGCGGGTCGGGAAGATCGGCCGGCTGCTGCTGCGCCGCTGCCCCCGTGGGCGTGCTGGTGAGCCCGACCGACGGCCCGGCGGCCGGGACGACGACGAGGCTGCGCCCGGGCGACCGCGACGTGACGCTCGTCGGACCGGTCGGGGAGATCGTGCTCGCGAATACGGCCGCATCACGCAGGGCCTGGAGATCGAGGGCGCCGACGGCGACGTCCGCGCGTTCCTCGACTTCCCGCGCTGAGCCACGCTGACCCGCGCGGCGCTCAGGCGCTGGTGGGCAGCCGCACCGGGTGCCCGGCGGCCTGAGGGCGCGCTTGACGTCGGGGTCTCAGGCTCGCCGAAGTGGAAGACGCTCGCGGCGAGGACGGCGTCGGCACCCGCCTCGACCGCGGGGGCGAAGTCCTCGAGACGTCCCGCACCGCCGCTCGCGATGACGGGGACGTCGACGCGTGCGCGCACGGCCGTGATGAGCGGGACGTCGTAGCCGTCCTTGGTCCCGTCGGCGTCCATCGACGTCAGCAGGATCTCGCCCGCGCCGGTCGGCCGCGCGCTGGGCCCACTCGAGCGCGTCGATGCCCGTGGAGCAGCGGCCGCCGTGGGTGGTGACCTCCCAGCCCGACGGCGTCACGACGTCGTCGCGGCAACGACGGGCGTCGACGGAGACGACCACGCACTGGGCACCGAAGCGCTGCGACGCCTCGCGCAGCAGGCTCGGGACGCGCGAGCGCGGCGGTGTTGCCGACCTTGTCGGCGCCGGCGCACAGCAACCGGTCGATGTCGTCGACCTCGCGGACTCCCCGCCCACGGTGAGCGGGATGAAGACCTGCTCCGCGGTGCGCCGCACCACGTCGTACGTCGTCTCGCGGTCGCCGCTGCTCGCCGTGATGTCGAGGAACACCAGGCTCGTCGGCGCCCTGGGCGTCGTACGCCCGGGCCATCTCGACGGGGTCACCGGCGTCGCGGAGGTCGACGAAGTTGACGCCCTTGACCACGCGGCCCGCGTCGACGTCGAGCACGGGATCGCGCACCGCCGCAGCCATGGGACGAGCGTAGGGACACCGGCGCGCGGGGTGCTGCGTCGTCTCGGGGACCGGACGGCGCCGACCGCTCAGGACGCGATGGACCGATGGATTACAACCTGGGTACAGGCGCCCGCTCCCACGTGCGGAGCCGTGCGGCATAGGTCGTGGATCACGCGCGGCGACCGTTCCTCCGTGCTGGCGAGCGTCCTACGTTGCGCGTGTGAGGAGCGGCCGGTGGGGCCGCGGGCACGCAGAGGGAGCAGCACGGTGACCGCCGTCATGAGCGTCGTCGAGCCAGGCACGATCGACCTCTCCGCACCGCCCGCACCCTCTCCGCCGTCGTCGCCGACGCGCGCGGCGTGCCAACGCGGCGGGGCATGCGCCGACCAGCTCGCCGCCCTCGCCGAGCACCCGCACGTGCTGGTCGTGCGCACCTGCCACACCGCGTCGAGGTCTACGTCGCCCACCACGACGGAGCGCCCGTCGACCTGCCGGTCGCCCCAGCGGCGCGCGCGCCTCGAGGACGTCAGGGGCTGTGCGCCACCTCATCCGCGTCGCCTGCGGCCTCGAGGTCGGCGGTGCTCGGCGAGGACCAGGTGCTGCCGGTCCGCGGCTCGCTCGCGCCGCCAGGCGAGCAACCCCGCTCGACCCGGTGCTCGGCCGGCTCGCGCAAGTCGCGCTGCACGCCGGCAAAGCGAGCGCGCGCTCTTCGGCAACGAGCGTCGCAGCCTCGCCGGCCTCGCGCCTGGACGAGATCGACCGCGCCGGATCGCTCACCGGACGCGAGGTCCTCGTCGTGGGCGCCGGGCATGGGGCTCGTTGGCCGCCGCGGCGCCGCTCGCCGCGGCATCCGCGTCGCGGTCGCGAACCGCACGGCGCACGGGCTTCCGCGCTCGCCGGCCTGGTCGAGGGTCGCGTCGTCGACCTCGCCGCCGGCAGCTCGAGCGACCTCGACGACGTCGCGGGCGTCATCGTCGCGACGAGCGGTGCCTGGCAGCCCGACCCCTACCGGGTGCGCTGCTGGTGGACGGGTGGGCGGCATCGTCGACCTGTCGAGCCCGCAGGCCACGCCCGCGGACCTCGCCGAGGACCTCGGACGCCGCTTCGTCGGCATCGACGAACTTCCTCGCATGGACCACCCGCGACGTCGTGCCCGACGACGTGGCGGACCGCATCGACGCGCTGACGCACACGGCCGGCGTCCAGTACTGCCAGTGGCTGCGCAGCCGCGTCGCGACGCCAGCCTAGCGCGCTCGCCGAGAGCGTCGAGTCGCGGCGGCTGGCGGAGCTCGAGCGGCTGCTGCGCCGGCTGCCCGACCTCGACCCGCACGCGCGCGAGCTGATCGAGACGATGTCGCACCGTCTCGTGGCCGGGATCCTACCACGGCACGCACGCGCTGCGCGACGACGCCGACAGCGGCGACCTCGAGCGCGCCGTGCGCACCCTCTTCGGCCTCGACGAGGACGACCGTCGATGACCGGCCTCCCGAGGAAGCCGCGTCGGCGTCGTGGTCGTCGGCGGCGAGACCTCGGGCCTGCCGGCCACGGCGGCCTGCTGGCTGCGCACCGAGCACGACGCCGACGTCGTGGTGCTCGAGGCGTCGGACCGCGCCGGCGGCAGGGTCACGACGCGCAGCTCGGCGGCCGCCCGTCGACGCGGTCCGGACGCCTTCCTCGCGCGGCGATCTGCGGCGGGCTTCGTCCTCGCGGCTCGGCCTCGTGGAGTCGGTCGTCGGCCCGCTGCCCGGCGGCGCTGTTCGTCGGTCGCGCGGAGCGCCACCGAATCCCGCAGGCGGCTTCGTCGGCATCCCCGACCGCGTCCTGCCGCTCGTCCGCTGCGGCTGCTCAAGGCGCCGCTGGGCGTCGCGCGCGCGGCCTCGGCCCTGTGCTCCCGCACGCCGCTCGGCAGTGACGTCGGTCGCCGACGTCGTCGCCTGATGCACGAGGCGTTCGACCGCCTCGTGCAGCCGCTGCTCGGCGGCGTCCACGCCGGCTCGGCGGTGACCTCCAGTGCGCGCGGCACCGTGCCGGGTGCTCAGCATCGCACGCTCCGGGCGCTCGCTCGTGCTCTCGCTGCGCAGCCGCCGCGAGGCCGCGCCGAAGCCGATCAGCGCCTCCGGCTCCGCCGCTCGTGTCGATCTCGGGCGGCATGAGCCGGCCTCGCGAGCTGCGCTCGTGGCGGCCGTCGGCGCGGAGCGTGACCGGCATGTCGACCCCGCACAGGCGTCGCTGCGCCCGCGGCGCGTCGGGGTGGACGTCGTCACGCCGTCCGGCACGATCGCCGCGCGCACCGTGGTACTCGCATCGCCGGCGTACACGACGCCGACCTCGTCGCCGACACCGTGCCTGCGCTCGCCGACGGCTGCGCGGGATCGAGTACGCCGACGTCGCGAACGTGACGCTCGCGCTGCGCCGCTCCGGGGTCGGGGAGCTCGTCGGCACCGGCTTCCTCGTGCCGCCGGTCGAGGACGACATCGTCGTCGGCTGCGTGTGCAGCAGGTAGCCGCACCTCGCCGGCACCGGCGGTGCTCGTGCGGTGCATGGTCGGTCGCGACGGCGACGGCGCTGGACGGCGATGGACGACGACGCGCTCGTCGCCGCCGTGCGCGCAAGCCTCGCCCGGATGATGCGGCTCACCCGCCGAGCCGGTCGACGTCCTCGTGCAGCGCGCTGGCCCGGGGCCTGCCGCAGTACGTCGTCGGCCACCGCTGCGCACGCCTCGCGCATCGACGCGCACCTCGTCGAGGGCCTGCACCTCACCGGTGCAGCGTACGCAGCTCCGGCCTCCGCCGGCTGCGTGACGACGCCCGGCGCGGCGACCGCCGTGGCCACGCCCCTCGACCTGCAGATCTCCCGTCCGACCCGTCACTGCACGGAGCGGCACGATGGCGACCACCCCCGCCGGCATCCCGACGCGTCCCGTCGACTTCTCCGCCCGGCCCATGCTGGTCTTCTGGGAGATCACCCGGTCGTGCCTGCTCGCGTGCCGCCACTGCAAGGCGTCGGCGACCCCGAGGCGCGCTGCCCGGCCAGCTCGACCACGCCGAGGGCATGCCCTCATCGACCAGGTCGCGGCGTTCGGCCGCCCGTACCCGATCCTCGTGCTCACCGGCGGCGACTGCCTGCTGCGCGACGACGTCTTCGAGCTCGTCGCCCACGCCACCGAGCTCGGTGTCCCGGTCTGCCTGTCCCCCTCGGTCACGCCGATGCTGACGCCGGAGGCGATCCAGCGGATGGCCACCTCGGGCGTGAAGGCGTGTCGCTCTCGCTCGACGGCGCCTGCGCCGAGACCCACGACGGCGTGCGCGGCATCGGCCACTTCGAGAAGTCGCTACCCGCGATCAAGGCCATCAAGGACGCCGGCATCAAGCTGCAGATCAACACGACGGTCATGAGCGGCAACGTCCACGAGATGCCCGACATCGCGAAGATCGTGAAGGACTACGGCGTCGACATGTGGTCTTCTTCCTCGTCCACGTCGGGCGCGGCGAGGCCGCACCGGCGATCAGCCGGAGCACGAGGACGTCTGCCACTTCCTCTACGACGCGTCGCACCGGCTTCGTCGTGCGCACCGTCGAGGCGCCGTTCTTCCGCCGTGTCGTGCGCGGGCGCCGCGCGGGCGGCGAGGCGCCGACGACGGCGCTGTGCGCCGAGCTGTCCAGACCCGGCTCGTCGAGCTGTGCGGCGAGGGACGTCCGCGCGCGTCGGCGCACACCCGCACCCACAGCCACCCGCGACAGCAAGGGCATCGTGTTCGTCGCCCACGACGGCCAGGTCTACCCGGCCGGCTTCCTCCCCCTCGAGCTCGGCTCGGTGCGCAGCTTGCCGCTGGCCGGATACCGCGACCACCCGACGCTGAAGGCGATCGCGCCGCCGAGTTCACCCGGCAGGTGCGGGGCGTGCAGTTCGCCGACCTGTGCGGCGGTTCGCGTGCGCGCGCCTTGCGCGTCGTCGGGCGACCCGCTTCGGCGAGGACACGGCATGCAGCTACGTGCCGACGGGCGTCGCGCTCGACGCCCGCGCAGGCCTCTACTGGTCGCCGCAGGTGTGACCAGCGGGTGGCCGTGCTCGCGTCTCCGACGCGCGAGCACGGCGCCTCGCCTAGCCTCGAGGCATGGACACGACCGCCGAGGTGCAGCGCCTCGCCGCGAGCAGCTACGTGTCGCTGACGACGTTCAAGAAGTCGGGCACCGCGGTGCCCACGCCGGTCTGGGTGTCGAGCGACGGCGACCGCCTCTACGTCTGGACCCAGGGCGACTCCGGCAAGGTGAAGCGGATCCGCAACAACGGGCACGTGCTCGTCGCACCGAGCGACTCGCGCGGCGGCCTGCAGGGAGCGGCCGTCGAGGGCGAAGCCCGCATCCTCGACAGCGCCGAGGACCTCGCGCGCGTGCAGTCGCTGCACCGCGCGAAGTACGGCCTGCAGTTCGCGCTGTTCGACCTCGGCGCCAAGGTCTTCCGGCGCAACCGACCGCTCGTCGCGGTCGAGATCACGCTGTGCTGAGCCTCTTCTCCGCCACCGCGGCGCGAGGGGCGCCCGCCCAGCGGATCGCGAGGCCCGACACGAGCAGCGCGACGATCGCGCCGGCCGCGGAGAGCGGCAGACCGGCGTAGTCGACGATCCGCCACGGGAACCCGGCGAGCCCGGTGCCCGAGAGGACGAGGGTGCTCACGCCGACGCCGACGCAGCCGAGCGCCGCGACCCACGACGCCGTGCGCAGCGAGGGCGCCCGCGTGCGCGGCGCGGCGTCCCACCAGACGAGCGGTGCGTGCTCGAAGGGCCACATCAGCCGTACGACGGCCCACACGCCCACGGCGTACACGGCCCAGAAGACGATGCTGCCGAGGAGGTAGCCCGAGCCGTCGGGCACGGGCCAGCCGTCGTCGCCGAGCCGCACCGGACGGTCGAGCGAGAGCACGTGCGCCAGCGTCGTGACCGCGACGAGCACGGGCAGGTGCCAGAGGTAGAGGGTCATCGCGACGAGGTTCACCCACGTCGCCCGACGCCACACCGGCTCGTGGGACGCGAGGCGCGCGAGGGACCGGTCGAGCAGCGTCACGAGGCAGACCAGCACGACGGAGTGCAGAGCCAGCACGACCGTGGGCGGCGCCATGTTGCTGACCTCGGCGCCGGGCATGCCCACCATCGACAACGGCCACGGGCCGTGCGCGATGAGCGCGAGGTTGAGGCCGACGCAGCCGGCGGCGACCAGGGCGATGACGCCGCGAGGCACGCGCGCGAGGACGCCGTGCGAGCGCATCGTCCCGAGGTACGCCGGCACGGCCCACACGATCACGAAGTTGAGCAGCCCCACGACGGCAGGGATGCCGGCGAAGAACCGCGCCGCGTCGACGAGCCCGCACGCGGCGAGCAGAGCCACCACGACGAGGGCGGCGCGCCACGGCGTCGTAGGCACGAACAGTGGCGTCAGCGCCGTGACGATCAGGTAGACGCCGAGGAACCAGAGCAGCTGCGTCAGCAGGTTCATCAACGGTTCCGACGTCGCGGGCGCTGCGACGGCGGTGACGAGCGCGGCGACGACACCTGCGACCACGAGGTAGACGAACGCGGGTCGCAGCAGCCGGTCGGCGCGAGCCCAGATCCACGCCGGGTACTCGTCGCCGCGCGCGCGGTGGCGGTCCCAGGAGATCGCGCTCGCCGCACCGCCGGCGAAGAAGAACAGGGGCATGATCTGCAGCACCCAGGTGAGCACCTGCGTCCACGGGTACGCCGCGAGCAGGTTGCCGAGCACGGGCACGCCCCCGGGCCACGCGACGACGGCCATGATCGAGTGGCCCGCGACGACCATCACGAGCGAGACCGCGCGCACCAGGTCGACGACGCGGTCGCGGTCGGCCGGCGTCTCCGCCGCAGCCCGCCGCGACGGGACGGCCGAGAACACCGCGATCGCCACCCCCGACACCTCCCTCGTCACCAGGGTGGCACGCCGCCCTCCGCCGAGGCGTGATCAGCGGACCTTCTACCGTCCGCAGATCACGCGTCGACGGCGGTCAGGCGCGGTAGGCGTCGGCCTCGACCTCGACGAGCATGCGCGGGTCGACGAAGGCGCTGACCTCGACCATGGTCGCGGCGGGGCGGACGTCGCCGAAGAGCTCGGCGTGCGCGCGGCCGACGGCGTCGGAGTCGCGGATGTCCTTGAGGTACATCCGGGTGCGGACCACGTCGGCGAGCGAGAGACCCGCGTCCTCGAGGGCACGGCGTACGACGCCGAAGGCCTCGAGCGTCTGCGCGTAGGCGTCGCCCACGTGGCGGACCTCGCCGTCGACGGTCGAGGTGGAGCCGGCGACGAGCACCCAGGGCCCGGCGACGACGGCGCGCGAGTAGCCGACGACGTCCTCCCACGGACCGCCCGAGGAGATCCTGCGGATCACGGCATGAAGCCGGGGATCTCGTCGCCGCGGCGGAACATCGACTGACGCATCTCCATGCGCGGCGCGACGGCGACGAGCGCCTCGGGCAGCGTGAAGGCGCCGGCGTACAGCGCCTTGCCGATGATCGCGCCCTCGACGCCGTGCGGCACGAGCTCGGCGAGCGCGTGCAGGTCCTTGAGCGACGAGACGCCGCCCGACGCGACGACGGGTGCGTCGGTGGCCTCGCACACCGACTTGAGCAGGTCGAGGTTCGGGCCCTTCATCGTGCCGTCCTTGGCGACGTCGGTGACGACGTAGCGCGGGCAGCCCTGGCCGTCGAGGCGCGCGAGCACCTCCCAGAGGTCGCCGCCGTCCTGCGTCCAGCCGCGCGCCGAGAGCGTGGTGCCACGGACGTCGAGACCGACGGCGATCTTGTCGCCGTGCTCGCCGATGATGCGCGCGACCCACTCGGGGTCCTCCAGCGCGGCGGTGCCGATGTTGACGCGGCGGCAGCCGGTCGCGAGGGCCGCGGCGAGCGACGCGTCGTCGCGGATGCCGCCCGACATCTCGACGTCGATGTCGAGCGCGCCGACGACCTCGGCGAGCAGCTCGCGGTTGGAGCCGCGGCCGAACGCGGCGTCGAGGTCGACGAGGTGGATCCACTCGGCGCCCTGCTCCTGGAAGGCGAGCGCCGCCTCGAGCGGGCTGCCGTACGACGTCTCCGTGCCGGCCTCGCCCTGCACGAGGCGCACGGCCTGCCCGTCGGCGACATCGACCGCGGGCAGCAGCTCGAGCACGGGCGGACCGTCGTACTCCGGCTCGTCGAGGTCGTCGGGCCCGTTCTCCAGCGTCTCGTCGCTCATGCCCCGACCCTAGCGACCCGGATCCCGGATGGCCTCACTCGGCCAACTCACAGAGAGCCGGTGGTTCTGTGTGAGTTCGCCGAGTGAGACGGGTCTAGCGGCGGTCGAAGAGGAGGGTGCGCAGGACGGGGGCGAGGAGGAGCGAGAGGGCGAGGACGGCGGCGCGCAGGCCCCACGAGGGGGTGAGCCACCAGGTGAGCACCTGCACGACGAGCAGGATGGCGACGACGACGTAGGTACGCCGACGACGGCCGCGGGCGAAGGGGTCGCCCTTCGGGTAGGTGCGCCGCCACCACCGCGAGACCCGCGACTGCGCCGAGGTCGCGGGTGCGGTGACGGCGCCGACGACCGCCGCGCGCTGCTCGGCGCGGCGGCGCGAAGCCTCGCGCCTGCGCCGCTCCTCGGCGGCCGCCGCCTCGCGCTCCGCGCGGCGGCGCGCCCGCTCCTTGGCCACGGCTCAGACCAGCGAGCGGACCCAGGTGCGCAGCAGGTGCGCCCCCGCGTCGCCGGACTTCTCGGGGTGGAACTGCGTCGCGACGAGCGGCCCGTTCTCGACGGCCGCGACGAACGGCTCGCCGTGCGTCGCCCACGTGACGAGCGGGGCGCGCGTGCGGCTCGCGGCGTCGACGTGCAGGTCCCACGAGCGCACGGCGTAGGAGTGCACGAAGTAGAACCGCTCGCCCTCGACGCCCTCGAACAGCGTCGACCCCTCGGCGACGTCGACCGTGTTCCAGCCCATGTGCGGCAGCACCGGTGCGTGCAGCCGCTCGACCGTGCCCGGCCACTCCCCCAGGCCCTCGGTCGTCACCCCGTGCTCCACGCCGTGCTCGAACAGCACCTGCATGCCCACGCAGATTCCGAGCACGGGACGGCCGCCGGCGAGACGGCGTCCGACGATCTCGCCGCCCTTCACCGCCCGGATGCCCTCCATGCACGCGGCGAACGCGCCGACCCCGGGTACGACGAGGCCGTCGCACTCCTGCGCGGCCTCGCGGTCGGCGGTGACGACGACGTCGGCCCCGGCGCGCTCGAGCGCGCGCTCGGCCGAGCGGATGTTGCCCGAGCCGTAGTCGAGGACGACGACACGCGGGCTCATGTGCGCGGCGCCCACACGATGGCCGACGCGATCGCGAGCGCAGCACCGGCCGCGAGCACGATCGCCTCGAGCCAGCGCCTGTTGCGGGCGAAGGAGATCACGCCGCCGATGAGCACGCCGGCGAGCACGAACATCGCGATGTACACGGGACTACAGCGATCCCTTCGTGCTCGGTACGCCGACCACGCGGGGGTCGAGCGAGGCGGCGTCGCGCAGCGCGCGGGCGAACGCCTTGAACTGCGCCTCGACGACGTGGTGGGCGTTGCGGCCCTTGAGCACGTCGATGTGCAGCGTGATCCGCGACTCGGCGACGATCGACTCGAAGATGTGCTTGGTGAGCGTCGTGTCGTAGGACCCGATGAGCTCGACGATCTCGGGCTCGTCGTGCACGAGGTAGGGGCGGCCCGACAGGTCGAGCGCGCAGCGCACGAGCGCCTCGTCGAGGGGCACTAGCGAGTCGCCGTACCGGCGGATGCCGGCCTTGTCGCCGAGCGCCTCGCGCAGCGCCTGGCCGACGGCGAGCGAGGTGTCCTCGACGGTGTGGTGCGCGTCGATGTGCAGGTCGCCCTTGGTGCGCACGACGAGGTCGAGGCCGCCGTGCTTCGCGAGCTGCGCCAGCATGTGGTCGAAGAACGGCACCCCCGTGTCGATCTCGTTGACGCCGGTACCGTCGATCTCGAGCTCGACGAGGACGTCGCTCTCCTTCGTCGTGCGCTGCACGCGCGCGGACCTGCTCATGCCGTGACCTCCTCCAGCGCCGCGCGGAACGCGGCGTTCTCCTCCGGCGTGCCGACGCTGACGCGCAGCCACCCCTGCGGACCCGTCTCGCGGATCAGCACCCCGCGGTCGAGCAGCCCCTGCCACACCGCGTGCCGGTCGGCGAAGGTGCCGAACAGCACGAAGTTCGCGTCGCTGTCGGCGACGTCGTGCCCGCGCGCGCGCAGCCACACGACGAGGTCGTCGCGCTCCGAGCGCAGCAGCGCGACCTGCGCCTGCAGCTCGTCGGCGTGCGCGAGCGCCGTGCGCGCCACCGCCTGCGACACCGCCGACAGGTGGTAGGGCAGCCGCACGAGCTTCACCGCCGTCACCACAGCGGGGTCGGCCGCGAAGTAGCCGAGCCGCGCGCCGGCGAGGGCGAACGCCTTGCTCATCGTGCGGCTCACGACCAGGCGCGGGTGCCTGTCGAGCAGCTCGAGGGCCGACGGCGTACCGGTACGCCGGAACTCGGCGTAGGCCTCGTCGATCACGACCATGCCGGGCGCCGCGTCGAGCACGGCACGCACGACGTCGAGCGACAACGGCGTGCCCGTGGGGTTGTTGGGCGACGCGAGCAGCACGACGTCGGGCCGGTGCTCCGCGATGGCGGCGACCGCCGTCGCGGCGTCGACGCGGAACTCGGAGTCGCGCTGCGCGGTGACGTAGCGGGTGAAGGTGTCGCGGCAGTACTCCGGGTACATCGAGTACGTCGGGTCGAACCCGAGCGCCGTGCGCCCCGGGCCGCCGAACGCGAGCAGCAGCTGGTGCATGACCTCGTTGCTGCCGTTGGCCGCCCACAGCTGGTCGCCGGTGAGCGCGACGCCCGACTCGCGCGACAGGTACGCCGCGAGGTCGGAGCGCAGCGCCACGGCGTCGCGGTCGGGGTAGCGGTTGAGCCCGCGCGTCGCCTCGGCGACCGCGACCGCGACGTCGGCGACGAGCGACTCCGACGGCGGGAACGGGTTCTCGTTGACGTTGAGGCGCGCGCGGACGTCGAGCTGCGGGGCGCCGTAGGGCACCTGCCCCCGCAGGTCGTCGCGCAGCGGGAGGTCGTCGAGGCCGGTCACGTCAGCCCCCGCTGGGACGGCGGGTGCGGACCTCGACGGCCGCGGCGTGGCCCGGCAGGTCCTCGGCGTTGGCGAGGGCGACCACGTGCGGCGCGACGTCGGCCAGCGCGGCCTCGTCGTAGTCGACGACGTGGATGCCGCGCAGGAACGTCTGCACCGACAGGCCCGACGAGTGGCAGGCGCAGCCGCCGGTGGGCAGCACGTGGTTGGAGCCGGCGGCGTAGTCGCCGAGCGACACCGGCGACCACGACCCGACGAAGATCGCGCCGGCGTTGCGCACGCGCATCGACACCTCGCGCGCCTCGCGGGTGTGGATCTCGAGGTGCTCGGCGGCGTACGCGTCGACCACGCGCAGCCCGGCGTCGAGGTCGTCGACGAGGACGATGCCGCTCTGCGGCCCGCGCAGCGCCTCGGCGATGCGCTCGCTGTGCTTGGTCGCGGGGACCTGGACGGCGAGCTCGGCCTCGACGGCGTCGGCGAGCTCGACGCTCGTGGTGACGAGCACCGACGCGGCGATGACGTCGTGCTCGGCCTGGCTGATGAGGTCGGCGGCCACGAACGCGGCATCGGCGGTGTCGTCGGCAAGGATCGCGATCTCGGTCGGCCCGGCCTCGGAGTCGATGCCGATGCGCCCCTTGAGCATGCGCTTGGCGGCGGTGACGTAGATGTTGCCGGGCCCTGTGACCATCACGGTCGGGGCGCAGTCGTCGGGACCGGTGCCCGTGCCGTAGGCGAACATCGCGACCGCCTGCGCGCCGCCCGCGGCGTAGACCTCGTGGACGCCGAGCAGCGCGCACGCGGCGAGGATCGTGGGGTGCGGGAGGCCGCCGTGGTCCTTCTGCGGCGGGCTCGCGACGGCGAACGACCGCACGCCCGCCACCAGCGCGGGCACGACGTTCATGACGACGGAGCTCGGGTAGACGGCACGGCCGCCTGGCACGTAGAGACCGACGCGGTCGACCGGGAGCCAGCGCTCCATGACGCTGCCGCCGGGCACGACGTGGGTGATCGTGTCGACACGGCGCTGGTCCTCGTGCACGAGGCGGGCGCGGCGGATCGACTCCTCGAGACCCGCACGCACGGCCGGGTCGAGGTTCGCCAGCGCGGAGTCGAGGGCCTCCTGCGGCACGCGCAGCGAGGGAGGGCGTACGCCGTCGAGCCGCGCGCCCCACTCGAGCACGGCCTCGGAGCCGCGGTCGCGGACGTCGTCGACGATGGGGCGCACCGTCTCGAGCACGCTCTCCACGTCGACCGCCGCGCGCGGCAGCACATCACGGGGGTCGGCGTGCGACCCGCGCAGGTCCAGGCGCCGGATCATGCCCCGAGTCTAGGGACGACCGGCCGCTGCGACCGAACCGGTAGCCCGTGCGGTCCGGCTGGCGGACAGCCGGGTCCCGTGCTCGGGCGCGGGTGCCGGGGTGCGGCGCGGACCGGCGTACGACACGCTGGCCCCGTGACGGGCCGCCAGGTGGGAGCCCGGGCGGTGATCCCTCTGTTCCCGCTCGGGACCGTCCTCGTGCCCGGGCTCGTGCTCCCGCTGCACATCTTCGAGCCGCGCTACCGCCGCCTGGTGGCCGACCTGCAGGAGCATGCCGACGACGACCGCGGGTTCGGCGTCGTCGCCATCCGCGAGGGCCACGAGGTCGGCGAGACCGGCGTGAAGGCGCTGCACGAGGTGGGCACGCTCGCGCTGCTGCGCTCCGTGGCGCCCTACCCCGACGGCCGCAGCGACATCGTCACCAACGGCGACGCCCGCTTCCGGCTGCACCGCATCGTCGACACCGGCACGCCCTACCTCACCGGCGAGGTCGAGTGGCTCGACGAGCCCGACGGCGGCGAGCCGGAGGCGGTGGCCGCGGCGGCCCACGGCGTCGTACGCCGCTTCGACGAGTACCGCGAGACAGTGGCCGGCACGGGTGCTGTCGAGGCGGCGCAGATGCTCGCGCTGCCCGACGACGCGCGGTCCCTCTCCTACCTCGTCGCCGTCGCGATGGTGCTCGACCTCCGCGAGCGCCAGCGGCTGCTCGAGTCGCCCACGACCCTCGAGCGGCTGCGGCACGAGGCCGGCCTCCTGGGTCGCGAGACGAGCCTGCTCCGCGAGCTGCCGTCGCTGCCCGCCGTCGACCTCGCCCGCACCCCGAGCGGGCTGAACTGACGCGCGACCGCCCGCAGCTGCGCGGAGCGGTCGCGGCATGATGCACGCGTGGCGAAGAAGTCCTCCCCCGGCGGTACGCCGGCCACGGTCGCGCTGACCCGCGCCGGCATCGCGTTCACGACGCACGCCTACGAGCACGACCCGGCCGCACCGTCGTACGGGCTCGAGGCCGCCGAGGTGCTCGGCCTCCCCCACGAGCAGGTCTTCAAGACGCTGCTCGCCGACGTCGACGGCGCCCTCGTCGTCGGCATCGTTCCGGTCGCGGGCAAGCTCGACCTCAAGGCGCTGGCGGCCGCCGTGGGCGGCAAGCGCGCCGACATGGCCGACCCGAAGCTGGCCGAGCGGACCACCGGGTACGTCGTCGGCGGCATCAGCCCCATCGGGCAGAAGAAGGCGCTGCGCACCGTGCTCGACGAGACCGCGCTGCTCTTCGACACCGTCTACGTCAGCGGCGGGCGCCGCGGCTTCGACCTCGGCCTGTCGCCCGACGACCTGCTCGCCGTCACCGGCGGCACCGCGGCTCCGATCGCCCGCGACTGACCCGGCACCCGCGACCACCCTCCCTGCCCGGGTGCACGCGTACGTCGTCGTCACTGCCCGGATGCACGGTTCCGGCGCGAGAACCCGTCACTTCCGGCAGTGACGTCGAGGCCCGCCCCGCGGCGAGCGGTCAGCCGGATGTGAGGGCCGCGACGGCTCGCGAGGCGGCGGCGCGGACGCGCGCGACGTCGTCGTCGCGCAGGCGCAGCGCCTCGTCGAGCAGGTCGTCGACCCGGTGGCGCGCGACGACCTTCATCGCCATCTCGCGCACCCGCCAGTGCTCGTCGTAGGTCGCCGACGCGAGCTCGGGCAGCGCGGCGTCGTCCCACGCCCAGAGCAGGCCGCGAGCCCCCCAGACGCGCAGCCAGTAGACGTCGTCGCGCGGAGGCATCCCGGGCGCGTACGCCGACGTCGCCGGACCTCCGAGCGCGACGACGAGGCGGTGATCGACCTCCTCGCCGCGCAGCAGCGCGCGGCAGCCGGACACGACCTCGTCGCGGCCGCGCCGCGCGCACTCCGCCTCGATGCTCGCTCGCGGCGGTCCCCAGGTCACGGGGCCACTCTGCCGCCGTCCGAGCCCGGGCAGTAGAGGCGCATCTTGGCGTCGGTGGTGCGTACGAGCTCGTGCTCGGAGAGCGGCTTGCCGCAGACCGAGCACGGCGTGCCGGGCAGGGTGCTGGGCACCTGGGTGTCGGGAGCGCGCTCGCCGACCTGCGCGGGGCCGAGGAACTTGCGGGTGAACCGGTTCAGACGCGTCGTGATCGCCCAGGCGAGGCCGGACGGCTCGGGCGCCTCGTCGGGCGTCGCGTGCGACGCCGAAGCGTCGGTCGCGGGCGCGTCGGTCGCAGGCGTGACGGCGACCGGGTCCTCGCGGGAGGAGTCGTCAGGGTGCGCCCCGTCGCGGGGCTCGGCGGGCTCGGTCATGTCCGACAGCCTGCTACAGCCCGCCGATGAGCGGTGCGAGGACCACCTTCACGATCATCGCGACCGGGTAGACGAGGGCGTAGCCGAGGTTCACGCGCGGGTCGGCGTGGGTGATGTCGTTGGAGTACGCGAGCACGGCGGGCTGGGTCTGCGTACCCGAGATGACGCCGGCGAGCGTGGCGCCGTACGTGCGGCTGAGCCGACGTGTGACGAGCAGGCCTGCTCCCACCAGCAGCGTGACGACGGCGCCGAGCAGGAGCAGCTTGAGGCCGTAGTCGCCGGTGAGCGCCTTGACGAATGCCGCGCCCGCGTTGGAGCCGGCGTAGGCGAGGAACATGAGCATGCCGAGCTGGCTCAGGGTCGCCGACACCGAGTACGGCAGCGACCACAGCACCGGACCGGTGCGCTGCAGGCGGCCGACGATGAGGCCGACGAGCAGCGGGCCGCCGGCGATGCCGAGCGAGATCGAGCCGCCGTCGGGCAGCGGGACGGTGATGAGGCCGACGAGCAGACCGATCGCGATGCCGAGGAACAGGCCGACCGGGTTGATGTCGGTGGCCTCGCGCTCGGAGTCGCCGAGCAGCTCGGCGGTGTCGGCGATGCGGTCAGGCGGGCCGACGATGCGCATCCGGTCGCCGAGGGCGAGCACGAGGTCGTCGGTGGCGAGCAGGTCGACGTCGCCGCGGCGCACGCGGGTGGCGGTGACGCCGTACTGCCCCGGCAGGTCGAGGTCGCCGAGGTGGCGGCCCGCGATCGTGCGGTTCGAGACGGCGATGCGGCGGTAGTCGAGCGCTGACCGGTCGGCGACGAGACGCACGGTCGAGCGGTGCCCGAGGTCGGCGATCACGTCGACCACGATCGGTCCCTCGCCCACGACGGTGAGGATGTCGCCGCGCTGCGGGGCGTAGTCGCCCATCGGCAGGTCGAGGTGGCCGGGGTGCCCGGGCTCGTCGCCGACCATGAGGCGCGAGAACTTCACGTGGCCGCCGTACCGCGCGGTGAGCTCGTCGATCGTCGGCAGGCCGTCGCGCTCGATGCGCACGGTCGCGCGCTCGAGCTTCGGCGGCGGCGCGGTCTTCTCCGGCACGTCGGCGGGCGCGGTCGTGCGCGAGGCGAGGAACGCCGCGAGCATCATGCCGAGGACGCCGCCGAGGTAGGTCACGGAGTAGCCGACGATCGGCAGCTCGGACTTCAGCTGCGCGAGGCTCGCGGCCAGCGCGGGCGTGTTGGTGAGCGATCCGGCGTACACGCCCGACAGCACCGGGCCCGACAGGCCGAGCAGGTGGCCGACGCCGAGGGTCACCGCGGCGCCGCCGACGAGCAGCGCGAGCACCGTGGTGAGGACGCGGCCGCCGGTGCGCAGCGCCGCGAAGAACGACGGCCCGGCCGAGACGCCGATGGCGTAGGCGAAGAGCACGAGGCCGAACTGGCCGACGACCGCGGGCAGCTTGAGGCGTTCGTCGTACGCCGACACCGCGAGCGCGAGGAAGAGCACCGCGGCCGGACCGAGCGCGAAGCGCTTGAAGGTGATGGCGCCGATCGCGCTGCCCGCGGCCACGAGGAGGGCCAGCAGCACCAGCGGGTTGCTGGCGAGCAGGTCTGCGAAGGCGCTCATGACAGCGACAACGCTACCCGCGCGTGCAGGGGTGACGGGCGACCCCGCGCCGCAGCGAGACGGGGGTCACGCGCATGACGCGTTGCAGCGCGCGTTACTGCAAGCAGGACGGGCCGAGCAGCGCCTTGAGGTCGGCGTAGAGCGCGGGCGACGGCGTCACGCGCAGCGCGTCGTCGAGCCGCACGACCGTGGTGCGCGGGCCGTTCTGGATCGCGAGGCGCACCTCGGTGACGCCGGGGTGCGCGGCGAGCGTCTCCTTGAACCGGTCGACGACCGGCGGGATGCAGCGCGCGGCCGGCAGGTGCACGACGACCGGACCCGCCTCGCCGGTGGAGAGGTCGGGGACGCTGACCTCCATCGCGATGAGCTTCGGCGCCTCCTCCTCGCTCTTGTCGAGGCGCCCCTTCACCAGCAGCACGGCGTCGGGCACGACGTGCGGCCCGACGAGCTGGTAGGTGGCCGGGAACACCATGACGTCGATCGACGCCTCGAGGTCCTCCAGCGACGCGATGGCCCAGACGTTGCCCTGCTTGGTGACCTTGCGCTGGACGCTCGTGACCAGGCCGCCGACCGTGATCGTGCGGCCGTCGCCGACGTCGTCGCCGTGCAGCGCCGAGATCGGGACGTCGGACGACGACGACAGCACGTGCTCGACGCCGTTGAGCGGGTGGTCGGACACGTAGAGGCCGAGCATCTCGCGCTCGTAGCCGAGCAGCGTGGACTTGTCCCACTCCCCCGTCGGGATCGGCGGCGGCGCCCATGCGACGCCCGAGGCGTCGTCGCCGTCGTCGAGGCCGCCGAAGAGGGAGTCCTGGCCGATGGCCTCGTTGCGCTTGATGTCGAGGATCGAGTCGATGCGCGCCTCGTGGACGAGGAGCAGGCCCTTGCGGCTCTCGCCGAGGGAGTCGAACGCGCCGGCCTTGATGAGCGACTCGACGACGCGCTTGTTGACGACGGCGATCGGCACCTTCTCGAGGAAGTCGTCGAAGCTGGCGAAGCGGCCCTTCGAGGTGCGCGACTCGATGAGGCTCTCGACGACGTTGCCGCCGACGTTGCGCACGGCCGAGAGGCCGAAGCGGATGTCGGTGCCGCGCGGGGTGTAGTCGAAGTCGGAGTCGTTGACGTCGGGCGGCAGGACCTTGATCCCCATCCGGCGGCACTCGTTGAGGTAGACCGCCGACTTGTCCTTGTCGTCCTTGACGCTCTGCAGCAGCGCGGCCATGTACTCGGCCGGGTAGTTGGCCTTGAGGTACGCCGTCCAGTAGGACACCAGGCCGTAGCCGGCAGTGTGCGCCTTGTTGAACGCGTAGTCGGAGAACGGGACGAGGATGTCCCACAGCGTCTTGATCGAGGCGTCGCTGTAGCCGTTCGCGCGCATGCCCTCGCTGAAGGGGACGTACTCCTTGTCGAGGATCTCCTTCTTCTTCTTGCCCATCGCGCGACGGAGCAGGTCTGCGGCGCCGAGGCTGTAGCCCGCGAGCTTCTGGGCGATCGCCATGACCTGCTCCTGGTAGACGATCAACCCGTAGGTGTCGCCCAGGATCTCGGCCAGCGGCTCGGCGAGCTCGGGGTGGATCGGCTCGACCGGCTTGCGGCCGTTCTTGCGGTCGGCGTAGTCGTTGTGGGCGTTGGCGCCCATCGGGCCCGGACGGTAGAGCGCGAGGACCGCGGAGATGTCCTCGAAGTTGTCGGGCACCATCGAGCGCAGCAGCGCGCGCATCGGTCCGCCGTCGAGCTGGAACACGCCGAGGGTGTCGCCGCGGGCGAGCAGCTCGTAGGTCGGGCGGTCGTCGAGGCCGAGCTCCTCGAGCACGACGGTCTCGCCGCGGTTGCTGGCGATGTTGCGCAGGCAGTCGTCGAGGACGGTGAGGTTGCGCAGGCCGAGGAAGTCCATCTTCAGCAGCCCGAGGGTCTCGCAGACCCCCATGTCGAACTGCGTGATGATCGCGCCGTCCTGGTCGCGCCGCCAGATCGGGATGACGTCGAGCAGCGGCTCGCTGCACAGGATCACGCCCGCGGCGTGGACGCCGGGCTGGCGCTTGAGGCCCTCGAGGCCCTTCGCGGTGTCGACGACCTTGCGGACGTCGGCGTCTGACTCGTACAGCGCTCGAAACTCCTGCGCCTCGCTGTAGCGCGGGTGCTTGCTGTCGAAGATGCCGTAGAGCGGGATGTCCTTGCCCATGACCGCGGGCGGCATCGCCTTGGTGATGCGCTCGCCGACCGCGAACGGGTAGCCGAGGGCGCGGGCGGAGTCCTTGATCGCGGCCTTCGCCTTGATCGAGCCGTAGGTGATGATCTGCGCGACGCGCTCCTCGCCGTACCGCTCGGTGGCGTAGCGGATCATCTCGCCGCGCCGGCGCTCGTCGAAGTCCATGTCGATGTCGGGCATCGACACGCGCTCGGGGTTGAGGAACCGCTCGAACAGCAGGCCGTGGGCGATCGGGTCGAGCTCGGTGATGCCGAGCGCGTAGGCGATGAGCGCGCCCGCCGCGGAGCCGCGGCCGGGGCCGACGCGGATGCCGACCTCCTTGGCGTGGCGGACGAGGTCGGCGGTGACGAGGAAGTAGCCCGGGAAGCCCATCTGGCAGATGACGCCGACCTCGTACTCGGCCTGCTGCCGGTGCCCCTCGGGGATGCCGGTCGGGAAGCGCTGGGCGAGCCCGCGCTCGACCTCCTTGACCAGCCACGACTCCTCGCTCTCCCCCTCGGGCACGGGGAAGCGGGGCATGAGGTTGGCGCCCTCGTTGAAGCTGACGTCGCACCGCTCGGCGATGAGCAGGGTGTTGTCGCACGCCTCGGGCAGCTCGCGCCACACGTCGCGCATCTCGGCGGCCGACTTGAGGTAGAAGTCGCGGCCGTCGAACTTGAAGCGCTTCGGGTCGTCCATCGTCGTTCGCGTGCCGATGCACAGCAGGACGTCGTGCGACTCGGCGTCGCCCGGGTAGACGTAGTGCAGGTCGTTGGTGGCCAGCAGCGGGAGCTGGAGGGTCTTCGCGATCCGGAGGAGCTCCTCGCGGTGGCGGCGCTCGATGCCGAGGCCGTGGTCCATGAGCTCGCAGAAGAAGTTGTCCTTGCCCAGGATCTCCTGGAAGTCGGCCGCGGCGGCCAGGGCGCGGTCGTAGTTGCCGGCCTGCAGCCAGCGGTTGACCTCGCCCGAGGGGCAGCCGGTGGTGGCGATGATGCCCTTGCCGTAGGTCTGCAGCAGGTCGCGGTCGATGCGCGGCTTGCGGTAGAAGCCCTCGAGGCTCGACAGGCTCGAGAGCCGGAACAGGTTGTGCAGGCCCTCGGTGCTCTCGGCCCACATGGTCATGTGGGTGTAGGCCTGGCGGCCCTTGGTGCTGGTCTCGCCGTCCTCGCTGGTGCCCTCGTCGTAGCCGCCGCCGAAGTCGAAGGGGGCGCGCTCGAAGCGGCCCTGCGGGGCGTAGTAGCCCTCGATGCCGATGATCGGCTTCACGCCGGCGGCCTTGCCGCGCTTGTAGAAGTCGTAGGCGCCGTAGACGTTGCCGTGGTCGCTCATGGCGACGGCCGGCATCTCCAGACGGGCCGCTTCCTTGAACAGGTCGTCGAGGCGGGCCGCGCCGTCGAGCATGGAGTACTCGGTGTGCACGTGCAGGTGCACGAACGAGTCGCTCGACATGCCCATCCCCTCGTACGCGGTGCTCATGGCCGGGGCTGCGCCGGTCGGACCGGCGCACGCTCCCGCGGGATCTCGGCGCCGGGGGAAGTCGACGACAAGGCCTTCACCCTAACGCGGGGGTCCGACGGCGGCGGGGACGGGAGCGGAGGTCCCAGGTGGGTCGGCGTGTCGACCCGCCGGGCCCTCGGTCGACCGCCCGGGCCGGCCCCGACCAGGGCCCTCCGCGCGGTCCGCGGACCCCTCCCGACGAGGGTCGGGAGCACCCCGGTCAGCCGCCGAAGAGGGCGGCCGCGGCGCGGGCGTCGTCGAGCGTGGCGAACCCGGTGAGGTCGAAGACGCCGCCGGTGATCTGGTCGCCGATCTGCGGGGCCGTCTGGACCCGGCCGTGGGTCACGACGGCGAGCAGGTTCTCCGGCGCGGACTTCGTCGCCATCTCGGCGGTGGCGTTGGACAGGGCGGTCGCGCCGCTGACGTCGAGGGTGATCCTGACCGTCGGGCCGCCCGTGAGGGTGCCGGAGTCGATGGCCTTCACGTGCGGGCCGGAGACGACTGCGGGCCCCAGGCCGACCAGCGTGGTCAGGTCGGCGGAGCAGAGCGTCGCGGGCTGGTCGGCCGGCGGCGTCGTCGGCTCCGGCGAGGCCGGGCACTCGTCGGCGCCTGCCCGGACCACCGACAGCACCGGGCGCAGCTGGAGGTCGGGACCGACCGGCGCAGCGGTCCCGGAGACCGTGCTGCCGCTCGGGCCGGGGTCGATCGGGTTGAAGCCCGACACGGCCGGCTTGTCGCTCGTGGTGACGCTGCAGGCCGCGAGCAGCAGCCCCAGCGCCGGGACCACGAGCAGGCGTACGCCGCCGCGTCGGGCGAGGGTCACGGCGTACCGAGGGCGTCGAGCTCGGCGAAGGTGGCGTCGTCGATCTCGACCGCGCCCGCGGCGCAGTTCTCCTCGAGGTGGGCCAGCGACTTGGTGCCGGGGATCGGCAGCATCACCGGCGAGCGGCGCAGCAGCCAGGCGAGCGAGAGCTGCGCCGGAGTGGCGCCAGTGCGCTGCGCGACGGTGTCGAGCGGGCCGCCCGGGCGCGCGGTCTCGCCCGACGCCACGGGGAACCACGGGATGAAGCCGATGCCGTGCGCCTCGCAGTGCTCGAGGACGGCCTCGCTCTGCCGGTTGGTGAGGTTGTAGAGGTTCTGCACCGTGGCGACCGGCACGATCGCGCGCGCGGCCTCGATGTCGTCGACCGACACCTCCGAGAGGCCGACGTGGCGGACCTTGCCCTGCGCCACGGCCTCGGCGTAGACGCCGAGCTGGTCCTCGAGCGGGAAGTCGGGGTCGATGCGGTGCAGCTGCCAGAGGTCGATGGTCTCGACGTCGAGGCGGCGCAGCGACATCTCGAGGCACTGCTTCAGGTACGCCGGGTGGCCGCACATCGTCCAGACGTGCGGCCCCTGACGGGTGAAGCCGGCCTTCGTGGCGACACGCACGTGGCCGTAGGGGTGCAGCGCCTCGCGGATGAGGTCCTCGGACACGAAGGGCCCGTAGGAGTCGGCGGTGTCGATGAAGTCGACGCCGAGCTCGACAGCACGGCGCAGGACGGCGCGCGCGTTCTCCGGGTCGTCGGGCATGCCCCAGCGGCCCTCGCCGAGGATCTGCATCGCGCCGTACCCGAGGCGGTGCACCTCGAGGTCGCCGCCGATCGCGAACGTGCCGCTCTTCTGGATGCCGTCGCTGCTCATGGAGCCATCTTCTCCCACGCCCGCCACGCCGCGAGCGCGGGCACGGCAGCATGGACCCCGACCTGGGAGGAGGCACCGTGCCGACCGCGCCGTTCGAGCCGCCGACGCTGACCGACGGCGTCGTCACCCTGCGCCTGGCCCGCCCGCACGACGCAGAGCCGATGACCGCGGGGCTCAGCGACGAGGGCACGGTGCAGTGGCTGATCAGCGTCCCGCACCCCTACGACCACCAGGAGTCGGTGCGCTGGGTCGAGGAGGTCGCGCCGAACGGCTGGCGCGACGGCACGCTGCTGTTCCTCACCATCGCCGACGCCCTCGACGACCGCTTCCTCGGCGAGGTCGGCCTCACCCACCTCGCGCTCGACGAGGGCAGGGTCGAGGTCGCCTACTGGCTCGTGCCCGGGGAGCGCGGCCGGGGTGCGGTACGCCGCGCGCTGCGGCTCATGCTGGCGTGGGCGGTCGACGAGCTCGGCGTCGTCCGGGTCGACTGGGCGGCCCGCGCCGGCAACGAGGCGTCGCGGGCGGCCGCGGAAGCCGTGGGCTTCCGCTTCGAAGGCGTACGGCGGGGGCGATTCCTGCGCCAGTACGACGCGGCCCGCTACGACGAGTGGGTGGCCGGGCTGCTCGCCGACGAGCTCGTGCGCTGAGCAGCAGGGCCGGGCTCAGGACCGCCGACCGACTCGCCGGAGGGCCGACGAGGAGGCAGGGTGGGGCTCCCGAGACGTACGAGGAGGGTCCGTGTCCGAGGTCAACGACTGGAACGCCGCGATCATCGCCGAGTTCCGCGCGAACGGCGGCAAGGTCGGCGGTCAGTTCGAGGGTGCGCCTGTGGTGCTCATGCACCACGTCGGGCGGAAGTCGGGCAAGGAGTCGGTGAACCCGGTCATGTACCTGGCGGACGACTCCGACCCCGCGACCATCTTCGTGTTCGCGTCCAAGGGCGGCGCACCGACGCACCCGGACTGGTACTGGAACATGACCGAGGCGGGGCGCGCGACGATCGAGGTCGGCACCGAGACCTACGACGTCACGGTCCGCGAGCTCGAGGGCGAGGAGCGCGACAGCGTGTACGCCGAGCAGGCCTCGCGCTACCCGGGCTTCGCCGAGTACGCCGAGAAGACCGCCGGCATCCGCGTGATCCCGGTGCTCGCGCTCACCCGCGCCTGACGCAGATCGGCCCGGTTCCCCCTCGGGAGCCGGGCCGATCTGCGTCACGCCACCGTCACATGGCTCCGTTGTAGATCCACGCGTCACCCGTCACGCGGAGTCGTACGGTCTGTGGCGGACCGACCCACAGGAACGACGTCATGGGGCGCAGGGACGGATCGAAGGCGGCGCCGCCTTCGAGGTAGACCTCGCGACCAGCGGACTCGAGACCGACCTCGAATCCGTCGAGCACGTTGTCGTCGGCGTTCTGGTTCGGGAAGACCAGGAAGTCGTACGACGACGAGTCCGCGGGCAGCGCCACATGCGTGATGCTGTCTGCGTCGCACGCGCCGTCGGCGCGGGCGCAGAACCAGAGCTCGTCGTTCGTCGGATCGTTCGGCTCGTAGTACAGGCGCACCTTGAAGCCGTAGACCGCGTACAGGTCCTCATCGGCCGCGAAGTCGTACTGCGCGTGGTTCGCGTACACGACGGCGCCACCGGGCTCGGTGGCCCAGCCGGCGAAGGTGCGACCTGCTGGTGCCGCGAACGAGATGCTGGCGAGCTCCGCCGGACCGTCGGACTGCTGCGTGGTGTCCGCCGGGCCGTCGGGGTAGTTGGAGTGGAAGGTGACCGTGAACGTCGCCGGGGCCGGCGGGTCGACCGGCGGGTCGACCGGCGGGTCGACCGGGGTCTCGGTCCAGCGGGCGTACAGACGGACGTCCTCGGTCGGCGTGTACTCGTCGCCGGCCTTGCCGACCAGGGAGCCGTTCTCCACACCGGTCCACCAGCCCTCGAAGTCGTAGCCGTCGCGTGTCGCCTCAGGCAGCACGATCGGGTCGTCGCCCTCGGTGAACGTGACCGATTCGGGGTCCACCACGCCGGAGCGGGCGTCGAAGATCACGTCGAAGGAGTCGGGCGCCGGGGGCGACACGTGCTCGGGGTCGATGGTGACGGTGCGCGTCACCGCGCTCGCCGCGCTGAATCCGGCGTTGCCCGCCTGGGTGGCGCGCAGGTCGCACTGGCCAGGGGCGACGGCGTGCAGCTGCCACGCGCCGACGCTGCCCACGACCTGGCACACCGACGTCGTCGTGCTGCGCACGGTCACGCCGAGCCCGGACGTCGCGGTCGCGGTCAACGGCATGTCGGTGTCGCCCACGGTCATGCCCTCGGGCTGGGTGAAGTCGATGGTCTGTCGGGCCTTCTGCACCACGGTGTACGTGATGGTGACGACCGCGCGGCGGCTGAGATCCGTGTTGCCGAAGATGCCGCCGGACGCGATGTCGATGCGCCCGCCGAGCCCGAGGGCACGCAGGTGGGTGCGCACCTCGACGGCGCGGGCGGTGCCGAGCGCGCGGCCGTTGTCCCACGCGGTCTTCGCCTGCACGTAGCCGATCACCTTGGTCGACTGCACGACGGCGCCGGCGGGGAGCGAGCGCATCAGGCGCACGAGGATCCGCTGCGAGTAGCTCGACAGGTAGGACTTCCCGGACTCGAAGTGCACGGTGGCCGTGACGGTGCGGGTGGCGACCGGCGGCGGCGCGAGCCGCTCGGCCTGGACCCCGCCGGCCGACGGCAGCGCCTGCGCCGTGCCCGGTGCGAGCGCCACGAGCAGACCGCCGGCGGCGACGAGCCCGACCCAGGCTCGGGTCCTCGTGGTCGGTGCGGGTGTCCTGCGGAACATGGTGTTCCTCCCCTGGCGATGGGCCGCTCTGCGGCCCGGGCGGCGGCGCCGTTCCCGGCGTCGTCCTCGAGGAGGCATGTCGTCCCGCGACGTACGCGGTCTTGAAACTCCGCTGCGCAGCGTCGCGCAAGGCTCTCGGCACGCTCAGGCGGCCGCAAGAACGGCGGCGGGACGCCCCTGGGAGCGCGCGATCTGCGGCGGCCCTCAGGTGCCGGATCGGCCGCGACCACGACCCGCGGTCACTGCCACGCGGTGGCGCTCACCACGTCGAGGGCGTGCTGCAGGTCGTCCGGGTACGGCGACTCGAACGAGACGCGCTCGCCGGTCGACGGGTGGTCGAACGCGAGCCGGTGCGCGTGCAGCCACTGGCGGTGCAGCCCGAGGCGCGTGGCCAGGACGGGATCGGCGCCGTAGGTGAGGTCGCCGACGCACGGGTGGCGCATCGCGGAGGTGTGCACGCGGATCTGGTGGGTGCGCCCGGTCTCGAGGTGGATCTCGAGCAGCGACGCGTGCCGGAAGACCTCGAGGGTCTCGTAGTGCGTGATGCTTGGCTTCCCGTCGGTGACCACGGCCCAGCGGTACTCGTGCTTGGGGTGGCGGTCGATCGGCGCGTCGATGGTGCCGCGCGGCGGGTCCATCAGCCCCTGCACGAGCGCGTGGTAGGTCTTGTCGACCGTGCGCTCCTTGAACTGCCGCTTGAGCGACGTGTACGCGCGCTCGCTCTTCGCGACGACCATGAGGCCTGTCGTCCCGACGTCGAGGCGGTGCACGACGCCCTGGCGCTCCGCGGCGCCCGACGTCGACACGCGGTACCCGGCACCAGCGAGACCGCCGATGACCGTGGGGCCGGTCCATCCCGGCGACGGGTGGGCGGCGACGCCGACGGGCTTGTCGACCACGACGAGGTCGTCGTCGTCGTAGACCACGCGCAGACCCTCGACGACCTCGGGTACGACGGTCACGGGAGCGGGCGCGTCGGGCAGCTCGACCTCGAGCCAGGCGCCGGCGGTGACGCGTGCGGACTTGCCGACCTCCTCGCCGTCGACGCGCACTCCCCCGGCCGCGGCGATGTCGGCGGCCTTGGTGCGCGAGAGGCCGAACAGGCGCGCGAGCGCAGCGTCGACGCGCTCGCCCTCGAGCCCGTCGGGGACGGGCAGGCTGCGCAGCTCGCCCACTAGGACTTCTTGCCGTTGAGGTCGATGCCGAGCAGGGCCAGCACCACCATGAGGACCGCGGAGCAGGTGATGGCGGCGTCGGCGACGTTGAACACCGCGAAGTTCTTCACGAAGATGAAGTCGACGACGTGGCCCTGCAGCATGCCGGGGTCGCGGAAGACGCGGTCGATGAGGTTGCCGACCGCACCGCCGAGCATCCCGCCCAGGGCGATGGCCCAGGCGACGCTGCCGAGCTCGCGCGACTTGCGCACGATGACGACGACCACCGCGATCGCGATGAGCGGGAAGACGAACGTGAAGCCGGTGCCGAAGGAGAACGCGGCACCGGGGTTGCGCAGGAAGTCCAGCGCGAGCCAGTCGCCGATGATCCGCACCGGGGGCTGACCCTCGAGGTAGCGGACGGCGAGCCACTTGGTGAGCTGGTCGAGCAGCACCACACCCGCGGCGACGGCGAACGTGACGGCGACGAGGTGGCGCCGGTGCGGGGTCTCGTCGACGTCGACGTCGACGCCGGAGTCCTCGGTGCCGTCGGTGTCGACAGCCTCCGCCGGAGTGCTGGCGTCGAGGTCGGCCTCGGGCACGGCGTCGGACGTGCCGGCGGTCCGGTGCCCGGTGCTCTCGTCGCTCACGAGGAGCGAGGGTACGTGGCCGCCCGCGTCAGGGGCGAACCCGCGTGGCCGACCGGCGGGGCCGCAGGCCTCAGCGCCGCTCCTCGAGCTGCTTGCACGAGACGCAGAGCGTGGCGCGCGGGAAGGCCTGCAGGCGCAGCTTCCCGATCGGCTTGCCGCAGCGCTCGCAGACGCCGTACGTGCCGTCGTTGAGGCGGCCGAGCGCGCGCTCGTTCTGCAGCAGCAGCTCGCGCGCGTTGTTGGCCAGCGACATCTCGTGCTCGCGCTCGAAGGTCTTGGTGCCGGCGTCGGCCTGGTCGTCGCCCGCGCCGTCGCCGGAGTCGCGCAGCAGGTCGGCGATGCCCTCCTCGGCCTCGGCGATCTGGTGGTTGAGACGCGCCACCTCGAGCTCGAGCTCGCCGCGGACCTCGGCGAGCTCCTTCGCGGTCCAGGGCGACTCGTCCTCGCGCGCCGCGAGGCGCGGCGCCTTGGCAGCCTTGGCCGGAGCAGCCTTGGCCGGCGCAGCCTTCGCAGGCGCGGCCTTCGCAGGCGCGGCCTTCGCAGGCGCGGCCTTCGCGGGGGCAGCCTTCGCGGGAGCGGCCTTGACCGGCGCAGCCTTGGCGGGTGCCGCCTTGGTCGCCTTCGCCGGGGCGGCCTTGGCGGGCGCGGCCTTCGCGGGAGCCTTCGTCGCCGGCGCGGCCTTCGCGGGCGCAGCCTTGGCCGGGGCCTTCGTCGCCGGCGCGGCCTTCGCGGGCGCAGCCTTGGCCGGGGCCTTCTTCGCCGGCGCAGCCTTCGCGGGCGCAGCCTTCGCGGGAGCCTTCTTGGCCGGCGCGGCCTTCGCGGGCGCAGCCTTGGCGGGAGCCTTCTTCGCCGGGGCAGCCTTCGCGGGCGCAGCCTTGGCGGGAGCCTTCTTGGCCGGGGCGGCCTTGGTCGCGGCGGGCTTGGAGGCGGGCGCCGCCTTCTTCGCGGGCGCGGCCTTCTTCGCCGACGCTGCCATGACGGCCTCCCTCAACGCGCTGCACCGCGGGCCACGGACGACCTTCTCGCGTCCCCCGCGGGGCGCCCGGTCGGCGGCACAAGCCTGCCGAGGATAGGCACTGACCCCTGCGCGATCAACACGCCGCGCCGCACGGCCGACGACGACGTCGCAGGTCAGGGCTCAGATGTTCCGCAGTGCGGACACCCGGGACGCGAGGTCCGCCGGCGGGTCGTCGATTTCGACCAGTTTGTCCCGGCTCGTCGCGCCGGTGACCAGAGCCACCTGGCGACGGCGTACGCCGAGGGCCTCGGCCAGCGCCCGCAGCACCGCCTCCGTCGCCGCGCCGTCGACCGCGCGGGCGGTGACCGCGACCACCAGGCGCGCGTCGTCGCCCTCGCCGTACGCGCCTCCGACCTTCGTGCGCGACGCCCCCGGGCGCACCCGCACGGCCACGCGAGCGGCGGCGCGGGCGGGCTCGGGCATACGTGCAAGCCTGCCACCCGCCCCGCCCGTTACCCTGGACCCGTCCAGGCACGGCGACGACGGGGACGAGTAGTCCCGCACGCAGCCACGAGCGACCCGGGGACGGTGCGAGCCCGGGGGCGTGCGCGGGGTGAAGATCACCCCCGAGCTGCCGGAGGAGCCGCGGGAGACCGCGGGGTAGAACCGGCCGCCTGGTCGTCCGAGAGGGCGCACGCCGTACCGGTGCGCCAAGGAGGGTGGTACCGCGGGGACCGGCCGCACCGGTCGTCCTCGTCCCTCCGTCACGACAGCCCGGCCGCGAGGCCGGGTCGCAGACGGAGGATCGATGTACCGCCCGGTGCCGCCGCAGGTCGACCTGCCCGCGCTCGACCACGAGGTGCTCGCGCTCTGGCGCGAGCGCGAGGTCTTCGAGCGCTCGCTCGCCGCCACCGAGGGCCGTCCCCTCTGGGTGTTCAACGAGGGCCCGCCGACCGCCAACGGCATGCCCGGCACCCACCACGTCGAGGCGCGCGTCTTCAAGGACGTCTTCCCGCGCTACAGGACGATGAAGGGCTACCACGTCCCCCGCAAGGCCGGCTGGGACTGCCACGGCCTGCCGGTCGAGCTCGCCGTCGAGAAGGAGCTCGGCTTCTCCGGCAAGAAGGACATCGAGGCCTACGGCATCGCCGAGTTCAACGAGAAGTGCCGCGCCTCGGTGCTGCGGCACGTCGACGCCTTCGCCGACCTCACCGAGCGCATGGGCTACTGGGTCGACATGGGCGACGCCTACTGGACCATGGACCCGCACTACGTCGAGAGCGTCTGGTGGTCGCTCAAGCAGATCTTCGACAAGGGCCTGCTGACCCAGGACTACCGCGTGACGCCGTACTGCACGCGCTGCGGCACGGGCCTGTCCGACCACGAGCTCGCGCAGGGGTACGAGACGGTCGTCGACCCGTCGGTCTACGTGCGCTTCCCGCTCACCAGCGGCGCGCTCGTCGAGCGCCACCCCGGCCTCGCGCTGCTCGTCTGGACGACGACGCCGTGGACGCTCATGTCCAACACCGCGTGCGCGGTGCACGAGGACGTCGAGTACGCCGTGACCCGCATGCCCGACGGCGAGCTGCTCCTGGTCGCCGAGGCGGTGCGCGAGCGCGTGCTCGGCGAGGGCACCACCGTGGTCGAGACCGTGCGCGGCGCCGACGTGCTCGGGGCGTCGTACTCGCGGCCGTTCACCAGCGTCGAGTTCCCCGAGACCGAAGCGCCGGTGCACACCGTGCTGCACGCCGACTTCGTCACGACCGAGGACGGCTCGGGCATCGTGCACGAGGCCCCGGCGTTCGGTGCCGTCGACCTTCAGCTGTGCCGCGAGCACGGCCTGCCGGTCGTGAACCCGCTGCGCCTCGACGGCACTTTCGACGCCGACCTCCCGCTCGTCGGCGGCGTGTTCTTCAAGAAGGCCGACGCCCTGCTCGTCGACGACCTGCAGGAGCGCGGGCTGCTCTTCCAGCACGTGCCGTACGAGCACACGTACCCGCACTGCTGGCGCTGCCACACGCCGCTCGTCTACTACGCGCAGCCGTCCTGGTACATCCGCACCACCGCGGTGAAGGACGCGCTGCTGCGCGAGAACGAGGGCACCGACTGGCACCCGCAGACCATCCAGTGGGGCCGCTACGGCGACTGGCTCAACAACAACATCGACTGGGCGCTCTCGCGCTCGCGCTACTGGGGCACCCCGCTGCCGATCTGGCGCTGCGAGAGCGACCACCTCACCTGCGTCGAGTCGCTCGCGGAGCTGGGAACCCATGCGGGCCAGGACCTCTCGAACCTCGACCCGCACCGGCCGTTCGTCGACGACGTCACCTTCCCGTGCCCGCAGTGCGGCGAGACCGCGACGCGCGTGCCCGAGGTGATCGACGCCTGGTACGACAGCGGCGCCATGCCGTTCGCGCAGTTCGGCTACCCGTTCCGCGGGCAGGACGAGTTCGCGACGCGCTACCCCGCGGACTTCATCTGCGAGGCGATCGACCAGACGCGCGGGTGGTTCTACACGCTCATGGCGGTCGGCACGCTGGTCTTCGACCGGTCGTCGTACAAGACGGTCCTCTGCCTCGGCCACATCCTCGACGAGGAGGGCCGCAAGATGAGCAAGCACCTGGGCAACGTGCTCGAGCCGATCCCGCTCATGGACCAGCACGGCGCCGACGCCGTGCGCTGGTTCATGCTCGCCGGCGGCTCGCCGTGGCAGGCGCGGCGCGTCGGTCACGGCACGATCCAGGAGGTCGTGCGCAAGACGCTGCTGACCTACTGGAACACCGTGTCGTTCCAGGCGCTCTACGCCCGCGAGGCCGGCTTCGAGCCCTACGCCACCCCGGCTCCCCCGGTCGCCGAGCGGCCGGCGCTCGACCGCTGGGCGCTGTCGGAGGCGCACAAGCTCGCGCGCGAGGTCGACGAGGCCCTCGAGGCCTACGACACCCAGCGCGCCGGCCGGCTGCTGTCGGCGTACGTCGACGACCTGTCGAACTGGTACGTGCGCCGCTCGCGGCGCCGGTTCTGGGCCGGCGACGCGTCGGCGCTCGCGACGCTGCACGAGTGCCTGTACGTCGTCACCCTGCTCATGGCGCCGTTCACGCCGTTCGTCACCGAGCGGGTGTGGCAGGACCTGTTCGCCTCGACGAGCGACGAGCTGCCCGACTCGGTGCACCTCGCCGCGTGGCCCGTGGTCGATGACTCGCTCGTCGACGAGCGGCTCTCGGAGCAGATGGGCCTGGTCCGTCGGCTCGTCGAGCTCGGCCGTGCCGCGCGCGCGACGTCGAGCGTCCGCACGCGTCAGCCGCTGGGCCGTGCCCTCGTCGCGGCGCCCGGGTGGGACGACCTGCCCGACGCGCTGCGCGCCGAGGTCGCCGACGAGCTCAACACCGGCGAGCTGCTGGCGCTGGGCGACGTCGCCGAGGCACACCTGGTCGACGTCTCGGTGAAGGCCAACTTCCGCGCGCTGGGCAAGCGCTTCGGCAAGGGCACTCCCCCGGTGGCCGAGGCGATCGCGGCGGCCGACGGCGCGGCGCTGGTCGCGGCGCTGCGCCAGCACGGCACGGCCGAGGTCGTGGTCGACGGCGAGCCGGTCGCGCTCACCGAGGACGAGGTCGTCGTGACCGAGACGCCGAAGGCGGGCTGGGCCGTGGCGAGCGACGGTGGCGAGACGCTCGCGCTCGACCTCGAGCTCACGCCCGAGCTGCGGCTGGCGGGTCTCGCGCGAGAGACGGTCCGCACGCTGCAGGAGGCCCGCAAGTCCTCGGGTCTGGCCGTGAGCGACCGGATCACGGTCGCCTGGGCGGCCGACGACGACGAGCTCGCGGCTGCGCTGCGCGCGCACGGCGGCCAGGTGGCCGGCGAGGTGCTCGCGACGACGTTCGAGGAGGGCGCGCCCTCCGACGGCTGGGCGCACGACGAGGAGCTCGGGCTGCGGTTCAGCCTCGCCCGCGCCTGACCCGAGACCGACGAAGGCCCCGCCGGATATCCGGCGGGGCCTTCGTGATGTCAGGCCTGCGAGGGCGGGGCGTCGTCGCGCGGGACCGCGAACGGCGACTGCGGCTGCGGCGGCGCGGCGGGCGGCGGAGCGACCGGGGGCGCGGCCGGCGGAGCCGGAGGCGCGGCGGCGGGCGGAGCAGCCGGAGCCGGTGCCGACGGCGGGACGGCCGCGGGCGGAGCGGCCGGCGGGGCCGCAGGGGCCGACGGGGCGGGCGCGGCCGGAGGCGCGGCAGCGGGCGGCGGAGCCAGGGTCGGGGTGGGTGCCGACGCCGGGGACGCCGGGGCCGAGGCCGGGGCGCCGGGAGCGCCCGGAGCACCGGGGGCGCCGGCGGACGGCGCGCCGCCTGCGGGCGAGGCCGGCGAGTCGCCGCCCTTGGCGTCGAGCTCGGCGAGCGCCGACTCGTGGTACTGGCGCAGGCGCTGGCGGTACTCGCGCTCGAAGGCGCGCAGGCCCTCGACGCGGCGCTCGAGCACCTCGCGCTCGGCCTGGCTGGCCCGCTCGAGCTCGGCGGCCTTGGCGCGGGCCTCGGCGACGACCTGGTCGGCCTCGGCGCGGGCGCGGGCGGTGTGCTCGTCGGCGGTCTTCTGCGCGAGGGCGAGCATCGCGACGGCCTGGGCGTTGGCGTCGGGCGCCGGGGCGGCGACCGGCTCGGGCGCGGCGACCGGCGCGGCCACGGGGGCCGGGGCGGCGACGACGGCGGACGCGGCCTGCTCGGCGGCCGCGAGGCGGCCCTTGAGCTCGGCGTTCTCGCGCTGCAGCGTGCCGAGCTCGATCTCGATCTGGTCGAGGAAGGCGTCCACCTCGTCCATCTCGTAGCCCTTGCGCTTGGCTGTCGAGAACTGCTTGTTGCGGACGTCCTCGGGGGTCAGGGCCATGAGAGTCACCTTTGCGGGAGGTACTGCGTACGTAGCGCAGCGTAGTGGTTTCTAGAACGGCAAGCGGGCCGCGAGGAAGATGAGGGCGTAGACGAGGATGAACAGCACGAAGATCGCGAGGTCGAGCGAGACCTGGCCGATGCGCAGCGGGGGGATGAACCGCCGCAGCAGGCGCAGCGGGGGCTCGGTCACCGCGAAGACGCCCTCGACCAGCAGGAGCACGACGCCGCGGGGCTGCCAGTCGCGGGCGTAGATCATCACCCACGAGAGGACGACGTAGGCCAGGAGCACCAGCACGTAGAGCTGGAGCACCCAGATGACGACGCCCCCGACGGTCACGTCGCCTTCTCCGATCGTCGTGCGGTGCGGTGCACCGGCGTCCTTCCAGGTCCGTGCACCAGTCTGCCAGCAGGGGCAGCGGCCCGCGCCAGCGCACTGCTGCGCACGGGTGCCGCCAGGGCTCAGCTCTGGTTGAAGAAGCCGTCCTGCGCGAGGCGGTGGGCCTCGGCGGCGACGTCGACGTTCTGCGGCGAGAGCAGGAACACCTTGTTGGTGATGCGCTCGATGCTGCCGCGGCAGCCGAAGATGAGGCCGGCCGCGAAGTCGACGAGGCGCTTGGCCTCGGCGTCGTCCATGTCGGACAGGTTCATGATGACCGGCACGCCGTCGCGGAACTCCTCGCCGATGCGGCGGGCGTCGTTGTAGCTGCGCGGGTGCAGGGTCGTGATGCGGTAGAGGTCGCTCACCGAGACCGGGTCGGCCGGGCGCACCTCGTGGCGCACGTCGGCGTGGACGGCGGTGTCGGTGGCGAGGTTGCCGCGCGTGGCCGGAGCGGTGCTGACCGGGCGCGACGCGGTACGGGTCGGCTGCGGGACCTCGCGCACCGAGCTGTAGCCCTGCGGCTCGTGCCGGCTGGTCGCGCGGGGGTCGGCGTAGTCGGCGTCGTCGTCGACGTACTCGAGGGCGTCGTCCTCGACCAGGCCCAGGTAGACCGCCATCTTGCGCATCGCGCCCATGCCTGCTCCTCGTGGCCTCGGACGCTTCTGCGCCCGGATCGGTCCCGTCCTCGGCGAAACGCTACCCGAGGGCGGCACGCCCGCCGAGCACCGCGGTCCCGATCCGGACGTGTGTCGCGCCCGCCTCCACCGCCTGCTCGAGGTCGTGCGACATGCCCGCGGAGAGCACCGTCGCCTCCGGATGATCCGCCCGCAGCGCCGCGGCCGCGTCCGCCAGCCGGGCGAAGGCGGCCGCCGGGTCCTCCCCCAGCGGGGCGACGGCCATCAGCCCGTGCAGCCGGAGCGCCTCGGCGCCGGCGACGAGGTCCGCCAGGCGGCCGAGGTCGGCGGGAGCGCAGCCGCCGCGGTGCGGGTCGGGCGGCTGCTGCAGGTCGACCTGGAGGAGGACGTCGAGCGCGCGGCCACGGGCCTGGGCTGCGCGGTCGAGCGCCGGGACCAGCTCGGCCCGGTCGACCGACTCCACGACGTCGGCGTACGACGCCACGGAGCGTGTCTTGTTGCGCTGCAGCTGGCCGACGAAGTGCCACCGAAGCCCGAGGACGGCGCAGGCGTCGTGCTTGGGCCGCGCCTCCTGGTCGCGGTTCTCGGCGACGTCGGTGACGCCGAGGCCGGCGAGCAGCTCGACGTCGGACGCCGGCCAGGTCTTGGTGACGACGACGAGGGTGACCTCGTGGGCGTCGCGGCCGGCGGCCTTCGCCGCGGCGTCGATGCGCGCCTGCACCTCGGCGAGGTTCGCCGAGAGCTCCTCGCGGCGGCCGTCGCTCATGGTCGCGCCTCCTCGACGGGAGGGAGGAGCGTGACCACCCCGCCGTGGCGACCGGTGACGCCGTCGCGGCGGAAGGAGTAGAGGTCGTGCGACTCGACGGTGCAGCCACCGTGCAGCGACGCCGTGACTCCGGCGCCGCGCAGCCGGTCGACCACCGCGGCGCGCAGGTCGAGGCCCGGGCGCCCGTCGGACGCGACGGCGGCTGCGGACGGCGCGACGGCCACGACGGAGTCGAAGCGCTCGCGCGGGACGTCGTAGCAGGAGCCGCAGATCGCGGGACCCACGACGGCCCGCGTGCGGTCGAGGCGCGCGCCGTGGTCGACCAGCGCTTCGAGCGTGGTGCCGACGACGTCGGACAGCACACCGCGCCAGCCCGCGTGCACGACCGCGACCACGCCGGCCGCACCGTCGCCGAGGACGACGGGGACGCAGTCGGCGGCGAGCACGAGCAGCGCGAGGTTGGGCACGGTGGTGACGAGCGCGTCGACCTCGGGCACCGGGCTCGCCGACCCCGCACCCACCGACGCGACGTCGTTGCCGTGCACCGGTGCCATCGACACGACGTGCGCGACGTCGAGACCGACGGCTGCCGCGAGCAGGCCGCGGTTCGTCGTCACGCTGGCCGGGTCGTCGCCCACGTGGTCGGCGAGGTTGGCCGAGTCGTACGGCGCGACGCTCGCTCCCGGGCGCTGCTCGTCGCCGGCCGCGACCGGGTCGCCGGCGAGCATCCGGCCCTGCCGCTCGACCGCGCCGAGCACGGGCGCGAGCGAGCGGTCGGAGAACGCCCACCGCACCCGGGGGCCGAGGTTCCCGACGACGGTCGCCATGCGTCCCACCCTGGCACACGAGCGCCGACGACGCGGTCCGGCCATCGGGTGGTACCTGTGCGACGCGCGGGTGCGCTCCCGGCCGCCTGCGCGACCCGGGTCCGGGCCCCTAGAGTCGCTGGCTCCCCCGGCGTACCGATCCCCTGGAGCTCCCGTGGTGCATGCGGCCGACAGCCACGACCTGATCCGCGTGCACAACGCGCGGGTGAACAACCTGCAGGGCGTGAGCGTCGAGATCCCGAAGCGCCGGCTCACCGTCTTCACCGGCGTCTCGGGCTCGGGCAAGAGCTCGCTCGTGTTCGGCACGATCGCGGCCGAGTCGCAGCGGCTCATCAACGAGACGTACAGCGCGTTCCTGCAGGGCTTCATGCAGACGATGGCGCGGCCCGACGTCGACGTCCTCGACGGCCTCACCACGGCGATCATCGTCGACCAGGAGCGGATGGGCGCCGACCCGCGCTCGACCGTCGGCACGGCGACCGACGCGAACGCGATGCTGCGGATCCTGTTCAGCCGCCTGGGCGACCCGCACATCGGGCCGCCGCAGGCGTTCTCGTTCAACGTGGCGTCGATCTCGGGCGCCGGCGCCGTGACGGTGAGCAAGGGCGGCCGTACGACGAAGGAGCGGCGCAGCTTCAGCATCCTCGGCGGCATGTGCCCCCGCTGCGAGGGCCGCGGCTCGGTGAACGACATCGACCTCACCGCTATCTACGACGAGAGCCTGTCGCTGCGCGAGGGCGCGATCCTCATCCCCGGCTACTCCATGGACGGCTGGTACGGACGCATCTACATGGGCTCGGGGTTCGTCGACCCCGACAAGAAGATCGCGAAGTACACCAAGAAGGAGCTCGACGCGCTCCTCTACAAGGAGCCGACGAAGATCAAGGTCGACGGCATCAACCTCACCTACGAGGGGCTGATCCCGAAGATCCAGAAGTCCATGCTGTCCAAGGACGTCGACTCGCTGCAGCCGCACATCCGCGCGTTCGTCGAGCGCGCTGCCACCTTCAGCACCTGCCCCGACTGCGGCGGCACGCGGCTCTCCCCCGAGGCGCGCTCGTCGAAGATCGGCGGGCTCTCGATCGCCGACGTCTGCGCGTTGCAGATCAGCGACCTCGCCGAGTGGGTGCGCGGCCTCGACGAGCCGTCGGTCGCGCCGCTGCTCGAGGCGCTCGGGCAGACGCTCGACTCCTTCGTCGAGATCGGGCTGGGCTACCTCTCGCTCGACCGTCCCGCCGGCACGCTGTCGGGCGGGGAGGCGCAGCGCACGAAGATGATCCGCCACCTCGGGTCGTCGCTCACCGACGTCACCTACGTCTTCGACGAGCCCACCATCGGCCTGCACCCGCACGACATCCAGCGGATGAACTCGCTGCTGCTCGCGCTGCGCGACAAGGGCAACACCGTCCTCGTCGTCGAGCACAAGCCCGAGGTGATGGCGATCGCCGACCACGTCGTCGACCTCGGCCCCGGCGCCGGCACCGACGGCGGCACGATCGTCTACGAGGGTCCGCTCAAGGGCCTGCGGAAGTCGGGCACCGTGACCGGTCGCCATCTCGACGACCGCGTGTCGCTCAAGGACTCCGTGCGTACAGCGACCGGCGTCCTCGAGGTACGCGGGGCGAGCACGAACAACCTGCGCGACGTCGACGTCGACATCCCGCTCGGCATGCTCGTCGTCCTCACCGGCGTCGCAGGCTCGGGCAAGAGCTCGCTCATCCAGGGCTCGGTCGCCGGCCGCGACGGTGTGGTGGTGGTCGACCAGACGGGCATCCGCGGCTCGCGACGCTCCAACCCCGCGACGTACACCGGCGCCCTCGAGCCGATCCGCAAGGCCTTCGCGAAGGCCAACGGCGTGAAGCCCGCGCTCTTCAGCGCCAACTCCGCGGGCGCGTGCCCGGCGTGCAACGGCGCGGGCGTGATCATCAGCGACCTCGCGATCGTGTCCGGCGTCGCCATCACGTGCGAGGTCTGCGAGGGCCGGCGCTTCGACGCCTCGGTGCTGGAGTACCGCCTCGGCGGCCGCGACATCAGCGAGGTGCTCGCGATGCCGGTCGGCGAGGCCGCGGACTTCTTCGCCGACGGCGAGGCCCGCACCCCCGCCGCGCACGCGATCCTCGCCCGCCTCGTCGACGTAGGCCTCGGCTACCTGCGCCTCGGCCAGCCGCTCACGACGCTGTCGGGCGGCGAGCGCCAGCGGCTCAAGCTCGCGACGCACCTCGGCGAGAAGGGCGGCGTCTTCGTCCTCGACGAGCCGACGACCGGCCTGCACCTCGCTGACGTAGAGGCGCTGCTCGGCCTCCTCGACCGCCTCGTCGACGCCGGCACGTCGATCGTGGTCATCGAGCACCACCAGGCCGTGATGGCGCACGCCGACTGGATCATCGACCTCGGCCCCGGCGCCGGCCACGATGGCGGCCGCGTGGTGTTCGAGGGCACCCCCGCCGACCTCGTCGCCGCCCGCAGCACCCTGACCGGCGAGCACCTCGCGGCGTACGTCGGAGCCTGAGCCCCACCCCGCGTGCAGCTGACCGGGTGGGCGCTGTCGGCGCTTCTCGGCTCCGGGTCCCAGCAGCGTTACAGGTGCACGCTGTCGGGCTTCGCCCAGACGTCGAACGGCGCGACGTCCCGGAAGCCGATGCTCTCGTACAACGCTCGCGCCATCGGTGTCGAGTGGAGGACGCCGACGGCAGCACCTCGGTCTCGGGCCTCGTGGAGCGCACGCAGCGTCAGCAGCCGGGCCAGCCCACGACCGCGCCCCTCGTCCTTGGTGGCGACCCCGAAGATGCCGGCGACGTCCCCGCTCATGTTCATGACCGCCTTCGACAGGGGAACTCCGTCCGCTCGGGCCGTCCAGAGCCGAGAGCCGTGCGCGGCGTGAGTCTCGAAGACCTTGCGCAGGTACGCCGAGTCCTCGTCGGCCAGCCCGTAACGCCACGAGATCAGGTCCACCCACTCGGTCCCGTCCTGCTTGTCGGGATCGACGACCTCGACCCCCGAACCGACTGAAGGAAGGGGTGGCAACGACGACAGGTCCATCGCCATCCCGTGCAGCGGCTCCGCCAGGGTCCAGCCCACCTCGGTGAGCGCGTCGCGCACGCCTGGTGTCGTGGTGGGGTGCACCACCCAAGCGCCGATCACGTCTCGCGCACGGAAGGGGTCGACCAGCTCGACGACCTGGTCGACGAGCGGTCGCATGCCGTCATCTCGGAACCGGAGGACGGAGTTGTAGGGAGGTTGGCGGAGGGGACTCTCCAGCACGAGCCGGTGGGCGTCGTCGACAAGATGGGCACCGTCGACCTGGCCGAACTTCGAGTACATCGACCAGAGGCCCTCTTCGAGATCGGCGACGAGGTCCCGCTCGCCCGGCCCTGCGACGTCAGCACTCACCCCGTCCACCAACCGCCTGCCCCCGCTCCGAATGTGCTGCTCTCGCGTGCTCCGGATCCCTGGCCAGTGTGGCACCTGATGCCAGCCTGCCTGCAGATCTTGCGAGGGGGCGAGCGCTATCGGCACTTAGGCGCGGTCGCTGGGGAGCAGGGAGACGGAGACCAGGCCGGTCGTGAAGGTGAGGAACCGGCTGTAGGTCTGGAGGCTGAACCCATCTAGGCCGTCCCAGTCGAAGAACGAGACCTGGCCTTGCGGAGCATCCGGATCGCTGACCGAGTCCTGGTCAATGTCCCACGCGATCATCGTTGCCTCGTGGCAGTCGAACTGGATGACTGGCGTCGAAGCTAGTTCCGGCGGAACCCACTCCGGGTCGTACTCGAAGGTCAGGTGGAGCCGGCCAGGGGAGCCAACGTCCGTCGCGATTCGACGCAGGTCGGTGTCGTGAAGGTAGACATGCGCACCCGAGGTGGTCCGGAACTCATACAGATCCGATCGCTGCGTCTGGGTGCGGGCGAGCTGATCGCTGATACCGATGAACCGAGTCACGCGCCGAGCCGGTCCCGTGGTAGCAGGGTCATAGCTCGGGCCAGGCTCCTGCGACTCCGGTTCGCCACGATCCCTGAAGACACCCACGGACGAGATTCTGCTGGAACCGGCCCGTAGCCGCCGTCAGGTTCTCGGCGAGCGCCATCGGCACTTCTGGGCTAGGCGATGACGATGCCGCGTTCGAGGAGGTGGACGGGCACGTCGGCCTTGTCTATGTCGAAGTAGACCTGCCCTGGCTCGTACTTCACGTGCAGGCCGCGGAGAAGATCCATCCAGACCCTCACGACGGACTCGAGGTCCTCGCCGATCAGGAGAAGCGTGGGAGACCGCTCCACCATCTCCTCGATCTCGTGACGGACGACCTCTCCGGTATCCAGATCGACGAGCACCGTGTCGTTGTCGTCGTTGTTCAGCAGCGGGAAGAAGGCCTCGCGGTACTGGAGCTCAGTTGCTGGTGGGCGAATCGCCTCGGCCCACTTCTTCACCAAGGGGCGCAACTGCAGGAGCGTGTCGAGGCCGAACATGTGACGACCAGACGGCACGGCATCCCACAGACCATGGGCTCCGTTGTGCCAGCCGAACCAGGTGAGCACGTCGGGGTGCACCGCCTCGCGACCGATGGCGGCTCGCACTTCGTCGGGGCGGAGGCCGGCAGACAGGATCTCGTCAACCGGCGCGCCTGTGGCCCGCCACATCTGCTCCCACTCGTGCAGGGCATCCGCCAGCGCCATCACGCCTCCCCGTTTCGTACGTGCCGCGAACATAACCGTCGACCCGTTGGAGACGGACGTAAGTCGTCCGAGAGAGTGATGCCGATTGCCGGATGTGCTCGCGCTTGTGGGATCGCAGCCCCACACGTGGCTGAACGGGTGGTGGGTGGTGCGCCCTTCGTCAGGGCTGGGGTCTGGGTGGGGCGAGGGTCCAGCAGCCGGTCTCGTAGGGGCTCGTGCCGGGTGTGCGCGTGATGGTCCAGCCGCCCTCGTGGACCGAGATGTGGTGACGGACGCAGAGCAGCGCGAGGTTGTCGATGTCGGTCAGTCCGTCGTGCTCCCACTCGCGGACGTGGTGGGCCTGGCAGCGACGGGGGTGGGCGCGGCAGCCCGGGAAGATGCAGTGCTTGTCGCGGACCTCGAGCGCGCGGCGCTGGCGCGGGGTGACCAGGCGCTGGGTACGTCCGACGTACAGCACCGCGACCGCGGTGCTCATCAGCAGCCGGGTCAGCTCGGCCGTCGCGACGGCGGAGTCGATGTCGGACTCGACGTCGCCCTCGACCGTGGCTGCGCCCGAGGCGTCGCTGCCAGAGCTGCCTGCATCGGCGTCGTGGTCCGAGGCTTCCCCGGCGGCGGGCTGGACGGCACCGCGATCACCGCTCGCTGCACTGCGGTCGCGCAGCTTCTCGACGACGACGGTGGTGAGGTCCGCGTCGCAGAGGATGCGCCGGGTCTCATCCGAGGTGAGGAGGACGGGTTCGTCCTGTCCGGGCATCGCGAGCTGGGCGCCGAGTCCGGCGGCGAGGTCGTCGACGTCGACAGTGACGGTGACGTGCGGCGCGATGCCGTGGTGCGACCCGACCCGACCCTCGTCGAGGTGGCTGGTCATGAGCTCGCCGAACCCGACCGCGAGCATGTGCGGCCAGTTGTCCTTGGACACGACGCCTGCCGCGGCGGCGGCTCCGCAGGTGCACCATCGGGTGGCCTGGAAGGCCGTGGCGTCGGGCTCGAGCGGAGCCGGTGGTGCGGCCAGCGGGCAATCGGACGTGTGCGGGACGTCCGGGTCGCGGTCGGCGATGCTGCGGGCGTACTGGTCCAGGACGGTCATCGCCGCGGCTGCGGCGGGCTTGGTGAGGAACGCCTCGAGGCGGAACAGGTTCCCGACCTGCACGCAGGTCAGCGTCTGGTCGTCGTACGCCTCGACGGCTGCCTGATCGCCGGACTGCTCCTCGTACGCCGACTCGGCCAGCAGCCGCAGCCGCGACACCGCCCGCTTCACGTCGGCGGGAGTGCCCTCCTGCGCGACGGGGAGCAGGACGTCGACGGCTTCCGCGCGCAGCCGCTCCTTCTCCGCACGGGTGGTCTTCACGCTCCGGAGCGCGCCCGAGACCCCGGAGGTGAGCTCGCGGACCGAGTCGCTGCTGACCTCCCCGGCGAGCCACGCCGCCTTCGCCGGCTCGGAGTGCTCGCGCAGATCGCGAGCTCGCGCGATCACGGCCTTCGCGCTCGACGGGGCGAGGCCGGCGTCGCGCTCCAGCCAGCGCCGGCCCGACGCGTAGCGGCCCGCGATCAAGGTGCCGGTGCCCGGCCCCGCGACGGCCAGGACCTGCCCGACCGTGACCGTGGCGACCGCGGTGGCACGGTCCGCCGCGCGGAGCAGCCGCGACGACAGCGCGGCCAGCAGATCCGCCGGCACGCCACCCAGATCCAGCGCCGTCGGATCCGCGACCGCGGTCGCGACGTCGCCGATCAGCGACTCGATCTGCTCGACGGCAGCACACAGCTCCGGGACGGTCATCGTCCCGGAACCGGTAGGCGTCATCGAGCTCATGCAGACCACCCTAGAGAGGGGGTCTGACAGTCAAGCGTCCCCGAGACCCGTTGGCGCACACCATGTTTCAGCCGTCAGTGAACGCAGTTGTCCCCAGGTCGCAGAGCCGCGGCGTGTCATCCACAGAGCCCTGCTGCGCTCGCACACGAACCCGTCGACTCTGCTATCGCACGCCGCCAACGGGGAGCCCGGCATCCCGCAGCGACACAGCGGGCCTCCGACCGATCTCCACTCCCGACGACATCACCGAGCGCCTCCGGGACGCAGGCCTCGACATGTCGAGCCGCTCGCCCTCACAACTTCGGCGCGACCCCCGAACGCCGGTCAGCACGAGCACCGTGGGACAGGGCCACGTGCACGGGCCATCCGCGGGCGCAGCCGGCCTCACTCCCCTCGGTGCGCCCTTCCCCTCAGCGATCGCGCCACCCGAAGGCACAGCCAGCCGAGCTCCCCCGCAGCCGAGCCCTTCCTCACGTCGCGAGCGCCACCCGCGCACGCCGGCCAGCAGACGCTCCCAGGGCTGGAGCCGACTCGCACCGCCGAGCTCCCCCGCAGCCGCGCCCTTCCCCACCCCGGGATCGCCACCCGCGTACGCCGGCCAGCAGAAGCTCCTAGGGCGGGATCGCCGAGCGCCCTCCGCTGGCCTGACCGCCCTGTTCGTGGCGAGGCGCCCGGGAACGCGACTGCGGCCGGACCCCGTGAGGGATCCGGCCGCAGCCAGGGGAAGCAGTCGACTACTTGAGGAAGTCGGGGACGTCGAGGTCGTCCTCGTCGCCGCTGTCGTCGAAGACGATGGTGCGCGGCTCACGGCGCGGCTCGTCCTCGACCGTGGTGAGGTCGACCGAGTCGACCTCGATGACCGGCTCGGCGGCCGCGGCAGCAGCCTCGGCCGGCTTGTCGGCGGCCTTGGTGGTGGCGCGCCGTGCCGGCGGGAGACCGCCGTCGAAGCCGGCCGCGATGACGGTGACGCGGACCTCGTCGCCGAGGGTGTCGTCGATGACGGCGCCGAAGATGATGTTCGCCTCGGGGTGCGCGGCGTCGGCGACCAGACGGGCGGCCTCGTTGATCTCGAACAGCCCGAGGTCCGAGCCGCCGGAGATCGAGAGCAGGACGCCGTGCGCGCCGTCGATGCTCGCCTCGAGCAGCGGGCTCGAGATCGCGGCCTCGGCGGCGGCGATCGCGCGGTCGTCGCCGCGCGCCGAGCCGATGCCCATGAGCGCCGAGCCGGCGCCGGCCATGATGCTCTTCACGTCGGCGAAGTCGAGGTTGATCAGACCCGGCGTCGTGATGAGGTCGGTGATGCCGCTGACGCCCTGCAGCAGGACCTGGTCGGCCTGGCGGAACGCGTCGAGCATCGAGATGTTGCGGTCCGACAGCGAGAGCAGCCGGTCGTTCGGGATGACGATGAGGGTGTCGACCTCGGCGCGCAGCGCGTCGACGCCGGAGTCGGCCTGCACGCCGCGGCGCTTGCCCTCGAAGCCGAACGGACGGGTGACTACGCCGATGGTCAGCGCACCGAGCTGGCGCGCGATCTTCGCGACGACGGGCGCGCCACCGGTGCCGGTGCCACCGCCCTCGCCCGCGGTTACGAACACCATGTCGGAGCCCTTGAGGACCTCCTCGAGATCCTCGGCGTGGTCCTCCGCCGCGCGACGCCCGACCTCGGGGTCGGCGCCGGCGCCGAGACCACGGGTGAGCTCGCGACCGATGTCGAGCTTGACGTCGGCGTCGCTCATGAGCAGCGCCTGCGCGTCGGTGTTCACCGCGATGAACTCGACGCCCTTGAGGCCGACCTCGATCATCCGGTTGACGGCGTTGACGCCGCCCCCGCCGATGCCGACGACCTTGATCACCGCGAGGTAGTTCTGGGGAGCCGCCATGGCCCTGACCCTTCTCTCGACCGTCGCGGAGACCCTTCCCCAGGCGCCGCGACAACTCTCACCCTCATGTAGAGGCTGATAGTTATGTCATCCTGTACCTGAGGGGTGAACCTACGGCGGGTCCCCCGGACAGCGCAAGGCGCTCGGGCCGATCCGCCGCGCCCCACGCACGGGGTGTGGCACAGATCGCTACTGCCGCACGGGATCGCGCCTGGCTGACAGGTCGCTGAGAGTCGCTGTCGGTGACCGCGCCCTCAGCGGGCAGGCGGTGCGGAGCCCTTCGAGGTGGGCAGGTCCGGGGCGCTCACGTCGTACGTCGCGGCCTTCACCTTGAGCAGCGCGGCGAGCACGGCGGCCTTGCGGTCGCTCTGCTCGGCGCTCCCCCACCGGACCGTGACGCCGTCGGCGAGGGTGAGCACGACGTCGTCGCGGGTCTTCGCCGTGACGGTCGTGGTGGTGTCGCGCAGGGCCTTGGGCAGGGCACCGACGACGTCGAGGGCGGCCTGCTGCGCGACGTCGTCGGAGGCGACCACGAGCGGCATGCCGCTGGGCGCGACGGTGAGCGACCCGAACCGTGCACCGCTGTCGTCGAGGTAGGTGAGCGAGGTGCCGGCCTTCGTCACCGCGAGCGGCGTGCGCTCGGTGACGACGAGGACGAGGACGTCGGGCCAGCCGCGGCGCACCTCCACCGACTTCACCCGCGGGATCGCCTCGACGCGCGACGCGATGCCGTCGACGTCGACGCGCGCGAGCGGGACGCGCACGGGTACGTCGGCCGCGGTGCGCACCTGGTCGGCGCTCACGGTCGTCGTACCGAGCACCCGCACCTCGCGCACGGTCAGCAGCGACGAGAACCAGACGACCCACACCGCGACGCCGACGAGGACGACCACGACGGCGAGCGCGATCCAGCGGCGCACCCGGCGCTTGCGGGTGGACGCGCCGAACCGCTGCGCCGACTCGAGGACGGTCATCGCGCCTCGCGAGCGCGCAGGAGGTCGAGCACCTCGGTGCCGATCATCGCGATGTCGCCGGCGCCCAGGGTCATGACGACGTCGCCCGGGTGCGCGCGCGAGACGAGCTGGCCCGCGACCTTGCTCCACGACGGCTCGAACACGACCTGCTCGGGCGGCAGCGGGACGTTGGCCGCCATCGCGACGCCGGACGCGCCCGGGATCGGGTCCTCGCCCGGCGCGAACACCTCGAGCACCACGACCTCGTCGGCGAGACCGAGCGCCTCGCCGAACTCCTTCGTGAACATCGCGGTGCGGTAGTAGTGGTGCGCCTGGAACGCGACGACGAGCCGGCCCTCGCCGACGACGTCGCGCATCGCCGACAGCGTCGCGGCGATCTCGGTCGGGTGGTGGGCGTAGTCGTCGTAGACGCGGACGCCGTCGGCGCTGCCCTTGAAGTCGAACCGGCGCCTCGTGCCCGAGAACGTCTCGAGCCCTGCGCGCAGGTCGCTCGCCGGGAGGCCGAGGCCGATGCCGGTGACGAGCGCGGCGGTGGCGTTGAGGACGTTGTGCTTGCCCGGCACCCCCAGCTCGGTGATGCCGAGGCGCACGCCGTGCTCGAGGACGTCGAAGCGCCACCCGTGGTCGCCCACGCCGACCAGCTCGACCCGGAAGTCGGCGGAGTCGCTCGTGCCGTAGGTGCGGACGTCGACACCCTCGGCACGCGCCTTCTCGGCCAGGCGCGCGCCGCCGGCGTCGTCGACGCAGACGGTCACGAAGCCGCCGCGGTCGCGGATCGCCGTGGAGAACTCGAGGAACGCCGCCTCGATCGCGTCGAAGGTGCCCCAGTGGTCGAGGTGGTCGGGCTCGACGTTGGTGACGATGCCGGCGTACGCCGGGAGCGCGAGGAACGCGCCGTCGCTCTCGTCGGCCTCAGCGACGAAGTCCTCGCCGGTGCCGAGGTGGGCGTTGCTGCCGCTCTCGTTGAGCTCGCTGCCGATCGCGAACGACGGGTCGGCGCCGCAGTGCTGCAGGGCGACGGTGAGCATCGAGGTCGTCGTGGTCTTGCCGTGGGTGCCCGCGACCGCGACGCCGCGGTAGCCCTCCATCAGCGTGGCCAGCGCCTCGGCGCGGCCCATCACCCGCAGGCCGGCCTCGCGGGCCGCGACGAGCTCGGGGTTCTCGGCCTTGATCGCGGTCGACGCGATGACGGTGTCGGCACCCGCGATCTGCTCCGCGGCGTGGCCGACGTAGCACTCGACGCCGAGGGCGCGCAGCGCGGCGAGGCGACGCGAGTCCTTCGCGTCGCTGCCGGTGACCGTGACGCCGCGCGCGACGAGGATGCGGGCGATGCCCGACATGCCGGCGCCGCCGATCCCCACGACGTGGACGCGCCCGAGGCCGGACAGGTCGGCGGGCTGGGCGGTCATCGGGAGCCTCCTCGTGCGGTCGTCTCGCCGGCGCTCTCCACCGCGTCGAGCACCAGCCTCCTCAGTCTCTCGTCCGCATCGCGCTGACCGTGGGAGGCGGCGGCCGTTTCCATCGCGCGTCGCTGCTCGGCGTCGAGCAGGAGCGGGGCGAGGACGTGGACCACGCGCTCGCCGTCGAGCGAGGCGTCGTCGACGAGGAGCCCTCCCCCGGCGTCGACCACGGGCAGCGCGTTGAGCCGCTGCTCGCCGTTGCCGATGGGCAGCGGCACGTACAGCGCCGGCAGACCCACGGCCGCGAGCTCCGCGCAGGTCATCGCGCCCGCGCGGCAGAGGGCGACGTCGGCCGCGGCGTAGGCGAGGTCCATCCGGTCGATGTAGGGCAGGCCGACGTACGGCGCCGGACCGAGGGTGCCGGTCGGCCGCTGGTCGTCGTTGCGCAGGCCCGCCGCGTGCAGCACCTGGATGCCCTGGGCCGTGAGGTCGTGCGCTGCGGCGACGGTGGCCTCGTTGAGCCGCCGCGCGCCCTGCGACCCGCCGAACACCAGCAGCGTCGGACGATCGGGGTCGAGGCCGAAGAACGCGCGCGCCTCGGCGCGCAGCGCCTCGCGGTCGAGGTTCGCGATCGTCGGACGCAGCGGCATGCCGATGTGCTGCGACCCCGCGATCGCGCCCGGGACGGCGCAGCCGACGTACGACGTGAACCGCGCGCCGACGCGGTTGGCCAGGCCCGGCCGCGCGTTGGCCTCGTGGATCGCGATCGCGACGTGGCCGCGGGCGCCGAGGTAGCCCGGCAGCGCGACGTAGCCGCCGAAGCCGACGAGGACGTCGGCGCCGGTGTCGTCGAGCACCTCGCGGACCTCGGCGACCGCGCGCTTCACGCGGGTAGGGAGGCGGGCGAGGTCGAGGGTGGGACGTCGCGGCATCGGCGTCGCCGTGATGAGCCTCAGGTCGTAGCCGCGCTCGGGCACGAGCCGCGTCTCGAGGCCGCGCTCGGTGCCCAGCGCGGTGATGCCGACGTCGGGGTCGTGGCGGCGCAGGCAGTCGGCGAGGTTCAGGGCCGGCTCGACGTGGCCGGCCGTGCCCCCGCCCGCGAGGACGACGTGCACGGGTCTCACCGCCCCCGGGCGGGACGGCGGGTGCGCGAGGCCTTGACCGGGCGGCCCGCCTCGGCGCGCGCGAACGACATGAGCATGCCGCAGGCGACGAGGGTGGGCACGAGCGAGGAGCCGCCGTAGGACACCAGCGGCAGCGGGATGCCGGTGATCGGCACGAGCTGCAGCACCGCGCCGATGTTGAGCAGCGCCTGGGTCAGCAACCACGCGACCGTGGCGGCCGACGCGGTGCGCACGAACGGGTCGGTGGTGATGCGCGCGAGACGCAGACCCGCGAGGCCGATCGCCGCGAACAGCACGAGCACCAGCAGCGAGCCGATGATGCCGAGCTCCTCGCCGACCACGGCGTAGATGAAGTCGGTGTGCGCCTCGGGCAGCCAGTCCCACTTCTCGCGGCTCGCGCCGAGACCGACGCCGAACCATCCGCCGCCGCCGAGCGCGCTCTTGCCGTGGAGCACCTGCCAGCCGGTGTTGAGCGCGTCGGCGCTCGGGTCGAGCCAGGCGGTGAAGCGGCCGAGGCGGTAGGTGTGGCCGACGGTCAGCAGCGCGACGCCGCCGAGCACGGCGCCGGCCCCCAGGACGAACAGGCGCAGCGGCGCGCCGTTGACGTAGAGCACCGCGGCGATCATCGGCACCATCACGAGCGCCGTGCCGACGTCGCCCTCGAGGAGCACGAGCCCGACGATGAGCAGCGACACCGGCACGAGCGGGATGAGCAGGTGCTTCCACTGGTGGATGGTGCCCTGCTTGCGCGCCATGAGGTCCGCGGCCCACAGCACCAGGGCGAGCTTTGCGAACTCGCTGGGCTGGAAGCGGAACGGGCCGCCGAGCTCGATCCAGTTGCGCTGGCCGGCGACCGAGTGGCCGATGACGAGCACGGCGAGCAGTGAGGCGAGCGCGAACGCGAGCAGCGGGTAGGCGAGCTTGCGGTAGAACGACACCGGCATGCGCGACGCGAGCACCATCGCGACGAGACCGACGACAGCGAACATGACCTGCCGGAACCACAGCGTGTACGCCGACCCGAAGACCTGGTAGCTCAGGACGGTCGAGGCCGAGAGCACCATCGCGATGCCGAGCAGCAGGAGCAGCAGGGTCGCGCCGAGCAGCACGTGGTAGGTCGCGAGCGGGTGCTCGGTGCGTGGCCGGTCCCTGGTCGCCTCGCGGCGTACGGTGTCGCTGCTCACGCGTCCGCCAGGCGTCGCACGGCCTCGGCGAACACGTCCCCGCGCTGGGCGTAGTCGCGGTACATGTCCCACGACGCGCAACCAGGAGCGAGCAGGACGGTGTCGCCCGGGCGTGCGAGCCCGGCGGCGGCGCTCACGACGTCGTCCATGGCTCCAGTGTCCGTGCGGGAGACCTCGATCACGGGGACATCGGGCGCGTGTCGCGCCAGCGCCTCGCGGATCCGGTCGCGGTCGACGCCGAGCAGCACGGCCCCGCGGAGCCGGTCGCGCGTGCGCTCGACGAGCTCGTCGAACTCCTGCCCCTTGGCCATGCCGCCGGCGATCCAGACCACCGGTCCGTAGGCCAGCAGCGACGTCTCGGCGGCGTGGCAGTTCGTGGCCTTCGAGTCGTCGACGTACCGGACGCCGTCGACCTCGGCGACCTCGGCGATCCGGTGCCCCGCGGGCTCGAACGAGCGGAGCCCCTCGCGCACCGCGGAGGCGGGTACGCCGAAGGCTCGGGCGAGCGCCGCGGCGGCCAGCGCGTTGGTGACGTTGTGCGGCGCGAACGGCCGCACGTCGTGCACCGAGGCGAGCTCCTGCGCGGCCTCGTGCCGGTTCTCGACGAACGCGCGGTCGACGAGCAGGTCGTCGACGACGCCGAGCATCGACAGGCCGGGGATGCCGCGCGTGATGCCGATGGCGCGGCAGCCCTCGACGACGTCGGCCTCCTCGACCATGAGCCGCGTCTCGGGCTCCGCCTCGTCGTAGACGGCCGCGATCTGCGTGTGGGTGTAGATGCGCGCCTTCGCAGCCTTGTAGGCCTCGAACGAGCCGAAGAGGTCGATGTGGTCCTCGGCGACGTTGAGGCACACCGACGCGAGCGGGCTCGCCGACGAGAGGAAGGGCAGCTGCGGCGCGCCGACCTCGACCGCGAGGACGTCGTAGCCGACCGGGTCCATCACGGCGTCGACGAGCGAGACGCCGATGTTGCCGACGGCATCGGTGCGGTGCCCGGCGGCGCGCAGCATCGACGCGAGCATGAGCGTGGTCGTGGTCTTGCCGTTGGTGCCGGTGACGACGAGCCAGGGCGCGGCGTCGGGTCCGCGCAGCCGCCACGCGAGCTCGAGCTCGCCCCACACCGGCACGCCCTGCTCCTGCGCCGCCTGGATCACCGGCGCGCGCGGCGGCAGACCCGGCGACACGACGAGGACGTCGGCGCCGTCGGGCAGCGAGTCGCCGTCGCCGAGGCGCACCGTGGCGCCCACGACCTCGAGGACGTCGGCGCGCTCGCGCTGCTTCTCGCCGTCGGCGGCGTCGATGACGGTCACGCGCGCACCGAGGTGCAGCAGCTGGTCGGCGGCCGCGAACCCGGCCACGCCGATGCCCGCGACGACCGCGTGCACCTCCGACCAGTCGGAGGCGCGCTCGTACGCCGTGACGTCCGGGCGGGTCATCCGGGCCGCCGGATCCACTCGGCGTAGAACAGACCGAGGCCGAGCGCGACGAACAGGCCCTGGATGATCCAGAAGCGCACGACGATCTGGATCTCGGCCCAGCCGAGCATCTCGAAGTGGTGGTGCAGCGGGGCCATCCGGAACATGCGTCTGCCGGTGAGCTTGTAGCTGCCGACCTGGCCGATGACCGAGAGCGTCACGATGAGGAACAGGCCCGCGAGGAGCGGCAGGAGCAGCTCGGTGCGGGTGAGGATCGCGAGCGCGGCGATCGCGCCGCCGAGCGACAGGGATCCGGTGTCGCCCATGAAGATGCTGGCGGGCGCCGTGTTCCACCACAGGAACCCGAACGTCGCTCCCGCGATCGCGGCGGCGAACATCGCGAGGTCGAGCGGGTCGCGGACGTCGTAGCAGCGGGTCGACTCGAAGAACTCGCAGTTCTGCCGGTACTGCCACAGCGCGAGAAGCGTGTAGGCGCCGAGCGCCATGACGGCGGCGCCCGCTGCGAGGCCGTCGAGCCCGTCGGTGAGGTTCACCGCGTTCGTCGTGGCCGTGACGAGGAACCAGATCCACACCATCACCAGCGCCGTCGGCAGCACGATGGAGGTGTTGCGCAGGAACGAGATCGCGTGCGAGGCCGGCGTGAGCCCCTCGCTGTCGGGGAAGTGCAGCGCCAGCCAGCCGAACGACAGCGCGACCGCGGCCTGGCCGATGAGCTTGGTGCGGGCTCGCACGCCGGTGCTGCGCTGCTTGAAGATCTTCAGGTAGTCGTCGGCGATGCCCACCGAGCCGAGACCGACGGTCAGATACACGGCGAGCAGCCCCGAGGCCGTCAGGGGGCGCCACAGGATGAGGTGTCCGCCGAAGTAGCCGATGAGCATGCCGGCGAGGATCGCGAGGCCGCCCATGGACGGCGTACCGCGCTTGCCCTCGTGCTCGGGGTAGAGCTCGCCTGGCACGGACACGCGGATCGCCTGCGCGAGCTTGTGCGCCCTGAGCCAGCGGATGAGCAGCGGGGTGCCGAGCAGGGCGACGATCAGCCCGAGGCCGGCTGCGACGAGCGCCACCTTCACGAGGCCACCTCCGTCAGAGCCTGCGCGAGCCGTTCGAGGCCGGCCGCGCGCGAGGCCTTCACGAGCACGACGTCGTCGGCGCCGAGCTCCCCCAGAGCCGCGAGCGCCGCGTCGGCGTCGGCGACCACGACGGCGTCGTCGGGCCGCCCGCTCTCCGCGGCGTACCCGCGGGCCAGGGCCGCGACCGGCTCGGACGCGCCGACGGCGACCAGCCGCGCGGCGCCCTGGCGGGCGGCCTCGCGACCGGTCTCCTCGTGCAGGTCCACGGTCGTGCCTCCGAGCTCGAACATCTCTCCCAGCACCGCGGTGCCACGGCGGCCGTCACGGGTCATGGCGGCCAGCGCCTGCAGCGCCGCCCGCACGGAGTCGGGGTTGGCGTTGTAGGCGTCGTTGACCACCGTGGCACCGGAGGGGGCGGTCGACACCTCCATCCGCCAACGACTCGCCGGACGGGCTGCGGAGAGGGCGGCAGCGACCTCGTCGAGGTCGAGGCCGAGGGCAGTGCCGACGGCAGCCGCGGCGAGGGCGTTGGAGACGTGGTGGCGGCCGTGCAGACCGAGGGCGACGGCGGCGCTGCGGCCGCCCACGAGGAGCGTGAACGACGCCCGCCCCTCGTCGTCGAGCACGACGTCGACGGCGCGGACGTCGGCCGTCGCGGACTCGCCGTACGCGACGACGCGGGCGGTCGTGCGCGCGGCCATCGCGGCGACGAGCGGGTCGTCGGCGTTGAGGACCGCGACGCCGCCGTGCGCGGCCGACGGCAGCGACTCGACGAGCTCGCCCTTGGCCAGCGCGATGTTCTCCTTCGACCCGAACTCGCCCACGTGCGCCGAGCCGACGTTGAGGACGACGCCGACGCGCGGCGGCGTGATGCCGCAGAGGTAGCGGATGTGGCCGATGCCGCGCGCACCCATCTCCGCGACGAGGACGCGCGTGCCGGTGTCGATGCCGAGCGCCGTGACGGGCAGACCCACCTCGGTGTTCAGCGAGCCCTGCGGCGCCACGGTCGGGCCGTACGCCGGGAGCAGCTGCGCGAGCAGGTCCTTGGTGCTCGTCTTGCCCGACGAGCCCGTCACGCCGACGACCACGACCGACGGGTGGTCGGCGAGGACCGCGTGCGCGAGCCGGCCGAGCGCGGCCACGGTGTCGTCGACGAGGACGTGCGGGACGTCGACCGGGCGCGAGGCGAGCACGGCTGCGGCACCCGCAGCGACGGCGTCGCCCGCGAGGTCGTGGGCGTCGACCCGCTGCCCCACGACGGCCACGAACAGGTCGCCGCCGGACACCGCGCGCGTGTCGGTGCTGATGCCGCTGACGACGGCCGCGGGGTCGGCTCCGCCGCCGAGCGCACCGTCGACGGCGCGCGCGACCTGCTCGAGCGTCAGCGGGATCATGCGGGGTCCTCGTGGGTCGCGGTGGCCTGCTCGGCGAGCGCCTCGGCGAGCACGACACGGTCGTCGAACGGCGTGACCGTACCGGCGACCTCCTGGCCCTGCTCGTGGCCCTTGCCGAGGATGAGGACTACGTCACCCTCGCTGGCCTCGGCCACCGCCTGGCCGATCGCGCGGCGGCGGTCGCCCTGCTCGGACACGCTCGAGCCGTGGGCGGTCCGGGCGCCGCGCAGGATCTCCGCGCGGATGGCCGCGGGGTCCTCGCTGCGCGGGTTGTCGTCGGTCACGATCACGCGGTCGGCGCCCTGCACGGCCGCCTGTCCCATGGCCGGGCGCTTGTGCGGGTCGCGGTCGCCGCCGGCGCCGAGGACGACGATCACGCGTCCCGTCCCGCTCGCGCCGGCGACCTCGCGGGCCGCGGCCAGCGCGCGCTCCACGGCGTCCGGGGTGTGGGCGTAGTCGACGTACGCGAACAGGCCGCGCGAGGTGTGGGGGTCGGGCACGCGTTCCATGCGACCGGGTACGCCGGGGCAGCGTCCGATCCCGTCGGAAGCCACGACCGGGTCGATGCCTGCAGCCGCGAGCATCGCCAGCGCGCCGAGGCCGTTGGCGACGTTGAACGCTCCGGGCAGGTGCACCTCGAGCTCGACGTCGATGTCGGGTCCGGCAGCGCGCAGGACCGACCCACCGGGCACGGTGCGCACGTCGTGCGCGGCCCACGTCGCGTCGGCGCGCGACGTCGCGTACGTCGTGGTCTCCAGCCCGTTCGCCCGAGCGACGTCGCTCATCGCGACGCCGTGCTGGTCGTCGACGCACACGACCGCGCGGTCGCTGCGCGCGGACGTGAACAGCTGCGCCTTCGCGTCGAAGTAGTCGTCCATGTCGGTGTGGAAGTCGAGGTGGTCGGGGCTGAGGTTGGTGAACCCCGCGACGTCGAAGCGCACGCCGTCGACGCGGCCGAGCCGCAGCGCGTGGCTCGACACCTCCATCGTCACGGCGCGCACGCCACGCTCGCGCATCACCGCGAGCAGCGCGTGGACGTCGGTGGCCTCGGGCGTGGTGCGCACCGTGGGCACGACGTCGTCGCCGATCCGCGTGCCGACGGTGCCGATCACCCCGGTGAGCAGACCGGCGGCACGTAGCCCGGCGTCGACGAGATAGCTCGTGGTCGTCTTGCCGTTGGTGCCGGTGATGCCGAGCACGAGCAGGTCGTGGGAGGGGTCGCCGTAGACCGACGACGCGACGGCACCGAGCACCGCGCGCGGGTCGTCGACCACCACGACCGGCAGCCCGGACGCCGCCGAGCGCTCCTCGCCCGCGGGGTCGGTGAGGACCGCGAGCGCGCCGCCTGCCGCAGCCTGTGCGACGAACTCGGCGCCGTGGGTGGTGAAGCCCGGCAGGGCGGCGTACAGGTCGCCGGGCACGACGGCGCGGGAGTCGTGCGTGACGCCGGTGACGGCCACGGTCGCGGGGTCGACGGCACCCACGACGCGCGCCTCCCCCGCCACGGCGGCGAGGTCGGTCAGCGGCCGCGGCGGAGTGCTCGGGCGCGGGCCTGCGGACACGACGTCGAACCTATCCCGCGCTCACCAGGTGATCGGCAGGTCGGGGCGCTTCGTGCCCGTGGGGGGCACGCGGAAGTGCTCGAGGCCGAAGGTCATGACCTGCTTGAAGACCGGGGCGGCGAGCGCGCCGCCGAACTTGCCGACGCGCGGGTTGTCGAGGAACACGGCGACCACGAGCTGCGGCTTGTCGGCCGGCGCCATGCCGATGAACGACGAGGTGTAGCCGCGGTAGCCGTGGCCCTCGGCCACGCGGTTCGCCGTACCCGTCTTGCCCGCGATGCGGTAGCCGGGGATGGCGGCCTTGGGCGCGGTGCCGTCGGTGACGACCGACTCGAGCATCGCGCGCACCTGCGCGGCGGTGCTGGCGCTCACGACGCGCGTCTGGGTCGGCGCTGCGGCCGGCTGGTAGGTGCCGTCGGGCGAGGTGAAGCCGGCGACCAGGGTCGGCGAGACGCGCACGCCGCCGTTGGCGATCGTGGCGTAGACCGACGCGGCCTGGACGGCGGTGACCGACAGGCCCTGGCCGAACGCGATGGTGCCGAACGACGTCGCCGACCAGTGGCTCGGGTCCGGGACCACGCCCTTGCTCTCGCCCGGGAAGTGCAGGCCGGTCGGCTCGCCGATGCCGAACTTCTTGAGGTAGCTGTACAGCTTCTCGCCGCCGATCTTCTGCGCGGTGAGGATCGTGCCGATGTTGCTCGACTTCGCCAGGACGCCGGCGAGGGTGAGGTGCAGCGTGCCGTGGGAGACGTCGTCGTGGAACGTCTTGTACTTCGTCTTCAGCACCGGCGGCACGACGATCTTCGAGAGCGGCGTGACCTTCTTCTCCTCGATGGCCGCGGCCATCGTCATCACCTTGCTGGTCGAGCCGGGCTCGAACGCGTCGGAGACGGCGCGGTTGCGGATGTCGCTCTGCGCGGCCTCCGACGCCTTGTTCGGGTCGAAGGTCGGCACGGTCGCGAGGGCGTAGATCTGGCCGGTGCTCGGGTTCATCACCACGACCGTGCCGCTGTCGGCCTTGGCCGCCTTCACCTGCGCCGCGATAGCGGCCTGCGCGACGTACTGCACGTCGCGGTCGATGGTGAGGCGTACGCCGAGGCCGGGGACCGGGTCGGTGCCGGAGCTGTCGGCGGTCGGGATCGCGGTGCCGCGCGCGGAGGCCTGGTAGACCTCCGTGCCCGGCGTGCCGGCGAGCTCCTGGTTGAAGCCGTACTCGAGGCCCGAGCCGCCCTTGCCGTCGCCGCGGACGTAGCCGACGACGTTGGCGGCGACGGAGCCGCCCGGGTAGACGCGCGACGAGGTGACCTCGCTGAAGACGCCGGGCAGCTTCAGCGCCGCGACCTTCGCCCACACCTGCGGCGTGATCGCCTTGGCCACGTATACGAACCGGCGCTCGCCGGTGAGGCGCGCCTGGTAGGCCGCGGCGTCGCCGCCGAGCACCTGCGCGAGCGCGGCGGCCTCGGCGGCGGGGTCCTTCACGAGCGTCTGGTCGGCCGTCACGTTGCGCGCCTGCACGGTGGTCGCCAGCGGTACGCCGTTGATGTCGGTGATGTCGCCGCGCACGGCGGGCGTCGTGACGGTGCGGAGCCGGTCCTTGGTCGCAGCAGCCGCCAGGGTCGGACCCTGGATGGCCTGCACGTCGATGACGCGGCCGGCGACGATCGTCAGGACGATGAGCAGGATCAGCTGCCACGCGCGCAGCCGGCGTACCGGGTCGCCGGGGCGGAACGAGCGCGGCGGGGCGACGACCGGACGGCGCGACTGCGAGGTGCGGCGCTGCGGAGCGGGACGTCGCGGCGGCGGCGTGCGCCGGGGCGGGGGCGCGAGCGTGGTCATCGGGCAGCCGCCGGGTCTGCCGCAGCGGCGTCGGTGACCGGAGCCGGATCGGCCTGCGCGGCGTCGGTGCGCTGTGCGGTCTTCGCGGCGGGCTTCGCCGCCGCCGTGACGGCGGTCGGAGCCGCGCCGGTGGCGGGCAGCGACGGCCGGGAAGCCTTGGCGGGCTTGGGGATCCCGAGGACGGCACCGTCGGCGAGACGCAGGAAGACCGGCGAGGTCACCGGCACCATCCCGAGCGAGTTCGCGCGCGCCTGCAGCGCCTCGGGAGCCTCGGCGCGGGCGACGTCCTGGAGCAGCTGCTCCTCCTGCACGGCGAGCTGGTTCTGCGTCTTGGTGAGCGTGCCGATCTCGAACGCACCCTGCGCGAGCGAGGTGTTGAGCACCAGCAGCATCACCATGCCGCCGACGAGCATGCCGACGACGACGAGCGCGAAGACGCCGTTGCCGGCGACGGTCGGCCCGGGGTCGGGCAGCGCGACGATCTGCGCGCGCTTGCGCGCAGCCGCGCGCGCGGCAGGGCCGCCGGACGACGGGCGGCGCTTGGCCGCGGAGGTGCGCGCAGGGCGCGTCGCGGTGCTCACGCCGCCTCCCGCATCCGCTCGGCCGCGCGCAGGCGCACCGACGCCGCACGGGGGTTCTCGGCGATCTCGGCCTCGGACGCCTTCTCGGAGCCGCGGGTGATCAGACGCAGCTCGGGCTCGTGGCCCTCGGGCACGAACGGGAGGTCGGGAGGCACGTCGGTCGAGGCGCGAGAGACCATGGCGCGCTTGACGATCCGGTCCTCGAGCGACTGGTAGGACATCACGACGATGCGGCCGCCGACGGTGAGCGCGTCGATCGCCGCGGGCACCGCGCGACCGAGCACCTCGAGCTCGGCGTTGACCTCGATGCGCAGCGCCTGGAAGGTGCGCTTGGCCGGGTTGCCCCCGGTACGCCGAGCCGGCGCGGGGATCGACGCGCGGATCAGCTCGACGAGACGCGCGCTCGAGTCGAACGGCTCCTTGCCGCGCTCGCGCACGACGGCGTCGGCGATGCGACGGGCGAACTTCTCCTCGCCGTACTCGCGCAGCACGCGCGCGAGCTCGGAGGCGGCGTAGGTGTTGAGGACGTCGGCCGCGGTCATCCCGTGGGTCGGGTCCATCCGCATGTCGAGCGGGGCATCCTGGGCGTAGGCGAAGCCGCGCTCGGCCTCGTCGAGCTGCATGGACGAGACGCCGAGGTCGAACAGCACACCGTCGACGCGCGGGTGGTCGACCTCGTCGAGCACGCGGGGCAGCTCGTCGTACACGGCGTGGACGAGGACGGTGCGGCGCTCGAACGGCTCGAGGCGGCGGGCGGAGAGCGCCAGGGCGTCGGGGTCGCGGTCGACGCCGACGAGCTGCACCTCAGGGAAGCGGCGCAGGAGCGCCTCGCTGTGGCCGCCGAGGCCGAGCGTGGCGTCGACGACGACGGCGCCGGGGCGCTCGAGGGCGGGCGCGAGGAGGGTCAGGCAGCGCTCGAGGAGCACGGGCACGTGCGACGGCGCGGTCCGGCCATGACGGGTCTCCCCGTCGTGGCGGGTGGCGTCGTCCATCGTGCGGTCCTTCTAGCCCAGGCGCGACGCGAGGTCGGAGACCGCGACGAGGAAGGCGCCGGCGAGGGCGCAGGAGGCGAGCAGGACGGCCGCCGGGGTGTGCAGGACCCGGCGCGCGCGGCGGGCGCGCAGCGAGACGGCGCTGACCGACGGGGCGGCAGCAGAGCCGGTGTGCAGCGTGGTCGACGCCATGGCGACGGTGTCCTCCTCGCCCGAAGGCGCTCGCGGTGGGGGCTCGTCCTGGTGGTGCGGGAACGGGTGGTGCTGCCGTGCTGCGGGTCGAGGTGCGTCTCGTGGGACCAGGTCCCCCGTCCGTCACGCGGGGTGGGTCTGCCTGGCACCGGGGAAGGTGCGCCAGGTAGCCGGTGACGGACCGGAGACCTCGTGCCACGAGCTACGCCTTCGGCACCACCTCGCTGTCGAGCTCGGCGAAGCCCTGCTCGTTCCCGGACAGGTAGGCGTCCCAGGCCTCGGCGTCCCAGATCTCGATCCGGGTGTCGGCGCCGACCACGACGCAGTCCTTGGTCAGGCCGGCGTACGCGCGCAGCGGAGCCGGGATGACGATGCGGCCCTGGCGGTCGGGGGCGTCGTCGTAGGCGCTGGCGAAGAGCACGCGGGTGTAGGCGCGGACCTTCTCGTTGGTCTGCGAGCCGGCGCGCAGCTCGGCGGCGTACGCGGCGAAGGCGGACTTGGTCCAGACGACGAGGCAGCGGTCCTGGCCCTTGGTCATGACCAGGCCGTCGGCGAGGGCGTCGCGGAACTTCGCGGGCAGGATCACCCGGTTCTTCTCGTCGAGGCGAGGGCGGTGGGTCCCGAGGAACACCTTCCGCTCACCTCCTGACGTCTCGCCTGCGATTGCGCGCCAACATACTCCACTTTGCCCCACCGTCAACCACTGCGTCTCCACCGAACGGATGGATCGTGCGTGGGGCGTGCGTCACGGCCGACCCGGCTCTGGCATCACCGCAGGTCAGAGGCGTGGAGGGCAGTGGAGCACCACCCGCCCCACCAGCCCCACCGGGCGCAGACAGGGCCGCAGATCGTGCTCAGAGGGAGGTCGTCCGGGCGTGTCGCGGCCCTCCACCGGGCTCCCGGACGCGCTCGCCGGCCCCGGGTGGGGCGATGTGGGGGTCTCCGGTGGGGGGAAGTGGGGGGTCCCCGCGGGTACGTCGACCCGCGAACCATCGGGTCAGGTCAGGTCGGCGACGGCCGAGGCAGGCGGGTCGGAGTTGCAGAGGTCAGCGCGGCGCGAGGTCAGCGCGGCGCGAGGTCAGCGCGGCGCGAGGTCAGCGCCGGACGAGGGACGAGCGGGTCGGCGAGGGGTCAGAGCGCGGAGCGCTGGTCGACGTCGCTGAGCGAGTCGACGACCGGAGGCACCGGCCAGTGGTGGATCACCGAGGTGCGCAGCACGATGTCCTGCACCGAGCGGTTCTCGCGGCTGACGGCGCACCAGAACAGCCCGATCGGGAACGCGGTGCAGAAGACGGCGCGCACGAACGCGCCCCACCACCGCATCCGGGTGCCCTTGCGACCCACGACGCGCAGCCCCATGACCCGGTCGCCGATGGTGCGCCCCGTGGTCGCGAACGCGGCCCAGAGATAGAGCACCATGAGCGCGAACCCGTAGACGAGCGCGATGGCGAGCGGCACGGTGGGCAGCTCGCCGGCGCTGCGCGGGTCGACGAGGAAGCGCACGACCACGATCGCGATGTAGGTGCCGAAGACGACGGCGGTGATGATCGCGTAGTCGATACCGCCGGCGATGGTGCGCGAGACGACGCCCGCGCGCAGGCCCTGCAGCGGCCGTGCTGCCGGAGGGATCGGGTCGGGTCGGCGTACGACGGGATGCTCAGGCACGCGTCTCCCCCTCGGCGGTGTCGTCGGCGGTGTCGTCGGCAGCGCGCGCCTCGTCGGGTACGTCGTGGTGCTCGTGCGCCTCGCGCTCGGACTCGGCGCGCTGCCGCTGCGCGGTCTCCTCGATGCGCTCGGCGTACTCCCCCGGTCGCGCGCCGAACAGGGTGGTGTCCTCGTCGAGCGAGGCGCCGGCGGCCGCGGTGCGACGAGCCTTGCGGCGCAAGAGGATCCGGTCGACGAGGCGGTTCACGAGCTCGTCGCCCTCGACCGCGCGAAGACGCGTGCCGTCGACGACCGCGCCCGCCACACCGGTGGTCGAGTCGCGGATGATCTCGGGCAGGTCGACGTCGTCGATGACCTCCTCGGCGATGCTCGCGAGGTCGACGCGCGAGCGGACGAGGTCGTTGAGGTCGATCTGGTCGAGCGCTCCGTTGATGACGCGGCCGAGCTCCACGCGCTCGAGCACGACCTCGGTGAGGTCCATCCGGTCGAGCACCGCGCCGACGATGCGCTCGAGGTCGACGCGCTGCAGGACGAGCTCGGTGAGGTCGATGCGGTCGAGCACCCGCTCGAGCACCGTGGGGATGACGACGTCGAGCGCCTCTCCCCCGGCGACCTCGAGGTCCTCGGTGCCGGCGACGCGGACGGTGCGGCCGTGCGCGGCGAGCGCCTCGGCCCAGGCGGCCGGAGTCAGGTGCGCGGGCACGAGCGGCGGGCGGGCCACGAGGGCGACGGTGTCGCGGGCCAGCGGTGTGAAGGCGCGCACCAGGGCGACGGTGACGCCGACGACGGGACGGGCCACCACCACGGACGTGCCGAGGGCGACGTCGAGCGGCCCCTGCACGTACGACGGGAGCCCGGGAGCGCCGGGCTTCACGACGGGGACGAGCGGAGCCGACGTACCGGTGTCCTGGGCGTCGCTCACGCGGCACATCCTGACGCACCCGGCGCCGCTCGGCAGCGGATCCCCCGCTCCGCCCTCCCGCATCGCCGCCGGACCGATCCCGGACCGACGGTCCAGCGCGGTCGGTCAGCCCCGGCTACGGAGGGTCACATCAGGCGTGAGGACTACGCCTATCGGGTGATCGGAGGCCCCATCCGGCCCTTCCGTCTCGGTGTGTCATCCGTCGACGAAACCACTGTCAAGAAAAGAACATCGACGAACTCGTTAAGTCTTGGACTAGATGCTTGCGCTCACCCTGCGCGACAGGGATCCTCACCTGAACGGGTGCCGGGGGGCACCTGGCACGTCCTGTCCTGGAGGGGTGTCCTGTGACCGTATCCACCATGCCTCGGCCCCGACGGCTCATCGCCGTCGCCGCCGCAGCCGGCCTGGCGGTAGTGGGCCTCGCGGCCACCTCCGCGCCGAGCTCGGGCGCTGTCCTCCAGAAGGTCGGCATCTCCATCTCGAGCCCCACGACCGTCTTCACCAGCACGCTCACCACGACGAAGTTCACGGTGACCAACCCGTCGACGAACTCCGGGTCGGTCGCCCTGTTCACCATCGTCGTGCCGCCGGGCGTCGGCAAGGTCTCGCCAGCGGGCGTCGTCGGCGACGGTAGCTGGCGGCAGTCGGTGCTGCCGTGCGGCTCGACCGCGAACTGCTCCTCGCTCGTCCTGGTCTACGCGACGCTGCCGCTCTCGACGTCGGTGCTCAAGCCCGGCAAGTCGGTCTCGCCGTCGATCAGCTTCACCACGCCCGCGACCGCGCAGGCGCTGAAGTTCTCCTTCATCGGCATCGGCGGCGGCGTCTTCACAACCACCGACACCCCGACCCTCAACGTCGTCGCGGGTGACGCCGCCGACTTCCTGCTCACACCCACGACGTCGACGACGATCAGTGCGAGCGGAAGCGTCGCGTTCACCCTGCAGGCGCGGCGGCTGGACAACACCAACTCGCCCTTCTCCGGCGGACTCGTTCGCTTCACGCTGGGCACAGACGACAAGCGTGCCGTCCTCTCGTACAACGGCACCGACTACCCGTACTCGCCGGCCAACCCGACGTACGTCGACATCGACCTTCCGGCCACCACCACGGGCACCTACCCGCTCTCGCTCAAGCTCTTCGCCGCGGGGTCGGTGGGGCTAACGGCCTCGAAGCTCAACTCCTCGCCCGAGGTCAAGGGCACGCTTCCTTCGATCACTGTGACCCCGGGCGCGCCTTCCACCATCACGCTCGGCGCGGTCACCGACATCTCGCAGAACCCGGCGCTGAGCACACCCGCCCAGAACCAGCAGTTCACCGTGGCCTTCACGCTGAAGGACCAGTGGGACAACCCGACGACGCTGGGCTCGACGACCGCCTCGCTCACGGCCAGCCTGACGGGGCTGAACGTCGTGTCGGTGACCGACGTCTCGCTGAGCGGCAACACGCCCGGCCTCTTCACTGCGACGTTCGCCAGTGCCGCCAAGGGACTGGTCCTGACCGGATCCATCCCTGGGTCCTCCAGCACCGCGACCACCGACGTCACCGGTCCCGGCGCCAGCGCACTGTTCACCGGGAACGGTGGCACCCTGCTCGCCGGCAACCTGACGGCCACGTTCCCCTCCGGAACGACCGGGACCGGGTTCCTCGTGAACGAGCAGTGCGACCCGAGCTCGCCGATCGTGTGCACCTCGACGACCACGGTCGTCGCCGTCACCGGGACGTTCGTGATTCCCACCGGCGCCGGTTCAGCGGTCGTGCCGTGCGACAAGGCGGACTGCCCAGTCCAGTACGGCTACACCGACGGGGACCACGACTGGTTCTGCGACTGGCAGAAGGCGAACTGCTACGGAGACACGAACGAGTGGCGTGAGCACGGATCCAACGAGGTGCTCTCGATCGACTACGACCGCCCCGATGAGACGGCCGACCCTGTGCTCTACAAGGGAGCGTCGCTTCCGAGCGACGGGGCCAACCCGGTGTGGACCGAGATCCCAGCGTGCATCGGCGCAGGCAACACGACGATCCCGGCAAACGCGTACATCTGTCGCGATCTGACGTCCTACCACCGCGACCCGGTGACCAAGCAGCTCACGATGACGGTCTACTTCAACAAGGACCCGAAGCCGACGCTGCCCGGCCTCAGGTAGTCACGATCGGCTCGACCCCCGGCGCCCAGCGTCGGGGGTCGAGCCATGTCCAGGGGTCCGACGCTCACGACCGATGACCTCGGGCGGGGTCGTCGAGCGTCAGATCTCGGGGTCGATGCCCTGTCGGGCGAGCTCCTCGCGCGCGCGGGACGCGAGGTCGTCGGCAGCCGGATCGCCCTGGCGCGCGGCGATCTCGGCGAGGCCGCGGAGGAAGTAGCCGAGGTCCCAGCGACCGTCCGCCTCGCACAGGGGCAGGCCGGCCTCAAGAGCTGCGCGCGCCTCGTCGAGGCGACCGGCGTCGCGCAGGATGCGTGCACGCAGCAACAGCAGCGACCGCACAGCCTGGGTGCTCTCGGTCGCCTCGGCCACGGTGAGCGCCGCCTCGGCCAGGCGCAGCGCGTGGTCGGGCTGGCCGTCGACGAGCATCGCCTCCGCGATGACGACGTCGCACTCGACGACCTCGCTCTCCAGTCCGAGCGACTCGAGGTCGGCGCGGGCCGCCCGCGCGAGGCGCTCGGCCTCCTGCGGGCGACCGAGGCGGGCAGCGGCGCGGCCGAGCTCGCGCTGGGTCGACGCGGCCCACTCGGTGCTGCCCAGAGACTGGAACACCGGCAGCGCGGAACGCAGCACCGCCTCGGCCTCCGCGGGGCGCCCGAGGTGGAGCAGGAGGTCGGCCTGGTTGTACTGGGCGCTCGCGGGCTCGAACGTCGCACCGGCTCTCCGCGCCACCTCCTCGGACTCGAGGTAGTGCTCCTGGGCCTCCGCGCAGCGGCCGTCGAGCGCCGCCTCCATGCCGAGGTGGACCAGCGTGCCCGCCTGCCGGATGAGGAAGCCGCCGTCGCGGAACGCCGCCAGCGCCAGCTCGCCGTAGGGACGCGGCGGATGCTGGCCCAGCACGACGTAGAGGGTGAAGAGCGCGTCGTACGCATCCGCCTTCGCGAACGCGTCGCCGGACGCCTCCGCGTCGACCTCCGCGCGGTGGCCCCACTCCAGCCCCTGGGTCGCTCGGCCTCGGAGAAGGAGGCACCACGCGTACAGCGCCTCGACCTGGGCGCGCTGGGAGAGCCGGTCGGACTCGGGCAGCGAGTCGCCGGCCTCGTCCAGGGTGGTGATGGTCCGCGACAGGGTGCGCATGGCCTGACTGAACTTCTCCAGGCGCACGGTCGCGCGGGCCTCGGCCTGGTACAGCGCGACCTGGCGGCGGGGGTCGTGGGGCACGAGCTTGCGGGCGGCGCGGAAGGCCGCGATCGAGTCCTCGTACATCCCGAGTCGCATGCGAGCGGCGCCCAGCGAGTCGTAGACGGAGAACCGGTCCTCGTCGGGTACGTCGGTGAGGCGGCGTCCGGCCTCGAGGGCGCGGCGGTAGTACTCCACGGCCTCGACCGACGCGAACTTGCCGAAGGCCAGGTCGCCCGCGAGCTTGGAGAACCGCCAGGCCCGGTCCTGGATGCCGGCGCTGAAGTAGTGCAGCGACAGCGTGTCGGCGTCGGCATCGAGGTCGGTCGACAGGGTCTCGACCGCACGTCCGGCGGCGGCGTGCAGCTTCGCGCGGGTGCGATAGGCCAGGCCCTCGTACGCCGCGTCGCGGATCATCGAGTTGCGGAAGCGCAGCCGCTGCGGCCCGTCGGCCTCGAGGAAGGACTTGAGCCGGTCGAACGTCTCGGCGTCGAGCTCGCCGTCGTCGTCGTAGCGCAGCGTCTCGTCGAGTACGGACCGCCGGAACGACCGGCCGAGCACCGACGCGTAGCGCAGGGCGCGGCGCGCCTGCGGGTCGAGCCGGTCGATCTCGGCGTCGAGGGCGGCGTGCAGGTTGTCGGGCAGCGACTCGAGCGACCCGACCTCGCGGAACACGCGGAGCAGCTCCTCGGCGAAGAGCGGGTTGCCCTGCGCGCGGGCGACGATGCCGTCGATCTCGTGCGGGCGCAGCGGGGCACCGGCCACCGCGCCGGCGAGCGCCTCCCGCAGCGCCTCGGGCGGCAGCGGACCGAGCTCGACGTGCAGCCCCTGCTCGAGCTCGAGGCCCTCACCCTCGGAGCGGCGCGCCACGACCACCGCCCACGGCCGACCGGCCGTCGACGACGCCACGCGCTGCAGGACCGCGATCGATGCGCTGTCGGCCCAGTGCGCCTCTTCGACGAGCAGCACGAACGGTCCGCGCACCGCGCGCTCGACGAGCCGCACGATGATGTCGGCGATGCGCACCGGGCGGTACTGCGGCTCGATCGCCGTAGCCTCAGGAGTCGGCGCGACCGGGATGCTCACGACGTCCTCGATCAGCGGCGCGAGCGGCAGCAGCTCCGGCATCAGCCGCTCGAACGACGCGAGCAGCGTGCGTGACATCTCCTCGGGCTCGCCGCGCTCGACGCCGAACGCCTGACGCACCGGGTCGCGCAGCATGCGGTACGGCGAGGTCATGCCGTACGGCTCGGCGCGCACCGTGACGACGGTCGCCTCGAGCCCGCGCATGGCCTCGCTGATCACGCGCGACTTCCCGAGACCCGTCGCGGCAGAGACGGTCACGACGCCCCCGTCGCCGCCGAGCGCCTCCTCGAGGGCGGCGCGGATCTCGGCGACCTCGGCGTCGCGACCGACCAGCGGCAGCGACGCGCGACCGTGCGCCTCGCGCGTGCCGGTCTCCTCGCCGACCTCGAGGACGAGGACCGGCTCGGTCTTGCCCTTCATCGGGAACGGGCCGGCCGGCTCGACCGCGAACAGCGTGCGCGAGTGCTCGATCACCGTCGGGTGCGCGAACAGCACACCGCCGTCGGCCTTGCTCATGATGCGCGCCGCCGTGTTGGTCGTGTCGCCCATCGCGGAGTACGCCGACCGGTTCAGCGTGCCGACCTCGGCCGCGAAGACGTGCCCGCGGTTGACGCCGATCTGCACCGGCAGCGGCGTACCGACGTCGAGCACGCGACGCATCGCGCGCAGCATGCGGCCCTCGTCGTCCTCGGTCGAGAACGGCACTCCCGACGCCATGAAGAGCTTGCCGCCGTCGGCGTCGATGTCGGTCGCGAGGAGGGTCACGCCCTCCTCGATCATCGCGGCCTCGAACACCGAGAGCGTCTCGTGCAGCACCGCCGCGACCGCCTCGTGCCCCTGCGCACGCAGCATCGCGTCGGTGCCGGAGAAGCGCGCGAAGCCGATCGTCGCGATCTTGTGCTCGGGGTCGGGCACCCGCTCGTCGAGGTACTCCCCCAGCTCGTGCGGGAACAGCGTGCGCAGCCGCTCCGGCGGCACCTGCGGGGTCGGCGGGCCCTCGCCCTCGGGCGGGTAGGCGAACCGCCAGCGCAGCCGGTGCAGCCCGTCGTCGCGCAGCTCGGTCGACCCCTTCGGCAGGTACGCCGCCGTGCTCTCCGTGATGAGGATCTGGCCCGCGACCGCCGCGTGCTCCGCCTCGGTGGTCGCCGTGCCGGCGCTGCCGAGGATGAGCAGCTCGCGCGTGGGCGACCCGACGAGGAAGAAGTCGACCGGGCCCGAGTGGATGCCCACCGACATCGAGAGCTTGAGCCGACCGACCGAGGTCGGGATCTTCGCGGCCTCCTTGAGGGCCTGGCGCATGTCGACGGCGGAGCGGCACGCGCGGGCCGCGTGCTCCTCCCCGCGGAAGAGGAACAGCAGGGCGTCGCCGCCGAACTTCAGCATCTCGCCGCCGCGGATCGCGGCCTCGGTGAGCATCGCGCCGAAGACGCGGTTGAGCGTCTCGATGAGCTCCTCGGCGCCGATGCGGCCGCGGGTCGCGAGCCGCTCGGTCAGCGCGGTGAAGCCGGAGATGTCGGCGAAGACCATCGAGGCGTCGAGCACCTGCCACTTCTGGCCCGGCGGGACGACGTCGTCCCAGTCCAGCGCGACCCGGGGGATGTGGCGGCGCAGGTCCGGGACCACCCGGACGTCGGGCCGCTGATCGGCGACGATCACGACCTCCGGACGGCTGGTGACGGACATGGCGGGCGGCGGCTCTAGTCGGCTCTGACCAGGACCGGGAGCTGCGGGCGCACGGGGACGACGGCCGTCGACGCCCCGGCCGCCCCCGGGCGCACCGCCTCGTCGAGCGCCGGCACCCCCTGCCCCTCGCTCACCGTCACATCCTCCTGTACCAGGGCCTCCCGCACCTCCCAGTCGGGCAGGAAGGTCGGCTCGCGGACCCCCCGAACCGCCGGTCGCAGGCTGCAGCCCCTGGGCCCCGGACGGAGCAGTTCGTCACCGACCGCCATCCCGGGGGCACCGATGGTCAGGATTCGATGACGAACATGTGAAAGTTGACCATCTGACGCTCCTCCGCCTCTGTTTTTCCTGGCGCGTCGCCCCTGCTCCAACTACCGTTCGGCGCGGAAGCGGACCTGGCCGCGCCATCACGCAGTGCGTCGACCCCACCCGTCCGGGTGGGAGATCGGTGCGCGCTGGCGTCGTACACGGATTGGGGAACCGCGGCCATGGGCACCACCACACCTTCTTCGCGGCTGGGCCGACGCATCGTCGTCGGTGCCACCGCCCTCGCACTGGCCGTCGCCGGCCTCACCGCCTCGGGGCTCGGCCCCGCGAGCGCGGCGTCGAACGGCCCGTCGGCCGTCGCGACCGTGACCTCGCCGACCGGAGCCGGGTCGAGCACGACCACCTTCACCGGCTCGAGCACCACGGTGTCGGTCAAGATCAGCAACACCAAGACGGCGATCGAGTCGTTCTGGATCACCGCGCCCGCCAACGTCACGCAGTTCGCCCAGGTCAGCGGCAGCCCGGCCGGGTGGGACCAGACCGTGGGCACCTGCGGCGGCCTGCAGTGCCTGAAGTACAAGGCGACCGCCAACAAGTACTACGTCGGCAACGGCGCCAACGGCTCGGTCACCTTCTCCATCACCTTCAAGGCGCCCAGCACCGTCGGGCCGTTCAACCTCGGCTTCGGCTACTTCTCCGACCTGGCGTGGACGACCTCGCTCGGTACGCAGAACGTCTCCATCTCCGTGGTCGGCTTCGCCACCGCGGTGAGCGGCTGGTGCGTCACCGCACCGGTCTCGGTGACCGCCGGCTCGCCGGCCACGTTCTCCGCGCAGGCGCGCGTGAAGGGCACCAGCACCTCGACCAACCCGTGCGACACCACGTGGTCCAACAGCAGCTACGCCGGCGGCACGGTGTCGTTCGGGCTCGGCGTCGCCGACCCTGACGCGGTCCTGCCGTCGACCACCTTCGCGCAGAGCGCGAGCGGCACCTACCCGCTGAGCGCGACCTTCTTCAAGGCGACCGGGTCGCAGAGCATCTCCGTCACCGGCGGCAACGGCACCGGCACCTCGCAGACCTTCGCCGTCGCTCCCAAGGCGACCAGCGCGACGCTGACCCTCGGCACGCTGACCAACGGCTCGGCGAGCGGCACCTCGTTCACCAAGGGCGACACGGTGTCCGGCGTGCTGTCGGCCAAGGACCAGTACAACAACGTCGTCCCGCTCAGCTCGAGCGCGTCGGCCTGGTCCGCGACGTCCACCCCCGCGTCGGGCTTCACCCCGTCGTACGCCGACAACGGCAACGGGACCGTGACGATGTCGTTCACCTACAACAGCACCGGTGACCTGAGCTTCACGCTCACCTACCTGCAGACCTCGCCGACCCTGTCGGTGAGCTCCCCCGCCGGCCTCACCTTCTCGATCGGTGCGCCGGCGTCGCTGACGATCGACTCGATCACCGACACCGACGGCGGCACGCTGTTCTCGGGCGACGTGATCGCGATCAAGTACACCGTCAAGGACGCCAACGGCAACGCCATCAGCGTCCCGGGCACCAGCGTGACGGTCTCCGCCACCAACACGGTCGACGGCCAGTGGATCCGGACCGGCACGGCCGATAACGAGGTCGACGGCTACTGGACGATCGGCGAGTCGGTGAACCTCAAGGTCGCCTACTCCTCGACCGTCTACGCCACGCAGACCGTCGTGTTCGTCTTCCAGGACGCCACGAACGGCGGCAAGTTCTCGCCCTTCGCCCCGGCCACGGTCTCGACCAACAGCCAGAACGGCGACACCACCTGCCAGGACGCCTCGCAGTCGTGCGCCACGGTCGACCTGAGCAACGGCGCCAACGGCACGGTCAACGTGTCCAACTCGGGCAGCCAGATCACCATCGACGGCAACTTCAAGGACCCGGCGACCGGCGACCCGCTCTACACCAACGCCAAGCCGATGGTCGTGCACTACAACTGCCCCGAGTCGCAGTGCCCGCTCGGCAGCATGCCGAACAACAACGGCGTCACCGGCAACCCGGCGGACGGCGCGTCCTGCTACAACGGCGACGGCACGGTCTTCACCTACCCGGTGACGCTCGAGCCCTACTGCGTCTTCAGCTCCGCCAAGGAGTCGGTCGAGGCGGCGCAGAGCTACCACTTCGAGGACGCCCTCGGCACCAACCCGGCGACCAACCTGGTGCGCTACGCCTGCCAGGTCGACGGGGCGGGCAACGCCCTCCTGCTCAACACGCTCGACACGAGCGTCGTCTACCCGGCGGCGACCTCGGTGCCGCTGCACGGGCAGAACGGCGAGAACCTGTACTCGTGCCTCGACGTGACGAGCATCAACTGGACCGTCACCGGCTCCGGCTCGGCCGATCCCACCTACACGATCAACTACGTGATCCTGGCGGCGGACGACTACACCACGAAGCTGCGGTAGCCAGGACGTTCTCCGGAGGGGCGGCGCACCGCGGTGCGTCGCCCCTCCGCGCATCGGACGCGGGGACGAGCGGTCGGACGACCGTCGATCGTCAGGAGCCGACGCGGTTGACGATGCCGAGACGTCCGGCGATCGCGGCTGCCTCCGCCTCCGCGGCGTCCGCCTGGGCAGCGTCGCCCGCGGCGGTGTGCAGCTCACCGAGCAGCTCGGCGAGCCTGAACTGCTCGTACAGCAGCCCCATCTCGGTCGCCGAGGCGGCGCTCTGCTGAGCCAGCCGGACCGCCTCGTCGAGCCGACCCAGGGCGCCGAAGGCCCGGGCCTGCTCCAGACCGATCCGCGGCTGGAGCGTCGTGAACGCGTCGTCGGTGCTGGACGCGTAGTCGTCGAGCAGCCCCAGCGCCTCGTCGGCCCGCCCTGTCACGGTGAGCGCCTGCGCCCGGACGATGACCGCCTCCAGCGCGTAGGCCGGCTCGTCGTCGGCGCGCAGGAGCTCCTCGGCGCGGCCGGCCTGCTCGATGGCCGCCTCCGGTTCCCCACGGGCCAGCAGCAGGGCTGCGCGGAGCATCTCGGCGTAGTCCATGCCGAACTTCACGCCTGCCGCGGTGAGCAGCCGTGAAGCCTCGTCGAGGATCTGGCTCGCCTCGTCGAGCTCGCCGCGGCTGAGGGAGAACTCGCCGAGCGAGAGGGCCGCCTGGCCGGCGCCGGAGACATCACCGATCTCCTGGGAGAGCGCGTAGGAGTCGGCGAACTGCACCGCGGCGTCGTCCCACCGCCCCGTCGTGGCGCTGATGACGCCGTTGATGAAGCCGAACTGCGCGGCACGGGCGAGCAGCCCGCGGGAGCGGGCCAGGTTGAGCGCCTCGCGCGCGTTGTCGCCCACGTTGGGATCGCCGAGGTGGAACCGGGTGAGGTCGGCGAGCATGAGCCCGGAGAGCAGCGCATCGATCTCGTCGAGCCGGCGGGCGTCGTCGAGGTAGGTGTCGGCGATCGCCAGCGCTTCCTTGTACTTCCCCTGGTTCTGCCGGATCACCGCCCGCAGCGACGAGGTGAGCACTCGGGCTCGGCGGGTCGCCTCGCTGGGGACGGCCGCCTCGATCAGACGCGTCGCCTTGTTCAGCTCGCGGATCGCGGCCGCGAAGCGCGCAGCGCTGTTGAGCACCGTGGCGCGCCGGTGGCGCAGCTCGAACGTGCGGGTGGGGTCGTCCTTGCTCAGCTTGAGAGCGCGGTCGCAGGAGTCGAGCGCCTGGTCGAACAACGACGCCATCTCCCGGACGTCGATCATCTTCTCGAGCAGCGCGAGCCGGTCGCTCACGACGACCCCCGCGCCGTTGGCAGCGGCCAGCGCCCGCTCGTAGTGGACCGAGGCGTCGACGTTCGCGTAGGCACGGGCAGCACGATCGCCGGCCATCGTGGCGTACCGCCAGGTGCGCGGGTCGTCGCCCGCGCGCGAGAAGTGCAGCGCCAGCGTGTCGGAGTCGGCCTCGAGATCCTCCGACAGCGTCTCGACCGCGCGCCCTGCAGCGCCGTGCAGCCGTGCCCGCAGCCGGTAGGCGAGACCCTCGTACGCCGCGTCGCGGATCATCGAGTTGCGGAAGCGCAGCCGCGTCGGACCGTCGGCCTCCAGGAACTGGTCGAGCTTGTCGAGCGTGGCGCCGTCGAGGTGCATGTCGTCGCCGCGCAGCGTCTGGTTGATGACCTCGCGACGGAAGGACCGGCCGAGCACCGAGGCGTACCGGAGGACCCGCCGCGAGTGCGGGTCGAGCGCGTCGATCTGCGCGTCGAGGGCGGCGTACAACGAGTCGGGCATCGCGTCGAGCGAGCCCACCTCGCGGAAGACCCGGACCAGCTCCTCGACGAAGAGCGGGTTGCCCTGCGCGCGCGCGACGATGCCGTCGGTCTCCTCCGGGCGCAGCGGGGCGTCGACCGTGGCGTCGATGACGATCTGACGCATCACCTCGTCGGGCAACGGACCCAGCTCGATCTTCGTGGCACCGTCGGGGTCGAAGCCCTCGCCCTCGGTACGGCGTGCGACGACCACCGCCCACGGTCGTCCCGCGGCCGCCGCCGCGATGCGGTTGAGGACGACGATGGACGACGAGTCCGCCCAGTGGCCCTCCTCGACCAGGAGGACGAAGGGACCCTCGACGTTGGACTCGATGGCCCGGAGAACGAGATCGGCGATGCGGTCGGGGCGGAACTGCGGCTCGATGGCACGCGACTCGGGAGTCTCCGGGATCGGGATGTTCACGAGGTCGGAGAGCAGGGGCGCCATCGAGATCTGCCCGGGCAGCCGCTCGCCGAACGACGAGAGGAACGAGGCGGTCATCTCCTCGGGAGTTCCGCGCTCCACCCCGAACGCCGCACGGACCGGATCGCGCAGCATGCGGTACGGCGAGGTGACGCCGTACGGCTCGGCTCTCACCACCACCTGCGCGACCCGTTGTCCCCGAAGGACTTCCCGGACCAGGCGGCTCTTGCCGAGGCCGGTCGGGGCCGACACCGTGATCACGCCCCCGGCACCCGACAGGGCGCGATCGAGCGCGGTCCTGAACGTCGCGAGCTCCTCGTCGCGACCGACGAGCGGCAGGTTCGACCGGTCGACGGCCTCGCGCGTGCCGGTCTCCTCCCCCACGTCGTACACGAGGACCGGGACGGCCTTGCCCTTCATGGGGAACGGGCCGGCCTGCTCGGTGGCGAACAGCGTGCGCGAGTGCTCGAGCACGGACGGGTGCGCGAACAGCACCCCGCCGCCGGCCTTGCTCATGATGCGCGCGGCCGTGTTGGTGGTGTCGCCCATCGCGGAGTACGCCGAGCGGTTCAGCGTGCCGACCTCGGCCGCGAAGACGTGCCCGCGGTTGACGCCGATCTGCACCGGCAGCGGAGTGCCGCGGTCGATCACCGCGCGCATCGCGCGCAGCATGCGGCCCTCGTCGTCCTCGCTGATGTAGGGGACGCCCGACGCCATGAACAGCTTGCCGCCGTCGGAGTCGATGTCGGTCGCGAGCAGCGTGATCCCCTCGGGGATCATCGCCTCCTCGAAGACGGTCAACGTCTCGTGGAGCACCCGCGCGACGGCCTCGTGGCCCTCGCTGCGCAGCATCGCGTCGGTGCCCGAGAAGCGCGCGAAGCCGATCGTGGCGATCTTGTGCTCGGGGTCGGGCACGCGGTCGGCGAGGTACTCGCCGAGGGCGTGCGGGAACAGCGTGCGCAGCCGCTCGTCGCTGACCTCGGGCGTGGGCGGACCCTGACCCTCGGGCGCGTACGTGAAGCGCCACTTGAGCAGGTGCAGCCCGTCGTCGCGCAGCTCGGTCGACCCGGGCGCGAGCTGGGACGCCGTGCCCTCGGTGACGAGGATCTCGCCGGCGACCGCGGCGTGCTCGGCCTCCGTGGTGGCGGTGCCGGCGTCGCCGAGGATGAGCAGCTCGCGCGTGGGCGACCCGACGAGGAACAGGTCGACCGGACCGGAGTGGATGCCCACCGACATCGACAGCTTGAGCTTGCCGACCGACGTCGGGATCCTGGCCGCCTCCTTGAGCGCCTGGCGCATGTCGACGGCGGAGCGGCAGGCGCGCGCGGCGTGGTCGTCGCCGCGGAAGAGGAAGAGCAGCGCGTCGCCGCCGAACTTCAGCAGCTCGCCGCCGCGGATCGCGGCCTGGCTGAGCATCGCGCCGAAGACGCGGTTGAGGGTCTCGATGAGCTCCTCGGCGCCGATGCGACCGCGGGTCGCGAGCCGCTCGGTCAGGGCGGTGAAGCCGGAGATGTCGGCGAACACCATCGAGGCGTCGAGCACCTGCCACTGCTGGCCCGGGGGCACGGTGTCGTCCCAGTCCAGCGCTACCCGAGGGACGTGCCGACGCAGGTCGACGGCGACCGAGACTCCGGGGGACGGATCGTCGACGATCACGACCTCCGGACGGGTCAGCTCGAGGGACACGGGAACGGGCCGGCGACTACCCCGCGTCGGAACGCGGCTCCTCGTCGGCACGCAGGCGTGCGGCCAGGACCCGCAGCATCGGTACGGCGATCTCGGGGTGCTTCTCGAGCAGGTCCTCGAAGGTCCACTTCGAGAGCGCGAAGGTCTTGAGGCCCTCGTCGCCGGCGATCACGTCGGCGGAGCGGGGGCGGCCGTCGATGAGCGAGACCTCGCCGAAGTACGTGCCGGGCCCGAGGACGGTGTGGGTCTCGCCGTACACGTCGACGCGTGCGCTGCCGCCGAGGACGACGTGCATCTCGGCGCCGCCGGGGGCGAAGGCCTTGAAGCCCTCGACCGACTCGCCCTGCACGATCACCACCGTGCCGGGCGCGTAGTCGGCCTCGTGGCCGCGCTCCGCGATCTGGCCGAGAACCTTGGGCGTCAGACCCTGGAACAGGTCGATCCCACCGAGCACCGAGACGAGGTCCGCGCCCGCCATGATCAGGCCTTTCGTTCGATCGGGAAGTTCTACGAACAGTAGTGGAACGACCACCACGGAGGGGCCGGATTGACGGCCTCCTCGGGCGGTCCGCAGCGATTCCTCCGGCCACCCCGGGCAGATGCCCGGGGTCGCGGTCCGGATGCCCGGGTCAGGCCTCGAGCGGCCCGGCCTTGGCCTGCGGGAAGTAGTCCTGGCCGATGCCGGTCTCGCGCTTGGGGACCATCACCGAGCGGGTCCACGACACGATGACGTCGCCGTCCTGGTTGAGGCCCCGGGTGACCATCGTGATGATCCCCATGCCCGGTCGCGACGAGCTCTCGCGCTTGTCGGTGCAGACGCTCTCGGCGTAGATCGTGTCGCCGATGTAGACCGGGTGGGTCAGCTTGATGTCGGTCCAGCCGAGGTTGGCCACCGCGTTCTGGCTCATGTCGATCACGGACAGGCCGAGCACCAGCGCCACGGTGAGGCCGCTGTTGACGATGATCCGCCCGCCCGTGATCGGGTTGGACTCCGCGAGGTGGGCGTTGAAGTGGTTCTGGTTGGTGTTGCACGTCAGCTGCGTGAACCACGTCGAGTCGGCCTCGGAGATGGTCCGGCCGAACGGGTGCTGGTAGACGTCGCCGACCTCGAAGTCGTCGAAGAACCGGCCGAGCTGCGCCGGGTGCACCGTCATGTCCGCCTCCTGGTCGAGCGGGCGCACCGCGTGCCGGCGCACCGTCCGTTCGACTCTAGTGAGCAGCGCCTCGGGTACGCCGGTCAGGCCCGGCGCAGCTCCGCGACGGCCGGGTGCGCGGCAGCCACGGGCGGGTCGCCGTACAGCCCCGGCTCGAGCGGGCCGTCACCGGCTGCGGCGAGCGCTGCGAGCATCGGGATGGCGTCGGCGTACGCCTTCTCCGACAACGGCTCGGTGTGCGCGAAGTCGAACAGCGACGAGCGGATCGCATGGGGCGCAGGGAGATACACGACCGGCACGTCCTCGGCGACGGCGAGGTCGGCTGTCACCTGCTGCCGGGCCGCGATCGCGAGCGACTGCGCGAGGACGTCGAGCAGGCCGTCGGGACGCCGCCCCGTCGGGCGGTACTGACCGCAGTCGAGCACGACGACCGAGGCCGCTCCCCGCTCGACCGCCTGACGTACCGGCACCATCGCGACGAGGCCGCCGTCGACGAGCCGGCGCCCGTCGCGCTCGACCCACGGGAAGACGCCGGGGATGGCCGACGACGCGAGCAGCGCCTGCGAGAGGTCGCCCTCCTCGATGGCCACGATCTCGCCGGTGTCGAGGTCGGTCGCGACCGCGGTGAACGGCACGGCGAGCTCCTCGACCGTCGAGACGGGGAGGTAGGTCGCGAGCAGCTCGGTGAGCGGACCCGGGTCGAAGAGGTACGGACGACCGCCGGCGGTCGCGATCGCGTGGGTGATCACCCGGCCCGGGAACACCTGCTTGCGGTCGATCTGCGGCCACAGCTCGACCAGCGACGCCGAGGCGCGCTCAGGGTCGGCCGCGACGATGGCGCCGTTGATCGACCCCACGCTCGTGCCGATCACGAGGTCGGGGCGGACGTCGGTGAGCGCGAGGGCGCGCAGCATCCCCATCTGGACGGCGCCGTACGCGCCCCCGCCGCCGAGGACGAAGGCCACCGGTCCGGGGAGCCGGTGGGCCAGGCCGAGCCGCACGTCGTCCATGGCACCCATCCTCCCGCTCCACCGAGGGGCTCGCGAGGCGCGGGGCCCCTAGGGTCGCCCCGTGGCCGCTGATCCCACCGCCGAGCTGTTCGCGCTCGAGCACGTCCGGCTGCGCTTCGGCGACCGGCTCGTGCTCGACGACGTCGACGAGCACCTGCACGCCCACGTGGCGACCGCGGTCGCCGGGCCGAGCGGCTCGGGCAAGTCGACCCTGCTGAGGCTCCTCAACCGGCTCGAGGAGCCCTCGGAGGGCCGGGTGCTGTTCCACGGGGTCGACGTCCGCGAGCTCGACGTGCTCGAGCTGCGTCGCCGTGCCGTCCTCGTGCCGCAGCGGGCCGTGGCCCTCACCGACGGCGTGCGCTCCGAGGTCAGGCTCGCGGCGCCGGCTCTGAGCGACGACGACGTCGACCGCCTGCTCGCCCGCGTCGCGCTGCCCGCCGACGGGTTCGTCGACCGCGATCCGCGCAGCTTGTCCGGCGGCGAGCTGCAGCGGCTGTGCCTGGCCCGCGCCCTCGCCGTCGGCCCCGAGGTGCTGCTGCTCGACGAGCCCACCTCCGCGCTCGACCCGAGGTCGGCCGACGCCGTCGACGCCGTGATCCGCTCGCTGGTCGACGACGGCCTGTCGGTGGTGCTGGTGAGCCACGACGTACGCCGTGCCGCGGCCGTCTCGCAGGACGTGCTCGTGCTGCACGAGGGCCGCGTGACCGCCCGCGGACCGGCGTCGGTCCTCGACCTCGAGCACGAGCTCATGTACCCGCCCGACGACGGGCACGAGCACGACGACGACGATCCGCGCGCCCACGGATCCGCTCACGAACCGCACGCGCACGACCCCTGGGAGGGCCCGTGACCACCATCCCGAGCTGGGGCGCCGTCGCCGTCTCCGGCCTGCTCGTGATCGTCGCCGTGGCGATCGCGGCCTGGCAGCAGCTGGGCATCTCGCGCGACATCGTGATCGCTGCCGTGCGCGCGCTGGTGCAGCTCGTCGCCGTCGGTGCCGTGCTCGCCTGGCTGTTCGCCCACGCCGGCGTCGCGGGGGCGCTGCTGTGGGTCGCCGTGATGGCCGTGATCGCCGCGAACGAGTCGCGGCGCAGGGGTGCGGGCCTCCCCCGCTCGTACGTCGCCCCGCTCGTCGGCATCGGCGTCGGCACCCTCTCGACGCTGGGCGTCCTCATCCTCGGCGGCGTGATCTCGACCGAGCCCCAGGTGCTCGTACCGATCGGCGGCATGGTCGTGAGCGGGGCGATGCAGGCCGCCTCGCTGACCCTCACGTCGCTGCGCCGCTCGGCCCGCGAGAACCGCGCCGCCGTCGAGGCTGCCCTGAGCCTGGGGCTGCCGGCCTCGCAGGCCTTCGCCCGGGAGATGCGCACCGCCGTCCGTACGGCGCTCGTGCCGACGGTCGACCAGACGCGCGTGGTGGGCCTGATCTCCCTGCCCGGAACCATGACCGGCCTGATCATCGCCGGGGTCGACCCGCTGCAGGCGATCCGCTACCAGATCATCGTCATGTACATGCTGCTCGCCGCCTGGGCGGTATCGGCGCTGGTCACGGGCCGGGTGGCCCAGGGCGCGATGTTCGACGACGCCCAGCGCCTGGTCGTCGTCCCGGCAGGCTGACCCCTGCCTGCTGACCCGGCTCCTGACCCGGTCGGCCGGTCAACCGGATCGGCCCCTCGGACGACTGTCTCCTCGGGGGCGTCTGCGGGTGAACCCTGAGGCCTCCTCTTGCGTCAGACCTGTCAGGGACCGGCGCGCCGGGGCCTGAATCCGGCATGGACGGTGCGCCGACGCCGTACCCGGGTGACAATCGGGGCACAGGCGAGGGGAGATCACGCACATGAGCGAGACGGACGGCCACCCGACGGGGTCCGGTCAGCACGCCGCGACGCCCGACGAGGTCGCCGACCTCGTCCACGCCGCGGCCCGGATCCGGGAGTCGGTCGAGACGGTCATCGAGGGCAAGTCCGAGGTCATCCGGGTCGCCCTGGTCGCCCTCCTGGCCGAGGGGCACCTGCTCATCGAGGACGTCCCCGGCGTCGGCAAGACGATGCTCGCCAAGACCCTGGCGAAGTCCCTCGACTGCTCGGTCCGGCGCATCCAGTTCACGCCCGACCTGCTCCCCGGCGACGTCACCGGCGTCAGCGTGTTCAACCAGGAGACCCGCGACTTCGAGTTCCGCCCGGGTGCGGTGTTCGCCAACATCGTGCTCGGCGACGAGATCAACCGTGCCTCGCCCAAGACCCAGTCGGCCCTCCTCGAGTGCATGGAGGAGCGCCAGGTCACCGTCGACGCGACCACCTACGAGCTCGCCTCGCCGTTCATGGTCATGGCGACGCAGAACCCCGTCGAGATGGAGGGCACCTACCCCCTCCCCGAGGCGCAGCGCGACCGTTTCATGGCGCGCGTGTCGATGGGCTACCCCGACTCGCGCTCCGAGATGGACATGCTCGCCGAGCACGCCGCGGCGAACCCGCTCGACGCGATCACGCCCGTCGCCGACGCCGCCCTCGTCTCGCGCCTCGTCGAGGTCGTGCGCACCATCCACGTCGCGGAATCGGTGCGGCAGTACGCCGTCGACATCGCCAACGCCACCCGCACGCACGGCGACGTCCGCCTCGGCGCCTCGCCCCGGGCGACCCTGCACCTGGTGCGCGCGGCCAAGGCGTCGGCAGCCCTCGACGACCGCGACCACGTGCTCCCCGACGACCTGCAGGCGCTGGCGCCGTCGGTCCTCGCGCACCGCCTGATCCTCACGGCCGACGCCCAGATCGCCGGCCGCACCACCGAGAGCGTCGTGACCGACATACTCGGTCGCGTGGCGGTCCCCGCGGCAGCGCGGGTCTGACCATGACGACGCTGCTCGACCGGCTCACCCGGCGAGGACGCGCGGTCCTCGCTCTGGGGGCCGGCGGCATCGTGGTCTCGCTCGTCCTCGGCCAGCGCGACCTGCTGCGGGTCGGCGTACTGCTCGTGGCGCTCCCCCTGCTCGCCGCCCTGCTCGTCTCTCGCACCCGCTACCGCCTGGCGTCCGCGCGCGGCCTGCGCCCGAACCGCGTGAGCGTCGACCAGCCGGCCACGAGCGTCGTCCGCGTGCAGAACGTCTCCCGCCTGCCCAGCGGACTGCTCCTCGTCGAGGACTCCGTGCCCTGGCAGCTCGGGCGTCCCCAGCGCTTCGTCATCGACCGGCTCGAGTCCGGCGGGCGTCGCGACGTCCGCTACGAGCTGCGCGGCGCCGTCCGCGGCCGCTACACGGTCGGGCCGGTGTCGGTGCAGCTCGTCGACCCGTTCGGCCTGTGCCGCGCGACGCGTCAGTTCACGACGACCGACATGCTCACCGTCGTACCCGCGACCGTGCCGCTGCCCGCGATCCCCGTGGGCGGCGACTGGTCGGGCCTGGGCGAAGCTCGCTCGCGCGCGGTGGCGTCGGCCGGCGAGGACGACGTGATCCCCCGCGAGTACCGCACCGGCGACGACCTGCGCCGCGTGCACTGGAAGTCGACCGCGCGCAGCGGCGAGCTCATGGTGCGCCGCGAGGAGCACCCCTGGCGCACCCGCGCGACCGTCTACCTCGACACCCGCGCCGGCGCGCACCGCGGCGAAGGCCCGGCGTCGTCGTTCGAGTGGGCCGTGTCCGCGTCGGCCTCGATCGCCGTGCACCTGGCCGCCCGCGGGTACGCCGTACGCCTCGTCGACGCCGACGGCACGGTGCTGCGCGCCAGCGGCACCGCCGCCGAGGCGCTCAGCGGGACGGAGGCCCGCGGCCCGCTGCTCGACACGTTCGCGACGGTCGGGTTCACGTCCGGCGAGACGCAGGGGCTGCGCGACCCGGCGGTGCGCGCCCGCGTCCGCGACGGGCTGGTCGTCGCCGTGCTCGGCGACCTCGACCTCGACGCGGCCGAGGACATCGCGTCGCTGCGAGGCGGGCACGCGAGCGCCCTCGCGCTCGTGCTCGACACCTCGGGCTGGGCCACCCGCTCGACCACCCCCGAGGACGGCCGGTGCACGCGCGTCGCCGCGCTGCTCGCGGCCGCCGGGTGGCGGGTCGCCGTGTGCGGCGCCCAGACCGACCTCGTCGAGGCCTGGCAGAGCCTGGCCCGCGCCGGCGTCACCGCGGCGGGTGCCCGATGACCACCACCGTCAGCCCGCCCCGCACCGATGGCCGCACCCCGAGCCCCGGGCCGTCGCCCCGCGTGCCCGGCGTCCTCATGCCCTCGGTGGCCACGGCCGTCGCCGTGCTGCTCGCCTCGCTGTCGATCTCGCCCGTATTCGCCTCGGGCGGCTGGTTCGGCGCGATCCTGACCACGGTCGTCGCCGTCGTCGCGGCCGGCGGCGTCGCCACCTGGCTGCGCGCACCGGTCTTCCTCGTGCCGCTCATCCAGGCCGTCGTGATGTTCGCGGCGCTCGTGTCGCGGTTCACCGTCGACGCGCCGCTCGGGTTCGTCCCGACCACCGACGCGCTCGACCAGCTGCGCCTCGTGCTGGCCGACGGCGTCCACGACGTCGACATGTTCGCTCCCCCGATCCCGGTGACCGAGGGCGACACCGCCGTGACCGCGCTGGGCATGGGCTGCCTCGCGATCGTGGTGTTCGTCCTGCAGGTGTCGTTGCGGATGCCGGTGCTCGCCGGGATCTCGCTGCTGGCCGTCTACACCGTGCCGGCGCTGGTGCTCGACGACGGAGCCCCGTGGTGGTCGTTCGCCTTCGTCGCGATCGGCTTCATGGTCCTGCTGGTCAGCGACGAGCGGGTAGGCCTGGCCTCGTGGGGCCGGATGCTGCGCCGCGCCGAGGGCACGGCCGGGTCACCCCTCGCCGGATTCTCCTCGGCAGCGCTGCGCCTGGGCGCGATCGCGGTCGCTGCCGCCGTCGCGATCCCGGTCCTGGTCCCCGCGCTCACCGACGCCGTGCTCGGCCGCCACGACACGGGGGTCGGCAACGGCACCGAGGGCGGCCCGGGCAACGGGCAGAGCTCGATCGGTCTCGACCCGTTCGTGTCGCTGCTGAAGAAGAACCTCTCCGACACCAACAACCCGGTGGTGTTCACCTACAAGCCCTCGCCCGGCAGCACGCCCGGCTACCTGCCGACCGTCGTGCTCACGTCGTACGACAAGGAGACCTGGCGCCCGGTCGAGTTCACCCCGGACGAGACCACCAACGGCCTCGACCGGTTCACCGTCGACCCTGCGCTGAGCCCGACCGTCGCGCAGAGCGCGAAGGCGCTCACCACCGACTTCACCGACGCGGGCCTCGACACCGGGTTCCTGCCCGTCCCGCTCAACACCACCGGCGTCACGATCAGCGGCGGCAGCTGGTTCTTCGACCCGGCGACGCGGACGATCTTCGCGGAGAACCGCGGCACCTCGACCAAGGGCCTGACCTGGTCCGCGCGCTCGCTCGACGTGAAGACCACCGAGGACGCGCTGCGCGCGGCGCCGCCCGACAACAGCCAGGACATCACCGACCGTCAGCGCCGCGCCGCGATCCCCGAGACGCTGCAGACGCTGGCGCGTGAGATCACCACGGGCAAGGCCACCGACTACGACCGCGCGGTCGCGATCGTCGAGTACCTGCACGGGTTCACCTACAGCCTCGACAGCGCGTCGAACACCGCTCCCGACGCGCCCTCCTACCTCGACCAGTTCCTCGAGTCGAGGACCGGCTACTGCCAGCAGTTCGCCGCGACCATGGCGCTGATGGCCGAGACGCTCGGCATCCGCGCGCGGGTCGTCGTGGGCTTCACCGCCGGCACCAAGAACGACGACGGCACCTACACGGTGCACAGCCGCGACGCCCACGCCTGGCCCGAGCTGTACTTCAGCGGCATCGGCTGGCAGCGGTTCGAGCCCACCCCGCCCTCGGCAGGCGGCAACATCGAGCAGCCGGTGCGCGCGGCCGGGAACGGCGATCCCGGTGCCACGCAGTCGCCGACGCCGGGTGCCTCAGCCAGCGCCAGCGTGAAGCCGCTCAAGGACGAGCGCGACCCCGGCTCGGCCGCTCCGTTCGACATCGCGGCGGCCGACCAGGGCACCTCGGCCGACACCTGGCGGGCGCGCGGGCTGCTCGTGCTGCTCGTGGTCGCCGCGCTGCTGGCGCTCGTGCCCGCGGTGTGGCGCGAGGTGCGCCGTCGCCGCCGGCTCTCCGAGCAGGCCGCCGTCGAGGACATGTGGGAGGAGCTGCGCGACACCGCGCGCGACCTCGGCATCCCGTGGTCGCTGGCGCAGACGCCGCGCCAGGCCGTCGCCGCGGTCGTCGACCGCGAGCACCTGCGCGGCGAGGACCGCGAGGCGCTCCAGCGCGTCGGCCGGGCGACCGAGCGGTCGAGGTACGCCGCCACCCCGCCCTCGACCGTGGGCCTGGCCGACGACGTCGAGACCGTGCGCGCCGCACTGATGCGCCGCGCCGACCGCGGGGACCGCTGGCGCGCGAGGTTCCTGCCCGCGTCGCTGCGCGACCGCCGCTAGCCGGCGGCTGCAGGACGCCAGGCTTCGGCGTACGACGCCCCTCCTGCCCGGCCCAGGACGAGGACGCATCCCGAGGACGACGGCCCCGGGAACGAAGAACGGCCGCGGACCCGAGGGTCTGCGGCCGTTGCTGCGAGGTGGGACCTCTAGAGGTCGCCGCCCTCGCGGCGCTTGCGGAAGCGCTCCTCCGCCTTGTCCATGAAGCCGGGCTTCTTGGCGGCGGCGGGCTTGGTCGGTGCGGCGGGCGCCGCGGGGGCGTCGGCCGAGGGGGCGCGCAGGGCGCGGATGACGAGGAACGTGCCGACGAGCATGAGCACGAAGCCCAGGACGCCGATGAGCACGATGCTGGTGGCGGCGCCGGCCACGAGGGCCGCGACACCGGCGAGGGCGGCCAGGACGCCCGTGACCGCGGAGCGGCGGGCACCCGGCTTGGCGCCGGAGGAGCGCAGGCTGGAGGCGAACTTCGGGTCCTCCGCATAGAGGGCCCGCTCCATCTGCTCGAGCAGTCGCTGCTCGTGCTCGGAGAGCGGCACGGTGGCCTCCTTGCTCCTCGACCCCGTCCGGGCGGACGGCGGTCGTTGGTCGTCAGTCCGAGGATAAGCAGACAACGGCTCCGAGGAAACCCGGACACCCGAGGAAGGTGGACGGAGAATCGCCCGTTCCCGGACTCTCTGTGCTGGTTGTCGGTCCTCCCGGTGACGGTCTGGAGGGACCGTCCCGGTGATCCGGCGCTCCTTCATCCAACGGATGCCGGGCCGGATCGGTTCCCCGGGAGGGTCCCGGAGGGTGCTCATCCTCCCCCCGACGGCGCAGCGCCGCCTCTCCGGACCCTCTCCGCGGGACGCCGGTCCAGCACCTCCCGGGGTCGGGCGATGCCGGCGAGGCCCTGCCGGCGGCCAGACCGGCGGGTCTCGAGCGGGCCGCGGGCGGGGTCAGCGGGGGCGGGGTGGTGCGGGGGCGCCGCCGAAGCCGTCGTCGCCGCCGGTGCCGAGCAGCCGGGCGGGCAGCACCGAGCCGCGGCCGAACCGGGCGCTCGCGCGGTCGACGGCCTGCTCGGCCTCCCGCCAGCCGAGCTCGGGCTCGTCGAGCAGCATCTGGCGCGGCGCCTCGTCGGCGTCGACGATCCCCTCGGCCCGGACGCCGACCAGCCGGATCCGGGCGCGCTGCAGCCCCAGGGCGTCGTAGAGGGAGACGGCGGTCGCGTAGATCTCGCGGCCGACGTCGGTGGCCGAGCGCAGGGTGCGCGACCGCGTGATGGTGCTGAAGTCGGCGAACCGGACCTTGATCACGACCGTGCGACCGGCGTACCCCTGGGCGCGCAGCCGCGAGGCGACCTTCTCCGAGAGGCGGAGCAGCTCGCGGCGGATCACCTCGGGGTCGTCGACGTCGCGCGGGAAGGTCTCCTCGTTGCCGACGCTCTTCTCCGCCGCGGGCGGGGTGACGTGGCGGGGGTCGCGGCCCCACGACAGGTCGTGCAGGTGCTGGCCCGAGGCCGGACCGAGGGCGCGCACGAGGGTGTCGAGCGGGGTGTGGGCGATGTCGCCGACCGTGGCGAGCCCGAGCCGCAGCAGCACCTCCTCGGTCTTGTCGCCCACGCCCCACAGCGCCCCGACGGGCAGCGGGTGCAGGAAGGCGATGACGCGGTCGGAGGGCACGACGAGCAGGCCGTCGGGCTTGGCCCGGGTCGAGGCGAGCTTGGCGACGAACTTGGTGGGGGCCACGCCGACGGTGCAGGTGATGCCCTGCTCGTCGTGGACCCGCGCGCGGATCTGGTCGGCGATGACGGCGGGCGGGCCGAGGCGGCGTACGGCGCCGCTCACGTCGAGGAACGCCTCGTCGAGGCTGAGCGGCTCGACGAGCGGCGTGACGTCGCGGAACACCGCCATCACGCCCGCGGAGACCTCGGAGTAGAGGGCGAAGTCGGGCGGCAGGATCACGACGTCGGGGCAGAGCCGCTTCGCGCGCGACATCGGCATCGCCGAGTGGATGCCGTACTTCCGTGCCTCGTACGTCGCGGCCGTGACGACCCCGCGCGAGCCGTCGCCGCCGACGATGACGGGCAGGCCGACCAGGTCGGGGCGGCTGCGCAGCTCGCAGGAGGCGAAGAACGCGTCCATGTCGACGTGCAGGATCGGGCAGCCGTCGTCGTCGCGACGGCCGTCGGGCCGGGCGTGCGCCGCCGAGACGTCGGACTGCGTGACGCGGGCGCCGCGCGTGATCTGGCTGCGGCTCACCGGCGTCCACCTCCTCGCACCCCGTCGACCTCCTGCACTCCCCCATCCTCCGCCCAGACCGGCGTGATCTTGGTCAGTTGCCACCTTCGCGCGCCGGGTAGCTCGCAACTGACCACGATCACGCGCCTTCGGGGTGGGCGGGTCGTCACCATCCGGAGCTGCCGGGGCTGGAGTGCCAGAGCTTGCTCGGGGGCTTCTTGTCCTTCTGCTGCTCCTGCGCCGCGGCCGCCTGGCTGCGGGTGTCGGCGGCGTCGACGCCCTGGGGCTTGATGTCGGCGTACGGCGACTGCTGGAAGCCGCTCGCGTGGACCAGGATCCGGCGCACCCGCTGCTCGTGGGTCTCGCCCGGACGCGCGTCGCTCGGCCGCGGCCCGCCCTGGCCGCCCTGCTGCCCGCCCTGCTGGCCGCCCTCGGCCTGGGCCTCGCTGCTCGGGTCGCCCTCGGGCTGCTGGCCGTCGGCGCCCTCGCGGACCCAGTCGCCGCCGCGCTCGTGGACGCCGAGGCCCGCGGCCCGCGCCGCCGCGGCGAGGTCGGAGCCGCGGTGCCCCATGCCGCCCGCGCGCGACCAGGTCGGCGACTCCTCGGCGCCGGCCTCGACCGGGAGGGAGTAGCCGCCGTAGGAGAAGCCCTGGGCGGCGGCCGGGACGTCGGCCATGACCGGACGGCTCGAGCGGCTCGCGGAGCGGCCGGCGATCGCGCCGTCGTCGCCGTCGGCACGCGTGCCCGTGTCGGCCGAGAGCAGCGCGCGGACCGCCTCGACGCCGCCGCGGCGCCACAGGTCGTGGACGACGCCGAGCTCCCACGCGCCGGTGGCGCGGATCGAGATGCCGCGCGGACCGGTACGTCGGATCACACCGCGCACCAGTAGCAGCCACGAGCCGAACACGGTGGCGGCGTACGGGCCCTGGACGTCCTCGAAGAAGGTCGCGTCGACCGGGCCGGTGGAGTCGTCGAGGGTGAGGAACACGACGCGGCGGCCCGAGCGCACCGGCGGGGTCTGGGTCGCGACCTTCACGCCCGCGACGAGCACCTCGGACTGGTTGCGCCGCGCGAGCAGGTCGCGCGAGGGCGTGACGCCGAGGGCGTCGAGCATCGGCAGGTAGAAGTCGACGACGTGGCGGCTCGCGTCGAGGCCGAGCACCTCGAGCTCGGCGCGCACCCGCTCGGCGTCGGTCATCTCCGGCAGGCCGCTGGGCGCGACCTCGCCCGGGGCGTCGCCGAGGTCGAGGGTGAGCTGCACGTCGAGGTCGGCCGCGGCGACGGCGGGCGCGGCCGACTGCGCCTGGCGGCGGGCGGCGGCCACGACGTCGGTGCGGGTGCTGGCCCGCTCGGCCGCGGTGAGGGGTGCCGCGCGCCGGCTCCGCGGCGCCGCAGCGCGAGCGGCGCGGGCGGTGGCGCGGGTGTGGCGGTCGAGGTCGGCCACCTGCAGCAGCAGGTCGCGTCGGGTGACGCGGCCGCGGCGGCGTACCGGGGCCGACAGCCCGATGCCGTAGAGCGAGTCGAAGGCGCCGGCCACCACGAGCCGCTCGACCACCGGGCGCGAGACCGCGGCGCGGTGCCAGAAGTCCGACAGCGAGCCGTACGGGCGCCCCGCCACGACCCGCTCCACCTCGGCCTCGCTGATCCCCTTCACGTCGGCGAGCGAGAGCCGGATGCCGTACGCCGACCCGTCGGGCAGGCCCGGCACGTCGGGACCTCGTCGCGGCCGCTCCTCGAGGATCTCCGGGGGCGGTTCGTCGTAGGGCGAGATCCGCTCGACGCGGTAGGTGCCCTCGGACGCGTTGACGTCGAGCGGCAGGATCGCGATGCCGAGGTTGCGGGCGTCGTCGAGGATCAGCCGCTTCGGGTACATGCCGGGGTCGTGGGTGAGGACGCCGGCGAGGAAGTGCGCCGGGTGGTGCGCCTTGAGCCAGGTCGAGTGGTAGGTCGGCAGCGCGAACGCCGCGGCGTGGGCCTTGCAGAACCCGAACGACGCGAAGGCCTTGAGCACCTCCCACACCTTCTCGATCGTCACGAGGTCGTAGCCGCGCCCGCGTGCCGCGGGGTAGAACCACGCGCGCACCTCCTGCTGGCCGTCGGGCGAGCCGAGCGTGCGGCGCACCTCGTCGGCCTCGGCGAGGGTGCAGCCGGTCATCACCGCGACGATGCGCAGCACCTGCTCGTGGAACACGACGACGCCGTGGGTCTCCTCGAGCGCGGGACGCAGGTCGGGGTGGAGGTACTCGGCGTCGTTCCAGCCCTGACGTGCGCGCAGGAACGGCGTGACCATGTCGGACTTCACCGGGCCGGGACGGAACAGCGAGATGTCGGTGATGAGGTCGCCGAAGGTCTCGGGCGCGAACTTGCCGATGAGCTCGCGCTGGCCGGGCGACTCGATCTGGAAGCAGCCCAGGGTGTGCGCGCTGCGCACGAGCGCGTAGGTGGCGTCGTCGTCGAGCGGCACGGAGTCGAGGTCGACGTGGACGCCGTCGACGCGCTCGATCTCCTGCACGGCGTACGCCATCGACGACTGCATGCGGATGCCGAGCACGTCGAGCTTGAGCAGCCCGAGCTCCTCGACGTCGTCCTTGTCGAACTGGCTCATCGGGAAGCCCATCCAGCTCGCCTCGACCGGCGTGCGGTCGAGCAGCGTGGTGTCGGAGAGGAGGACGCCGCAGGGGTGCAGGGCGATGTGGCGGGGCAGGCCGTCGAGCGCCTCGACGAGGGTGAGGAAGCCGTCGAGCTCGCCGCGCGCGGCGAGGCGGCCGAGGCCCGACGTGCGCAGCTCGGGCAGCTCGTCGAGGGCGGCGCGGGCGTCGCGCGCGCGGATGTGCGGGAAGGCCTTGGCGAACGCGTCGATCTCGCCGGGCGGCATGCCGAGCGCGGCGCCGACGTCGCGCACCGCGTGGCGCACGCGGTAGGTGTCGCGCATCGAGACGCACGCGCAGCGCTCGCCGCCGAACCGCTCGAGGATCACCTCGTACATGTCGGTGCGGCGCGCGGACTCGACGTCGACGTCGATGTCGGGCAGCGCGCGGCGCAGCGGCGAGAGGAACCGTTCCATGAGCAGGCCGTGGGCGAGCGGGTCGACGCCGCTGATGCCGAGCAGGTGGTTGACCAGGCTGCCCGCGCCCGAGCCGCGCGCCGCGACGCGCACGCCCGCGCCCTTGATGAGGTCGACGACCTCGCCGACGGTGAGGAAGTAGCCGGCGAAGCCGAGGACCGCGATGGTCTCGAGCTCGGCGTCGAGCCGGTCGCGGACGTCGGTCTCGCGGTGGCCGCTGCGGTCGAGGTACGCCGTGACCGCGGCGTCGCACCGCGCGCGCAGGTAGCGGTCGGCCTCGAGCGCCTCGGCCGCGAGAACGGCCGGACCGCGGTCGCGCACGGCGCTGCTGCGCGCGGCGGTGCGGGCGGGCAGCAGCAGGTCGAGCTCGGGCACGTGCACCTCGCCGATGCCGAGGTCGGTGACCGGGTCGAGCCGGCAGGCTTCGGCGAGCGCGCGGGTGTCGGCGAGCAGGCGATGCACCTCCTGCCGCTCCCCCGCCTCGCCGCCCGCGAGCCCCGCGAGGCGCACGACCTCCTGCGCGACCCGCTCCATGTGCGCGCCGTCGGCGAGATGGCCCTCGCCGTTGGCGCGGTCGAGGTGCCGGGAGTCGATGGGCACCAGGCGGCGTACGGCGTCGAGCACGTCGACCACGGGCGCCTGGTCGCGGGTCGCGTGGCGCACGGCGTTGGTGAGGACGGCGGGCAGGTCGTGGTCGCGCGCGAACCGCAGCGACCGGGCCGCGGCCGACGACGAGAGCGCGTGGCCGCGCGAGCGCGCGCCGGACAGGTCGGTGGGCGCCTGCGCCGAGTCGCGGGCGCGGTGGCTCACGACCTCGATCGCGAGTCGCCGGCCGAACACCGCGCGCCACGGGGCGAGCGCGGCCTCGGCGAGGTCGGGACGCCGCGACGCCAGCGCCCGGCCGACCTCGGAGTCGGGACCGAGCAGCACGACGAGGCCGTCGCTGTGGGCCGCGACGACGTCGAGGGTCGTGACCGGCGCCCCGCGGCGCGCGACCTCGAGCGCCTGCCCGGTGGCGTCGGCGCGGGAGTCGGGCGCGTCGGGCTTCAGGCCGAGGTGCGCGGCCGAGACCAGGCGGCACAGCGACGCCCAGCCGGTGCGGCCGCGGGCCAGCAGCACGACGCGCGGGTGCCGCGGGTCGACCTCGGCCCCGCCCCGCGCGGGGGTGCGCCGCGCCGGGGTCGCGGCAGGCGGCGCGGCAGGAGCGGTGCTGCGGGTGGCGGCGGCACGCTCGGCCAGCGTGGGTCCCGAGCCGACCCGGCCGGCCGGCGTACGCCGCAGCCCCGACCCCCAGCCGCCGGAGCCCGACGTGGGAGGTGCGAGGACCTCGACGGGACGCACGGCGAGGTCGAGGCCGAGGATCGGCGCGATGCCGGCGTCGCGGCAGGCGAGCACGAAGCGGACCGCGCCGTAGAGGCCGTCGCGGTCGGTGAGGGCGAGCGCCTCCTGCCCGAGCTCGGCCGCGCGCGCCGCCAGCGCCGCCGGGCTGCTCGCGCCGTGGCGCAGGGAGTAGCCGGAGGCGACGTGGAGGTGGACGAACGGATCGGCGGGCAACGGTGCCTCGGGTGCGGTGGTCGCGGACGGGTCGGTGGTCGAGTCGGTCGGGTCGGTCGGGTCGGTCGGATCGGTCGGGTCGGTGGTTGGCAGTACGGAAACGAGATCTCGTTTCCGTTATGTCGTAGGCACAGGGCCGAGATCCGTGTCCGTCATGTCGTCGGTCCGGGTTCTCGTCCCGTGGTGTGCGGGTGAGGAGCGGGGCTAGGAGGCGCGCGCGATCGCAGGACCGGCCGAGCCCTGCCGACGCGACGGCTCGTGCGGCAGGGCGGGCTGGTGGGCGACGCCGAGGACGCGGGCGACGACGGCGAGGAACGACTCGGCCTCGCGGACGAGGTCGTCGGCCTCGCGCTCGCTCACCACGCCGCGCAGCCCCGCCTCGGCCGCAGCCCGCTTGCCCGCGCCGGCGGCGAAGAACGCGGCCCACTCGCCGAGCTCGGGCGCCACCTCGGCGAGCAGCACCCAGGCGCTGCGCACCCCGCCGGAGCGTCGGCCGCGCGGCTTGGCACGGGCGGCGAGGACGGCGGCCGCAGCCCGCAGCGCGGCGAGGTGGGCGCGGGCGTAGCGCGCCTCGGGGTCGTCGACGGTGTCGGGGGCGCCCGCGGCGAGCAGCTCGCGCGCCGAGCCGGCGAGCAGCTCGCGCGCGGCCGCCGGCGGGCCGGCGGGCGGGACGAGCACCGGGGTCGCAGGGCTCACGGTCACGGCGGTTCTCCTCTCGAGGCACGGGATGGAGGCGATCGGTCGGGTCGGGTCGGTCGGGTCGAGCCGGTCGGGTAGGTCGGGTCGGTCGGGTCGGTCGGGTCGAGCCGGTCGGGTCGGTCGCTCAGGTCGAACCAGTCGGGTCGGTCGGTTCGGTCGCTCAGGTCGAACCAGTCGGGTCGGTCGTGCTGTCGGTCAGCTCGGGTGGAGCCGGTCTGCGGGACCGGTCAGTCGAGGGCGCGGGCGAGCCGCCACCGCTCGGGGACCGGACGGTCCGACGGGCCGCCCGACGGGTGCGCCGGCGGGTGCGCGGCGGGGACGTCGCGGACGAGGTCGTAGACGCCGATCCGCGCGCTGCGCCCGCTCGCGGCCTCGACCCGCCACACCTCGCGCTCGACGGCGCCGACATCGGCGGCCACCGAGCGCGCGACGGCGGGTGGGCCGTCGGAGGACCCGAACGGGTCGTACGCCGTACCGCCGGAGCCCGGCGCCGGAGCGTGCGGGTCGGCGGGGACGGAGGTTCGGGGCGCTCGCGCGGTCCACCAGGTGCCGAGCTCGACCCAGTGCGCGAGGACCTCGCGGACGAGGTAGAGCCGGCCCCGCCAGAGGAACTGGGCCGGAGGCGCCGGCGTGACCGACGGCGCCGAGGACGACGACGCCACGGCCGGCTCGTACGACGACCCCTCGGCCGCCGTCCCGGTCGGCACGGTCGATCCGGTCGCATCCGACTCAGCCGGTTCGGCCGTGCGGACCTCGATGGTCTCGCCGTACGTGCGCATGGACGCCGCCTCCTCACCCACCGCGCCGGGGTGCGGCGCGGATGCCAGGTCGCGACGCGGGTGCGTCACGACGAGGGCGGGGGAAGGCAGCCCGTCTCCGCTGCCCGCCGGCGCGGCCGGAGCGCTTCCCCACGCTCGCGACCGGCGCCGTCGGACGGCGGTCGTCCCCAGCCGGGCCGCGGGGACCGCGAGTGCCCCGCGGCCCGGCTGGAGACGGTCGGTGGCGAGGACCGCGGCCGCGAACCGCAGCCCCTCCACCGGGTGTTCGAACAGGTGTTCGAACAAGAAGTACCGTACTCCCCGCCCCCGACAGCGCGTCAACCCCTGGGTCCGCGCACGGGGGACGGACGTGCGGGCGACCCGTCTCCGCGGTCAGCCGACGGCGGTGCAGAGCTCCACGAGCGTGCCGTCGGGGCACCGCACGTAGGCCACGGTCTGGCCCCACGGCTTGGTCGTCGGCTCCTTGAGGAGCGCGGCCCCGGCCACGACCGCGCGGTCGCAGGCGGTCGCGACGTCGTCGACCACGAGACCGATCTCGACGCCGAGCGGCGCAGCGCTCTGGGCCGCGACGACGTAGTCGTGCCCGAGGTTGCCGCGCGCGGTGTCGTGCTGGGCGAAGGCGAGCGCGGTGGCGCCGGTCTCGAGCTCGCCGTAGTCGCCGGTCTCCACCAGGAAGCGGCGGGCGAGGCCGAACGCGGTCTCGAAGAACGCGAGCGAGGCCTCGACGTCGTCGACGTAGACGATCGTGTACGCGAAGGCGGGGGTCGTCATGGCTGGCTCCTCCTGCGGATCGACGGTGCCGGAGCACCAGGACATCACCGTGCCTCGCACGGGGCGCGACGACGACCTCCGCTGCGCAGGACGGGGCCGCGACCCCTACCCTGAGCGCCCATGGAGCACCCGAGCGACGCCGACAGCACCAGCGACGCCATCGACGACGCTGCGGAGCACCGGCGCGGGCCGGAGCACGACCCGCACCCCGAGGTGCACGGCGACGTCAACGCCGACGGCACTCTCGCGCACACCGCCGACAGCGCCGACCTCGCCGGGCTGCACCCCAACGCCGCCAACGTCGCGCGCGCCCTTGCCGGGCTCGGCGTCGCGGGCCAGGTGCGCGAGCTCGACGACCGTGCCGCCACCGCCGTCGCCGCCGCCGAGCTGCTCGGCATCGAGGTCGGCGCGGTCGCGAACTCGCTCGTCTTCGACGCCGACGGCGAGCCGCTGCTCGTCATGACCTCCGGCGCCCACCGCGCCGACACCACGAAGCTCGCGAGCATCGTCGACGCCAACCGGGTACGCCGTGCCGACGCCGACTTCGTCCGCGCCGCGACCGGCCAGCCCATCGGCGGCGTCGCCCCCGTCGGCCACCCCAAGCCGTTGCGCACGGTCGTCGACGTCGACCTGGCTCGTTACGACGTCGTCTGGGCCGCGGGCGGCCACCCGCACTACGTCTTCCCGACCACGTACGACGAGCTCCTGCGCATCACCGCCGGCGAGGCCGCAGAGGTCGGCGAGTAGCCGTCGTACCGGGTCAGTCGATGATCCGGAGATCGTCCACGCCCGACTCGATGCCCGCGGGCAGCGGCGGAGGCGCGGCGAGCTTGCGCGACACCGCGAGGTCGACGAGCGCGGCGTGCAGGTCCTCGCGCGCCTGCGCCCTCAGCGCCTCGGTGTCGCGCAGCGGCAGCCCCGCGCGCTCGACGACGACCTGCAGGACCAGGTCCTCGCCGCTCTTTCGCGAGCCTGGGCGCGGCGCGTCGCCGCCGAACGCCGGATCGGGGACCGACAACCTCATCCGCAGGGTGCGGAACGGCGCCTGCGACCACCACGCGCGGAAGCCGTCGTCGTCGCCGAGCACGTCGCTGACGCGTTGGAACTCCCTCCAGTAGGCGCCGGTGCCGACGGCGTCGATGCCCTCGAGATGCGCCCACGGAAGCTCCGGATCGTCGGCCCACTCCTCGCCCGTCTCCACGGCGACGGCGACCTCGGTCGGCGTACCGCAGACGTGCACCGGCCCCGGTACGCCGAGCTCCGCGACAGGCCCGTGCACGTCGACGACCACGAGACCGTCGTCGCCGAGGAGGCCGGCCCACGGGACCAGGGCGACCGTGCTGGAGTCCTGCCAGCGCAGCGTCGCGGCGCTGCGGCGGAAGCCCTCCGACGTCATGAACGCCAGCGCCGGATCGCTGCGCGCGACGATCGTGCCGTCGGTCGCGCGGATCTCGAGCTGCACGTGGCCGTCGCCCTCGGCGTCGAGCCAGTAGACGCCGCGCGCCTGGTGCCGACGACCGGGCGCGCTCTTCCACCCGCTGCACCAGCAGAACCGCAGTCCCTGGGCTACGGCCCGGTCGCGGACCTCGTCCAGGCGCGCGGCGTCCCAGCCCCGCAGTCCGGCCAGCGCGATCACGGCGGCGTGCACGACGTCCAACGCGGCCGCGGCGCGGCGCTCGGCCGGACGGTCGGCGAATCCGGTCGGCACCGTCACGCCCGCCATGTCGAAGCTCCCGAGGAAGCGCGGGTTCAGGCTGAGCGCGAAGCCGTCAGGGCTCGGGACGTCGCGCATGAAGAAGCGGATCGACGACGCCTTCGCGGTCTGCTCCGCTGCCGGGAGCTCGGCGCTGTAGAGGTCGAAGATCCCGCGGGACGAGCCGAGGAACGCCGCGACGTCGGGGTCCTCGTGCCACGGACGATCGGGGTGCCGGGTCGACGGCCACGCCTCGACCACCCTCAGCCTCGCCACGACCGGCGTCCCCCTCGCTCCTCGACCGGCGATCGCCGGGATCGCCTCGGCGCGAGGCTAGTGCCGCACCCGCTGCGTCGGCGGCAGGCTCGCGAGGCACCACTCTTACCGTCGCAGGCGGGTGCGATCCTCGGGTGATGCCGGACCCGCACGAGCCGTCGACCGACTGGGCCGACTGGCACCAGCAGTACGCCGACCCCGCATCCCCTCTCTCCCAGCGGCTCGCGGTGGTCGTCGGCCGCGTGCGTCAGGCGCTCGACGAGCTCCCCGCCGGGCCGGTGCGCCTGATCAGCGTGTGCGCCGGGCAGGCGCACGACGTCGTGGGCGCGCTGCGCGGGCACCCACGGGCCGACGACGTGCACGGGTGGCTCGTCGAGCTCGACGAGCACAACGTCGCAGCAGCCCGTGCCGCCCTCGCTGCCGCGCACCTCGACCGTCTCGAGGTGGTGCACGCCGACGCGTCGTCGACCGACGCCTACGTCGGCCGGGCGCCCGCCGACCTCCTGCTGCTGTGCGGCATCTTCGGCAACGTCTCCGACGACGACGTGCGCGCGACGATCGAGCAGGCTCCGATGCTGTGCGCCGACGCCGGCTACGTCGTGTGGACGCGTCATCGGCGTACGCCGGACCTCACCCCCGCCATCCGCGGATGGTTCGCGCGGGCGGGGTTCGACGAGGTGTCGTTCGACTCCCCCGGACCCGACAGCTTCTCGGTCGGGATGGCGGTCCGCACGGGTACGCCGCTGCCGCTCGTCCCCGGACGTCGGCTGTTCTCCTTCGTGCGCTGAGGCGCATCCCCCGCGACTGCGACGACCCGCGACCACTACGGTCGTCCTCGGTGTGCCGGGAAGCCTGGTCGGCGTCTGTATCTGCGCGCGTCGAGGAGGACCAGGCATGAGCACCGTCGTGACCGTGGCGCTCTTCGCGCTCGCGACGGCTGCGGCGCTCGCGGCGTCGCACGTCCTCATCGTCCGGCTCGAGCGGATCGGCGCGCGGCTCGCGCTCACCGAGGCGGCGCTCGGCGTCGTCGCGGCGCTCGCCGCCGACATGCCGGAGATCTCCACGGCCGTCACCGCGCTGCTGCAGGGGCAGAGCGACGTCGGCGTCGGCGTCGTCCTCGGCTCCAACGTCGCGAAGCTCGCGATGCTCATCGGCCTCGCCGGCATCGTGGCGGGACGCATCGTCGTCGACCGGCGCGTGATCGCGCTCGAGACCGTCGTCGCCATCCCGTTGGCGCTGCTGACCGTCGGAGTCGTCGGCGAGGTCGTCGTCCCGTCCGCCGCGCTCGTGCTGTCGCTGCTCGTCTTCGTGCCCTACGTCGTGCTCCTCGCGCTGCGTCCCGAGCACCGCCGCCGGCTGCGCGTGCCGGAGCGTCTGCGCGGCACGCTCTCCGGTGCCGTCGACGAGGAGGAGGAGTACCTCGACATCGAGCCGCCGCGCGGCGGAGGTCGCGACGTCGTGCTCGCCGTCGTCGCGCTCGTCGTGGTGATCGCGGCGTCGGTCGTCGTCGAACGCACCGGAACCGACCTCGGCGACGCGTGGGGCCTGTCGGACCTCGTCGTCGGCGCGGTGCTGCTCGCGATCGTGACGAGCGTGCCCAACGCCGTCGCGGCCGTGCACCTCGCCCGCCGCGGTCGTGGGGCGGCGACGCTGTCGACGACGACGAACAGCAACAACATCAACGTGCTCGTCGGCCTGCTGGTGCCTGCCGCGCTGCTCGGCCTCGGCACCGTCACCGCGGCGACGACGCTCACCGCCTGGTGGTACCTCGGCCTCACCCTCGTCGTGCTGGCGTGGATGTTCGTACGCCGCGGCCTCGGACGCCTCGAGGGCGCCCTCATCGTCGTCGCCTACCTCGTCTTCGTGATCCAGCTCCTCCGCTGAACCTCGCCGGTCAGCCGGCTCTCTGGGGCGCGTCTACCACACGATCGAAGGTCGGCGCTCGATCCGGAGGCGACGCTGTGGACGACACGCCGACGTGCACAGCGTGGGGATAACTGTCGGCGAGATCCCTTGGGGGCGAGGGGATCTCGGGTTACGGCGTTGTCGGACCCCCTCTCTAGAGTCGTCGTCATGAGCTCGACCACTCCGCCGGGATCCGGGGCCGTCACGGTCGCGGCGTTCTGTGCTGCGGTCGAGCAGGTCGAGGGTCTCGCCGCCGCGCTGGGCGAGGCGCTCGACGCCCCCGAGCGGTTCGACCTCGGCGCGGTGCCGGCCGACCTCCTCGCGGGGCTCACCACGCGGCTGCTGCGTGCGGGCGACCGGCTGACCGCGTCGGCGACCGTGATGACGGCTCAGGTCACGGCGGTCAGCGGCCCGGGCACCGGCTCCCTCATCGCCGGGCGTTACGCGTCGCCGCGCCGCTGGCTCGAGCTCGACGCCGGGCTCGCCCCGCACTCGGCGAAGGCGGTGCTGGCTCGCGCGCGCGACCTGCGGGAGCACTCACGTCCGATCGCGCGGGAGTGGCTGACCGGCGAGATCTCCGGCGACTCGGTGCGCGAGCTCACGTCCGGCGTCACCGGGGCGCTGAAGCAGGTGCGCACGACGCGCGAGATCAAGGAGCAGCTGCGCGCCGAGGCGATCGACGTGCTCCTGCCCGTCGCGGTCACCGGTACGCCGGCCGACACGCGCCGCGCGGTGGCGCGGCTGCGGCTGCTGGCCGACTCGGCGTACGAGGAGCAGGCGAAGGTCGAGGCGTACGACGACCAGTCGTTGACCTGCGTCGAGGTCGGCGACCTGTCGCGCATCACCGCGTGGCTCACGCACGAGAGCGCGGCGGCGTTCATGACCGTGGTCGAGCAGCACGCCCGGCGGATCGCCGACGAGGAGCTCGACGTCACGCACGACGCGGCCTGCCCGCTGGCCTCCCCGGCACCTGCGGACGGCGCGACGCGCTGGTGCACGTGCGGGGCGTCCGCCGCCGCCGGGGTGACGAGCAAGGACCGCTGGCCGCACGTGCAGGCCGTCGCGCTCGGCCAGATCATGCGCGGCCTGCTCGACCGCCGGGAGGTCGGCAGCCACCACGGCGTCGCGCCGCACGTCACGCTCACCGTCGACCTCGACCGCCTCGAGGCGGGCCTCGGCGGCGACCTCGCGATGCCGGGCCGCGACGACCCCGTCGTCGTCGGTACGGCGACCGCACGCCGCATCATCTGCGACTCCTCGGTGACTCCGGTCGTGATCCGGCGACGCTTCACCCGCGACGCCGATGCGTCGACGACGTCGGACGCGACGGACGGCGCACCGGAGCGAGAGACCTGCAGCCGCGACGACCTGGTCGACCTGCTGCGCGAAGAGGTCGTCGACGTCCTCTACGTCGGGCGCACGCACCGCACGGTCACGCCGCGCCAGCGCCGCGCGGTGGAGGTCCGCGACCGGCACTGCATCTTCCCCGGCTGCCGCGCGCACCCGCGTCGTTGCCAGGTCCACCACGTCGTGGAGTGGGAGAACCACGGCTCGACCGACATCGACAACCTGGCGCTGCTCTGCGTCCGCCACCACGTCTCGGTCCACGAGGGCGGCTGGACGATCACGAGGACCCCGGGCACCACGCCGTACGAGACCGGCTGCTGGACCCTCGCCCCACCCAGACCCCAGCCCTGAGGAGGGGCGCACGACCCGTCACGCATCCCGTCATCACAGCGCGAGGCCGCTCGACGCTGCCTGCCACGCGCCCGCGTTCTGACCACCAGCTCCCGTCAGGCGCTGTCGTGGGCGGCGCGGAGGGCGTCGACGTCGAGCTTGGACATCTGCAGCATCACGTCGCGCGTCGCCGCGGCCTTCGCCGGATCGGGGTCGGACATGTACTCCATCAGCTCGCGCGGCACGATCTGCCAGCTGATCCCCCACCGGTCCACCAGCCAGCCGCAGTTCCCCGGCTCGCCGCCCTCGACGAGCGAGTCCCAGTAGTGGTCCACCTGCTCGGAGCCCTGGCACGACACCGACATCGAGAACGCCGGCGAGTGCGCGAAGCCGGCCGGCCCGCCGTTGATGCCCTGCACCTTCTGCCCGTCGAGCTCGACCTCCACGACGATGCCGCCGTCGGAGAGGATCCGCGCCTCGCCGTAGCGCGAGAACACCTCGACGTACCGCGTGAACGCCGCTAGCGCGTCGCCGTCGAAGAACCACAGGCACGGGGTCAGCTCGGCCACGAGCACCTCCAGGTCGAACCGAAGGCGCCGATCGGATCGGCGCGCAGCGCCCCGGTCGGTGACGCCCGACCACGCTACGGGCACGATGGCTCCGTGACCACGACCCGGGGCGACGCGTGAGCGAGTACGCCGTCACCGCACGCGCCGGCTCGCCCGAGCCCGTGCCCGCCGTGGTCAGCCTCCACCTGTACGGCGTCCACGGCCTCGGCGTCGCCCGAGCGCTCGGCCACATGGCGCGCGACCGGTCCTCGGTACGCCGCATCCCCGGCGCGACCTTCGCGAAGCTGCTCGGCACCGGCTCGGGCCGCACCTTCACCCCGCGCGATGCCGACCCCGGCCGCTGGGGCGTGCTCGTCTGCTGGCGCGACGACGACGGCCCGGCGCGCTACGAGTCCTCGCGCCAGCACGCGTCGTGGCTCGATGCCGCCGACGAGCACGCCCGGATCCTCATGCGCCCGTTGGCATCGCGGGGCACGTGGGCCGACCGCGAGCCGTTCGGCGACCCGATCGCGCACCGCTGGGACGGCTCGGTCGCCGCGATCACGCGCGCGCGGATCGAGCCGAAGCACTGGCGCACGTTCTGGTCGGCCGTGCCTCCGGTCTCGGGCGACCTGCGCGAGGTCGACGGGCTGCGCCTCGCCGTCGGCATCGGCGAGGCGCCGGTCGGCCTGCAGGGCACGTTCAGCCTGTGGAGCTCCAACGCCGCTCTCACCGACTTCGCCCACCGTCGCTCGCCGCACGTCGAGGTCATGCGCCGCACGCACGAGGTGCAGTGGTACGCCGAGGAGCTCTTCGCCCGCTTCGCCGTGGTCGACGTGCAGGGGACGTTCCGCGGCGAGCCCATCGGGATCTGATCGAGGTCTGATCGGTCCTGAACGAGGTCTGGAGCGCGGTGTGAGCGCGGTTGACCGCCGACCCGACGGGTAGGGGTGCCGCCCCGACCCGAGGAGGCCGACGTGCTCCACCACCACGACGACCAGCACCCGCACGACGCCGTACCCACCCCGGCGCACACCCCGCCCCTCGTCGAGGAGCTCGACCTCGACGTCGACGCCGTCCTCGGCCGGCTGACCTCGATCGACGGCCGCGGCGTCGTCACCGTCACCGCGATCGCCGGCACCGAGCCGAGCCGCCTGTGGCGCGCCCTCACCGACCGCGTCGAGCTCGGCCGGTGGCTCGGCAGCGTCGAGGGCGAGCTCCGCGCGGGTACGCCGTACCGCTGGCGCCTGCACGCGAGCGGCGCCGAGGCCGGCGGGCGGGTCGAGCTGTGCGAGCCGCCGACCCGGCTGCGGGTGCGCACCCACGACGCGGCCGGCGACCACGTGCTCGACGTGACGCTGCGGCCCGACCCCGGCGGCAGCGGCCTCACCATCGCCCAGACCGGGCTGCCTCTCGACCGGCTCGCTGCGTTCGCCGCGGGGCTGCAGGTGCACGTCGAGGACCTGCTGCGCCACCTCGACGGCGAGCCGCGGGCCGACTCCGACGCGCGCATGTCCGAGCTGCTCCCCCGCTACGAGCAGGCCCCGGTCCTGCACGGCTGAACGTCCGTGACGGCGCAGCGCTGCTCGACGCGCCTCATCGGCGGGATGCCTTGTCCAGCTTGGCCAGCGCGGCGGCGACCGCGCGGCCGGTCGCGGTCGCGTCGGCCTTCGCCGCGGTGAGGTCGGCGCGCGCGTCCGAGGTCGCCTCCTTCGCCGCGCGCAGCGCGTCGGCCGCTGCCTTCTCGGCGGCGAGGGCCGCGTCGAACGCCTCCTGGGCCTCGGCGAGGGCGGTCTCGGCGTCGGCGTCCTGCAGCCGCGCTTCGGCGAGCTCCTGCTCGGCCTCGATCACCGCCCGCTCGCGCTCAGCCTCGGCAGCCTGCGCCTTCTCCGCCTCCTTCTGGGCCTCCTTCTGGGCGGCGCGTCCGGCGGCCGCCGACGCGACCTTGGCCGCGGGTGCAGGAGTCTCGGGGGCGGCGGGCCGCTCGGACGGAACGGCGCCGAGGTCGAACCCGAGGCCAGCGACCTCGAGCGGTCCGACGAGCCGACCGGTGAGCAGCGCGGCCGCGGCCTGCTCGTCGACCGCTGCGGCGGTGAACGTCGCCTCGAGCTCGCGCTGGGTCGTCGCCGAGAACGGCCGCTC
>JAXLSG010000007.1:0-172317 GCA_046330715.1 Candidatus Nanopelagicales bacterium
CAGGTCGTCTAGGCGCATCCCCCGAGGCTCGCGGCCGGCGCGGCCACGACGCTGCTCTGCCCAGGTCGCGCCACCACGCGCACATCGACGACGAACAGGCCCCCATGACCTCCACGGACGCTCGCCCCGCAGCCGGCCACGAGCGGGCGCTGCGAGCCTCGCGCGTCTGGAACCTGCTCATCGTCATCGACGTGGTCGCCGCGCTGATCATCCAGCTCGTGCTGGTGCTGACCGGCGGACCGGATCCCAACACCGGCGAGACGGTCGCCTCCGTGGGCATCGGCACCCGCCTGGTCCAGACGCTGAGCTTCTTCACCATCCAGAGCAACATCCTGGTGCTCATCGTCGCGGCGACCCTGGTCGCCGATCCCCAGCGCGACGGACGGATCTGGCGGGTCCTGCGTCTCGACGCCCTGCTCGGCATCACCATCACCGGGCTCGTCTTCGACCTGGTCCTGATCCACTACGTGCACCCGAGCGGCTGGCAGCTGGTCGCCACGATCGGCTTCCACTACATCGCGCCCTGGGCGACCCTGCTGGGCTGGCTGCTGTTCGGCCCCCGTCCGCGCATCGACCGCAGCACGGTCGCGTGGGCGTTCCTGTGGCCCGTCGCCTGGATCGCGTACACGTTCGTCCGAGGTGCGATCGTCGACTGGTACCCGTACCCCTTCCTCGACGTCCAGGAGATCGGCTACGGCGCCGCGATCCGCAACACCCTCGTCGTCGTCGTGCTGGCCGTCGTCCTGATGGCGATCTTCATGCGCATCGACCGGCTCCGCACGCTCGGCGAGGACCGCCCCCCGACCCCGCCCGCCGTCGACTGACCCGCGTCCGCACATCACCGATCGATCGAGCGGAGTCAGGCGACGGCGCGCCTCACGGTGCTTAGGTTTGTGGCGACCAGTGCTCCGCGTTGCTTCCTGTCTCGTATGACGGGAGCCCCGGCGGAGGCTGCAGCTCCCCGTCGAGGGCATCCATGACGGACTCGGCGAGGGTGAGCAGGTCCTCGGCGTCCATGTCGCGCGGTTCTGCCGCGAACGACGGGTAATCGCTCAACACCTGGTCGAACGTCTGCCTTCCGCTGAGCACTACGGCAGCGCGGGCGTACAGGAATGTGTCATCGCTGAGGGGAATCGGCGCCTGGGACGCATCCTCGCCCCGATCCCGGACGGGCTGGCGGAACAGTGCTTCGCGGTCCAGCTCGTACAGTGCGAGATGCACTCCCGTGTGGAACTCGTTGCACGCTGCCTTGCCACGACGGTGAAGCTCATCCCCGAGCGCTTCGATCGTGTCTAGCGCTGGGCGTTTGGGGTCGGCTCCTGCTGCCTCAAGAGCCGCCCATAGCCGTTCCAACGACTTCTCACGTTTGGCCGCGCTCATCGGTTGGCGCGAGGTCTTGATGCCGCCCTCCGGTACTGCGCCGTCCCAGGGGACAGCTCCCCACCCGCGACGTCTCGCCGCGTCGTCGATAAGTCGCGGCGCCGCGTCCAGCATCAGCGCGATCAGTGCCTCGTCGCTGAGCTCGAGGACCGATTCCAGCTCATGGAAGTTGGGCAGGATCAAGATGTCGCCGTCAAACACGTGGGACCTCGGCTTGGTCCAGTGCTTCGGATTCCACTGCGCGTCGGGGAGGACGTAGTTCTCGACCCACACCTGCTTCAACCAGTTCGCGTTCAGCCAAAGCCGCAGACCTCCCCCGAACGCAGACTCCGCCCGCATCTCGGCGGTGTCGCAGACCTCACCCAGCTCCAGGTCGCGGCTCCGGAGGGCACGATGCATCTCCATCCCGCCTGGCCACGAGAACCACAGCGGCAAGGCACGCCGCTCGTCGGGGCGCGGGGTCCACGCCATACCTCGCCCCCATCCATGTCGTGTCGAGTGGCACGCATACTGCCGGTTCCATCTCGGTCTGTCTCCGCCAGGCCGGTCCGCTACGGGATGGCGGTCAGAAGGGGCAGCCGTGGTTGTCGGCGGGGTCGTTGAGGTAAGGGCGTGGCGGGGTCGAGCCGGTCTGGCCGTGGCGGGTGCGCCAGGTCGCGGAGCCGTCAGCCGCGTGCGAGGTGAAGACGATGTCGCCGTTGGTCTTGGAGTCGTGGTCGCGCTTGCACGCGGTCTGGCCGTTGGCGGGGTCGCTGGGTCCGAGCGGGAAGGGGATGACGTGGTCGTACTGCGACCGGGTGGCGGGTTGTCCGCAGCACGGTGTTCGGCACGTCCCATCACGTGCCCCGGTGAAGACCTTCAACGGTTCGGGCAGGTAGACGCGCCGGCCGTAGTCGAGCAGGTGCGCGGTGAGCGGATCGGTGATGATCCGCCGCATAGACCCACATTCGGACACGAGCTCACGGGCGATCTCGGCGGGTACCGGTTGGCCGTTGAGGAGCCCGGGGTTCTCCGCGAGACCCATCAGGGTGGCGAAGTCGATCACGACCTGCAGCTCACCACGACGCCGGCTCGCCTGCCCTGGGCGCTTGTTGCGACGCCCACGTCCGCGGCCGGCGGCTGACACGGCTGGCGCCTCTTGCGTGTCGTCGTCGTCGACCTTGCGCGAGGCGGCAGAGGCATCCGCGGCCGTGCCTGCGCCGGGGTGGGAGTCGAGATCAACCGCCTCGTCCGTGGTCTCGGGCAGCGGGTTGCCACGTCCGTCGAGGCCGAGGGCGGTGAGGAAGGCGTGCGCGCGGGCGGGTCCGATCTCGGCGGGGATGGCCTGCGCGCAGTCGGAGCAGCCGCGCTGGTGGTCGAGGAAGGCGTCGGCGGCGGTGTCGTTGTGCTCCACGACCGCCCGAGCGGCCTCGACGGGCAGGATCGCGGTGACCTGACCCAGACCGTCGGGAAGCGACCGGAACGAGACGCCGACGTCGTGCTTGCGCGCGGCCCGCGCCTTCTCCGCCGCGGCACGAGGTGCGAGCCGGGCGATGGTGCGGGTGACCAGCTGACGGACGCGCGTGGCGGGGGTGCGCGGGAGCCGGTCGACGATCGCGTCGACGACCATCACCGCGAGCTCGGGGTCGACGCCGTCGGTGCGGTCGAGGACTGCCGCGACGTGGCGGTAGGTGATCTCGCCGCGGGACCACAGGTCGCGGACGGGGGCGGCGTGTTGGGAGAGGTCGCGGGCGGCCGCGATGTCGTTGCCGGCTGCGGAGTCGGAGATGCCGCGCGCGATGCGGACCTCGAGTCGCATGTGCCGGTCGTGGTCGACGTCGCCGGTGTTCGGGCCGGTGTAGGTGGCCAGTGCCCGAGCCGTGCGCGCCTGCGACCACGCGCTGAGCCGGTCGGCCGCGCGCAGCACGACCAGTCGGTCCTCGTCGCCGAGCAGAGACTCGTCGACGACCGCGAGGTCAGCAGCCAGCGCGGCGACGGTCCCGGCCGTGACCGGAGCATCAGCGGCGGCGCGCAGCCGCTCGAGGACGACGTCGCGCGGCGCAGCCTCGTGCCGCAGCGGCAACCCCTCGAACTGTGCACCGCGACGACCGATCGAGTGCTGCTCGCGAGCGTGCATGGCCTCGACACGCAGCACCCCGTGGCCCGCACTCGCCCGTCGCGAACGATGAGCGATCCGACACTCCACGAGGGAGGCCGGAGGGGTGCTGGGCATGGCTCGATCGTACACGTGTCCAACGACATCGGCAAGCCATCTGATCGCGAAATCTGTTGATATCACTGCGATTTCGCGGTTCGCGAACACTACCCACTCGAGGGGGCGTTCCGAGCAGCGAAGCCGACATCCAGGCGTCACTCGCGCGCTGACACGACGGAAACGAGATCATGTTTCCGTTATCTCTCGGGTCGCAAGGACGTGTCACCGAGCCGCCCGCAGCACCACCGTGACCGTGCATCTCGACGACGGGGCGCACGCCCCCGCCCCCCGTTGCCGCGCCCTTCACCACCCACCAACGCGCCACGCAAGGACCAACCCAGCCACCCACCCGCCGTTGCCGCGCCCTTCACCACCCACCAACGCGCCACGCGACGACCAACCCAGCCACCCACCCGCCGTTGCTGCGCCCTTCACCACCCACCAACGCGCCACGCGAGGACCGAGCCCGCTACCGACCCGCGGTCGCTGCGCCCTTCACCGCCGACCAGGGGGTCAAGTGACGACGCAGCCGGCCAGCCACTCGTCGATCAGCTCGTCGACCAGCCCGACTCCGTCCGTGGTGTTGGCCAGGGCCGTGACGGTGGTGCGCGTCCCGCGGTGGTGCAGGCTGCGGAACGAGACGCCGGCGTCGTAGCCGTGGATCTCGAGAACGCCGTCCGCGTGCAGCCAGACACCCAAGCCGTAGTCGAGCTCCGCCCCGGGCTCCAGACGACGCGGCGTCACCATGAGGTCGACCGATGCCGGCGCCACAACCTCGCCGGAGACGAACGCGCGCCACAGCCGCGAGACGTCGGCGGCCGTCGTGTACACGCCTCCGTCGCCGCTGCCCCGCACCGGCAGGTGGAAGACGTTGGTGCGCAGGCCCTCGTCGTCGAGGTAGCCGACGGCAGCTGCGGGCGGCAGCGCGTCCGAACGCAGGAACGCGGTCGACGTCAGCCCGGCAGGCGCGCACACGACGCGGTCGACGAGGTCGTAGAACGACTCCCCCGCCACGCGCTCGGCGATCAGCGCGAGCACGACGTACGCGCCGTTGTTGTAGTCGAACCGCTCGCCCGGCGTGCTCGCCATCGGATGGCCGTCGACCACCTCGAGGTACGCCGCGACGCTCGACAGCCGCTGCGCCGGCACCGGCAGCTCGAAGTCGGCGATGTCGTCGTACAGCGTCTCGTCGAGGTAGTCGCCGATGCCCGAGCGGTGGCAGAGCAGCTGCTCGACCGTCACCTCGTCGGCGATCTGCGGCAGGTCGACGCCGAGGACGGATCGCGCGGTCGTCGCGAGCGACAGTCGGCCCTGCTCGACGAGGGACACGACGACGAGGGCGGTGAGCAGCTTGGTGCCGCTGGCGACCCCGAACTGCGTGCCCGCCTCGTTCGCGATCCCCCACCGGCGGTCGGCCCGCCCCGCGGCGCCGAGCGCCACCACCTCGCCGCCCCGGTCGACCGACACGACGCCGGAGAAGCCCGGCGCGCGACAGGCCTGTGCCACGGCCTCGCGGAGCTCGTCGTCGTCCACGTGGACCACCTCCCGCCCTCGCGGCCATGGTCCTCGCCGCGACGCCTCAGCAGGTCGCGTTTCGCATGCTGGAACGGGTGTCCGAGCCGTGGACGGGGCCGGGTACTCTCGGCCCATGAGCACGCAGTGGTTCTATGGCAACCGGCCCGGGTCGTCCCGGGTGGGCTGCTAGCACCGCGCGCCCGCCCCACCGAAGCCCCGAGCCGCACCCGGCCGGGGCTTCTTCCGTCCCCGGACGGGCCGAGTACCAGGAGAGATCACCGTGGTCGTCGTCATGAGCCCCGGAGCCACCGACACCGAGATCGCGGCCGTCGTGCGCCGCGTCGAGGACGCCGGTGGCGACGCGTTCGTCAGCCGCGGGGACACCCGCACCATCATCGGCCTCGTCGGCGACCTCGACCGGTTCCACGGCCTCAACCTGCGCACGCTGCCCGGCGTCAGCGAGGTCGTGCGGATCTCGACGCCGTTCAAGCTCGTGAGCCGCCAGCACCACCCGGAGATGTCGACCGTCTACGTCGGCGAGACTCGCGTGCCGATCGGCCCCGACACCTTCACCCTCATCGCCGGCCCGTGCGCCGTCGAGACGCCCGAGCAGACCCTCGCGGCCGCGGAGATGGCGGCCGCCGCTGGTGCCACGCTGCTGCGCGGCGGCGCGTTCAAGCCGCGCTCCTCGCCGTACGCCTTCCAGGGGCTCGGCGAGGCGGGCCTGAAGATCCTCGCCGACGTCCGCGCCGAGACCGGTCTCCCCGTGGTGACCGAGGTCGTCGACGTGCACGACGTCGCCCTCGTCGCCGAGTACGCCGACATGCTGCAGATCGGCACGCGCAACGCGCAGAACTTCACGCTGCTCCAGGCCGTCGGCGAGGCCGGCAAGCCGGTGATGCTCAAGCGCGGCATGAGCTCCACCATCGAGGAGTGGCTGATGGCTGCCGAGTACATCGCGCAGCGCGGCAACCTCGAGGTCGTGCTCTGCGAGCGCGGCATCCGCACGTTCGAGAAGGCGACGCGCAACACCCTCGACATCTCGGCCGTGCCGGTCGCGCACGACCTCGCGCACCTGCCGATCGTCGTCGACCCGTCGCACTCGGGCGGTCGCCGCGACCTCGTCGTACCGCTGTCGCGGGCCGCGATCGCTGTCGGCGCCGACGGCATCATCGTCGACGTGCACCCGCACCCCGACACCGCGCTCTGCGACGGTCCGCAGGCGCTGGTCGACGGCGACCTGCGTGCCCTCGCCGCCGCCGTGCGCCAGCTCCCGCCGATGGTCGACCGCCGTCCCGCAGAGCCGCTCAACCCGCGCGTCTCGTAGTCGGCAGCCGGAACACGATCTCTACGACGCGTTCCGGCTACCGGCTCCGGTCAGGAGCCGCCCTCGGGGGTGATGCCGCGCAGGACGCCGGCGAGCACGTCGGCCTCGGCGCGCAGACGTGCGGCGCGCTCGAGCTGGCCGTGCTGCTCGTACGTCGAGGCGTCGGACTCGCGCGACCAGCGCTCGGCCTCGACGATGCCGCGGGCGTCGCTCTCCGACAGCGTGCGGCGCTCCACCTCGGCGGCGCCGACGCCGACGAGGGCGCCCGCGACGTGCTCGCTCTCGGCACCGCGCAGGTCGACGTCGCGGACGTCGACCGCCTGACCGTTGGCGACGGCCGAGAGCGCCGAGCGCAGCGCCGACACGGCCGCCTCGTCCTTCGCGCGCATCGCCGGGACGAGCGCGGATCGCAGAGCCTGCTCGAGTGCGGTCATGCCGTTCACCGTACGCGCGCTGTCCAGAGCAGCCGCACGGGTTTCCGACTCCCCAGGTGCCGGCGATCCCGGCGTCGTCCGCTCAGGCGAGCAGGGCGCCCTCGTGCACGAGGAGGGCCTCCTTGACCGGCAGCCCGTAGGCGTAGCCGCCCAGGGAGCCGCCGGTGCGCAGGATCCGGTGGCACGGCACGAACGGCGCCACCTTGTTGCGCGCGCACGCCTGGCCCGCAGCACGCACCGCGCTCGGCGACCCGGCGCGCACGGCGAGCCCGGCGTAGGTGTCGGTCTCCCCCGCGTGCACCTCGCGCATCACGTCCCACGCCCGCAGCAGGAACGGCCCGCCTGGCTGACGAACGTGGACCTTGTCGAGGGCGTCGACATCGCCGTCGGCGTACGCCGTCAGCGCCGCGACCGCCGGCTGCACCGACGGCGCGTCCGGCGCCACCTCGACGTGCCCGCGGCGCTGCTCGGCCGCGGTGAGGAAGGCGAAGGTGTAGTCGAGGTCGCCGAACCCGGACGCGACGACCGCGCCGTCGTCGGGGTCGACGATCACGACGACGGTGCCGCCGGGCACGGCGACGGACGTGGTCTCGTACGGGCTCATGACGTCTCCTCGAGAACGGGGGGCGGGGTCCACAGGTGCTGGGCGGCGTAGGAGCGCCACGGGCTCCACGGCCGCGCGCGCCCGGCGAGCGCGCGGGGTGCGTCGGGCAGCCCGAGCGCGCGGGCGCCGTGGCGGATGCCGAGGTCGGTGACGGGCAGGACGTCGGGGTCGCCGAGCGCGCGCAGCCGCACGTACGCCGACGTCCACGGACCGACGCCCGGCAGGGCCTCGAGCGCCGCGCCGACCTCCTCGGGGTCGCCCGCACGCAGGTCCACCGCGCCCGCGGCCACCGCCTCGGCGACCGCCACCACCGTGCGAGCCCGTGCGCCCGGCATGCCGAGCGCCGCGACCTCGCCGGGATCGACGACGGACAGCTCATGAGCCGTCGGGAACGACACGAGGTCGCCGACGGGTGCGCCGTACGCCGCCACGATGCGACCGAGGATCGTGCGTGCGCCCGCGACCGAGACCTGCTGGCCGACGATCGCGCGCACGACCGTCTCCCACGGGTCGACCGTGGTCGGCACGCGCAGCCCCGGTCGCGCGGCGACGCGCGGAGCGAGCGCCGGGTCGGCCGCGAGGGCGCCGTCGACCATCGACGGCTCGGCGTCGAGGTCGAGCCAGCGGCGTACCCGTGCGACGAGGAGCGAGGTGCCGCGCACGTCGGTGTCGGCGCGCACGAGGACGTGGTCGTCGACCACGCGTACCTCGACGACCGCGGCAGCGGTGGCGAGCGGCACGACGCGTCGGTGCGTCCAGCCGCGCCGGTCGACCACGTGCTCCTCCAGGCCCGGCACGGCACGCGCCGCGAGGAACTCCCCGACCGCGTCGGCGTCGTAGGGCGGCCGCAGCCGCAGGCGCAGCACGAGCCGCGGATCCGCAGCAGCCACAGGCGATTCCGGCGACCGGCGCAGCTGCGACGGCGGTACGCCGAACTCGCGGCGCATCACGTCGTTGAACTGCCGCACGCTCGAGAACCCCGCAGCGAACGCGACCTCGGTGAGCGGCAGCGACGTCTGCTCCACGAGCAGCTTCGCCGTCTGCGCTCGACGGCTCATCGCCAGCTGCAGCGGACCGGCACCGACCTCCGCGACGAGCGTGCGGTGAACGTGCCGCTCGCTCACGTGCAGCGTGCGGGCCAGGCCCGCCACTCCTCCGTCGTCGACCGCACCCTCGGCGATGAGCCGCAGCGCACGGGCCGCCAGATCACCACGGTGGTCCCAGTGCCGCGAGCCCGGTGCGGAGTCGGGGAGGCAGCGCTTGCACGCGCGGAACCCGCTGCTCACGGCGGCCGCCGGCGAGGCGAAGAACCGCACGTTGGCGGCCTTGGGCGTCTGCGCCGGGCACACCGGGCGGCAGTAGACGCCGGTGCTCGTGACGCCGAACCAGATCCGCCCGTCGAAACGCCGGTCGCGCGCCGCGAGCGCCTGGTAGGCCGCGTCGACGTCGAGCCCGGCGGGCGCCGTCAGGGCGCCGCGCGGCTCGGTGGTCGTCGCCGTCCGGGTCGAGGTCATGGCCCGATCCTGCCCCACACCCCAGACACCCGGCTGGCGGGATTCGGACCTGGCCGCTCAGTGCCCGGACCAGGGCGCCAGCGCCGCGACCGCCGGGACGAGCTCGGGCCACCACGCGAGCTCGCAGGCCGTGCGGGCGAACGACCAGGCGCGCACGTCGACGACGTCGGCGCCGGTGAGACCCGCGATCCGAGCGGTGAGCCCGAGCGGGTCGGACACGAGGCGCTCCCGGCAGTTGAGCAGGTGCTGCACCACGTCGTACGCCGGGTCGCCCACGAACGGCTTCGGATCGACGAGCAGCCACGGCTCGCGTGCCGCGGCCAGCACGTTCTCGGCGTGGACGTCGGTGCCGAGGAGGACGACGGCTCTCCCCCGCGACGGCCGCTCGCGCAGCAGCGCGGCCGCGGCGCGCACGAGGCCCTCATCGCCCGGGTACCCGCCGCCCGCGAGCCGCTGCTCGGTCTCGTCGGCCCACGTGCGGCACAGCACCGCGAGCGGCTCGAACGGCTCGTCGCCGGAGAGCGGGGTCGACCAGATCCGTTGCAGCACAGCCGCTATCGCGACGTCCTGCTCGGGCTCGGGCAGCTGTGCCAGCGGCGTGCCAGGATCGCAGCGCTCGAGCAGGAGGGCCAGCGAACGGTCGTCGTACGCCGATCGGTGCAGCCGCACAGCACCGGCGCCGTCCCACAGCCGGAGCGCCTCCGCCTCGTGCTCGGCCTCCGGGTGGCGCATCCCGACCTTGAGCACCAGCTCCTCGCCGTCGCGTGTGCGCACCGGGGCGACCCACGCCGTGTTCCCGCCGGGCTCGTACGCGTGCCCCGCGTCGAGGGCCCACGCGTCCAGGTAGTGCGCGACGGCCTCCGGCATCACGTCCAACCACGCGCGGACATCGTCGTCGATCGCGGCCGCCTCGCGCAGCCGTGCGGTCGGGCGCACGTCACGCATCGTCGGCGACCAGCTCGACCTCGAAGCCCTCGGCGTCCTCGAGGTAGGCGGCGTAGTGCGTCGGGCCGCCGGCGTAGGGGTGCCGGTCGGCGAACAGCAGCGACCAGCCGCGCTCCGGCGCCTCGCGCACGAGCGCGTCGACGTCGGCGCGGGATCCGGCGTGCAGCGCGAGGTGGTTGAGGCCGGCGCGGACCCGGTCGTGGCTCCCCCGCACGTCAGGGCCGCACTCGACCACCAGGTACGCCGTACCCAGCCGCCAGCTCGTGCCGCGGTCCCAGGTGCTGTCGACGGCGTACCCGAGCTCGCCGAGCAGCCAGCCCCAGGACCGACGTGCGGTGTCGAGGTCGGAGACCCAGAGCTCGAGGTGGTGCAGCGAGCCGCGCTCGGCGCCCATCGCGTCAGACGTGGCGCGGACGGTCGAGCAGCCAGTCGGCGACGTCGAACGCGAGCTCGAGGGACTGCACGCGGTTCAGCCGCGGGTCGCAGGCCGTCTCGTAGCGCTCGCCGAGCCGGTCCTCGGCCACGCCGCCGGTCCCGCCGACGCACTCGGTGACGTCGTCGCCGGTGAGCTCCACGTGGATGCCGCCGGGCACCGTGCCGAGCGCCTTGTGCACCTGGAAGAAGCCGAGCACCTCGTCGGCGACGTCGTCGTAGGACCGCGTCTTGTGACCGGTGCTCGCCTCGCGGGTGTTGCCGTGCATCGGGTCGCAGACCCAGAGCACCGGGTGGCCGCTCGCGGTGACCTTCTCGACGATCGGCGGCAGCGCCTCGCGGACGACGCCCGCGCCCATGCGCGTGATGAACGTGAGCCGGCCGGGCGTGCGCTCGGGGTCGAGGCGCTCGGCGATCTCGACCGCCTGCTCGGGCGTCGTGGTCGGACCGAGCTTCACGCCCACGGGGTTGCTGATGCGCGACACGAAGTCGAGGTGCGCGCCGTCGAGCTGCCGCGTGCGCTCCCCCACCCACACCATGTGGCCCGACACGTCGTAGCGGTTGCCGGTGCGCGAGTCGATGCGCGTGAGCGCCTTCTCGTAGTCGAGGACGAGCGCCTCGTGGCTCGCGTAGAACTCGACGCGGCGGAACTCCTCCGGGTCGGCGCCGCACGCCGCCATGAAGTTCAGCGCCCGGTCGATCTCGCCCGCGACCTGCTCGTAGCGGTTGCCCGCAGGCGTCTCCGCGACGAAGTCCTGGTTCCACGCGTGCACCTGGCGCAGGTCGGCGTACCCGCCCTGCGTGAACGCCCGCACGAGGTTCAGCGTGGCGCTGGCCGTGTGGTAGCTCTTCACGAGGCGCTGCGGGTCGGGCGTGCGCGAGGCCGCGTCGAAGGGCAGCGCGTTGACGCCGTCGCCGAAGTACGACGAGAGCTCGAGCCCGTCTCGCGTCTCGAACGGCTTGCTGCGCGGCTTGAAGTACTGGCCCGCCATCCGGCCGATCTTCACGACCGGCAGGCTCGCGCCGTAGGTCAGCACGATCGCCATCTGCAGGACGGTCTTGAGCTTCGCACGGATCGCGTCGGCCGAGGCCTGGTCGAACGTCTCGGCGCAGTCGCCGCCCATGAGGACGAACGCGCGCCCCTGCGCGGCGTCGGCAAGGCGGGCCGTGAGGTTGTCGCACTCGCCGGCGAACACCAGCGGCGGCAGCGTGCGCAGCTCGGCCAGCGCCTGCTCGAGCGCGACGGCGTCGGGCCACACCGGCTGCTGGGCAGCAGGGAGCTCGGGCCACTCGATGACGTCGACCATAGGAGAAGCGTACGGGCAGCCCCGCGCCCCCACGAACGCGCGTAGGTCCCGAGACATGATCATGTCTCGGGACCTACGCGACGTGCTGACGGACCTGCGTGGGCTCAGCCGAAGGTGGGCTCAGCCGAAGAAGGTGCGGACCTCGTCGTAGCGCGAGATCGGCACGGTCTTGAGCTCGCCGGTCGCGTCGATGAGCGGGACGCGGACGATGTCGGTGCCGCGCAGGGCGACCATCTTCCCGTAGTCCTTGTCGTGCACCGCGTCGATGGCCTGCAGGCCGAAGCGGGTCGCGAGGACGCGGTCGAACGCGGTCGGCGTACCGCCGCGCTGGATGTGGCCGAGCACCGAGGCGCGGGCCTCCTTGCCGGTGCGGTCCTCGAGCGCCGACGCGAGCCAGTCGCCGATGCCGGTGAGGCGCACGTGGCCGAACGCGTCGAGCGACTGGTCCTTCGTGATGAGGTCGCCGTCGGTCGGCAGCGCACCCTCGCTCACGCAGATGATGGGCGAGTAGTTGGTGTGGAACCGCGACTCGACCCAGCTCGCGACCTCGTCGAGGTCGAAGGGCACCTCGGGGATGAGGATGCCGTTGGCGCCGCCGGAGAGACCGGCGTGCAGCGCGATCCAGCCGGCGTGGCGGCCCATGACCTCGACGACGAGCACGCGGTGGTGCGACTCGGCCGTGGTGTGCAGGCGGTCGATCGCCTCCGACGCGATGTTCACGGCGGTGTCGAAGCCGAACGTGTAGTCGGTGGCGTTGAGGTCGTTGTCGATCGTCTTCGGTACGCCGACCACCGGGACGCCCCGGTCGTGCAGCTGCGTCGCGACGCCGAGGGTGTCCTCGCCGCCGATCGCGATGAGGGCGTCGACGCCGTGGGCGGCGAGGTTGGCCTTGATCTTGTCGACGCCGCCCTCGATCTTCATCGGGTTGGTACGGCTCGAGCCGAGGATCGTCCCGCCGCGCGGCAGGATGCCGCGGACCTGCGGGATGCCGAGCTCGGTGGTCAGGCCCTCGAGCGGGCCCTTCCAGCCGTCGCGGAAGCCGAGGAACTCGTAGCCGTACTCCTTGACGCCCTTGCGGACGACGCCGCGGATGACGGCGTTGAGGCCGGGGCAGTCGCCGCCGCCGGTGAGCACTCCGATGCGCATGGTTCTCCCCTTGACTGCGCGGGATGGCGCGTGGGTTCGCGGGTCTCGCGAGGCCCGACTCCCTTGTCACGACCTGGCGCCCGCCAGCCTAGTGCAACCGCTTACGTCGACGCAGGAGGCGGGTCGCGGGTCCGGCGCGCCCGGGGTCCGCAGTCCCGCTAGCGTCGCGCCATGACGTTCTCGATCGTGGCGCGCTCGGAGGACGGCACCGAGCTCGGCGTGGCGGTGGCCTCGAAGTTCCTCGCCGTCGGGGCTGTCGTCCCCGCGGCGGCCGTGGGCGCGGGTGCGATCGCCACGCAGGCCATGGCCAACCTCGCCTACCGCCCTGACGGGCTGACCCGCCTCGCGGCGGGCGACGACGCCCGCACCGCGCTCACCGCCCTGCTCACCGCCGACGACGAGCACCAGCACCGCCAGGCGGGCATCGTCGACGCCCGTGGCGGCGCCGCGTCGTTCACCGGCGAGTCGTGCCTGCCCTGGGCCGGAGGTACGAGCGGCACCACCGCCGCAGGGTCGGCGTACGCCGTGCAGGGCAACATCCTCACCGGCCCCGAGGTCGTCGAGGCAGTGGAGAGCACCTGGCGCGCGGCCTCGCCCGACCAGCCGTTCCGCAAGCGCCTCGTCGCCGCGCTCCTCGCCGGCGACCGTGCGGGCGGCGACTCGCGCGGCCGGCAGAGCGCGGCGGTCCTCGTCGTCACGCCGGGCGGCGGCTACGGCGGCGGCTCCGACGTCCTCGTCGACCTGCGCGTCGACGACCACCCCGACCCCGTGCCCGAGCTGCTGCGGCTGCTCGCGATCCGCGACCTGCTCTTCGAGCGCCCCGACCCCGACGACTGCCTCCCGCTCGACGGCGAGGTCGCCGACGAGGTGAGCCGTCGGCTCGCAGCCCTCGGGTACGACGACCCCGACGTCGGCGCAGCGCTCGAGCGCTGGTCCGGCGTCGAGAACCTCGAGGAGCGGATGGTGCCCGGCCGCATCGACCCCGTCGTCCTCGACCACCTGCGCACCCTGGACGGAGCCACCGCATGAGCGTCCTCGCCCTCGACGCCGGGACCACCGGCGTCACCGCCCTCGTCGTCTCGCGCGACGCGCAGGTGCTCGCGCGCGGCTACTCGGAGTTCCCGCAGCACTTCCCGCAGGACGGCTGGGTCGAGCACGACCCGGGCGAGATCTGGGCCGCCGCGCTCACGGCGGTCGGTGCCGCGCTCGAGGCGCTCGGCGACGGCGAGGCGCCCACCGCGGTCGGCATCACCAACCAGCGCGAGACCGTCGTGCTGTGGGACCGCGAGACGCTCGGCGCGCCGCGCCGCGCGATCGTGTGGCAGGACCGGCGTACCGCGGGCATCTGCGAGCAGCTGCGCGCCGACGGCAACGAGGCGTGGGTCGCCGCCGCCACGGGCCTGCGGCTCGACCCGTACTTCTCCGCCACGAAGCTCACCTGGATCGCGCTCAACGAGCCGCACGTCTGGGGCCAGGTCACGAGCGGACGCGTCGCGATCGGCACGGTCGACTCCTACCTCATCGCCCGCATGACGCGCGGCCTGCACCACGTCACCGACGCGTCGAACGCAAGCCGCACGCTGCTCTACGACATCCGCGAAGGCGGGTGGAGCCAGGAGCTGTGCGACCTGTTCCGCGTGCCCCGCGAGGCGCTGCCCGAGGTGGTCCCGTCGTACGGCGTCGTCGGACGCACCGACCCCGACGTCTTCCTCGGCCTCGACCTCCCGATCGCCGGCATCGCCGGCGACCAGCAGTCGGCGCTGTTCGGCCAGGTGTGCGTGGCGCCCGGCACGAGCAAGTGCACGTACGGCACCGGCTCGTTCGTCCTCGTGAACACGGGCAGCACACCGGTCGTCTCGAGCTCGGGCCTGCTCACGACCGTCGCCTGGCAGCACCCCGACGGCACGCTCACCTACGCCCTCGAGGGCGCGGTGTTCGTCACGGGTGCGGCGATCCAGTGGCTGCGCGACGGCCTGCAGATCATCGACTCGGCCTCGGAGTCGGAGGCGCTCGCCCGTTCGGTTCCCGACTCCGGCGGCGTGGTCTTCGTGCCGGCGCTCACCGGCCTCGGCGCCCCCGACTGGGACCCGCACGCGCGCGGCACGATCCTGGGTGTCAGCCGCGGTACGACGCGGGCGCACCTGGTCCGCGCGACGCTCGAGGCCATCGCGTTCGAGGTGCAGGACGTCGTCGACCTCATGGTCCGCGAGGCCGGCGTCGCCATCCCCGAGCTCGCCGTCGACGGCGGCGCGTCGGCCAACGACCTGCTCTGCCAGCTGCAGGCCGACGCGCTGCAGGTCCCGGTGGCGCGGGCCGCGCAGCTCGAGACCACCGGCCTCGGCGCGGCCTTCCTCGCCGGTCTCGGCACCGGCGTCTGGTCGTCGACCGACGAGCTCGCCGCCGTGGTGCACCGCGACGCGCGCTTCGAGCCGGGCCCGGCCGACGAGCGCGCCCACCAGCGCTGGCGGGTCGCGGTCGAGCGCTCGAAGTCCTGGGCGAACCTGTAGAGAGAGACGACGAGGCCATGCACGACGCGACGACGGACCTGGCGCGGATCGCTGAGGACCTCGTCGCCCACCTGCCTCCTCCGGTGGACGGCCAGCGCGTCGAGCGGCCCTGGGGCGTGCTCCGCTACAGCGGACGCCACGGCCGCGACTTCTGCAACGTCGTGCAGGTGCGGCTCTCCGCCGACGACGTCGACGACGCCCTCGACGAGGCGCGCGCCTGGTTCGCGGAGCTCGGCCAGCCCGAGCACGCGTGGTGGATCGGCGACTCCGCGACGCCGGACGACCTCGAGCAGCGGCTGGCCCGACGGGGCCTGGTGCCCGACCCCGAGCAGCCGACCGCCGCCGCGATGGTGCTCGACGGCCCGCCCCCGGCCGCCGCTGCCCCGGACGTCGAGGTACGAGCGCTGCGCGACGCCGACGACCTGCGGCTGATGCTCGAGATCGACGCAGCCGTCTGGACCGTGACCGAGCACGACCGGGAGCACCTGCTCGACGACCTCGAGGGCCAGTGGGCACGAGTCGCGGCCCAGCCCGGCCGAACGACGTACCTCGCGCTGCTCGACGGCGTCCCGTCGGCCTACGGCACGCTGGTGATGACGCCGTCGGGCGTCGGCACCCTGCTCGGCGGCTCCACCCTCCCGGAGGCCCGCGGGCGCGGCCTCTACCAGGCCCTCGTGCTCCGTCGGTGGCAGGACGCCGTCGCGCAGGGAGCACCCGGCCTCGTGGTGCAGGCCTCCCCCATGTCGCGACCCGTGCTGGAGCGGCTCGGCTTCGTCACCACCGGCACCGTGCGGCTCTGGGCCGACCTCGCGCCCGACCACGACACGCTCTGATCCGACGCTCGCGCGCGGCCGGGTGCCACGCTCGTCCCGTGACCGAGAACCTCGACACCGTCGACTTCGACTACGTCCCGCACCCGCACGTCGAGAAGCGCATCGACACCGGTCCCCCGACCACCGCGCAGGCGCGCGCGCTCCTCCACGGCGACGGGCCGATCGCCAGGTTCAACGCGAAGGTCGGCCTGCGCATCACCGTCCTCGTCGGGACGATGTGGACGGCGTACGCCTTCACCTGCCTGGCGCTGGTGAGCGCGCCCTCGGCCTTCGGCACGGGCAACGCGCTCATCATCGTGGCCTGGATCGCGCAGACGTTCCTGCAGCTCGTGCTGCTGCCGATCATCATCGTGGGCCAGAACGTGCAGGCGAAGGCCGCCGACGCCCGGGCGGAGGCGACGTACGACGACGCCTCGGCGGTGCTCGCGGAGGCCAAGCAGATCCAGTCGCACCTCGTCGCCCAGGACGAGGCGCTCGGCCGGCTGCTGGCGGAGGTGCGCGCGCTCAAGGCCGCCGGCTGACGCCGACCTCGCGCGCGCGGATCAGGCCGGGGTGCTTCAGGCGGCAGGCGCGGCTGCGAGCTGACCCGGCTCGGGGTCCTCGAGCACGAGCGCGGCGTCGGCCGAGAGCGTCTTGGCCTTCTGCGCGTACATGTCGACGTACTCCTGGCCCGACAGCTGCATGAGCTCGTACATGATCTCGTCGGTCATCGAGCGCAGCACGAAGCGGTCGTTGGCCATGCCCTCGTAGCGCGAGAAGTCCAGCGGGGCGCCGATCGCGATCTTGACCCGCATGATCTTCGGACGGACCCGGCCGGGCGGCTGGATGAGGTGGGTGTTGACCATCGCGCACGGGATGACGGGGACGCCGGCCTCGAGGGCCATCCGGGCCACACCGGTCTTGCCGCGGTAGAGCCGGCCGTCGGGCGAGCGGGTGCCCTCGGGGTAGATGCCGAGCAGCGCGCCCTCCCCCAGCACCCGCAGGCCGGTGCGCAGCGCCGCCTCCGAGGCACGGCCGCCGGAGCGGTCGACGGGCACCTGGCCGGCGGCCGACATGAACAGGCGGGTCATCCAGCCCTTGATGCCGGGGGTGTTGAAGTAGTCGCTCTTGGCCAGGAAGGTGATCTTCCGCTTGCACACGAGGGGCAGGAAGATCGAGTCGGAGAACGAGAGGTGGTTGCCCGCGAGGATCGCGGCGCCGTCCTCGGGGAGGTGCTCGAGGCCCTCGACCTTCGGGCGGAACAGCAGCCGGAGCCAGGGCCCGATCAGGATGTACTTGCACACCCAGTAGAACACCGAGTCCCCGCCTCCTTCCGCGTCGCGCCCGACAGTACGGCTCCCTGCGGCCACCGAGCAACGCAACACCGCCGTCCGTGACCCCCGCCTTACCGTCGGGCGGTCTCTACCGGCCGGTAACCTCGGCGTCGACCCCACGACGCCCGCGAGGACCCGCATGCCGCTGCTCCCCGGAGCCGAGCCGTTCGCGCACGACGACGGCCCGGTCGGCGCGCTGCTCCTGCACGGCTTCGGGGGCTCGCCGGCGCAGCTGCGGCCCCTCGCTCTCGGTCTCGCCGACGAGGGCCTCTCGGTGCTGCTCCCCCGCCTCCCGGGCCACGGCACGAGCTGGCAGGACCTCGCGGTCTGCCGCTGGGACGACTTCCACGCCGAGGCCGACCGCGCGCTCACCCTGCTGCTCGAGACCTGCCGCGAGGTGGTCGTGGTCGGCCACGGCGTCGGCGGCGCGCTCGCCCTGCGGCTGGCCGAGCTGCGGCCCGACGACGTCGCCGGGCTGGCGCTGATCAACCCCGCGCTCGAGCTGCGCCGTCCGTCCCGCGCGGCCGCGGTCCTGCTGCCGGTGGCGTCCGTGGCCGCCGACGAGGAGGTACGCCGCGGCGGCGGCTACGACCGCGTCCCGCTGCGGGCGCTGCGGTCGGTGGCCCACGACGGCTTCGACCCGGTCCGCGACGGCATCGGCGCGGTCACCGCCCCGGTGCTGCTCGTGCGGTCGGCGCACGACCGCGTCGTACCGCCGTCGAGCACGGAGTGGCTGCTCGAGCACCTGCCCGGCCCCGACGTCACCGACCTGCTGCTCGAGGCCGCCGGCCACCACCCCCAGCTCGACGACGACGCCGCACGGGTGGAGTCCGCGTGCGTGGACTTCGTGCACCGGGTCGCGCCGTCGTCGGCCGACGCGTGACACTGGGCGCATGACCGCACCGGCCGGACGCGACAACGGGCTGCCCGAGGCCGCCCGCTACGTCGCGCTGGTCGACGTCGACCCGCCTGTGGCCGACCACGTCCTCGAGCTGCTGCGCGACGCCGGCGTCACGGCCGTCGCCGAGCCGCTCGCGGGCGACCGCGGCCTGGCCCGCGACACGCGGCCACCGCGCCGCCCGACCGAGCGGGTGCACGTCGACAGCGGCCGGCTCGACCTCGCCCAGGAGGTCGTGGGCGCCGCTCTGCCCAGCCTGCGCGCCGACTTCCACGCCGACGCCGCCCGCCGCGCCGACGCGGAGGACATGGCCGCGAGGGCGCCCCAGCCCCGGGCGGACGACCTCGCCCCCGACGACGTCGAGCTGCTCTTCGCCGACATCGTGGCCGGCTACGACCAGCCCGCGACCGACCCCGTGCCGCGCTGGTCGGTGCTCGAGGACGCCGAGGCCCTGCCGCCCTACGACCCGCCTGAGCGTCCGCCCCTGTCGTCGCGGCTGCTGCGCAGCAGCGCGCCCGAGCCGTCGGAGCAGCCGGCGCCGCCGAGCGTCCCCGACCACGAGGTCGACGACCACTTCGTGCCCGACCCGCCGCCACCGCTGCCCGAGACCGACCGCATCACGCGCTTCGCCTGGGCCGGTCTCATCGGCGGCCCGGTGATGATCATGCTGGCGGCGATCCTCGGCATCGGGCTCGAGGGCTGGGTGCTCGTGGCGGCGCTCGCGGCCTTCCTCGGCGGCTTCGCCACCCTCATCCTGCGGATGGGCGACCGCCGCTCCGACGACGACGGCTGGGACGACGGCGCCGTACTCTGAGCGACCCCTCCATCACCCTGCGTCGCTCGTTCCTCCACGCAGGCGGTCTGCGCCCGGTCTGCTGAAACGCGATCCGGCCCCCTGACGTTCCTCGTAGTGGCGGGCTGCCGTTGTCGTCCTGGAGGGCGACGGCCCGACCCACTGTTCCCGAGGGGTGGACCCGTGCTCGCGACTCGTCCTGGGCGCCGCGTGACCGGCGACAGCGGCGCCTCCGCCGTGGAGTTCGCCCTCGTCGTGCCGCTGCTCCTCCTCGTCGTCTTCGGGATCATCAACTTCGGCGTCCTGTTCAGCCAGCAGCTCACGCTCAACAACGGCGTGCGCGAGGGGGCGCGGCGGGCGGTCGTCAACGACCCGAACGCCCCGCGCACCTGCAACGACATCATCAGGAGCGTCCAGAACCAGCTCTCCGGCCTCGCGCTGGCGAACTCCGCCGTCGAGGTGTCGGTGAGCACCGACGGCTTCACCAGCTCGCAGCCGTGCGCCTCGGGCTGGTCCTCGACGACCTTCGCGTCCGGCGGCACGAACCTGCCGTGCAAGGGCAGCTACAACAACGGCGCCGGCGGCAACCTCGTGGTGCAGGCGCGCTACGTGAGCTCGATCCCGGTCTCGTTCCCCCCGTTCCCCACGTCGATGACCCTGAGCTCGAAGGCGGTGTACCGGTGCGAGTACGACGCCTGAACGGGTCAGCCTCCCGACCCGGCGACGACGGCGCTGTCGCGATCCTGACGGCGCTCCTCATCACCCTGTTCCTGATCCTCGCCGCGTTCGCGCTCGACATCGGCAACGCCTACGCGCAGGGTCGCCAGATCTCGGTCGCGATGGACGCCGCCGCACTGTCAGCCGCCGGCAAGGTCGGGTCGGCCATGCCGATCGGTCAGAACTGCACGCCGTCGGCGCTCACCTCGATCGGTGCCCAAGGCATCGCCCAGACCGAGGCCGACGCCATCAACACCAAGAACCGCAAGAACGGCCAGACCGAGATCGTCGACAGCGTCACGGTGGGCTGCGCCGACAGCGGCAACGCGATCGAGGTCACGGTCCGCAACAACCGCGGTGTCCCGACCGCGCTCGCGGGCATCATCGGCATCAACTCGGTCAACCCCGGCAACTACGCGACGGCGCGCTTCGTCCGCAAGACCGTCGCCGGCGGGCTGCGGCCGTGGGCGGTCTGCGACTCGACGCTGCTCGCCGCTCAGGCCAAGCCCAACGACACGTTCTGGACGGCGCTGGGCAACTGGAGCACCAAGGACAGCGTCGGGATCTGCGGCACCTCGGCCCCGGGCCAGTGGGGCTCGGTCGACTTCGACGGCGGCGGCAACTCCGCGAACGTGCTCGCCGACTGGACCCTCAACGGCTACCCGGGTGCCGTCACCATCCCCGACCCCGCGATGCCGGCCGACCCCGGTGTCAGCAACTCGAGCGCGCTGCGAGCCGCCTTCCAGTCGCTGGTCAACCAGGTCGTCCTGTTCCCCGCCGTGTCCCGCATCTCCGGGAACGGGAACAACTCCGTCTTCAACGCCGTCGGCATCGCCACGGTGAAGGTGTGCGGCGTCGTCTACAACAACAACATCATCAACTCGGGAAGCACCTGCTGGAAGACGCCCTCGCCCTCGACGTCGACGAGCTCGACGAAGGACACGAACTACGGGCCGTACACGACGACGGGCACGATCGCGAAGAACAGCACCCAGCTCACCGTGGCCGCGGCGCAGTTCGGCCTCGTGCCGTCGGGCACCGACATCGTCAACGTCGCGACCATCACCGTGAAGGGCGCCGGCAAGAAGGGCGCCGACCTCGTCTCGAAGGTCACCCTCCCGACCCCGCTGCCCACGACGGTGATCACGCTGGCCGACAGCGCCGACACGGCCGTCACCAACGCGCAGGTGACCATCACGGTGGTCAGCACGAAGACGACGACCACGGTCGTCCCCGGCTTCGGGCTCTACGACGACAAGGGCAACCTGCAGGACCAGATCCAGTTCCAGTGGGTCAACTACTCGACGTCGAGCTACACCGGCCCCGGTGGCGGATCGACCTGCGCCCTCTCCAACCGCCTCTGCGTCGGCCAGACCGTGCTCTGGCGCTGACAGCGCAGGAGCCGCCACGCAGCGCACGACGCGGCCGGATCGACCGCCGCCAGCACCCTCGGCCCAACGGCCCGACCTGCTCTTCACCAGCAGGCGGGCCGTTGCCGTTCGCGCCCCGGGTCCACGCTGTCCTGCCTGGGTCACCACGCACGAGGCGGCGCGCCGCCCCCCCCCCCCGGGCGGCGCCCCCCCCGCCTCGTGCGTGCGTGCGGGTGCTACTTCACCAGGCGGACCGGGTCGCCGGTGATCGTGGCGCTCCAGGTCGTGGCGTCGGTGAGCAACGTCCCGGTCGGGAAGCCGACCTGGACGCGGAACCAGCAGCCCGACAGCGTCGAGAAGCCGCACTGGTAGTCGGTCGGGATGGGCACGAAGATCGTGTACGACTTCCCGTTCCAGGTCGACGACGTGATGCCGCCCTTGGCGCAGTTGGCCAAGGTCTCCGACGTACCTGTCCAGTTCAGGCCGCCGCACGTGGCGATCGTGTCGGTCGCCTGGTTGATGCCGGTGCCGGTCGCCTCGATCGGCGCCTTGACCGTCACCGTCGCCGTACCGTTGCCCGCGGCGTCGCCGACGTCGAAGAAGGTGAACTTGATCGTCTTGCCGGCGGCACCGGGCACCACGCGGATCAGGTTGAAGTTGGCGGTGGAGTTGCTCGGATCGTTGGCGAAGATCGGCATGTGCTGCAGCGAGCCGACCGAGACGGTGCTCGCGTCGCCCGTGACCACGGCGCGGATCGAGAAGCGGTTCGCGCCCTGGCCCTGCTCGGTGGTGTTGTCGCTCTGCGACGTCCAGCTCGCCTGCGCCGCGCCGTAGGGCACGTTGGTGCGCACCTGCAGGTAGTAGTCGCCCTTCACCAGCGGGCCGGGGATGGTGCACAGCGTGTACCAGGTGTGGAACGACTGCGCGATGAGCTGCTGGTACTTCGTGCGGTCGGTGATGGAGGTCGCCGCGGCCTTGGTGCTGTCGAGGATCGTCGACAGCGACGCCGGGTCGTTCCAGCCGTAGAACTGCTTCTGGCAGCTGCCGATCACCGGAGCCTGCAGCGGGTTCTGCGTGGCGATCGGCGAGCGCAGGATGAACGTGGTGGTGGTCGGTGTCGTCGCGTTGGTCGAGTAGTCGCCGTCGCCCGGGCAGTAGCCGGTCGGGGCGTTCTGCGAGCCCGGCGCGTAGCGCACGCGCGGGATGCCGCCGTCGTACGGGTTCATGCCCGCTGCCCGGTAGGCGGTGGCCGCCGGCAGGCTGCCGTTGTCGCAGTAGAACCCGGTCTTCACGTACGCCGGGTCGAACAGCTGCACGTTGATGTTGCTGACCTTCGTGGGGTCGTCGACGTGGATCGCCCAGAAGTAGCCGTTGGGGTCGAACTCGGTGTTGGTCGACCCGCTGCAGCCGCTCTCCCCGCCCGCGCAGCCACGCGTCATGAACTGGTCGCCCTGCGTCTTGTCGACCTCCGGCCCGTGGATCGTCGCCCAGAAGTTCGGCGTCTGCGGACAGTTCGCCGGCCGTGCCTGGGCCAGCGCGTCGGGCTCGTTGCCGAACGCCCAGCACGGGCTGCCCATCGGCGCCGGCCCCGTGTAGTCGGAGATGGCGGTGCGGGCGACCGTCGTGGTCGGCTGGCCGATGAGGAACGCGAAGTTGTTCGTGACGATGTTCGACACGGTGACCTGCAGCTGCGACGAGCGCGGCCCGGGCTTCACCGTCACCGAGATCTCGCCGCCGTCGGCGTACCCGTTCTTCGCCGCGGTCGCGAGCGCGGCCGCCTTCGCCGCCGCGAAGTCCTGCGGCATGTAGACGACGCCGGCGAGCGAGGCGGCGTCGGCCACCTTCTGCACGCGCTCGCCCTCGAGGTACCAGCGGGCGACGTCGACGGCGAACGCCGCGATGGCGAACAGCACCGGGAACAGGATCGCGACGAGCACGGCGACCGCGCCCGAGTCGCCGCGCGACGCCTGGCGGATCCGCTGCATCACGGGTGACCACCGCCGCCGATGGGCTTGTTGGCCTGGCAGGTGTCGGTGGACAGCGGCTCGAACTGCATCACGGCCCGGTCCGACATCGCCTGGGTCGTGCCGAACAGGCCGAACAGGAACCGGTGCGTGGCCTTCATGACCACGCCGACGGAGTCGGAGCTGCCGACGCACGCCGCGATCGAGGTCGAGATCCAGGCGCCGCTGTTGTACTGGAACTTGTTGGTGGTGGCGTTCCACTTGTAGATGACGCAGTTCGTGGCGGCCGTGCACGTCGAGCCGGCGAACGTGGTCGCCGTACCCGGGAAGCCGCTGCTGTTGGCCTTGTAGACCCAGATCTCGTCGATGTTGTCCTGGGGCATCGCGGTGCCGGCCTTCTGGATGGCGTCGGCGGCGTCCTGGGCGAGCTTGGGCACGTTGGCGGGCGAGCACGGCGGCGCGTTCGTCCCGGTGGGGCAGGTGCCGGGTCCGGCCCCGGCCTCGGCGGAGGCGATACGGGCACCGGTGCGCACGGCCGACGACACGGAGACGTTGTCGCGCAGCAGGAGGGTGACCTCGATGATGCCGAGGAGCAGAGAGAACAGGAGCAGGGCCACCAGCGCGAACTCGACCGCAGCGGCACCCGTGTCGTCACGACGCGAGAGCCTGCGGGCCAGTCGCTGCCCCGGCCCCCAGGATGGGCCGCGCACAGCGTTCTCCCCTCAGATACGGGATGGCCAGGACGCCGTCCCCGGCGACAATGGTCGCACCCCCGGGAGCGGTCACGGCCCGTATCTCCGGCCTTGGGCGCATCGTCCGTTCGTCTGACCCCCGGGAGCCGTGCGACCGGGATCGCGACGTCGTGACGCCCCGGTGATCACGCAGTGCGCACCGTCATGCACTGCTCCGAACGGGTGACGTCCTCGTCAGGCGCGGTCGCGCGCGAGGTCGGCCGCGCCGACCATCCCGGCGTCGTTGCCGAGGACCGCCGCGACCACCTGGGCGTGCGGACGGTGACCGGCCGCGACGAGCGACGACGCGAACGCCGCGCGCGTCGGGGCGAGCAGCAGCTCGCCGGCCTCCGACACTCCCCCGCCGATCACGAACATCGCCGGATCGAGCAGGGCGGCGACGTCGGCGAGGCCCGTACCCAGCCAGCGGCCGATGCGGGAGAACGCCTCGAGCGCCACCGGGTCGCCGTCGCGCGCGGCGACGGTGATGTGCTGACCGGTCACGCCCTCGGGCGTGCCGTCGCCGAGCGAGAGCAGCGTGTGCGCCTCGTTGCGGCGCTCGGCGGCGAGCTCGCGGGCCTTGCGCAGCAGGGCGTTGCCGCTCGCGTACTGCTCCCAGCAGCCGCGCTTGCCGCAGCCGCAGAGCCGGCCGTCGGGCACCCTCACGAGGTGGCCGAACTCGGCGGCCATGCCGTAGGCGCCGCGCACGAGCCGGTCGCCGAGCACGATGCCGCCGCCGATGCCGGTGCCGACCGTGACGGCCACGAGGTCGTGGGCGCCGTACCCGGCACCGAAGCGGAACTCGCCCCAGGCCGCGGCGTTCGCGTCGTTCTCGACGACCGCGGGCAGGCCGCACACGGCCGACACCGCGTCGGCGAGGGGCTCCTCCGCCCAGTCGATGTTCGGGGCGAACCGCACGACCTTGCGCGTCTCGTCGACGAAGCCCGGCGCACCGAGGCCGACGGCCTCGACCTCGCCGAGACCGTCGCGCTCGGCGACCGACACCAGCTCGCGGACGACGTGGACGATCGTGGCGACGACCTCGCGCGGGTCGCGCTCGGTGTCCTTGCGCGAGCGGGCGAGGATCGCGCCCTCCGCGTCGACGATGCCGCCGGCGATCTTCGTTCCCCCGATGTCGACGCCGATCGTCACGGACATGCGTTCGCTCTTCCACGTGTCGGCGACGGGGGCGCCGTCGCGGTCGGCCGGACGCGGTGCGCGTCCGGACCCGGTCAGCCGTCGAGGTCGCCGGGCTCCTGCTGCACGATCGGGATCCGCCGGACCCCGCGCGCGCGGTCCTCATCCTGCCGTGCCTCGTCCTCGTCGCGCGCAGCCTCGGCCGCGCCGGTGGCGTCGAGCTCCTCGCCCTCGAGCTCGTCGAGGTCGGCCAGCAGGTCGTCGTCGACGTCGACGTCCACGAGGTCGGCGTCGTCGGCCTCGGAGGCGCCCTGCTCCGGCGGCGTCACCAGCATCTCGCTCGCCTGGGCGAGGGCGGCCGTCGCGGCGGCCACCGCCGAGTCGACCCAGCGGCCGACGGCGTCGGGGTCGGCGTCGCGGACGCCGGCCACCGCGCGGCACAGCGGGCACGCGCACGTGCGCCCCTCCGCGTCGAGCGGGGCGACGTGGGGCGCCGAGGTGCGCAGCCAGTCCTGCGCCGCGGCGAGCAGGCGCGCCGCCTCCTGACCCGCCCGGGGCTCGCCGTACGACTCGCTCATCGCGCCACCGCCGTGCTCCATCGATCGAGGTCCGGGTCGAACCGCACCCGCACCACCTGTCCGTGGTCGGTCAGGTCCAGGGTCGCACCTGCGACGTCGCAGCGCCGCAGGACCGGGGGCAGGGCGACGACGCGACGGTGCGGGCCGAGGTCGACCACGAGGTCGCCGTCGTCGGTGACCGACACGTCGACGTCGTGCGCGTCGGCGCCCGGGACCGTGACGTCGAAGAACCACTGGTCGCCGTCGGTCGACACCGCGGACCCGGCACGGACCGCCCCGAGGTCGAGCGGGTCGGCGCTCCCGAGCATGCCGTCGGCGAGGGCGAGGAGCTCCTCGACGCCGACCGGCTCGTCGTCGGCGTGCGGTACGACGCGTACGGGGAGGTCGGAGAAGCGGTCGCGGGCGTCGACGAGCCCGGCGCGATGGCGGGCCACGAGCCCGGCGGGCCACTCGTCGCCGACGGCGGCGCGGTTCACGACCACGCCGTCGACGTGGTGGCCCAGCATCGCGAGCGTGGTCCTGGACCGGTGCGACTCCGCGAGCACCACGCGCTCGGGCGTCGTGACCAGGCGGACACCGCTCTGCGGCCCGGTGAGCAGGTCGCGCACGCGCACCAACCGGCGCGCCAGCGCGTCGAGGGCGTCGAGCGCGTCGATCGCGTCGACCGGTATCCCCTGCCCGGCAACCAGTCTCGCGATCCGCCGGTCGACGGGCAGGCAGCGGGCCACGAGCCGCTCGAACGCCTCGGGGAGGGCGAGCAGCCGCAGAGTCTCCGCCGTCGGCGCGCAGTCGATCACGACGGCGTCGTAGCCCTGCGCCCGGTCGGCCACCTCGAGGAGGGCCAGGACGTCGTCGACGCCGGGAACGGCCGCGATCTCGGCGGCCACGAGCGGGTCGACGCCCACGCCGCCGAGCAGCGCCGCGACCATCTGGCGCACCTGCTCCCAGGCCTCGTCGAGCCGCGCCCGGGTGTCGATCTGCAGGACGTCGAGCTCGCCCGGCGCACCCGGGACGGGCACCGGCGCCGACGCCGCGCGCCAGTCGCCCGCGCGCCCGGGCCCCTCGGTCATGCCGAGGACGTCGGTCAGGGAGTGCGCCGGGTCGGTGCTCACGACGAGGGTCCGTGCACCGGTGCGGGCGGCGGCGAGGGCGGTCGCGGCCGCGAGGGTCGTCTTGCCGACCCCGCCCTTGCCCACGACCAGCAGCACCCGCACGTCCTCAACCTAGCCGCCGGGGCTCCCCGCGCGAACACCCGCGTCCGGGAGCGCGGCACCGGTCGTCCGGCGGGGCGGCGGCGTCTTCGGCTCGCGCGGCACGGGCGAACGGGTAGGGTCCGCGCCATGGCCGACAGCACCGAGTCGAGCATCGTCGTCGCGGCGTCCCCCGCCGAGGTCATGGCGGTGATCGCGGACCTCCCCCGCTACCCCGAGTGGACCGACGGCATGAAGTCGGTCGAGGTCCTCACGCAGTACGAGGACGGGAAGCCGGCCGACGCCCGGTTCGTGGTCGACGCGGGCGCCATCAAGGACACCTACACCCTCGAGTACGACTGGGCCGACGACGGCTCGTCGGTCAGCTGGACCCTCACCGAGGGCGGCATGCTCAAGGCGATGGACGGCACCTACACCCTCACCGACAACGGCGACGGCACCACGAAGGTGGCCTACAAGCTCGCTGTCGACGTGAGCATCCCGATGATCGGCCTGATCAAGCGCAAGGCGGAGAAGGTCATCATCGACACCGCGCTGCGCGGCCTCAAGGAGCGCGTCGAGGGGTGAGCCCTCGTCACCAGCGCACGGCGTACGGCTGCCCGGACCCCCGGAAGTGGCCGACGTTCACGCACTCCGTCCGACCCACGCGCGTCCGGGCGACGAGCGGCTGGTGCACGTGCCCGAAGAGCACGAGCTGCGGCTGGGTCTCGCGGATGTGCTCGAGCAGCGCCTCGCTGCCGAACTCGAACCGGCGCGCGACCACGTCGTAGGTGAGCTCGGGCAGCGCGGGCGGGATGTGCGCGCACAGCACGTCGACCTCGCCGAGCGCCGCCACCTTCGCGGCGTACGTCTCCTCGTCGAGCTCGTAGGGCGTGCGCATCGGGCTGACCAGCCCGCCGCCGACGAAGCCGAAGCGCAGCCCGCCGATCTCGGTGACCTGGCCGTCGAGCACCGTGTGGCCGGGGCGCAGGTAGTCGGCCCAGTAGCGCGGGACGTCGACGTTGCCGTAGGTGAGGTACGCCGGCTCCGGCATCGCGCCGAAGAGCTCGGCGTACTGCGCGCGCACCCTCTCCTCGACGAGGACCGAGCGCTCCTTGCCCTCGCGCGCCACGACGTCGTCCCACATCCGCGCCGACCAGGCGTGGGCGTCGGCGAAGCGCCCGGCCGTGCGGAGCTCGATGAAGTACGCCGCGTTCTCCGCACCGAACAGGTCGGCGAAGACACCGCGCGCGGGATCGGCGTAGTCGAGGTAGAGGACGAGGTCGCCGAGGCACACGAGGGCGTCGGCACCGTCGGCCGCCCGGGCGAGCTCCGCGGTGCTCCCGTGGACGTCGCTCACGACATGCAGGCGCACGTCACGACCCTAGGCGCGAGCGACGGAGCGCACGACCGGACGCGACCGGCTCAGCCGAAGATCATCCCGAGGACCGTGTAGAGCACGACCAGCACGACGATGATCGCGAGACCGAGCCCGGCCATGAAGACGAACTTGCCGCCGGGCAGCTCGTCGGGGTCGAAGAACCGCTGCTGGGGCTCGCTGACGGCGAGCTGGGTGAGCATCTGGTCGGCGATCTCGTCGACCTCCTCGGGCGCGAGCTCGCGGCCCTCGAGGTCGAGCGGCTCGATCGGCGCGAGCGACGCCGCGGTCACGGTCGGACGCGACCGCCGCGCGGAGGCGCGACCGCGGGCGTGCCGGCCTCCCGACGTCGCACGCACGGGCGGCGGTGCGGGCGCGGGGGCGGGCTCGAGGTCTAGCTCGAGGTCGGGCTCGTCGTCGTCGTCGATGCGGGCGTGCCGGCCGCGCGGGCGCGGAGCGGGAGCATCGTCGACGGCGGTGCCGACGGCGCCGGCAGGCGCCGCGGCGGACGGGGTGGCGGAGCCGACTGCGGCGACCGGGGTGGCCGTGGGGACGGTCCCGGGCACGACGTCGAGGTTGCGACGGACCGGCTCGAGCTTGGGTCGCAGGTCGGCGTGGCACAGCGAGCACCACGACGCCCCCGGGGCGAGCGCGGCGCTGCACGACGGGCAACGGGTCGGAGCAGGCACGTCTCCGTCATCGGCAGCGTCGGCCCGGTCCTTGACTCACTGGTCGGGCGATGCCGTCCCCGTGCTCGCCGGCGGCCGTGGAACCGCTCCCGTCGTGCCGTCCGGACGCGGTGTACCGGGGGCACGACCGGCCTCGAGCTCGTCCTTGAGCGCCCACGCCGTCCGCTTCCAGGCCTTCGCCCGGCGCGACCGGGCGCGAGCGTCGCGGCGGCGCCCGCGCGGGTCGGTCGCTGCCGGCAGCGGGACGCCGTCGGGTCCGGGGCGGTCCAGCCGCAGGTAGTGGTGCAGCAGGACGCCGTCGCCCACGGGCTCGAGCCAGATCTCGACCGACCCGACCCAGGCGCCCGTCGCCGACCACCGGATGCCGTCGAGGCCGCGGTCCATGAAGACGGTGAGCCGAAGGTCGGGCCACCACTGCGCCCAGCGGGCGGGGTCGGCCACGACCGCGGCGATGCGCTCGCGGTCGACGACCACGAAGGTCTCGTCGACGAGGTCGAGTGCCGGCACGGCGAGATCCTGGCACCCGACGGGGCGGCACGACGACCCGGCTCGGCGCGTTCGTCGCCGCGCGCGGCCGCGGCGTCCTACGGTGGCGCCCTGCGGAACGGGAGAGCTCATGCGCGAGCACCACGAGCCGGCGATCGTGCCGGTGCCCTCGGCCGAGCGGCTGACCGACCACGTCGTCGCCCACGCCCGGGCCACGCCCGAGGCGGTCGTCGTACGGCGTCTGGAGTCGGGCACCTGGCGCGACGTGACGGCGCGCGAGCTGCACGACGACGTCGTCGCGGCCGCGCGCGGACTCGTCGCCTCCGGGGTCGGCGTCGGCGACCGGGTCGGGCTGATGTCGCGCACCCGCTACGAGTGGACGGTGCTCGACTACGCGATCTGGTACGCCGGCGGCGTCACGGTCCCCATCTACGAGACGAGCTCGGCCGAGCAGGTCGAGTGGATCCTCGCCGACTCGGGCGCGGTCGCCTGCGTGGTCGAGAGCGACCGGCACGACGCGCTGCTCGCCGAGGTCCGCGACCGGCTCCCCGCGCTGCACAGCTCGTGGGTCATCGAGCGCGACGGCATCGCCCAGATCGTCGGCGCCGGAGGGGACGTCGACGACGCGGCCCTCGAGGAGCGGCGTACGTCGCGCCACGGCGAGGACCTCGCGACGATCATCTACACCTCGGGCACGACCGGTCGCCCCAAGGGCTGCGAGCTCACGCACCTCAACTTCATCTTCGAGGCCGAGAACATCGTCGCGTCGGCGCCGGAGGTGTTCGCGCAGCCCGACTGCTCCACGCTGCTGTTCCTGCCGCTGGCCCACGTGTTCGGCCGGATCATCCAGGTGGCCTGCATCCACGCACGCATCCCGCTCGGTCACACGGCCGACGTCGCCACGCTCGTCGACGACCTCGCGGTGTTCAAGCCGACGTTCGTCCTCGCCGTCCCGCGCGTGTTCGAGAAGATCTACAACGGCGCGCAGCAGCGTGCGATCGCGTCGGGCAAGGGCAAGATCTTCGACCGCGCCGCAGCCACCGCGATCGCTTACAGCGAGGCGCTCGACGCGGGCGGCGCCGGCGTCTCCCTCCGCCTGCAGCACACGGTGTTCGACCGGCTCGTCTACTCCAAGCTGCGCGCCGCCATGGGCGGTAGGGTCCGGTGGGCGGTGTCGGGCGGCGCGCCGCTCGGCGCGCGCCTGGGCCACTTCTTCCGCGGCGTCGGGCTCACCGTCCTCGAGGGCTACGGCCTCACGGAGACCGCCGGCGCCACCACGGTGAACCGTCCCGACAGCCTGCGCATCGGCTCGGTCGGCCGCCCGTTCCCCGGCGCCTCTGTGCGCATCGCCGACGACGGCGAGGTGCTGCTCGCCGGGCCGCACGTGTTCGTCGGCTACTGGGCGAACGAGGCCGCGTCGGCCGAGGCGCTCGAGCCCGACGGCTGGTTCCACACCGGCGACCTCGGCGCGCTCGACCGCGACGGCTATCTCTCCATCACCGGGCGCAAGAAGGAGATCCTCGTGACGGCCGGCGGCAAGAACGTCGCGCCCGCCGTGCTCGAGGACCGGATCCGCGCGCACTGGCTGGTGAGCCAGTGCATGGTCGTCGGCGACTCGCTGCCCTACGTCGCGGCGCTCATCACCCTCGATCCCGACTCGCTCCCCTCGTGGACGCAGCAGAACGGCAAGCCCGAGGGCGCGACCGCGGCCGACCTGGCCGACGACCCCGACCTGCTCGCCGAGCTGCAGTCCGCCGTCGACGACGCGAACAAGGCGGTGTCCAACGCCGAGGCCGTGAAGCGGTTCCGCGTGGTCGCCTCGGACTGGACCGAGGACGGCGGGCAGCTCACCCCCTCGATGAAGCTCAAGCGCCAGGTCGTCATGGACGAGTTCGCCGCCGACGTCGAGGCCCTCTACCGCTGACCCACGGCCGTACCGCTGACCCACGGCCGTACCGCTGACCCACGGCCGTACCGCTGAAGCAGGGCCCCACCGCTGAAGGCCGACCCGCGGGGAGCCGATGCTCCCGGTATGGACCGCACCGCACGCCCGGCGTACCGGGCCGCCCCGGCACGGCCCGGGCGTGCCACCCGCGGTCCGAGGCCTCAGGATGGTGCGTCGTGAGCGCCGTCCCCCCGCCGTCCGCCCTGCCGGTCGACGTCGTGGGCCTCGGCGTGTCCTTCGGAGCCGTCGACGCCGTCGGGTCGCTCGACCTGCGCGTGACCGCGGGCGCGTCGGTCGCCCTGGTGGGCCGCAACGGCGCCGGCAAGTCCACCACCCTGCGCGTGCTCGGCGGCGTCGTGCCGCCCTCGCGCGGCACCGCCCGGGTCTGCGGCATCGACGTGTCCGCCGAGCCGCGCCGCGCGCGCGAGGTCGTCGGCTACTGCCCCGACGTCGGCGGGCTCATCCCGCGCGCGACGCCGTGGGAGCACCTGCAGCTCGCCGCGCGCCTGCGCGGCATGCCCGACGGGTGGCAGGACCGCGGTCGCGACCTCCTCGACCGCTTCGACCTCGCCGGCGCCTCGGATCGCGTCACCTCCGGCTTCTCGCACGGCATGGGCCGCCGCCTCTCGGTGCTCCTCGCCGCGTTCCACGAGCCGCCCGTGCTGCTGCTCGACGAGCCGTTCGACGGCGTCGACCCGCTCGGCGTCGAGGCCACGCTCGAGGAGATCCGCCGCGCGCGGATGCGCGGCGCCGCCGTCCTCGTGTCGACGCACCTGCTCGGGCTCGCCGTCGAGGCGTGCGACGAGGCGGTCGTGCTGCGGTCCGGCAACGTCGTGGCCGCGGCGCCCGCGGCCGAGCTCGCCGGCGAGGCCGGCGCCGCGCGCTACCGCGAGCTGCTGCGATGAGCGGGCGCGGCCAGGTCCGTGCCCTGCTGGCCCTGCGCTGGCGGATGATGCGCGCGCGGCCGCTGCGCGTCGCGGTCGGCTTCGCCGCGCTCATCGCCCTGCTCATCGTCGTCGCCGTGGTGATCGGCGGCGCATCGGTGCCGCTCGGCAAGGTGACGTCGACCGGTCCGGGCGTCGAGGACCTCATCAACGGCGGAGCACCGGCCGACCGCACCGGCGAGATCGCGGCACTGCTCCCGTCGGCGATGCTCGCGTTCGCGCTGCTCTGCCTCATCGCGCCCGTGGCGGCGGGCGGCGGCTACGAGATCATCCCCGAGGCCGAGCTCGTCGCGTACCCGATCAAGGTGTCGACGCTCGTGCGCGGCTCCCTCGTCCTCGCACCGCTCAACATCGCGTGGTACCTGCAGGTCGTGATCCTCGCCGCGGCCACGGCGTACGCCGTCCGCGGTCCGGGCGGACCAGCCTTGCCCGTCTTCGTGATCCTCGTGTTCCTCGCGGCGTGCACGTCGGTGGGCCAGGCGCTCGGCTGGGGCCTGGTCGGAGTACGCCGTACCCGCAACGGACGCCGCGCGACGTGGGCGCTCCTCGCGGCCGCCGTCGCGGTCGCCGGGTGGGTCATCGTGACCGACCGCGGCGCCTCGCTCCTCGACGCCTCGCCCACCAAGAAGATCCTCGGCGCGCAGATCAGCGCGTCGCTGCTCGACGCCGGCGGCTTCCTGCCCTTCACGATCGGCATGCTCGTCGTGACGGTGCTCGGCTACCTCGCTGCCGTGCGCATCGCGAGCTGGGCGCTGCGCCGCCCCGGCGACCTCGGCACCGACGGCCCGCTCGCCCGACCGGTCGTGCGTCGCGAGGACCCGACCTCGGTACGCCGCGCGCTGCTCGCGATCGACCGTGCGTCGGTGTGGCGGTCTCCCCCGCTGCGTCGCGGGCTGCTCGTCCTGGCCGTGCTGCCGCTCGCCGCGGCCGCGGTCGCGAGCCTGCCGTGGTCGTCGATCGCTCTTCTCCCGCCGCTCGTGTCGTCGGGCGCCGCGCTGCTGTTCGGCGTCAACGCCCTGTCGCTCGACGGCACCGGCGCCCTCTGGATCTCGACGCTGCCGCACGACCCCGAGCTCGTGCTGCGCAGCAAGGCCCGCGTGGTGCTCGAGGTCGTGAGCGGGGCGGTGCTGCTCGTCCTCGTCGGTGCCGGCCTGCGCGCGAGCTCGGCGCCCGACCTGGTCGACGTCCTCTGCGTCCTTGGCGCCTCCATCAGCTGCGTGGCGCTCGTCGTCGCGACCTGCATGCGGCTGTCGGTCACGCGGCCGCACCGCGCCGAGCTGCGCGGCGCGCGCGACACCCCCGCGCCGCCCGGGACGATGGCGCTCTACTCCGCGCGCCTCGCCACCGTGACGACGTTCATCGGCCTGGTGTTCTCCGTGGCGACCTTCGGCGCCCCCTGGCAGTACCCCGCGCTGCTCACCCTCGGCCTGGTCCTCTGGGCCTGGCGCAGCTGGGAGGGGACGCGCCGGCGGTGGGCCGAGCCGACGACGCGGGCGCGGGTCGTCGCGACCGTCGCCAGCGGCTGAGGAGCCCGTCCGACCCGATCGCGGGACCCTCATCGCGGGAGCCGAGGGCCCCCAGGATGGGCCGTACGGCGGCTTGCCCGTCACCCGGTCGGCTCACTCAGAGCGACGACCGCCGGATGCGGACCGTCACTCACCGTCAGCCGTTCGGACGAGACCGTGCGCCGAACGTCTCAACCGGGCTCTCAGGCATTCCCTTTCTGTGACCGCCGACTACCGTAAGTGGCGGATCCGCATCCCTACGACGGGTCCACCGGGGGCCGCTCGGCACCCGGGTTCGACGGACCGCTACGGCGGTCAGAGCTGCAGAGGTCCTCATGGGTCGTCGCACACTCCTGCTGATCGCCGCGCTGGTCGTGGCCGCGCTGGGCACCGTCCTGGTGTGGATGTACGCCAACAACGCGAACAACGAGGCCCAGCAGGGCCAGCAGCTCGTCCAGGTGCTGGTCGCCAAGACCAAGATCGACACCGGCACCAGCGGCACGACCGCGGCCAACAGCGGCGCGTTCGAGACCAAGAACATCCCGGTGTCGGCCGCGGTCCCGACCGCGATCTCCGACGCCGCGTCGATCGCCAACCAGGTCGCCCTCGTGCCGGTCTTCCCAGGCCAGCAGATCATCACCGAGCAGTGGGGCACGTCGGGCAACACGAGCGGCCTCTCCATCCCCAAGGGCAAGGTCGCGATCTCGGTGCAGCTCGGCGACCCGCAGCGCGTGGCCGGCTTCGTGACCCCGGGATCGACCATCGCGATCTTCGTGAGCGGCTCCGCGACCGGCACCGGCTCCGCTGCCGGCGCGACCGCGGTCAAGCTGCTCCTCAAGGACATCACCGTGCTCGCGGTCGGCCCCACGACCCTGGTGTCGGCCGCGGCCAACGCGACCAACGCGAACACCGAGCAGATCCCCGCGGCCATCCTCACGCTGGCCGTCAAGCAGGACGAGGCGCAGAAGATCATCTACTCCTCGGGCAGCGCGAACGGCGCCACCTACAGCGGCATGTACTTCGCGCTCACCAACGCCGACTCCCAGCTCGTCGTCGGCGGCAACGGGACCAGCTCCGCGAACCTCTTCACCGGCCGCTGACGCTCCGGCACCTCGACGTCCGACCTCCTCCCGAACCCGTTAGGACTGGCCCCACATGACCGCGATCGTGGAGTTCGACCCCATCGGCGCCGAGTCGATCAAGGCCGCTCTGGGTCCGGACGCCGGCGTGCTCACGAGCCTGGACGCGCTGCGCGCGCACCTCGACGTCAACCTGTTCGAGGATTGCGTCGTCCTCGGCCCGAGCGTCGACCAGCAGGACGTGTTCGCCCTCGCCGAGGAGATGCGGCTCAAGCGGCCGAGCCTCGGCGTGGTGATGGTCCGTCGCCGCATCGACACCGCGGTGCTGTCCGACGCGCTGCGCTCGGGCGTCCGCGAGGTCGTGCAGGAGCGCGACCTCGCCGGTCTCGCCACCGCGGTACGCCGCCAGCGCGAGATCGCCTCGCGGCTGCGCGAGCAGATCGAGACCGGTGCCGAGACCGAGCAGCGCCAGCAGCACGGCCAGGTCATCACGGTCTTCTCGGCCAAGGGCGGCTGCGGCAAGACCACGCTCGCGACCAACATCGCCACCGCGATCGCGGAGTCGGGCAAGGGCTCGGTCGCGCTCGTCGACCTCGACCTCGCGTTCGGCGACGTCGCGATCGCGCTGCAGCTGTTCCCGACCCACACCATCGCCGACGCCGTCGCGATCGGCGAGGACCTCGACGGGCCGGCGCTCGCGTCGCTGCTCACCAGCCACCGCTCGGGCCTGCAGGCGCTCGTCGCGCCGATGGAGCCCAGCGCGGCCGACACCATCACCACGCCGCTCGTGTCGCGGATCCTCGACATCCTGCGCGAGGACTTCGACTACGTCGTCGTCGACACCCCGCCGGCGCTCGACGACCACGTGCTCGCGGCGTTCGACCACAGCAACGTCGTCGCACTGCTGGCCACGCTCGACATCCCGGCGCTGAAGAACCTCAAGCTCACGCTCGAGACGCTCGACCTGATCGGCTTCTCGCGCGACCGGCTCAAGATCGTGCTCAACCGCTCGGACTCCAAGGTGGGCCTCTCGCTCTCCGAGGTCGAGAAGACGCTGCGCGCGCCGATCGTCGCCCAGATCCCGTCGAGCCGCGACGTGCCGGCCTCGACCAACCGCGGCGTCGCGATCGTCTCCGACGACCCCAAGTCCCCGGTGAGCCTGGCCATCAAGGGCTTCATCGACACCTATGTCACCGCCCAGTCGACCGACGAGGCGATCCCGTCGCAGATGCGCACCGACCGGCGCAACCGCCGGTGGAGGAGGAACCCGTGAGCCTCTCCGACCGCCTCGCCCAGGCCCGACGCGGCCGCTCCGGCACCGCGCCCGAGCAGCAGCAGTTCGAGGCCACGCCGCGCGCCCGCCGCGCGTCGACCGACCCGTACGCCGACCTCAAGCGGACGGTGCACCAGAGCCTGCTCGAGAGCCTCGGCCCGCAGCTGTACGACTCGCGCCTCACCGAGGAGGACCTCGAGGCGAAGGTGCGCGTCACGCTGCAGGACGTCCTCGCGCACGAGGAGACGCCGCTCACGGTCACCGACCGCGCGCGCCTCGCGCAGGAGATCGCCGACGACATCCTCGGCTACGGCCCGCTCGAGCCGTTCCTCCGCGACCCGGAGGTCACCGAGGTCATGGTCAACGGCGCGACCACGATCTACATCGAGCGCTCCGGCCGCATCTTCCCGGCCGAGGGTCGCTTCAACGACGACGCCCACCTGCGCCGCACGATCGACAAGATCGTCGGTCGCGTCGGCCGCCGCGTCGACGAGGCCTCGCCGATGGTCGACGCCCGCCTCCCCGACGGCAGCCGCGTCAACGCCGTGATCCCGCCGCTCTCGGTCGACGGCCCCACGCTGACGATCCGCAAGTTCGCGACCGACCCGTACGAGACCGAGGACCTGATCTCGTTCGGCACGATGACCACGACGGTGGCCGAGTTCCTGTCGCAGTGCGTGCGCGGCCGCCTCAACATCATGGTGTCGGGCGGTACCGGCGCCGGTAAGACCACGACCCTCAACGTGCTGTCGTCGTTCATCCCCGAGGACGAGCGCATCATCACCATCGAGGACGCCGCCGAGCTCCAGCTGCACCAGGAGCACGTGGTCCGCCTCGAGTCGCGCCCGCCGAACATCGAGGGCAAGGGCGAGGTCAAGATCCGCGACCTGGTCCGCAACGCGCTGCGCATGCGCCCCGACCGCATCGTCGTCGGCGAGGTCCGCGACGCCGCGGCCCTCGACATGCTCCAGGCGATGAACACCGGTCACGACGGCTCGATCACGACCGCGCACTCCAACGGTCCTCGCGACACGCTGGCCCGCATCGAGACCATGGTGCTCATGGCCGGCGCCGAGCTGCCGCTCAAGGCGATCCGTGAGCAGACCTCCGGCGCCTTCGACCTCATCGTGCACCAGTCGCGCTTCCGCGACGGCTCGCGCCGCATCACCCACGTGACCGAGGTCGTGGGCATGGAGGGCGACGTCATCACGCTGCAGGACCTGTTCCTGTTCGACTACTCCGCCGGCTACGGCGAGGAGGGCGAGCCCCTCGGGCAGCTGCGCTCCACCGGTCTGCGTCCCAAGTTCCTCGACAAGCTGGCCGCCCACGGCATCCACGTCGACCCGCAGATCTTCGCGTTCGAGAAGTTCGGGGGCTGACGTGACGGCAGGGGGCCGCATCCTGGCCCGGCTCGGCATCGGCGCGGCGGCACTGGCCGTCGGCCTGTCGGCCGCTGCCCCGGCGCTCGCGGCGAACGCGAGCGGTCGCATCGACAAGATCGAGCAGGGCGCGGCCGGGCACATCTCGGTGTTCTTCTCGGCACTCGGGCTGGAGCAGGGGCAGTCGATCGATCTCGCGACGGTCAAGGCCAAGATCGGTGACCAGCCGGTCGACTCCGTCCCTCAGAAGATCACCAGCTCGACGGTCGTCCAGCGCCGCACGATGCTGACGGTCGACATCAGCGGCAGCATGTCGCAGCCCATCTCGGCGGGGAGCCAGCAGACGCGCATCGCCGCCGCCAAGGCAGCCGCCGACGTCTACCTCAAGAGCGTCCCGAAGGGTGTCGAGGTCGGTCTGGTGACCTTCGCCGACCAGGCCAAGGTCGAGGTCGCCCCGACGGCTGACATCCAGAAGGTCCGCGACGCGGTCGCCGGGCTGAGCTACACGCCCAACGGCGGGACGGCGCTGTTCAACGCCGTCATCCTGGCCAACAAGACGCTCGGTACCGGCGCCCTGGGGAACCAGCTCATCCTCTCCGACGGTCGCAACGACGTCCCCAGCGGATCCTCGATCGGGGACGCCTCGGCGAGCATCGTCGCCAGCCGCGTGACGGTCGATGCGGTCTCCGTCGGCAACGACGCCAACGGCACCGCTCAGCTGAAGATCCTCACTGCGCCCAAGGTAGGCAACGGTCGCACGGTTCAGGCGGCAGACACCCAGTCGCTCGTGAGCTACTTCCAGTCTGCTGCGGACACCCAGGCCAACCAGCTCGTCATCGACGTCACGGTGCCGGCAGACCAGGCCGGGAAGAGCGGCACGCTCACCATCGACGCCGTCGCCGCCGGGCAGCCGATCACGGCCAGCCAGCTCGCTGTCTTCCCGAGCGCAGACGCGTCGCCGACGCAGAGCGCGGCGGCCGGCCCCATCCCGGTCGCGACGCCGGAGCCCGGCCTCACCTCGCAGCCCTGGTTCCTCCCCGTCGCCGTCGGCATGGTGGCGGTCGGCCTCTTCGGGCTGCTCGCCGTCGCCTTCTTCTTCAGCGACCGCGACACCCAGTCCGGCCGCGTACGCCGCCGCCTGTCGCGCTACTCGCTCACGGCCAAGGAGAAGGCGCCCCCGCCGCCGACCTCCGGCGCGCTCGGCAGCAGCCAGGTCGCGCGCAGCGCGGCCGAGTTCGCGGGCCGCGTCGCGCAGAACCGCGACCTCGACACCGGACTGGCCCTGCGCCTCGACGCCGCCGGTGTGCCGCTCAAGCCGGGCGAGTGGATGCTCATCCACGTCGGCATCGCGATCCTGTCCGCGCTGGTCTTCCTGCTGCTCTCCGGCTTCGGCTGGTTCGCCACGCTGCTCGGCCTCGTGCTCGGCGTCATCGGCCCGTGGCTGTACCTGTCCTTCAAGGAGGGCAAGCGCAAGAAGCGGTTCCAGGAGCAGCTGCCCGACACCCTGCAGCTCATGGCCGGCTCGCTGGCCGCGGGCTACTCGCTCCCCCAGGCCGTCGACACCGTCGTGCGCGAGTCCGAGGGCCCGATGGCCGTCGAGCTCAACCGCGCGCTGGTCGAGGCGCGGCTCGGCGTACCCATGGAGGACGCGCTCGAGACCGTGGCGATCCGCATGGACTCCATGGACTTCAAGTGGGTCGTCATGGCTCTGCGCATCCAGCGCGAGGTCGGCGGCAACCTGGCCGAGGTCCTCACCAACGTCGCCGCCACGATGCGCGAGCGCGAGCGGCTGCGTCGCCAGGTCGACGTGCTGTCGGCGGAGGGCCGCCTCTCGGCGATCATCCTCGGCGCGCTGCCGCTGGTGTTCGTCGGCTACCTCGTGCTGGCCCGCCCCGAGTACATCGGGCTTCTCGTCACGACGCCGCTCGGCATCCTGCTCATCATCGTGGGCGTCGTGCTGCTCATCGTCGGCGCCTTCTGGCTCCGCAAGGTCGTGAAGGTCGAGGTCTGACGATGGACAACTGGATGCTCATCGCCGGGTGCGCCGCCGTCTTCCTCGGCATCGTCGGCATCATCCTCGCCGCCACGAGCTCGACCGAGAAGGTCGGCGTCGCCCGCTCCCTCGACGCGATCGAGGCCATCCGCACCGCGCCCGACTCGATGCGCGGCGAGCTCGACCGCCCGTTCAACGAGCGCGTCACCTCGCCGTTCTTCCAGAAGATGACCGACCTCGGCCGCCGGTTCACCCCGAGCGACCAGGCGTCGCGCCTGCGCCGCAAGCTCGACCTCGCCGGCAACCCGGCAGGCTGGGACAGCGACCGCATCCTCGCGTGGAAGATGCTCGGCCTGCTGATCGGCGGCGCCCTCGGCTTCTTCCTGCCGCTGCTGCTCGGGAACTTCCTCTGGGCGATCCTGTTCGGCGTCGGCGGTGCGGTGCTCGGCTACTTCGCGCCGAACCTGATCCTGTACCAGAAGGCGTACGACCGGTCGCAGCGCATCACGAACGACCTGCCGGACGCGCTCGACCTGCTCGTCATCTCGGTGGAGTCCGGCCTCGGCTTCGACGCCGCGCTCGCGCAGGTGGCCCGCAACACCGACGGTCCGCTGGCCGAGGAGTTCTTCCGCGTCCTGCAGGAGATGCAGCTCGGCACCGGCCGTGCCGACGCGATGCGCGCCCTCGCCGACCGCACCGACGTCTCGGACCTGCGCGGCTTCATCACCGCGATGGTGCAGGCCGACGCCTTCGGCATCCCGATCGCCAACGTCCTGCGCATCCAGGCGCGCGAGATGCGCATCCGCCGCTCGCAGCGCGCGGAGGAGCAGGCGCAGAAGGTGCCGGTGAAGATCCTCTTCCCGCTGATCTTCTGCATCATGCCCGCGCTGTTCATCGTGATCCTCGGCCCCGCGGCCATCCAGATCATCAACTCGTTCTCGCAGTACTGAGCCGACGTACGACGAAGGGCCGCACCATGATCGAGGACATCGCCGGCTACCGGCTCACGCGCCTGTCCGACGTGCTCGCGGCGACGGACTCGCGCCTGCGCCAGGGCGACACGGGCACGCTGCGGCCGTGGGCCACGGGCTTCGACCCGCTCGACGGCTTCCTCGCGGGCGGGCTGCGCCCCGGCGAGCTCACGATCCTCGGCGGGCCGCAGGGCCTGGGCAAGACCACGTTCGCGCTGCAGGTAGCCCGCCACATCGTCGCGCTGGGCTACCCCGTCCTCTACGTCTCCTACGAGCACGACGGCGTCAACATCCTCGAGCGCCTGCTCGCGGCCGAGGCCGGCGAGCGCGCCGGTCGCGACGCCGTGCCGCTGCGCGCGGTGCGCGCCCTCATCGAGGGCGACGGCTCCGCGGCGTCCTTGTCGGACAAGCTCGCCGAGACCCCCGGCGGCGCCGAGGCGCTCTCGGCCATCTCGGCCGACCTCGAGCGGCTGCACGTGCTGCGCGGCGGCGTGCGCACCTCCATCCCCGACATCGCGCAGGCTGCGGCATCGGTCGCCGAGGCCGCCGGACGCCACCCGCTCGTCGTCGTCGACTACGTGCAGAAGGTCGCCGTCGACGTCCCCGTGTACGAGGAGGAGGTCCGCATGGCGCGGGTCTCCGGCGAGCTCAAGGACCTCGCGCTCACGACCGGCGCGCCCGTCCTCGCGATCTCGGCCAGCGACGCGATCGGCATCGCCGAGGGCAAGCGGCTGCGCACCCAGAACCTGCGCGGCGCCTCGGCCCTGGCCTACGAGGCCGACGCCGTGCTCGTGCTCAACGACAAGTTCGACGTCGTCGCCCGCCACCACCTCGTGTACGGCACCGCGAACGCCGAGCGGTTCCGCGACTGGGCCGTGCTCTCGATCGAGAAGAACCGCGGCGGCATGGCCGGCGTCGACCTCGAGTTCCGCAAGCGCTTCGACCAGTCGCGCTACGAGCGCACCGGCCAGCTCGTGGCCGAGCAGCTCGTCGACACCCGCGTCTTCACCGAGTAGGGCGTGCCGGAGTCGCGCCCGGCCCTGCTCGTGTGCGAACGTCAGGGATCGTGAGCAGCACGTCGGCGCTCCGGCGCCTGCGCGGGTCGGTCGACCCCGCCGAGGCGATCGTGGTCGTCGTGCGCTTCGGCGTGCTCGGCCTCTGCGCCCTGCTGAGCCTGCTCGGCGAGGGCGACGTCCCCCGCAACGACCTGCTCATCCTCACGGCGCTCGCCATCGTGATGAGCATCCCGATCCCCACCTCGTGGGTGAGCAAGGCGCGGCCGCTCGTCGAGGCAGCGGTCGCCGCCGCGGTGATCGGTGCCACGACCCCGCTGCCCGAGCCGCTGCTCCCCTACCTCGTCGTGCCGCCGCTGGCGGCGGGCCTGCTCTGGGGGGCGCTCGCGTCTTCGACCGCGACCCTCGTCTCGCTGCTCGTCCTCGTCGGCATGCGCGCTCGCACCGGCGACATCTCGTCGCGCACCGACGTGAACCTCATCGCGGAGTGGATCGGCCTCGGCCTCGCGACCGGCCTCGTCGGGTCGTGGGCGCGCTCGGTGTCCACGCGCGAGAGCCAGAACAACTCGACGTACGTCGCCGCCCACCGGCTCCTCACGCGCCTGCGCGACGTCGCCCGCGTGCTGCCCACCGGCCTCGACGAGGTCACGCTCGCCCAGCAGGTGCTCGTCGCGATGCGCGAGGACCTCGGCTTCGACCGCGGCGCGCTCTACGGGCGCGCGGAGGGCGGCGTGCTCATGCCGCTCGCCTACGCCGGCACCGACCACGTCGACTGGGTCCCGAGCCCCGACGAGGGCATCTGGGGCAAGGTCTGGACGAGCGGCCAGGTCGTGCAGCAGACCGGCACGTTCAGCGACCCGGGCCACGGCCACAGCGCCGTGCTCGCGCTGCGCCTCGGCGACCGGCGCGTCGGCCTCATCGGTGTCGAGCGCGACGGCGGGCCCTGGAGCGCACGGCATCTCGCGCGCGCCCAGTCCCTCGCCGACGACGCCGCGCTGCGCATCGACACCGGCCAGCTCTTCAGCGAGGTGCGCGCGCTGGCGACGGTCGAGGAGCGGCGGCGTCTGGCGCGCGAGATCCACGACGGCGTCGCGCAGGAGGTCGCCGCGCTCGGGTTCGTGGTCGACGACCTGCGCGCCCGCACCACCGACCCGGAGACCCGCGAGGAGCTGAGCGACCTGCGCGGCGAGCTCACCCGCATCGTGAGCGAGCTGCGCCTGTCGATCTTCGACCTCCGCAGCGACGTGCAGCCCACAGCGGGCCTGGGCGCGGCCCTCACGAGCTACGTGCGATCCGTCGGCACGGGGTCCGGGCTCACCGTCCACCTGGTGCTCGACGAGTCGGCGTACCGGCTCCCCATCGAGGCCGAGACCGAGCTGCTGCGCGTCGCCCAGGAGGCCATCACCAACGCGCGCCGGCACGCCCGGGCGCGCAACCTCTGGGTCACCTGCCGCGTCGACCCGCCTCGCGCGTTCCTGCGCATCGCCGACGACGGCCAGGGCCTCGGCGAGCCCCGCACCGACTCCTTCGGCATGGAGATCATGCGCGAGCGCACGGCGCGCGTCGGAGCGGTCTTCACGGTCCGCCAGCGCGTCGGAGGCGGCACGGTCGTCGAGGTGACCCTCGGACCCGGTGCCGTCGTCGCGGAGCCCGCCACGCGGACCGAATCGACCCTGTAGCCCGTCTACGCGCCGTCACCTGGCATGATCAAGGCGTCAACCAGGTGAAGGGGTGACGCGGGGTGGCGATCAGCGTTCTGCTCGTGGACGACCACGAGCTGATCCGGCAGGGTCTGCGGCGGGCTTTCGAGCGCGACGGCGACTTCGAGGTCGCGGGCGAGGCCGGCACCCTCTCCGACGCGCGACGGCTCCTCACGCTCATGTCGCCCGACGTCGTGATCCTCGACGTGCGCCTGCCCGACGGCAACGGCCTCGAGGCCTGCCGCAAGGTGCGTGCCGACAACCCCGAGATCGGCATCGTGATCCTCACGATGTACGCCGGCGACGACCAGCTCTTCGAGGCGCTCGAGGCCGGCGCGTCGGCGTTCGTGCCCAAGAACGCGCCCTCGGAGGACGTCGTGGCGGCCGCACGCCACGCGGCCAGCTCCCCGCGCTCGTTCACGGCCAACGACCTCAACGAGGCCATGAAGCGCCGCCTGTCCCCCAGCGGCCCCCAGCTCTCGCCCCGCGAGCGCGAGGTGCTCGGTCTGCTGGCCGACGGCCTGGGCGTGGCCCAGATCAGCCGGCAGCTCTACATCAGCGAGTCGACCACCAAGACCCACATCTCCAAGCTCTACGAGAAGCTCGGTGCGGGCAACCGCGCCCAGGCCCTCATGACGGCCCTCAAGCTCGGTCTGCTCAAGCGCGATGAGAACGGTCTGTAGTCACTCACGCGGGGGTCAACCGAACGGCTGACCTGGATCGGGCGACTTGTCCGATCAAACCGTCACGCTCCGCTGCCAGAGTTGGTGCAGGCCCCGAGAGGATCGGGGGACAACATCTGGAGGGCATCCCCATGATCACTCGCATCCGCACCACGCTCCGCCGTGACGAGGGCGCTTCGGCCGTGGAGTACGGCCTGCTCGTCGCCGCCATCGCCGCCATCATCGTCGGCGTCGTGTTCCTGCTCGGCAGCCGCGTCAAGAGCACGTTCAGCAAGACCGAGTCCTGCATCTCGAGCTCCAGCACCTCCTGCTGACGAACTCGTCTCTCGAAGGGCCCGGCGGGACACCGCCGGGCCCTTCGCACGTCCCGCGCCGCGAGGGGGCCATGATCGACACCGTGAGCCAGCCCACCGAGACCGACGACGCCCCGCGCGCCGCCCGTCCGGTGCCGTGGCTCGCGCTGGCCGCCGTCGTCGCCCTGCTCGCCCCGCTGCGCGCCGGGATGGGCCCGATCCGCGACATCGACTCCTACTGGCACCTGCTCGTGGGCCGCGAGATCCTCGCCGGCGTACCCGTCACCGAGGCCGGGCGCGGCTGGTCGATGGCCCCCGTCGCCGACACCTGGGTCAGCGCGCAGTGGCTGGCCGAGGTCGTGCTCGCGAAGCTGGAGTCGATCGGCGGGCTGCAGGCGCTGCTGGTCTACCGCGTCGTCACGCTCACCGCGGCCCTCGCCGTGCTCGCCTGCGTGACGCTCGTACGCCGGCCCGTGCGCCCCGGCGTCCTCGCCTTCACCCTCGGCGCTCTCATGCTGTCGATCACGTCGCAGGAGCGGTCGCAGAACCTCACCTTCCTGCTGGCCCCGCTCGTCGGCTGGTGGGCCGAGCGGCTCTGGCGGCAGGGGCGCCTCCCGCGCTGGTGGATCGTGCTGCCGCTCGTCGTCGTGTGGTCGAACTGGCACGGCGGCTGGGTGATCCTGCCGATCGCGCTCGTCGTCGCCGCGCTCGCCCGGATGCTCGACCACGGTGTCCGCGACCGCACGTCGTGGTACGCCGTGCTCCTCGCGGCCGGCACGTTCGTGGCGGCCTGCGTCTCGCCCTCGGGGATCGCCAACGCGCTCGCGGTCGTGCGGTTCAGCTCGAGCACCGCGCAGATCCTCGAGTGGCAGCCGGTCACCTTCTGGGACTGGTCGGCCGTCGCGTTCGTGCCGCTGCTGCTCGCCATCGTCGTCGCGTGGGCGCGGGGTCGCGTGCGCCCGTCGCGCGGCGAGCTGTTCCTCGTCCTCGTGCTGGTCGCGTTCGCCACGCTGGCGTGGCGCAACCTCGCGCCCGCCACGCTCATGCTCGCGCCCATCACGGTCGGCATCGTCGCCCGGGCGATGGGCGAGGACGACCCCGCTCCGGCGCTCCCCCGGCCGAGGCTGTGGCGCACCGCGTGGGCGGCCGGCGTCGTGGGCCTGGTGCTCGGGCTCTTCCTCGCGATGACGCAGACGCCCGTGGTCGACCCCGACATCCCGAGCAGCCTGCTGGCCCGGCTCAAGGCCACGACCGCGCCGCAGCGCGTGATCGACACCTACAACATCTCCGGGCCGCTGCTGTTCTTCGCCGGTCCCCCGCCGCACGTCGTCGTCGGCATCGACGGACGTGCAGACCGCTACGGCGGCGACTACCTCAAGCGCTACCAGGGCGGCCTGCTCGGCGCGCGTCCCGGCTGGCAGGACCTCCTCGCCGAGCTCGCGCCCACCTCGGCGCTGCTGCAGAAGGACGAGGCGCTCGCGGGCGTGCTGGTCGACCAGAAGGGCTGGGTCGAGGTGGCGCGCGAGGGCGACTACGTGCTGCTGCGCGCGCCCGACGCGCCCGGCTGGTCCTGACCACCGACGAGGTCGGGTACGACGTCACCGCTGCGCGCTGCCCACGCGCGCGCGGCCGCGATGCGCTCCGGCGAGGTCGGGTGCGTCCCGAACCAGAGGTGCAGCAGCCGCGGCGGTCGCAGCGGCGCGAGGTTGGTGACGGCGAGGGTGCGCTGCATGCGGGCCACGGTGCTCGGGTCGTCGGCGAGCTCGAAGGAGTGGGCGTCGGCGCGACGCTCGAGGCGGCGCGACACCGCGTTCTGCACCGGCGCGGTGAGCAGCCCGAGCCAGGCGCCGCCGGCGACGAGCAGACCCACGGCGGCCGGGTCCCCCACCGACGTCACGTGCCCCCACGACAGCACCGTGGGCCACGCGAGCACGACCGCCGACGCCGCGACCGTGACGACAGCGCCGAGCGCGCCGAGCAGCGTGCCCGTCCGTACGTCGTGGGCCACGACGTGACCGAGCTCGTGCGCCACGACCGCGCGCACCTCGTCGTCGGCGCCGCGGTCGAGCAGCGTGTCGTGCACGACGATCCGACGCGTGCGCCCGAGCCCCGACACGTAGGCGTTGAGGGCCGACGTACGCCGTGACGCGTCGGCGACCAGCACGTCGCGCACGCGCACGCCGTCGCGCTCGGCGAGCGCGAGCAGGTCGTCGCGCAGCGCGCCCTCGGGCATCGGCGCGAAGCGCAGGAACAGCGGCTCGACGAGCACCGGGAACAGGAAGCTCGCAGCGACCACGAGCACCGCGGCGGCGAGCGCCACGGGCAGCCACCACGCGTCGGGCCAGAACCGCGCCGCGCCCACCCAGCCGACCGCCGCGGCGCCGCCGAGCACGACGCCGAGCGCGAGGCCCACCAGGAGGTCGCGCACCCAGCGGCCCCACGAACCGGTGGCGAGACCGACCTCGAGGCAGACCCGGCGTACGACGATCCCGCACGGAAGCGCGACCAGCCGGGTCACGAGCACGAGCAGGAGGAACCCCGCGAGCGCCTGGACCCACCACGGCCCGGGCGTCGCGTCGACGACGGCCGCGACGGCGCCCGACAGCACGAGCACGGTCGGGACGAGCACGTCGAGCGCCGTCGCAGCGAGGCCCCACGGCCGCACACGGCGACGGAACGCCTTCTCCCGCGCCCGTTCCTCGTCGGTGAAGTCGCGGGCCAGGTCGATGTCGGTGACCACCGGGACGGGCTGCGCCGGCACGGCGCGGGCGGTCAGGGCGAGCAGGACGACCGCGCCGACCACGGCGACGACGAGAGCAGCAGCGGGCATCAGGACGCGAGGCTGCGGGCGCGGGCGCGCCAGTCCTTCGTCAGCGACGACAGCGGGTCGCCCGTGACCGACTCGAACGCGGTCGCGACGTCCTGCCCCTCGATCGCGACCTTGCGGTAGAGCGCGACGAGCGCACGGGCGCCGTACTTCTCGACGACGAGCGCGCACGACAGGTGCGAGCTCTCGTAGGCGACGTCGACCTGCGCGCCGGAGAAGGTGGCGTCGTCCGGGAACGGCGTACCGGCGCGGCCGGCGCGCACGTCGTCGAGCAGGTCGCCCGTCGCGACCGCGAGCGGGATGCCCGAGCCGCGGTAGCCCATCCACTCCGCGACGCCCTCGACGATCCAGAGCGGCGCGTCAGGATGCTCGGGCGCGTACGTCGCGACGTGCGTCATCTCGTGGCGCAGCACGACCTGGCGACCGAGCGACGACAGGCCGGCCATCGCCGGGGTGTTCATCCAGACCCGCTGCGCGACATGGGCGCCTCCGACGACGCCGCCCTCGGCGGTGGTCACGGCGGCGTAGCCGTCGAGCGACTTCGTGGTGCGGCCCAGCGCACGCGCGAGCTGCCCCACCGTGCGCGGCACGATGACGACGGCGTACCGGCTCCAGGCCTTGCCCCACACGGCGCTCACCTGAGGCACGACGCGGTCGGCCGTCGCGGCGTACTGGCGCAGCGTCGACACGGGAGCGTCGATGCCGATCACCAGCGACCGCGCCCCTCGCACGACGCGCAGAGTGCCGAGCTCCCACAGCGCGGCACGGTCCCCGCGCGACACCTCGGAGACCACGAGCCACCGCCCGCCGGTGCGCCGCAGCGTGACCGTCTCGAGCCAGGTGGCGTCGGCCGTCTCGCCGGCGAACCGCGTCGAGAGCTTGACCGGTACGACGACGAGCGACGCGGTCGACGTGGTCGGCGTGCTCGTCGCGTAGGACCAGCGGACGACGGGGAGCACGGCCAGGCGCGAGAACACGGGGGCCTTCGCCTTGGCGGTCTGCGTGCGCGCCCAGGCCTTCGCGTCGTCGCGACGTACCGCCGTGCCGCGGGCGGCGAGCACCTTCTGCACGGCCGCGAGCCGAGCCTGCGGGCTGTCGCCGCCGGGCACCGGCGCGGCGACACCCGGACCGCCGACGAGCCGGTTCCCGGATCCGAACGGGAGGCTGCGCGGGACCACCACGAGGGCCGCGAGCACCGCGACGACGCCGACCACGGCGCCGACCACCGCGAGGAGGCGGCGACCGGCCGACCCCGACCCCGTGGCGCTCATGCCACCACGGTACGTGCCCGCGGACGCGACGAGACCTTCCCCACGAGTGAAGCTCGGGGAGAGGGTCTCGTCGATCGGGTCAGACGACGCGTCCGGCGCCGGAGTAGCGCGAGCCGTACCAGGGGCCCCAGGCTGCGATGACCTCGACGCCGTCGCGCGGGTTGGAGGCGCTCACCATCATGCCGCCGCCGATGTACATGCTCACGTGGTGCGCACCGCCGCCGAAGTAGAACAGCAGGTCGCCGGGGCGCAGCTCGCTGCGCGAGATGTGGCGGGTGGCGCCGTACTGCGAGCGCGAGTAGTGCGGGAGCGAGACGCCCGCGGCGCGCCAGGCGGCCATGGTGAGGCCGGAGCAGTCGAACGTGCCCGGACCGTCGGCGCCCGCGACGTAGCGGTGGCCGACCTTGGACAGGGCGTAGGCCACGGCGATGCGGGCGCGCTGCGACGGCGAGCCGCCGCCGGCACCCGGGGTGTCGTTGCCGCCGTTGTCGTTCCCGGCGCTGCTGCCGCCACCGTTGCCGTTGCTCGAGCTGTTCGACGACTGCGTCGCGCGGGCCGCCTCCTGGCGGGCCTTGCGCTCCGAGGCGGCGGCGCGCTGGGCCTGCAGCTTGGCCAGGCGGGCGCGCTCGTCGGCCTTGAGCGAGGAGAGCAGGCGCTGCGCGGCGGCGATCTTGTCGTCGACGGCCGCCTTCTGGTTGGCGGCGTCGTGCGCCGCCGCCTGGGCCGCGGTCTGCTGCTGGGCGAGCTGCGCCTGGAGCTGGGCCAGCGCGAGGCGCGCGGCCGCGGTCTTGCGCAGCGACGTGCCCTGCGAGCGCGCGACCTGGTCGAGCGCGGCGGTCTGCTCGAGGAACTGCTGCGGGTCGTCGGCGAGCAGGGCCTGCAGGCTGGGGTCGATGCCGCCCGTGGCGTAGGCCGAGCGGGCCATCGCGTCGACGGCGCCGACGACGCGGCCGTACTGCTTCTCCGCGGCGGCGATCTTCACCTTGAGCTGCGCGATCTTGGTCGCGACCTCGGCCTGGCGCTGACGCGCCTCGTTCCACAGCTCGGCCGCGTTGGCGGCGTCGTTCTCGAGCGCGGAGATCTCGGCCTCGACCTGATCGATGGTCTTGGTCGGCGCCGCTGTCGCCGCGGAACCGCCGCTGAAGCCCAGCCCGGTCACCACCAGGGCCACGACGGCCAGGGGCGCCACGAGGCGGGCAGCACGGCTGGAGCGCGCGCGAGCGAACGCTGTCGTCCTGGTCGCCACGAAGGCGGCCTCCCTCTCCCGTACCGCCTACCGGGTGAGCTGACGGGCTCGGGCGGGAAGATCGCCCTACGACGGTGCCGTCCGGTTCGCACCGCACGACGTGGCCGTCGATTCGCCCCTGGGGAAGTGGGTCCCCGGCTCCGGTCGTACCGGGTCGTCGATGACCTGGTCGTACCGAACTCGGCGGGGTGGGCACGGCCGTCGGGTGACGGCTTCTCGTGGTCCACCTGCGGGCGACCATATCAGCCGTTCGGACACCTCACGGACGCCTGTCCGCAGGTTCGTCGTGATCTCGCCGTGACCAGGCTCACACCCCTCGCGGGAACCCATCCGTCACTCCAGTCACACGAGTCACACCCGCCGCAAAGGCATGGCACGCAGGGCTTTTCGAGCCTCGCTCCCCCGCACGCCGGCGGTCAGACGGCCGCCCGGCCACCGCCCTCCGGGGTGCCGGCCGACGTCGGCGGGACCAGCCGCAGCGGGGGCACGAGACCGGAGTCGGCGAGCACCGCGAGAGCGGCCGTCTCGGCCGGCAGCAGGCTCGGTCCGCCGGGCCCCTGCGGGCCCTCGACGATCCACTCCGGGGGGCCGAGAAGGACGGTGACGACGCAGTCGCCGCACGCGGGGCCGCGCGCCGCGCAGGTGTCGCAGTCGATGAGCACGGTCAGCACCTCGGGACTCACGGGCCGGGACCGTCCCCGACCACCTGCCGACGACGCTAGGGACGGGGTCCGACAGCGCCGCCGGCGCGCACGCTCCCGGGGTCGCGGCCGAGCTCGCGGAGCACCTCGTCGGTGTGCGCGCCCAGCGCGGGCGCGGTGGGAGCCGGTGCTGGTCCGTCGGCGCTCGGCGCCCAGGCCGCGGTGCGGCCCAGCGCCACGGTCGAGCCGTCGGCCAGACCCGCCTCGACGACGACGCCGCGCTCGCGCAGGTCGGGGTCGGCGAGCGCCTCGGCGACCGTGCGCACGGGCGTCACGCAGGTCTGGTCGTCCTCGAGCAGGGCCAGCCAGTCCGCGCGCGCACGGGAGGAGAACAGAGCGGTGAGCTCGCCGCGCAGCGCGTCCTGGCCGCCGACGTCGTACTGGCGGGCGGCGAGCTCCGGCCGCCCGACGAGCTCGGCCACCCGGCCGAAGAACTGCGGCTCGAGCGCGCCGACCGCGAGCTCGAGACCGTCGGCGCAGCGGTAGACGCCGTAGCAGGCGAGCCCGCCGGTGAGGACGTCGGGCGTGGGCGGGGCGTCGCCGGTCGCGGCCGCGGCGCCCTGCGCAAGTCCCATGAGGGAGAAGGCGGAGTCGAGCATCGTGACGTCGGCGCGCAGCGGCTGGCCGCGCTCGGCGAGACGCAGGCCGCTGACGACGGCGAGCGCGGTCTGCAGCCCGGTGGCCATGTCGGCGATCGGCTGCGCCGGCATCCCGACGGCGCCGTCGTGGCCGCGCGCGAGGCCGAGCAGCCCGGCGTACCCCTCGGCGTTGAGGTCGTGACCCGGGAGCGCGCGACGCGCGCCGTCGCCGTACGCCGTCATCGAGACGTGGACCAGCGCGGGGTTGGCGGCCTCGAGCTCTGCGGCGCCGAGGCCGAGGCGGTCGAGGACGCCGGGGCGGAACGAGTCGACGAGCGCGTCGGAGCGCGCGACGAGCTCCAGCAGGATCTCGCGGCCCTCGTCGTGCTTGAGGTCGAGGGCGATCGAGCGCTTGCCGCGGCACAGCGCCACGAAGACGCCCGACTCCCCCGACGCGGTGTACGGCGGGGTGATGCGCAGCCCGTCGCCACCGCGCGGGTCCTCGACCTTGAGCACGTCGGCGCCGAGGTCGACGAGCAGCGACGTCGCGTAGGCGCCCGGGAGCAGCCGGGTCAGGTCCAGGACGCGCACGCCCTCGAGCGGCCGCACGACGTCAGCCCGTGGTCGTGGCGTCGTCGTCGGCCTCGGGCCGCGGGACGAGCTCGACCACCGCGCCGTCGCCGCACCAGCGGCACGACACCGACTCGACGACCTCGCTCACCGTCTCGGTCTCCTCGACGACCGGCCGCCCCGACAGGTCGAGGTGCCAGAACTCCCGGACCCGGCTGGTACGCACGACGTCGAAGCGGGTCAGGTTGCCGCAGCGGGCGCAGCGCCAGCGGGTGGCCTCGTCGGGCATCGCGGTCACGGGGGCGTCCTCTCGTCCGGGCTCGTCGCACGCCCTCGGCAGAGGGCGGTGTCGCCTGCCGACCCCGAATCTAGGCGGCGCGCCTGCCGGGAGCCGTCGTACCCCCCGCCTACCGTCGATCGCATGAGCCCGACCCCTCCGTCGTCCGCACCCGCGGTGCGTCACGGGCGGTCGCTCTCCCGCCGGCCGGCGCCGGGCCCGGCGGCGCGCGTCGAGCCGGAGCACCTCGCGCGCCGCGCGCCGCTCCAGCCGACGTTCGACGACCTGGGCACCCCGCTGTCCGAGGTCACGTTCGTGGTCGTCGACCTCGAGACCACCGGCGGCTCACCCGGCGACGCCGGGATCACCGAGATCGGCGCCGTGAAGGTCCGCGCGGGCGAGGTGATCGGCGAGTTCCAGACCCTCGTGCAGCCCGGCGTACCCGTGCCGCCGTTCATCGCGGTGCTCACCGGCATCACCGACTCCATGCTCGTCGACGCACCACCGCTGTCGGCCGCGGTGCCGGCGTTCCTCGACTTCATGGCGGGCTCCGTGATCGTCGCGCACAACGCGCCGTACGACGTCGGCTTCCTCAAGGGCGCGTGCGCACGCCTGGGTCGCGCGTGGCCGGAGCCGACCGTCGTCGACACCGCACGGCTCGCGCGCGCGGTGCTGATGCGCGACGAGGTGCGCAACTGCAAGCTCTCCACGCTCGCGGCGCACTTCGGCGCCGGCACCACGCCCAACCACCGCGCGCTCGCCGACGCCCGCGCCACCGTCGACGTCCTGCACGGGCTGATCGGCCGCGTCGGGTCGCTCGGCGTGCACTCGCTCGAGGAGCTCGCGACCTACACCTCGCGCGTCGCTCCTGCGCAACGGCGCAAGCGGCACCTCGCCGAGCCGCTGCCCGACACCCCCGGTGTCTACGTCTTCCGCGACGCGCAGGGCAGGGCGCTGTACGTCGGCAAGTCGCAGCGCATCAGGTCGCGCGTGCGCACCTACTTCACGGCGTCCGAGACGCGCACGCGGATGGCCGAGATGGTCGGTCTCGCCGAGCGCGTCGACGCAGTGCCGTGCGCGACACCGCTCGAGGCGGAGGTGCGCGAGCTGCGCCTCATCGCCGAGCTCGCGCCGCGCTACAACCGCCGCAGCCGCAACCCCGAGAAGGCGGTGTGGGTCAAGCTCACCGCCGAGGCGTTCCCACGCCTGTCCGTGGTCCGCCAGGTGCGCGACGACCTCGACGACGGCGCCGCCTACCTCGGTCCGTTCGGCAGCAGGCGCACGGCTCTCGAGGCGGTCGAGGCGCTGCAGGCCGCGGTCGCTCTGCGCACGTGCACGCCCCGCATCGGACCGCGCGGCCTCGGGTCGGCCTGCGTGCTGGCCGAGATGCAGCGCTGCAGCGCGCCGTGCATCGGCGAGGTCGATCGCGAGGGCTACGCGCCGCTGGCCGAGGCCGCGCGCCGCGCCCTCGTCGACGACGCGCGCATCGTCGAGGAGGCGCTGCTCGCCCGGCTCGCCTCGTTGTCGTCCGACCTGCGCTTCGAGGAGGCGGCGCAGTGGCGCGACCGGCTCGAGGCGTTCGCGCGCGGAGCTGCACGCGCGCAGGAGATCGCCTCGCTCGCAGCGCTTCCCGAGCTGGTCGCTGCGCGGCCGTCGGCCGACGGCGGCTGGGAGATCCACGTGGTGCGCCACGGTCGCCTCGCCGGCGCCACCGTCGTGGCGCGCGGCGTCGACCCGCGTCCCGCCGTCGACGCGCTCGTGGCGACCAGCGAGGTCGTCGAGGCTCCCGAGGGTCCCGCTCCGGCTGCCCTCGTCGAGGAGACGGTCCGTGTGCTTCGCTGGCTGGAGTCCGACGGCGTACGCCTCGTGCCCGGACCCTCTCCCGTGGCGTGGTCGCTCCCGGCGCACGGCGCCGGCGGCCTGCTCGCGCGCCTGCAGTCCTCCGCCCGCGCGGACATCGTCGCGTCGCCCGCCGGCGAGCGCTCGCTGCGCCCCGCGGGCTGACCGCGGGATCCCCCCGTCGACCTCGACCCTCTGCCAGGCTGGTCCCGGCTCGCACGGGGGACGCGAGGCGCGCCTGGCTCGCGCGACCGTCCTGGAGGTCCCGATGCGCGTCCGTCCCCTTCTCGCCGTCCTCGTGGTGTCCGCCGGCCTGCTCACGGCCTGCGGCTCGTCGGCAGCCACCACGGCCGCCTCCCCTGCCGGCGGCTCGACGACCGCCGCGTCCTCGCCCCCGGCGTCCTCGCCCGCGGCTTCGTCGTCGCCCACCACGGCCACGACCGGCGATGCGCTGTGCCAGGAGATCGTGGCGCAGAAGGCGCAGCTGGCCTCGAACGAGATGCCGAAGCTCCTCGCGTCGGGCACCCCCGAGGCCTGGAAGACCTACCTCGCGGCGACGGCGGCGATGAACGACCGGCTGTACGACGCCGCACCCGCCGAGCTCAAGAGCGCGATCGACCAGCTGCGCGCGGAGAACAAGGCGCTGAGCGAGGCGATGTCGGCCGCGGGCTACGACATCCGCAAGATCAAGCTCACCAGCCTGCTGGCGATCATGAGCACGGCCGACTTCAAGAAGGCCTCGGCCGACCTCGTCGCCTACGCGAAGAACACCTGCTCGCTCGACCTGACCAAGGCGTGAGCCAGCCCTAGGCTGGCCGCATGGTGACCGCCCTCGTCTTCATCCGCACCGACGTCGACGCCGTGAACGGCGTCGCCGAGACCATCGCCGCGATCGACGGCGTCAGCGAGGTGTACTCCGTCACCGGCGACCTCGACCTCGTCGCGCTCGTGCGCGTCCGTCAGCTCGACGACGTGAGCGCCGTGGTCACCGACGGCATCGCGCGCGTGCCGGGGATCCTCGCGACCGAGACGCACATCGCGTTCCGCACCTACAGCCGACACGACCTCGAGAGCGCGTTCGCGATCGGCCTCGACTGACCGCGGCGCCTCAGCGCGTCGAGAGCCGCTGCGACACCGCGATCCAGCGGTCGAGCAGCGCGCCGGCCGAGCCGTCGTCGACGGCCGCGGCCGCACGCGGAAGAGCCGCCGACAGCCGGTCGCCGACGGAGGCGCCCGACGCGCCGCCCACGGCGTCGTGCGCCACGAGCGCCGCGGCCGCGCCGAGGAGCACGGCGTCGCGCACCGGGTCGAGCGCCGGCGAGCGCTCGCCCGACAGGACCGCGCGGGCGACGGCGGCGTTGTACGCCGCGTCCTGACCGCGCAGCGCGCCCGCCTCCGACCGGGCGATCCCGAGGTCGAGGGCGTCGATCTCCGACTCGACGACGGCGGAGCCCGTCGCGTCCCACACGGTGGTGGGCGCCTGCGTCGACAGCTCGTCGAGGCCGTCGGTGCCGCGGACGACGAGCGCCCGGGTGCCGCGGTCGAGCAGCGCCTGCGCCATCACCGGAGCGAGCCGCGGGTCGGCGCAGCCGACGACCTGCGCGGCCGGCCGCGCCGGGTTCGCCAGCGGGCCGAGCACGTTGAACACGGTGCCGACGCCGAGCTCGCGCCGGGCCACGGCCGCGTGGCGCATGCCCGGGTGGAAGACCGGCGCGAAGCAGAAGACGATCCCGGCGTCCGACAGGCACTCGCCCACCAGGCCGGGCGCGAGGTCGACCGCGACCCCGAGGGCCTCGAGCACGTCGGCCGACCCGGCGGCCGAGCTCGCCGCCCGGTTGCCGTGCTTCACGACCGGCGCGCCCGCCGCCGCCACGACCACCGCGGCCATCGTCGAGATGTTGACCGTGTGGGAGCGATCCCCTCCGGTGCCGCAGGTGTCGACCGTCGGCCCCACGGAGGGGTCGAGGTCGACCGTGGCCGCGTGGTCGAGCATCGCCGAGACCAGGCCGGCGACCTCCCCCGCGGTCTCGCCCTTGGCGCGCAGCGCGACGAGGAACCCGGCCAGCTGCACGGGGGTGGCGTCACCCTCCATCACGCGGGCCATCGCCCAGGAGGTGTCGTCGGCGCCGAGGTCCTCCCGGCGCAGCAGGGCCGCGATGAGGTCGGGCCAGGTCCGCTCGTCGGTGTCGGGGATCGAGGCGGACGGCGGCGACGCGGGAGTGCTCACGCGTCGAACCCTAGCCAGCACGAGCACGGGCGGCCCGCAGGGTTGCGAGGCCGCCCGTAGAGAGAAGGAGAGAGGAGCGCTCAGGAGCTGGTGACGGCGACGCGCGGGCGCAGCAGGCCGGCAGCCGTGCGGGCCAGCACGAGCGGGTCGATCGGGTGCGGCACCACGGCCTCGGCCTGCGACCAGGTGGCCAGCCAGGCGTCCTGGGGGCGGCCGGTCAGGAGCAGCACCGGCGGGGCGTTGTGGATCTCGCGGCGCATCCGCATCGAGATGCCCATGCCGCCCGAGGGGACGGCCTCGCCGTCGAGGATCGCGAGGTCGACGCCGCCGGCGGCGATCCGGCGGATGAGCGCCGCCTCGGTCGCGAAGTCCTCGTACGCCACGAGGGGCAGGTCGGCCGCCGGGCGGCGACCCAGCGCCGTGCGCACCGCATTCCGGACCGTGACGTCGTCGCTGTAGACGAGGACGGTGAGGGGACGCTCGGAGACCGCGCTGCTCATGGCGCCATCGTAGCCATCCACGGGTCGCACGCCCGGCGGGGCGGGCGCATCTCGGAATCGCGTCCGGGCCGCCTCCCCCGACCGACCGCGCCCCGCCCCCGGGCCGCTCGCCGAGAGGCGCGGAACGACCGGGACGGAGGGGCGCCGACGCACCTCGGGAGGGCCGACTTACCGTGCGGCGGAACGCGGGAGCGGGACCGCCGGGACACCCGCGACGCGCCGTGCGACGGAGTGAGGGGGTGGGGCCGCGAGATGGTCCCGGACCTGACACAATGCCGCGCGTGGCGACCGCAACCGTGATCGAGAACGCACCCGCACACGCCCCCGCGAACCGGCCCAACCTGGTGTCCGTGGGCACCATCGTGTGGCTGGCCAGCGAGCTGATGTTCTTCGCGGCGCTGTTCGCGATGTACTTCACGATGCGGGCCGTCAACCAGGCGGAGTGGGCCGAGTACACCGAGAAGCTCAACGTCCCGTTCGCGGCCATCAACACCACGATCCTGGTGCTGTCCTCGGTGACCTGCCAGATGGGCGTGTTCGCCGCCGAGCGCGGCGACGTCCACAAGCTGCGCCGCTGGTTCATCATCACGTTCGTCATGGGCGCGGTCTTCGTCGCCGGCCAGATCACCGAGTACGCCCAGCTCGTGGGCGAGGGCGTCACCTGGTCGACCTCGGCGTACGGCTCGGTCTTCTACCTCACCACCGGCTTCCACGGCCTGCACGTGACCGGCGGTCTCATCGCCTTCCTCTTCGTGCTCGGCCGCACCTACGCCTCGCGCCGCTTCACCCACCGCCAGGCGACCTCGGCGATCGTCGTGTCCTACTACTGGCACTTCGTCGACGTCGTCTGGATCGCCCTGTTCACGATGATCTACCTCATCAAGTGACTCTGACCTCGACCCGCCCCCGTACCGACCACACGAAGGCGCACTCGTGACCAGCACCTCAGTACGACGGCACAAGGCCACCGGCCTCGTCGTCCTCCTCGCGGGCCTCGTGGCCACCGGCGTCGGGTACGCCGCCGTCACGAGCACCGCCGAGGCCGCGCCGACCACCGCCTCGGCGGCGGTCATCGACCAGGGCAAGCAGCTCTACCTCGAGGGCTGCTCCTCCTGCCACGGCCTCGCGGCCCAGGGCACGAGCGAGGGCCCCGGCCTCATCGGCGTAGGCGCCGCGGCGGTCGACTTCCAGGTGAGCACCGGGCGCATGCCGCTCGCGCAGCCGGCGCAGCAGGCGCCGCGCAAGACGCCGATCTACACCGAGGAGCAGGTCGCGGCCCTCGCCGCCTTCGTCGCCTCGCTCGGCCCCGGCCCGGCGATCCCGAGCGCGTCCGACCTCGACACCTCCGACGCCGACCTCGCCACGGGCGGCGTGCTCTTCCGCACCAACTGCGCGCAGTGCCACAACTTCGCCGGCCGCGGCGGTGCCCTCTCCGACGGCAAGTACGCGCCGAGCCTGATGAACGCGACGCCGCGCGAGATCTACGAGGCCATGCTCACCGGCCCGCAGAACATGCCGAACTTCCCGAACTCGTCGCTGGACGTGAAGTCCAAGCAGGAGATCATCAAGTACATCGACCACCTCCAGACCGCGACGGCTCCCGGCGGCTTCGAGCTCGGCTCGTACGGCCCCGTGACCGAGGGCGTGTTCATCTGGACGGCGGGTCTCGGCGCGCTCCTGCTCGCCGCCGTGTGGATCGGGGCGAAGGTTCGATGACCGTGGACAAGGGCACCGAGATCCAGCTCGCGGAGGAGGCCCCCACCTTCCCGATGCACGAGCACCGCCAGCGCCTCACCGACACCGACCCCAAGGCCGCCAAGCGCGCCGAGCGCCAGGTGTCGCTCATGTTCGGCCTGTCGGCGCTGCTCACGATCGCGTGGGTCGCGGCGTACGTCGCCGTCCCCACCAACGTCTTCATCGACCTCGGCCCCGTCGGCACCGTGCAGCTGTCCAACCTGCTGCTCGGCGTGCTCTTCGGCCTCGCCACGCTGCTCATCGGCCTCGGCGCGATCCAGTGGGCCAAGAAGCTCATGGCCGACGAGGAGATCATCGACGAGCGCCACCCCCTCGGCTCATCCGAGGAGGACCGCGCGGCGGCCAAGGAGATGTTCGACACCGGCGTCGCCGAGTCGGGCTTCGTCGAGCGCAAGATGGTGCGCCGCACGCTGATCGGCGCGCTGCTGCTCTTCCCGATCCCGCTGATCGTGCTGCTCAAGGACATGGGCCCGCTGCCCGGTACGTCGCTGCGCAACACCATCTGGCGCAAGGGCACCCGCATCGTCGTCGACGTCACCGGCCAGCCGCTGCGCCCCGAGGACCTCGCCGTCGGCACGCTGGTCTCGGCCTCCCCCGAGGGCCTGGACAAGGTGCAGGAGGAGGAGGGCACGCAGAACGCGCGCGCCAAGGCCTCGATCATCCTGGTGCGCATGCGCCCCGGCGACATCAAGTCGCAGCAGGGCGAGGGCTGGGACTACGAGGGCATCCTCGCGTTCTCCAAGATCTGCACCCACGTCGGCTGCCCGATCGCGCTCTACCAGCAGCGCACCCACGCCCTGCTCTGCCCGTGCCACCAGTCGACGTTCGACCTGTCCGACTCGGGCGTCGTCATCTTCGGCCCGGCCGCGCGCCGGATGCCGCAGCTGCCCATCACGATCGACGAAGAGGGCTTCCTGGTCGCGCAGAGCGACTTCCAGGAGCCGGTCGGCCCGAGCTTCTGGGAGCGCGCGTGAGCGTCATCGTCAACGAGGCCGGCAAGGCGATCAGCCGGGCCGACGAGCGGGCGCCGATCTCGTCGCTGGCCAAGAGCAACCTGCGCAAGATCTTCCCGGACCACTGGTCGTTCATGCTGGGCGAGATCGCGCTGTACTCGTTCCTCATCCTGCTGCTGACCGGCGTCTACCTCACGGTCTTCTTCAAGCCGTCGATGACCGAGGTCGTCTACCACGGCTCCTACGCGCCGCTCGAGGGCGTGCCGATGTCGGAGGCCTACGCCTCCGCCCTCGACATCAGCTTCGACGTGCGCGGCGGTCTGCTCATCCGGCAGATCCACCACTGGGCGGCCCTGTTCTTCATGGCCGCGATGATGGTCCACATGTTCCGGATCTTCTTCACCGGAGCGTTCCGCAAGCCGCGCGAGTTCAACTGGGTCATCGGCGGCTCGATGATCATCATCGGTCTGCTCGAGGGCTTCGCGGGCTACTCGCTGCCCGACGACCTGCTCTCCGGCGTCGGCGTCCGCATCGTCGCCGGCATCATCGAGTCGATCCCGGTCGTGGGCACCTACCTGCTGTTCTTCATCTTCGGCGGGCAGTACCCGGGCAACGACTTCATCCCGCGGCTGTACTCGTTCCACATCCTGCTGGTGCCGGGCATCCTGCTCGCGCTCGTGGGCCTGCACCTGGTGCTGATCTTCTACCACAAGCACACGCAGTACCCCGGGCCCGGACGCACCAACAACAACGTGGTCGGCTACCCCCTCTTCCCGGTCTACACCGCGAAGGCCGGCGGCTTCTTCTTCGTCGTCTTCGGCGTCACCGCGCTCATGGGCGGCCTGGTCACGATCAACCCGATCTGGGCGTACGGCCCCTATGTCCCCGACCAGGTGACAGCAGGCTCCCAGCCCGACTGGTACATCGGCTTCGTCGACGGTGCGCTGCGTGCGTTCCCGAGCTGGGAGTGGGCGGACTTCCTCGGCCATACGTGGAGCTGGAACATCTTCCTGCCCTGCGTCGTGATGCCGGGCGTCCTGCTGATGCTGCTGCTGGCCTACCCGTTCCTCGAGGCGTGGATCACCGGCGACCACCGCGAGCACCACCTGCTCGACCGGCCGCGCAACGCCCCGACCCGCACGGGCATCGGCGTCATGGCGATCACGTTCTGGGGCGTCCTGGTCATCAACGGCGCGAACGACATCATCGCCCAGGCCTTCGACATCTCCTTCAACTCGATCACGTGGTTCACGCGCATCGGCATCTTCATCCTGCCGCCGCTCGCGTTCCTCGCGACCCGTCGCTTCTGCCTCGGCCTGCAGCGCCGCGACCGCGAGCTCCTGCTGCACGGTCGGGAGAGCGGCCAGATCCTGCGTCTGCCGCACGGCGAGTTCATCGAGATCCACACGCCGATCACCGAGGAGGAGAAGGCCAAGATCCTCGGCGGCAAGGTCGACATGCCGGTGCTCGAGGCTCCCCCGGCCACCGACGCCAACGGCGTCGCGACCCCGGGCCTCAAGGCCAAGAAGCGCCGCGCCCGGTTCTCGCGACTGTGGTTCGACGACAACGTCGCCCGCCCGACCGAGGCCGAGCTCGAGGAGGCCGCGCACCACGGGCACGAGGAGCACGACCACGAGGTCGCCGAGCTCGCCGCGGGCGGCAAGGACGTCCCGGCGACCCTCGGTCCCGACAGCCACTGATCACGGCGTACGACGAAGGCCCGCCCCTCCTCCGGGAGGCGGCGGGCCTTCTCGCGTGCGGGCCGAGCCGGTCGGGCCGAGCCTGGTCAGGCCGGGAGCGGCTCAGGCCTGGAGCAGCTCGGTGGTGAAGGTGCCGTCGTCGTGCAGGGCCAGCCAGCGCGCGCCGGTGCGGTCGTCTCCCCCGACCACGTAGGCGTCGCCGTCGTGCCGGATGCCGACCCACGTCGACGGACCGCCGAGGACCGGTACGCCGTCGAGCTCGGCCTCGAACGGCTGGTGCAGGTGCCCGCCGAGGACGGCCTTCACGTGCCGGCGCCGGGCCAGCACCTCGACGAGCTCGGCGGCCCGGTCCAACTGGAACCACGGGTTCGTCGAGGGTGCGGTCGGCGGGTGGTGCAGCACGAGCAGGGTCGGCCGGTCGTCGAGGGCGTCGAGCCGAGCAGCCACGGCGTCGGGGTCGGCCGTGCCGTGCACCTGCTGGGGCCGCGAGGTGTCGATCCCCACCACGCGCCAGGCACCCACGAGGGCCTCCGCAGGTCCGAACACCTCTGCGACCACCCGGGGGTCGTCGTGGTTGCCCGGTACGGCCACCACAGGGGCCTCCAGAGCCCTCAGCCGCTCCCCCAGGCGCCGGGAGGCCTCCGGGCTGCCGTCGTCGGTCAGGTCGCCGCTGACGACCACGAGGTCGGGGCGTCCGTAGCGGTCGCGGGCCGCCGCCAGCACGCGGTCGAGCCGCTCGAGCGGGTCGTCGGCGCCGTCGGGGAGGGCCGACGTCGTGAGATGGACGTCGCTCACCTGCAGGACCCCGACCGTCATCCGCGCGCCTCCTCGACCGACCCCGTCACCGCCCGACGCTAGCGCCCGGCGGGCCGGGCGGCGTCAGGCCACGAGGGCGAGCAGCTCGGGCGAGGCCTGCCCGGCGGCCGTCCAGTCGACCAGGACGCGGTGGCAACCGGCCGTCTCGACCTCCACGCTCGACTCGCCCACGACGACGAGGGCGACGGTCGGCGAGGCGGACGCGCACGGGCGCGGGGCGCCGGAGGCCGCCACGGCGCGTGCGATCGCGGCCCTCTGGGCGGCGGTGAGCGGGTTCCCGGACTGGAAGCCGGGTGCGGTGGCGTCGTACGGCGCCGTCCCCACGAGGTAGCGGCAGAGCACGGCAGGGCCTGCGGGCAGCGATGCCTGGTCGGCGGTCGAGGTCCAGGTGCGCTCGCCCAGCGACATCCCCAGCACGTCCTTGAGCGCGTCGGGGCACCCGATCGCCACGGCCTGCGCGGCCAGCTCGACCTGCTCCGGCGTCCTCACCTGCCGCAGGCGCGTAGTAGGCCCCTGCTCCCAGGACAGGTCCTGAAGAGCCTTCAGGGTGTCGGAGGAGGGATGGCCGCAGCTGTCGAGCGGCACCACGGGGCGCACGAAGCGGCCGTCGGCGAGCTCGAGCCCGATCCAGGGCACCAGGAGCAGGTAGTCGAGGCAGCCGCGCGAGGACGCGGTCGGCGCCGGAGCCCGCAGCGCCGCGACCAGCGGCTCGAGGCCGGTCGTGGCCGTCTCCTCGGTGACCACCTGCCAGCTGCCCTCCCCGGGGACGTCCTTCTCGCCCGGCGAGCAGCGGACGACGGCCACGACGCTGTCCTGGGCGCCCAGCACGACGGCGCCGGCGGGCTGGTGGCCCGACGTCGTCGCGTCGAGCACCTCGCCCGGTCCGGGGCACCGGCTCGCTTCCGCGGCAGCATCCGAGCCGGAGCCGGAGGGGGACGCGGAGCCCGAGGACGTCGCAGCGCAGCCGGCGAGGAGAAGGACGCCGGCGAGCAGCGGGGCCGATCGGCGCAGAGCGATCATGGCGGTGCCCCCCTTCCGGCTGCTGGGACGCAGCCGGGGGTCGCGCGGTTCCCGCCCGGTCAGGTCAGGGCGGAGTACTGCTGCCAGCGGCTCCAGGACACGTTCCACACGCCGATGCCGTTGCTCTGCTCCATCTCGCGGTGACCCGCCGAGTAGACGACGACGTCGCCGATGGTGGAGTTGGCGTAGAGCCAGGCGGCGTTGGACGTGCTCATGCCGGTGCAGCCGTGCGAGACGTTGCTGTGGCCCTGGTGCGCGACCGACCACGGCGCGGCGTGGAGGAACTCGCCGGAGTAGGTCAGGCGCATCGCGTACTCGACCTCGAGGCGGTAGTACTCGGGGTCGTTCGGGTTGGTGCCGCCGGTGGCGGCGTCCATGATCCGGGTGCGCTCCTTGTTCATGATCACCTTGACGCCCGAGCGCGTCTCGAAGCCGGGCTTGCCGGTGGTGATCGGGATGACGCGGATGGTCTTGCCGTCGCGGGTGACCTTCATCTGGTCGGTGTTCATGTCGACGTAGGACACCATCGCGGCGGCGGTCGAGAAGCTGACCGTGGAGTCCTTGCCCCACAGGCCGCTCATGACCTTCACGCCCTTGAGGTTCGTGCTCAGCGTGATCTTCGCGTGGCCCGGCCAGTACGTCGCGGGCCGGTACTCGACGACCTGGTCGGTGAGCCAGCGCCAGCCGCCCTCGACCTTCTGGCCGTTCACGGTGACGACGGCGTGCGACTCGAAGGCCTTCTTGGCGGCGTCGTTGGACAGGTGGCGGTCGAGGTCGACCGTGATGGGCATCCCGACGCCGACCACGGCCCCTTGGGCCGGCGTGACGGTCATGCCGAGGAACGTGGTCGGCGCGACGGTCTTGAGCACCTGCTTGACCTGCGTGGGCAGCCCGGTGCGGTCGACGGCCTTGGCCGAGACCGAGTACTTGGCGCCGTAGTCGAGCACCCCCTGCTCGGAGGTCCAGGTGCGGCCGTCGACCGAGAGGCTGCCGGCGACCGGGCCGGCGGGGCCCTGGACGACGACGTCGGTGAGCCGGCCGGCCTTCACCGACACGACGAGCGGCGAGCTCGGGACCACGGCCTTGGCCGGGGACGGGCTCACGGTGATCTTCGCGGCGGAGGCCTGGGCGTCGCTGCCCGCGCTCACGCCGAGGGAGACGCCCGAGCAGCCGCTGAGCACCAGCGCGGCGACGCCGAGCAGCGCCGCGGGCGCCGCACGACGGGCCAGGCTGGGAGCGGTACGGGAGGTCACGAGGTGAGTGTCGGCAACGTTGAGCGTCGAGTCCAGCGGCCGACCGGACATTTCTTGCGTCATGAGGTGACCCTGAGCGTCCGCTCAGCGGGGCACGAGCACGAGGACGGCCCCCGGATTCCTCCGGGGGCCGTCCTGACGAGCGGGTCTGGCGTCGGGTCGCGGCGGCTCAGACGTCGGCGAACGGGCCGCGGTAGTACTCGAACACGAAGCCGATGAGCGTGCCGACGAGCAGGACCACGCCCAGGAGCACGATCCAGAACGCGAAGGCCAGGCCCACCATCACGATGCCGACGGCGATCGCCGTGGCGATCGGCCACCACGAGTGGGGGCTGAAGAAGCCGTAGTCGGGGTCGGCGTCCTCGATGTTGGCGTTGGGGTTGTCCTCGGCCCGGTGGCCGACCCGCCGCGAGGTGAACAGCAGGTAGTAGCCGATGAGGAAGGCCAGCGCGCCGGTGAGGGCCAGAGCGGTGGAGCCCACGAGCTCCTTGGTGATGAACCAGTAGATGACCGCGAGCAGTCCGTAGAAGGCGGCACCGCCCGCCATCAGGAAGCCGGAGACCTTCACGACGCGCTCCCCTCGGACGACGTGCCCACGAGCTCGTCGAGCGTCTTGCTCCGCTTCTGCGTCGCGAGGTCGACGAGGTCGGGGTGGTGCAGGTCGAACGCCGGTCGCTCCGACCGGATCGGCGGGATCGACGTGAAGTTGTGCCGCGGCGGCGGGCAGGAGGTCGCCCACTCCAGCGAGGCGCTCCAGCCCCACGGGTCGTCGACGGTGACCTTGGGCGCGTGCCGCCAGGTCTTGTAGACGTTGTAGAGGAAGGGCAGCGTCGAGACGGCCAGGATCACCGAGCCGACCGTGCTGATCTCGTTGCCGACCGTGAAGCCGTCCGAGGGCAGGTAGTCGGCGTACCGGCGGGCCATGCCGGCCGCACCGAGCCAGTGCTGGATCAGGAAGGTCGTGTGGAAGCCGATGAACAGCAGCCAGAAGTGGATCTTGCCGAGCTTCTCGTCGAGCATCCGGCCGGTCCACTTGGGCCACCAGAAGTAGAAGCCCGCGAACATCACGAACACGACGGTGCCGAAGACGACGTAGTGGAAGTGCGCCACCACGAAGTAGGAGTCCGACACCTGGAAGTCGACCGGCGGGGCCGAGAGCAGGATGCCCGTGAGGCCGCCGAACAGGAAGGTGACGAGGAAACCGATCGTCCAGAGCATCGGCGTCTCGAAGCTCACCGATCCGCGCCACATCGTGCCGATCCAGTTGAAGAACTTCACGCCGGTCGGGATGGCGATGAGCATCGTCATGAAGGCGAAGAACGGCAGGTTGACCGCTCCGGTGACGTACATGTGGTGCGCCCAGACCGCCACCGACAGGGCCGCGATCGCGATGGTCGCGAAGACCAGGCCCTTGTAGCCGAAGATCGGCTTGCGGCTGAACACCGGGATGATCTCGCTCGCGATGCCGAAGAACGGCAGGGCGATGATGTAGACCTCCGGGTGCCCGAAGAACCAGAACAGGTGCTGCCAGAGGATGGCGCCGCCGTTGACGGCGTCGAAGACCTGGGTGCCGAACTTGCGGTCGCACTCGAGGACGACGAACGCGGCCGCGAGGACCGGGAACGCCATGAGCACGAGCACCGAGGTCAGCAGGACGTTCCAGGTGAAGATCGGCATCCGGAACATGGTCATGCCCGGGGCACGCATGCACACGATGGTCGTGATGAAGTTGACCGAGCCGAGGATCGTGCCCAGACCACCCATGGTGAAGCCGAGGATCCAGAGGTCGGAGCCGACGTTGGGCGAGTTGATCGCGTTGGACAGCGGCGAGTAGGCGAACCAGCCGAAGCTCGCAGCGCCGCCCGGGGTGACGAAGCCCGCGATGACGATGATGCCGCCGACGAGGAACAGCCAGAACGCCACAGCGTTCAGGCGCGGGAACGCGACGTCGGGGGCGCCGATCTGCAGCGGCATGATCGCGTTGGCGAAGCCGGCGAACAGCGGCGTCGCGAACAGCAGCAGCATGATCGAGCCGTGCATCGTGAACAGCTGGTTGTACTGCTCCTGGCTGAAGAACTGCAGCCCGGGCTGGGCCAGCTCGGCGCGGATCATCAGCGCCAGCACTCCGCCGAACAGGAAGAACGAGAAGCTCGTGATCAGGTACATGTACCCGATCACCTTGTGGTCGGTGCTGGTGATCCACTTGACGATCGTGCGGCCGAACTTGCGCCGCGACGGGTCCGACGTGGTCATGCCGTCCGGGTCGGGAGCCGAGGCGATCGGACGGTCGGCGAGGACGGTCATGACGAGGCTCCCGTCGAGGTACCGGCGTCGCCGGAGTTGCTGGTGCTGCCGCCCGCGTCGCCGGTCGTCACGATCCGGCCGGACTCGAGCTTGCCGCTCTGGCCGTTGGCCTTGAGCGCGGCGATGTGCTTGTCGTAGTCCTCGCGCGAGACGACGTGGACCGTGAAGAGCATGTCGGAGTGGTAGGTGCCGCAGAGCTCGGCGCACTTGCCCTCGAAGACGCCGATCTTGTTCGGCGTGAGCTCGAACTGGTTCAGGCGGCCGGGGACGACGTCCATCTTGAACAGGAAGCTCGGGACCCAGAACGAGTGGATGACGTCGGGCGAGACCAGCTGGAAGCGGGTGCGCTCGTCGACCGGGAGCCACAGCTCGGCGACCTTGTTCGGCGTACCGGTCTCGAACGCGTTGTCGGACTCGTAGTTGAAGCCCCAGTTCCACTTGAAGCCGACGACCTCGACCGTGTTCTTCTGGTCGGGCGTGAGCTTCATGATCTCGGCCTGGTCCTTGGCCGTGAACACGAACAGGGCGCCGATCATGATCGCCGGCGCCACCGTGTAGAGGATCTCGATCGGGAGGTTGTAGCGAGTCTGGACCGGCGCGCCCTCACCGGTGCGGCGGCGGTAGACGATGATCGCCCAGAAGATCAGGCCCCAGGTGAGCGCCCCGACGGCGAGAGCGGCGATCCACGCGCCCTGCCAGAACTGGAGCAGCGTCGGACCCTGCTCGGTGGCGGGCTCGGGGTAGCCGAGGCGGCCGAGCTGGGTGTCGGACGCGCAGCCGGCCGTGCCCAGGAGCACGAGCGCGGAACCCGCCACGAGCGCGGCCAGGCGCGCCCGGGAGGGGCGCGGAGAGCGGGTCGAGCCCACGGATCGCCTTCCCACAGGGTCGGTGCTCCGGTGCGTCGGCCCACCGCCATCCGGCGGCGTCACCGCGCCCGCGGAGCGGGGGTCTGACGTACGGCGTGAGACTAGCGCAGCACCGCGCTCACGCACGCTCGGGGAGGGCATTACCGTCGACTCGTGGCGCAACGATCCGCGGAGCGGAACGAACCCCCCTCGACGGGCGCGCTCCCGTCCGCCGGGGCCCCCCCGGGGTACCTCGACGCCGCCTCCGGGCTGCCCCTGCACCCCCTCGCCCGGGCCGCCCTCCTCGACGCGCTCGACCAGGGCTGGGCCGACCCGTCGCGCCGCTACCACGACGCCCGCCGCGCCCGGCTGCTGCTCGACGCGGCCCGGGAGTCGGTGGCGCGCGTGGTCGGCGCCCGGCCCGACGAGATCTCCTTCACCGGCTCGGGCACGCAGGCCGTGCACCTGGCCGTCACGGGCCTCGCGCGGGGCCGCGAGCGGTCCGGTCGCCGGGTGCTCGCCTCGGCGGTCGAGCACTCCTCCGTGCTGCACGCGGCCCGGGCCCTGCCTGGCGACGTCCTCGAGACCGTCCCGGTCGACGGCCTGGGTCGTCTCGACGTCGAGGAGCTGCGCGCCCGGCTGTCCGACGGCGACGTCGCGCTCGCCGCTGTGCAGAGCGCCAACCACGAGGTGGGCACCCGCCAGCCGCTCGCCGCCGCGGTCGAGGCGTGCGAGTGGTACGGCGTACCCCTCGTGGTCGACGCCGCGCAGTCGGTCGGTCGCGACGACGTGCCCGACGGCTGGTCGGTGCTGACCGCGAGTGCGCACAAGTGGGGCGGACCCGCAGGCGTGGGGGTGCTCGCCGTGAGGACCGGCGTCCGGTGGCGCTCGCCGCTGCCCGACGGCGCCCGCGAGCCCGACCGGGTGCCCGGGTTCCCGGACGTGCCGTCGGTCGTGGCTGCCGCCGTCGCGCTCGAGGCGGTCGAGGCGGAGCGGGTGGCCGAGTCGGCGCGGCTGTCGGCGCTCGTCGACCGGATCCGTACCCGCGTGCCCGAGCTCGTGCCCGACGTCGTGGTGATCGGCGACCCCGTCGACCGGCTCCCCCACGTCGTCACGTTCTCCTGCCTGTACGTCGAGGGCGAGGCGCTGCTCGGCGATCTCGACCGCGAGGGCTTCGCGGTCTCGTCGGGCTCCTCGTGCGTCGCCGACGCGCTCACCCCGTCGCACGTGCTCGCGGCGATGGGCGCGCTGACCCACGGCAACCTGCGCGTCTCGCTGCCGCCGGGCTGCCCGGAGTCCGACGTCGACCGCTTCCTCGAGGTGCTCCCCCGCGTCGTCGCGTCGGTGCGCGCCCAGCTCGGGACCGAGGGGCTGTGATGGCGCCCGGGCCTGACGACTACGACGTGCTCCTCGACGAGCGCGGCTCGCGCTGCCCCGTGCCCGTCATCGCGCTGGCCCGCGAGGTGAAGGCCGACCCGGAGCGCCGGCTGCTCCTGCTCTCCGACGACCCCGCCGCCGAGACCGACATCCCGGCGTGGTGCTCGCTGCGCGGACGGACGCTCGCGTGGTCCGGTCCTCCCCCGGACGGCGGCGCCGGCACCGCCTTCCTCGTCGTCCCCGCCTGAGCCAGCAGGCAGCGCGCTCCTGCTCAGAAGGCCGCGGGCAGCGGGAGGGCGTCGGCGAGGCGGCGGAGGTAGTCGCGGCGCGGGACGTCGACGACGCCGAGGGTGGCGAGGTGGTCGGTGCGCCACTGGACGTCGAGCAGCCGCCGCTCCGGCGACGGCGCCCTGCGCAGGATCCCGACGAGCGCGACGAGCGCGACCTTCGACGCGTCGGTCGCGCGGCTGAACATCGACTCGCCCGCGAACAGCCCGCCCGACTCGACGCCGTACAGGCCGCCCACGAGGTCACCCTCGAGGGTGCGCGTCTCGATCGAGTGCGCCCAGCCGAGCCGGTGCAGCTCGGCGTACGCCTCGGCGATGCGGTCGTCGATCCAGCCGTGCTCGCGCGACGGGTCGCCGCAGCCCGCGACGACGTCGTCGAACGCCGTGTCGACGGTGACGACGAAGCGTCGGCACGAGCGGCGCAACGATCGCGACACGTGCAGCCCGTCGAGCGGCAGCACGCCGCGCGGGTCGGGCGACCACCAGCCCATCGGGTCGTCGTCGAGCTCGAGCAGGTCGCCGACCGGCATCGGGAACAGGCCGCTGCGGTACGCCGCGAGCAGCGTGCCCGGCGCGAGGTCGGCGCCGACGCCGAGCAGCTCGGCGCCCGCCGGCGCGCGGCGCGGGTCCGGCAGCGCCCACGGCGAGGGCGGCGGCTCGACGGGAGGCATCGCGCGTCGCTCGAGGTCCGGGTCGGCGTACGGGATCAGTGACGCGAGGTCATGGGGTCAGGGCCGCGGGCAGCGGATCCGTGCGGCGACCTCGGCCTCGGCCTCGGGGCCGTACGTCGCCTCGAAGCGCGACAGGAAGTGCCTCTGCGCGAGGTCGTACTCCTGCGTGCCGACCGTCTCGATGACGTACGTCGCGAGCAGCGAGCCGATCTGCGCGCACCGCTCGAGAGAGAGCTCCCAGGCGAGGCCCGCGAGGAAGCCCGCGCGGAACGCGTCGCCGACGCCGGTCGGGTCGGCCTTGAGCTCCTCGGGCGGGCAGGTCACCTCGATCGGGTCCTCGCCCTTCACCTCGATGCGGGCGCCGTCCTTGCCGAGCGTCGTGACGCGGACGCCGACCCGCTCGAGGACCTCGTCGTGCGACCAGCCGGTCTTGTGCTCGATGAGCCCGGCCTCGTAGTCGTTGCTGAACAGGTACGCCGCGCCGTCGACGAGCTGCTTGATGCCCGCGCCGTCGAGCCACGCGAGCTGCTGGCTCGGGTCGGCGACGAACGGGAGGCCGCGGAAGCGGCACTCGTCGGTGTGCCGGTTCATCGCCTCGGGGTCGTTGGCGCCGATGAGGACGAGGTCGAGCCCGCCGACGCGCTCGGCCACCGGGCCGAGCTCGATCTCGCGCGCCTCGCTCATCGCGCCCGGGTAGAACGACGCGATCTGGCACTGCTCGGAGTCGGTCGTGCAGACGAAGCGCGCGGTGTGCCGCACCTCCGACTCGCGCACCGAGTGCGTGTCGACGCCGTGCCGGTCGAGCCACGAGCGGTAGTCGGCGAAGTCCTGCCCCACGGCGCCGACCAGGATCGGCCGTACGCCGAGCACCGCCATGCCGAACGCGATGTTGGCCGCGACGCCGCCGCGGCGTACGTCGAGCTCGTCGACGAGGAACGACAGCGAGAGCTTGTCGAGCTTGTCGGGCACCAGCGAGTCGGAGAACCGGCCCGGGAAGGTCATGAGGTGGTCGGTGGCGATCGAGCCGGTGACGCAGACGCGCACGTTCGTCTCTTCTCGTCGGGCGGCGCAGGACGGCACGACCCTACCGGGGCCGGTCGAGGGGAACCGGGCCGCGCCGGGCGGCGTCGAAGGGACGACGGGGACCACGGACGCACCACCGGGAGACGCCATGACGACCACGAGCCGGCGCGCGGCCGCGCTGGTGCCCGCGATCGCCGCGACCGCGCTCGTGCTCGGAGCCTGCGGCAACGTCGTCGCCGGCAGGCCCGGCAGCGGCTCGGACCTCCCCGTCCTGCACATCGGCTCCCGCGCCGCCGTGCCCGACGCGGCCGCCGGCGGCGCGACGTCTCCGGACGACCCGTACCCCCTCGTCGGCACGCTGCCCACCGGGCCTGACCAGGCGCACGTGCTGCGCTTCGGGACCGGTGCGGTGCCCGGCGCGACCGTCACCCGCCTCGCGGCAGCGCTCGGGCTCAGCGGCACGACCGCGCGTCACGCGCACGGCGTCGTGGTCGACTCGACGGGCGGCACGCTGCGCGTGCGCGACGGCGGCGCGTGGTCGTACACGCGCCACGACGAGCTCTGCCCCGGCCAGCAGGTCGACGTCGACTCCCCCGACCTCAACGGCGTCGCAGCGAGCTGCGCCGTCGGCCCCGACACCGCTGCCGCCAAGGCGAAGGCGCCCCGCGACCCGAAGGCGACCGCCGCCCCGGTGCTCGACGCCGCGGGCGTCGGCTCGACGACCGCGACCGTGGACGCCTACGGCGACGAGGCAACCGTGTCGGTCGCGCCTGTCGTCGGCGGTGCCGCGACCGTCGGGCTCACCACGGCGGTCGTCGTCGACGCGCAGGGCGTCCGTTCGGCTTACGGCGTGCTCGGCGAGCCGAGCGAGGGACCGGCGTACCCGTTGATCTCCGCGGCGCAGGGGCTCGACCAGCTGCGCGCGGCCCCGCGTCCCGAGATCGCGATCTCGTGCCCGCTCGGGTCCACCTGCCCCGGCGTGGGTCCGCAGCGGATCACCGGCGCCTCGCTCGGCCTGATGGTCGCGTGGGACGGTGGCGAGCAGATCCTCGTGCCGGCGTGGCTGTACGACGTCGACGCCTCGACCGTCCCCCTCCCGGTGGTCGCGGTGGCCGACCGCTACCTCGCCGACCCCGACCCTGGTCAGACCGGCGACCCCGGGTCCTCCGGCGGCGGGTCCAGCGGCAGCGCCATCCCGCCCGGCGAGCCGGCGACGCCGGAGCCCGCGCCCCCCGCGTCCGACCTCCCCCTGCCGATCGGCTCGCCGACGCCGTACCAGGTCACGTCGTACTCGGTGTCGGCCGACGGCTCGACGCTGACGCTGCGCACCGAGGGCGGCGTGTGCACCGACTACGCCGGGGCCGCGGTCGAGACGCGGCAGAGCGTGACCGTGTCCATCACCGGCGCCTGGAACAAGGCCAGCGACGTCGCCTGCCCCGCGATGGCCAAGGTGGTCGAGGTGACCGTGGCGCTGCGCACGCCGCTGGGCGACCGAGCCGTGGTCGACGACCGCACCGGCCAGCCCGTCCCCCGCACCTGACACCCCGGTCGCTGACGTCCTGACGCGCGAGAGGCCGCGTCCCCCTCGTGGGGGCGCGGCCTCTCGGACGGGTGGGGCGTCGGTCAGCTGAAGGAGTCGCCGCAGGCGCAGGAGCCGGTGGCGTTGGGGTTGTCGATCGTGAAGCCCTGCTTCTCGATGGTGTCGACGAAGTCGATGGTGGCGCCGCCGAGGTACGGGGCGCTCATCCGGTCGGTGACGACCTTGACCGTGCCGAACTCCTTCACGACGTCGCCGTCGAGCGAGCGGTCGTCGAAGAAGAGCTGGTAGCGCAGGCCCGAGCAGCCGCCCGGCTGCACGGCAACGCGCAGGGAGAGGTCGTCACGACCCTCCTGGGCCAGCAAGGCCGCGACCTTGGACGAGGCCTGGTCGGTGAGCAGGATGCCGTCGGTGACGGGGGTCGTGCCCTCGATGGTGACGTCGGCGGTCATGCGGTTCCTTCCGGGACGGTCTGCGGCGTAGGTCTACGAGGGTCCAACGTGCGCTGCACGGGATGCATTCCCGACCGCGACGAAGGCTTGCCTCACCACCATGGTGCCACGAGATCCCGACCGCGCACCCCACCGGCGCCTCTGCGTCCGCGCCGGTCGCGGGGCGGAGCGCTTCCGTGGCGGTCGGGGCTCGGGTCGGCGCTGGTCAGCGCGACCAGGTCCGGGCGGCCCGGGCGGCGAGGTCGGCCAGCCGCTCGGCGGGCTCGGTGAGCGCCAGCGCAGGGTCGAGGCCCTGGTCGCGCAGGTCGTCGGCGACGGAGAAGGCCCCGCTCACACCGGTGGCGGCGTACTCGCGGCGGCCGACCTCGACGCGGCCGGCCAGCACCACGCAGCCGCGCCCCTGGGCCAGCGCCGCCTCCGCGACGCCGGCGACGACCTTCCCGCGCAGGCTCTGCCAGTCGAAGCTGCCCTCGCCGGTGAGCACGAGGTCGGCGGAGGCGATCCGGTCGGCGAGCCCGACCGTGTCGAGCACGGTGGCGATGCCCGGCACACGCGTGGCGCCGAGGTGGAGCAGGGCGTAGCCGAGACCCCCCGCAGCGCCTGCTCCGAGAGCGACGGCCGGGTCCTTGCCGTCGGGCGTCCGACCGACGGCCGCCGCGAACGACTCGAGGCAGCCCTCGAGCTCCATGACCGCGGCGTCGTCGGCGCCCTTCTGCCGCGCGAACCCGTTGGCCGCACCGCGCAGGCCGAGCAGCGGTACGTCGACGTCGGAGGCGATCACGAGCTCGACGCCGCGCAGCTCGGCGCGCGCCTCGTGCAGGTCCACCCGCGCGATGCCGCGCAGCGCACCGCCGCCGTGGCGCAGCCGGTCGGTGACGTCGGCACCGTCCGCGTCGTACGCCGTGGCGCCGAGCGCGGCGAGCATCCCCGCGCCCGCATCGGTCGTGCCGGTGCCGCCGAGGCCGACGACGATGCGCGTCGCGCCCTCGTCGAGCGCGACCTGCAGCAGGTCGGCGACGCCGACCGTCGTCGTGCGCCGCGGGTCACGCAGCTCGACCGGGACGAGGTGCAGGCCGCAGGCCTGAGCGACCTCGACGTACGCGGTGGTCCCGACCAGGAGAACGGCGGCCTCGACGCGGGCACCCACCGGGCCGTGGACGGTGCAGCGGTGCAGCTCGCCGCCGAGAGACGCGTGCACGACGTCGACGAACCCGGGACCGCCGTCGGACAGCGGCACCGCGACGAGCTCGTCGTCGGGCGCGGTACGCCGCCAGCCGCGGGCGATCGCGTCGGCGGCCTCGACCGCCGTGAGCGTTCCCGTGAACGAGTCCGGGGCGACGACGACTCTCACGACCGGAACGCTAGCCGCCCCGCGGGAAGGCGGGAGCGGGGGCGGCGGTTGGATGAGGTGACCGCACCGCGCGTGGGAGGATCACCGCCATGACGACCGACCGCTTCGTCGAGCCCTCTCCGACCCCGCTGGCGCTCCTGCTGCTCGGCCGCGGCGCCGACCCCGACACCGAGAAGGGCGTCGAGTGCCCGGGCGACCTGCCCGCGCCGAGCGACCCCGATCTCGTCGAGCGGGCGCGCGCCGCGAAGGCCGCGCTCGGCGACCGCGTCTTCGTCCTCGGCCACCACTACCAGCGCGACGAGGTCATCCAGTTCGCCGACGTCACCGGCGACTCCTTCAAGCTCGCGCGCGACGCCGCTGCCCGCCCCGAGGCGGAGTACATCGTGTTCTGCGGCGTGCACTTCATGGCCGAGAGCGCCGACATCCTCACGACGCCCGAGCAGGCCGTGGTGCTGCCCGACCTCGCGGCCGGCTGCTCGATGGCCGACATGGCCGCGATCGGACAGGTCGAGGACGCGTGGGACGTGCTCGCCGACGCCGGCATCACCGACGTCACCATCCCCATCACGTACATGAACTCCACCGCGGCCATCAAGGCGTTCACCGGTCGCAACCGCGGCGCGGTGTGCACGTCGTCGAACGCGCGGCGCGCGCTCGAGTGGGCGTTCGAGCAGGGCGAGAAGGTCTTCTTCCTCCCCGACCAGCACCTCGGCCGCAACACGGCAGTCCTCGAGCTCGGCGTGCCCCTCGACAAGTGCGTGGTGTTCGACCCGCACAAGCCGGGCGGCGGTCTCACCGTCGAGCAGCTGCGCGACGCCACGATGATCCTGTGGAAGGGCCACTGCTCGGTCCACGCCCGCTTCAACGCCGAGTCGGTCGCCGACGTCCGCGAGCGGATCCCCGGCGTCAACGTCCTCGTGCACCCCGAGTGCCGCCACGAGGTCGTGACCGGTGCCGACTACGTCGGGTCGACGGAGTACATCATCAAGACCATCGAGGCCGCCGAGCCCGGAACCGCGTGGGCCGTGGGCACCGAGCTCAACCTCGTGAAGCGCCTCGGGCTCGCCCACCCCGACAAGCAGATCGTCTTCCTCGACAAGACCGTCTGCTTCTGCGCCACGATGAACCGCATCGACCTGCCGCACCTGGTGTGGGCGCTCGAGAGCCTCGTCGCCGGCACCGTGCCCAACCGCATCGAGGTCGACGCCGACGTCGCGCACTGGGCGCGCGTCGCGCTCGACCGGATGCTCGCCCTGCCCGGCGTCGGCGCCACCCCGCCCGCGCAGCAGGACTGAGCCGGGCGACGCCAGACGGCATCTCGTCCCGGTCCGCTCGCCCGACGGCATGAGGGCGCGGTTGCGAACCGGGGTGCCCGCCGGGTCGGTCCTGGGCCAGCATGTGCGCGGGGTCGCAGCCGATGCGTACGGCTGCGCGAGGGAGGTCGAGGGGCATGACCGACGTCCACGGAGCTCACGACGGTCGCCGCGGTCTGGCCCGCCTGTCGGGCGGTCCGCGGCAGGAGCCCGAGCGCCTGCTGTTCCTCAGCGACGGCGTCTTCGCCATCGCGATGACTCTGCTCATCATCGACGTGATCGCCGCAGGCACGGCCGCGACGGGCGACGAGCGGCTGCTGCACCACCTGCTGTCGGAGTGGCCCGCGTTCGCGGCGTACGTCGCCGGCTTCCTCACCATCATGGTGTGCTGGGTCAACCACCACCGCGTCTTCCACTACGTCGCGCGCACCGACAGCGGGCTGCCGTGGGTCAACGGCTTCATGCTCCTGCTCGTCGCCGCGGTGCCGTTGCCCACCGCGATCCTCGCGAAGTACGCGACGAGCGAGGACGACCAGCGCACGGCGTTCGTCCTCTACGGCATCACCTGCCTGCTCATGGACATCGCGCTGTGGTGGCTGTGCAGCTACACCCTGCGTCGAGGGCTCGCGGAGCCGTCGCGCGATCCCGACCGCCATCACGGGATGATGTGGGTCTACCGCGTCGGGCTGGTCTGGACCGTGCTCGCGGTCGTCGCGGTCTTCGTCAGCGTCTACCTCGCCATAGCGATGTGGGCCGTGATGTTCCTCGTGTACGCCTTCCCCGCGGAGCTCGCGCACGCGCTGCACCTCGGAGCGACCCGCCGCGCACGCCCAGCCTCCTGACCCCTTCGGTCTCACTCGGCCAACTCACACGAACCGGCCTGGTTTCTGTGAGTTGGCCGAGTGAGACGTGCGGGGGTCAGAGGCCGGGGGCTCCCCAGAGGGCGAACCAGCGCTGGGTGTCGGGCTCGAGGCGCAGGTCGTCGCGCAGCAGGTCGCGCACCTGGAGCTCGAGCACGTTGTCGCGCCGCTGGACGGGCTTGCCCTCGACTGTCGTCCCCGTGCCCTCGGCGGGCGCGAACGGGTAGAAGGTGCCCTGCTTGTAGAGGTAGACGAGCCCGAGCGTGCGCGCGCCGTCGGTGAACGCGACGAGCGAGCACAGCAGGGTCGGGCCGAAGCCGGAATCCTGAAGGGACGTGTTCACGGCGTGCAGGTCGGTCACGAGCGCGCTCGCGTCCGGCGGCTCGGTGCGGCAGACCAGCCAGGTGTAGCCGTACGAGTCGATGCTCGCCTCCACACGCGGACCGCCGCCGGCCTCGAGGAGCGCGCGGATCTCGTCCTGGACGTCGGCGAACGCGCGGCCCTCGGGCGCGCGGAAGGCGACCGACCCGGTACCCGTCGGGTGGAAGCCGAGCGAGGTGTCGAGGGTGATCGCGGCCGACGGCAGCCCGAAGAGGTTGTCGAGGTCCGGCCGCGCCGGCTTCGAGCGGCCGAGGATCGAGTCGAAGAGGCCCACGTGTCCAGCCTGCCCCAGGTCGGCGGCGTACGCCGAACCGGGCGTCAGGCGCCGAGCGACCGGGCGACGCGCGCGAGCACCTCGGCGCGCTCGGCGGCCGTCGGGTGCGTGCTCGCGTCGTGCGGGTGGTCGCCGGCGTCCGACGCGACGAAGCCCACGGTCGCCACCTCGCGCAGGTCGCGGTTCACGCCCGCGTCGGAGGCGTCGCAGCGCTGCACCGCGGCGAGCAGCACGGTCGGACGGCCGGTGAGCAGCGCCGCGTGCCGGTCGGCCGACAGCTCGCGCTGGCGCATCATCGTGCGCACCGCGCGCAGCACGTAGCCCGAGGCGAAGCGCGGCGAGCGCTGCTCGGCGATGTCGGCGACCTGCCCGAGGCGACGGGTGAGGCGCGTGTCGCCGTGCGCGACGTGGAACAGCTCGTGCGCGAGCACCGCCTCGAGCTCCTCGGGCGGCAGCTGCTCGAGCGCCGCCTCCGTGACGAGCACGGTCACCGGCAGGTCGGGGTCGTCGACGACGTAGGCGTTGAGCCGGTTCGAGGGCACGGCGCGCAGCACCGGCGCCGGCATGTCGGCGAGGGAGGCGAGGCGGTCGAGGATGCCGCGCGCGGGATGGTCGGGCTCGACGTCGTACGCCGTGCGCGGCATCGACGGCTCGGGCGGAGTGCGCAGCAGCCGGATCGTCACGATCACGACCGCGCCGAGCAGGATCAGCAGCGCGCCCCACCAGTGCACGACCGAGAGGCCCGTGCGCAGCAGGCCGCTGCCGCCGTGGATCGCCGCCCAGAAGCCGAACTTGGCACCGACCAGCGCGACCGACACGAGGATGAACAGACCGGTCACCGCGATCGCGACGCCGACGTGCACGGCCGCGCGCCGCGTGGCGCGGCTCAGCTCCTTGTCGACGCCGTACCTCGCGCTGGCCACGTCACGAGGCTACGTCGGCGGGGCCGACCTCGCACAGGTCAGGCACCCCGAGCGATGGATCCGTCCTCCACCACGACCACCGCGTCGCCGAAGTGCTGCTGGATCCGGAGCGCGAGGTCGTGGTGGCCGGGCAGCAGCTCGGGCATGACCCGGTTGGTCTGCACCAGGGTTCCGACACCGGCGAGCCCGACGGCATCCGGGTCCGCCGTCCCGTCGGTGCCATCCGGGTACACGAAGGCGACGACCGCCTTCTGCAGCGCCTCGAGGTCCTCCTGGCTGCGCGTGACCTTGACCGGACGGACGTCGACGCCCGGCTCGTGCTTCGCGACCCACGCCTGGAGCGCCGCGACGGACTCGTCGTACGTCCGGTCGACCACCGCCACCCCGATCGACTGCCCGTCCTTGGCGGGCCAGACCCCGGCGAAGCGCTTCCCGGACTGCGGGTACTCGCTCACGAACTGCGCCACGTCGTCGAGCGCGCTGTAGACGCCCTTGGCCCATGCCGAGTGCGGGGCCCACGGGCCCAGCTCCGGGAGGTCGGCGCGGGTCAGGACCGACGCCGACGGCGTGGCCGAGACGCTCGGCGACGCCGGGCCCGAGTCCCCCGGCGTCCCGGAGCACGCCGCGAGCAGGACCGCCCCCAGCGCGAGCACGACGATCCGCCGCTCCCCCACGTCGCGATGGTCCGCCTGCGCTCAGACGCGGGTCAACGCCGACCCGGTCACGATCAGGCGCAGAACTCGTTGCCCTCGGGGTCGGCCCAGGTGACCCAGTGGTGCGGCCCCTGGCTCGCCTCCCACAGGCGGGTCGCGCCGCGCGCCTCGAGCGACGTGCGCAGCGCCTCGATGTCGGACGAGCCTCGCAGGTCGAGGTGCAGCCGGTTCTTGCCGGCCTTCTCCTCGGCCGAGTGCTGGAACAGCAGGCGCGGGGCGGTCGTGCCCTCGGGCGCGTTGATGGCGGCGCCCGTGGCCCACACGAGGTTGCCACGGTGCGTCGTGGTCTCGGCCTCGGTCGCGAACCCCTGCTCGACCATCGACCGGATGAAGCCGGCGTCCTGCGGCTCGACCTCCCAGCCGAGCGTCTCCGCCCACCAGTCGGCGAGCGTGTGCGGCTCGCGGCAGTCGACCACGACCTGGAACCCGAGGATGTCCGTCATGCGCCCAGCATGGCCCGACCCTCCGACGCTGCGCAGGGATCAGCGCTGGCCGAGCTGCGTCGAGATCTGGGCGAGCTGCTCGAGACGCTTCTCCAGCGGCGGGTGGGTCATGAAGAGCGTCGAGAGCGAGAACTTCGACGTGAGCGCGGGCGCGAACGCGAACGCCGACACCGACTCCATCGAGCGCAGGTCGCCGTCGGGGATCGCGGCGATGTCGCCCGACACCTTCTGCAGCGCCGAGGCCAGCGCGCCCGGGTTGCCGGTGAGCAGCGCGCCGGTGCGGTCGGCGGAGAGCTCGCGGTAGCGCGAGAGCGCGCGGGTGAGCAGGAACGAGATCACGTACACGGCGACGCTCACGAGCATGATCACCAGGAACATGAGCGCGGCGTTCTGGTCGCGGTCGCGACCGCGGGTCATGCCGCTCCAGAGCCACATGCGGGTGAGCAGACCGGCGACGACGCCGGCGAAGGACGCGACGGTCATGACCGTGACGTCGCGGTGCGCGACGTGCGAGAGCTCGTGCGACAGCACGCCCTCGAGCTCGGCGGCGTCGAGGCGGCGCAGGATCCCGGTGGTCACGCAGATGACGGCGCGGTCCGGCGTACGGCCGGTGGCGAAGGCGTTCGGGACCTCGGAGTCGGCGATCGCGACGCGCGGCTTGGGCATGTCGGCCATGACGCAGAGCCGGTCGACGAGCGCGTGCAGCTGCGGCGCCTGCTCGGGCGTGACCACGCGCGCCCGCATCGCGGCGAGCGCCATGGTGTCGCTGAAGTACCACTGCGCGAAGAGCATGCCGCCCGAGATCAGCAGGACGAACCAGGCGGAGAAGCCCATCCAGATGAAGACCACGGCCAGCACGACGTAGAGCAGGCCGAGGCCGAACAGGGTGCCGACCATGCGGCTGGTCAACCCTCGGTCGGGCGCGTACCGGGACGACAACGGAGACCTCTCGCGAGAGCACGGGCCGGCTTCTCCGGCCACTCTGAAGGTCCAACGTACGCCGCGCCCCTGTGCGTTCCGTGTACGCGTCCCCCCGCCCGGCTGGGAGGCAGGGCCGCCCTGTGACACCGACATGACACACCGCAAAGCGGACGATGCGGGTCGGCCGAGCCCGGCCCGGCGGGCACGGGCCTACGGTGCGCCGCATCGCCGGTCCCTCCGGCACGTCATCCAAGGGGGAAGGATGAGAACAACCCGTCGAACCATGGCCGCGCTCGCGAGCGCGGCGGTCGTCGCCGCACTGGTCCCGCTCGCGGGATCACCGGCCACCGCGGCACCCGCGCAGAGCGGGATCGCCTGGCACGACTGCGACAACCCGTTCTACGTCGAGCTCGGTCTGCAGTGCGCCACGCTCGACGTGGCCATGGACCCGGCCCGCCCGTCCGGTCCCGTCGTGCACCTCGCGGTGACGCGCCGGGCGCACACGGCGGCCGCGGCCGACTACCAGGGCGTGGTCCTGATCAACCCGGGGGGCCCAGGCGGGAGCGGGGCGGCCATGCCGTTCATCTCCTACCTGCTCCCCGACGACGTGGCCGCGGCCTACGACTGGATCGGCTGGGACCCGCGCGGGGTGGGCGACACGACTCCGACGCTGTCCTGCGACCCGTCGTACTTCGATCCCGTGCGTCCGCCGTACGAGCCGTTCGGCCACGGCATCGAGCGCGCGTGGCTGACCCGGTCGTCGACGTACGCCGCCGCCTGCGACGCCGCCGGCGGTGACCTGCTGGAGCACATGAGCACGCTGGACAACGTCCGCGACATGGACAGCATCCGCGTGGCGCTCGGCCAGGAGAAGATCAACTACTACGGCTACTCCTACGGCACCTACCTCGGGCAGCTGTACGCGACGCTGCACCCCGACCGGGTGCGGCGGATGATCCTCGACAGCAACGTGCGGAGCTCGACGGTCTGGGAGAAGTTCAACCTCGAGCAGAACGTCGGGTTCGAGAAGGTCATGCAGGTCTGGTACCGCTGGATCGCGAAGTACGACGCGGTCTACCACCTCGGCACGAGCGGCCGGGCCGTCGAGCGCACCGTCCTGCGCGCCCGCGCCCAGCTGGCACGCGCGCCGAAGCCCGGCTTCGGGGCGGCGGAGTTCACCGACGCGCTCCTCAACGCGGGCTACAGCCAGTACCCCTGGCCCGGTCTCGCCGACGGGCTCGCCTCGCTCGTGCACGACGGCGATGCGTCGACGCTGCAGCTCTACTACGGCAGCGGCGACGACAACTTCTACGCCGTCTACCTCGCCACCGAGTGCTCCGACGCCCGCTGGTCGCGCAGCTGGAACGTGTGGCGTGCCGAGAACAACGCGTCGTACGCGAAGGCGCCGTTCAACACCTGGGGCAACGCCTGGTTCGACGCACCGTGCGCGTTCTGGCCCGTCTCCGGCGGGCCTCGCCCGGTCGTCCACGGGAGCACGTCGCTCCCGCCGATCCTGCTGATCGACCAGACCCTCGACGGCGCGACGCCGTTCGCGGGCAGCCTCGAGGCACGGCAGCTGCTCCCGACCGCGCGGCTCATCGCGGTCCTCGGCGGTACGACGCACGCCTCGACGCCGGACGGGAACCCGTGCGTCGACCCGCAGATCGCGGACTACCTCCGCACCGGTGCCATCGTCGACCGCAAGCGCGGTCGAGGACCCGACACCACCTGCGCAGCACTGCCGCAGCCGGTGCCCACCCAGCTCGCTCCGGCGAGCACGGCGAAGGCCGGCGCCCGCAAGGAGCTCGCCCGAGCGCTCGTGCGGGCAGCCCTCGCGCAGGTGCCTCGAGCGGCCTGAGCGGCTCCACGCAGAACGACACCGGGGCGCGGGCGCCGCCGCGTCCCCGCCCCGGTGCACGTCGTACGGGCAGGCCTTCGCGTCAGCCGGGCACGAGGCCGTCGTCGCCGAGCATGTCGCGGATGTCGTCCTCGCTCGCGTCGGCGAACGGGAGTACGGCGTCGGACTCGAGGATCTCGTGCTCCGGCGGACGGGTGCCCACGGTGCGCACGTGGTCGAGCAGCGCGTCGAGCGCGGGCTGGACGTCGTCGGCAGCGGTCTTCAGCGCCGCCTCGAGGGCGGCGTCGAGCCGGTTGATCTCGGCGAGCTCGGAGTCGGGCACCTCGAACTGGCCCTCGCCCAGGATGCGGATGATCACGACGGCCGCCCTCCCCTACTCGGTCTTCTCGGCCTCGATCGCCGGGGTCGCCGGCGCGGAGCCGATCTCGGCCTTCATCGCCGCGAGCTGGCTCTCGACCTCGTTCGTCGACGCCATCCGCTCGAGCTCGGCGGTGATGGAGTCCTTGCTCGTGCCGGTCGCGTCGTCGAGCGCTCCGGAGGCGAGCAGCTCGTCGATCGCCTGGCCGCGGGCCTGCATCTGCGCGGTCTTGTCCTCGGCGCGCTGCACCGCGAGGCCGACGTCGCCGAGCTCCTCGCTGATGCCGGAGAACGCCTCGTTGATCTTGGTCTGCGCCTCGGCCGCGGAGTACGTCGCCTTGATCGTCTCCTTCTTGGTGCGGAAGGCCTCGACCTTGGCCTGCAGCCGCTGGCTGGCCTGGACCAGCTTCTCCTCCTGGTCCTGCAGCTGCGCGAGCTGCACCTGCAGGTCGGAGATCTGGGTCTGCAGCCCGGAGCGGCGGGTGAGCGCCTCGCGCGCGAGGTCCTCGCGGCCGCCGGCGAGCGCCGCCTTGGCCTGGCCCTCGAGCTTGTCGCTCTGCTGCTGGAGCTGGGTGATCTGCAGCTCGAGGCGCTTGCGGCTCGTGGCGACGTCGGCCACGCCTCGACGCACCTTCTGCAGCAGCTCGAGCTGCTTCTCGTAGGAGTAGTCGAGCGTCTCGCGGGGATCCTCGGCCTTGTCGAGCGCCTTGTTCGCCTTGGACTTGAAGATCAGGGTGAAGCGCTGCCAGAGGCCCATCGCGGGCGCTCCCTTCGGTCGGTCTCGATCAACGACGCCGCTCGACCGGCGGCGCGAGCCACCGGGCGACTGGTCCCAACCTATCCGCACCCCCGCGCAAAGTCCCCTCGATCTCCCGTGCGCAGCACCCGCGCAGGCAGCGGTACGCCGTGCACGTGCCGCCGGACGCCCGGTCGGTGGGCGGGTCGGGCGCGACGTAGGCTGACGCCGTGTTCCGCCGCCAGAAGGACCAGCCGGTGACCCCGGCCGAGGTCGCCGACCCCTCCTCCAGCGCCGCCACGCCCCAGGGCAAGGGCCGCCCGACGCCCACCCGCAAGGAGGCGGAGGCCGCGCGCAAGGCCGCGCTGTCCGGCGTCCCGTCCGACCCCAAGGCCGCGCGCAAGGCGGCACGCGACGCCGACCGGCGCGCCCGCTACGAGCAGCAGCAGGCGCTGCGCAACGGCGACCCCAACCGGCTCCCCCCGCGCGACGCCGGCCCGGTGCGCGCCTGGGTCCGCGACCACGTCGACGGCCGCATCTCCGCGGGCGAGCTGTTCATCCCCGTCGCCGTCCTCGTCCTGATCCTCGGCTTCGTCCGGGTGCAGGCCGTGCAGGTCGCGCTGCTGTGGATCTGGGCGATCACCCTCGCCGCCGTCGTCGCCGACACCCTGTGGCTCATCTACCGCCTGCGCGGCGGCCTGGCCCGCGAGTTCCCGGGCGAGAGCACGAAGGGCGCGGTCACCTACGGCGTCATGCGCGCCCTGCAGCTGCGGTCGCTGCGCCTGCCCAAGCCCAAGGTGCGCTGGAACGGCCAGCCCGTGGTGCCCAAGCAGAAGGCCAAGGTCTGACGCGACCCGACCGCCGCGTCGCGGCGGTCGGCGGCCCCGCATAGGGTCGTCGGCATGGAGCACCGTCACCTCGGCCGCAGCGGCCTCAAGGTCAGCGAGATCTCGTACGGCAACTGGATCACCCACGGGTCCCAGGTCGAGGAGGACGCCGCCGTCGCGTGCGTGCACGCCGCGCTCGACTCCGGCATCACCACGTTCGACACCGCCGACGTCTACGCCGGCACGCGCGCGGAGGCCGTTCTCGGCCGCGCCCTCTCGGGCCAGCGCCGCGAGGGCCTCGAGATCTTCACGAAGGTCTACTGGCCCACGGGTGCCGGCCCGAACGACCGCGGCCTGTCGCGCAAGCACATCCGGGAGAGCATCGAGGGGTCGCTGCGCCGCCTGGGCACCGACTACGTCGACCTCTACCAGGCGCACCGCTACGACCACGAGACGCCGCTCGAGGAGACGCTGCGCGCGTTCGACGACCTCGTGCGCCAGGGCAAGGTGCTCTACGTCGGCGTCTCGGAGTGGGACGCCTCGATGATCCGCCGCGCGGTCGAGATCGCCGACCAGATGGGCTTCGACCGCCTGGTCTCCAACCAGCCGCAGTACTCCGCGCTCTACCGCGTGATCGAGGCCGAGGTCGTGCCCACGAGCGTCGAGCTCGGTCTCGGGCAGATCGTGTGGAGCCCGATCGCGCAGGGCGTGCTCACCGGCAAGTACCTCCCCGGACAGCCGCCGCCCGAGGGCTCGCGCGCCACCGACCCCACGAGCGGCCACTTCACCGAGCGGCTGCGCACCGACGAGATCCTCACGCGCGTGCAGGGCCTGCGCCCGCTCGCCGAGCAGGCGGGCCTCTCGATGGCGCAGCTCGCGGTCGCCTGGGTGCTGCAGCACGACTTCGTGTCGTCGGCGATCGTCGGCGCGAGCCGTCCCGAGCAGGTGCTCGACAACGTGGGCGCCAGCGGCGTCCGCCTCGACGCCGACCTCATGACCGCGATCGACGAGGTGCTCGGCGACGTCGTCGTCACCGACCCCTCGCTCACCGTCTCCCCCAACCCGCGGCCATGAGCGAGTGGACCTGGCGCTACGAGCGCGAGGACGGGTCGGTCGTCGAGGGCCTCGCGTCGGAGGGCTTCCCCGCGCAGGCCGAGGCCGAGAGCTGGATCGGCGAGGAGTGGGCCGGGCTGCTCGAGCAGGGCGTCGACGCCGTCACGCTGCTCGAGGGCGAACGGGTCGTCTACGGCCCGATGTCGCTGCACCCGCCGGCCGAGGCCTGACCCTCAGGGTGGTGAGGCTCAGGGTGGTGGGCCTCAGGGTTGGTGGGCCTCAGCCCGATGCCGGCACCGGCGCCGCGACACCCGTCGCGGCCGGCCGCGGTACGTCGACCGCGGTGAGGCTGCCCGAGTACATGCCCATCACGCAGACGAACGAGAACGTGCCGGGCTCCATCGCCGGCAGCTCCACGACGTTCGGGCCGGTCTTGAGGTCGACGCTGAAGTCGGTGCCGACCCCGCGCATCGCCGACGCGCAGGTGAACTGCGACTCGGCGTCGATCTCCCAGCGGATCGGCACCCCGGCGTAGACCACGGTGTCGGCGGGCGAGTACCCGCGCGAGGTCTCGGCCATCGTCACGACCTGAACGCCGTCGCGCAGGGTCACGTTCGACGAGACGCCGCGCGCTGCCGCCGACGCGGTCTTCGACGTGAGGCCGAGCAGACCCGCGGCCGCGGAGAGGTTCACGACCGCGAAGCAGACGAGGGCGACGCCGGCGACGGAGAGCACGAGCGCGCGCCGCGTGCCGGTGGCGAGCGAGGGCAGGCCGCCGACGAGCAGCAGACCGGGCGCCGTACCGATCGCGAACGTCATCATCACGAGCCCGGACTGCAGCGGCGACGCGGTGGTCATCGCATAGAGCTGCACGACCTGGGTGAAGCCGCACGGCAGCACGAACGTCGCGACGCCGAGCCCGGCGGCACGCAGGTCGGAGTAGGGACCGCGCGCCTTCTCGTCGAGCCCGAGCCGCGTCGACCACGAGGCCGGCAGCGCGAGCGTCCAGCCCGACATCCGCGGCGAGAGACCGGTGAGGCGCACTCCGAGCAGCACCATGAACACGGCCACGACGGCCATCAGCCCTGCCACGACGGGCGGTGGCAGCGCGAGCCGTGCGCCGACCGCGCCGAGGGCGGCACCGAGGACGAAGAAACCGACGATGCGCCCGGCCTGGAACGCCAGCTGCGGACGCCACCGGCCGCCCGCCGGCTCGGCGCCGTCGCTCATGCGCGCCGCGGACACGGCGAGTACCAGCCCGCCGACGAGCGCCATGCAGGTCGAGAAGCCGGCGGTGAGACCGATGAGCAGCACGACCAGGAGACCGGTGCTGCCCGGCTCGGTGATGCGCGACGCGAGGTCGCCCATGCCGAAGGTGGCCACGAGCCAGACCAGGCCCGCGACGACGACGAGCGCGCCGCCGGCACGCAGCCAGGTGGCGCGCTCGTGGGCGAACCAGGGGGTGCGACCGACGGTGTAGCCGGTGCCGTCGAGCGCCTCGACGACGCCCTCCCAGGGCACCTCGCCGTCGACGTCGATCGTGGCCATCGCCGACCGGGCGGACACGGAGACGGGGCGGACCCCCGGGACGGACGCGAGGGCCTTGCCGACCCGGCGCTCGCACGCGGCGCACGTCATGCCCTGCACGGGGACGCGGACGCGCACCCACGTGCCCTCGGGCGCCGACATGGCCGATGCCTCCGTTCCTCCCTCGGTCGCGATCCAGGGTAGTTATCGGTCGTTCGGGCACGCACGTTCAGCGGCTGACTTGCGCATCACGGCGCGGCGGCACGGCACGGGGTGCCGGACCTGCCGTGGGCGCGTGTACGGTGAGCCCACAACTGAACATCGCGTCTGACGTCCAGGGGAAGCCGGTCCGAATCCGGCGCTGTCCCGCAACCGTAGGCCGACCTCTCGGGATCGGCGAGCCGGAGCACCTGGCGGGCGCGAGAGGCTCACCTCCGTCGCGGATTGCGGAACGAGCCCGGACCCGCCCGGTCCGCCTTCTCGCCCCTCGCACGCGCTCCCTCGGGAGCAGCTGCGGGGGGTTTCGTCGTATCGGGGCCCGTCCGGACCTCTGGTTCGTGATCGTTACCCGAAAGGACCCGCTGTGGTCTGGTCCCACCGCACGACCCTCGCCGCCCTCGCCGGCGGCCTGCTCCTCGCCGGCACGGCGCTCGCCGCACCGGCAGCCCAGGCGGCCGCGCCCGCGCAGCCCGGCCTCTACGGGTCGGCCGACCCGACCTACGACGGCGCCTTCCGCCAGTCGCTCGCGCTGCTCGCCCACGAGGCCGCCGGCAGCACTCCCCCGGCCGCGGCCGTCGCCTGGCTCGTCGGCCAGCAGTGCGCCGACGGCGGGTTCCAGGCGTTCCGCCCGTCGACGTCGGTGGCCTGCACGAAGTCCGACCCCAACGCGTACACCGGCGAGGACACGAACTCCACCGCGCTGGCCGCGCTGGCGCTGCGCTCGGTCGGCAAGGACGCCGAGGCCGACCGCGCGATCGCGTGGCTGGAGAAGGCGCGCGCGGCCGACGGCGGCTTCCCCTACTTCGTGGGCGGAGCGTCGGACGCGAACTCCACCGCCGACGTCCTCATCGCCCTCAACGGCGCCGGCGCCCCGACCTCGTCGACGACGCCCGCGCGCCACTTCCTCGAGTCGCTCCAGCTCGGCTGCGACGGCGCGGCCACCGACGAGGACGGCGCGATCGCCTTCCAGGACTACGGCTCCGGGCTGGTGGCCAACGACGCCGCGACCGTGCAGTCGCTCGTGGCGCTCGCGGGCTCCGGCCTGCCGGTCGCCCCCGGTTCGGTCTCGTCGACCGCCCCGCGCGCGACCTGCCCGACCCCGGTGCCGGCCCCGGCCGCCCTGCCCGCGACCGACCTCGCCGCCGGCTACGCCGCCCGGCTGCTCGACGCCTACTCCGGCGCCGTGCCCCAGCTCGACTACAGCACCGGCACCCGCACCCCGGGCTCGGTGAGCGCGGGCGACACCGCCTGGGCCGTGCTCGGTCTCACCGCGGCCGGCTTCGGCTCCGCGCAGCGCGACGCCGCCCTCGCGACCGTCGCCGCGAAGGCGAAGGCGGCGAAGGACGACCCGGGCCTGCTCGCGCTCGCCGCGCTCGCGACCCACGCCGCGGGCGGGAGCTCCTCGGCGGTCTCGGCGTACGTCGTGCGCATCGACGCGACGATGCGCGCCGCGGCCACGCCGTCGGCCAGCCCGACGCCCACGCACAGCGCCACCCCGACGGCGAGCGCCAGCACGACGGCGTCGGCGTCGTCCTCGGCGTCGTCGGACCCGAGCACCTCGCAGAACGCCGCCGAGCTGCCCCCGACCGGCGCGACGCCGCTGACCCCGGCGCTCGCCGTCGGTGCCGCGGTGCTGGTGCTCGTCGGGCTCGTCCTGCTGCTCGGCGTACGCCGGGAGGGCTCGCACTCATGACCGTGGCACGCCGACGCACGACGACCGCGCTCGCGGCCGTCGTCGTCGGCGTGCTCGCGGCGCTCTCGGCCGTGATCGCCGCGCCACCGGCCCAGGCCTCGACGTACCGCTACTGGACCTACTGGTGGGCGGCGTCGAACACCGGCGGCTCGGGCGGCTGGAAGTTCGCCTCGGTCGGCCCGGCCGGCCACCGGGTCAACGACACCTGGGTGCTCGGCTGGAGGTTCGCGACCACGACGTCGACGACCGGCGGCTCGGCGCCGCGCATGTCGTCGTCGTTCTCGTCGCTCTGCCCAGATCTCGCGCCCGTCGCCGGCAAGGACCGCGTCGCCCTCGTGCTCGACTACGGCACCACGGCGGACGCGCCGCCCGGGCAGCGCCCGCCGTCGACGACCACCGCGCGCGTCGAGTGCCTGACCATCACGTCGCACCCCACCGGGCTGGCGGTGCTCAACACGGCGGGCGTCGACATCCGGTCGAAGGACGGACTGGTCTGCGCGCTCGACGGCTACCCCAAGGGCGAGTGCGCGCCGCTCGTCGCCGACCCGACGCCGACTCCCACGCCGTCGAAGAAGCCGACGCCCGCGCCGAGCCGCACCTCCGCCGCACCCGTCGTCCCGGTGACCGGCGGCTCGCCGTCGTCGACGGCTGGAACCGCACGGACGTCGAGCACCCCGACGCCTGCCGCGTCGTCGTCCGGCCCGGCTCCCGCGTCGTCGTCGCCCGCGGCCGTCACCGACCCGGCGACGGCACCGTCCGAGGAGCCGACCCTGCAGGCCGCGTCGGGCGCGCCCAGCGACCCGGCCGCGCCGAAGGCCGGACCGGGCAGCCCGGTCGCGACGGTGCTCGGCACGCTGGCCGTCGTCGCTCTCGCCGGAGCCGCGTTCTGGATCTCGCGGAGGCGGTCGTGAGCCGCGCCGTGCACGCGCTCGGCGACCGGGCGCTCCCCCGCTGGACCCACCCCGGCGCGTGGTGGGTGTGGGCGCTCGGCCTCGCGACAGCGGCGAGCCGCACGACGAACCCGCTGCTGCTCGGGCTGATCGTGGCGGTCGCGGGCTGGGTGGTCGCGCGCCGCAAGCCCGACGCCCCGTGGGCGCGGTCGTTCTCCGTGTTCCTCAAGCTCGGCGTCGTCATCGTCGTGCTGCACGTGCTCATGACGGTCGTGGTCGGCAGCGGCATCGGGTCGCACGTCGTGGTCACGCTGCCCGAGATCCCGCTGCCGTCCTGGTTCGCGGGCGTGACGGTCGGAGGACCGGTCACCGTCGAGGAGCTGCTGCAGGCGACGTACGACGGCATGCTCCTGGCCGCGATGCTCGCGTGCATCGGTGCGGCGAACTCGCTCGCCAGCCCCGCCCGGCTGCTCGCGAGCGTGCCCGCCGCGCTGTACGAGATCGGCGTCGCGGTCGTGGTCGCGATGACGTTCGCGCCGCAGCTCGTCGGCGACGTCGCCCGGGTGCGCACCGCGCGCCGGCTGCGCGGCCGTCCCGACCGCGGCGTGCGCGCGCTCGCAGGCTCGGTGATGCCGGTGCTCGAGGGATCGCTCGAGCGCGCGGTCGACCTCGCCGCGGCGATGGACTCGCGCGGGTACGGGCGCGTCGGCACCGTCTCCCGACGCGTGCGGCTCGGGGCGCAGGCGCTGCTGCTCCTCGGCCTCGTCGGCATCGTGCTCGGCGTCTACGCGCTGCTCGACGGCGGTACGCCGGGAGCCCTCGCGCTGCCGCTGCTCGCCCTCGGCGTCGTCGCGGGCGGCGTCGGCCTCGTGCTCTCGGGCCGGCGCAGCGTCCGCACGCGCTACCGCCCCGACCCGTGGGCGCTGCCCGAATGGCTCGTCGCGCTGTCGGGCGTCGTCCCCGCCGTCGTGCTCGTCGTCGTCGCGATCGGCGACCCCGGCTCGCTCGAGGGTCCGGTCGCCCCGCCCGCCTGGCCCGCGCTCCCGCTCGTCCCGGCGCTGGCCGTGCTCGTCGCGGCCGTCGCGGGGATCGCCTCGCCACGACCACCGGGCGCGAGCACGATCCGTACCCTGCGACCCGAGGTCGCGCCCCGGACCGAGAAGGAGGAGGTGGCCGCATGATCCGCTTCGACGACGTGACGGTCACCTACGACGGTGCGCTCTCGCCCGTGCTCTCGCACGTCGACCTGCACGTGCCCGAGGGCGAGCTCGTGCTCGTCGTGGGCCGCACCGGCACGGGCAAGTCGACGCTGCTGCGCTGCGTCAACGGCCTCGTCCCCCACTTCACCGGCGGAACGCTCTCGGGCCGCGTCACGGTCGCAGGCCGCGACACCCGCCTGCACCCGCCGCGCGAGCTCGCCGACGTCGTCGGCGTCGTGCCGCAGGACCCGCTGTCGGGCTTCGTCACCGACATGGTCGAGGACGAGCTGGCGTACGGCATGGAGTCGATCGGGCTCGCGCCCGACGTCATGCGCCGTCGCGTCGAGGAGACCCTCGACCTGCTCGGCCTCGCCGACCTGCGCAACCGTCCGCTGCGCTCCCTGTCGGGCGGCCAGCGCCAGCGCGTCGCGATCGGCGCCGTCCTCACGATGCACCCGAAGGTGCTCGTCCTCGACGAGCCGACGTCGGCCCTCGATCCCGGTGCGGCCGAGGAGGTGCTCGCCGCGCTGCAGCGCCTCGTGCACGACCTCGGCGTCACCGTGCTGCTCGCCGAGCACCGGCTCGAGCGCGTCGTGCAGTACGCCGACCGCGTCGTCGTCGTACCGGGTGCCGGCGAGCCGCTCGTCGTGGGCACTCCTGCCGAGGTCATGGCCACGGCCCCGGTGGCGCCGCCGGTCGTCGAGCTCGGCCGGCTGGCCGGCTGGTCGCCGCTGCCGCTGTCGGTGCGCGACGCCCGCCGCGCCGCCGGCCCGCTGCGCGAGCGCCTCGAGCCGCAGCTCGCCGAGGCCGCGGCGCGCACGCGCTCGGCGATCCACGTCGTGGGCGACGACCTGGCCCTGTCGGTGTCCGACGCCGTGGTGCGCCACGGCTCGGTGCCCGCACTTCGCGGCATCACGCTCACCGCCGACCGCGGCGAGATCGTCGCGGTCATGGGCCGCAACGGCGCAGGCAAGTCGACGCTGCTCGGCACCCTCGTCGGCCTGCACGTGCCGTCCGCCGGTGTCGTGGCCGTCGGCGGCTCGACGCCGTCGTCGCTGCGCGGGCGCGACCTCGTGAGCCGCGTCGGCCTCGTGCCGCAGGAGCCGACCGACCTGCTCGTGGCCGACCGCGTGGGCGACGAGTGCACCGCGGCCGACCGCGACGGCGGTGCGGCGCCGGGGACCACGCGCGCGCTGCTCGACCGCCTCGCGCCGGGGATCGCCGACGACATGCACCCGCGGGACCTCTCCGAGGGCCAGCGGCTCGCGCTCGCGCTGTCGGTCGTCCTCGCGAGCGAGCCGCCGGTGCTGCTCCTCGACGAGCCGACCCGCGGTCTCGACTACGCCGCCAAGCAGCGCCTCGTCACGACGCTGCGCGACCTCGCGGCGCAGGGCCACTGCGTCGTGCTCGCCACCCACGACGTCGAGCTCGCGGCCGAGGTAGCGACGCGCGTCGTCGTCATCGCCGAGGGCGAGGTCGTCGCCGACGGGCCGGCCACCGACGTCGTCGTCGGCTCGCCGATGTTCGCCCCGCAGGTGAGCAAGGTGATGGCGCCGCAGCCGTGGCTCACCGTCGCCGAGGTCCGGGCTGCGCTGGTGGCGGCGTCGTGACAGTGGTCGAGCAGCGTCCGGTCGTCACGACGACGACCGGGTCGGGCGTGCGGATGGGGCGGCGTACGACGATCGCCGTCGTCCTCGCGAGCGCGGTGGGCATCGTCGCGTTCTTCTGGCCGTTCCTCGCCGCCGCCGACTCCGCGGTCGTGGCGCACTCCGCCGACGCGCCGTGGCTGTTCGCCGTGGTCGTGCCGATGGTGCTCGCGGTGCTGCTGGCCGACGTCGCCGACGGCGGGCTCGACGCGAAGGGCGTCGCGCTGCTCGGCGTGCTGTCGGCGGCCGCCGCTGCGCTGCGTCCCTTCGGCGGCGGGCAGGCGGGCTTCGAGCCGATGTGGATCGTGCTCGTCCTCGGCGGCCGTGCCCTCGGTCCGGGCTTCGGCTTCTGCCTGGGCGCGATCGGGATGTTCGCCTCGGCGCTCGTCACCGGGGGCGTCGGCCCGTGGCTGCCGTTCCAGATGATCGGCGCGGCGTGGATCGGCCTCGGCGCGGGCCTGCTCCCGCGTGCCCGCGGCCGGCGCGAGATCGCGCTGCTCGCGGCGTACTCCTTCGTCGCCTGCATCGCCTACGGCTTCCTGCTCAACCTGTGGTTCTGGCCGTTCCTGTCGTCCGACGGCACGCTCGCGCCGGCGCTGTCGTACGTGCCGGGCGCTCCGGCGGTCGAGAACCTGCAGGCCTGGCTGCGCTTCGACGTCGCGACCTCGCTCGGCTTCGACATCCCCCGCGCGGTGCTCACCCTCGTGCTCGTCCTCGTCGCCGGCCGCGTCGTGCTCGTCGCGCTCCGCCGGGCCACGCGGCGCGCGGCGTTCGACGCCCCGGTCGTGTTCACCGAGCCGTCGCGCTGATGCGCGTCGTCCTGCTCGGCACGGGCTCGGCCGACGGCTGGCCCAACGCGTGGTGCACGTGCGCGTCGTGCACGACCCTCCGCGCCCGAGGCGAGGTACGGCGTACGACGTCGGCCCTCGTCGACGACGCGCTGCTGCTCGACTGCGGCCCCGACACGCTGCACCAGGCGAGCGCGGCCGGCGTCGCGCTCGACCGCGTGCGCGCGGTGGTCGTGACGCACGCGCACCCCGACCACCTCGCACCGGTCGCGCTGCTGGCGCGCGCGTGGATCTCGACGTCGACGCCGCTGCTCGTGGCCGGTCCGCGCAGCGCGATCGACGCGTGCCGCGACTGGGTCGGACCCGACGATCCTGTGTCGCTGCTCGTGCTCGAGGCGGGCGACGTCGTCGACGTCGACGGGTACGCCGTGCGCGCTCTCGAGGCCGCGCACGACGACGGCGTCGACCCGATGACCGCCGACGCGCTGCTCTACGACGTCACCGCGCCCGACGGGGCGCGGCTGCTCTACGCCACGGACACGGCCGCGCTGCCGTCCGCGACGGTCCAGGCAGGGCGCGGTGCGGCGTACGACGTCGTGCTGCTCGAGGAGACGTTCGGCCGCAAGGCGGACCACGGCACGGGGCACCTCGACCTCGCGACGTTCCCGCTGCAGCTGCGCCGGCTGCGCGAGGCCGGCGCGATCACCGACCGCACCGTCGTCGCCGCCGTGCACCTGAGCCACCACAACCCGCCCGACGTCGACCGCGTCGTGTCCGACTGGGGCGCGCGCGCCCTCCCCGACCTCGCCGTGATCGACACCGGTTCTCCTGTCGAGAGCGCGCCGTCGCGGCGTCGCCTGGTCCTCGGCGGCGCGCGGTCGGGAAAGTCGCGCGAGGCCGAGCGCGCGCTCGCGGCTGCCGACCGCGTCACCTACGTCGCGACCGGCGGCGAGCGCGAGGGCGACGCCGAGTGGGCCGCGCGCGTGCGGCAGCACCGGGCACGGCGGCCCGAGCACTGGACGACGGTCGAGACCCTCGACGTCGCCGGCGTCCTGCGCGGTGCCGCGCCTGGCGACAGCGTGCTCGTCGACTGCCTCGCCCTGTGGCTCGCCGGGCGCCTCGATGCCGCGCGCACCTGGGAGGCGGACCCCGGCTCCGCGGCGTACGCCGAGTCGCTCGGTGCCGTCGAGCGCGACGTCGCGGCTCTCGTCGACGCCGTGCGCATGACCCGGGCGCGCGTCGTGCTGGTGAGCAACGAGGTCGGCAGCGGCGTCGTGCCCGAGCACGCGTCGGGACGGCTCTACCGCGACCTGCTCGGAGCGCTCAACGCCCGCGTCGCCGCGGAGTGCGACGAGGTCCACCTCGTCGTCGCCGGCCGGGTGCTGGCACTGTGAACCCCGGCAGACCCCGTCCTCAGGAGCACCTCCCGTGACCGCAGAGCTCGACCTCGACTCCCTCGCCGCGCGCGTGGAGCTGCCCGACGCCGAGGCGCGGACCGCTGCCGCCGACCGGCAGGCCCGGCTCACGAAGCCGGCCGGCGCGCTCGGCCGCCTCGAGGAGCTCTCGCTCTGGCTCTGCTCGGTGCAGGGCGAGTGCCCGCCTCGTCCGCTCGACCGCGTGCGCGTCGTGGTGTTCGCGGGCGACCACGGCGTCGCGCGCACGGCGGCCACGAGCGCGTACCCGCCCGAGGTCACCGCGCAGATGGTGCTCAACTTCCTCGCCGGCGGCGCGGCGGTGAACGTGCTCGCGCGCCACAACGGCGCGACCGTGCGCGTGGTCGACATGGCCGTCGACGTCGACTACGCCGACCTCGGCGCGACGCTCCCCGACGACGTCGTACGCCACAAGGTGCGCCGCGGCTCGGGCTCGATCGACCGCGAGGACGCCCTGACGCGCGAGGAGGCCTCTCGCGCGTTCGCCGCGGGGATCGCCATCGCCGACGAGGAGATCGACGCCGGCGCCGACCTGCTGGTGCCGGGCGACATGGGCATCGGCAACACGACCCCGGCCGCTGCGATCGTCGGGCTCCTCGACGGCGGCGACGCGTCGACCGTCGTCGGGCGCGGCACCGGCATCGACGACGACACCTGGATGCGCAAGGCAGCCGCGGTGCGCGACGCGATGCGTCGCGGCCGTCCGTACAAGGGCGACCCGGTCGCGCTGCTCTCCACCGTGGGCGGCGCCGACATCGCCGCGATGTCGGGCTTCCTCCTCGAGGCCGCCGCACGCCGTACGCCGGTGCTGCTCGACGGCGTCGTGAGCTGCGCCGCCGCGCTCGTCGCGCAGCGCATCGCCTACCGCGCCCCGCGGTGGTGGCTCGCCGGGCACCTCTCGACCGAGCCCGCTGCCGCGCAGGCGCTCGAGCGCCTCGACCTCGTGCCCGTCGTCGACTACGGCCTGCGTCTCGGCGAGGGCACGGGTGCGCTCGTCGCGCTGCCCGTCCTCAACGCGGCCGGCGCGACGCTGCGCGAGATGGCGACGTTCGACGAGGCCGGCGTGAGCGACCGGGAGGGCTGATGCCCGACTCCCTGCGCCTCGCGCTCGGGACGCTCACCGCGATCCGTGTGCCGGCGCCGCGCTCGGTCGACCGGCGCACCGCGGGCCGCGCGATGCTCCTCGCGCCGTTCGTCGGCACGTTCCTCGGCGTGCTCGCCGGCGTCGTCGTCGCCGGCGTCCGCGTCTTCACGACCGAGCACCGCCCGACCACCGCGGTCGACCTGCTCGCAGCGGCGCTCGGCGTCGTCGTGCTGGTCCTGCTCACCCGCGGCCTGCACCTCGACGGCCTCGCGGACACCTTCGACGGCTTCGGCGTGAAGGGCGACGACGACGAGGCGTCGAGACGACGACGTCTCGACGTGATGCGCGAGCCGGGCATCGGCGCCTTCGGCACGATGGCGATGGTGCTCACGCTGCTCGTGCAGGTGGCCGCCCTCACCGAGAACGCCGTGTCGGGCTACGGCACCATCTCGCTGCTCACCGCCACGACCACCGGGCGCCTCGCCGCGATGTGGTGCTGCACGCCGCGGATCCCGTCGGCACGGCCCGACGGCCTCGGTGCGCTCGTGTCGGGCACCGTCGGCCGCGGCGCCGCGCTCGCCGTCACCGTCGTGGTGCTGCTCGGAGCGGCGGTCCTCGGGCAGGTCGACGACGACCGCGCCCTCGAGGTGAGCCTCACGCTCGTCGGCGCGGTGCTCGTCGGCCTCCTCGTCGCCGCGGTGCTGCGGCGCCACGCCGTGCAGCGCTTCGGCGGCATCACCGGCGACGTCCTCGGCGCCGTCGTCGAGATCACGACGGCAACGGTCCTCGTGGTCGTCGCGCTCGGCGCCGGCATCGACGTACCCGGCCTCCACCTCCCCCGCTAGCCCACCCGTCGATGGGTGATGAGGGGACGTTCTCGGGTCCCGTCATCACGCGTCGACGGCTGGGGTCAGCGGACGTGGGTCTCGACGAACGGGGGCGTCGTCACGGCGAACCGGGCCGGGCGGCCGCGGACGTCGAGGAGCACCTCGTCGCCCTCGGCGAGCCCCGCCGACGTCGCGAGCAGCGCGAGGGCGACGCCGACCTTGCGGGTCGGCGAGAACGTGCCGCTCGTGACCTCGCCGATCGGCGTCCCGTCGGCGGTCGTCACGGTCATGTGCGGGCGCGGGATCGCGCGGTCGAGCGACACGAGGCCGACGAGCCGGCGCGACGGCCCGGCCTCCTTCTCCGCGATCAGCGCGTCGCGGCCGTGGAACGCGGGCTTGCTCCAGCCGACCGCCCAGCCGGCGCGCGCCTGCACCGGGGTGATCTCGCGCGAGAGGTCCTGACCGTGCAGCGGGTAGCCCATCTCCGTGCGCAGCGTGTCGCGCGCGCCGAGACCGCACGGCAGGACGCCGTACGTCGCGCCCGCGACGAGCAGCGCGTCCCAGACAGCGCCCGCGGTGTCCCACGGCACGACGAGCTCGAAGCCGACCTCGCCCGAGTAGCCGGTACGGCACACCGTGAGCGGCACGCCCTCGTGCTCGACGTCGCGGAACGCCATGTACTCGAGGTCGGTCGGGAAGCCGAGGTCGTCGAGCAGCCGCACCGAGTCGGGACCCTGCACGGCGAGGATCGCGAAGTCGCGGTGCAGGTCGATGACCTCCACGCCCTCGGGGGCGTCGGCGCGCAGGATGCCCACCACCTCGGGGGTGTTCGCGGCGTTGGGGATCAGGAAGACCCACTCGTCGGAGAGCAGGTAGGCGATCAGGTCGTCGATGACGCCGCCGTCGTCGTCGCAGAGCAGCGTGTACTGCGCCTTGCCCGAGCCGATGCGACCGAGGTCGTTGGTGAGCACCGAGTTGAGGTACGCCGCGGCGCCGGGACCCAGAACCCGCACCTTGCCCAGGTGCGAGACGTCGAAGACGCCCACCCGCTCGCGGACCGCCGTGTGCTCGGCCACCACACCACCGCCGGCGTACTCGAGCGGCATCGACCAGCCGCCGAAGTCGCCGAACTTGGCGCCGAGCGCCTCGTGCCGGTCGTGGAGGGGCGAGAGCAGCGGCTCGGCATCGGTCATGCGCCGCAACCTACTAGCCGTCGCCCGGCATGGCCGCCCGGCGAGCCTCCGATCGCGCGCGTCCGTCGCGGCGCGGCGGCCCGCGGCCGGCAGGACCAGCCGATCGTCGGATCCCGGGCGGCCCACGGCGCGGCGGCACCACCGGTGGCCGCGCGATAGGTTGCAGGAAGACCGGCGCAGCGCCGCACCGTCCCGCAAGGAGAACCTGTGACCACCCTCGCCCTCACCTCGGCCGACCCCGCAGCGCAGGCCGCGGACGTCCTCGTCGTCGCCACCGCCCCCGCAGGCGGCCGCAAGAAGGCGGCGGTCGTCGTCGCCCCGACGCTGAAGGCCGCCGCCGCGCGCAAGCTCGCCGAGTCGCTCGCAGCTCTCGGCGCGACGGGCAAGGCCGACGAGGTCGTGAAGCTGCCGGGCGCGGGCATCTCCGCCGCCCCGCTCGTCGTGGCCGTCGGCCTCGGCGCCGGCCCGTGGACCGAGGAGCGGCTGCGCCGCGCCGCGGGCGAGGCCGCGCGCGCCCTCGCCGGCAGCCGCCGCGCCGTGGTCGCGATCCCGCACGAGGGCCCGGCCGCCCTCGACGCCGTGGTGCAGGGCCTCCTGCTCGGCGCCTACTCCTACGACGCCTACCGCGTCGACAGCAGGTCGGCCGGCAGCGCCCCGGTCGGCCGCATCACGCTGCACGTCGCCGACGCGAAGGACGCCGAGACGCTGGCCGCCGTCGGCCGCGGCCGCGCGATCGCCGAGTCGGTCAACCTGGCCCGCGACCTCGTGAACACCCCCGCCGACGACCTCGTGCCCGCCGACTTCGCGGCCGCCGCGGTCGCGCAGGCCGAGGCGCTCGGCCTCGAGGTCGAGGTGCTCGACGAGAACGCCCTCGAGGAGCAGGGCTACGGCGGCATCCTCGCGGTCGGCAAGGGCTCGGCCCACCCGCCGCGGCTGGTCCGACTCGCCTACCGCCCCGCCGACGCCAAGGGCCACCTCGCGCTCGTCGGCAAGGGCATCACGTTCGACACCGGCGGCATCTCGATCAAGCCCTCGCTCGGCATGCACGAGATGAAGGGCGACATGGGCGGCGCCGCCGCCGCGCTCGGCACGATCGTCGCCGCTGCGCGTCTCGGCGTACCGGTCAACCTCACCGCCTACCTCTGCCTCGCGGAGAACATGCCGAGCGGCCGCGCCCAGAAGCCGGGCGACGTCTACCGCGCCTACGGCGGCAAGACGGTCGAGGTGCTCGACACCGACGCCGAGGGCCGCCTGGTCATGGCCGACGCGCTCGTCCGCGCGCAGGAGGACAAGGCCGACGTCCTGATCGACATCGCCACCCTCACGGGCGCCGCCGTCATCGCGCTCGGCGCCCGCACCGCCGGGATCATGTCCAACGACGACGACCTGCGCGACGCCGTGCACGACGCCGCGGGCCGCGCCGGCGAGACCACGTGGCCGATGCCGCAGCCCGAGGAGCTGCGCGGCCACCTCGACAGCCACGTCGCCGACATCGCGAACATCCCGCTCGTCGGGCGTCGCGAGGGCGGCATGCTCTCGGCGTCGATCTTCCTGCGCGAGTTCGTCAAGGACAGCCAGCGCTGGGCGCACCTCGACATCGCGGGTCCGGCGTACAACGCCCACCGCGCGTGGGGCTGCACGCCGCGCGGCGGCACCGGCTTCGCGGTCCGCACGCTCACCCAGCTCGCCGAGGACATCGCCGACGGCGACGTCTGAGCACCCCTGCGGTGAGCAGAGCGTTCCTGGTCCTGCACGGCTACACGAACCGGCGTCCTGAGGGCCACTGGCAGCGCCGGCTCGTGACGACCCTGCGTTCCGAGGGCGAGCTGGTCGTCTACCCGGCGCTGCCCGACACCGACGACCCGCACCTCGACCCCTGGGTCGACGTCGTCCGCACGGAGCTCGACCTGCTCGCGCACGCCGACGAGCAGGTCGTGGTCGCGCACTCCCTCGGGGCGGTCACCTGGCTGCACGTGGCCACGGCCGGGCTGGCCCGCCCCGTGGACCGCGTGCTGCTCGTCGCCCCGCCGAGCCCGGCGCGCACCGCGGAGGCGCTGCCGCGGTTCGTCCTGGCGCGCCTCGACGGCGACGCGGTCCGGGCATCCGCCCACGACACCCTGCTCGTCGGCAGCGACGCCGACCCGTGGTGCCCCGAGGGGATCGGCCCCGCGTACGCCGAGCCGCTCGGGCTGCGCCACGTCGTCGTCGACGGCGCGCGGCACTTCGCCCTCGACGACGGCTTCGGGCCGTGGCCCGACCCGATCGCCTGGTGCCGCGACCCCGGCTCGGTCTGGGTCTGACCTCGGCGGTCCCGCCCGGCGGATCACCCCTGGTCACGCGACGGTCACGAGGGTGGAAGGATGGAACCCGCGTCCCGACGCGGGGCGCGAACCCGGCAACCCACGAGGAGCGCCAGTGCCCACGTTCGATCTCGTCATCCTCGGCGGTGGGAGCGGCGGCTACGCCGCCGCGCTGCGCGGAGCCCAGCTGGGCCTCTCGGTGGCCCTCATCGAGAAGGACAAGCTCGGCGGCACCTGCCTGCACTACGGCTGCATCCCCACCAAGGCGCTGCTGCACGCGGCCGAGGTGGCGGACGCGACGAAGGAGTCGGCGGCGTTCGGCATCAAGGCGACGTTCGACGGGATCGACCTCCCCGGCGTCTACTCCTACCGCGACGGCGTCGTGGGCCGGCTCTACAAGGGCCTGCAGGGCCTGGTGAAGAGCCGCAACGTCGAGCTGGTCACGGGCACCGGGCGCCTCACCTCCCCCACGACCGTCCAGGTCGGCGACGAGACCTACACCGCGTCCAAGGCCGTGATCCTCGCGACCGGCTCCTACGCCCGCTCGCTGCCCGGCCTCGAGATCGGCGGCCGTGTCATCACCTCGTTCGAGGCCCTGAGCCTCGACTACGTGCCGTCGTCGGCGATCGTGCTGGGTGGCGGCGTCATCGGCGTCGAGTTCGCCAGCGTGTGGCGCTCCTTCGGCAGCGACGTCACCATCGTCGAGGCGCTGCCGCGCCTGGTCCCCAACGAGGACGAGGCCTGCAGCAAGGCCCTCGACCGCGCGTTCCGCAAGCGCGGCATCAAGGCCAAGACCGGCGTGCGCTTCACGGGCGTGACCCAGGACGCGAACGGCGTCACCGTCACCCTCGAGGGCGGCGAGACCCTCTCGGCCGACGTCCTGCTCGTCGCCGTGGGCCGCGGCCCGAACGCGACCGGCATGGGCTACGAGGAGGTCGGCGTCGCGATGGACCGCGGCTTCGTCCTCACCGACGAGCGCCTGCGCACCAACGTCCCGGGCGTCTACGCCGTCGGCGACATCGTCCCCGGCCTGCAGCTGGCCCACCGCGGCTTCCAGCAGGGCATCTTCGTGGCCGAGGAGGTCGCGGGCCTGGCCCCGCGCGTCATCGACGAGGCGGGCATCCCGCGCGTCACCTACTGCGAGCCCGAGGTCGGCTCGGTCGGTCTCACCGAGGCCCAGGCCAAGGAGAAGTACGGCGACGCCAACGTCGAGACCTACGAGTACAACCTCGGCGGCAACGGCAAGAGCCAGATCCTCGCGACCGCCGGCTTCGTGAAGCTGGTCCGCGAGAAGGACGGCCCCGTCGTCGGCGTCCACATGGTCGGCTCGCGCGCCGGCGAGCTCATCGGCGAGGGCCAGCTGGTCGTGAACTGGGAGGCCTACCCCGAGGACGTCGCGAGCCTCATCCACGCCCACCCGACCCAGAACGAGGCGTTCGGCGAGGCCTTCCTCGCCCTCGCCGGCAAGCCGCTGCACGCGCACGCCTGACGGCCCACGCCTGACGCGCCTCTGGCGCGCGCGGCACCCGAACGCAACGATCACCCCGTAGACCCGACCGAAGGACCAGGTTCATGCCCGTCTCCGTCACGATGCCCCAGCTCGGCGAGAGCGTCACCGAGGGCACGGTCACGCGCTGGCTCAAGCAGGTCGGCGACACGGTGGTGGCCGACGAGCCGCTGCTCGAGGTCTCGACCGACAAGGTCGACACCGAGATCCCCGCCCCGGCCTCGGGCGTGCTGCTCTCCATCACCGCCCAGGAGGACGACGTCGTCCCGGTCGGCAGCGAGCTCGCCGTGATCGGCGACGCCGCCGAGGCCGGCGCACCGGCTCCCGCGGCGCCGGCTCCGGCCGCCGCGCCCGAGCCCGCCCCGGCCCCGCCTGCCGCCCCGGCCCCGGCTCCCGAGCCCGTCGCCGCTGCCCCGGCCGCTCCTGCGGCGGCCCCCGCGGGCGCCGGCACCCCGGTGGTCCTCCCCGCGCTCGGCGAGAGCGTCACCGAGGGCACGGTCACCCGCTGGCTCAAGGCCGTGGGCGACACCGTCGCCGTCGACGAGCCGCTGGTCGAGATCTCGACCGACAAGGTCGACACCGAGCTGCCCTCCCCCGCGGCGGGCACCCTGCTCGAGATCACGGTCGGCGAGGACGAGGTCGTCGCCGTCGGCGCGACCCTGGGCATCATCGGCGCCGCGGGCGCCGCTCCGGCCGCGCCCGCCGCCCCGGCCGCCCCCGCGCCTGCCGCCGCTCCCGCCCCGGCTGCTCCGGCACCCGCCCCGACCCCGGCCCCGGCAGCTCCGGCTGCGGCCGCCCCGGCTCCGGCTCCCGCCGCGCCGGCTCCCGCGGCCGCTGCTCCTGCGGCTCCCGTCGACGCCTACGTGACGCCGATCGTGCGCAAGCTCGCCGCCGACAACGGCGTCGACCTCGCGACCGTCACCGGCACCGGCGTGGGCGGCCGGATCCGCAAGAGCGACGTCCTCGACGCCGCCGCCAAGGCCAAGGCCGCACCCGCTCCGGCCGCCGCCGCTCCCGCCGCTGCCGCTCCGGCTGCGGCCGCCGCCTCGCCGCTGCGCGGGCGCACCGAGAAGATGACGCGCCTGCGCAAGGTCATCGCCGAGCGCATGGTCGAGTCGCTGCAGACCTCCGCCCAGCTCACGTCGGTCATCGAGGTCGACGTCACGCGGATCTCGCAGCTGCGCAACCGGGCCAAGAAGCAGTTCGAGGCCACCGAGGGCGTGAAGCTGTCGTTCCTGCCGTTCTTCGCCAAGGCCACGGTCGAGGCGCTCAAGCAGTTCCCGCAGCTCAACGCCTCGATCGACATGGCGGCGGGCACGGTCACCTACCACGAGGGCGAGCACCTCGGCATCGCCGTCGACACCGACCGCGGCCTGCTCGTGCCGGTCATCCGCGACGCCGGCGACCTCAACATCGGCGGCATCGCCCGCAAGGTCGCCGACCTCGCCGAGCGCACCCGCACCAACAAGGTGAGCCCCGACGAGCTCTCGGGCGGCACCTTCACCATCACCAACACCGGCAGCCGCGGCGCCCTGTTCGACACCCCGATCATCAACCAGCCGCAGGTCGCGATCCTCGGCACCGGCGCGGTCGTGAAGCGCCCGGTCGTCGTCACCGACGAGACCGGCTCGGACTCGATCGCGGTGCGCTCGATGGTCTATCTGGCCCTGTCCTACGACCACCGTCTCGTCGACGGCGCCGACGCGGCCCGGTTCCTCGTGGCCATCAAGCAGCGGCTCGAGGACGGCTCGTTCGAGGCCGAGCTCGGCCTCGGGTGAGGTGGCTCCGGTGACGGGCACGCAGCGCACGTACGTCGTCGCCGGATCCAGCGGCTTCATCGGGACCGCCCTCGTGGCGTCCCTGCAGGCCGACGGCCACCGCGTCGTCCGCCTGGTACGCCGTCCCACGGAGCACCCCGACGAGGTCCTCTGGAACCCGTCGCTGGGCGCCACCGGGGCCTCGCGCGAGCTGCGCGAGGCGCTCGAGGGCGTCCACGCGGTCGTGAACCTCGCGGGTGCGGGTATCGCGGAGAAGCGCTGGGACGAGAAGTGGAAGCGCGCGATCATCGACTCGCGCGTCGCCGCGACGACGTGCCTGGCCACCGCGATCGCCGACACCCACGACCACCCGGGCGTGCTCGTCTCGGCGTCGGCCAGCGGCTACTACGGCGACACCGGTCCGGACGCCGTCGAGGAGGACGCCGCCGTCGGCTCGACCTTCCTCGCCCGGGTCTGCCAGGCCTGGGAGCAGTCGGCCGCGCCGGCCCGGGAGGCCGGGGTCCGCGTCGTCCACCCCCGGACCGGTCTGGTCATGGCCCAGGGCGGCGGCGCCCTCGACCGGCTGCTGCCCGTCGTGAAGCTCGGGGCGGGCGGCCGGCTCGGCTCCGGGAAGCAGTGGTGGTCGCCGATCAGCCTCGCCGACGAGGTCGGAGCGCTCCGTCATCTGTGTGACACACCGACGGTGACCGGCCCCGTGAACCTCGTCGCACCCGAGCAGGGCACCAACGCCGAGATCACCGACGCCCTGGGGCGGGCCGTGCACCGTCCCACGGTGGCCGTCGTACCGGGCTTCGCCCTGCGGATTGTCTTGGGGGAGTTCGCAGATGAGCTCCTCCTCGACCAGCGGATGTCGGCCGCGAAGCTCCTCGGATCGGGGTACGAGTTCCGCCACCCCACGGTCGACGCGATCGTCCACGAAGCAGTCAACTCGGACATTCCCGTCACGCGATCGGAGTAACGGGGGCCGAACGGGGGACGTTCCGTAACTGTGCGATGGCGCTGTGGCGTAAACATCGCGTTACCTGTCAGCCGTTTGGCGGAAGTAACCCGTACCGTTCCGTGACATCGTGGGGGACGCGCCCCGACCGGGTGGTCGAGACCCGATGGGGACAGCGGAAGGAGCACCGAGGATGACGGCCCTGGACTCGTCGAGCACCCAGCTCACCGACGAGCAGACCCAGAGCTCTGTCGACTCCGTCCGCTCCCCGCTCCCCCTCCAGCGCTCGAGCCGTCGCCGCTCCGCCACGCCGGTCGGCCCCGCGCCCCTGGGGGACACCACGCGCACCCGATGGATGGCCGCGTTCGCCCGGTCGATCATCGCCGCGGACCTCGTCGTCGCCGTCCTGGCCGGCTGGGTCGCGCTCCTCGCCGTCGAGGGCACCCCCACCGCCCCGCAGTGGATCCTGTGCCTCACCGTCATCCCGCTCGCGATCGTGGGCGCCTGCGCCCTGTCGCGCTGCTACGAGCCCCGCTTCCTCGGCGTCGGCACCGACGACTACCGCCGGCTGCTCGACGTCGCGCTCAAGCTCATGGCGGTCGTCGGTGTCATCGCGCTCGTCTCCGAGAAGGAGCTCGCGCGCACCGTCGCCATCGTCATGTTCCCGGTCTTCATCGTCGGCGCGCTGCTCGTGCGCTGGGTCGGCCACCTCGTGCAGAAGCGGGCGCGCGCCCACGGCGTCGCCGTGCACCGCGCTCTCGTCGTCGGCACCGAGCGCGCGACCGCCGAGATGATGCGCCGCATCTCCACCCGCGACGACCACCCGTTCCAGGTCGTCGGCGCCCTCGTCGACCGCAGCCGTCAGGACGTCATCGAGGGCGTACCCGTCGTGGGCATGTCCACCGACGTCCGTCGCGCCCTCGACCTCCACGACGCCGACACGCTCATCGTCGCCGCGTGGTCGACCTTCTCCCAGCAGGAGCTCCGGCACCTGTCGTGGGCGCTCGAGGACAGCAAGGTCGACGTCCTCGTCTCGCCGAACCTCACCGACGTCGCCGGCTCGCGCATCTCGGTGCGCCCCGTCGTGGGTCTCCCGCTGCTGCACGTCGAGCGCCCCGAGTTCAGCGGCAGCCGTCGCGTGGCCAAGGGCCTGTTCGACCGCGTCATGGCGCTGTTCGCGATCCTCGTTCTCTCCCCCGTGCTGCTCGGCCTCGCGATCGCGGTGCGCCTCGACTCGCGCGGCCCGGCGTTCTTCAAGCAGACGCGCGTGGGCCGCAACGGCCGCACGTTCCGCATGGTCAAGTTCCGCTCCATGCACGTCAACGCCGACCAGATGCTCGCCGAGCTGCAGGACAAGAACGAGGGCGCCGGCCTGCTCTTCAAGATGAAGGACGACCCGCGCATCACCCGCGTCGGCTCGCTGCTGCGCCGCACCTCGCTCGACGAGCTGCCCCAGCTCTTCAACGTCCTCACCGGCTCCATGTCGCTCGTCGGCCCGCGCCCGCCGCTGCCCGACGAGGTCGCGCAGTACGGCGACGACGTCCACCGCCGTCTGCTCGTGAAGCCGGGCATGACCGGCCTCTGGCAGGTCAGCGGCCGGTCCGACCTCGACTGGGAGGAGTCGGTCCGTCTCGACCTCTACTACGTCGAGAACTGGTCGTTCCTCATGGACATCTCGATCATCAGCCAGACCTTCCGCGCGGTCCTCGCGGCCCGCGGCGCCTACTGACCGCGCAGCGCCTCGACCGCCCCGATCCGCCAGCCGGCGGGGCCGCGCACCAGCATCACCAGCCACGTCCGCTCCCCTCGTGCGGCCACGCGCGTGGTCGTGCCGCCCTCGGTGACGGCGTACGCCGTGCGCACGTCGCGCACCCGCAGCCGCACCACGTCGTCGCCCACCTCCTCGGGCTCGACCGAGGTGCGCACGAGCGCACCCCCGTCGAGCCGGGCACCTGACGCGCGGACCCGCGCGGCGAGCGCGGCGTCGGCGGCCCAGGCCGACCCCGCGGGGTCGACGGCACGCGCGAGCAGCTCGGCCGACCCGGCGACCACGGCGCGGTGGCGCAGGGCGTCGACGCGAGCGAGCACGGCAGCCCAGTCGGCGGAGGGCGCCGGCGTCGTCGAGGCGTCGGTCGTCGCGGCGGCTGGCTCCGTGGCGGCAGAGGGCGTGGCGGCAGAGGGCGTGGCGGCAGAGGGCGTGGCGGCAGAGGGCGTGGCGACCGAGGGCGTGGCGGCAGATGGCTCCGGGGCGGGAGCCGCGGCGCCCGGGTCGGCGGCGGCACCGGTCGGCACGCGCAGCGCTCCCCAGGCGAGCAGGGGCAGCAGCAGCGCCGCGACGACGACGGCCACCGAGCGGCCGCGGCGACGTCGCGGCACCGGCCTCGGGACCGGCCCCGGACGACGCGTCGTGACGGGCACGGAGAGGGGCTCCTATGCGGCATCGTGCGTCGGCTCGATCGGAGCGAGGGCAGAGTCAGCAGGGTCACCAGTGTCAGAGGGCTCGGCGGGCTTGGCGGGCTCGGAGGCGACCTCGACCGGGTGCGGGTCGCGCCGCGGCGGCTCGGCGAGCCAGAGCAGGTCGAGCAACGGCTCGGCGGGCAGGGCGGCCGCGACGGTCGCCGCGAGCGAGGCGGCGTCGGGGCGCACCGCGGGGTCGGGGTCGGCGGCGCGCAGCAGCGCCACGACGAGCGCCGGCGGCGCCGACCCCGGGCCGAGCAGGCGCCGGACGAGCACCGCCACCGCGGCGAGGTCGTCGGCCGGGTCGGGTCCGCCGGGCGAGCCCGGAGGCACCGACCAGGCGAGGCCGCTGCCGGCGAGCACCGCTGTGCCGTCGGGCGCGACGAGGACGCGCTCCGCGCCGACGCCGCCGTGGGCGAGGTGGGCGCGGTTCAGGGCGTCGAGCGCCGCGAGCACCGTGACCAGGACGGTGACGACGTGACCGGGACGCAGCGGCACGCGGTCGCGCAGCGCGGCGAGCTCGACCGCGTCGGACGGCACGAGGTGGGTGAGCGCGTGGGCGTCGCCGACCGGCACGGCGCGCAGCAGCGGAGCGAGACCCTCGGCGCGCACGGCCGTGAGGGCGCCGAGCGCGGTGTCGCGCTCGCGGAACGACGCGGGGTCTCCGGCGACGACGCCGGTGCGCTCGACGAGGGGCAGCTCGGGCTCGGTCATGCCGCCCAGGGTGGGTGCGCGACGGCGTACGCCGCCGAGCCGGTCCACAGGCCGCGAGATGCGGCGACCGCCGTGGACCGCGACGATGGGACGCCGTCGAGAGGAGCACCGGTGACCGATCACGACGTCGTCGTCGTGGGCGCCGGCCTGGCCGGGCTCGCGGCCGCGCGGCACCTCACCGACGCCGGGCTGGCGGTGCGGGTGCTCGAGGCGTCCGACGGGGTCGGCGGCCGGGTGCGCAGCGAGCGGATCGACGGCGTCACGGTCGACCGCGGCTTCCAGCTGCTGAACCCGGCGTACCCCGAGGCGCAGCGGGTGCTCGACCTCGAGGCGCTGCAGCTGCAGGCGTTCGAGCCGGGTGTGCTCCTCGCGACGCCGGACCGGCGCACGCTCGTCGTCGACCCTCGGCGCCGACCCTCGGCGCTGCTCGCGACCGCGCTGCACGCGCCGGGCTCGCGCGCCGAGCAGCTGCGCTTCGCGGCGTACGCCGCACGGGTGCTGCGCAGCGACCCGCGCGCGCTGCGCGACGCAGTCGACTCCAGCGTCGGCGAGGCGTGGGCGCCGTTCGGCGGTCTCACGCGCGACGCGCTGGCGCCGTTCCTCACGGGCGTGCTGTTCGACGACTCCATGGGCACGAGCCGCCGGTTCGTCGACCTGCTGCTGCGCTCGTTCGTCCTCGGCACGCCGTCGGTGCCCGCGGCCGGCATGCAGGCGTTGCCCGACCAGCTCGCGCGCGGGCTCGAGGTCGAGCTCGGCCGTGCCGTGCGCTCCGTGACCGGCACGTCGGTCACGACCGACGACGGCACCGTCACGGCGCGCGCCGTCGTCGTCGCGACCGACCCGACGACGGCCGGCGAGCTGCTGCCCGGTCTCGACGTACCAGTCATGCGCAGCGGCACGACGTGGTGGCACCTCGCCGACGTCGCCGGCACGGAGCTCACCGGCGGGCGCGGCGTGCTCGTCCTCGACCCGCAGCGGCGCGGACCGGTCGTGAACAGCGTCGTGGTGAGCAACGCGGCCCCGTCGTACGCCGCCGGATCCCGGGCCCTCGTCGCGACGACGGCCCTTGGCACCAACGTCGACGAGGACGACGTGCGCGCGCACCTCCCGCTGATGCACGGAGTCGACACGCGGCGCTGGGACACCGTCGCGGTGCACCGGATCGCGGCAACCGTCCCGGCGGTCGAGCCGGGCACGTCGCTGCGCCGGCCGGTGCGCCACGGCGACGTGTTCGTGGCGGGCGACCACCGCGACACCGCGTCGATCCAGGGCGCGCTCGTGTCGGGACGCAGAACCTCCGCGGCGGTGCTGGCGGCGCTCGCGTAGGTTGGCGCGCATGGCGACCCGACGCATCCTCGCGACCAGCGGAGGCTTCCTCGCGGCACCGAGCCGGCACGAGAACATCCGGCGTCCCGGAGGCCTGTTCCTCGAGTCCGTGAAGCTCACCGGCAAGGAGCGGCCGCGCGTGCTGTTCGTGATGACGGCGTCGGCCGACAACGCGCAGTACCTCGCGATGAGCTACCAGGCCTGCCGCGACCTCTCGGTCGACCCCGACCACCTCGTCGTGTTCCCGTACCCGAACCAGACACCCGAGGAGGCCGTGGGCCAGGCCGATGTCGTGTGGGTCGGCGGCGGGTCGGTCGCGAACCTGCTGGCGCTGTGGCGCGTCCACGGCGTCGACGAGGCGCTGCGCGACGCCTGGGAGCGCGGGGTGGTCCTCGCCGGCGTGAGCGCGGGCTCGATCTGCTGGCACGTCGGCGGTACGACGGACTCGTTCGGCCTCGACCTGCGTCTGGTCACCGGCGGCCTCGGGCTGCTGCCGTACGGCAACGGCGTGCACTACGACAGCGAGGAGCAGCGTCGTCCGCTGCTGCAGTCGCTCGTCGCCGACGGGTCGTTGCCGCTGTCGTACTGCACCGACGACCGCGTCGGGATCCTCTACGAGGGCACCGACCCGGTCGAGGTCCTCACCGACTACCCCGTCGACCCGGCCATGGGGCCGGCGGCGTACCGCGTCGAGCGCGACGGCGACAGCGCGGTCGAGACCCGCCTCGCCCCCGGCCGCATCGCCTGACACCGCTGAGGAGCCTCGTGCGCCACCTCGACCTGCCCCTGCTCTCGTCGCGCCCCGTGCCCGCGATCGGCACCGGCGCGATGCCGCTGTCGGACCCGCGGGGCGGCCCCGACCCGATGGACCGCGATGCCGCGATCGCCGTGCTGCACCACGCGTTCGACGCCGGGCTCACGCTCGTCGACACGGCCGACATCTACGCGCCCGACGTCCAGCGCTTCGGGCACAACGAGGCGCTCGTCGGCGAGGCCGTGCGCGCCTGGTCGGGCGGTCGCGAGGGCGTCGTCGTCGTGACGAAGATCGGCATCACCCGGCGTCCGGGTGCCGACGAGGACGAGTGGGGTCGCGACGGCTCGCTCGACTACCTGCTCGCGGCCGCCGAGGCCAGCGTCGCGCGTCTCGGCTTCGAGCCGGACGCGATCCTGCTGCACCGGGTCAACCGCGAGCAGCAGCCGTTCGCGCAGACCGTCGAGAACCTCCTGCAGGTGCGCGAGCGCGGCATCGCGCCGCGCGTCGGCATCGGCAACGTCCACCTCGACGAGGTCGAGACCGCGTGGGACGTCAGCGGCGGCACCATCGCCGCGATCGAGAACGAGCGCAGCCCTCGCTACCGCGACGACGCCGACATCGTCGGCTGGGCCGGAGACCACGGAGTCGCCTACCTCGCGTGGTCGCCCCTCGGCCAGGACCAGGCCCCGCGCCTCGGCGAGCTCTATCCGGAGTTCGCGGCCGTCGCCACCGAGCTCGCGTCGTCGCTCGGCCGCGACGTCACGCCCCAGCAGGTCGCGCTGGCCTGGCTCTCGGCGTCGAGCTCCTCGCTGGTCCCGATCCCCGGCTTCACCCGCACCGCGACGGTCGACGCGAGCGCCGCGGCCGCCTACCTCGTCCTCTCCCCCGACCAGCTCGCCCGCCTCGACGCCAGCCCCGCCGGCCCCGGCTCGAAGTACCCCGACGCCGAGGACTGACCCCGACGTACCCCGCCGTCGACGCGTGATGAGCGCACTCTCTACCGTCCGCTGATCACCCCTCGACGACGTCCGACGGGCATCGTGACGTCGGCGACGCTCCGGGGCGCGGCTGTGGCGCTCCCAGCGCGGGGACGAGCGCGACAACGGGAGGTGGGCCGCCAGCTCCCGTCGTCGTACGCCGCATCGCCCGTGGCCGACAGTCGGTGGGCGCCCAGCGAGGTCTAGAAGCCCCGCTCAACACCCATCGACCTGGCTCGTGAGTCGGTCGGTGCCGAGCGAGGTCTAGAAGCCACGCTCAACACCCATCGACTGCGAAGCGGGCGGCGTACGCCGCTTGGTCAGGGAAAGCCACCGGACTGCGACCGGATCCGGTGGGTTTCCCTGACCAACGCCGCGACGGTCACCCGACGACGGACGTCAGCCACCACCACCCGTCGTCGCGCCCTTCACCACGCTGGAAGCGCCACGCCCGCAGGCCGAGCGCGCTGGAAGCGCCGCCCGACGACGGGCGTCAGCCACCCACCTCCCCTCGTCGCGCCCTTCACCACGCTGGCAGCGCCACGCCCACCGCCAGCCACGGAGGACGCGGTCCGCGACGCGGTACGCCGGGAGCGGACGCGGGAGGCGGTCCGGGCGCCAGCACGTAGGCTTGACCCCGTGACGATCGCGGACCCGGCCCGGCCCGAGCTGCGGCCCGACCCGCGGCCCGAGCTCCGGCTCGTGGGCTTCGGCGACGAGGCCGTGCCGTACCAGCAGGCGTGGGACCTCCAGCGCGAGGTGCACGCGGGCGTCGTCGAGGGATCGCTCCCCGACACGGTGCTGCTGCTCGAGCACCCGCCGACGTACACCGCGGGCAAGCGCACGCGTCCTGAGGACCGTCCGGTGGACGGCACGCCGGTGGTCGACGTCGACCGCGGCGGGCGCATCACCTGGCACGGCCCCGGCCAGCTCGTCGGCTACCCGATCGTGCGGCTCGCGGAGCCGATCGACGTCGTGGAGCACGTACGCCGGCTCGAGGCGATGCTCATGGACGTCTGCGCCGAGCTCGGTCTCGAGACGATGCGCGTCGATGACCGCTCCGGCGTCTGGGTCCGTGCCGACCTGCCGCTGGAGGGCACGCGCCCCGAGCGCAAGGTCGCGGCCATCGGCGTACGCGTGTCGCGCGGGGTCACGATGCACGGCTTCGCGCTCAACTGCGACTGCGACCTCGCCTGGTTCGACCGGATCGTGCCGTGCGGCATCGCCGACGCCGGCGTCACGTCGCTGACCGCCGAGCTCGGGCGCACCGTCACCGTCCTCGACGTCCTGCCGATGGTGCAGGAGCGCCTCGCCGACGGGCTCGACCCCTGGAGCACCCGATGACCGACGTCGTGTCCACCTCGTCCGACGGGCGGCGGATGCTGCGGATCGAGGCGCGCAACGCCGAGGTCCCGATCGAGCGCAAGCCGCCGTGGATCAAGACCACGCTCAAGACCGGCCCCGAGTACACGCGCATCACGAACCTGGTGAAGGGCGAGGGGCTGCACACGGTCTGCCAGGAGGCGGGCTGCCCCAACATCTACGAGTGCTGGGAGGACGCCGAGGCGACCTTCCTCATCGGCGGCAGCCAGTGCTCGCGGCGGTGCGACTTCTGCCAGATCGACACCGGCCGCCCCGACCCGCTCGACCGCGACGAGCCGCGCCGCGTCGCCGAGTCGGTGCGCACCATGGGTCTGAAGTACGCCACCGTCACCGGCGTCGCGCGCGACGACCTCGAGGACGAGGGCGCCTGGCTGTACGCCGAGACGGTGCGCCAGATCCACGAGCTCAACCCGGGCACCGGCGTCGAGGTGCTCATCCCCGACTTCTCGGCCAACCCCGACCTGCTCGCGCAGGTGTTCGCTGCCGCCCCCGAGGTGCTCGCGCACAACCTCGAGACGGTGCCGCGGATCTTCAAGCGGATCCGCCCGGCGTTCCGGTACGAGCGGTCCCTCGACGTGATCACGCAGGCCCGCGCGGCGGGGCTGGTCACGAAGTCGAACCTCATCCTCGGGATGGGCGAGGAGATCGACGAGGTCGTCGCCGCGATGCACGACCTGCACGAGGCCGGCTGCGACCTGCTCACGATCACCCAGTACCTGCGGCCCTCCCCCAAGCACCACCCGGTCACCCGCTGGGTCAAGCCCGAGGAGTTCGTCGCCCTGGCCGAGGAGGCCACCCGGATCGGCTTCGCCGGCGTCATGAGCGGGCCGCTCGTGCGCTCGTCGTACCGGGCCAGACGCCTGCACCAGCAGGCCCTCGACGCCCGGGCCGCGGGCACCGGCACCGCCGCGATCGTCACCGGCGGGGCGCAGGCCTGACCCGCCGGGCCAGGTAGGCTGAGGCCCTCGATCCCCGGCATCGGAGCACCCACCCGTGAGCACCAACGCGCCCGCCACCTCGCGTGGCCGCCTCGCGCAGATCCGCGAGACCTACCGGCTGACCCGCAAGGCCGACCCGCGCATCGGGCTGATCCTCGCCGGCATCTTCGTGGGCGTCGTCGCGCTCTTCGTCGTCGTGGCCCTGCTGCTCAAGCAGTCGGTCTGGTTCTGGGGCTTCATCGGGATCATGTTCGCGATCCTGGCGGTCACGTTCGTGTTCGGCCGTCGGGCCGAGAAGGCGGCGTACGCCCAGGTCGAGGGCCAGCCCGGCGCCGCGGCGTCGGTGCTCAACGCGCTGCGCAGCGGCTGGTTCACCACCCCCGCGGTCGCGGTCACCAAGAACCAGGACTTCGTCCACCGCGTGATCGGCCGCCCCGGCGTGATCCTCGTGTCGGAGGCGCCGCCCTCGCGCGCGCCGCAGCTGCTCGCCAACGAGAAGAAGCGCACCGCGCGCTTCGTCGGCGAGACGCCGATCTACGAGATCCAGGCGGGCGACGGCGAGGGCCAGGTGCCGCTGCGCAAGCTGCAGGGCGCCGTCATGAAGCTGCCGCGCAACCTCAAGCCCGCCGAGGTCAGCGCGCTGCGCAAGCGCCTCGACGCCCTCACCGCGACGCCGCTGCCGATCCCCAAGGGCCCGCTGCCCAAGGGCACCAAGATCCCGCGCGCCTGACGCCTGCATGACCGCGCTGCCGCGCATCGGAGCGCCCGCCACGCGCGCTCTCGCGTCGGTCGGCATCACGTCGCTCGACGACGTCGCCGGGCACAGCGCCGCGGACCTGCTCGCCCTGCACGGCGTCGGTCCGCGGGCGATCCGCATCCTCACCGAGGCGCTGGCCGAGGCCGGGTTCGCCCCGTTGCGCTGATCCCCGGGCGCGTCGTACGACGAGTTGCTTGACTCTCGGGTCGGTGGAGACCTCACGCTCTCGAAGCATGGGAGGTACGACGTTGGTCCGGTCGGACGACCTGCTCAGCATCGGCGAGCTGGCGCGTCTGTCGGGCCTGTCCATCGGCGCGCTGCGCCACTACGACGCCGTGGGGATCCTCGTGCCGGCGCACGTGGACCCCGCGACGTCCTACCGCCGTTACCGCCGGGCGCAGGTCGAGACCGCGCGCACGGTGGGCATGCTCCGCGATCTCGAGCTTCCGCTCGAGGAGATCCGGGAGCTGATGGCGGCGGACGACGCACGCGTACGTCGCGAGGTGCTGGTGCGCCACCGCGACCGGATCACCGCACGTGCCACCCGGCTGCACCGCGTCATCCACCAGCTCGGGCACCTCATCGACCCGGGCCTCACGCACGAGGAGCACGACATGACCGCCACGACGACCGAGGACCTCGACCCGCAGACCCAGCGCTCGCTGGCCGCCGCGCTGTTCAACCGCGTGTGGGAGCTGCTCGAGAAGTCCGACCGCACGGGCGACGACGACCAGGAGATGGTCAACGCCGCGCACGCCAGCCGCTACCACTGGACCGGCATCGGCGGCCCGAAGGAGAAGGCGATCGGCGACTGGCAGATCAGCCGCGTGTATGCCGTGCTCGGTCGCGGCGAGCCGGCCGTGCACCACGCTCGGCTCTGCCTCGCGAGCGCGACGCAGGTCGACGGCGAGGAGTGGCTGCTGGCCTCGGCGTACGAGGGGCTCGCCCGCGCCTACGCCGTCGCCGGCGATACCGCGGCCGCGTCGGAGTGGAAGGCGAAGGCCGTGGCGCGCCTCGCCGAGGTCACCGACGCCGACGACCGCGAGATCGTCCAGAACGACATCGACACCCTGCCCGTCTGACGCCTCGCGACCCCGCGGGATGCGGCATCACCACGCCGGATCCCGTGGGGTCAGCGGCGTACGAGGACCGTGCCCATCGAGCGGTCGTGCAGGCCGCGGGTGTCCTTGTCCCAGATGAGCGGCGGCACGAGCAGACAGATCTGCAGGCTGCGCGCGAACGCACGCAGGAAGCCGGCGCGACCGCCGTCGAGGCGTACGACGCCGAGCCCGAGGATCCGGTGCCCGAACGAGGCGCCCGCGATCCAGGTGAAGAGCGTGAGCTCGGCGAGGAAGAAGCCCATCGTCGCGAAGCTCGACGTGGGCGTGCCGTAGTCGATGTGCGGCAGGAACAGGCGCACGAGCAGCAGGCACGCGATCCAGTCGACGAGCAGGGCGAGCACGCGCCGCCCCCAGCCCGCGATCGAGCCGGGGCCGTCGGCCGGGAGCCCGAGGCGCTGGCCCGGGAAGTCCTGCGTCGGCGGGAGGTTGGAGCCCGGTCCCGACAGCCACGAGCCGAGGTCCTCGCGCGTGATGCGCGGCCGCTCCGCGGCGGGCTCCGCGGCAGGCTCGGCGTCGGGCTTCTCGGTCACGGCACCAGGCTAGGCGAGCCGGCGTACGCCGCACGGCCGGGACCCCATCCGTCACTCGCGTCACATCGGGCACCCCGCCGTCACAGACGGAAACACACGCGAAACAATCGGGACACCGCCGGGAAATCCCCGACGCCTAGGTTCCCCATCAGCACCGCGACGAGCCCGTCGCGGGTCACGCGAGGCGATGCGACGGCCCTGGCCGTGAGCACGCGAGGAGGATGGATGTTCACGAGCGCGGAGGAAGTTCTCCGGTTCATCCAGGAGGAGGACGTCAAGTTCATCGACGTCCGGTTCTGCGACCTGCCCGGCGTCATGCAGCACTTCAATGTGCCCGCCGCGCACGTCGACGAGGCCCTGTTCACCGACGGGCAGATGTTCGACGGTTCGTCCATCCGTGGCTTCCAGGCGATCCACGAGTCGGACATGAAGATCATCCCCGACGTCACGACCGCCTTCATCGACCCGTACCGCGCGGAGAAGACGCTCGTCATCAACTTCTCGATCCGCGACCCGTTCACCAACGAGCCGTACTCCCGCGACCCGCGCCAGATCGCCGCGAAGGCGGAGGCGTACCTCGCGACGACGGGCATCGCCGACACCGCGTTCTTCGCGCCGGAGGCGGAGTTCTACATCTTCGACGACGTGCGCTTCAAGACCGCTCAGAACGAGGGCTTCTACCACATCGACTCCATCGAGGGCGCCTGGAACACCGGCCGCTCCGAGGACGGCGGCAACCGCGGCTACAAGCCCCGCTACAAGGGCGGCTACTTCCCCGTCGCGCCGGTCGACCACCTCGCCGACCTCCGCGACAAGATGGTCCTCGACCTCGAGCAGGTCGGCCTCGAGGTCGAGCGCGCGCACCACGAGGTGGGCACCGCGGGCCAGCAGGAGATCAACTACCGCTTCGACACCCTGCTCAAGGCCGCCGACGACGTCATGAAGTTCAAGTACGTCATCAAGAACACCGCGTGGGCCGCGGGCAAGACCGTCACCTTCATGCCGAAGCCGCTCTTCGGCGACAACGGCTCGGGCATGCACGTGCACCAGTCGCTGTGGAAGGACGGCTCGCCGCTGTTCTACGACGAGCTCGGGTACGGCGGTCTCTCCGACATGGCGCGCTGGTACATCGGCGGTCTGCTCAAGCACGCGCCGTCGCTGCTCGCCTTCACCAACCCGACGGTGAACAGCTACCACCGCCTGGTGCCGGGCTACGAGGCGCCGGTCAACCTGGTCTACAGCCAGCGCAACCGCTCGGCCTGCATCCGCATCCCGATCACCGGCGCGAACCCGAAGGCCAAGCGCATCGAGTTCCGCTGCCCCGACCCGTCGAGCAACCCCTACCTCGCCTTCTCGGCGATGCTGATGGCCGGCCTCGACGGCATCAAGAACAAGATCGAGCCGCCGCAGCCGGTCGACAAGGACCTCTACGAGCTCCCGCCGGACGAGGCCGCCTCAATCCCGCAGGTGCCCGCGTCGCTCGGCGAGGTCCTCGACGCGCTCGAGGCCGACCACGACTACCTGCTCGAGGGCGGCGTCTTCACGCCCGACCTCATCGAGACGTGGATCGCCTACAAGCGCAGCGCCGAGATCGACCCGATCCGTCTGCGCCCGCACCCGCACGAGTTCGAGCTCTACTACGACATCTGAGCCCACCGCTCACGACGAAGGCCCGTCCCGGAAGGGGCGGGCCTTCGTCGTCGCAGAACAGCGCTCAGGCCATCGAGAGGAAGAGCTTCTGCAGCTGCGCCGTCACCGCCTCGCTGTCCTTCGGTGCAGCCACGATGCACTCCTGGAGCGTCGTCGCGATCAACTGGAACGCGGCACGGTCCACCGCCTTGCTCGACGCCGACAGCAGCAGGACGACGTCGGAGCAGGCCCTGCCCTCCTCGAGCATCGAGATCGCCCCGCCGAGCTGTCCTTGGGCGCGCTTGAGACGGTTGATCACCGCGCGCACCACCTCGTCGTCCCAGACTCTGCCTCGGGCTCGTCGACGTCCGCCCCGCCTCGGACGATTTCCAACACGGGTCGATGGTGAGGAAGTCTCTGCAAGCGTGGCGCAATGCGCTCGATCGCCTGGGCCGTCTTGACCTGTTCCCCGTCATCGGACTCGGACGGCGTGACTTGCACATCGAACTGATAGTTGTGGTCAACCCGGCTGGCCAGGTCGCGAACTGCGACCCTCAGGTCATTGCCAAGTTCGTGATCTCTTCCGTCCGAGGTGGGGCGTGCGTACTCCTCGAGGAGTTCGGCCACGATTGCATCCACGTCGCCTTCGACCCGGGCTCGAACTGCAGCCGTGATCGCCTCAACCAAAGCTGGATCGAGTCCTTGCTCAGCCAGGCCGTCGTTATGTGCCATCATGCCGCGCACTCGCTCGTACACGTCCAGGCACTTGTCGACGGCCTGCGCGAAGGCGTACAAGACGGCGGGAATCAGCGGGATAATGACCGTGTAATCAGAGGAGGACAGCGCTTTGACTTCCACCGGTGGCCGCGAACCTGTCACCAACTCGTTGAAGGGATTGACGATCCTTGTCAGCGAGCGGAACTCCTTGCCGAGCTCCGCCAACTCTTCCGACACCTCTTCCCGCGGAATGCTCACCGCGACTTGGCCTTCTCCGGGACCGGCGGTTTCTGCCACGAACCCGAACTCCACGAGGCTGGCCTGCCCCGATCTCAGGGCGTCGTACCAGGCGTCGACCTCCGTCGAAATCTGCGAGACGGTCTGCGCCGCGACTGCCGGCGTCAGGGTGTTCGTCTGCACTACCCGCTCCACGCGATCGAACAGGGCGCGGCCGATCTTCTCTGCGCCGCCGATGCGTGCAAGAGCATCGGTCCAAGTCGGAGTAAACGAGTTGACCGCGCTCTCTTCCGTGACTGCGTCTAGCTGATCTAGTTGTTCTGCTACACGCTGTTGGAAGCTGCTGTCCGCGGGCTGCGAGCCGAGGTTGCTCAAGGCGTCTCGCAACGTTCGAAGGACGAGAGGCGCATCATTGTCCGCCACGTCTGCGTTGACCGTCTCGAGGAGACGGAGGAGTTGTTCGACATTCATGTGGAGCCCTCCGGAACTGCCGCAGCGTGTAACGCCCAGCAAATCGCATTGTTTGACTTGAGATGCCCGTTTCCCGCCTTCCTCCCTGTGTGACGCATGTCCCGCAGGCCTGGTGGTGCGCAGCGCGCCACTCGAAGACATAGATCGCACCCGCCATGACGGGTGCAGCGAGGCGGAGTGGTCGGTGGTCGAGTAGGCGCTTCCGGCTGCTTCGACGGAGAAAACTGTCCGCGGCCGTTGGCACTCTCAGCCGCCTCTCATCGACGACATCAGCGTGTTCGACCAAGTCGCGTCGAGCAGGCGCAGGTGGGTTGTGGTTCGAGCAGTTCCGACGCGGTGGCACCTGGCGGACATACGGAGTCGGGCCTGTGAGGCGCTGCGCCGCTGGTCAATGTCTTGGGCCGTGAGTTCTGGCTCATCCCTACTTCTGATCAACCGGATCGCCTTCAGGCAGCGACAGAGCCGCAAGGCACCTAACCTGTGGAACGCTCGTCGTACGCTCCATCAGTTCACACCCGCAGGGTGCTCTCGGGCGCCAAGATGTTCGCCAGCCATGAACGGGCCTTCGGCGGGATCGACTCCGCGCCGCACGCCACGTCCATCGGTGTCCGCCGTCGGTGTCACTCGATTGCATCGGATCCGTGTAGATCCTGAGGATGACGTTCAGATCCGAGGCCAGCGACCGCCGATCGCGAGCCACCTAGCGCCGGCCTGCGTTCCGCACTCGGCTACGTACACGCCCCGCCGCCGACTGGGCGCCCCAGTAGCGTGAACGGTGTGACAATCAGCGGCGTATTCATCTCGGTGCCAGGCTCCGAGATCTCGATCGATTGGCAACACGACGGCGATGAACTTCTCCACTCTCTTTACGCGGCCATCGCAAACCACGTCAGCGATGTCGGTGGCCAAAGCATGTCCACTCATCCTCCGACCGAAGAAGAACCGTTCTACTTCATCGAAATCTCCGTAACCAGTGAGAAGCTGAGGTACAGCCTGTGCCTGTTCCCTCGCGAAGGAGGGCTTACTGCGTTCATTCGCGTTCCCGACTCAGATCCCGAGATCCGGGTCGACCAGCTACAACTCGATACGTGGACCAGGGTCCTTGCCGTGTCGGTCGCGGGTGTGGGAGCCAACGATGCAGCCTTCACGTGGAGCGCCGTGATCGGGCCAACGCCCGATCACAACTCGCAGCAGAAACTTGCGTCGGAGGGCGCAGCGGCAGGTCTCCGACTGATCCCCGATTCGAATGCTCAACTACAGGTTGACGGCAGTACTCCACTGACGCTCAGCGGAGGTCAACTCTTCCATAGCTTCCCGATCATCGTCAGAGGAGAGGACCGCGGCTACGCCTTTCAAGTCGCACAGGAGTCGGCCATCGACCGCCTGGACCGCTTGTGCTGCGTGCTTAGCATCGCTTGGGACACCTGTTGGCAAATGCGCATGGCCCCATGGCAAGGAAACCTAGAGCCCGGTGGCCTTCCGTAGGTGACTTCCCCGAGATCGTGCGCCAGCAGGAGTGGCATTCGCCGGTAGCCTCGCCTGACGACGTCAAGGGATGGATGACTCTGCAGCTCGTCGTCGATGCCGGCTTCCCCGGGGTGACCGAGGCGGGACTGCGCTCGCGGTTCGGCATCCCGCCGACGACAGGTCTGGACACGCCGCTCAAGGACCTGGACGGGTCCGTGCCCGGCTTCGACGTCGCAGAGCTGCGCGCCTGGCTCTCCGACCAGGGATGAGCACCGGCGTCACGACCGACCGGAGGTCGGCGGCACTTCCGGGGGCGGAGGCGGCGCAGAACCCTCCGAGGAGGCGAGGTCGCTCCAGCTTGCTGCGCGTACCAGTGCGATGACGGCCGCGCAGCACGCGAGCAGGACCAGCACGATGCCGGACCACCCGAGCCCTGCCAGCAGCAGGAGCGCCAGACCCACGAGCGGCAGGACCGCGACGGTCCCGACGGGCGGAATGCGGTCGCCGCTGCCGTCGAGAAGACGTGCCAGGACACCGCCCGCTCCTCGACCCCGGCTCATGCCGACCGGACCGTAGGACGCCGAGGACGCACGAGGACACTCCGAGGTAGGGACCAGAAGGGCGACAGGGTCCCCGTCCTCCGCCGACCCAAACGCACGGCGGCCGTCGGTCCTCCGCCCCGGCTGAAGCCCGGCCCGGGTGCGCGTCGCGGGTCCGACACCGGAGAGGGCCATCACGCTGGTGACAGCGTGCACAGGGAGCAGCCCGCGCGGCCGCGATGCGAGCAGCGTCGGCGACGACACCGGGGCTCGACAGCGGTGCCGCGACTGACGAGGGGAGGCCCTTCGTCGTTCGTGCGGGGGCTAGAGGCCCGGGATGGAGGCGGGGCCGAAGCTGCGGGGGGTCTCGACCTGGAGGGTGAACGGGACGCGGCGCTTCTCGGTGCCGTCGAGGGCGAAGACGAGGCTGTAGCGACCGGGGCGCATGAGCGGCAATCCCTGGAAGCTGAAGGCGAACGGCACGTTCTGCTCCTCGCCGCCGGTGAGCTGCGGCGGGCGGCCGACGTTGAACGCCATCTCTCCCCCGATGCCCTCGGCGCCGACGCCTGCGCCGGGCGGGAGCTCGGGGACGTCGCCGTCCTCGGTGAGCAGCGTGAACGACAGCGTGTGCTCGGCGTTGGTGTCGTTCCACGGCACGTGCACGAGGCCGGCCGCGGTGAAGGACACGACGTACGGCGGCGGCGTGCCCGGCGGCACGATCACGCGGTCGATGTTGGCGCCGGCGATGAACAGCTTCTCGCCGGCGACCTGGGCGTGGTCGCAGAGCATGACGTCGAGGTACATGGGTGTCTCCCGTGGTCCCGCCGACGCCCGCAGCGCCCGCACCCCGACGCTATCGCCCACGGCCTGCGACGGCCGGTCCGGACCGCGTCGCACGCTCGGGGAATATACCCCCGGGGGTATCTGTTATCCTCGTCATCAGACCTTCGAGAGAGGACGACAGATGGCCACCGTGACGCTCACGGCGCAGAACTTCGACGAGATCGCGACGGGCGAGGGCATCACCCTCGTCGACTGGTGGGCGTCCTGGTGCGGCCCGTGCCGCGCGTTCGCCCCGGTCTTCGAGCAGGCGTCGGAGACCCACCCCGACATCACCTTCGGCAAGGTCGACACCGAGGCCGAGCAGGCGCTCGCCGGTGCCGCGCAGATCAGCGCGATCCCCACGCTCATGGCCTTCCGCGACGGCGTCCTGGTCTACCGCGAGGCGGGCGCCCTGCCGGCCAAGGCCCTCGAGCAGCTGATCCAGGCCGTGCGCGAGCTCGACATGGACGCGGTCAAGGCGCAGGTGGCGTCGGCATGATCCGCACCATCAGCGTCCAGGAGGCTGCGGCGGCGCGCAGCCTGCGCTCGGCTGCCTTCCTCGACGTCCGCAACGCCGACGAGTTCGCCGACGGCCACGTCGACGGCGCGCTCTTCATGCCGCTGCACATCGTGCCGCTGCGCGCGTCCGAGCTCTCGCGCTCGGAGACCTACCTCGTGATCTGCCAGTCGGGCGGACGCTCGGCGCAGGCTGCGGCGTACCTCGCCTCGGCCGGCTACGACGTGCGCTCCGTCGAGGGCGGCATGTCGGCCTGGCGCGCGGCGGGCCTGCCCGTCACGACCGGTCGCGTCGACGTCGGCGTCTGACACCGCTCCCCCGATCCTCGATCTGCTGAAGGAACCCTCGTGAAGAAGCTCCTCGTCCTGCTCGCCGCCCTGCTCGGCGTCACCGTCCTCGCCGGCTGCGGCTCGAGCGGCGGCGTCAGCACCGTCGACCCGCAGGCCTTCCTGACGACGGCGAAGCAGCCGGGCGTCGTGGTCGTCGACGTGCGCACCCCGCAGGAGTACGCCGCGGGCCACGTCGACGGCGCGATCAACATCGACGTCGAGGGCGGCTCGTTCGACGCCGAGATCGCGAAGCTCGACAAGAACGCGACGTACGCCGTCTACTGCCACAGCGGCCGTCGCTCGGGCCTGGCCACCGACGCGATGGGCAAGGCCGGCTTCACCCACGTCTACAACCTCAGCGGCGGCATCGGCGACCTGCAGGCCGCCGGCGCGACGATCGTCCAGTAGCGGCCGAGGCTCCGTGCGCCGCCGGTGCGGCGCTTTGCCCGCCGACGTGCCTCCCGGCAGAGTGCTGCCGTGACCGACGCGAGCTCCGCCGACGCCATCGTCGTGGGCGCTGGCGTGATGGGCTCCGCCATCGCGCTCGAGCTCGCGCGCGCCGGACGCTCCGTGGTGGTCGTCGACAAGTCCGGCGGCGCCGGCTTCGGGTCGACGAGCGCGTCGAGCGCCATCATCCGGTTCACCTACTCGACCTTCGAGGGCGTCGCGCTCGCGTGGGAGTCCTACCACCGCTGGCTCGACTGGCCCCATCACCTCGGCGCGGCCGACGGCGACGGTCTCGCCCGTTTCCACCGCGTCGGGATGGTCGCGCTCGACGTACCGCTCATGCCGCGCCACCGGATGACCGACCTCCTCGCGCGCGTCGGCGTCCCCTACGAGGACTGGGACGCCGACGAGGTCGCGCAGCGCATACCCGGCATCGACGTGGGCTCGTGGTGGCCGCCGAAGCCCGTGACGTCGCCGGAGTTCCTCGACGGGCCCGACGGCCGTCTCGGCGCCGTCTTCACACCGGATGCCGGGTACGTCGACGACCCGCGCCTGGCCGCCGCGAACCTCGCCGACGCCGCGACGAGGGCCGGTGCCTCGTTCCGCTTCCGCCGCACGGTGATCGGGGCGCAGCATCGCGACGGCGCGTGGGAGGTCGACCTCGACGACGGCGCGTCGCTGCGTGCACCGGTGGTCGTCAACGCCGCCGGTCCCTGGTCGGGCGCCCTGAACCGCATGGTCGGCGCCGACTCCGACTTCACCATCGGGCTGCGGCCGCTGCGCCAGGAGGTGCACGTCGTCCCTGCGCCGGCACCGCTGCGCGACGCGGGCACGTTCCCGGCGCTCAGCGACATGGACCTCGGCACCTACAGCCGACCTGCGCCCGGCGGCATGCTCCTCGTCGGCGGCACGGAGCCGGAGTGCGACCCGATGCAGTGGCTCGACGACCCCGACGACGCCGTCCCCGGCGCGACCACCGAGCTCTTCGAGGCGCAGGTGCTCCGCGCGGCACGCCGCTACCCCGACCTCGAGATCCCGTTGCGCCCCAGCGGGATCGCCGGCGTGTACGACGTGAGCGACGACTGGATCCCGGTCTACGACCGCACGTCGCTGCCGGGCTTCTACGTCGCTGCCGGGACGAGCGGCAACCAGTTCAAGAACGCGCCCGTGGTCGGGGAGCTCATGGCGGCGCTGATCGACGCGTGCGAGAGCGGCCACGACCACGATGCGGAGCCGGTGCGCTTCGACTGCCGGGCCACCGGGCTGCAGCTCGACCTCGGCACGTTCTCCCGCAGGCGCGAGCGCAACCCTGACTCGAGCGGCACGGTGATGGGCTGAGCGGTCAGCGCAGCCGCGCGACCCACAGCTCCTCGGCCGGCCACCGCGACGCCCACTCCGCCGTCGCGATGTCGTAGTACTCGTGGTCGGCGGCGTCGTCGGGTGCGTAGAGCTCGTGCAGCGCCTCGACCACGAAGCCGTGCGACGTGAGCACCGCGATCCAGTCGCCGTGCGACGGGTGGTGCTCCACTCCCCCGCCCGGCCACGCGACGCGGCGCACGTCGCGCTGACCGCGCAGCAGCCGCTCCTGCGCGGCACCTTCGTCCTCCGGCACGCACAGCGCAGAGAGCAGGCTGTTGGTGAGGAAGACGAGCCGGCCGCCGGGACGCAGCACGCGAGCAGCCTCCGCGACCCACGCCCGCGGCTCGCACCACGCGGCGGCCCCGTGCTCGCTGAGGACGAGGTCGAACGTCGCGTCGCGCAGCGGCAGCCGCTGCGCGTCGGCCTGCACGAGCGGGAACACGGGGCCGTACGCGCGCTGGCAGCGGAGGCCGCTCGCGAGCTGCTCCCACGACAGGTCGAGCGACACCACGCGCGCCCCGCTGCGACGGAGGAAGGCACCGACGTACGCCGTGCCTCCCGCGAGATCCACGACGTCGAGGCTGGTCACGTCGCCGAGCACGCCGAGCTCTGCGTCGCTGCGCTCGAACAGCCCCCACACCATCCCGCTGCGGTGCCACGCGGCGTCGGCGGCTGCGTCGGTGAACTGCTCGTTCACCACGGCCCAGATGGCCCGGTTGCGCGCCAGGTCGCTGCTCCACGCTCCCACGAGGGGCAGGCTAGCCGGACGTCGCGCGACGACGTCCGAAGGGACGATCAGCAGCACGCGGTCCGGCGCGACACCGCAGGTACCGTTGTCCGCGGCGGGGTTCGAGAAGGAGTTCAGCGCGTGACGCACGGCGAGCCTGCGCCCGTCGACATGAGCGAGCACGGCCTCGTGGCCACGACGATGCCCGACCTGTTCCGGCTCGCGATGCGGCAGTCGCCCGTCGCCACCTGCCTGGTCGGACTGGACGGCCGCTTCCTCGCGGTGAACCCCGCGGCGCGCGAGCTGCTCGACCACTCGTCCGACGAGCTCGTGCAGCTCTCGCTCCAGCGCCTCGCCCACCCCGACGACGTCCTCGTCGACGCCGAGGCCCGCGACCGGGTCGTGCGCGGCGAGTCCGACAGCTACCGCACCCAGCAGCGGTTCGTGCTGCACGACGACCGGGTCCTCGTGGGCGAGCTCGCGGTGAACGCGCTGCGCGACGACGACGGACGACTGGTCGCGTACGTCGTGCAGATCATCGACGTCGGCGACCGCGAGGCCGCGCGGGACGAGGCGGCGTCGGCGCGCCAGGAGCTGCGCGGCGTCATCGACTCGCTCATCGACCCGTGGGTCTACCTCGCCGCGGTCCGCGACGAGGACGGGCGGATCGTCGACTTCGCCTACCGCGACGCCAACGACGCGGCCCTCGCCGCCAACCGCATGACGCGCGAGGAGCTGCTCTCGCAGACGCTGCTCGGGCTGCTCCCCGCCCACGCGGAGAACGGGCTGCTCGAGAAGTACGTCGCCGTCGTCGAGACCGGCGAGCCGCTGACGCTCGACGACGACCCGTACGCCAACGAGATCACGGGCACCGAGACGCGCTGGTTCGACAACCGCGCCGTGCGGGTCGGCGACGGGCTGAGCTTCACCTGGCGCGACGTGACCGACCGAGTGCGTCTGCGGCGACGTCTCGCCGAGGAGGCACGGTCCGACCCGCTCACGGGCCTCGCCAACCGGCTCGGCCTCGAGGACGCCGCGGTGACCATGTTCGGGCGCGCGCCTCGTCAGGGACGCCGGCTCGCGATCCTCTACTGCGACCTCGACGGGCTGAAGGCCATCAACGACACCTACGGTCACGAGTGGGGCGACCGGGTGCTGCGCGCGGTCGCCGACCGCATCAACGGCGCCCTGCGCCACGGCGACGTGGCGGCGCGCATCGGCGGCGACGAGTTCGTCGTGCTCGCCGACGGGATCGTCGACGAGGAGGCCGCGATCGGCGTCGCGCTGCGCATCGCCGACGCCGTCACGCGACCCGTGCTGCACGGCCCCGACGCCCTCACCCCCACCCTCACGATCGGGCACACGCTGGCCGACCCGGGCGACGACGTCACGGCCGCCCTGCGCCGTGCCGACGACGCGCTCATGGCCCGCAAGCGGTCGCGCGGCACCGAGCCGCCCGTCGTGGGTGCCACGCCGTAGGTTGGTGCCTCCCGACGAGGAGGCCCCATGCCGGTGATCACGCCCGACCGCGCCCGCGCGCTGCGGATGGCCGCCCTGCTCGTCGCCCCGCGACCCGCGAGCGCCGGTACGCCGGCCACGGTCGACGCGATCGTCACGCACCTCGGCGCCATGCAGGCGCAGGACAACGCGAGCGGCCTCTGGTCGCTCGGGCTGCGGCTCGGCGGGGCGACGCAGGCCGAGGTCACCGTCGCGCTCGAGCGGCGCGAGGCGCTGCGCACCTGGCCGATGCGCGGCACCGTGCACCTCGTGCCGTCGCGCGACGCCCACTGGATGCTCGACGTCACGGGGAGCAAGGCGCTCGCGGGCGCAGCCAAGCGCCGTCAGTACCTCGGCCTCGCCGACGAGGTCGCCGACCGCGCCGTGGAGACCATCGGCGAGCAGCTCTCGGGAGGACGTCGGCTCACGCGCGCGCAGCTGCTCGACGCGCTCGTGGCCTCCGGCGTACCCATCACGAACAACCTCGGCTACCACCTGCTCTGGTACGCCAGCCAGCGCGGCGTCAGCGCGATCGCGCCCGACGTCGACGGCGAGCAGACCTTCGTGCTCCTCGACGACTGGGTGCCCGACCCCGTGCGGCTCAGCACCGACGAGGCGCTCGCCACCCTCGCGACCCGCTACTTCCGCAGCCACGGCCCGACCACCCGCCAGGACTTCCAGGGCTGGACCGGCCTCAACGTGACCGAGTCGAAGAAGGCGATCGCGCTCGCGGGCGACGCGCTGGCGACGGCGGAGCTCGACGGTGTCGAGGTGCTGCTCGACCCGGTGCTCCTGGAGGCTGGGCTCCTCGACGCCGACCTGCCCGACGACGACAGCATCCACGCGCTGCCCGGGTTCGACGAGTACATGCTCGGCTACAAGGACCGCTCGCTGTTCCTCGACAAGAGCCAGTTCGACGCGGTCGTCCCCGGCGGCAACGGGATGTTCCGCTCCACGCTCGTGCGCCGCGGACGCGTGCTCGCGACGTGGACGCGCAGCACGAAGGGGAAGCGGGGCGTCGTCACCGCCACCCCGCTCGTCCGGCTGACGAAGGCCGACCGCGCCGCGGCCGAGAAGGCGCTGCAGCCGTGGGCCGACCACGTGGGCTTGCCGCTCGAGGTGCGCTGGGAGTCCTGAGCCGACCCTGGTCCGATCAGGCTCAGTGGGGCGCGGCGTGCAGCCGCACCTGGGCGCCGCCGCTGTTCTTGGCCTCGAAGCACGCGTGGTCCGCGGCGCTCAGCAGCGCCGCGACGTCCTGCGACGACGCGGCCGTCACGGGTACGGCGCCGACGCTCACCGTCACGCCGAGGTCGCCGACGATCGCCTCCGACACGGCGTCGACGATCTGGTCGGCGATGAGCGTGCCGTGCTCCACCGCGCAGTCGACGAGGAGCACGGTGAACTCGTCGCCGCCCATGCGCCCCACGGAGTCTCCGCGACGGACCTTCGACTGCAGCGCACGACCGACCTCGCGCAGCAGCGTGTCGCCCGCCTCGTGCCCACCACGGCTGTTGATCCCGCGGAACCCGTCGAGGTCGAGGTACATCAGGTAGTGCTCCGAGCCGTCGAGGCCGCACCGCTCGCGGGCGCCGCGCAGCGCGCGGAGGAAGCCGCGGCGGTTGAGCAGGTCGGTGAGCGGGTCGTGCACGGCCTCGTAGCCGTAGGCCTCGGCCTCGCGCCGCGCCCGCATCTCGACGCCGGTCACCAGGAGCAGGAACGCCTCGAGGAGCCCGATCACGAGCACCGAGGCGACCAGCAGGACCGGCACGTTCGCCGACGTGATCGACGCGAGGGCGTCGTCGGTGAGCGCCGCGTGCACCTTCCACGTCCGGCCGTTCACGTCGAACGTCTGCGACGCGCCGGTCCCCGTGGTCGCGCCGTCGTGCGGGGAGACACCGGCGAGACGCACCGGGTGCTCCGCGTCGGTGACGTCGGTCAGGACGACTCCGACGTCGTCCCACTGCGGCCCGCCGAGCGCAGTGGTGACCAGGTCGCCGATCCGTACGACGCCGGTCGCGTACCCCACGATCGTGGCGCGCCGCGCTGCCGCGCTCGGCGGGACCGTGCCTCCGGCGTACACGGGCTGCAGGACGAGCATCCCCTTCTGGCTCCCGGTCTCCTGCACGAGCTCGATCGGCGCCGTCGAGGTCAGCAGACCGGAGTCGCGCGCCTGCACCACCGCGGCCTCGCGGACCGGGTTCGACGCGATGTCGTACCCGAGTGCCGCCCGGTTGCCCTCGACCGGCTCGATGTAGGCGACCACGACGTACTCCGCACGGGCGGCGGCCGGCACGAGGTTGCCGTCGGAGTCCTTCTCGGTCACGCGGAAGGTCCCGAGCCCGGGCTGCGACTGCTGCAGGCGCACGAACGCCGGCAGCCCGGCGGCCGTGACCACCGGGTTCCACGACACCGCCTGCAGCGACGGGTTGCTCTGCAGCGCAGCTTTCGTGAACGTGCGGAACTCGTCGACCGAGACGAACTGCGACGAGCTCTGGAAGGACCCGATGCCCTGCAGCACCTCGCCCTGGCGGGTCGTCGCCAGCGTCAGGGCGGTCACGGCGCGCTCGGCGACCTGCCGCTCGCTCTGCTGCGCGCGCTCGCCGTCGAGGCTGCGGTTGAAGACGAAGCCGCCGAGGACGACGACCGTGGCGAGCAACGACGGCACCGCGACCTTCCAGCGCCGGCCGTCCCACGTGTCGGCGAGCTCGGGCAGCAGCATGAGCACGATCGGCGCGAACACGATGACGCCGGTGGCGTCGCCGGCCCACCAGGTGACCCACCCGATGAGCGCCTGGCTCGGCGAGATCACGCCGGTCGCGAGCTGGATGCTCACGCCCACCGTCGCGTTGACGACGCACGCGACCGGCCCCGCGAGCGCGAGGAAGGCGAGGATCTGCCCGGCCGAGTCGAGCGGGAGGTCGTGCCCGACGAAGCGGCGCACGAGGGTGTCGCCGGTGAGCGCCTGCAGGGTCGCGCCGAGGGCGATGCAGATCGCCGTGAGGAGCAGAGCGCTCGACGAGACCTCGCCGCGCTCCAGCGTGCCGAAGTTGACGGCGAACGAGCCCACGAGCACGCCGACGGCGAGGTAGCGACCGCGCTGGTGCACTGCCGCGAACGCGAGCCCGGCAGCGGGCCACAGAGGCGCTGCCAGCCCGGTGAAGCGGGCCACGAAGAGCATAAGGAAGCCCAGGCCGGCGTAGAGCACCGCGACGAGCGCCACCTGTCCGACGGCGCTCCAGCCGCTGCGGCCCGGTCCGGTCGCTCGCACTGCTCCCCCTCGACGTCCGTCCCGGTCCGCCGCCCCTGGATGCAGGCTCACTATCGCCCCTCGTCGGGGGCTGATGCGCGGTGGGACGTCGTCCCAGCGGGCGTCAGGCGCCCGCCGGGTCCGCTGCCTCCTCGCGTACGGCCGAGTCGGGGATCACGGCAGCGAGCCACGAGGGCACCTCGCCGTCGTCGTCGCTGAAGCGCGTGCGCAGCGACGCCGGGTCGACGCCCCACGACCTGAGCTGGCCCACGACCGTGTCGCGTGCCGCACCGATGCGCCGCGCGAGCAGACGGCGTACCGACCACTGCAGCTCGCGCTCGCGCAGCGCCTGCTCGACGAGCTCCTCCTGCTCGAAGGAGAGGCCGTAGGCGCGGGCGACGGCGGCTGCCGTGTCGTAGCGGTAGTCGTGACCGGGCGACGGGTTGAACTCGCCCGGCCGCAGGTTCATCGCGTTCTTGACGTCGGCGAGCTCGACGAGGAACGAGATGAACGGCACGTGCGTGCCGGTCGGACGGCCCCAGTAGTCGACCTGGTGGCGCACGAGGCTCGACGGGTCGGCCAGCGCCACCGGGTCGGTGGGGTGGGTGAGGTTGAGGTGCCCGGGACGTGCCTCGAGCGCCTGGTCGCGGCCCGTGGCGTACTGCAGGCCGCGCTGCTCGCGGACGGCCGGGTGCGTCGGCCGCAGCGCGCGGTCGGTCTGGGAGTAGATCGGCACGCCGGCGTAGACGCCGCCGTGGAAGCCGATCGCCTCGAGCTCCTCGGCGAGGGTGACGCCGAACCCGTCGAGCGCCACGATCGAGCCGAGCGACTCCCCGAACGCGAACAGCTTCACACCGGGGTTCAGCTCGCGGGCGCGTGCCGCGAGGGCGCGCGCGTAGGCGGCGTACGCCGTGGCCGCCTGGCGGCGCTTGGGCATGGCGAGCGCCGACGGCACCTGCGCATAGGGCACGGTGACGGTCGCGCAGTCGCCGGCGGTGAGGAGCTCGACGGTCTCGGTGTGCACGTAGGAGACGTAGCCGTCGCCCGTCGGCGCCGAGAGCACGATCGTGCCCTTCGCGAAGCCGCCGAGCCGCTCGACCTCGGCCACGAGCGCGGCCGCATCGACCGCGAGGTCGCCGGTCTGCGCGCCGAGCGGGAGCATCGCGCGCACCGGGTCGCTCGCGTCGACGCCGAGCACGTGGTGCAGCTCCTTGGCCGTGTACGCCTGGGAGATGAAGCGACGTCCCTCGCGGCCGAGGTCGCCGAAGTCGTACGCCGAGTCGGGACCGCCCGTCACGCCGCTGCGCTCGGGCACCGCGGCGTACGCCTCCTCGAGCACCTTCTCCTCGACGGCGACGCGCGAGGAGTAGAACGACAGCGCGACGACCGCGCCGCCGGCGAGCACGAGGCCCACGATCCCGTGGCCGATCATGTGCGCGAGGTCGCCGGGCTCGTCCTCGCCCGTCATGCCGCGGGCCATCCACTCGACGAGGTGCCCCTCGAGCGCGACGACGCCGAGCGTGACCGCGGCGACGCCCGCGGCGCGCGCCGCAGCGACGGGGAGGCTCGCGCCCCACTGGAACTCGATGCGGGTCGGCGGGCTGCCCTCGTGCGGCGGCAGCGTGAAGTAGCGCAGGAAGCGCGGGTGCCGCGAGACAGCGGCGAGCGCGACGCCGACGCCGATCTCGCCGAGGATCACGACGACGGGGTGGCGCGGGCGGATCGACTCGGGCAGGCGATAGCCGAGGGTGTCGCTGCCCGCGACGAGCGCGGCGGCACCGGTCGCGACGGCCACGAGCTCGGCGCCGGACCCGACGGCGGCCGTCGCGATCGGGAGGCGCTCCTCCTTCTCCGCGAGGGCACGGGCGCGTCGGCGCACGCCGTACGCGACGCCCGCGGCCGCCACAGCGACGACCCCGGTCACGACCGCGGTACGCCGGTCGCGCTGCTGCTCGTCGCTCGCACCCACGAGGTCGCGCACGACGTTCGTGGTCGCCGTGGCCGTGGCGTAGGCGAGCGCCATGCCGGCGCCGGAGACGATCGCGCGGTCGAGCGCCGGCCTCGGGATCGTGCCCGCGATGCGGGTCAGCGGGTAGACCGCGACGGCGGCGAGCAGCCCCGCGCGACGGCCGTCGGTCAGCCGCGGCAGCTGCACCTGCATGCGTCCACTCCTCGTCGCGCCGGGAACGTGCCGGACCAGCGTACGGGGCTCCGCGGGAGCGCGTCCGCCCACCGCCGCGACCGCGTGCCCCGAGCGGCTCACGCGGGTCGCCGGGCCGGGCGCTTACCCTGGACCGGTCCGGGAGAGGGAGGGTGCTCGTGCGCAGGACGGCCTGGGTGGCTGCGGGCGCGGTGTTCGTCGCCGTGCTGTCGCTGCTCGCCCCCGCAGGCGCCGAGGGCGTCGTCGCGCCGGCGCCCACCGTGCCGGCGCACGCGGCCTCGACGGGCCTGAGCACGATGGCGGTGCGCCTGGCCCCGCACGTGCCGGGCGCGGGCCGCTTCGACGGACGCATCCCGGCCACCGTGCGCCAGGTGATCGTCGTGAGCGCGCCGCGCTGGTCGTCGACGTACGGCACCGTCACGCTCTACCAGCGCTGGGGCTTCGGCTGGAAGAAGCTCGCGGCGTGGTCCGCGCGTCTCGGCTACGGCGGCCTGGTGCTCGGCACTCGTCGTGTTCAGGGCACCGGTACGACGCCGGCCGGGGCCTACGCGATCACGCAGGCCTTCGGCCGCCAGGCCGATCCCGGGACGGCGCTCCCCTACACGAAGGTCACGCGCGACCACTGGTGGGTCGAGGACCGCAGGTCGGCGTACTACAACGAGATGCGCCTGGGCAGCCAGGGCGGCTTCGCGCTGCGCACCACGGGCTACAACTCCTCGGAGCGCCTGGCGTACATGGGCGCGCAGTACGACTACGCCGCCGTCGTCGACTTCAACCGGCCGAACCCGGTGATCGGTCGCGGCGCCGGCATCTTCCTGCACGCCTTCGGGAAGGGCGCGACCGCGGGCTGCATCTCGATCCGCGTCGACCGCATGAAGGCGACGCTGCGCTGGCTGTCGCCCGCGCAGCGGCCGTGGATCCTCATCGGCCAGTCGACCTGGCTCGCGGGCTGACCGTCGTCACGACGTCAGGAAGTCGACCACCAGCCGGTTGAACGCGGCGGCGTGCTCGATCTGCGTCCAGTGCCCGCAGCGACCGAAGACGTGCAGCTGCACGTCCTGCAGCAGGCGCAGCAGCGTGTAGGCGTTCTCCAGCGGGATGATCTGGTCGTCGCGGCCGTGCACCACGAGCGTCTTGTGCGGCAGCGCGGCGATGACGTCGTCGGGCGTGCGCATCGCGTCGACCCACCGCTGCCGAGGAGCAGGGAACATCGCGGCGAACGACTCCTGGAAGCCGGGCTGGATGCTCGCCTCGTAGCGCACCTGCGCGAGCTCGTCGTTGACCAGGCTGCGGTCGTAGGCGAACAGGTCGAGCAGGCGGCGCATGGTCTCGATCGAGGGCTCGTACCCCCACACGTCGTCGAGGCCCTGGGTGATCTCGAAGTGCACACCGACGCTGCCCATGAGCACGAGCCGGTCGACGCGGTCGGGGTGCGTTGCCGCGAGGTGCAGCGCGAGCGCGCCGCCGAAGCTGTTGCCCACGAGGTGCGTCTTCTCGATGCCCAGGGTGTCGAGCAGCCCGACCGCCTGGTCGACCCACTGCTGCATCGAGTACGTGATCCCCTCGGGCCGCTCGGTGAAGCCGAAGCCCACAGCGTCCGGCGCGATCACGCGCAGCCGCTCGCTGAGCGCCGGGATCGTGAGCCGCCAGTTGGCGTACGCCGAGACCCCGGGACCCGAGCCGTGCAGCAGCAGGACGGGAGGTGCGTCGGGACTCCCCGACTCGAGGACGTTGGTGGCGATGCCGGCCGCGTCGACGGTCCGGCCGATCTCAGGGCGCGTCTCGGTCATGGCCGCACTCTGCTCCCCCGCCGCACCGCGGCGCAGCCGGAGTTCCCCGAGACGGAACGAGCGGGCTACTGGACCCGCACGCGCGCGTAGACGCCCCAGAAGTTCGGGCTCTCCATCCACCCGTCGCCGGTCAGCTGGCTGGCGGCGTAGTCGCCCGGAGGCAGGTCGTAGTACCAGTACGCCGCGTGCCCGGCCGAGACCCCGCCGAGGAACTCGATGTTGCCGACGCTCGTGAAGCAGTTCCTCACCGGGAGCCTGCTGGGGTTGTCCCCGACGCTGCAGGTCCTGCGGTCGGCGAGCTCGGCGTCGGTGACGTCGGCCGCCAGGCTCGCGAGCCCCAGGGTGCCGACGTAGCCCGGCGCACCGGTGGCACGCAGGAACCCGCGCTGCGGGATCACCGCAGGCATCTGCACGGGCACGTCCAGCGGGGTCGGGCTGAACTGCACGTCGGCGACGACGGGGAGCGACGACGTCGCATCCTCGACCGGTCCCGACACGGTCACCTCGCGGATGCTGCCAGCCGCTCCGTACGCCATGCCGCCGTAGCCGGCGTAGAACCAGTAGCGCCCCGGCTCCAGCGTGACGGCGAAGGTGCCGACGCCGCCCGGGGTGGGGTTGCGCACGTTGCCCTTGACGCGCGTCGGCTGCGCGGTGCCGCCGCCGAGGAAGGTCGCCGACGTGCGCCACCGGCGGTAGGCCGCCCGGAACGCCGCGACGTCGTCCTCCGACGGGGGCTGCGCCTCCTTCTGCAGGCGCAGGAACTTCTCGCGGGTGAGGCCGTCGCCCGGTCGCGCGACCTGCACGGTCCCGTTGTCGTGCGGATCGGGGGTGGAGACCTGCACGACGTAGGTGCCGGCCGCCAGCTGCGTCGGCACGGTGACGTCGGTCCCGAGCACCGTGACGGAGAGGGTCTTGATGCCGGCCTCGGTCTGCTCGGTGGTCGGTGCCCAGGCGGGCGCCGTCGGGAGCATCGGCTGCGGCGCCCGCGGCGGGATCCCAGGCCCGACCGTGTAGTGCGGACCGCCGGGCCTGGTGCCGGGCGCGGGCGACGAGCAGGCGGCGAGCACCGCGGTCGCGCTCGCGGCGGCCAGCATCAGGGCGGCGGCACGCCGTCGCCGGTTCACGCGCACGGCATCCCCTTCCGCAGCACGGCTCGACGCCGTCAAGGTAGCCCCGGATCCGCCGTGAGCGCTTCCACCGAGCGGTCGACGTCGTCCACCGCCGGATCCACCGGATCGGTCGATCCGTCGCCAGGAGACCCGAGCCCGGGCAGTGCCAGGGTGGGAGCAGGAACCCCACGGACGACGGAGCGGTCATGGCTGCGCAGTGGAACGGGAAGGTCGCGCTCGACATCCGCGACGCGACGCCGGACTGGACGCCGTACGTCGCACCGACGGCACCCGACGGTGCGCCCAACGTGCTGTTCGTCGTCTGGGACGACGTCGGCTTCGGCACGATGGAGTCCTTCGGCGGGCCGGTGCGCACACCGGCGATGGACCGCGTCGCCGAACGCGGCGTGAAGTACGCCAACTTCCACACGACGGCGCTGTGCTCCCCCACGCGCGCGTCGCTCCTCACCGGCCGCAACGCCACGAGCAACGGCATGGCGACCATCGCCGAGTTCAGCTCGGGCTTCCCCGGCATCTCCACGCGCATCCCGTTCGAGAACGGCCTCATCTCCGAGGTGCTCGTCGAGAACGGCTACAACACCTACTGCGTGGGCAAGTGGCACCTCACGCCGGGCGAGGAGACCGGCATGAGCGCGTGGAAGCGGCGCTGGCCGCTCGGCCGCGGGTTCGAGCGCTTCTACGGCTTCCTCGGCGGCGAGACCAGCTCCTGGTATCCCGACCTCGTCCACGACAACCACCCGGTCGAGCCGCCCTCGCGCCCGGAGGACGGCTACCACGTCGCCTGGGACCTCACCGACAAGGCGATCGGGTTCATCAAGGACTCGACCACCATCGACCCCGGCAAGCCGTGGTTCCTCTACTTCTCCCTCGACGCCGCGCACGCGCCGCACCACGTGTGGTCGGAGTGGGCCGACCGCTACCAGGGCGTGTTCGACGACGGCTACGAGGCGATCCGCGACCGGATCCTCGCGCGGCAGAAGGAGCTCGGGCTGCTCCCCGACGACACCGAGCTCTCGCCGATCAACCCGCACGGCGAGCCGATGCGCACGAGCCCCGACGGCAAGCCCTGGCCGCTGCTCGACACGGTGCGGCCGTGGGCGTCGCTGTCCGACGACGAGAAGCGGCTGTTCGTGCGGATGGCCGAGGTATTCGCCGGCTACGTCGAGTACACCGACACCCAGGTCGGGAGGCTGCTCGACTACCTCGAAGAGTCCGGGCAGCTCGACAACACGATCGTCGTCGTCGTGAGCGACAACGGCGCGAGCGGCGAGGGCGGGCCCAACGGCACGTTCAACGAGTGGCACTTCTTCAACGGCATCCCGACCCCGACCGAGCTGTCGCTTCAGCACATCGACGACCTCGGCAGCCCCAAGACCCACAACCACTACAACACCGGCTGGGCTTGGGCCTTCGACACCCCGTTCCCCTACTGGAAGCGCTGGGCGGGGTACGAGGGCGGCATCGCCGACATGTGCCTGGTCTCGTGGCCGGCGAAGGTCGCGCACGACGACCGTCCGCGCCAGCAGTACGTGCACGCCGTCGACGTCGTGCCCACGGTCTACGAGCTCATCGGCATCGAGCCGCCCGAGCGCGTCGCCGGCTACGAGCAGAGCCCGATCGAGGGCGAGAGCTTCGCGGCGTCGCTCACCGACCCGGCCGCGCCGTCGAAGAGCGAGCAGTTCTACGCCATGCTCGGCCAGCGCTCGATCTACCAGGACGGCTGGCTCGCGACGACGATGCACCCGCCGCTGGCCGGCTGGGGCGGGTTCGAGAACGACGAGTGGGAGCTCTACCACGTCGAGGTCGACCGGGCGCAGGCACGCAACGTCGCGGCCGAGCACCCCGAGAAGGTCGCCGCGCTCGTCGCCCGATGGTTCGAGCTCGCGGAGGTCTACAACGGCCTCCCGCTCGACGACCGCAACGCCCTCGAGCAGACCCTCGCCGACCGGCCCAAGGGCTCGCCGCCCCGCGACCGCTACGTCTACTACCCGGGCGTCTCCGCGGTGCCCGAGTTCTCCGGGCCGCAGCTGCCCGGGCGGTCCTACTCCATCGCGGCAGGTGTCGTGCTCGACTCGGCCGACGCCGAGGGCGTGCTCTACGCGCAGGGCGGTGTCGCGGGCGGCCACACGCTGTACGTGCAGGACCACCGGCTCGTCTACGCCTACAACTGGCTCGACATCCAGCACACCACCGTGGTCTCCGACCGCGAGCTGGCGCCCGGACCGCACGTCCTGACCGCGGAGTTCACCGCCGAGAGCCGCAGCGAGCCGCCGATGCCGGGCGCGAAGGGCACGCTGCGCCTCTACGTCGACGGCGACGAGGTCGCGAGCAGCCCGCTCGTCACGCAGCCGGGGTACTTCAACCCGGTCGGCGACGGCCACGTCGTCGGGCGCAAGGACGGCTCGCCCGTCACGACGGCGTACGCACCGCCGTTCGCCTTCACCGGCGGCCGGATCGACCGTGTCGTGATCGACCTCAGCGGTACGCCGTACCGCGACCACGAGGCCGAGGTGCGCGGCTGGTTCCTCATCGACTAGCCCGCGCTCGTAGTTCCCCGAACATGATCATGTTCGGGGAACTACGACCGAGGCGCGCCGTCCGCACGGGCGACGCGCCTCCCTGCGTCCCGACCCGTCGCCCGGAGGTGCAGCATGGTCCGTGTGACCGGCCCGCGCTCCTTCCACGTGATGTCGAAGCCGACGGGCGCGATCTGCAACCTCGACTGCGAGTACTGCTTCTTCCTGTCCAAGGAGCAGCTCTATCCCAGCAGCGGCTTCCGGATGCCGCCCGACGTGCACGAGGCCTACGTCCGCCAGCTGCTCGAGGCGCAGCGCGGGGTCGACGAGGTGGTCGTCGCGTTCCAGGGCGGCGAGCCGACCCTCATGGGCCGGGACTTCTTCCGGCGCACGCTCGAGCTCGAGCAGCGGTACGCCGCACCCGGCCAGCAGGTGCTCAACACCCTGCAGACCAACGGCACCCTCCTCGACGACGAGTGGGGCGCCTTCCTGCGCGAGAACGGCTTCCTCGTCGGGGTCTCCATCGACGGTCCGCGGGCGATGCACGACGCCTACCGCGTCGACAAGGGCGGCAAGCCGACGTACGACCGCGTCGTGCGCGGCATCGAGGTCCTCCAGCGGCACGGGGTCGACTGGAACGCGCTCGTCACGGTCAACGCCGCGAACGGCGACCACGGACGCGAGGTCTACACGTTCCTGCGCGACGAGGTCGGTGCCACGCACGTGCAGCTGATCCCGATCGTCGAGCGCGTCACGCCCGAGCTGCTGCCGCTGGCCGAGGAGGGCTGGGGCGCACGGTCGGGCATCCGGCCGCTCTACCGCCAGGAGGGCGACCTCGTCACGCACCGCACGGTCGGCGCGGAGCAGTACGGGCGGTTCCTCGTCGACGTCTTCGAGGAGTGGGCGCGGCACGACGTCGGCGACGTGTTCGTGCCGACGTTCGACACAGCGCTCGCGCACTGGCTCGGCATGCACCAGACGGGCGCGTGCGTGCACGCGGAGACGTGCGGCGACGCCGTGGCCCTCGAGCACAACGGCGACCTCTACTCCTGCGACCACTACGTCGAGCCCGAGCACCTGCTCGGCAACATCGCGGAGGGCCGCACGCTCCTGCAGCTGGTCGACTCGCCGAAGCAGCGCGCGTTCGGCGACGCGAAGCGCGACACGCTGCCGGCGTACTGCCGACGCTGCGACGTGCGGTTCGCCTGCCACGGCGGCTGCCCCAAGGACCGGTTCCTCACCACGCCCGACGGCGAGCCCGGGCTGCACTGGCTGTGCGCGGGCTACCAGCTGTTCTTCCGCCACGTCGACCAGCCGATGCAGACCATGGCCGCGCTGCTCCGCAACGGCCGCGATGCCACCGGACTGCGCACCTGGTACGCCGGCCGCGACGCGAAGCGCGACCCGGCCGACCCGTGCACCTGCGGGTCGGACCGCCCCTTCGCGCAGTGCCACGGCGGGCCACCGCCGCGGCGCGGCTGAGGGGCAGCAACGACGGACCGCTACCTGTCCTTCTTCTTGCGCTTGCTGCGCTTGGCCGGCACCGCGGGCAGGTCCTCCTCCGGCTCCTCGTCCGGCTGTCCCGCCACGATGCGCTCCTCGCCCGGCACGTAGTCCTCGACCAGCTCGTCGACGGACTCCTCCTCGCGCGCCTCGACGCGCTCGGCGTGCGCCTCGCGCGCGGCGCGCACACCCGCGGAGATGCTGTGCCACATGCGCTCCGCGCCGAGCCGGTCGAGGAACCCCGACCGCCGCAGCACGTCGCGCGCCCGCTGGAACACGCGCACGAGGTAGAGCTCGATGCCCCGCGAGCGGAGCTTGGTGAGCAGGACGTCGAGCGCGTCGACGCTCGTGGTGTCGAGCTGGCTGGTCGCCTCGAGGTCGAGGAGGAGCGAGTGCGTGCCCGGGTGCTCGTCGACCGTCTTCAGGACCTGCGTGACGACCTCGGTGGCGTTGGCCCAGAACAGCGGGACGTCGAGGCGCAGCACGAGGACGCCGTCGACCGTGCGGCGCTCGGGGTGCCGCTGAGCGCTGCCCCACGCCGCCTTCTCCCCCGGCACCTTGCCCATGACGTCGACGTGCACGCGGCTCGAGCGGTAGACAAGGCCGAGCAGCGACTGGCCGATCGCGAAGAGCAGGCCGTAGAGCGGTCCGAGGATGAGGACGCCGATCATCGCGGCCATCGCCGCGAGGAAGTCGTTGCGGCGCACGGCCAGGTAGCGCTTGAGCGCGTCGAGGTCGAGCAGGCCCCACACCGCCTGGATGACGATGGCCGACAGCGCCGCGCGCGGGAGGTCGGTGAGCGACGACGTGAACAGCGCGAGCACGAGCAGGGCCAGGCCGGCGGCCACGAGGCCGGTCACCTGCGACGAGCTGCCCGCCCGCACCGCGCTCGCCGTCTTCGACAGCGAGCCGCTGACGCCGAGCCCGCCCGACAGGCCGGCCGCGACGTTCGCGGCACCGGTGGCGAGCAGCTCCTGGTCGGCGTCGATGCGGTAGTCGAGGCGGACGGCGAAGATGCGCGCCGCGCTCATGCCCTCGGCCAGCGCGACGAGGCCGATCGCGAGACCGCCCACGATCACGGGCGGGATGTCCGACGCGTCGATGCCGGGCAGCCCCAGCGGCGGCATCCCCTGCGGCACGCGACCCACGGTCGCGACGCCCTGGGCGGCGAGGTCGAGCCGGTTGGACACGAGGATCGAGCCGACGAGGACGACGAGCCCCCACGGCACGCGCGGCAGGAAGTGCGCGCCGACGAAGAGCACCACGAGGCACGACAGCCCGACCAGCGCTGTGGGCAGGTCGGCGTCGCCGAGGTGGCTCAGCAGGCCCCAGACCCGGGCGAGCACGTCGCCCGACTCCGGCGGCATGCCGAGCAGGCTCGGGATCTCGCCGAGCACGATGAGCAGGACCAGGCCGAAGACGAAGCCGGTCACGATCGGCCGCGACAGGAACTCGACCGCCCAGCCGACCCGGGCGATGCCGCCGATCACGAGCCCGATGCCGGCAGCGATCGCGAGGGCCGAGGTGAGCGCGACGGCGTGCGACATGCTGCCGTTGGCCAGCCCCGCCACGAGCGAGCCCGACAGCACCGACACCGTCGAGACCGGTCCGACCACGAGGTGCGGCGACGACCCGAGCACGGCGTACGCGACGAGGGCGAGCGGGATCGCGTAGAGGCCGACCTGCACGGGCACCCCGGCGATGCCGGCGTAGCCGAGCGCCTGCGGGATCGCGAGGGCGGCGACGACGGCGCCGGCGAGCACGTCGCCCGGCAGCCGGTTCACGCGGTACGCCGGGAGCCAGCGGGCCATCGGGAGCCAGCGACGCGTCTCGCGCGTCACCGCCGCCTCGACGTCCACAGCTCACCGCCCTCCGCGGGCGAACGCTAGCGGGACGCGACCGACCACGCCCTCGCAACGGCTCCCGCCGCGCGGGTCAGGTGCTCGAGGCCTCGAGCCGGCGGACGTCGGCGCGCAGCGACGCGACGGGCCAGAGCAGGTAGGCGACCGCGCCGACCGCGAGCCCGAGCACGGCCATGACGACGACCGCGAAGGCCGGGCTGGTGAGGGTCGCGATCCAGCCGGAGAGCAGGTAGCCGATCGTCGTGAACAGCGCGAAGCCGGCCGCCGCGATGCCGACGACACGACCGCGCTGCTCGTTGGGGGTGAGCAGGGTCGTGAACGTCATCACGGGGATGAGGAACGACTGCGCGGCGCCGGCGAGCGCCCAGAGCACGAGGATCACGATGATCGGGGGCTCGATACCGGTGACGAGCAGCGGCAGGCACATGAAGAGCGCGAGGGGCAGCACGAGGTCGAGCTGCTCACGCAGCGCGCGGCGTCCGATGAGCAGGCTGCCCACGGCGGCGCCGATGACCACGCCCGCCATGAGCGCGCCGCCCCAGCCGCTCACCTCGCCCGTGCTGTCGGCGTAGGCGAGAGCCACCGCTTCCGGCGCGACGAGCGGGGCGGCGAGCGCCCAGCTGAGCAGGACGAAGGCGCGGCGCGAGGGGTCGGCCATCAGCATCGACCAGCCCTCGGCGAGGTCGCGCATGAGGACGCGGATCGACGGGGTCGACTCGAGCTCGGAGGGCCGGTCGCGCAGCGTCACGGCGAGCACGGCGAAGGAGAAGACGAACGACAGGGCGTCGAGGAACAGCGCCACGCGCGGCGTGGTGAGCTGCACGACGAGGCCGCCGACGAAGAGGCCGACCGCCTGGTTGATGAGGTTCAGCGCGCGCGAGAGACCGGTGCCGGCAGCGACGTACGACGGCGACCCCAGGACGTCGGGGATCGACGCCATGCGCGCCGAGTCGAACAGCGGCGTGAACAGCTCGGAGACGAAGAGGATCGCGAACAGCAGCCAGAGCGGCGTGCCGGGCACGGCGAGCAGCGCGATGAGCGCCACGGTGAGGGCGCGGCCGATGTCGGAGCCGAGCATGAGCGAGCGGCGGGAGAAGCGGTCGACGATCGGCGCGAGGAGCGCCGAGCCGATCAGCGAGGGGACGAAGCCGACCGCGAAGGTCGCGGCCGCGAGCAGCGGCGACCCGGTCTGGTTGAGCACCAGCAGCGCGAGGGCGACGGACGCGATCTGGTCGCCCGCCTGGCTGGCGATCTGGGCGATGACCATGCCCCGGAACTCCGGGACCGCCAGGACGTCGCGTACGCGGACGCGCCGGGACTCATGATGGCTTGTCGAGCCCGCCGTCACCGTAGAAGACCCTCTCCACCACAGCTCTCGCCCGTCGCGTGATCCTGCGGTAGTCGTCGAGCAGCGCGCCGCTCTCCCCCGCGCGATACCCGAGAACGTAACCCACGGCGGCCAGATCTCGAGCATCTGTGGGCACCATGTCGCTCGATGTGCCGCGTACGAGCATGACGGCGTCGCGCACCCGGGTGGCGATGCGCCACGCCGAGGCCAGCTCGGTGGCGTCGTCGTCCTCGAGGAGGCCCGCCTCGACAGCTGCGGACAGTGCTGGGAGCGTGCGCGTGGTGCGTAGTCCGGGCACCTCGTGACCGTGACGCAGCGTCAGCAGCTGGGCCACCCACTCGACGTCGGAGAGCCCGCCGCGGCCGAGCTTGGTGTGCAGACCGGGGTCGGCCCCGCGCGGCAGCCGCTCGGCCTCCATGCGCGCCTTGAGCCGGCGGATCTCGCGCACGTCGTTCTCCGCGACGCCGCCCTCCGGGTAGCGCAGCGGGTCGATCACCTCGACGAACCGGCGCCCGACCTCGACGTCGCCGGCCACGGGCTCGGCGCGCAGCAGCGCCTGCGCCTCCCACGGGCTCGACCAGCGCTGGTAGTAGGCGGCGTACGACGCCAGCGTGCGGACCAGCGGGCCGTTGCGCCCCTCGGGGCGCAGGTCGGCGTCGACCTCGAGCGCGGGGTCGGGGCTCGGGACCATGAGCAGCCGGCGCAGCTCCTCCGCGACCGCGAGCGCCGCCTGGTGCGCGTCGCGCTCGTCGGCGCCGGGCAGCGGGTCGTGCACGAACATGACGTCGGCGTCGCTGGCGAAGCCGAGCTCGCCGCCGCCGAAGCGGCCCATCGCCACGATCAGCATCCGTGTCGGGAGCGGCCCGCCGCGGCGGGCCTCCACCGCGCGGGTCGAGATCGCGAGCGCGCCGGTGATGGCCGCGGCGGCGATGTCGGAGAGCGCCACGCCGGCGTCGTCGACCTCGGCGACGCCGAACAGCTCGGCCGCGGCGGTGCGGAACAGCTCGCGGCGGCGCAGCGCGCGCACGGCCGCGACCGCGACCTCGGGGTCGTCGTGGCGCCGCGCCGCGGAGAGCGCCTCGACGACGAGGGCCTCACGACCGCGCGGCTCGAGCTCGTCGTCGTCGGCGAGCATCTGCACGGCCTCCGGCGCGCGCAGCAGCAGCCCGCTCGCGTAGCGGCTCGAGGCGAGCATCGTCGCGAGCCGCTGGGCCGCGAGCGACTCGTCGCGCAGCAGACGCAGGTACCAGTGCGTCGAGCCGAGCGCGTCGCTCATCCGCCGGAAGTTGAGCAGCCCGGCGTCGGGGTCGGGAGCCGTGGCGAACCAGCCGAGCATCACCGGGAGCAACGTGCGCTGGATCGCGGCCCGGCGGGTGACGCCCGACGTGAGCGCCTCGAGGTGGCGCAGCGCGCCGGCGGGGTCGGCGTACCCGAGGGCCTCGAGCCGCTGGCGCGCGGCCTCGGGGGTCAGCCGCGCCTCGCCCGCGTCGAGGCGTGCGACGGCGTTGAGCAGCGGCCGGTAGAAGAGCTTCTCGTGCAGCCGCCGCACCTCGCGGCGGTGCTTCTTCAGAGCGTCGGAGAGCTCGGCCGCGGGGTCGGTGCGGAAGCCCATCGAGCGGCCGATGCGCCGCAGGTCGTCGGCGTTGTCGGGGACGACGTGCGTGCGACGCATCCGGTGCACCTGGATGCGGTGCTCGAGCGTGCGCAGGAACGCATACGACGCGGCGAGCGCCGCGGCATCCTCGCGGCCGACGTAGCCCCACGTCGCGAGCGACTCGAGCGCGGGCAGCGTGGTCGGGCTGTGCAGCATCACGTCGCTGCGGCCGTGGACGAGCTGCAGCAGCTGCACCGAGAACTCGACGTCGCGCAGGCCCCCGGGGCCGAGCTTGAGCTGGCGGTCGGCGTCCTTGGCCGGCACGTTCTCCTCGACGCGACGGCGCATCGCCTGCACGTCCTCGACGAAGTTCGGTCGGTCGGCGGCGGTCCACACCAGCGGCGTCACGAGCTCGACGAAGCGCGCCCCGAGGTCGTCGTCGCCGGTCGCGAGGCGCGCCTTGAGCAGCGCCTGGAACTCCCACGTCGACGCCCACCGGCGGTAGTAGCCCTCGTACGACGCGAGCGTGCGCACGAGCGCGCCGTTGCGGCCCTCGGGGCGCAGGTTGGCGTCGACCTCCCAGATCGCCCCCTCGGGGGTCGACGCGACGCACGCGTTCATGAGCGCCTGCGCGAGCCGCGTCGCTCCGGCCAGCGCCTCGGTCTCGTCGACGCCGTCGGCCGGCTCGGCGACGAAGAGCACGTCGACGTCGGAGATGTAGTTGAGCTCGTGGCCGCCGCACTTGCCCATCGCGATCACGGCGAGCCGGCACCGCGCGACGTCGTCGGGGTAGGCGGCGCGAGCCACGGCCAGAGCCGTCGCGAGCGTCGCGTCGGCGAGGTCGGACAGCGCGGTGGCGACCTCGGGGAAGGGTGCGCCGTCGCCGAGGTCGGCCGCCGCGACCGCGAGCAGCTCTCGACGGTAGGCCGCACGCATCGCCGACAGCGTCTCGGTCGAGGCGTCGGCCGCGGCGGGGTCGGCATCAGCGGGGTCGGCGCCGACCGCGACAAGCAGGGCGGCGCGCATCTCGTCGTAGCCGACGAGGCGGCGCGGGCCGGGCTCGCCGTCGTCGCCCGGCACGCCGCGCAGCACGGTCCAGTCCTCGGGGTGGCGCACGAGGTGGTCGCCGAGCGCGAGCGACGCTCCGAGAACGGCGTACGCGCGAGCCCGCAGGTCCTCGTCGTCGTCGAGCGCCGCGACGAACGCCGCGGCGTCGGCGCTGCCGCCGTCGGCGAGACGCGACAGCGTCGTGAGGACGCCGTCGGGGTCGGGCGCCTTCGCGAGGTCGTCGACGGCGGCCGTACCGAGTCCGACGAGTCCCGGCTCGCTGAGCAGGCGCACGCCGCGCGCGGCGTCGACGAACCCGAGCCGCGCGAGGCGGCCCTGCAGGCTGCCCGAGCGCGCGTCGCCGTCGACGTTCATGAGCGGGTCAGCGAGCGGCCGCGGAGCGCACCACGTCGGCGAAGGCGTGGGCGAAGGGACGCCAGGCCGCGACGACCTGGCCCTCCCGCGCGCGGAAGTCCTCGACGAGGGCGTCGCAGTCGAAGCCCCGCTCGTGGACGAGCTCGCGGTCGTCGTCGATCCAGTCCTGCATGATCGCGGCGTCGATCTCGGGGTGGAACTGCAGCGCCCACGTCCGGTCGCCGAGCCGGTAGGCCTGGTGCGCGCACGCCTGCGAGCGGGCGAGCAGCACGGCGCCCTCGGGCAGCGTGGCCATCGTGTCGATGTGGTACTGCCCGACCGGCGTGCCCGACGGCACCGTCGACAGCAGCGGGTCGTCGACCGCGGCGTCGGTGGGCTCGATCTCGACGAGGCCGATCTCGGCGACCTCGGCGCGGACCACCACTCCCCCGAGCGCCAGGGTGATGAGCTGCCCGCCGAGGCAGACGCCCATGGTCGGTACGCCGTCGCCCACCGACCCGCGGATGAGCTCGCGCTCGGCCGGGAGCCACGGGGCGACGTCGTCCTCCCACGCGGCCATCGCGCCGCCGAGCAGCACGAGGCCGTCGTAGCCGTCGGGCAGCTCGGTCGGCACCGGCTCGCCCTGGTCGGCACGGATCACGGTCGACTCGACGCCGACCTCGGCCCACCACTCGCCGAGCAGCGCGACGGGGCCGGTCGGGTCGTTCTGCACGACGAGCAGCTTCAGCGGCGCGGTCACGTCGGCGCTCACAGGACGGGGAGGTAGCGCGAGAGCTCGAACGGCGTCACCTGGCGACGGTACTCGACCCACTCCGAGCGCTTGTTGCGCAGGAAGTGGTCGAACACGTGCTCGCCGAGCGTCTCGGCCACCAGCTCGCTGCGCTCCATGACGGTGACGGCCTGGCCGAGCGAGGTGGGCAGCGGGTCGATGCCGAGCGCGCGGCGCTCCGACTCGGTGAGCGCCCACACGTCGTCCTCGGCGCCGGGCGGCAGCTCGTAGCCCTGCTCGATGCCCTTGAGGCCCGCCGCGAGCATGACCGCGAACGCGAGGTAGGGGTTGCACGCGCTGTCGATCGAGCGGAACTCCACGCGGGTGGCGTTGCCCTTCGACGGCTTGTACATCGGCACGCGCACCAGCGCCGAGCGGTTGTTGTGGCCCCAGCAGACGTACGCCGGAGCCTCGCCGCCGCCGGACAGCCGCTTGTAGCTGTTCACCCACTGGTTGGTGACCGCGGTGATCTCGGGCGCGTGCCTGAGCAGGCCCGCGATGAAGGAGCGACCGACCTTCGACAGCTGGTACTCCGCACCCGGCTCGTGGAAGGCGTTGCGGTCGCCCTCGAAGAGCGAGACGTGCGTGTGCATGCCCGAACCGGGGTGGTCGGCGAAGGGCTTCGGCATGAAGGTGGCGTAGACGCCCTGCTCGAGCGCCACCTCCTTCATGACGAGGCGGAAGGTCATGATGTTGTCGGCGGTGGTGAGGGCGTCGGCGTAGCGGAGGTCGATCTCCTGCTGGCCCGGCGCGCCCTCGTGGTGGCTGAACTCCACCGAGATGCCCATCGACTCGAGCATCGTGATCGCCTGGCGGCGGAAGTCGTAGCCCTGGCCGTGCGGGCTGTGGTCGAAGTAGCCGACCTCGTCGATCGGGGTCGGGACCTCGCCCTTGCCGAACCCCTGCTGGAGCAGGAAGAACTCGATCTCGGGGTGCGTGTAGAAGGTGAAGCCGAGGTCGGCAGCCTTCGCCAGCGCGCGCTTGAGGACGTGCCGCGGGTCGGCGTACGACGGGCTGCCGTCGGGCATGAGGATGTCGCAGAACATGCGCCCGGTGCCCGGGCTCTCGCCGCGCCACGGGAGCACCTGGAAGGTGCTCGGGTCGGGCTTGGCGAGCATGTCGCTCTCGTAGACGCGGGCGAAGCCCTCGATGGCGCTGCCGTCGAAGCCGATGCCCTCGGCGAACGCGCCCTCGAGCTCCGCCGGCGCGATCGCCACCGACTTGAGCATGCCCAGCACGTCGGTGAACCACAGCCGGACGAACCGGATGTCGCGCTCCTCGATCGTGCGCAGGACGAACTCGGTCTGCTTGTCCATGCCCCACATCCTGTCCTAGGTCGCGCCCCGGTGGCTGCCCGCCCCGCCCAAGCGGTTTGTAGGGTGGCGCCGTGCCCCAGCTGCGCGTCGCCCTCGCCCAGATCAACCCCTGCGTCGGCGACCTCGCCGGCAACTCCGACCTCGTCGTGGCACGCGTGCACGAGGCCGTCGACGCGGGCGCCCACCTCGTGGCGTTCCCGGAGATGGTGCTCACCGGCTACCCCGTCGAGGACCTCGCGCTGCGGCCGTCGTTCCAGGCGGCGAGCCGCGCCGCGATCGACGCGCTGGCCGTGCGGCTCGAGGCCGAGGGCCTCGGCGCGGCGACCGTGGTCGTGGGCTACCTCGACCGGCTCGAGGACGGCGTCGACACGCTCGGCCGTCCCCGCGGCGGCCCCCAGAACGCCGCCGCCGTGATCTCGGGCGGCCGCGTCGTCGCGCGCTACGCCAAGCACCACCTGCCCAACTACGGCGTCTTCGACGAGTACCGCTACTTCGTGCCGGGCAGCTCGACCACGGTCGTGCGCGTGCACGGCGTCGACGTCGCCCTCGCGATCTGCGAGGACCTCTGGCAGGACGGCGGACCGGTCGCCCAGGTGCGCGACTCCGGCGCCGCGCTCCTCGTGGTGATCAACGGGTCGCCCTACGAGCGCAACAAGGACGACGTGCGCCTCGCGCTGTGCGCGCGCCGCGCGCAGGAGGCCGGCGCGGTGCTGGCCTACGTCAACATGGTCGGCGGCCAGGACGAGCTCGTGTTCGACGGCGACTCGATCGTCGTCGACACGGCGGGCGAGGTCGTGGCGCGCGCCCCGCAGTTCGAGGAGGCGCTGCTCGTCGTCGACCTCGGCCTGCCCATGGCCGATCCCGCCACGAGCCGCTCGGTCGCGTCGATCGGCTTCCCGGTCCCGGCGTACGACGCCGCGCCGTCGACGATCGAGCCGCGGATCCCGGACGAGGCGGAGGTCTGGAGCGCGCTGGTCCTCGGCCTGCGCGACTACATCCGCAAGAACGGCTTCCGGTCGGTCGTCCTCGGTCTCTCGGGCGGCATCGACTCCGCGGTCGTCGCGGCCATCGCCGTCGACGCCCTCGGCGCCGAGAACGTGCACGGCGTCTCGCTCCCGAGCGCGTACTCGTCCGAGCACAGCAAGGGCGACGCGTCCGACATGGCGGAGCGCACCGGCCTGCAGTTCCGCACCGTGCCGATCGCGCCGATGGTCGACGCGTTCCAGGCGAGCCTCGGGCTCACCGGGCTCGCGGAGGAGAACCTGCAGGCGCGCGTGCGCGGCGTCACCCTCATGGGCATCTCCAACCAGGAGGGCCACCTGGTGCTCGCCACCGGCAACAAGAGCGAGCTCTCGGTCGGCTACTCCACGATCTACGGCGACGCGGTCGGCGGGTTCGCCCCGATCAAGGACGTGCCCAAGGTCGACGTGTGGCGGCTCGCGCGCTGGCGCAACGAGGTGGCGGAGTCGCGCGGCGAGACGCCGCCCATCCCGCCCAACAGCATCGAGAAGCCGCCGTCGGCCGAGCTGCGCCCGGGCCAGCTCGACACCGACTCGCTGCCCGACTACGCCGTGCTCGACGACCTGCTCGACGACTACGTCGAGAACGACCGCGGGGCGTCCGAGCTCGTCGCCGACGGCTTCGACCGCGCGCTCGTCGAGCGCGTGCTGCGCCTCACCGACGTCGCCGAGTACAAGCGCCGCCAGTACCCGCCGGGCACGAAGATCTCGGTCAAGGGCTTCGGCCGCGACCGCCGCCTCCCGATCACGAACCGCTGGCGCGAGACCGCCGACTAGTCCGGCCGCCGTTCCAGCACCTGCTTCATCCGCGCGAGCGTCTCGTCCATCCCCCGCTCGAGATCGGCCAGCCGAGCAGCCACGTACTCCGGGGCGTTGTCGGGATCCTGCTCGGCGCCACCCCGCAGTCCGCTGAGGCCGTCGGGCTCGTGGCGGAAGCGCTGGACGATGCGGACGCCGCCGTCGCGCGGCGCCAGCTCGAAGGACCACCGGGTGGACGGCGTGCCGTCGTACCGGTCGCCCACAGCCCAGGCGAACAGACGTGGCGGCTCCCACCGCTCGACGACGCACGGCCGGACCCACTCGAAGGCGACGCCCGCGTCGGGGTCCTCGACGCGATTGCGCCCCTCGAACCGGGAGCCGACTCCGACGCCCGCCGAGGCATCCAGCCAGCGCGCCTCGACGCACTCCGGGCTGAACTCCCCGATCCGGTCCACCGAGGAGACGAGAGCCCAGGCGTCGGACGGAGCGCACGCGACGTCGATCGCGCGCTCCGCGTGCATCGCACCGAACAGCGCGTCGAGGGAGTGGTCGGGCTCGGGGCGCGGCCCGTAGGTCCCCCACACCGACAGCTCGGTACGCATGCGCGGACCGTACCGGTCTCGCTGGTGCGGACGCCTCGCTAGCGGAGCACGGAGGCCAGGGCTGCGTCGACGAGCTCGACGGGGCCGCTGCCGGGCATCGGGTCGCGGCCCGCGGATCGCGTCTGGTTCGTGTAGACGCTCGTGCCGACGATCATCGTGATGACGAGCTCGATGTCGGCGTCGCGCCGGATCTCGCCGGCGTCCATGCCTTCGCGCAGGACGCGACGGAACAGCTCGCGCCGCGGCTCGATGACCTCGTCGTAGAACGCCTCGAACAGCCGAGGGTTGGACTTCGCGTGGGCCAGCACGCGGTGGAACACCTGCCCGTTGGCCGAGGCGATGTAGGTGCTCCACCAGTGCTCGACGATGTGCACGAGCCGCTCGCGGACGGTGTCCCCCGGCACGACCTCCGGCCACGCGACCGCCAGCCCGCTCAGGCAGCCCACGACGAGATCGTCCTTGGTCTGGAAACGCCGGTAGATCGTCGCCTTGCTGACGCCGGCGCGCGCCGCGACCTCCTCGACCGAGAGGCCCGTGGGGCCGACCTCGGCGAGGAGCTCGAGCGCGGCGTCGAGGATCGCCCGGTCGGCGCGCTCGTCGCGCGGCCGACCGGGTCCCCTCGGACGGACGGTGGCGGTCGTCATGCCTTGTCGGGCTCCGGCTGGTACTCCTCGGCGGCCTCGCGGGCGTAGGAGTCCTCGAGCTCGCCCGCGGCCTCGTCGGCCTCGGCGCGCGTGTGGGCGTCGGTGATGTGCGAGTGGCCCTCGCCCTCGGTCTGCGGACGACCCTGCGGACCGTGCGCACCCTTCTGCGGCGGCGTGATGTGCGGCAGACCGAGCACGAGGATGAGCAGCGCGATGAGCGCGAGGCCGGCCGACACCAGCGTGGTGACGTGGGAGGCGTCGAGGAACGCCGTGAAGGCGTTGTTCTTCACCGCGTCGGCGATCGACGACGGCAGCCCCTGCGTGACGGCCCGCTGCAGCACCTCGACGGTCGCGATGATCGAGTTCGACATCGCGTCCTTGGCCTCGCTCGGGAACTGCGTGGGCAGCTGGTCGAGCGCCGGGCTGAGGTTCTTGGCGTACTGGTTGGCGAGCAGGGTGCCGATGACGGCGACGCCGAGCGCGCCTCCGACCTGGCGCACGGTGTTCTGCACGGCCGAGCCGGCACCGGCGCGAGCGAGCGGCAGCACGTTCTGCATCACCGTCGATGCGGGCGCCATGACGTTGCCCATGCCGAAGCCGAAGAAGAAGATCAGCAGGATCAGCCACAGCGGCGTGTCGAGGTGCAGCGAGAACGAGAGCACCAGCAGCGACAGCGTGACGATAGCCATGCCGGTCGCCATCACCTTGCGGTAGCCGAAGCGGTTGACCATCCCGGCGCTGCGCGGCGCCGCGAGGATCTGGCCGACCGCGAACGGCAGGAAGCACAGGCCGGCCGTGAGCGTGGAGTAGCCGCGCAGCGTCTGCAGGAAGAACGGCAGCGTGAAGGTGATGCCGTTCATCGCGAAGAACGCGAGCGTGACGACGGTGAGGCTCACGGTGTAGCCGCGGTTCTTGAACAGCGTCACGTCGAACGAGCGGTGGTCGCTGCGCGCCTCGGCGATCACGAAACCGGCGAGCACGAGCGCGCCGAGCGCCATCGGGATGAGCACGGACGGCGTGAGGAACGTGCGCTCGGACGAGGCGTGGATGATGCCGTAGACGAACAGCACGAGACCGATGAACGAGATGATCAGGCCCGGGATGTCGAGGGCCTGCGGGTGCGGGTTCTTCGTCTCCGGCACCACCATGAAGATGCCGACGAGGCCGATGATCACGATCGGCACGTTGATGAGGAAGACGCCGCCCCAGTCGTTGTTGGTGAGCCACGACGTCCACTGCGGGTTCTCCAGCAGCAGTCCGCCGAGCACCGGGCCGAGGGCCACGGCGCCGCCGACCGCACCGGCCCACATGCCGATCGCCTTGCCGCGCTCGTGCGGCGGGAAGACGACGGTGATGACCGCGAGGGTGACCGGGAGGACCGCCGCGCCGCCGATGCCCATGAGTCCGCGGAACAGGATCAGCTGCTGCGGGGACGTCGCGAACGCGCACAGCGCCGAGGCCAGCGCGAAGACGACCAGGCCGATGACGAGGATCCGCTTGCGGCCGTACTTGTCGCCCAGGACTCCCCAGGTGAACAGCAGCGCGGCGAACACGAGGATGTAGGAGTCGACGGCCCAGAGCAGCTCGCTCGCGTCGGCGTTGAGGTCGCGCTGGATGGTCGGCAGCGCGATGTTGAGGATCGTGTTGTCGAGGACGACGACGAGCAGGCTCGTGACGAGCACGCCGAGGATCGCCCAGCGGCGCGGGTGGCCCGCGCCCGAGGTCTGCCAGCCGGCGGTCGGCGCGTCGTGCCTGCTCGCGGTGGGGTCGGACATGTGCGGGCCTTCCGAGCGGAGGTGAGGGTCGCCTAATGCGAAACGCCACCGTACCGTATCGATTCCTCCTCGGCCACCCGCTCCCACCTCCCTCCCGCCCGCCGGGTCGTCCCGCGTCCGTGCTTCGCAGGAGGGGCGTGCTCGTGCCACCATGGAGGCGCACCGGGTACCCCGTTCGGGGACTCGAGTCGATGGAGGTCCTCATGACCAGCTCGTCCCCGCACGCCCCCGAGCCCCTGTACGGCGGCTCCCCCACCGGGCGGCGCGTCTCCGTCACCGATCTGTCCGACGCCAAGAGGCGCGGCGAGAAGTGGCCCATGATCACGGCGTACGACGCCCTCACGGCGCGCGTCTTCGACGAGGCCGGCATCCCCGTGCTCCTCGTCGGCGACTCCGCCGCGATGGTCGTCTACGGCTACGACTCGACGATCCCCGTCACCGTCGACGACATGCTGCCGCTCACCGGCGCCGTCGTCCGCGGCTCGACGCGGGCGATGGTCGTCGCCGACCTGCCGTTCGCGTCGTACCAGTCCTCGCCCGCGCAGGCGCTCGAGACGAGCGCGCGGTTCATGAAGGAGGCCGGCGCCCACGCGGTCAAGCTCGAGGGCGGCGCCCGGGTGCTGCCGCAGGTCGAGCTGCTCGCGTCGTCCGGCGTACCGGTCATGGCGCACCTCGGTCTCACGCCGCAGTCGGTGCACTCCTTCGGCGGCTACAAGGTCCAGGGCCGCGGCGAGGACGGCGTGAAGCTGCTGCAGGACGCCAAGGCGCTGCAGTCGGCGGGCGCGTTCGCCGTCGTGCTCGAGGTCGTGCCCGCCGACCTCGCGGCCGCGGTCACGGCGTCGCTCGAGATCCCCACCATCGGGATCGGCGCGGGCGGCGGCACCGACGCGCAGGTCATCGTGTGGCAGGACATGGCCGGCCTCACGCCCGGACGCACGGCGAAGTTCGTCAAGAAGTACGCCGACGTGGGCGGTGTGCTGCGCGACGCCGCGCAGTCGTGGGCCGCCGACGTCGTCAGCGGCGCCTACCCCGCCACCGAGCACACCTACGAGTAGCCGTACGCGCGCAGGTCCGCCCCGGGCCTGCGCGCGTCCTACTTCATGAAGGTCTTGACGGCGATGATCGCGACGCCGAGCAGGCCCGCGATCGCCGTCGACGCCCAAAGCCGCCAGCCGGCGAGCGAGCTCTGCTTGCTCATGCGGTAGCCGACGACGAGCAGCAGCACGGTGTTCACGACGAGCGCGACGTCGACGGCGCGCGCGTCCTCGACCTTGAGCAGCGCCTCCACGAGCAGCACCACCGCGGGCACCGCGGAGGCGGACACGAGCGGCCAGCCGTCGAGCAGGATGTGGCGCCGCTCCTGCGCGGTGAGGCTGCGCTGCAGCAGCTCGCGCGCAGCGATCCAGTGCACGTAGGTCTCCGACGCCCAGTAGATGACCAGCGTCGCGAACATCGCGACGACGACGCGGCTGATCCGGTAGGACTCCGACGCGGCGGCCAGCACGGCACCCGACACGATGAGGCCGTAGAGGTACGACGCCCGTCGCCGGTGGAGGTCGGGCGCCTGGTGCGGCTGCGCGTGCGGCACGGCGTCAGACATCGGTGACGCGGACCCCGGCGTGCACCTTGTAGCGGCGGTTGACCGAGATCAGGTTCGCCGTCATCGCCTCGACCTGACGCGCGTTGCGCAAGCGGCCGGCGTAGATGCCGCGCATCCCCGGGATGCGCCCGGCGAGGGCCTGCACGGTGTCGGTGGCGTCGCGGTCGTCGCCGAGCACGAGGATGTCGGTGTCGAGCGACTCGACCGAGTCGTCGAGCAGCAGCACCGCCGACACGTGGTGGAAGGCGCCCACGACGCGCGAGCCCGGGAGCACCGCCGCCGCCTGCTGCACGGCCGAGCCCTCCGCGACGTCGAGCGCGAACGCGCCCTGCTTGTCGAAGCCGAGCGGGTTGACGCAGTCGACGACGACCTTGCCCTCGAGGTCGGCAGCCAGCGACACGAGCAGGTCGCGGTGGCCGTCCCACGGCACGGCGACGATGACGAGGTCGGACCGCGCGGCGCAGCCGGCGTTGTCGAGGCCCTGCACGCCGTGCCCGAGCTCGGCGGCCGCGGCCTCGGCGCGCTCGGCCGAGCGCGACCCCACGATCACCTGCTGACCGGCGACCGAGAGGCGGTGCGCGAGCCCGCGCCCCTGCTCGCCCGTGCCGCCGAGGACGCCCACCACGAGGCCCGACACGTCGGGCAGGTCGTACGCCGAACGGGGTACAGCGCCCTGCGGCGCGCCGTTGTCGCTCATGACCGCATCCAACCAGCAGCGCGCGGCGTGGGGCACGATGGGGGCCGTGGACCCGTCACGCGTGAACCTGCTCCGCGAGGTGCTCTCGAGCACCGGATGGGTCGACCGCACCCGCGGCTTCGCGCGCTCGCTGCGCCGGTCCACCGACAACGGCGAGGGCCTGCTCCTCGTCGGTACGCCGACCCAGGAGCCGTGGCACCTCGCCGCGCACCTCGACGACGAGTCGCGGTACGCCGGGATCCCGACCCTGTCCCCCACCCTCGTGCGCTGGGCGCCGCCGCCCGGCGCTCCCGCGCACCTCGCGGTCGGGCTCGAGCGGCTCGAGGACGCGCGGCGCGGCGAGACGCTCTTCGTCGTCGCGCCCGACGACCCCACCGAGCAGCTGCTCGAGCGGCTCGCCGACGCCCGGCGCTCCGGCGCGACGCTCCTTGCCATCGACGCGGGCGACTCCGACCTCGCCGACCTCGCGCACGACGAGATCGTGGTGCCGCAGCGCGGCCTCGCGGCACCGGGCGAGCCCTCAGGCCTCGCGGTACCGCTCGACATCGCCGGCATCACCGACGTCGACCTCTCGATGCCCGACGTCTCGTTCGACACGGTGCAGCACCTCGTGTCCGCGGCCGCGGGCGACCCCACCACGCTCTGGACCCCGCGCTCGGCCGCGCGCGTCGAGAAGCGCGGCCTGCGCGACCGACTCGCGAAGGCGCTCGACAGCATCCAGGGGCAGTCGGCGTCGCACGACTGGTGAGCGTGCGGCACGACGCGCCGCCCCGCGAAACCGTGATGACGTCCCGCACGCACCAGCAGCACACTGGCGCCTCGTGAGCTCCTGGCGCATCGACGTCTCCCCGCTGCGCACCTCGCGCGACTTCCGGCTGCTGTTCGGCGCAGGCGTCGTCACGTTCCTCGGCTCGATGTTCACGATGGTCGCGGTGCCGCTGCAGGCGCAGCAGATCACCGGGTCGTTCGTCGCCGTCGGCCTGCTGTCGCTCGTCGAGCTGCTGCCCGTCGTGGTGTTCGGCCTCTGGGGCGGCGCGCTCGCCGACCACATGGACCGGCGGCTGATGATCCTCGGCGCCGAGGTGGGTTCGCTGCTGTGCTCGGTGGCGCTGCTCGTCAACGCGCTCTCGCCGAGCCCGCAGCTGTGGGTGCTCTACGTCGTCGGCGCGGGTGCGGCGACGTGCGACGCCCTGCAGCGGCCGTCGCTCGAGGCGCTCGTGCCGCAGACCGTCGCGGAGGCGCAGCTCGCGGGAGCCGCAGCGCTGATGTCGCTGCGGTGGAGCGTCGGCTTCATCCTCGGCACGTCGATCGCCGGCCTCGTCGCCGGCACGTTCGGCGTGGCGACGGCGTACGCCATCGACGTCACGTCGTTCGTGATCTCGGTGGTGCTGCTGCTCGGGCTGCGGTCGCGCGGACGCGTGAAGGACGAGGGGACGCCGGGCCTCTCGGCGATCGGCGAGTCGTTGTCCTACGCGTGGAGCCGCAAGGACCTGCTCGGCACCTACGCGATCGACACCCTCGCGATGCTGCTCGCGTTCCCCTCGGCCGTCTTCCCCTTCGTGGCCGAGCGGTACGACGCGCCCTGGGCGCTCGGGCTGCTCTACGCAGCCGAGGCGGTCGGCTCCACCGTCGCGTCGCTCACGAGCGGATGGACGTCGCGCATCCATCGTCACGGCAGGGCGATCGTGGTCGCCGCGACGTTGTACGGGCTCGCGATCGCAGCGTTCGGCATGGCGCCGAACCTCGCTGTCGCACTCGTGTTCCTGGCCCTCGCCGGCGCCTCCGACATGGTGAGCGGGCTGTTCCGCATGCTCGTGTGGAACTCGTCGATCCCGACGTCGTTGCGCGGTCGCATGGCCGGTGTGGAGCTGTTGTCGTACTCCATCGGTCCGCAGCTCGGCAGTGCGCGCGTCAGCCTCGTTGCACAGGCTCGAGGTCTTGCGTTCTCCATCACCACCGGCGGAATCCTGTGCGCCGCAGGCGTTCTCGCGCTCGCCGCTGCGCTGCCGTCGTTGTGGGGCTACGACGTTCGCACGTCGCCGCACGTCGCAGAGGTTCGACGCGAACGCGCGGACTCGACTGATACGCACGACATCTGACACCATTGCTCCTGCGTGACTGCGATACCACGAGCGCGACACGAAGACGTCGTACGACGCGAACGTCCGACAACTTTCTGCCGCGCTCTGTCACAGTTCGATAGAAGGCTTCCGGCATCAAGGCCGGAGGACGACTCAGGGAGGCACCGTGGCGGTCGCTAAGAAGGCGCCTGCGAAGAAGGCCCCGGCCAAGAAGGCTGCGGCGAAGAAGGCCCCGGCCAAGAAGGCTGCGGCGAAGAAGGCCCCCGCCAAGAAGGCGGCGGCGAAGAAGGCTCCGGCCCGCAAGGCTGCGGCGAAGAAGGCCCCGGCCAAGAAGGCTGCTGCCAAGAAGGCCCCGGCGAAGAAGGCTGCGGCGAAGAAGGCCCCGGCCAAGAAGGCTGCTGCCAAGAAGGCTCCGGCCCGCAAGGCCGCCGCCAAGAAGGCGCCGGCGAAGAAGGCTCCGGCCAAGAAGGCTGCTGCCAAGAAGGCTCCGGCCCGCAAGGCTGCTGCCAAGAAGGCTCCGGCCCGCAAGGCGCCGGCGAAGAAGGCCCCCGCGCGTCGCGCGGCGAAGAAGGCCTGACCTTCGTCAGATCGCACGAGAGCCCGGCACCGCGAGGTGCCGGGCTCTCGTCGTTCGTGGGACGTCGTGTCAGTCGTCGTCCTCGGCGTCGAACGCCTCGGTGCGCGCGTGCATGCGGCCGAGCGCGCCCTCGGCCTCCTCGCGCGAGGCGTACGGGCCGAGCCGCTCGGAGTTGGGGTCGCCGAGACCCTGCTCGACCTGCTGGGTGCGCAGGTTGAACCACCAGTCGCCGTCGCTCATGAGTGCTCCTCCTCCACCGGGCAGTCGGCCGAGTGCCGCACCTGCCGCCTGCTCGTAGACTCGCACACATGTCGTTGCAGCCCGGTGTCGTGAGCCCGATGCGCGCAGTGCCCTCGCACATCGCGCGCCCCGAGTACGTCGGCAAGCCGCGCGCGGCGCGGCACACCGCGGGCGACGTGCAGACCCCCGAGACGATCGAGCGCATGCGTGTCGCCGGCCGGCTCGCGGCCCAGGCGCTGCAGGAGGTCGGTCGCGCCATCGAGCCGGGCGTGACGACCGACGAGCTCGACCGCATCGGTCACGAGTTCCTCTGCGACCACGGCGCCTACCCCTCGACGCTCGGCTACCCCGGTGGCGGCCGCGGTCCGGCGTTCACCAAGTCGCTGTGCACGTCGCTCAACGAGGTCATCTGCCACGGCATTCCCGACTCGACGGTGCTGCGCGAGGGCGACATCTGCAACATCGACATCACGGCGTACCTCGACGGCGTCCACGGCGACACCAACGCGACCTTCCTCGTCGGCGAGGTCGACGAGGAGTCGCGGCTGCTCGTCGAGCGCACGCACGAGGCGATGATGCGCGGCATCAACGCGGTGGCGCCCGGTCGCCAGCTCAACGTCGTCGGCCGCGTCATCGAGTCCTACGCGCGACGGTTCGGGTACGGCGTCGTGCGCGACTTCACCGGGCACGGCATCAGCACGTCGTTCCACTCCGGCCTCGTCGTCCCGCACTACGACGACCCCTCGTCGACGACGATCCTCGAGCCCGGCATGACGTTCACGATCGAGCCGATGCTCACCCTCGGCACGTACTCCTGGGACATGTGGGACGACGGGTGGACCGTCGTCACGGCCGACCGCAAGCGGTCCGCGCAGTTCGAGCACACCCTCGTGGTCACCGAGACGGGCGCCGACATCCTCACGCTGCCCTGACGTCGACGACCGCGGGTCGCTAGCCTCGTCGCATGACGACTCACCGGTGGCCCACGGACGTCCGCACGCTCGCGATCGACGTCGGCGGCAGCGGGCTCAAGGGCGCGATCCTCGACACCGAGGGCCAGATGCTCACCGAGCGGGTCCGCGTCGACACGCCCTACCCGTGCCCGCCCGAGAAGCTCGTCTCCTCGCTCGTCGACCTCACGAAGGGTCTCGGCGACTGGCACCGGGTGTCGGTCGGCTTCCCCGGCCTCGTGCGCAACGGCCGGGTCCGCAACATCCCGTCGCTGTCCCGCGAGACCTACGACGGCGACAGCGACCCCAAGCTCGAGAAGCTCTGGCGCGGCTTCGACCTCGCCGACGCGCTGTCGCAGGCCTTCGCCGTACCCGTGAAGGTCGCCAACGACGCCGACGTGCAGGGCTGCGGCGTCGTCACCGGCGTCGGCTACGAGTTCGTGATGACGCTGGGCACGGGTGTCGGCACCGCGCTCTTCCTCGACGGCCGGCTCATCCCGCACATCGACGCCGGCCACGCGCCGTTCCGCAAGGGCCAGACCTTCGAGGAGCAGCTGGGCAACGTCGTGCGCAAGGAGGTCGGCAACGAGCGGTGGCGCCGCCGCGTGGCCAAGGCCCTGCTCGCCTACGACCGGTTCCTCTTCTACGACACCGTGTACGTCGGCGGAGGCAACGCCAAGCACCTGCAGCTCGACGACCTGAGCCGCAAGGCCGTGATCGTCCCCAACACCGCCGGCATCACCGGCGGCGTGCGCCTGTGGGACATGGACAACTGAGCAGCGCGCACGGCTGACCGGACGGTCGCGCGCGGAGACGTCGTACGGGTTTCAACCTCACGTGCGCGGGGTCTACCCTCGCGCCATGACGCACTGGCTCACCGCGGAGCAGCAGAAGCACTGGCGGTCCTACCTCGCCGCCACGACGCTGCTGTCGGACCGGCTCTCGCGCGAGCTCCAGGTCGAGCACGGCCTCTCCCTCGCCGACTACGAGATCCTCGTGCGCCTCTCCGAGGCCGAGGGACGTCGGCTGCGGATGAGCCAGCTCGCGGAGTCGACCCTTGCCAGCCGCAGCAGGCTGTCGCACCAGATCGACCGGATGGAGAAGGCCGGCCTCGTGGTGCGCGAGCCCTGCGAGGACGACCGCCGCGGCGCCAACGCCGTGCTCACCGAGGAGGGCTGGACGCGCCTGGTCGCGGCAGCCCCGAGCCACGTCGAGGGTGTGCGCGAGCACCTCGTCGACCTGCTCACCGACGAGCAGTTCACCGCGCTCGGCACCGCGTGCGCGATCGTGGCGCGGCACCTGCAGACGCCCGAGTGCTCCGCCGAGTCGGCCTGACCTACGACGAGGGCCCGCCACCGAGCCGGTGGCGGGCCCTCGTGCGTCTGGGGCAGGCGGCTCAGGCGTGCGTGCCGCGCCGACGGGTGCCGACGATGACGATGGTGCCGAGGCCGACCAGGCCGGCGCCCGCGAGCAGCAGGCCGGCGGGCGAGCTCCCGCCGGTCTTGGGCAGGTTCGACGGCGTGACCGTCACGGTGGCGGGCTCGGTCGTCTTCGAGGAGGTGCTGGTGGCGGGGCGCGTCGTGGTCGACGTGGCCGTGCCGCCGCTCGGGGTGCCGCTGCTGGTGCTCGGGGAGCCGGAGCTGGTGCTGGGCGAGCCCGAGCTCGTGCTCGGCGAGCCGCTGCTCGTGCTCGGCGACCCGCTCGTGGTGGTCGGCGTACCGCCGGTGTTGGTGGGCGTGCCGCTCGAGGTGCTCGGCGAGCCGCTCGAGTCGCTCGGCGAGCCGCTCGAGTCGCTGGGCGACGCGTCGGTGTTCGTCGGGGTGCCGCCGGTCGCCGTCTGCGTGCCGCCCGTCGAGGTCTGCGTGCCGCCGGTCGAGGTCTGGGTGCCGCCCGTCGAGGTCTGCGTGCCGCCGGTCGAGGTCTGGGTGCCACCCGTCGAGGTCTGCGTGCCCGTCGACGTCTGGGTCCCGCCGGTGGAGGTCTGCGAACCGCCCGTCGACGTCTGGGTCCCCCCGGTCTCGGTGGACGTGCCCGTGGCCGGCGAGGAGTCGGCCGGCGAGGAGTCGACGGGCGAGGAGTCGACCGGCGAGGAGTCCAGCGGCGAGCCGGTGACGAGCGAGAGCGAGACGCCGTTGCTCGCGTCGGCCACAGCCAGCAGCGGCGCGGCGGCGAGACCGGCGCCGAACACGGTCATGACGCCGGCGACGGTGATCGCGGTACGACGCGTCGCGTACGCGGGCTCGCGGCGCGCGTGCGCACCGCCCCGGCGACGGGTGTGACGAGGAGCCGAGTCGTTCCTATCGAGCTGCATGCTGGTCCTGACGCAGGTGGGCCACGGGGTGCCGGGGAAGGCCGTCCCGGCGTTCGTGGCGCCAGGACCGCTGCACCGCCGATGCTAGCGGTGACGATGATCACCCGGACAGGCCAGTTCCGAGTTAGACAGGTGACCGAGAGCGACGCTGCACCGTTCGGCCCAGGATGCTGCGCTCCGCACCGGGACCGCCACGCAGCGCAAGGGAATCGGTCGGGGCGAAGGGGCAGACGAGCCGGTCTGTAAGCCGGATTCTGTCCCCGGTCGTGAGACCGGGGGGCGACCATCCATCTGGGGCCGCTGTCACCAGCGACCTCGGTGCGGTCCACCCGCAGGCTCGGACGGGCCGTCCTCGAACGCCTGCGCAGGAGGCCGGAGCCTCCCTCTCGACCTTGCTCCGGGTGGGGTTTGCCGAGCCGCGACGGTCACCCGCCGCGCTGGTGGTCTCTTACACCACCGTTTCACCCTTACCACCGTCTCCGGTGGCGGTCTGTTCTCTGTGGCACTGTCCCGCGGGTCACCCCGGGTGGCTGTTAGCCACCACCCTGCCCTTCGGAGTCCGGACTTTCCTCAGCGCTCCCGAGGGAGCCACCGCGGCCGCCCGACCGACTCGTCTGCGTGACGAAGGGTAGCGCCGCGCGTCAGGCCGGGGCGAACTGCACGCGGCGCTTGGACGGATCCGCCTCGACGAGGCGCACGGTGACGCGCTTGCCGAGGCCGAGACCGCCGGGCACGGCGTGGGCGCGCACGGCGGGCCAGTGCAGCTGCACGGCGTCGTAGTCGCGGCGCTCGTCGACCACGACGCCGACGTACTCCTCCCCCACGTGCTGCTCGAGGATCACGGCCTCCATGAGGTCGACGCACGCGCGGTCGAGGGCGCGGGCGCGCTGGTCGGCGGAGCGCATCTCGTCGGGCAGGCGCGGCAGCGTCTCGAGCACCCAGTCGGGCACAGGGTCGCCGGCGGCGATCGACAGGCAGCACTCGGTGCCGTAGCGGTCGACGAGCCGGCGCAGCGGCGCGGTCACGTGCGCGTACGCCGCGGCCACGGCCGCGTGCCGCAGCACGTCGGGCTCGTCGTCGCCGACCGGTGCGAGCACCTGCGTGTAGCCGGCGGAGCGCAGCAGCACGGTGACGAGGTTGAGGAACGCGGCGTGCGCCGGCGTGCGCGGGTCGAGGTCGCGCACGAGCTCGGCGTAGGACATGTCGCGCGGCCAGTCGATCTCGAGGCCGGCGGCGGTACGCCGCAGCCGCTCGTAGTCCTCGGCCGCGGGCGGCGGCATGGTGCGGACGATGCCCACTCCGGCGTCGAGCATCATCCGTGCCGCGCACATCCCGGTGAGCAGCGAGATGTGGGCGTTCCACGACTCGACGGGCAGCGGTGCGCGCAGCGCGAGGCGGTAGCCGGGACCGTCGTCGAGGATCTCCTGGTCGGGCACGCGCACGTCGATGCCGCCGCGCGCGATCTCGAGCTCGGTGCGTCGCAGCCCGACCTCGCGCAGGAGCACGAGCGCCTCGTCGGCGGTGCCGTCGTCGAGGGCGTGCTGCACCTCGGCGTACGACAGCTGGGCGCGGCTGCGGACCAGCGCGCGCTCGACGTCGACCTCGACCGGGAGGCCGGTCGAGTCGAGGTCGATGCGCCACACGACCGCGGGACGGTCGACGCCGGGCAGCAGGCTCGCGGCGTCCTCCGACAGGACCGGAGGGTGCAGCGGGGTGCGCAGGTCGGGGCTGTAGAGCGTGACGCCGCGACGGTGCGTCTCCTCGTCGAGCGCGCTTCCCGGGCGCACGAACGCGGCGACGTCGGCGATGGCGTACTGCACGCGGTAGCCCGTGCCCTGCCGCTCGAGGTGCACCGCCTGGTCGAGGTCGGTCGCGCCCGCGGGATCGATCGTCACGAACGGGACGTCGGTGAGGTCTCGCCGCCGCTTGGACCCCAGCGCGGGGTGCGGGTCGACGGCCACCGCGGCGGCGTCGGCGAGGACGTCGGGCGGGAACGCCGCCGGCACCCCCTGCTCGTCGCGCACGGCCTGGAAGCCGGCACGCAGCGCGTCGCCCTGACGGGTCATGGCGCGCAGCCGGCGGCGGGTCACCGGGCCAACCTACGTGCGCGTCGGCGGCGCGGCAGCCGGATACGACGCCGAGCCTCGACGCGCCACCCCGGCGCGCGGTGCACGACGGCGTCCGACAGGATGCGTCGCGTGCTCGTGCTGCTGCCGCCGTCGGAGGGCAAGACCGCGCCCCGTCGCGGCAAGCCCCTCGACCTCGAGTCGCTCTCGTTCCCGGGGCTGACCGCGACGCGCGAGGAGGTGCTCGACGCGCTCGTGTCGCTCGCCGCGAAGGACACGCAGCGCGCCCTGGAGGTGCTCAAGCTCTCGCCGCGCCAGACCGACGAGGTCGCGCGCGACGCCGTGCTCGAGACGGCACCGACCGCCGCAGCCGGGTCCGTCTACACCGGCGTCCTCTACGACGCGCTCGACCTCGCGACCCTCGACGCCGCCGCCAAGCGCCGTGCGCAGCGCAGCGTCGTGGTCGCGAGCGCGCTGTTCGGTGCGCTGCGCCTCGGCGACCGGATCCCGGCGTACCGGCTCTCGGGCGACGTCGTGCTGCCGGAGCTCGGCACCGTCTCGTCGCTGTGGCGCGACCCGCTCGCGACCGCGCTGCCCGAGGCCGCCGGCCGCGGGATCGTCGTCGACCTGCGGTCGGGCGTGTACGCCGCGATGTGGAAGCCGACCGGTGACGTCGCCTCGCGCACCGTCGCGGTGCGGGTGCTGCAGCAGCTGCCCGACGGCTCGCGCGCCGTCGTGTCGCACTTCAACAAGGCCACCAAGGGACGCCTGCTGCGGCACTGGCTCACGACCGGTGCCGACCCGCGCGACGCCGACGACCTCGCCGACGCGTCCGCGTCGATGGGCGTGGTCGTCGAGCTCGGCGAGAAGCCGAAGGCCGGCGCCGTACGCCGTCTCGACGTCGTCGTCACCGACCTCTGACCGACGGGCCGGTCAGCAGCGCGCCTCGACGTGGCCCGGAGAGCCGCGCGGCACGAGCTGCCGGTCGCGGTAGACGATGCTGATGAGCGAGCCACGTGCGGCGCAGGCGGCGCGGAAGCCGGCCGCTCCCCCGTTGTCGGAGTGCTCGATCTCGATGACATGACGGCCGTAGACGCTCAGGTACTGGTCGCACTCGGCGTAGACCTGGCACTCCTCGACCACGGCGAAGTCGAACCTCGTGAGCGCGCGCAGCGCCAGCATGTCGGTGTCGTTCTTCTGCGCCACCGCGAGGCCGAGCGCGTGCGCCCGACGGACGAGCGCGGCGGCGAGGTAGGCGTTCGCGCGCATCGAGAGCCGCCCGCCCGAACGCGTCCACGAGTCGAGGTTGTCGAGCTCCACCGCCCGGTAGCCGTAGCGCGCGCAGGTCGTGAGCCACAGGCCCTCGAGGGTGGCGAGCGCGGCGCGCTTCGTCGGCGTCGACGTGTCGAGCAGCATCTCGTCGGGCCAGCCCGCGTCGCGCACGGGTCGTCCGCGCGCGTCGCGCAGCACGAGCGTCGGGTGCTTCGTGAGCCACCACGTCGCGGCGTCGCCCTGGGTCTGGAAGGCGTTGACGTAGCAGATCCCGTAGACGCCCGGCGCGGGATGCGTGCTGCGGTCGCGCGTGACGACGGTGACGCCTGCCGCCGGGGCGTACGCGCCGCCGAGCTGGTAGTCGACGCCCGCGTCGACCGGCGGCAGGACGAGGGGCGGAGCGGCGGCGTACGCCGTCGACGGCACGGCCACGACGAACGCGGCGACCACCACGACCGTGCGGAGCCAGGGCCTCACGCACCCATCGTGCTCCACGCCGCGTACGACGAGCCTGCTGCGACGGGCGGATTCACCCGCGGGCCGCTCGCCCCGGTTCGGCGAGGGCGGCCATCGCGGTGACGAGACCCGCGTGGTCGAGCAGGCGGCCGGAGTCGTAGCGGCCGATGCCGCCGGCGACGACGAGGCCGTCGGCAGGGTCGCGCGCCTCGCGCCAGGCGCGGTCGAGGTAGTCCTCGACGTACGACGAGAGCACTGCGTCGGGGTGGGCGCGCAGGACGGGCACGAGCTCGCGCACGAGAACCGCGTCGAAGACGGCGGCGTGCTCCCACAGCCGTCGCGCATCGAAGGCGGCCGCCGTGCGGCGCGCGTGGTCGAGCGCCTCGCTCGTGCGTCCGAGCTCGTGCAGCAGACCGACGAGCAGGCCCTGGTTGTAGGTGAACACGCGCGGGTCGACCGAGCCGTCGGCGCGCACGTGGTCGGCGACCAGGCCGTCGTCGTCGCGCAGCCGCAGCAGGAACTCGACCGCACCCTCGGCGACCTCTCGCGAGCCCGGCTCGTCGGGAAGCCGTGCCGCCACGAGTCCCGCGCCACCGGTCGAGCAGGCGTTGTACGTCGAGCCACCCTCGACCCACAGCACGCCGCCGTCGTCGCGGACTCCCGTGCGCAGGAACCGCAGCACGCGCGCGGCGACGTCGATCCGCTGCGGCGACCCGTCGGCCAGAGCGGCGAGCGCGATCCAGGCGTCGTCGTCGTAGTAGCGGGTCCGCAGGCGGGGCCGCTCCGCGTAGCCGTCACCGCGGCGGTAGTCCTCGAGGGCACGCCACAGCCCCGCGAGCCGCTCGCGGGCGACGTCGTCGTACGCCGACACGGCGACGGTCGCGTGCAGCACCTGGCTGAACGGCCACAGCGGCTCACGCCTGCGCCGGCCCTTCTCGCGCACGACCGGACCGGAGCGGGTCGAGGCGATGCCGGCGCGATCGAGCGCGTGCCAGGTCTCGACGGCCCGGTCGCGCCACGACGTCGACGCGGTCACGGCGTCCAGGTGGTCCCGAGGCCGTCGACGTGCGCCGACTCGGCGAACGAGCGCATCGACGCGTTCCCGTCGGCGTACCACGTCAGGGTGGTGATCGACGCGGGCGCGAGCTCCATCCGGTTCATCGACGACGCCGGGGTGTCGAGCGCGCGAGCCGTGAGCGCGCGGATCGTGCCGACGTGCGCGACGAGCAGGATGCGGCGGCCGCCGTGGCGCGCGAGCACCGTCTCGAGGGCGGCCCCGACCCGTGCCGAGACCTGGTGCAGCGACTCGCCGCCCGGCGGCGCGACGTCGGGAGAGGCGAGCCACGCGGCCATCTCGTCGGGCCAGCGGGTCATGACCTCGGCGAAGGTGAAGCCGTCCCACTCGCCGAACCGCGCCTCCTCGAGACCGGTGACGACCTCGGGCTCGAGCTCGAGCCGCTCGCCGATGATCGCGGCGGTCTGGCGGGTGCGCAGCATCGGCGAGCACACCAGCACGTCGGCGCCGCCTCGGCGCGCGAGCTCGTCGGCGGCGGCACGCGCCTGCGCCTCGCCCTGCTCGACGAGCGGCGGGTCGGCGTCGCCGCCCGACCCGGAGAACCGGCGCTCGAGCGAGTGCTGCGTGACGCCGTGGCGCACGAGCACGGTCACGGTCGGCGGGCCGATGTCGGGGCCCCAGCCCACGATCGCGGGCCGCGGTTTCGCGCCGGCGGGCACCGGCTCGGCCTCGGTCTCGGTCTCGTAGGCGTCGGTGCGGGTACGACGCACCGTGCCGTCGCGACCGCGCTGCACGGCGTCCATCGACTCGTTGGCCAGCGCGTCGGCGAGCTTGTTCTTCTCGCGCGGCACCCACGTGAAGCTGACCTGCTCGCGCGGCACGGCGTCGCGCGCCTGCAGGGCGAGCGCGCGCAGCGTGTCGTTCTTGATCGCCCAGCGCCCGCTCATCTGCTCGACGACGAGCTTGGAGTCCAGGCGCGCCTCGATCTGCGCCTCGGGATCGATCTCGTGCGCGGCGCGCAGACCCTCGAGCAGACCGGTGTACTCCGCGACGTTGTTCGTGGTGACGCCGAGGTGCCCCGCGAGCTCGACGAGCACCTCGCCGGTCGCGCCCTCCTTGACGACAGCGCCGTACGCCGCCGGACCGGGGTTCCCGCGCGACCCGCCGTCGGCCTCGACGACCAGGAGTCGGTTCACAGACCCGACTCGGGGGTCCGGACGAGGATGCGGCGGCACTCCTCGCAGCGCAGGACGGCGTCGGGGGCGGCGTCGCGGATGCGCCCGATGTCGGTGGGCGTGAGCTCCATCCGGCAGCCCTCGCAGCGGCGCTGGTGCAGCGCGGCCGCACCGACGCCGTTGTGGTCCTCGCGCAGCTTGTCGTAGAGCTTGAGCAGGTCGGCGGGGATGTCGGGCAGCACCTTCGAGCGCTCCGAGCCGACCCACTCCTTGTCGCGGTCGGCCTCGCCCCACGCGGTGTCGCGCTCGGCCACGGCGGCGTCGCGCGCGGCGGTGAGCTCGTCGCGCTCGGCGGTCAGCGTGCCGAGCGCGGAGCGGGCGTCCTCGAGCCGCTCCATCACCTCGAGCTCGGCCTCCTCGAGGTCGCCCTGGCGCCGCGCGAGCGAGGCGATCTCCTGCTGCAGGCTCTCGAGCTCCTTCGCCGACGTGATGCGGCCCGAGTCGAGGAGCTCCTGGTCCTTCGCGGAGCGGGCGCGCACCTGCTCGACGTCGGCCTCGGCCTTGGTGAGGGTGCGCTCGAGGTCGGTCACCTCGGTCTCGGCCGCGACGATCCGGTCGCGCAGCGCCGCGAGCCGGGTGTCGAGCTCGGAGATGGTCGCGAGCGCGGGCAGCGTGCGGCGCTTGTGCTCGATCTGGTCGAGGCGGGAGTCGAGCGCCTGCAGGTCGAGCAGACGCAGCTGGACGGCGGGCTCGGCGTTCACCGGACTCCTCTGTGTTCTCGAGTGGTCGTGCGGGACACACCGTAACCCGCCGCGCCGAGCACGCGACGGGCGACCGTCACGCCCCTACCCTCGGCGCGGGGGGCGTCAGCGAGGGAGGTGACCGTGCGCCAGGCGCTGTTCCGCGCCAAGACGCGGTTGTCCGAGCCGGGAGCGCTCGCCCACCTCGACCGGTTGCAGCAGCAGGCGCGGCTCCCCCGCGCCTCGCTCGACGCGCTCGTGGCCGGCCGTGCCGCAGCGATCGCCCGGCACGCGGCCGCGACCACCCCCTGGTACGCCGACCGCTACGCCGGCCTCGACCTCGACGCGCTGGAGGACCCCGCTGCGTTCGCGCGGCTGCCGATGGTCGAGAAGGACGACGTGCGCGAGACGTTCGACCGGTTCCGCTCCACCGAGGCGGAGCACGGTCGGATCGCGACCACGGGTGGCAGCACGGGCGAGCCTGCCCGCGTCCTCTACGACACGCGGCTGCCGGTGAAGACGCTGGCGTGGCGGCTGTACTCGTGGTGGGGCGTGGGACCCGAGGACGACCACGCGATCGCGTGGCGGGCGCTGCGCAGCGAGCGGTCGCAGGCCGTGCGCGACCTCGTGCACCTGCCCGCGCGACGGCTGCACCTCGACGCCTCGCTCATGAGCCCCGAGTCGATCCGCACGTTCGCCGACCGCTGGCGCGCGCACCCGCCCGCGCTGTTCTGGGGCTACTCGGGGGCCGTCCTGGAGGTCGCCGACTTCCTGCTCGACCACGGCATCGAGCTCCCGGCACCGAAGGCGGTGGCCTTCACGGCGGGTCCGCTGCAGCCCGCGTCGCGCGAGCGGATCGAGCGCGCGTTCCGCGCACCGCTGCACGACACCTATCGCTGCGGCGAGATCCCGTGGCTCGCAGGCGAGTGCGCCGCCCGCGAGGGCCTGCACGTGTTCGCCGACGAGCGGCTCATCGAGATCCTCGACGCCGACGGCCGCCCGGCGGCGCCGGGCGAGACGGGCGAGGTCGTCGTCACCGACCTCACGAACCGCGCTTTCCCGCTCGTGCGCTACCGCCTGGGCGACCGCGCCGCGCTGCTCGACCGGGAGTGCTCGTGCGGCGTCACGCTGCCGCTGCTCTCGCCCATCGACGGCCGGATCTCCGACATGGTGCACCTGCCCGACGGTCGGGCCCTGAACTCGTCCTGGTTCACCGCCCGCCTCGCGCACGCCGACGAGCCGCTGCGGCACTTCCGCGTGATCCAGCAGGCCGACGCCTCGCTGCGGGTCCTCGTCGTGCCGGACGGACCCGACGCCGTACCCCGGCTCGAGCAGCTGGTCGCGCAGATACGCCGCGACCTCGACGTCGACGCGCGGCTCGAGGTGGTCGACGCGATCCCGCACGACCGCGGGAAGACCCGCGACGTCATCAGCGACTACGTGCCGGTCAGGCCCGCGACGTCCAGGGGTCGGTGACCAGCGAGGAGTACTGCACGTCGACGTCGTACCCGGCGGCGAGCAGGTCGCGGTGCAGCACCGACGCGTACGCCGGCACCCACGGCCACTCCGAGGCGAAGTGCGCGACGTCGACGAGCGCGGGACCGCCCGTAGCGAGGTGGTCGAGCGCTACGTGGTGCTTGAGGTCGGAGGTGACGACGACGTCGACGCCTGCCGCGGCAGCGTCTCCCAGCGCGTCGCCGCCCGAGCCGCCGATGACCGCCACCCGGGCGACCCGGCGCGAGGCGTCGCCCTGGACGCGTACGCCGTGCGCGGTGGCCGGCAGCGACGCCGCGACGTGGGCCGCGAAGGCCTCGAGGGTGGTCGGCTCGATCGTGCCGATCCGCCCGAGGCCCGTGGTGCCGTCGGCGCCGGGCACCAGCGGACCGACGACGGTGAGCCCGAGCGCTGCCGCGAGGTCGTCGCTCACGCCCTCGCGGGCGACGTCGGCGTTGGTGTGGGCCGCGAGCAGGGCGCAGCCCCCCGACACGAGCCGGTGCACGAGCGTGCCGGCCGGCGTGGTCGCTGCGACCGACGAGACCGGGCGCAGCAGCAGCGGGTGGTGCGTGAGCAGCAGGTCGGCGCCGAGCCCGAGCGCCTCGTCGACGGTCGGGGCGACCGGGTCGAGCGCCACGAGGATCCGGCGTACCGGGGCTGCGGGGTCGCCGCAGACGAGGCCGACGGCGTCCCAGTCCTCCGCGGTCGCCGGGTCGTAGCGGCGGTGCACGACGGCGACGACGTCGCCGAGCGTCGGGATCTGCGTCACCCGGCGAGCCTACGACCGCGCTCCAGGAATACGGTGCCCCGGACGACCTGTTGGTGCAGGTGAGCGCGACGCCGCCCCGGCGTCCGATCGAAGGAGTCCCATGTCCACCGTCGACCTCACCGCCGCCGCCTTCGACGAGACCGTCTCCGGCAACGACATCGTGCTGGTCGACTTCTGGGCCTCGTGGTGCGGCCCGTGCCGCGCCTTCGCCCCCGTCTTCGAGGCCGCGTCGCAGACCAACACCGACATCGTGTTCGCGAAGGTCGACACCGAGGCCGAGCAGGCGCTCGCCGCCGCGGCGAACATCACGTCGATCCCGACCCTCATGGCCTTCCGCGAGGGCGTCCTGCTCTACGCGCAGCCCGGAGCGCTCCCGGCCGCGCAGCTCGACCAGCTGATCCAGGCGGTGCGCGAGGTCGACATGGCCGAGGTGCACGCGCAGATCGCCGCCCAGGGCGACGCCGGTTCCGATTCCTGACCCGACCGCCGGTGCGCTGAGGGCGGAACAGGGGCGACGCCGGCGTCCGGAGGGCGGATGATGGACGCCGTCCTGCTGCTGCCCCGAGGAGAGCCCCTGTGCTGATCGCGCTCCTGCGCCGGTACCTCCAGCCCTACAAGGCCGCGCTCATCGCGGTCGTCGTCCTGCAGTTCCTCGGCACCCTAGCGGCGCTCTACCTGCCCACGCTGAACGCCGACATCATCGACAACGGCGTGGCCAAGGGCGACACGACCTACATCCTGCAGGTCGGCGGCGTCATGCTCGCGATCACGTTCGTGCAGGTCGCCTGCACGATCGCCGCGGTGTGGTTCGGCGCCCGCAGCGCGATGGGCTTCGGTCGCGACACCCGTGCCGCGGTGTTCCACCGGGTCGGCAGCTTCTCCGCCCGCGAGGTCACCCACTTCGGCGCGCCCTCGCTGATCACGCGTACGACGAACGACGTGCAGCAGGTGCAGATGCTCGTCCTGCTCACCTGCACCCTCATGGTGTCGGCGCCGATCATGTGCGTGGGCGGCATCGTGATGGCGCTCAAGCAGGACGTCGGCCTCGCGTGGCTCATCGCACTGTCGGTGACCGTCCTCGTCGTCGCGATCGGCCTGATCGTGACGCGGATGATCCCCCAGTTCCGCCGCATGCAGAAGCGCATCGACTCGGTGAACCTCGTGCTCCGCGAGCAGATCACCGGCATCCGCGTGGTGCGCGCGTTCGTGCGCGAGCCGGTCGAGCGCGAGCGCTTCGGCGTCGCCAACGAGGAGCTCACCGACACCGCGCTGCGCGTCGGCCGCCTGATGGCGCTGATGTTCCCGACCGTCATGCTCGTCATGAACGTCTCGAGCGTCGCGGTGCTGTGGTTCGGCTCGCTGCGCATCGACGCCGGCGAGATGCAGATCGGGTCACTGACGGCGTTCCTCAGCTACCTCGTGCAGATCCTCATGTCGATCATGATGGCGACGTTCATGCTCGTGCTCGTCCCCCGCGCCGCGGTGTGCGCGGAGCGCCTCACCGAGGTGCTCGAGACCGACTCGACCGTGGTGCCGTCGGCCGACCCCGTCACCGACGTACCCGTCACGGGGCACGTCGAGCTGCGCCACGCGTCGTTCCGCTACCCCGGCGCCGAGGACCCTGTCCTGCAGGACATCTCCTTCACCGCGGTCGCCGGGCGGACCACGGCGATCATCGGCAGCACCGGCTCCGGCAAGACCACGCTGCTGTCGCTGGTACCGCGCCTGTTCGACGCCACGGAGGGCTCGGTGCTCGTCGACGGCGTCGACGTCCGCGACCTCGCCCCCGAGGCGCTGCACGCGCGCATCGGCCTCGTGCCGCAGAAGGCCTACCTGTTCAGCGGGACCGTCGCGAGCAACCTCCGCTACGGCAAGGAGGACGCCACCGACGACGAGCTGTGGGAGGCCCTGCGCATCGCGCAGGCCGACGACTTCGTCCGGGCGCTCGCCGAGGGCCTCGACGCACCCGTGGCCCAGGGCGGCACGAACTTCTCCGGTGGTCAGCGCCAGCGCCTCGCGATCGCGCGGGCCGTCGTCCGGCGCCCGAGCATCTACCTGTTCGACGACTCGTTCTCCGCCCTGGACCTCGGCACCGACGCCCGGCTGAGAGCCGCGTTGAGACCCATCACCCGCGAGTCGACCGTGCTGGTCGTCGCGCAGCGCGTGTCGACGATCGTCGACGCCGACCAGATCCTCGTGCTCGACGAGGGCCGCATCGTCGGCCTCGGCACGCACGACGAGCTGGTCGAGACCTGCCCGACGTACGCCGAGATCGTCGAGAGCCAGCTCCCGGCGGGGGCGGTCGCATGAGCCAGCAGACGCGCAACCCCAACCGCCCGCAGATGCGCGGCCCGGGCCACATGATGGGCGCCGCCGGCATGCCGGCGGAGAAGTCGCTCAACTTCTGGCCCTCGGCCAAGCGCCTGCTCGGCCAGCTCTCCCCCGAGCGGCTCGGCGTCGTCGCCGTCGTGCTGCTCACCGTGGCTGGCGTGGCGTTCTCGGTCATCGGCCCGAAGATCCTCGGCAACGCCACGAACATCATCTTCGAGGGCGTCATCGGCAAGCAGCTGCCGGCCGGTCTCACCAAGGAGCAGGTCGTCGCGGCGCTGCGCGCGAAGGGCGACGACGGCCAGGCCAACCTGATCGAGGGCATGAACGTCGTACCCGGCCAGGGCATCCAGTTCGACCAGCTCGCCCGCGTGCTGCTCTTCGTCCTCGTGCTCTACGTGATCGCGTCGGTCGCCATGTGGGGCCAGGCGTTCATCCTCAACGGCGTCGTGCAGCGCACGGTGCTGCGCCTGCGCACCGACGTCGAGGACAAGCTGCACCGGCTGCCGCTCAAGTACTTCGACACCGTGCCGCGCGGCGAGCTGCTCAGCCGCGTCACCAACGACATCGACAACATCCAGCAGACGATGCAGCAGACGCTGAGCCAGCTGCTCTCCTCGCTGCTCACGCTCGTCGGCGTCCTCACGATGATGGTGTGGATCTCCTGGCAGCTGGCCCTGGTGGCGCTGATCTCGGTGCCGCTCTCGATGCTCGTCACCGCGGTGATCGCCAAGCGGTCGCAGCCCAAGTTCATCGAGCAGTGGAGCCAGACCGGGCACCTCAACGCCCACATCGAGGAGGTCTACACCGGGCACGCGCTGGTGAAGGTCTTCGGGCACCAGCAGGAGGCCGAGGAGCTGTTCGCCGACCGCAACGAGAAGCTGTTCTCGGCGAGCGCCGGGGCGCAGTTCCTGTCGGGCATCATCATGCCGGCGGTGCAGTTCATCGGGAACCTGAACTACGTCTTCATCGCCGTCATCGGCGGCCTCAAGGTGGCCAGCGGGTCGATGACCCTCGGCGACGTGCAGGCGTTCATCCAGTACTCGCGCCAGTTCACCCAGCCGCTCACCACGGTCGCCTCGATGTCGAACCTGCTGCAGTCCGGCGTCGCGTCGGCCGAGCGCGTGTTCGAGTTCCTCGACGCCGACGAGCAGTCGCCCGACCCCGCGCAGCCGGTCACCGTCGAGGACCCCGACGGCCGCGTCGCGTTCGAGGACGTCTCGTTCCGGTACGAGCCCGACGTACCCCTCATCGACGACCTGTCGCTCGTCGCCGCTCCCGGCCAGTCGGTCGCGATCGTCGGGCCGACGGGCGCCGGCAAGACGACGCTCGTGAACCTGATCATGCGGTTCTACGAGATCGACTCCGGGCGCATCACGCTCGACCACGCCGACATCGCCGCGATGCGCCGCGACGACCTGCGCGACGAGGTCGGCATGGTGCTGCAGGACACCTGGCTGTTCAACGGCACGATCCGCGACAACATCGCCTACGGGCGGCCCGGTGCCACCGAGGAGGAGATCATCGAGGCGGCGAAGGCGACCTACGTCGACCGCTTCGTCCGCGCCCTCCCCGACGGCTACGACACCGTCATCGACGACGAGGGCAGCAACCTCTCGACCGGCGAGCGCCAGCTCATCACCATCGCGCGCGCGTTCCTGTCGCAGCCCTCGCTGCTGATCCTGGACGAGGCGACCAGCTCGGTCGACACGCGCACCGAGGTCATGGTCCAGAAGGCGATGACCGCGCTGCGCTCGGACCGCACGAGCTTCGTCATCGCCCACCGCCTCTCGACCATCCGCGACGCCGACCTCATCCTCGTGATGGAGCACGGCCGGATCGTCGAGCAGGGCACGCACGACGATCTGCTCGACCGCCAGGGCGCCTACTTCGACCTCTACCAGGCCCAGTTCGTCGGAGCCATCGACGACGAGCCCGAGCCCGTCGGAGCCGTCGGTCCCCCGTCCGCCGGCGGCGTCCCCGCCGGCATGCGAGGCACCGGCCCCCGCCCCTGACCCGAGCAACCCGCGCGGGTAGGTCCCCCAAACATGATCATGTTGGGGGACCTACGGGTCCGTCACGGCCAGGACGTGGGCGCAAAGTCCCCTACTGCGACGCGTGACGAATCCAGCGGGCCATGGCGCCTACCGCAGC